>JAUIMB010000008.1 GCA_030432635.1 Bacteroidia bacterium | reverse complement strand
AGTTGCTTTTTGGTAGCTTTTTTTTCGCCAGTGTTGTTTTTGTGGTTTCATAAGTGACTATAATTAAATGATTAATTTTTAGTCAACCTATTTCAGGAAAGTTCATATCATCAATTTGATTGTTGTTGAAACTGTAGATGGAATTTACGAATATTTCTTGAAATACACATTTGAAGGCAAAATTCCGTTTACGGATAAAGGTCTTTTAGATTTATCTGAATTCACTGGCACTATAGAATCATTTGACAATAATGGAGCTCAAACTGGTACATTAATTGTTGAAAGCGGTCAAGTCATCGATTTCACGGGAAGAACCGATCCTTGCGCTAACACAGACGGTTTATGGGAAGGTTGGGACGACTATGAAAATGACACTGAGTTTGGAGGAACTAGTGGTAATAACACTTCAAGTGACGACGAGGACACCTCATCGGGTAATAATGATGTCGCCAATACTAATAATTCGAACAGCAGTTCTGGCTCAACTGGCAGTAGTGGTTGTGATATTTACTATGTTGATAGTGATGGCGAACGATGGGAGTTAGATGAATGGAGTCCTGAAGAAGGCGCAGAAAATTGTTGTATGTACTTAGTGATCAACTGTCCTCAAAACGAGGTTATTTCAACTATGGTGAGAGAAGATGAGGACCCATGCGAAGTCGGCATGGTTGGAGTTATGATTCTGGTCAATTGACGGAAGAAGAAGAAAATTACTTAACGAATCTAAGGGAACAAACTAATATTGACATTCAAGTATGCAACGAATAAAGCATTTTTTATCTATTGTTCTCATTGTTGGGCTATTCTTCAATTGTAAAACTGACCAAGCAAATCATGATGAGGATATGGTAACAGAGGTTTTAGTTTTTTTAATAGAAGCTAAGGCAATCCCCTTACCTTCACCACCTAAACCTTCTAATAAATCATCAAGTGATTGGCAAATATCGCAACATGTAATTGACTCTTTAAAAAAAGTCAACCTCAGAGTAGCAATTTATCCCGAGTTGACTAAACCTAATGTATCTCTTAAATTTAATCAATTGAACATTCCAAAAGGTTATAATGAAATTATTCGGCAATTTCACTCATTGGCTAAGCGAAAAAATATACCTATCAAATCTATAAATCAAAATAGCAGACATGAAGTCTTTTTGGCCGACACTTTAATTCTTAATAATTCTAAAGATTGGAAAGATTTTGACATACTTTTTCAATTTTCAAATATTGCATTCAACAAATCATTTGACAAGGCTGCTTTTACTGTTGGTATTAGTCAGAGTTCTCTTTCGGGATACGGAAATTTATATTTACTTGAAAAAGATAAAGATGGTCGATGGAATATTAATAGAAGTTTTCCTTTAGAAATTTGGTAGCTGTACGCATATTAATAATTTCACTTATTCAAAAAACAAAAAACCCCTTTCCACAATAGTGAAAAGGGGTTTTAGATATTATTTGATTTCCTTACCATTTTTATCAAAAAAATGGTATTCAAGATAAGTGTAAGCATCTCGAGGTAAAACTTTTACCCATTTTTTGTGTTCTAAGAACCACTTCGAACGTACCGATGGAAACCCTTTGGTTAGAAAGGCTGCTATAAAAGGATGTGCATTTAAGGTAATCTTTTTATAGTCTTTTTTGAAGAGTCGCTCTAAATCTTGGGTAATCTTTTGAATCACAACAATCGGTGCTTCAATTTCATTACCTCCATTAGGATTTTCTTCTTTGGTCTTAATATTGCGTTCTGGTCGAACACGCTGTCTAGTAATTTGTACCAAACCAAACTTACTAGGTGGCAAAATCTTGTGCTTTGCTTTATCATCTTGCATTTCGTCGCGAAGATGATTGTACAATTTTTTGCGATTCTCTGCGCTTCTCATGTCAATAAAATCGACGACGATAATGCCTCCCATATCACGTAAACGTAATTGTCGGGCAATTTCTGAAGCAGAAATTAAATTGACCTCAAGGGCAGTGTCCTCTTGATTTTTTTGTTTGTTAGATCTATTCCCACTATTCACATCAATGACATGCATCGCTTCGGTGTGTTCTATCACCAAATACGCTCCTTTTGCCATAGAAACTGTGCGACCGAAAGATGTTTTGATTTGACGTTCGATACCAAATTTTTCATAAACTGGTACGCCATTTTTGTACATCTTAACTATTGATTCTTTTTTGGGAGCAATTTCCTGAACATAATCCTTGATTTGTTCGTAAAGCACTTCATCATCAACGGTAATACCTGTGAATGAATCATCAAAAATGTCTCTTAAAATTGAAGAGGCTTTGTTCATTTCATGCAATACCTTGCTTGGGTGATGTGCTTTATGTAATTTTTTACACATTGCTGTCCATCGATTCAGCAAATTTTGTAAATCCTTGTCGAGTTCGGCAACTTTTTTGCCTTCTGCGACGGTACGAATTATAACTCCAAACCCTTTAGGTGTAATACTCTTGACCAAACGTTTTAAACGTTCTTTTTCTTCCTTGGATTCAATTTTTTGGGAAATTGAAATGCGGTCAGAAAAAGGGACCAAGACAATATATCGACCTGCAATGGAGAGCTCACTACTAATACGAGGTCCTTTGGTGGATATTGGTTCTTTTACAATTTGTACTAATAGAGATTGATTTGACTTCAAAACATTGGCAATGCTACCATTTTTGTCAATATCTTTCTCAAACTGAAAGTTTTTCAGTAAAAAATCGGTATGTCTACCTGCGCTTACACGTTTAACGAATTTTAAAAGAGAAGGCAATTTTGGTCCTAGATCATGATAATGCAAAAACGCATCTTTTTCATAACCTACATTTACAAATGCGGCATTTAAGCCAGGAACAGCTTTTCTAATCTTAGCGATAAAAATATCACCAACCGAAAAGTTGTTGTCGTCTTCATCCTTATGCAATTCGATAAGTTTTCCATCTTTTAATAAGGCAAAATCAACAATATCAGAACTCGATCTTATAATCAATTCTTTTTCCATGTTGTTAATTTTAGTCTGTTTTGATTCGTTTCGAAACAGATGGATATTATTTTGACACAGGATACCCGAATATTTCCGAAGATTAACTCGGAACGGGTTTTTCCAGTAAATTCATGTACTACGTAGGTAAATCGTAGTAAAAACCCATGAATTTTATATCAAAGAACGTTTTGTTTTTAAAATCGAAAAAGTAGTTTAAAAACTACTTTTTCAATCTATTTCTTTTTGTGACGATTAGCGCGTCTACGTTTTTTACGCTTATGCGTCGCTACCTTGTGTCTTTTTCTTTTTTTACCACTTGGCATAAATAAGTCTTTTTTAAATTAATGTTTCTTAAAATACTAAAACGCCATCCCAAACGCGTCGGGATGGAATTGTATTTATATTGTTAGTTAACCTCAACGTTGGTCTTAACACCTTCAACAAACACCTTTGCAGGTTTAAATGCTGGAATGTTATGTGCTGGTATTTTTATTGTTGTATTTTTTGATATGTTTCGTCCAGTTTTTTCAGCTCTAGTTTTCACTATAAAACTTCCGAATCCTCTTAAGTAAACATTATCTCCTCCTTCAAGTGAAGATTTTACTTCTTCCATAAATGTTTCTACTGTTGCTTGTACATCTCCTTTTTCAATTCCTAATTTATCAGAAATTTTAGCTACGATATCAGCCTTTGTCATTGTAATTATTTTTTAGGGTTATCTATTAATTCTTAGGGTCTGCAAATATAGGTAATTTAATTTCAATATTTCAAGCGTAATTAATTAAAATTTAACCTTCTAAAGATTTATTTTTGCAAATATTTTGACTTCTGAATGGATTTTACAAAAACCTTAACATATTGGTATTCAGTAAATAAAAGAGATTTGCCTTGGAGAGCTACCAAAAACCCATATTGTATTTGGCTGTCTGAAATTATCATGCAGCAAACCCAAATTAAGCAAGGATTACCATATTATGAAGCTTTTGTTAATCAATATCCAAGCGTTTTTGATTTGGCAAATGCCCACGAGGAAGACATTCTCAAACTTTGGCAAGGCTTAGGTTACTATTCACGAGCGAGAAACTTATACGCTTCTGCCAAGCATATAGCTTATGAGCTGGAAGGTAAGTTTCCTACTACCTATTCGGAAATCCTAAAACTCAAAGGTGTGGGTGATTATACGGCTAGCGCAATCGCTTCTATTTGCTTTAACGAACCTACCGCTGTTGTTGACGGTAATGTCTATCGCGTATTGTCGAGATACTTCGGAATCGACACTCCTATAAACAGTGCTCAAGGCATCAAGCAGTTTAAAGCATTGGCTACAAGTTTGATTGACACCAAAAATCCTGGCGATCACAACCAAGCGATTATGGAGTTTGGCGCTATCCAATGCAAACCTAAAAAGCCTAACTGTTTGGTTTGTCCGCTGGAATCATCTTGTGTTGCACTGCAAAAAGGACGTATTGATCAGGTTCCTGTAAAGCTTAAAAAAACCAAGATCACAAAAAAACACTTTAATTTCTTGGTGCTGATATCCTCAAAAAAGCAAACACTTTTTGAGCAACGTAAAACCAAAGGTATTTGGCAAAACCTATACCAATTTCCCTTGATAGAAACAGATACCGAGCTCAAGCCTAATCACTTCAGGACACACCCTCAAATTGAAGCTTTTTTTAATGGTTCCAATTACGAATTCAGTTTGTATAACACCAAAGAGATCATTCACAAGCTATCGCACCAACATTTATACACCAAGTTTTGGATTGTTGAAGTTGATGAACTCCCAAGGCAAGGCACTACAATTTCAAATTTAAATACTTATCCTACACCTATTTTGATTGGTAATTTCATTGAGGAATTTGATTTCTGCATATAAAGATTTCATAAATTTTCATTACTTTTAATTGGTGTATACAAAATCATTAATTTTGTAGTCTAAAATCACAAACAGCTATGTCAGGAACCTTAAATAAAGTAATGCTTATTGGGCATTTGGGAGATGAAGTAAAGATGCATTATTTTGACGGTGGAAATTGTATTGGCAGATTTCCTTTGGCGACCAATGAAACCTACACAAACAAACAAACCGGTGAACGTGTGACCAATACCGAGTGGCACAATATTGTTGTGCGCAACAAAGCTGCCGAAATTTGTGAGAAGTACTTGTCTAAAGGTGACAAAGTTTATATTGAAGGTCGTTTAAAAACTAGAAAATGGCAAGATGACAAAGGTAACGATCGCTATTCGACAGAGATCCAATGCAGTGATTTTACATTCTTGACCACAAAAAATGAAAGTTTAGCTGGACATTCGCCTGCTCCAAATACACCTCAAGCAAACCCATCTCCAGATGTGGTTTCCGAACCTAACGATACTGATGATCTTCCGTTTTAACTAAATTGACAGCCATTGGATCCTGAACCCACGAGTTTATTTTTTTCTTTTCTCAATATAGATGCTTCGTTCATTAGTGGACTCGTACTACTGTTGGTATTGCTTTTATGTTCAGCATTGATATCTGGTGCTGAAGTTGCTTTTTTCTCGTTAACAAAAACCGATATTGATTTAGGCATGGAAAGCAATTCCAAGAAGTTCAATATTATTTCACGTTTGTTGGAACGCCCGAAAAAATTATTGGCAACCATTTTGGTGGCAAACAACTTTATTAATATAGGTATCGTCATCCTGTTTGCGTACTTGGGTGAAACACTTTTTGATCATATTGAAACAACTTGGGTGAAATTTTTTCTAGAAGTTGTAGTTGTCACATTCTTAATATTGTTGTTTGGCGAAATCGTTCCTAAGATTTATGCCAGTCGCAATCGTGAGAAATTCTCAACCTTTATGTCTATCCCGTTGAAAATATTGGATATTGTATTTTCTCCAATCAGTTTACCCATGCGACATCTTACCTTAACCATCCATAATCGATTGGGTAAACAAAAATCGAATATTAGCGTCGATCAATTGTCTCAAGCACTTGAATTGACTACAGAAGGTGATACTACTGTAGAAGAACATAAGATTTTACAAGGAATTGTTTCATTTGGAAATACGGACACCAAACAAGTCATGCGTCCTCGAATGGATATTTTTGCATTAAATGAGATGATGTCGTATGCTGAAATTCTTCCTGAGGTTATCGAAAACGGATACTCTCGGATTCCTGTTTACAAGGATAGTATCGATAATGTCACTGGAATTTTATACGTGAAGGACTTGTTACCACATATTGAACGTAAAGCGTTCGATTGGACTTCACTTTCTCGCGAACCATTTTTCGTCCCTGAAAACAAAAAACTTGATGACTTGATGGTCGAATTTCAGGAGAAAAAAGTACACTTAGCCGTTGTTGTAGATGAATATGGAGGTACTTCTGGCGTAGTTTCCTTAGAAGATGTGATTGAGGAAATTGTTGGTGACATTAGCGATGAATTTGATGACGATGACATCATTTACACTAAAATTGACGATAAGAATTATTCCTTTGAAGGAAAGACAACACTAAAGGATTTTTATAAAATAGTGAAATTGGCAGATGAATCAGATTTTGAAGCCAATAAAGGCGAAGCAGAAACCATTGCTGGATTTATATTGGAGATATCAGGTATATTTCCTAGACGGCATAGTAAAATAAATTTCAAAAATTACGTTTTTACTATTGAAGCCATAGATAAAAAACGTATTAAGCAACTTAAGTTTACCATTTTAGAATAGTGGGACGCATCATCTCGAGCGTAGTCGATAGGTCTTTAATCCTGATTGCAAATAAGGTCTCGACTGCGCTCGACCTGACATCATTAAAGTTAAATCGAATGCTATGAAAAAACTCTTGCTCTTGTTAATTCTAACATGTTTAGCCTGTAAGAGTGATCCCTTACCAAAACCAAAAGCAATGCTTCGCTTGGATTACCCAAAACCAGAATACAAAAAAGTGGATGTTAGGCTTCCTTTTACTTTCGAAAAGAACATCATAGCTGACAATATTTCAAATATCAAGCTCAATGGCATTAACAACACCATTGGTGTAGATATCAACTACCCTAAAATGAAAGCCACCATCTATCTCACCTATAAAAAAGTGAAAGCGAATAACCTTGATACTTTGTTAAGGGACGCTCAAAACCTCACTCAAAAACATACCGTAAAAGCAGATGAGATCGAAGCTATTATTTATGAAAACCCTAATCAAAGGGTTTTTGGAATGTTTTATGAGGTTGGAGGGAATGCAGCTTCACAATCACAGTTTTACGTTACCGATAGTACCAATCATTTTTTAAATGGGTCGCTCTACTTCTATGCCAAACCCAATTATGATTCGATTTATCCAGCTGCCGATTATCTAAAGAATGATATCAAGCACATCATGGAAACCATTGAGTGGAAGGCGATAACCAATTAATATAAAAAAGGTCTATCTTATTGTGATAGACCTTTCTTTTTAATTGTATGTTAATGATTAAACTAGAAATTTAATCGTGCACTTACATTCCAAGTTCGTCCGTAACCGAAACGACCATTATTATTTACATTAACACCTTTCCAATTCTCAGTAGGATCCATTGATGCTGGAGTATTTCCACTAACAGATTCTAAATATACTTCATCAAAAAGGTTGTTGACATTAACTCTAAATTGAAGTGATGTTTTAGCACTTTCATCCAACAACATTTTATAAGAAAAACCAAGATCAAAAGTATCGTAAGCTGGTAATGAGATTGGAGGTGCATCTTTATCTAAATCTCCAATAGAATACAAATCGTTATACCAATTCCAAGTACCATCCAAGCTTACCCTTTCAACAATTTCATAACTTGCAAACGCACCTCCTGTCACTTGGGCTGCACCACCAACTTGAAGTCCATCTAAATCAACTTCTGTTGTGCCTTCAACTTCTTCACCTGCTTCGTTAAAGACTCTTCTGCTTCCATTTCCATCAAACTTCCAATCACCTAAAGACAAGAAACCATTAACTCTCAAGTTATCAAACGGACGTGTAAACACTTCCAATTCGATACCTTGGTGCACTTGCTTTACGCCTTGAGTTTGAAATAATCTAAATGCAGCCGATCCTTGGTCTTCACCGTTATTGTTTAATAATGTTCTGTTATCCCAAATTGTGTAATAGAGGTTAAGATTTGCAGAGATCTTATCACTGCCAAATTGATAACCCGCTTCAAGACCTGTGATTTTTTGATTTTCAACTTCAGGGTTAATCAACTCATTAGAGTTTCTATCACTAATGAACAAGTCACTGTGAAATGGTTGACGAGAATAATAACCTGCATTTACAAATACTTTATGGTTGTCGTTGATCATGTAAGCACCACCTGCTTTCACATTGAATCCAGGGTTATTTACTTTTTCAGATTCTTCAGGTTGACCTTCATTTTCTGCATTCAGGTACTCAGTTCTCACATGAGTTTGAGTCGAAGCCGATCCTTGGAAAAATGCAGATACTTTATTCTTTGTGTATTCCAATTGACCAAAAACTCCATAGTAATTGATATCTTCCTCATAGTCATAACCGAAACGTTGGGCATTATCGTCATTAGTATTAAATGTAACGCTCCACGGGTTGATGCCACCAAAAGTTTCAGTCAGCTCATAATCACCTCCATTAAATGCACTATTGGCACTTACCGAATTGACCGAAATAAACTCTCTCACATCCCTAAAGTGAATACCATTGTACAAACGTACGTCAGCACCAAAATTCAAGCTCAAAGTTTCACTTAGCTGATTTTCATAATTAGTAACCACACCATACCAATTGTGATTGTTGTTAGAACCTCTTGCATAGGTTACCTCACCATCAGAATTGGTTCTTGCTTGGGCAAAACTTCCTCTACCTAACGAACCATAAAGAATTGTAGATAACGATGAGTTATCATTAATGGTAAAATCCCAACTCAAATTTGCCACTGGTTTGTGATAAATATTTCGACCTCCTGGATATCTTCCACTTTTAAGATTATTTGGGCTATTGACGCCTTCAAAATTCCAAGAGTTGTACTTTCTTCCATTTTCCAAGAAAGCTGAGATTCGATCACTACCAGCTGCAGCATGCCATTGTGGAGCACCTGTCAATAAAAAATTAAATAAATGTTTCTCGCTAGGTTTGTATCCAAATGACAAGAAATAGGTTTGCCCTTGACCATCTGTATCTTCAACATAACCTTCACCTTGCCAATGGCCTAACATAGCTGACACAGCCCAACCATTTTCTAGTAATCCAGAAGAGTAATAACCGCTAGTCTTAATATAGTTGTCATTTCCAACCATGGTTTGAAAGAAACCTCCTTGTCTTCTATCTACTGTTTTGGTTACAATGTTCACGGTTCCACCAACAGAAGAAATTGCAAGTTTAGATGACCCTAAACCACGTTGTACTTGTACAGCATTTGCCACATCGAGTACTCCAGCCCAATTTGACCAGAACATTCTCCCATCTTCAGGACTGTTTATTGGTTGTCCGTTCAATAAAAATGCTGTATTGGTTTGATCGAATCCACGTAAGAACATTTGACCATCACCAAATCCGCCACCTTTAATATTTTGGACAGAAGGTGTAGACTTTAATACTTCGGGTAAATCCCAATTTCCCGCTCTTTCTCTAATCTCATTGGCTTTAACCGTAGAAACTGCAATTGGAGTATTTCTGTCTTCTGCCAAATCGACAACACCAGATCCAGTGATCACAATTTCATCTAGGGAATTATCTGTCACCAATGTTATGGTTCCTAGGTCCATATCGCCATTGAAACTAATCGTTACGCTGGAATAACCTACATACGTGACCACTAATTCGCCACTTGATACATTGGTTTGAATGGTGAAATTTCCGTCGATATCAGTACTCACACCATTACTCGTACCTTTCTCAACGATATTGGCTCCCGGAAGCGGAAGGTTATCTGCTACAACCTTTCCTTTTACTGAACTTTGCGCCATTGTAATTGTTGAAATTAACATTACAGCTAAAACTAGACTGATTTTTTTCATTATAAAATAATTTAGGTTTAAATTTTCGGCAAAATTACGCCTGTATTAATAATCCTAGATTATCTCAATGTTAAGAATTTTTAATTGCTCAATATAAGTAGCAACAGCCTTATTTTTTGTTTTTATATATTTGATTATCAGCGTTTTGAATAAATTCAAACAAGTTTACTTTTGTAGTAACGAATTAGTTTGCTCGTAGACTCGTCATGCCTATTCTTAGTATTTTCACCTTGAAGATCCTTTAAGATGGTGTTTGCCAACTGCTTGCCTAATTCTACACCAAATTGGTCGTAGCTGAAAATATTCCAGATAACACCCTGAACAAAAATCTTATGCTCGTACATGGCGATTAATTTCCCTAAACTTTCAGGTGTGAGTTTGTCAATGAGAATTGTAGTCGTGGGTTTATTCCCTTCAAATATCTTGAATGGTGTTAGTTTCTTAATTTTTTCCTCGGAAAGACCTTGCGCCTTTAATTCGCTTATCACAATATCTTTTGACTTTCCATTCATTAAAGCTTCCGTTTGGGCAAAGAAGTTTGACATCAATTTATCTTGATGATCTTGATTACCATGTAGGGATTTAGTAAACCCTATAAATTCGGCAGGAATAAGTTTTGTCCCTTGATGGATTAATTGAAAAAAAGCATGCTGCGAATTTGTTCCTGGTTCTCCCCAAATAATGGTTCCTGTTTGATAGTTGATTGGTTCTCCATTTCGATCCACGCTTTTTCCATTACTTTCCATAATACCTTGTTGCAAGTAGGTTGCAAACTGATTGAGGTATTGAGAGTAAGGAATTACAGCTTCGCTTTCGGCATTGAAGAAATTGTTATACCAAACACTCAATAAAGCAGTAATCACAGGGATATTGTTTTCAAAGGTTGTGGTTTTAAAATGTTCATCCATTTTATGGGCACCAAGTAAGAGCTTATCAAAGTTTTCAAAACCAATCGCCAAACTAATGGACAAGCCCACAGCACTCCACAAGGAGAATCGTCCACCAACCCAATTCCACATCGGGAATATATTCGCTTCATCAATCCCGAACGCCTTGACTTTCTCAATGTTTGTTGACACTGCAACAAAATGCTTTGAAACCGCGTCTTTTGGAGCATGCTTTAAGAACCAGTCTCTTAGTGTATTGGCATTTGACAATGTTTCTTGGGTTGTAAATGTCTTTGAAACAATGACAAAAAGAGTTGTTTCAGGATTAAGATTCTTAATCACCTCATTTACGTGGTCGCCATCTACGTTGCTTACAAAATGGGATTTCAAGTGATTTGCGTAAAATGCCAGTGAATCTACGACCATCGCTGGACCTAAATCAGAACCACCAATGCCAATGTTCACAACATCTGTAAAGGTCTTACCTGAATGACTTCTCAATTCACCATTGATTATCTTATTTGAAAACGCCTTTATTTGATGTTTAACCTCAAATATTTCTGGCATGACGTTTTTTCCATCTACAAAAACCTTTGCAGATATTGGGTTTCGTAGTGCTGTATGTAAAACAGAACGACCTTCGGTTTGATTAATCGTATCGCCTTCAAAATACTTTTGCATGGCATTCTTGAGTTGCATCTCATCTGCTAAGTCCAAAAGCAATTTGAGCGTTTCATTAGATATGCGATGTTTGGAATAATCGACATAAAAGTCTTCCCAAACAATGCTCATGTCTTTTACTCTATTTTCATCAGCTGCAAAAAACTCCTGAATATGTGTATGCTTTACAGTTTCAAAATGTGACTGTAACTTATGCCAAGCTTCAGTAGTTGTAGGGTTAATTGAAGGTAGTGCCATTACTGTATTTGAGTAGTTAATGTCTCGTTTTCAGTTGGTAGTTCGATTTTGTTATCTTCAAATTGTATATTGTCCAACTGAGATTTTAATGGTTTAATAAATTCTTGATAATTCGTTTTCAATGAATCTGGAATCGACTCAGCAGCAGGTAATTTTTGTTTAAATGGATCAACTTGTTTTCCATTTTTCCAAAACCGATAACACACATGAGGTCCTCCAGTATTTCCGGTCATTCCGACCCAACCAATAACATCACCTTGCTTTACAAAATCACCTTTTTTTACGTTCTGTTTTTGCATATGAAGGTATTGCGTACTGTAGGTAGCATTATGTTTAATCTTTACATATTTACCATTTCCGCCTCGACGTCTTGATTCAGTAACAGTACCATTAGCAGTTGCCAAAATTGGCGTGCCGATAGGTGCAGCAAAATCAGTTCCTCGATGTGGACGTAGTTTGTATCCATAGTATTTTATACGACGGTTAAGATTATAACGTGAAGAAATACGGCTAAATTTCACAGGAGCTTTCAGGAAGGTTCGTCGTAAGCTTTTAGTGTTTTCATCAAAATAATCAGAAATCTGTTTGGTGCTATCAACTTGAAAATTGAACGCATAAAACGGTTCATTCTTATGTTCAAAATAGGCGGCATCAATGCTTTCAATTCCTGCATAAATTGAATCTTCAATAAAACGTTGTTTGTATACAATCTTAAAGCGATCCCCTTTTTGAAGCCTGAAGAAATCGATGGTCCAGGCATAAATGTCACTCATATCATTGATTAACTGATAAGGCAACCCTTGCGACTCCATGGTTTCAGACAAACTATTCATTACAACACCGGAAGCTTCACGCTCAACAATGGTAATTGGTTTCTTTCCAGTATAGGCTTCAATAGAGTCTTTCATTTTAATGACGACATAATCTATACTGTTTTTTTGGTATATGAAACACTCAGGAGTTTCTAATGAGTCTTTCGAACACAATAAGACATAAGGTTTTCCCAGCTGTAATTTTCTGATATCGAAACTATCTTTTGCCTTTTCAGCTATATTGAAGATTTTAGGATAGCCGATATTGTGACGCTCTAAAATTTCCCCAAAACTATCCCCTTTTCTGATCGTATCATGTTTAACGATATAATCTTCAAGTACAAAGCCAAAGGCTTTATCTGGTTCTGGTTCGACGTAAGTTTGCAGTGGTTCTACAACAGGTTCTTTATCAACCTTACAGGATATAAAACCAAGACAAACCAAAAGTGCTATTACTATTTGTTTTGGTTGCATTAATCAATTTATAAATTTTCTCCCCAATTTTCTAATTCTTGTTCACTCCAAAGTTCAGGAAAAAAAATACGTTTTTGATATTTAGGGTGCATATATTTTTTCCAATCACTTCCTCCAGTAGCTTCGCCATCACCCAAACCACTTTCGATATAATGCCTAGCTGCATTATAATGAGCCATGACCCATGTGATATTGACGGTATGATCAAAGTGTCTCATGGCCTTTACCAAGTCTTTATCCTGTTGGTCCGTTTCTGGCAATTCCTTAAAACGAGTCCACAGATTTTTGGTATTATACGTTTGCATAAAACGAATGAAATCGCCTTTGTAGCGTTTTTCAAAATTAACCAATAGTGTGGATTTTTTGCCTGTTTTATAATCTTTTCCTGCAGCTTGCCAATACAGATGTTCGAAGGCATGTTCGAAAGGTGTATTTCTATCGATGGTTTTTCTGAAACGGTAGTCTATGAGATTAATGAGCTCTGTAGATGCAAATTCAATCATACGATATTGCGCACTCTGAAATCCGCTAGCAGGTGTCAACGTATACCTAAATTTCATATACTGCTCTACTTCCATACCTTCTCGCATGATGTTGAACGAGGTCGTCAACATATCAAAATAGCGGCTAATACGCATGATTTTACTTTCGAAGAACTGAACATTCAAATCGTCTTTTTCAGCAACCTGTTGGATTTCCCACAGAATCATCTTAAAAATCAGTTCATTAATTTGATGATAGGCAATAAATACCATTTCATCGGGAAGTGTTGTACGCTGAATTTGGAGATTGAGCAAGGCATCCGTTTGGATATAGTCCCAATACGTAATAGGCTTGCTGTAAAGCAAGCCATAAAGGTGGTCATCTGTATCTTGGTCTATCTTATTATACTTCTCCTGAAGTTGGGTAATGATGTGGTCAAAGTTGGTTGTATCGTTCATATTGCTTAGTCAAATTCCATTTTTAAAGGATGCTTCAGGCCTTTAAAAGCTTCCAGGTTGGCCTGCAATGAACCAACTGCCAAATCGGCCTTTATCTTAAGTGGCATTTTATTTTCGTCGGCACTAACCCAAAGCGTGAGACTTTCTTGTTCCTTAAATACACGTCCAGCCATTACATAGGGTCTGAATTTCAATGTTTTCATTCGACCTCCTAATTCGGTATCGATGGTCTCACGGCCTAAAAACTTCAGTTTAAAATTATAGTTTTCCTCATCAAAGAACATGTTCAGGGATACAACCTCTCCAACCTTAATATCATCGGTTTCGTAGTTATTTCTGAGGTAATAAAATGCCGAAACCATGTCCTGAACATCCTTTTCTGTAGCTATTGTCTTTTTCGTTTTGTACTTTTTGTTCTCTACAAAAGCTTCTTGCTTTTCATGATTGAAATCAATTTCAATATCCTTGGTATGTCCACCTTCGTCTATTTTTCTAATAAACTTATAGGGCATGCCTGTTTCTTTATCGAAATAGCTTTCGTATCTATCCTTAACCTTGAAGAACCATTTAATTGCTCCAGTTGTCCAACCTTTACCAACCACATGGTACACTGGTTTGCCTTTGATCTTGGATTCTTTTACTTCTAGGGTAGCATTTCCTGCTTTTAAGAAATTGCTATAGCTCATTTCAAATTTAAACCATTCACCCTCTTGGAAAGCACTATTTTTTTGCGCATGTAAACCATGGAAAACGAATAAAAATCCAACAATAAGTACTATATTTTTCATTTTTACAATCTTTATAAATGAAACTTATAAGGTTTCATTTTATTGTTTTGTAGAAAGAATTACAATTACTATTCCAAAAATAAAAATTTTAATGAGACCACTATGAACAAAGGTGTTATTGTTATGTTAGAATATTAGGCTTAGTCACATTTACACCCAAAACCAAAACGATTAAACCTGCTAGTTTTGAAATCTAGCAGGTTTAATACATTTTATAAAGTCCCTCGTTTGGCTTGCTCACGCTCAATGGACTCAAACAATGCCTTAAAGTTTCCTGCGCCAAAACCTTGCGCACCCATTCGTTGTATAATTTCGAAGAATAGCGTTGGTCTATCTTCTACTGGTTTGGTGAAAATTTGAAGAAGATATCCTTCTTCATCGGCATCGACAAGTATCGAAAGTCTTTGGAGTTCGTTGATATCTTCTTTCATCATTTCCATGTGACCTCCCAAACGTTCTGGAATCATATCATAATACGCTTGTGGAGGAGGTGGTAAAAACTCAACTCCACGTGCTTTCAATTGGCTTACAGTTTTGATAATATCGTCAGTTGCCACGGCAATATGTTGAACACCTGAATCTTCGTAAAAATCCAAATATTCTTCAATTTGCGATTTTTTAGCGGCTTTTGCAGGTTCATTAATAGGAAATTTGATACGACCATTACCATTACTCATTACCTTACTCATGAGTGCCGAATATTCGGTATGGATTTGCTTATCATCAAAAGACAGGAAATTTACAAACCCCATGACATCCTCATACCATTTTACCCAAGTGTTCATTTGTCCCCAACCCACGTTGCCAACCATATGGTCAATATATTTTAAGCCAACAGGATCCGGATTGTAATCGGATTTCCATTCGACGAATCCAGGCATGAATGTTCCCGAATAATTTTTGCGCTCTACAAACATATGGACTGTTTCACCGTAAGTATAGATGCCTGCACGGACAACCTCTCCATGTTCGTCGGTTTCCACTGTAGGTTCCATATAGGATTTTGCGCCTCTCTTTGTGGTTTCCTCATATGATTTTCTAGCATCGTCTACCCAAAGTGCAACGACTTTTACACCATCTCCATGTTTTACAATATGATCATTGATAGGTGACTTACTATTGAGTGGTGTGGTTAACACCAATCGTATTTTATCTTGTTTCAACACGTAGCTTACCGAATCCTTAGAACCAGTTTCCAGTCCTTTGTATGCATAGGATTGGAACCCAAAGGCTGTTTTATAGAAATGTGCTGACTGCTTTGCATTGCCAACATAAAATTCCACATAATCGGTTCCGAGTAATGGTAAAAAATCCTGAGCACCATCAAAGATCTTCTCTAACCCGTAATTGACACTTTTTACTTCTTTTGCCATGATATCTTTGTTTGAATTGTTTTTTATCGTTTATGAATATTGCGCTAGTTTTAGCCCTGATTGCAGCGGCATCCTTTTTTGTGCATCAAAAAAGATACAGCGGAAAGCAGGAATTAGCTCCTTATGATGTTGTTTATTCCAGCCATGATTTATAGTAGTCTTCATCGGCAATTTTCATCGCTTCCTCAGTGACCATTAAAGGTTTGAAGGTATCGACCATCACAGCCAATTCTTCGGTTTTTTCCTTACCGATACTTCGCTCTGTAGCTCCTGGATGTGGTCCATGAGGAATACCTGCTGGATGCAATGAAATATGACCAGCTTCGATATCATTTCGACTCATAAAATCACCATCGACATAGTACAATACCTCATCACTATCTATGTTACTATGGTTGTAAGGTGCTGGAATGCTCTGTGGATGATAATCGTACAATCGAGGCACAAAACTGCACACTACAAAGGCGTCTGTCTCGAAAGTTTGGTGCACTGGAGGTGGTTGATGAATACGACCTGTAATTGGTTCAAAATCGTGAATTGAAAAGGCATACGGATAGTTATAACCATCATAGCCAACCACATCAAAAGGATGTGACGCATAGACCATTTCGAAGATGTCATCCTGTTTTTTAATTTTCATTAAAAACTCTCCAGATTCGTTATACGTTTCCAACTCTTGTGGCTGACGAATATCACGTTCGCAAAATGGCGAATGCTCAAGTAATTGTCCGAACCAATTGCGATAGCGTTTTGGCGTATAAATTGGTCGTCTAGATTCGACTATAAAGAGTCTGTTATCTTCGGTATCGAATTCTATTTTGTAGATGATACCACGAGGAACGAGCAAGTAATCACCATATTTAAAATCGAGGTTTCCCAAGTGTGTTCTTAACTTTCCTGTACCCTTATGGACAAAGATGAGTTCGTCGGCATCTGTGTTTTTATAGAAATAATCTTTTGTGGAGTGTTTTGGTGCTGCCAAAATAATCGTACAATCGCTATTTGTAAGTACGGCTTTTCTACTATCGAGATAATCAGTTTCTGGCGTTACTTGAAATCCACGCAATCGATACGACTGCATGCTATTGGCTTTCGCAATTTTTGGTGCGACGCTATATTGTTTTTTGATGGCCTTTACTTGTGTTGGTCGTTGTTCGTGATATGAATTTGTAGACATTCCATCAAATCCGATGGTCCCGAACAATTGTTCATAATACAAGCTGCCGTCTTCCTTTCGGAATTGTGTATGTCGTTTTGGAGGAATCTTCCCTAATTTATGATAAAAAGGCATTTTTTTATTGTTTAAAAGTTGAAACACATACGTTTGACCGTATGCCAATTATGATTTTAAAGATACGAAAAATGCAGGCTTATTCAGGATTTCTCTTGATAAGAAAATGAAGATAACTTAGTAAGTCTTTGAAGATTGAGCTAGACATGTTCAAATATCGTGAAAAATTAGAATAATCTAAAACCAAAACCCAATATTAAAATACCAAATACTCTTGCGTTGCTCAGGAGAGTATGAAAACTTAGCTTGGATAGGTCCTAAAAATGTCTCAATTCCATAACCCAACGCATAACCTCTATAATCTGGAAGCGTAAACCATTCGCCAGAATCAAATATATCATCAGCTACATTGGCCCAATTGCCTTCTAAAGTAATATGGTGTTTATTAAAAATCTCATAGTTGGCACTGGCATATGCCTTTACGTAACTATTACCTGTAAGCGATATAAAATCATAGCCGAGAAATGGTACAAAATTATTTATGAAGTTATTGCCATAACCTCCTAGTGCAAAATCCAAGGTCGTTGTCGATTTATCACCAAATTTAAATCCTCCACTGGTTTGAAGGTTGAAAGAAATACGATTTGAAACTTTAAAGGCATAACCCATATCTGCTTTTGCAATCGCAAAATTGTCGAAATCACTATTAAATTTTGACGCAAACAAATAAGTATGGAAATCACCATTGAAATAAAACCCATTTGACGGATAATGTTTATCATCATAAGTGTCTAATGTTAAGGTCCCAAAGGCACTAAAATAATCTGTGTTCTCAAAGATAAATTCATCGGTCGTTGTGTTTATCGTTATCGTTTCAGATTTGATGTTAAGTCGTTTATGTTCGGCACCAAGACTCAAGGCAAAGTCCTTTCTAAAAAGTGTTTGAAGGTAGAATTGGTTGGTTTGATCTCTAAGTTTGACATCCAATTGATTGATTCCTGACGCATTGATCAAACCATCATTAAGAATAATTTGACTTCCTATTCCTTTTTCAAATTGATTGTAGCGCGAGCGCAAACCTATACTCCAATAGAATCCCTTGTCTATAAAATATTCAAAATTATAGCGCACATTGTCTCCTAAAATAACATCCAAGGTTGCAATGTCATTGTCAAACAACAAGCGCTTCTTCGTGAAATTCACCAAAGCTGCACTTTTATACAAATCATCATAATGTATTCCAAACTTCAGGAAGGTAGTCACAGGATCTTCTTCGAGTGTTGCTAATAAATCGTATCCTTCCTTATCATGAGACTTCCTGAATTTGTAGTGAAAGGATTTGAAATTGTTTGTTGCAACCAAATTATTGACACCCTTATTGAATTTTTCATAGCTCATTTTTGCACTTCCCTTGATTTTCAATTTACCAAGAACGTAGGATCTGGTCAGACGATCGTTTCCTGTTAATTCAACACTGTTGATCGTAATGCTATCCTTAGCTATGGTTTTAAGTTGTACTGAATTGGTTCTTGATTTGTTCTTAGGAAGACGATTGAGCTCTTTCACTTTTTCAAGTGCAGCAATTCTACCATTTTCAATGATTCGTCGACCTTCACTGAATGAAATCACTGTAAAATCCTTAATATCTGGCTTGATGTAAATATCGGTATTTACAGACTTTTCCTTCATCGCATTGATGGTCCTAAAATTATTGATCTGTAACAAAACATCAGGAGCGGAAGTCATTGCTTCCCTAGTTGCCAATCCATCCTGAACATCAACTCCAATAATGATATCCATCCCTTTATCCCTAAGCTCATCAATAGGATAGTTGTTCACAACACCACCATCTATTAATAATTGTCCATCAATATTTACAGGTTGAAACAAGGAAGGAAACGCTCCACTTGCCGTAATGGACAAGGGTAAGTTTCCAGCGTCCAACATGACAGGTTCGCCTGTTTCGATATTGGTAGCAATACAGAAAAACGGTATAGGCAGCTTTTCAAAATTGTCTATTTCACTAACATGAAGTGTTAATTTTGACAACAGATTAAACACATTTTGGCCTCTCGATAACGCTGAAGGTAATTTTAGTTTAAATTTATTAAACGGTAAGGAAATCGCATATTTTTCGGTATTATCCCGTTCATAAAATGTTTTGGAAGAACGCGGTAAATTGTCATTAATGACCTTATCAAAATCCAATTCCTTAAAGATGGAATCCAACTGTTGTCCAGAATAACCCGACGCATATAACGACCCAACAATGGCTCCCATACTTGTCCCAGCGACATAATCGACCTTAATACCCAAACTATCGATGACCTTTAACACACCAATATGTGCAAATCCCTTAGCACCACCACCACTCAACACCAATCCTATTTTTGGAGCATCTGTATCGTGGGTTTGTGCTTTCAAAGAAAACACAGAGAACAGTAACACTATGGCAAGTCCGTAATACTTCATTTGTTTTTGTAGTAATCCACTATTTTTTGTGCTCTTGATGCACCAACGACAGCTTCGATCGCTTCCTTTTTAGCTTCGGAAATGCGCTTGACCGATTTAAATGTCTTCATCAATGCAATGACGGTTTGCTCTCCAATTCCTGGTATGGTCTCCAATTCGGTAGTCAATGCATTTTTACTGCGTCGATTTCTATGGTGTTCGATTCCGAATCGGTGTGCTTCATTTCGCAGTTGTTGGATAATCTTGAGCGTTTCGCTTTTTTTATCTAAATATAAGGGAATTGGATCATCTGGATAAAATAATTCTTCCAAACGTTTAGCAATACCGATGATTGCAATTTTATGCCGCAACTTCAACACATCCAAGCTTTTTAATGCTGATGAAAGCTGACCTTTTCCTCCATCTATAATAATTAGTTGAGGCAAAGGCTGACCTTCATCGAGTAAGCGTTTGTAACGACGATAGACCACTTCTTCCATCGATGCAAAATCATCAGGACCTTCGACCGTTTTTATATTAAAATGCCTGTAATCCTTCTTACTGGGTTTTCCATCTTTGAACACAACACAAGCCGCTACAGGATTTGTCCCTTGGATATTCGAATTGTCAAAACATTCAATATGACGAGGCTCTTCTTTCAATCGCAAATCGCTCTTCATTTGTGCCATGATACGATTGGTGTGACGATCTGGATCTACTATCTTCACCTGTTTAAATCGTTCCATGCGATAATATTTGGCGTTACGAATGGACAGGTCCAATAGTTTTCGTTTATCTCCTAGTTTCGGAACTGTGATTTTCACCTCGTCTCCCATATCTATCTTAAATGGCACATATATTTCCTTGGAATTTGAATTGAACCGCTGTCTGATTTCTGTGATGGATAGCTCCAGCAACTGCTTATCCGTTTCATCCAATTTCTTCTTGATTTCCAAAGTGTGTGAACGAATAATGCTTCCGTAGGACAACTGCAAAAAATTCACGTAGGCATAACTTTCATCACTAACAATACTAAACACATCTACATTACTGATCTTAGGGTTGACAATTGTGGATTTGGCTTGGTAATTTTCTAAGACTTCAATTTTTTCCTTGATACCTTGAGCCTCCTCAAATTGCATATCTTGAGCCAATTGCTTCATTTGGGCTTTAAACTGTGACAAGGAATCCTTAAAGTTTCCTTTAATGATTTGACGAATCGCAATAATATCCTCATTGTACTCTGCTTCAGTTTGTAGATTCTCACAAGGTCCTTTACAGTTTCCCAAATGATATTCCAAACAAACTTTGTACTTCCCAGCTTCGATTTTTTCTTCGGAAAGGTTGTAATTACAGGTACGTAGATGGTACAAGCCCTTTATCAAATCCAGTAAGGTATGTACTGTTTTCATACTGGTATAGGGACCGAAATATTCTGACCCATCCTTGAATACTCGTCTTGTTGGGAATACTCTCGGAAACCGTTCCTTTTTAATACAAATCCACGGATAGGATTTATCATCCTTTAACATGACATTGTATCGAGGCTTGTACTTTTTAATCAGGTTATTCTCTAATAAAAGGGCATCCTTTTCAGTCTCAACAACAATGTGCTTAATTTGACAAATTTTTTTGACTAGAACCCTCGTCTTTCCATTTTCATGGGTCTTGGTGAAGTACGAACTAACCCTTTTTTTGATATTCTTGGCTTTTCCAACATAGATCAATGTGTCTTCCTTATCATAATACTGATAGACACCTGGTTGTTGAGGCAAGGTTTTAATTTGAATATCTAAAGCAGGTTTTTTCATTGTCTCAAAGTTAGTGTTTAGGAATTAAACCAAGATTTGAAATCTCTAAAAAATGATAATTTTTTATGCTTTTTTGAAGCGACTATTTATTACATTGCGCCACTTTTTTAAAAACTCATTTAAATGAAAAAAATCCTAGGAAGGGTTGATATTGTTGACTTTCCTAAATTGAACCTCGAACAGGTCGCTGTAAAAATTGACACTGGAGCCTATACCTCTGCCATACATTGTTCGAAAATCATAGAGCATAACGGTCAATTGATTTGCACTTTTGAAAGTACAGGCCATTCAAATTTCAAGAGTGAACCTATTTTTTTTGATGAATTTACACTTACCGATGTCAAAAGCAGTAATGGTTGTAAGGAAAATAGATATAAAATAAAATCTGAAGTTATATTCTTTGGTAAAACAT
The DNA here is from genome assembly GCA_030432635.1 of Bacteroidia bacterium. Taxonomy (GTDB): domain Bacteria; phylum Bacteroidota; class Bacteroidia; order Flavobacteriales; family Flavobacteriaceae; genus Psychroserpens. The sequence continues at coordinate 156,343 of JAUIMB010000008.1, read as the reverse complement.
ATAAGATTAACTTAACTTTAAGCACTAGAGACGATATGAAGTTTCCTGTGTTGATTGGCAGACAATTTCTCAATAAGAAGTTTTTAGTGGATGTCAATTTGGAAAACCAATCATTCAAAAGCATGATTCATGAACATTGTAGTTCTTTCTAGAAACGCTAATCTATATTCTACCCAACGCTTAATAGAGGAAGGTGAAAATAGAGGCCATCACATGGAGGTTATCGATCCATTGAAATGTGACATCATTATAGAAAAGGAAAAACCAACCATATACTATAAAGATCGCTATTTAGATTATGTCGATGCCATCATCCCAAGAATTGGAGCTTCGGTAACGTTTTATGGCTGTGCAGTGGTGAGACAATTTGAAATGATGGGTGTTTTCACGATTGTGACTTCTGATGCCATCTTAAGATCTCGTGATAAGTTACGTAGTTTGCAGCGATTGACAAAAGCTGGAATAGGAATGCCCAAAACGGTATTTACCAATTATTCGCGTGATGTTGTGGAAGTAATAGAGCATGTAGGTGGTACACCAGTAATCATTAAACTTTTAGAAGGTACGCAAGGCTTGGGTGTTGTGTTGGCTGAAACCAAAAATGCAGCCGAATCTGTTCTTGAAGCCTTTAACGGTTTGCAAGCTAGAGTCATTGTACAAGAGTATATCAAGGAAGCCAAAGGTGCAGATATAAGAGCTTTGGTAGTTGACGGTCAGGTCGTAGGAGCTATGAAACGTCAAGGCAAAGAAGGTGAATTCAGATCCAATCTACATCGTGGTGGAAGTGCCGAGATCATCAAACTCAATCATGACGAATTAAAAGTTGCAATGAATGCTTCAAAGGCTCTAAAACTACCTGTTTGTGGTGTTGATATGTTACAATCGACAAGAGGTCCTTTGCTTTTGGAAGTAAATTCGACTCCTGGATTGGAAGGTATTGAAGGAGCCACTGGAAAAAATATTGCAAGAGCTATCATTACATTTATAGAACGTAACCGAAAATAATTATAGAATACTGTGTATTCTGTGAAATCATATGAGCAATAAGGATATTTTGGAAATATTAGGCGAGGAAGTCGCGCTTGGTGAAAGTGCAACGGTAAAGTTTAATGTGGCAAAATTGCACACACAGAATAGTATTGATGTTCCTGTAATTATAGAACGTTCAAAGAAACCTGGTCCCACTGTGTTGATCACTGCAGGTATTCATGGTGACGAAGTTAATGGTGTTGAAATTGTCAGGCAAATTATTTCAAAAGGCATCAATAAGCCTAAAAAAGGAACCATAATTTGTGTGCCTGTTATCAATGTTTTTGGATTTATCCATATGGATCGTGAGTTTCCTGACGGTCGTGATCTCAATCGTGTGTTTCCTGGCATCAAAGGTGGTTCTCTTGCTAGTCGTGTGGCTTTTAGATTGGTGACCGAAATATTGCCTCATGCCGATTTGGTATTGGATTTTCATACAGGAGGAGCCGATCGTTTTAATGCCGCTCAAGTTAGGATCATTAAAGGCGAAAAGAGTCTTAAGGAACTCGCAAAGATTTTTGGAGCACCTTTTGTACTCTACTCTAAAAACCTTAGTAAATCCTTCAGAAACACTTGCTATAAGCTTGGTATTCCTATATTGTTATTTGAAGGTGGAAAATCCTTTAATATCGACAACACCATTACCAATACAGGTGTTAATGGCATCAAACGCGTATTACATCATTTAGGCATGCTAAATAGTAAATTCAAAGTTTCCCTACCTAAAAAATCTTGTGTATTTATAGGGAACAGCAAATGGATACGTGCCAGTCATTCGGGAATGTTCCGAACTAAAGTTAGTATCAATACCAAAGTAGATAAAGGTCAAGTCATTGGTCATATCACTGATCCTTACGGAAGCTTCAACCACTTTGTAAAATCGCCTAATGACGGTTATATCTTCAACATCAATGAATCACCAATTATTTATCAAGGTGATGCGATATTCCATATTTCAACCGAACTGAAAAATGACTAAAGCCGAATTACGCAATGCGTATAAACTACTGCGACAGCACCTTTCTGAAAGTGAAGCGGAAGACCTCAGCCTACAAATTGCCAATCGATTACTCAAACTCCCAATATGGGATTATTCATTTTATCACATCTTTTTATCCATTGCTGAACAAAATGAAATCAACACAGATTATATATTGAACATTCTTTCTGGAAAAGACAAACATATTGTAATCTCGAAAAGTAATTTTGAAACCTATAATATGTCCCATTATCTTTTGACTGACAATACTATCATCAAAAAGAACAAATGGAATGTCCCAGAGCCAATCGATGGTATTGCCATTGTTGATGAACAAATAGATGTGGTTTTTGTTCCACTATTGGCTTTCGACAAAAAGGGTCATCGTGTTGGTTATGGAAAGGGTTTTTATGATCGCTTTTTAAGTAAATGCAAGCCAGAAACCATTAAGGTTGGATTGTCATTCTTCAAGGCTGAAGACCATATCCATGATGTGAGTAAAAACGACGTCGCATTGAATTATTGTGTGACTCCAGAACTTATTTATGAATTTTCCTCCTGAGATGGTAAGGGTTGTTTTTCTGCGGATCCAAATGCGCGTTTATTGAAGAAAATCAATATTCCAATTCCAGTACTTATTGCCATATCTGCGATATTAAAAACAGGATCGAAAAAACTAAATGTATTTCCGCCAACAACGGGAAACCAGTTGGGCAATTGCCCTTCCCAAATTGGGAAGTGTAACATATCAACTACTTTCCCATGAAAGAAGGTATCATATCCTTTTTCTGGCCAAAAGCTAGCAACTTGCGAGTGACTTGAATCGAATAGCACACCATAAAAAACCGAGTCGATAATATTACCAAGTGCTCCAGCCAATATAAGTGACAATGCAAAAATTAAGGTCCTTGAACTTTGATTTGCGATAGACTTCCGCAGCCAATAACCAATCCCAACAACTGCCAAAATTCTAAAAATGGTAAGGCAAACCTTAGCGGTACGATCTGAAATAAAGGAGATAAAATCACTAAGCTTTGTACCCCAAGCCATACCTTCATTTTCAACAAACGAAATTTGGAACCATTCAAATACCTCAACCTTGTCATTCAAAGCAAAATGGGTTTTAATATAAACCTTACTGATTTGATCGATCAATAAGATTATAAGTACTAAAAGTATAGCTTTTTTTAAGGACATGGATTTTTGATATGGGACAAAAATAAAGTTTTATCATTAATGTCTGACTTATATCATTTGTTATTAGTAACGGACTCTGAAAACACAGGTTTGTCGCTCGTATCCCCTTTTGAGGAACAATAAAAAACGCCTCAAAAGAGGCGTAACTATAAAGATATACGGAATATTATTTTTGCATGTTCTTTGCTTCAATACTCAAAGTGGCATGAGGCACAAGCTCTAAACGTTTCTTGTTTATGAGCTTTCCAGTGACACGACAAATTCCATAAGTTTTGTTTTCAATACGAATCAAGGCATTTTTGAGGTCACGAATAAATTTCTCCTGTCTAATGGCCAATTGAGAGTTGGATTCCTTGCTCATTACCGCACTACCTTCGTCAAACGCCTTAAAGGTTGGAGAGGTATCATCTGTTCCGTTGTTATGGTCGTTCATATAAGCACTTTTGATCAACTCTAAATCGTGTTGGGCTTTTTCTATCTTCTCCTGAATTAATTTTTTGAATTCATTCAAGTCTTTGTCTGAATATCTTTCTTTACTATCTGTTGTCATAATTTTTAAATTTTTTTAATAGACAATTTGGTGCTTACATCATCAAAGGCAATTTCTATACCATTATTCAGTTGGTCCAAAATTTCCAGTTTGTCGGTCAAGGTTTCTGTTTTGATGTACTCTAAGTTTGTATCTACTGCATTAATAATATGTTCATCTTTTTGAAGTTGTACGGCAATACGATCGGTCAGTTCAAAACCTGAGTCCTTTCTTAAGTTTTGTATACGATTGACCAACTCCCTTGCAATCCCTTCTTTTTTCAAATCATCGGTCAAGGTCACGTCCAACGCGACGGTTAAGGCTCCAGAACTTGCCACAAGCCAACCTTCAATATCTTTTGAGGTAATCTCAACATCTGACAGTTCCAAAGTAATACTTTTTCCATTAATTTCAACGTCTAAACTACCTTTTTGCTCGAATTTTTTGATGTCTTCAGCTTCAAAATCATTAATTAGTTGCGTAACGGCTTTCATATCCTGACCAAAACGCGGTCCCAACACCTTAAAGTTTGGTTTGATCTGTTTCACCAAAATATCTGAAGCGTCTTCTAATACTTCAACGGTTTTGACATTGACTTCAGATTTTATCAAATCTTCAACAGCCAAAATTTCAGCTTTCTGAACTTCAGAATCTACTGGAATCATAATTTTCTGTAGCGGTTGACGCACTTTGATCTTTTCCTTAGCTCTTAACGACAATACCAATGAAGAAATTGTTTGCGCATTCTCCATTTTACGTTCAAGAGGTTTATCAACATAGGCTGTATCATATATTGGAAACTGCGCCAAGTGTACACTTTCAAAATGCTCTTTTTGGGTAACCTTAGTCAAATCGGTATATAATCTATCCATAAAAAATGGAGCAATTGGAGCACCTAACTTTGCAATGGTCACCATACAGGTATACAAGGTTTGATAAGCTGAGATTTTATCACTTTGATAATCTCCTTTCCAGAAGCGCCTTCTGCTTAAACGCACATACCAATTACTGAGATGATCTTGGGTAAATTCAGAAATTGCTCGTGCGGCTTTAGTTGGTTCGTACTCGGCATAGTATTCATCGACCTTTTGTATCAATGTGTGTAGTTCGGATAAAATCCAACGATCAATTTCAGGTCTATCTTTTAAAGGGATGTCGGCTTCAGCATAAGTAAAGCCATCCAGATTTGTATAGAGTGTAAAGAATGAATAGGTATTATATAAGGTTCCGAAGAATTTACGCTTCACTTCCTCGATACCTTCAGCGTCAAATTTTAGGTTGTCCCATGGATTGGCATTCATGATCATATACCAACGTGTGGCATCAGCTCCATACGTTGACAGGGTTTCAAATGGATCGACAGCATTGCCCAAACGTTTGGACATTTTTTGTCCGTTTTTATCCAAAACCAGTCCGTTAGACACCACATTTTTGTAGGCTACGGAATCGAATACCATAGTGGCTATCGCGTGAAGCGTGTAGAACCAACCACGTGTTTGATCAACACCTTCGGCTATAAAATCGGCAGGAAAAGATGTTCCTTCATCAATCAATTCCTTGTTTTCAAATGGATAGTGCCATTGCGCATAAGGCATAGAACCTGAATCGAACCACACATCAATAAGATCGCTTTCACGTCGCATTGGTTGGCCAGATTTAGATAGTAAAACAACCTCATCAACAATATTTTTGTGCAAATCGATTTTCGAATAATTTTCATCAGAATTATTTCCGACTTCAAAACTTTCGAAGATATCTGCTTTCATAAGTCCTGCTTCGACTGCACGTTTCATTTCGGACTTCAATTCTTCAACCGAACCAATACATATTTCTTCTTTTCCATCTTCGGTACGCCAAATTGGTAAAGGAATTCCCCAATATCTAGATCGTGATAAATTCCAGTCATTGGCATTCGCGAGCCAATTTCCGAAACGACCGGTTCCTGTAGATTTTGGTTTCCAATTGATGGTATCATTTAAAGTGACCATTTGTGCTTTCACATCGGTTACCTTAATGAACCACGAATCTAACGGATAATACAAAATTGGTTTATCGGTTCGCCAACAGTTAGGATAACTGTGCTTGTATTTTTCAACCTTAAAGGCCTTGTTTTCGGTTTTTAGTTTGATTGCAAGTTCGACATCTACAGATTTTTCAGGCGCTTCACCATCAGCATAATATTCATTCTTGACATATTTTCCTGAAAATTCGCCCATTTCTGGACGGAAACGTCCTTGTAAATCTACCAAAGGCACTAAATTATCCTGATCGTCCTTGACCAACATTGGAGGCACTTCAGGTATCGCCTGTTTTGCAACCAAGGCATCATCAGCACCAAAAGTGGGTGCTGTGTGGACAATTCCTGTACCATCTTCGGTCGTTACAAAATCTCCTGAAATCACACGAAAAGCATTTTCAGGATGATCATAAGGCAAGGCATAAGGCAATAATTGTTCGTAAGTAATGTCAACTAAATCTTTTCCCAAGAATTCCTTAACAACGTAATATGGAATTTTCTTATCTCCAGATTTGTAATTCAACAATTCTGATTTCCCTTCCACTACATTATACTTACCTGAAAACTGATAGTTTACTAATTTCTTGGCTAAAATCACATTCATTGGTTCGAATGTGTATTGGTTATACGTTTCGACCAAAACATAATCTATCTTTGGACCAACGGTTAACGCTGTATTGCTCGGTAAGGTCCAAGGTGTCGTCGTCCAAGCCAGGAAATGGATATCACCTTCATCTCTAAGGAAATCTGGAAGCGACTCAGATTTTGCTTTAAACTGAGCCACTACAGTCGTATCGGTCACGTCCTGATAAGTGCCTGGTTGGTTAAGCTCGTGAGAACTCAATCCAGTACCAGCCTTTGGTGAATACGGTTGTATGGTGTAACCCTTGTACAGTAAGTTTTTATTATAAATCTGTTTGAGTAACCACCATACACTTTCCATATATTTTGGATCGTAAGTAATATAGGGATCGTCCATATTGACCCAATATCCCATTTTTTGGGTGAGGTCATTCCACACATCAGTATAACGCATAACCGCTTTACGGCACGCTGCGTTATAGTCTTCAACAGAAATCGTTTTACCAATATCTTCCTTGGTGATGCCTAAATCTTTTTCAACACCAAGTTCAATAGGTAAGCCATGAGTATCCCATCCCGCTTTTCGCTTTACCTGAAAGCCTTTCATGGTTTTATATCGTGGAAAAATATCCTTGATGGCACGTGCTAGAACATGATGAACACCTGGCAATCCATTTGCTGAAGGAGGTCCTTCAAAAAACACAAATGGTTGGTTGCCTTCTCTACTGGAAATACTCTTTTCGAAGATGTTATGTTCTTGCCAATAGTTTAGGATTTCATCAGCTACTTTTGGTAAATCAAGCCCTTTATATTCAGGAAATTTCATCTGATAGTCTCTATTTTTTTATGGACAGATACAAACTCAAGTATTGGTTTTATATAGCTTTTAATAAGCTATAAACCAAAGTTTTCACGCTCATAAAATGATTCTTCTTATCGCGTCGCGAAATTAAGGATTTTTGGTAAAAATATAAGAGTGTATCGAACAAAAATGACAATCATTGAAAATCGAAATAGACTAATGCCATTAAAGATGTCATATTGACAAAAATTGCTTTGATTCATTCCATTAAAAAAAGACAACTTTAAATAGAATCAACAAAGCAATTAATGATAAGATTCTTTTTGTGTTTTTCATTTATGACTATGGGGAAAAAAGGTATTCAATATTGAGACCCAAAAGTCAATAAAAAGTCACACTAGACTGAATCATCGTTATCTTACCAATATTTTTTTTGTCTTAACGGCACCTTCAACTTTAATGTGTACAACATAAGCTCCTGTACTAAGTCCAGAAATGGATATGCCATTATTAAGTTCGCTAGAAGACACATCGTTATAGGTTTGAACTACTTGCCCAAGCATATTGAACACAGAAAGTTCTTCGGCATCTTGCTGCAGACCCTTAACAAACAAGGTATTGTTAACACTATCGAATAGGATGTTATTTTCTTCTAATTGTGTGTTTTCAGTTGATAAGGTATTGTCTGCTTGGAATACGATTTCAAATCTGTTGCTGTATTCGCCTTGAGTTGAAGCAAATTCATAAGCATTACCTTGACGTAAATCAAAATATGAATCTGTTAAATTATCCTTTAGATAGACATTTTGATCTTCGGAAATATTATCGAACTGTGTCGCTTTAATTTCATAAGTATGGTTTCCTGAAGTTTTTAGTCCCAACGGTACACTTTTGTCTTCGGTTATTGCACCATAAGCTTGCATGACCATATGCTCACCTTCCAAAAGCAGGTGTAGATCGTCAGCATTTTCGCCCGAATAGATGGCATCATAACCATAATCGAATCCATCGGAAGTCAAATTACTAAATCCAAGCAACAACTCTCGTCTTGTATCTGGTCCATTCACACTATTGAACTCCAAACGAATTTTCTGCATGACGCTATCATCTTCAGCCGTTGTGTCTTCAGTATTTTGAGCATTCGATCTTAAAAACACAGATCCAGTATCAGGTGAACCATCAGCATCTGCTTCCTTAACAAAACGACGTTGACTGTTTTTGAAAACTATCGTACCATTCGACGCGATTTCGGCAACAAAACCTTGAGCCACTGGTAGATATCGCGTTGGTAACTTTGTTCCTTCTTGACCTCCAGTACTTCCTCCGTCGATTCCGATAAACTGGGATGCTCTCACAGAACCCAATTTATTAACAACAGCATAACCTCCATCATACTCATTCAAATAATGTGAACTTCCACTCCATTGTTGCCATAATTGAATAGCTCCACCGCCTCCAAGAACTGTGGCATTATCATCAATAAATGCATGGACGTCTAATGCTGAAGGGTAAGGGTTTCCTAAAAGGTAATCTGTTCTCGATACAGAAGGTACCGATCCTGTCCCACCTGTATCAGTAACATTGATAAGTATGGTTCCATTATTTGGTTTTCCTTCAAATATGTATTGCTGATCTGGGTCTGTTGTCCCAGTTCCTTTTTGTGTATAACCAATGCCAGGAGCAATAGCAGTATTTTGGTCAATAGATACATAATCATTGTATGTCACACCATTTTGATAGGTATACAACCAACGTGTGCTTATATGACCCACTTGATCATGCGCATTAGTAAATGCGATGCTGCTTCCATCACCTTCCTTAAGCATATTAAGCTGAAAGGTTGAATTACTAAAATTATTTGTCGACGTATTATTATCAGTCCAGCTTGTTGCACCTAGGGCACCTACTGGAGAAGCCCAGTAATTGTACCAATACACACTCGAATTTCCTTCTTGTCGTCTTAGGATTTTTCCTTGTGCAGACGTTACCAAATCACTTTTTGGACCTTGTACTAATTGTGCATCATCGTTAAGATCTATAGTTCCATTAAGCTCTAAATACCAAGAATTTTCAACCTTATGATCACCGTTTATGGTTAAGGTTTTATTGGCATCAATATAAAGGCCTAAGGTCGCATATGAATCTGATGTACTCACATTGTGCTCTATTTTTACGATGCTCCAATCTTTAGCTGTATTTGGGTCTTCAATATCCCATATATTTCCATGTAGCCATGTACTTGTAGCACTCCAACTACCGTCACTAACAGTTACAAATGGCATAGGAGCTGTTTGAGGCTGTATGGTCGTGATGTTATGTAAACGCAAGGTTTTTGAGTGCCAAGATGCATCAGAAGTGATATTGTTTTTAATATCAGTCATCGGATAATAAGCAATGAGGTGTGTCCATGACACATTATTGGATGTTGTAAAATCAGAAACCTCCTTAGCGATAACTTTTCCAGTAAGAAACCCTAGATGTTCTTCAATCTCTTGGAATACAATTTGCTGGATTTGATCTGTTGACAATGCCAAATTGAATACACGCACTTCATCAACCTTTCCATTGAAATATTCTCGATTTGAAGTGTCACTGGACTTTCGTCCTATTTCAAAAGTATGTGTTGTTGCACCAGTACTTTCAGTGAGTTCACCAATATGACTTGCATAAGTGACATCTGAAATCAACTCTCCATCGATATACAGTAACACTTTTCCAGTGGCATTTGAAAACACACCAGTTACATGATGCCATTCATCATAATTAACACCAGATGATGGGTATGCTGTCACAACACCTGCAGGTGTTCGCATTGTAAACCCTAATTCATTTCCGTTTCTAGCAACCAAACGACAGGCCTCATCTTGACCAGCTATTGTTGCCATTGACTGTGCTGCATTTTCAGGGTCAATTTTCACCCAAGCCATAATGGTCACTTGGTCCAGGCTTTCCAAAAAACCATTGGTTGATAAGTAGTCATCGACACCATCAAGATCTAAATGAGCATTACTAGGTGGATTGGTATTAAATAAATCACGATAATCCAAATCGCCATCAGGTAATGCAAGATCATTATCTGTATCAGGTAATATGGCTAAATTTGAAGGATTGTCAATATCCTCATTCACATCTAGCATAGTGTCATTAATGCCATTAGTTTCAAAAACATCATCCAAACCATCTGCGTCTGTATCAACTCCTGAAGTCGCATTTGCCATGCCATTTTCTTCTATATCCAATGTCCCATCATTATCCGAATCATCATCAAGGAAATCCAATTTTCCATCCGCATCAGTATCCAATGGGTTAAAGCCACCAGCTGGATAATTATCATAAATACCATCGGAATTCACTGTTCCAGACGGTTGTATATAACCTAAAGTCGATTGAGCTTCTACATTATCTGGAATACCATCATTATCACTATCGATATCAAGATAATTTGGAATCCCATCTCCATCTGCATCAGTGTATGTGACAACTGGATTTGAAAAATTTGTCACACATTCAAACTGCATACTAAAATAGCGAACCACGTTGTTCACATTGGTATTAGCCAAAATACCCATTTGAAAGGTTAAGTCGGATAAATCAAAATAGCGTGCTTTTACATTGATGATTGTATTTTGATCTGATGTTCCTTGGTAGTTTACGTTCCCAGAGGTCGCTACCAGATACTCATCTTCTTGAGTTATAGTTACATTCGAAGGGTTTTCCAAGACATAACTATAAGGCAAAGGAATTCTAACACGCTCGTATTTTGCATTATCACCATCGATATCATTCAAATTAATAAACACCTCTGGTACGGTAATAGGATTGGTTGTTCCTGAAGCGACAAACTGAAGGTTAAATTCCACATAACCTTCTTGTCCAGCACTTAAGCTTGTCGACCGAACTCCTGGCTTGAGATATTCCTCTTGAGAGGATTCATCATCCAAAAGATCACATGTTGCGTTGACGTAATCAACTATTGTCATTAAGGCATCGACACCAACGCCTACATTTGCAAATCGAAATACTTCTCCTTCAAGAAGTGTATAATTGAGTCCGTCACCTGAGTGTTCGACTGGGTCTTGATCAAAAATAAAATTATCTTGACTCCCACATTCATTAGTCGTGACCGTAGCATTTCCTTTTTCCAAGGTATCTAAAATACCATCATTATCATCATCGAGATCTACACTATCCACGATAGAATCACCATCAGCATCTTGAGCAAAGCACAAATGCGAAGACGACAACACCAAGATAAAAAATAATGAGATTCGTAGAGTAAGCTTCATAGCACAACGGTTAACAATATTTGACTTAAATTTTTAAGTCCGATAGATTTTTTGGTTAGAGGGCTAATATGAACAAAAACAACCTGTTAATTGCTCATATTTAAGTACAATAGTACGTATTTGTAACACATCGTTCAAAACCATTACAAAGGTTATTAGATAAAATGTTTGAGAAATCAGATGAAGCGTGATTTTGAAAAAATGAAATACCAAAAACACCGTTTAAAAACATGTGCTCTATTGAGGTTTTACAAAAGAAATTTCACAAGATCCTCAACCTTGGAAATGCGTTGCACATCTATCGTTTTGTAGTGAGATCCTAACTTATTGAATTTTGATATAAAAATCCGGGAGAACCCTAGTTTTTCGGCTTCGAGAATACGCTGATCCACACGTTGCACTGGCCTAATTTCACCCGATAAACCTACTTCAGCAGCAAAACAATAATCCTGAGGTAATGCCTGATCTTCATTAGAGGATAAAATCGCTGCAACAACAGCTAAATCGATAGCAGGATCGTCTACGGTAATACCTCCAGTGATATTTAAAAATACATCTTTAGCTCCCAGTCTAAAACCAGCGCGTTTCTCTAAAACCGCTAGTAACATATTAAGACGTTTTGCATTAAATCCAGTCGCACTTCGTTGAGGTGTACCATACACCGCAGTACTGACTAATGCTTGGACCTCAATGAGCAATGGTCGCATGCCTTCTAATGTTGCAGCAATGGCGTTTCCGGAGAGATCTCCTTCCTTTTGGGAGATCAGGATTTCAGAAGGGTTGGAAACTTCCCTTAATCCAGAACCTTGCATTTCATAGATGCCAAGTTCATTGGTGGATCCAAATCGGTTTTTATGAGCTCTTAAAATTCTGAATACATGATTGCGATCGCCTTCAAACTGCAAAACGGTATCAACCATATGCTCTAAGATTTTGGGTCCTGCAATATTTCCATCTTTTGTAATGTGACCAATGAGTATAACAGGTGTTGCGGTTTCCTTGGCGAACTTGATCAGTTCTGTGGTACACTCCTTTATTTGTGAAATGCTCCCTGAAGACGACTCGATATAATCACTGTGTAAAGTTTGAATGGAATCGATAACAACGATATCTGGTTTGAGGGTTTCAATTTGCTTAAAAATATGCTGCGTTTTGGTTTCGGTAAGAATATAACACTCCTTTGAGTTTGGATGGACACGTTGCGCACGCATTTTTATTTGTTTTTGGCTTTCTTCACCAGAGACATACAAGGTTTTGTATGGCAGCTTTAATGAAATTTGAAGTAATAAGGTACTTTTGCCAATACCAGGTTCACCTCCAAGAAGGGTTAAGGAACCAGGAACTAGACCACCACCTAGCACTCGATTGAATTCAGTATCAAGAGTATTTAACCTCGCCTCTTGAGCCGTATCTATATCGTTGATTTTTAATGACTTTGCTGTTCTAGAAGCTATGTTGGATGGTGTTTTCCAGTCGTTCTTTTCTGGCTTTGAAATGACTTCTTCAGAAATTGTGTTCCAAGCCTTGCACGAATTGCATTGCCCTTGCCACTTTGCATATTGCGCACCACAATTTTGACAGAAAAATGTTGTTTTTAATTTAGCCATGGTCACTTTCCCTTAGCAAAGGGAAATTTTCGAACTTCCGTTCGGTTATTACTCACCGCTAAATTAATACAATTTGGTTGATATCATTTGCCAGCAATGAATTTAATTGCGACTGGTCTTAAGGGATTTATCTGAGATAAAAATAGCCCTTACTTTTTGATACATGCGTTCAAATATGTAGTCGGTAGAATAAATGCTGTATTTAGTTTTCTTCGTCATCGTCTTCATCTGTTTCGGTATCGTCTTCTACAAATTTGAGTCCTTCAACATGCGACATGATGAAGTCTCTATCGATATGAGCCATATCTTCCAAGGTCAAAGCAGACTCGTATAGCTTTACTGCCTTTTTTGTTTTTCCTAATTTCTCAGCATACTGTGCCATGTAGTAAGTTCCAAAAGAAGATTCAGGATTCAACTTATTGGCTAATTTTCCTATTTTATAAACAGACTCAATATCCTCACGCTTTTCAGCAACCGTAATGAGCTGTTCAAGTTCCTTTTCTGAAATTGGCTTGTATATCCCGAATAAGTCATCAATACGCTTGTAACGATCAACGATATAATCATCTAAGGTACCTTCATAAGGAAACACTTTCTCGTTCAATTCCTTTTCATCCAAGGGTTTATACAACTCAAATATTCTATCCATTGCTTTTGACAATGCTCCAGTAACCAGCTGATAATGTGAATCTCCCTTTAACTCATCGTAATAATAGGTAAGCTCTTGATTGTCTATTCCCTTAAGTTGCCGATGTGTTTCCTGAACGATATTTCGAATGCCCTTGATATCCTTATCTGAAGTCGCCATATAATAAAAAATATCATCTTCCAACCACTCCAAACGTGTTGCTACATTTTGACTCATTGTTCCTTTAAAATCTGGGCTTAGGTTAATATATGCCTGAAAAACCGGTTTCTCATGAAACAAAAATGAATTGATGAAATTTCCCATAAGGTTATGCCCTACGGCAACCTTAAACTTGCTTGTATTGTAATTGGCATCCAAATAAGGAAGTAATTCCTGATCGATGAATTTGTAAAAACGGTCACCTGATTCAAATGGTAAGCCTGAAACCTCATCAAAATAGCTATCGTAAAAGCGTTCCTTTCCTTGAATGATACCAACAACTATAGACTCTGGCATTTCATCAAAATGTGTTTGAAAACTCACTTGGCCATTAACTGGTTCGAATAGGTATTCACCATCGAAGACAATAATTACGGGATGCTTTAATTCAGACTCTGGGTCGTAGTTTTCCGGTAGTTTGATTTTGAATTCCCTTGTTGAGTTTAAATACCTTGACTCGAAGGTTTCTCGTTTTATTTGTGCTGAAATTTGGATACAACACAACAGGGCAATGACAAAAAGTAGTAGGTTTTTCATCGTTTGTAGGTTTGATTTAGGGTATGTAAATATACCTAAAACAATCCACAACATGCTAATTTATTCGATGAAATGCACGATTTTTTTAATCTTGCTCCTGAATATCATAGATTTTATCGAGCAACATGTCCTTTGTAATGAACTCGGATTCTTCAAGAAGTAATCCGGATTGATAATTTTGAAGTGCCTTTTTCATATTGCCATCCATTTCATAATACTGGCCAGCATAGTAGGCACTAATCATAGATTCTGGATATTCTTTTCGCGCCAGTTTTGACAATTCCTTGAGTGCTTCGACATCATTTTTCTTTTTAGCCGCAGCCAGTACAGCTCTCATATCATTTTCAACCACCTTTTTCTCGAAGCCATAGAAGAATTCGATGTCTTCATATTTTTTCATCAGGTACTCAAAAGGGCTACCTTCATAAGTGAGCAGTTTGTCCTTGTACTCCTTTTTGTTAATAGGCTTGAACAAGCCAAAAATTTCATTGATAGCCTTTGGAATGCCTAAACCAACCAATGAATAATGGTCAGCATCTGTGAAATCATCGAAACGATAATGCAGTTTTTCATTGGCTACGGAATTAATAAGGGTATTAAGTGCCAAGACGCCTTCCCTTAGACTTTTCACATCATTATCAGCGGTAGCTAAATAGTAAAACGTATCTTCCGTAGTTGTAGATAATCGTTCTTGTAACCGATTTGCCATTTCTGGCGCTAGATCTGGACTGAAAACAATATAACCTCTGAACAAAGGTTTGTCCTTAAATAGCCAATAGTTAACAAAATTCGCACTTTGGTCATGACCCACCACAATCCTGAAATTTGAGGTCAAATAATTGTCATTAATGTAAGGAATAAGTTCCATTCCAATAAACTCAAAAAAAGGCGCTCCACCATCATCGGAAGGAAAATAGGAATCATCAGCATATGCCAAATCTTGGTCTCTAGTCTTAGCTTGATTCACACCAACCACAATTGACCGAGGCATATCTCCCCAATATGAGTGGTAATCGGTATTTCCAATCACAGGTTCAAACATATAGTCACCATCGAGCACAATTATCAACGGATATAAAATATCACCTTCAGGATCATAATTTCTAGGCAATTGAATTTTAATCTCACGAGATTCTCCCAGTTTTGAAGACTCAATGGTTTCGTATAACACTTGTGAACCACTTATTTGAAAACAAAGTGCAGCACATATAAGCAAGATAATTCTATTCATGTTTAGCGGTATTAATGTGGGAAAGTTAAAAAATTATTTAGTTCTATTATAAATCGGCAAATAAATTAAAGATAAACCTCCCAAAATAATAATCATTAAGGTTTGTGACGACCACATGATCCAACCGAACGCGATGCTTGGTTCTTTTGCTATTGCAAAAATTGAGAATGCTGCATAGACAGCCAATGGATAAGAGCCTATTCCACCATTGGTCGCAGCAATACTAAAACTCGCCGAAATGAAGCCAACCAAAACAGCAGCCAAAGGAAGATTGGATGTCTCTGGAATAGCCAATGAGGTTATATAAAACATCAAAATGTACATTATCCAAATGAACAAGGTATGAAAAATGAAAGCCCATTTGTGCTTCATTTTAAAGATACTCAATACGCCTTCGATTAACCCGTTCACAAAACTACGCACTTTAACCGCTGCTTTGGACGTACTCTTTTTAATAAAAAGAAAAACCAAAATACCTAAACCGAGAAGACCGATAGCCGCAACAATAATTTTAGATGGACTAAATCGTTCCACAAAAAACTGATAGATAAACTCAAACTCCAAAAAAAGCGTGATTACAATAATTATCATCATGACCATCATATCAGCTATACGTTCGGCAACAATAGTCCCGAGACCTTTTTCAAAAGGGACACCTTCGTAATTTGTCAAAATAGTGGCACGAGTAATTTCACCAGCCCTTGGAATGGTATAGTTCACAAGATAAGTCGCAAAGACAGCCATCACGCTATTTGGAAATCGCAACGTATAACCCATAGGTTCTATCATAAACTTCCAACGATATGCTCGAGATAAATGGCTCAAGAGACCGAAGAACAACCCTAATGAAATAAAGGTATAATCGGCATTTTTAAAGTATTCAAATAATTCATCAACAGAAATTTTTGATAAAGAATACCATACCAAAGCTACTCCTAACAATAAAGGGAGCATTATTTTTAGGATCTTGGCCGTCTTTTTATTCAAAAGTCTATTTTAAGAGATTAGTCGCTTCATCAGGAAATACTAACGAAGGTTTGAATGTTTTCGCGCGTTCGATATCCATAAACGCATAAGTAATCAAAATAAGTGTGTCGCCAACAGCTACTTTTCGGGCAGCTGCACCATTCAACGTAATTTCACCACTGTTTCGTGGACCAGGAATACAGTAGGTTTCCAGGCGTTCACCATTGTCATTATTGACAATCTGTACTTTTTCACCTTGAATGATATTTGCAGCATCCATCAAATCTTCATCAATAGTTATACTACCAATGTAATTGAGGTCTGCACCTGTCACTTTCACTCTATGAATCTTGGATTTTACAACTTGAATTTGCATGAGGCAAAGATAATTAATTTAGTGCGATATTATCTATAAGTCTAATATCACCAGCATATACGGCAATAAAGGCACGATATGACTTTTGGTTTGATTTTCGTTTCACGGTTTTAAGGGTTTTGGCATCTGCAATAATAAAATATTCCAACTTTAATAAATTGTGTTCTGCAAATTGCTTAATTACCCATTCCGTTACCTTATTAGCACTTTCTGTGCCAAACTTTTTCTTGGCAGATTTTAAGGTTTTATAGATGAAAGGAGCGACTTTTCTGTACTTAGGTTCTAATCTGGTATTTCTTGAACTCATAGCCAATCCGTCTTCTGCTCTGTGAATTTTGCAACCAACGATATTGATAGGCATTTTGTGTTTTTCAACAAGTGTTTTAATGATCATCAACTGCTGAAAATCCTTTTCTCCAAAATAGGCATTGTCGGGTTTTACAATTTCAAAAAGGCGTTTGACAATAGTACCTACACCGTCAAAATGACCATCCCGAAACCTGCCCTCCATTTCATGCTCTAACCCATCAAAGCTGAACGATGTCGAAGCGACTGTTTTACCATAAATGTCTTTAACTGTTGGAGCATATACGATAATACGGTCTTCAGAAATTTCAGAGAGCAACTGCACATCTTCGTCGAGAGTTCTCGGGTATTTAATCAAGTCGTCTTCATTATCAAATTGGGTTGGATTAACAAACACACTAACGACCACGACATCATTATCTTCTAAACCTTTATTGACTAGAGATGCGTGTCCTTGATGCAATGCTCCCATGGTAGGAACAAAGCCAAGTGATTTTTGTTCGAACTTCAACCCATTAATATGATTTGTTAAGTCCGCTTTATTTTTGAAAACATTCATGCAATAACAAAAGTTTAACAGCCTGCAAACTTAATATTTTACTGGCAATCTGCATAAATTTTTGTAATTTTGCATGTTTTTTGTTTTTAATTCCAAAAACCCCATTTATGAAAGATAAGAGAATATTGTATGTGTCTTCCGAAGTTGTACCCTATTTACCAGAAACTGAAATTTCTTCAATGTCATTTGAAGCTCCTAAGATGGTAAACAAGCAAGGCGGACAAATACGAATATTTATGCCACGTTATGGAAATATAAATGAAAGAAGACATCAGTTGCACGAGGTAATTCGTTTATCAGGTATTAATCTGGTGATCAATGATTTAGACATGCCTTTGATTATCAAAGTAGCGTCTATTCCAAAAGAAAGAATTCAAGTGTATTTTATTGATAACGAAGAATACTTCAAACGTAAGGCCACATTGACTGACGAAGATGGGACTTTATTTGATGATAATGATGAACGTGCCATTTTCTTTGCGAAAGGCGTTATAGAAACGGTTAAGAAGTTAAATTGGTCTCCAGACATCATCCATGTTAATGGATGGCTTGCTTCTTTGCTTCCATTGTACCTTAAAGAGTTCTATAAAAACGAGCCATTGTTTACCGAAAGTAAAATTGTGACTTCAATATACAATCAAACTTTCGAAGGAACGTTAGATAAGAACATGATTAACAAAGTAAAGTTCGATAACGTAGAGGAAAGCAAAATCAAGATTTTGGAACAACCAACCTACAACAACCTTATGAAGGTTGCCATCGATAACTCAGATGCCTTGATCAAGGGATCGTCAGAATTACCTAAAGAACTTGATGAATATCTAGACGCTTCTGACAAACCTGTCTTACAATATTTTCCAATGGAAGACTTTGCAGACCACTACACCGAATTCTACAATACAAAAGTTTTAGATTAACGATGAGATTCCTGAATGGCTAAATCGAGCAATAACATTCAATATCTATTAAATAGTTAACAACACAGGATCTAGAAATAATTTGAATACATGAAAAGAAGACACATAGCCCTAAAAAATCTGGCAGCCTTAATCCTACTGGTGAGCAGTTTCATTGCCTGTGATAAGGATTTTGCAAACATAGACTCTGATATAATCAATAATGACAACGCATCCCATTTTGGTGTAAATTCAAGGGATTTTGATGTCATTGCTTATACCAAAACGTTAGACCCTGTGCAAACCAATAATCTACCTCTAAATTTATTAGGTGTGTACAATGACCCTAATTATGGGACCACAACAGCAAGCATTGTCTCACAAATGTCTTCCTCTACCATTAACCCTGATTTTGGTGAAAATGTCGTACTCGACTCCGTTATTTTGAGTATTCCATATTTCGCCACAGCTACAAATATTACCGAAGAAGGTGATATTGAATACGAATTGGATTCGGTATTTGGCAATGCTCCAATTAAACTTTCTCTATTTGAAAACAATTACTTTCTAAGAGACATTAATCCAGGTGGTGAAGAAGATATCAACGACCCTCAATTGTATTATTCAAATATGTCAACAGGGTTGGATAATATTAGCCCTTCAATATTAGAAGGTGAAGAGATTCCTGTTTTAGACGTAGTTGATGACAATATCGATCTAGACAACTTTGTACCTAGCAACCAACAAATCAAACTAACAAATGAAGACGACCAGCTCACAGCACGTTTGGCACCAACGCTAAGACTAAAATTGGGCATTGGATACTGGTTCAATAAAATCATTGCGATGTCTGGTCAACCCGAACTCAGTAACCTGAATAATTTCAGAAACTATTTTAGGGGAATATACATCAAGGCAGAACCTATTGATGGTTCTGGAAACATGACTCTTCTTAATCTTGCTTCAAGCAGTTCCAATATCACATTGTACTATACCAAGGATAATGAGCTCTCTGAAGGTGATACAACCTCATTGACCTATGTGTTGAATTTTACTGGAAATACAGTCAATTTTATATCTAATGACTTTACAATCCCTTCAGGTGACGAGAGCAGTGGTGACCCTAACTTGTTCCTAAAAGGAGGGCAAGGTTCGGTCGCTGAAATTAAATTGTTCAATGGTGATGATATTGACGATGATGACACTACAGATAATGTGTTTGAAACATTTAAGAACGAATTTGTTGAAACAGACGAAGATGGAAAATTTGTCAGTAATAAAAAATTGATAAATGAAGCCAATCTCGTAGTATACGTCAACCAAAATATGGTCAATGGTAACGAACCTGAGCGTATCTTTTTATATGATACGAAAAACAGAATACCGTTAACCGACTATTTTTTAGACGCAGCAAACACAAATTCTCCGCTCTTTTCACGAACAAATCATCTTGGTCGTTTAGAACGTGAAGGTGATGATGTCGATGGAAATGGAATTAAGTATAAAATCAAAATCACCGAACATATTAACAACCTTCTTTTACGAGATTCAACCAATGTAAAATTAGGTCTTGCCGTTTCAGGAAACATCAATCTAGAAAGCAACCAGCCACAATTTGATGTCTTGACATCTGGTAATGCTGAAGAAAGTGTGCCAGTAAGTTCAATCGTATCGCCAAGAGGAACCATATTATATGGCAATTTGACTGGTGACGAGGAAAAAAAGTTATATTTGGAAATAATTTTTACAGAACCAGATAACTAAAACTGAACCAAACAACTGAAACATTATGTGCGGAATTGTCGGCTACATAGGGCATAGAGAAGCCTATCCAATAGTTCTTAAAGGACTGAAACGATTAGAATACAGAGGTTACGACAGTGCAGGAATTGCACTTTATGACGGAACAGACATAAAACTATCCAAAACCAAAGGGAAAGTCCTTGATTTAGAACACAAACTTGAAAGTGAGATTTCAACCCATGGTTCGCTTGGAATTGGCCATACGCGATGGGCAACCCATGGTGTTCCAAATGACATCAATTCCCATCCTCATTATTCCAACTCAGGAGACTTGGTTATCATACACAATGGTATTATTGAAAATTACGGGTCGCTCAAACAGGAGCTTATAAGCAGAGGATATACCTTTAAATCTGATACTGACACTGAAGTATTGGTTAACCTAATCGAAGACGTTAAGAAGAATGAGAACATAAAGCTTGGTAAGGCAGTTCAAATAGCACTTAATCAAGTAATTGGTGCTTATGCCATTGCAGTTTTCGACAAAAACAAACCCAATGAAATAGTCGTAGCAAGATTAGGTAGCCCACTGGCGATTGGTATTGGTGAAGATGAATTTTTCATCGCTAGTGATGCTTCGCCTTTTATAGAGTACACAAAAAACGCTATTTATCTGGAAGATGAGGAAATGGCTGTGGTACGTCGTCACAAAGGTGTTAAAATAAGAAAGATCAAAGACGATTCGTTAGTAGATAATTATATCCAAACCTTGCAACTCAACCTCGAGCAAATTGAAAAAGGAGGTTATGACCATTTCATGCTCAAGGAAATTTATGAGCAACCAAATGCCATTCGTGACACATTTAGAGGTCGCTTGCGCACTGATGAAGCCATTATTAAGATGTCAGGCGTCGAGGACAATATGAAAAAGTTCCTTAATGCCGACCGAATTATAGTGGTCGCTTGTGGTACGTCTTGGCACGCTGGATTGGTTTCAGAATATATCTTTGAAGATTTAGCACGAATACCTGTTGAAGTTGAATATGCTTCCGAATTTAGATATAGAAATCCGGTTATTACAGATAGGGATATCGTCATTGCCATTTCGCAATCTGGTGAAACCGCTGATACCCTAGCAGCCATTAAATTGGCAAAATCCAAAGGTGCATTCGTATTTGGGGTTTGCAATGTTGTTGGCTCTTCCATCTCTAGGGAAACACATGCTGGAGCTTATACACATGCTGGACCAGAAATTGGTGTTGCATCAACTAAGGCTTTTACAACGCAAATTACAGTGTTAACACTTATAGCATTGCGTTTAGCGAGAGCGAAGGGAACTATTTCAAGCTCTGAATTTAGACACCAAATGATCGAACTTGAGCTTATTCCTGACAAAGTAAAAAAAGCGCTCGAATCTGATGACTATGTGAAATCGATAGCGGAAATCTACAAAAACGCCAGTAACTTTCTCTATTTGGGAAGAGGATTCAATTTTCCTGTAGCCTTGGAAGGTGCACTAAAATTAAAGGAGATTTCATACATCCATGCTGAAGGTTATCCAGCTGCCGAAATGAAACATGGTCCAATTGCCTTGATAGATGAAAACATGCCTATCGTCGTTATTGCGACCAAAAAAGGACATTATGAAAAGGTCGTTAGCAACATTCAAGAAATAAAATCGAGAAAAGGCAAAATAATTGGTATCGTTACTGAAGGCGATAAACAGGTTCGAGAATTGGCTGACCATGTCATCGAAGTTCCGGAAACTATCGAATCATTAACACCTTTATTAACAACCATACCTTTACAACTATTATCCTACCATATTGCGTTAATGCTTGGAAAAAATGTAGATCAACCTCGTAATCTGGCAAAAGCGGTTACCGTGGAATAGCACGACATACCTAAAGTATGGGAAATAAAAAGCTGAAAATGCAAGAAACGCATTTTCAGCTTTTCTTTTTTGTGATATCTATAAATTTTAAAGCTTAATCTGTTAAAATAATATTATGCACGCATAATTTTTATATTTTTTTTCATTTCAGTATGATTAAATTATTTATATTGCTTTACTAAATTTTAACTAATTCCCTAAAATGAAGACAATTTTAAAGATTATGACACTGTTTTGCTGTGCCTTAACTTTTGCACAAACTACAGTTAAAGGTAAAGTTGTCGACAATAATGGTATCCCTTTACCTGGAGCTAATATTATTGTTGTCGGAACAACCACAGGAACCATTTCAGATTATGATGGAAATTTCACTTTGACAATAGATCAAGAACCACCTTTTACAATTCAGGTAAGTAGCGTTGGGTTTGATACTGTGACAAAGGATATCACCACAAATCCCCAAACTGTAGATATCACAATGGTAGAGGGAACCTCTCTTGACGAAGTCGTGATTTCTGCATCGCGAACACCAGAACGTATTTTTGAATCTCCTGTTACGGTGGAACGTTTTGGCTTAAAGGAAATAAAGACAACGGCATCTGCAGATTTCTATGGTGGCTTGGAAAACCTGAAAGGTGTGGATATAAATACAAATAGTTTAACTTTTAAGTCTGTTAACACACGTGGCTTCGCAACTTTTGCCAATACAAGGTTTGTACAGTTAGTTGATGGTATGGACAACTCGGCTCCTGCACTCAACTTCCCTCTTGGAAACCTTTTGGGTATGACCGAGACCGATGTCTTGAGCGTAGAACTACTTCCAGGTGCATCCTCTGCGCTGTATGGTGCAAATGCCTTCAATGGTATATTATTCATGAGAAGTAAAAGTCCTTTTGACCACCAAGGGATCAGTGGCTATGTAAAACAAGGAATCACCTCTCAGGAAGCTGCTGGAAATAATGATTACACAGACGTTGGTATCAGAATGGCATATAAGTTCAGTGACCGTTTTGCAGCCAAAGTTAACTTTGGTTATTTAAAAGGTACAGATTGGTTCGCTACAAACTATGATGATAAAGACATGGCTGGCGGAACTCGCGAATCCAATATAAATTATGATGGCGTCAATGTTTATGGTGATAATGTTTCAGCGAATATCAGAGACATTGCTCCGGCTAATATCCAAGCTTTAATACCTGATGTAAATGTGAGTAGAACAGGTTATAGAGAAGTCGACTTAACCGATTATAATGCTGAAAGCATTAAGGCTGATTGGGGACTTTACTACCGACCATGGGCAAATGATTTTGAAATTCAATACGTTGGTAAGGTTGGTTCTGGATCAACCATATATCAAGGTGCACAACGCTACAGAATCGATAACTTCTTTTTACAGCAACACAAACTAGAAATTAGAAACAATAATTTCTTTGTAAGAGGTTATATTACTGCAGACAAAGCAGGAGACACTTATGTCATGGATGTGGCTGGCCCAAATCTTTTACAAGCTTGGAAATCGCATCAAGATTGGTTTGGTCAATACATTCAAACTTTTGTCGGTGCTACTCTCGGAGGTATAAACGAGACTCAAGCACATGTCTTGGCAAGGCAAGCTGCGGAAACCGGAAGGTTTGAACCAGGCACCCCTGAATTTCAACAAGCTTTTGATAAAGTCACAAGTGAAACCAATTTTTTAACAGGATCTGCTTTTAGAGATAACTCGCAAATTTATCATGGTGACGTTAACTATAATTTTGGTGATAAAATCGAGTTTGCTGAAATACAACTTGGTGGTTCGTACAGAACATATCGATTGAACTCTTTTGGAACCATTTATGCCGATTCGAATGGTCCAATTACTTATTCTGAGTTGGGTATTTATACTCAATTACAAAAATCATTAGAGCTGAGTGAAAGCCTTGAATTAAAACTAACTGGATCAGTGCGCTATGATAAATCTGAATTGTTTGACGGATTTTTATCACCAAGAATTTCTGCTGGTTTAACTGTTAATGAAAATCATAATTTTAGAGCTTCATTTCAATCAGGATTCAGAAACCCAGACACTCAATCGCTTTACATTGGTTTAGAAACTGCCCTAGGAACACTTGTTGGTGGAGCATCCGATATTGGTGATCGCTATCAAAGAGATTATTCTGTAAGTCAGTTTGCCCAGAACAACTTAGGGCAACCTTCTACAATTACACAATCTGCGGCAGCAGCCTACACTAATTCATTATTTGTCTCTGTTGCAGGCGAATTAGCTAATGCTAATCGTGATATAAGTTCTAATGGAAGTAATTTTATTGGCAACTCAAATTTCGTTAAACCAGAACGTGTTAGTTCATTTGAAGTAGGCTATCGAGGCAAAATAAACAACCTCATTATTGATGCCTCAGCATATTACAACTCTTATAAGGATTTCTTGGCGAACGAATCTGTAATAGCACCACTTTATGGAAATGTATCCAATTTCAATCTTACAGGTTACGATCCTAACGACCCTAGTTCTGTAGCTGGATTAAACCCTGATACGCAACAAATATTGGCAGCACTGGATAATGGAGATGTTAATGTCTATCAAACTTACACTAATTCCGAAGAAACAGTAAATTCCTATGGTGCTGCGATTTCATTATCAACAAAAGTTTTTAAGGACTTTGATTTAAGTGCTAACTATACTTACGCTCATTTGGATTTTGATATTAAATCCAACCCTGACTTTAGAACAAACTTCAATACTCCTGACCATAAGGTAAAGGCCTCTTTCGGGAACACAGATCTATTCACAAATTTTGGCTTTAATGTTGCTTGGAGATGGAGTGATAATTATTATTGGGAGGCTTCTTTTGGTGATGGCGAAGTGCCAGCATTCCATGTTATAGATGCTCAAATAAACTATAGAATCCCAAGTATAAAATCATCCATAAAAGTCGGCGCAGCTAACTTACTTCAGGATGAATATTTCACAGCATTTGGTACAGGTTTAATTGGTTCTCAATACTACGTGTCTTGGACTATAAATAACTTATAATAACGGAAAAGAAATTATTAAAATGAAACGATTAAAATATATATTGCTATCATTACTTACCCTAAGTTTGGTAGCCTGCGATAATGAACTCGTAGAAGATTTCAGAGAACTGAATAGCGATCCAGAGGTCGAAGATTTACCTGAATTAACCGCAGGTACCGCAAACTTTTCAAATTATGTGGCATTAGGAAATTCATTGACTGCTGGTTTTACGGACAATGCGCTTTTTATTGCCGGACAGGAAAACTCATTTCCTAATACCCTATCTCAAAAATTTGCCTTGGTTGGTGGTGGTAACTTTACACAACCATTAACCAATGATAATGTTGGAGGCCTTTTATTAGGAGGGAATCCAGTTATAGACCCAATGACAGGCGATAGGTTATTTGCGCCTAGATTAGTGTTTGGTGGTGCTGGACCAGTTCCATTGGAAAGTGTAAACCCAATGGCAATGTCAACTACAGATTTTGCTACAGGATATCCTTCTGGACCTTTTAACAACCTTGGTGTTCCTGGTGCAGCTAGTTTTCACCTTCTCGCTCCAGGTTATGGAAGTTTAGCAAATTTCCCTGCAGCTGCCAACCCTTATGCCATTAGGATTACAGGGAATACAGATGCTTCTATCTTGGATTTGGCAATGGCACAATCGCCAACGTTTTTTTCTTTATGGATTGGGAATAATGACGTTCTTGGTTATGCAACATCTGGAGGTGCAACAGGTGCTTTAACAGACCAAGGCACTTTTGATTTTGCCTACAATTCTTTAATTACTGCCTTGACCTCTCAAGGTGCTCAGGGCGTTGTTGCGAATATTCCAGATGTCACCTCAATACCTTATTTTACAACAGTTCCTCATAATCCATTGGATCCAACCGATCCTGACAATCAAGAATTTGTTGATCAAATTCCAACTTTAAATGGATTATTTGGACAATTAAACCAAGTCTTTGCTTTTTTAAATGTTCCTGAACGCAGTATTGTGTTTTCTGAAACTGAGTCTAACCCTGTTGTTGTTCAAGATGAAAGTCTACCAAACTTGGCAGCTGAAATTACAAACGTTTTCAATAACAACCCTGCGTTTCCAGCATTTGTACAGTCGTTTGGACTACCTGCTGAAGCTGCTCCGCAAGTGGCCTTTTTATTGGGAGTTGTGTATGGACAGGCTAGACAAGCAACGCCAAATGACTTATTAGTATTGACCAGCGCTTCTGTTATAGGAACAGTTAATGATGACTTTGTAGCCTTTTTAGGAACCCAAGGGTTGCCTGCCGCTCAAGCTGAACAATTTTCAGTTGAAGGAGTATCCCTTCCTCTATCTGATGAATGGGTATTACTTCCTAGTGAGCAAGCTGAAGTTGCCCAAGCAACAGCTGGTTTTAATGCAACTATTGCATCAAGTGCTAGTCAAGCTGGACTTGCTTTTGTAGATGCAAACAGCTTATTGAATCAATTAGCAAATGGAGGAATAATGAGTGGAGACACGCTATTAAACGATGCGCTTGTTTTTGGAGGTGCATTTTCCCTTGATGGTGTTCATCCTACCGCAAGAGGATATGCTCTTATTGCTAATGAATTCATGAGAGCCATCGATGCAACTTATGGTTCGAATTTTGAAGCTTCAGGGAACTTTGTTGATATTGGTGATTACCAAACAAACTATTCCGCTGAATTGCAATAAGAAATAACCTTAATTAAAGAGGAAACGCCTCTGTTTTGAGTTTCAAAACAGAGGCGTTTTTTTATGCATAAAAAAGGCTTAAAAATTACTTTTGTTTTCAATTAAAAGATATATCTTTGCAGCGCGAAAACCAAGTGCTCAATATGGTTGGGTCTCAAAGGCTTTTCAATATAAAAATCAAAACATTAAATACATAAGTAATGTCGAAAGTTACAGGTAAAGTTGCACAAATAGTAGGTCCAGTGATCGATGTAGAGTTCGGAGCTGGTGTCGAACTTCCAAAAATCTATGATTCTTTAGAAATTAAAAATGCTGATGGTTCGGTTTTAGTTCTTGAGGTACAATCTCACATTGGTGAAGATACCGTACGTACCATAGCAATGGACTCATCTGATGGTCTAAGCAGAGGAACTGAGGTTGTTGCAACAGGTGCGCCAATACAAATGCCAATTGGAGAGGATGTTTACGGACGCCTTTTCAATGTTATTGGAGATGCTATCGATGGTATTGGAGATTTACCAAAATCTGGAGATAATGGTCTACCAATTCACAGGCAAGCTCCTAAATTTGAGGATTTATCTACATCTACTGAAGTATTATTTACTGGTATCAAAGTTATCGATTTGATTGAGCCTTATGCAAAAGGTGGTAAAATTGGTTTATTTGGTGGTGCTGGTGTTGGAAAAACCGTATTGATTCAAGAGTTGATTAATAACATCGCCAAAGGTCATGGTGGACTTTCAGTATTTGCTGGTGTAGGTGAGCGTACTCGTGAAGGGAATGACTTACTTCGTGAAATGTTAGAATCTGGAATTATCAAATATGGTGATGACTTTTTGCATTCTATGGAAGAAGGTGGATGGGATTTATCTAAAGTTGATAAAACTGCCATGAAAGAATCAAAAGCAACTTTCGTTTTCGGACAAATGAATGAACCTCCTGGAGCTCGTGCTCGTGTGGCACTTTCAGGATTAACTATAGCAGAATATTTCCGTGATGGAGCTGGTGACGGACAAGGAAAAGATGTATTATTCTTCGTAGACAATATCTTCCGTTTTACCCAAGCTGGTTCTGAAGTATCTGCATTACTTGGTCGTATGCCTTCAGCGGTAGGTTACCAACCTACACTAGCAACCGAAATGGGTGCCATGCAAGAGCGTATTACCTCAACTAAAAAAGGATCTATTACATCGGTTCAAGCGGTATATGTACCAGCAGATGATTTAACCGATCCTGCTCCTGCAACAACATTTGCCCACTTAGATGCAACAACAGTATTATCTCGTAAAATTGCTGAGCTTGGTATTTATCCTGCTGTAGATCCATTAGATTCTACGTCTAGAATCTTAACACCGGAAATATTAGGTGCAGACCATTATGATTGTGCACAACGCGTAAAAGAGTTATTACAACGTTACAAAGAACTTCAAGATATTATTGCCATCCTTGGTATGGAAGAATTATCTGAAGAGGATAAAATGGCTGTAGGTAGAGCAAGACGTGTACAGCGTTTCTTATCACAACCTTTCCACGTAGCTGAACAATTTACAGGTATACCTGGTGTATTGGTTGATATTAAAGAAACGATTAAAGGTTTTAACATGATTATGGACGGTGAATTAGATCATCTACCTGAAGCAGCCTTTAACCTTAAAGGAACCATCGAAGAAGCTATCGAAGCTGGAGAAAAAATGCTTGCCGAAGCATAAAAACAGTAAGCAGTATATAGTAAATGGGTTGGTAGTAAACCACTAATTACTGACTACTAAACACTAAAAGATATGTATTTAGAAATAGTATCACCAGAAGCAACCTTATTTAGTGGAGAAGTAACAAGTGTTACAGTTCCTGGTGTTATGGGTGAATTTGAAATGTTAAACAATCACGCACCTGTAATTTCCTTGCTAAAGGAAGGTAACGTTAAAATTAAAGGCAGCATTACCTTAGAGGAAGAGGTTGAGGCTTTATTTAACAAAACAGATAAAGGCTTTTGGTTGCCGATTACTTCTGGAACAATCGAAATGAAAGATAATAAGGTAATTGTATTAGCAGACTAATCGCTTTCACCTTATGAAAAGAAAAAAGCATCAAACACGAGTTTGGTGCTTTTTTTATTTAAGTCATACCTTTTTAATCACATTTGTTACAATGCCCCAAATCATAAAATTATTATCCTCTGTTATTTTTATAATTGGATAATTAGGGTTCTCGGGTTGCAACCAAACTTCTCCATCAGAGACCCTAAGACGCTTTACTGTAAACTCTCCATCCAAAAAACAAACCGCTATTTTATTATTCCTAGGCTCTAAACTCCTATCGATAACTAGCAGATCGTTATCCTCGATACCTGCTCCAATCATAGATTGTCCGCTTACGCGTGCATAAAAAGTCGCCTCCTTATTTTTAACCAACTCTTCGTCTAACGATAGTCTTTGCTCTTTAAAGTCATCTGCTGGTGACGGGAAGCCTGCTGGAATCCCTGTATCAAATAACTGGGCAGCAGCACTTTCAATAACTTCAGGCACAAAAAAAGT
This sequence comes from Bacteroidia bacterium, assembly GCA_030432635.1. Lineage (GTDB taxonomy): Bacteria > Bacteroidota > Bacteroidia > Flavobacteriales > Flavobacteriaceae > Psychroserpens. Next base: position 126,714 of record JAUIMB010000008.1, on the reverse strand, counting down.
TAAGTCTCCTATACTATTTAATTTCATTTTACTACAATAATGTCTTTAATATTTGTGGTATACCTAGGCGATAGCCGTTCTTGACGCATTTTCCATGTACGTTTTAAATCTTGGTTGCCTAATTTAATTTTATGGCTCTTATATTTTGTATTTAAGCTATCTATTGATTTCATCAAAGGTAGATGTTTCGGGTTTTCCGCATCAAACAAGTGCAATTGATGATTATTAGTTGGTACTAAACCTGTAACAATAACACCTGCTCGCTTATACTTTATTCCTTCTTTAAAAATAGACTTTACCGCATCAACAGCACAGTTGCTTATAATCAAAGATGAACTTGTTGGATATGATAAGCTTATACTTTTACTAGCACGATATTGTTCCGTATCCTTTTTATGTCTGTCACTGCTTAACATGACAATTATGACATGGCAACTCGATCCTTGTTTACGCAGTTTTTCGGCACAACTCGCAGCAAATGTAGAGATGCGCTCTTTAATGTTATCTATATCTGAATATGTATATTCAAAACTTCTAGTAGTTGCGATTGCTCGCTTATTTTTTGGTTCATCGAGTAAAATCTTGGGGTCACCTTCCAAATCTTTCTTCAGCTTCCATTCGGTAATGGAAAAGGTATTACGAACCCAATGATCAGATAATTGGGTAAAGTCATAAGCAGTCTTACAACCTTTAGCTCTTAGGCGTTTTTTCAAACCATGACCAATTCCCCAAACATCTCCTATTTTAATCCATTTTAAGGCTTTTATTCTTTTGACTTCCGAATCTATAACATATACACCTTTCGTTTCTTTCGGAAATTTTCGCGCCACTTTATTCGCCACTTTACTTAAAGCCTTGGTCGGAGCAACACCAACACACGTTGGAATGCCTGTCCATTTTAGAATACGCTTTCTAATTTGATTTCCGTAATCTTCAAAATCAAATCCTTTTGCACTTTGAAGCATTTGCGAATTATCACCAAACCCTCTAAACTGAAGAAACGCCTCATCAATACTATACACTTCAACATCTGGTGTAAACTGTTCTAATATTTTCATCACGCGATTGCTCATATCACCATATAATGGGTAATTGGATGACAGTACTTTTATATCGTTTGCCTTACAGAAACCTTCCCATTTAAAAATAGGTGCACCAAAAGGAAGCTGTAATACTTTAGCCTCATCACTCATAGAAATGACACAGCCATCATTATTGCTCAAAATAGCAACTGGCTGCCCTTCTAGATTAGGGTCAAAAACCCGTTCACATGAAGTATAAAAATTATTGCAATCGACCAAAGCATACATACACTATAAAAATACAAAGACCGTCGCTTTTTTGCATCTAGAAAAACTTAAAATTTTGCTTTTGATAATCATACGCTTGAAACAACCAGTGCTTCATAATCAGAAATTAACGACAAACGTCTATATTCAGTTTTCTACATACTCTAAAATATCGGCAGGCTGGCAATCTAAAGCGTCACAAATCGCTTCCAAAGTTGAAAATCGAATGGCTTTAGCTTTTCCTGTTTTCAAAATTGATAAATTTGCCGTGGTGATTCCTATGATATCTGCAAGTTCATTGCTCTTCATTTTCCGCTTGGCAAGCATGACATCCAAATTGACTATTATCGGCATACTAAATGGTTAATTCGTTTTCTTGTTGTATATCCATGGCGCGTTTAAATAACGTGGCAATGATAAAAACCACACCAGCCATAAAAAAATAAGCCGATGTATTTCCTATATCCAATTGGGTAAAGAATACTTGGGTTCGCAACCAATGTGTGTACGAATTGGCAACTAAACCAACAATTCCAATGACCAAGGCCACAGTACTCATTCTAAAGATGAGCTGTATTACTCGAGCTTTAAAAGGTTGGTTCAAATCCAACTGCCTAAAAACCTTAATCAAAAGGTAAAACAAATAGGCACTTAAACTAGCCATCGCAATTAATAGGATTGTAACTAATATAAAATGATTCATACTAAACTCATATAGGGTTGAGAGATTCATCCCTAAATAAAGGTTTTCAGTGGCATTTTTATTACCCGAAAGACTTATTAAAGATACCATCACTATAGATCCTGCTTTAATACAATAGCCAATAAATACAATCCACGTGATGACATTCATCACATTGAAAATTCGTTTTGTTTTCATTTTATTATCGTTTTACGATAACAAATATATAAAAATTATTGACAAACAATAATTTTTTATTTAAAAAAGATAAATTTATCATTGGCTAAAAAACACGCTTTCCATATTTCATTGGTTATATTTGCAGTCATGGAATCCAAAATTAAGTACATAAGAAAAATACCGTCTTGGAAAGTGGTTATAGGTATTGCCGGTTTGGGTGTAGGTCTATTCGGACTTATTTCCTTGAATATTTACGGATTGGTTCCATTGCTTTTCGGATTTATGATGCTCAAATCGGATGGATCTGAAATTGACCTGGAAGCCAATCAGTATAGAAAACTCAATATCTTGATGGGATTTTGCTTTGGCAAATGGCAAGCCTTGAAATCGCCTGAATATGTTTCTGTATTCAACACTACTGAAGACATTACAGTTCGGGCACTTACAGCTGAAACCTCCAACAGCTTTCCTATTATTGTGCTCAACTTATTCCATCAAAACAACAAAAAACTAACCGTTTATAAAACCAAGGACATAAAGGATGCTTTTAATGTTGCATCCCACATCGCAGACGCCCTATTGATTGATCTTTTGGACGCTACCGAAAAGAATGATTTCAAATGGGTTGATAAGGACATTTTGAGAAAAAAAGGAGAACTTGTCTACATTGATTAATTCATGCTTCCTGAAAAACTTCAATACAAACTCAACAATCGCAACAAAAATGGTGCTTTACGTCGGTTAGGTATTCAAGAAAACCTCATTGATTTTTCATCAAATGATTATTTAGGTTTTGCCGCATCCCAAACCATTCAAGAACAAACGCTTCAATACCTAAAAGAAAAACACCTTGTAAAAAACGGAAGTACAGGATCTCGGCTATTGTCTGGAAACCATCACTTATATCAAGATGTAGAACTTCAAATCAGTAAGTTTCACAATTCGGAAAGTGCGCTCATATTCAATTCTGGTTATACTGCGAATATTGGTGTCCTTTCTTGTGTGCCTCAACGTAATGACGTTGTACTTTATGATGAATATTGCCATGCGTCCATACGTGATGGTATTGGAATGAGTCTTGCCAAGACTTATAAATTTCGACATAATGACTTGTCTCATTTAAAAAGTTTACTTCAAAAAGATTTCGGAGACGCTACAATCTATGTGGTTACCGAATCTGTGTTTTCTATGGATGGTGACATCCCAGAACTCAAGAAACTTACACAAATTTGCAAATCATATAATGCCCTTCTTATAGTTGATGAAGCACATGCTGTTGGTGTTTTTGGTAAAAAAGGCTACGGAATGATTCAAGAATTAGGCATCGAAACTGATGTTTTTGCACGAATTGTAACCTTCGGAAAAGCCTTAGGCTGTCATGGCGCAGCAGTTCTGGCTTCTAATGAGCTTTGTAATTATCTCATCAACTTCTCAAGGCCGTTTATTTACACTACTGCTCTTTCACCTCACAGTTTGGCGACTATAAAAATAGTGTATAACGCCTTACACAATCAAAACCTCGAAAACACTTCAAGTTTAAGTCATCTTCATCATACCATTGCTTACTTTAAATCGGAAGTGTCTCGTCTTCAGCTAGAAGACCATTTCATCAAAAGTGATTCAGCAATACAATCTTGTATTATCTCTGGAAATAAAAAGGTTAAGCTCATTTCCGAACTACTAAAAACCGATGGTTTTGATGTTAAAGCCATTCTCTCACCTACCGTTCCGAAAGGGAAAGAACGCTTGCGGTTTTGTATTCACTGCTATAATTCCAAAGCAGAAATCACAAAAGTTTTAGAGCTACTTACTACTTTTGTTGAAACAGACACCAATTCATGATAGACCATTTTCAAGTTCTTGCGACCTTTCCATATTCAACCGAAGCGCAAATCACGAAATCAAAACTAGAGGCTGAAGGCATAACAGTCATGTTATTGGATGAAAAAACCGTGGATTCCGATCCATTGATCAGTCAGGCTATTGGTGGTGTAAAGTTGTTGGTTTCCGATGATGATTTCGAAAATGCAGTCAAGATTTACAATGAAATTAGAGCCTATGAAACCAATGACGATGGAGAACCGATGCATTGTCCGTCATGTAATGCTGCCCAAGTCTTGATCGCTCCTTTGGAAAGAAAGAACCTTTTTTATATGTTATTCCCATTTTTTGAGCGAACGAATTACATTTGTAATGCATGTAAAACCGTTTTTAAATGAGTACATATTTCATTACTGGAATAGGCACAGATGTAGGAAAAACAATAGCTTCAGCCATAATTACGGAAGCTTTGGAGGCTGATTACTGGAAACCGATTCAAGCTGGCGATTTAGAAAATTGTGACACTAAAAAAGTTGAACAACTTGTTTCAAATAGGAAAAGTGTATTCCATAGCAACAGTTATGCCTTAAACACACCAATGAGTCCGCATGCTGCAGCTGAAATCGACAACATAGAAATTGATTTAAAGGGAATTCAGGAACCTAAAACAACAAACCACCTTGTAATTGAAGGTGCTGGAGGATTATTGGTTCCCATAAATGAGCAGCATACCATTCTAGATCTCCTTCAGCCTAACTACAAAATCATTGTAGTATCTCGCCATTATTTAGGCAGCATTAACCATTCCTTATTAACTGTAAATCTATTACAGGAAAAAGGGGTTGATGTAGCCATTATTTTCAGTGGAAATGAGCATAAAACAACTGAAGCGATTATTACAAAAATGACCGATGTGAAGGTTATTGGTCGCATAGACGAAGAACCTTATTTTGACAAAAACGTGGTAAAGGAATATGCCTCAAAGTTTAAGAGCAACTTACTTTAAATTTACTTTACAACACATCAATTAAGTTCAGCAAAATAAACATGGCTTTAAAAGAACGCGATAAAAAACACCTTTGGCATCCATTAACCCAACACAAGACACATCCTGATACGATTGCCATTGTGAAAGCAGAAGGTTGTGTACTTACCGATGAGGATGGCAATAATTATATCGATGCCATAGCCTCATGGTATACGTGTATGTATGGACATTGTAATCCTCACATCATCAAATGCGTCACCGAACAAATGCAACAGTTGGACCAAATCGTATTTAGTGGCTTTACCCATCGTCCTGCTGTGGAACTTTCCGAAGCATTGATCGATATACTTCCTAACAACCAAAATAAGTTGTTTTTTAGCGATAACGGATCTACTGCTGTTGAAGTCGGAATTAAAATGGCGTTGCAGTATCATTTCAACAAAGGTGAAAAGCACAATACGCTTATCGCTTTTGAAGATGGATTTCATGGTGACACCTTTGGAGCGATGAGTGTTTCTGGATTATCGGTTTATAATGGTCCGTTTGAGGATTTCTTTCTGAAAGTGGTTCGTATTCCAACACCAAATGGAAAGAACCATGACTTGATTATAAAACAGCTTTCAGATATTGTGAACACCAACAAGGTTGCTGGATTTATCTATGAACCATTAGTGCAAGGTGCTGCAGCCATGCAAATGCATGATACCCATGGACTCAATATGATTTTGAATTTCTGTAAACACAATAACATCATTACCATTGCAGATGAAGTGATGACGGGTTTTGGAAAAACAGGAAAACATTTCGCTTCAGATTACTTAGCGACCAAACCAGATATTATGTGCTTGAGCAAGGCTTTAACTGCTGGTTTACTTCCCATGGCCATAACAAGTTGTTCTCAAGACGTTTTTGATGCTTTTTATAACGATGACCTAAGTAAGGGCTTTTTTCATGGACACACCTATTCTGCGAATCCACTAGCATGCAGAGCTGCTTTGGCAGGAATTGAGCTGCTAAAATCAGAAGACATGCAAGCCAATATTAGTCGAATTATAGCTTCTCATCAAGATTTTGGACAGCGGATTGAAACACATCCAAAAGTCGCTTCTATCAGACAAAAAGGCATTATTTTCGCTTTAGATCTAGACATCAAAATGGAACGCTACGGAAATTTACGTGATAAATTATTCCATAGTTTTATGGAAAGAGGTGTATTTCTGCGTCCATTAGGACAAACCATTTATATCTTGGCACCTTATGTGATTTCTGAAAAACAGTTAAACAAGGTGTATATTGCTATTGAAAAAGTCTTGGATAGGATTTGATTACTGGCATGTCAAGATACACCCATTCATTTTCTCAATAGACTAAAGAAATCTTATTTTTGCCTAAAACAAAATTCCTTGCAACAACCCATTTCTATAACAGCCATTTCATCGATTTCGCCATTAGGGTTTCGGTCTAAAGACATCTGGAACAACTCCCTGAATGACGCACATTTTTTTTCCCTGAATCCTAGTGAATTGGTTGCAAGATTACCTACCGAAGCAAAAGAGAGTATAGAACTGCTAAGGCGTTCAAATCCAAAATACAAACGTTTGGACAACTCTGTGCTCTATGCCATTTTCACCTCAAGGCAAGCCCTAAAAATCGCAGGTTGGAAGGCTAGTGATAATTTTGGAATTAATATTGGTTCTTCTCGAGGTGCGACACATCTCTTTGAGTCGTATTACGACTCATTCCTGAAACAAGGAATAGCCGAAATTCTAACCTCTCCAACAACAACACTAGGCAACATATCGTCTTGGGTTGCCCACGACTTACAAACCCAAGGTCCTGAAATTTCACATTCGATTACCTGTTCCACAGCATTGCACGCGATGCTCAATGGAATCGCATGGATCAACTCTGGAATGTGTAGTAAATTCTTGGTTGGTGGCAGTGAGGCACCATTAACACCTTTTACGATTGCCCAAATGAAAGCCTTGAAGATTTATTGTCATTCTGAACGCCTTCAGCATTGTCAATATCCTAACCAAGCCCTAAACCTCAATAAGACCCAAAATACGATGGTTTTAGCTGAAGGTGCTGCAATGGCGTGTTTGGAAAAAGGTAGCTCCGATAATAGACTTGCTGCAATAAAAGGGTTGGGTTATGCGACAGAAGTCTTGGAGCACAATGCTTCTTTATCTTCCAATGCAGACTGTTTTCAACGCTCCATGACCATGGCTTTAGGGTCAATTGCACCAGAAAATATCGATGTTGTCGTCACCCATACACCAGGAACCATTAAAGGTGATCAGGCCGAAATTAATGCCATACAATCCGTTTTTTGTAACAAAATTCCTGCTTTAACTACTAATAAGTGGAAAATAGGTCACAGCCTTGGTGCATCTGGACTTTTAAATATTGAAACGGCTATCATGATGCTACAATATCAAAAATTCCTTTCAATACCTTACCTGAAGCAAGAAGCACCTAAACAACTCAATAATATCTTGGTAAATGCTGTTGGATTTGGCGGAAATGCTGTGTCTATTCTACTATCAAAATAACATCAATTTTAAATTGTAAGTACCTTGTAAAGGTCTTATCTTTCAATATTAATTTTTAACACTAACCTATTATGGAATGGTTTAAAGCTTTAGACGGGTTTTCTCAATTCTTTTGGGTCATCGCTCTTGTTGGCTCATTGATTTTTCTCTTTGTTGTAATTACCACGTTCATTGGAATTGATGGTGGTGACGATCTTGATGCAGACACAGAGATTGAAGCAGATTCAGGTATTGGATTTCAATTTATAACATTCAAAAATCTGGTTGGGTTTTTTACTATTTTCGGATGGACAGGTATAGCATGTTTAAATGCTGAAATGTCTAAACCTGCTAGTGTAATTATCGCTACAATCGCAGGATTGGTTATGATGACGATTATGGCTGCCATGTTTTTTTCTATGCGGAAATTGGCAGATAGTGGGACTTTACAATATAAAAATGCCATAGGAGCCGTGGGTGAAGTCTATCTAACTATTGGCGCAACGCGCTCAAGCATGGGAAAAGTCAGCGTTCGTGTACAAGGCAGCCTGAGAGAACTCGAAGCACTTACAGATTCGCTTATGGAATTGAAATCTGGAACACTCATAAAAGTCATTGATGTAACCAATAATGGTATACTCATCGTAGAACAAACTAAAAAAGCAATAGAACCATTTAATACACAAAACTATGAACTACCTTCTGACACAACAAAACTTTGATCTAGGCTTTCCGATCGTGGTCGTTATCGCGATTCTGATCATCTTTGTCTTTCTTATTATTCTTATCAAACGCTATAAACGTTGTCCTTCAGATCGCATTTTAGTGGTCTACGGAAAAGTTGGTGGTGGAAAATCAGCAAAATGTATTCATGGTGGAGCAGCCTTCATCTTCCCTGTAATTCAAGATTATGAGTTTCTTGATTTAACACCAATTTCAATAGAAGTCAACCTTATCAATGCACTGTCTAAACAAAATATTCGTGTTAATGTACCCTCTCGTTTTACCATCGGTGTTTCTACAGAACCTGGCGTGATGCAAAACGCTGCTGAACGATTGCTCGGTTTAGGTTTACAGGACATACAAGAATTGGCCAAAGAGATTATTTTCGGTCAATTGCGTTTAGTAGTGGCCTCAATGGATATTGAGGAAATCAATAATGATCGTGATAAATTTTTGACCAATATTTCACAATCTGTAGAGTCAGAGCTCAAGAAAGTAGGTTTGAAGCTCATCAATGTAAACATTACTGATATTGTTGATGAATCTGGATATATTGAAGCACTTGGTAAGGAAGCTGCAGCTCATGCCATTAATGCTGCTCGAAAGTCGGTTGCAGAAAAAACGAGAGATGGATCTATTGGTGAAGCAAATGCTGTTCAAGATGAAAGAACTCAAGTAGCTGCAGCAAATGCACAGGCTGTTGAAGGTGAAAACAAGGCGAAAATTGCGGTTGCAAATTCTGATTCATTACGTCGTCAGCGTGAAGCCGAGGCAGAGCGTGTCGCTATTGCAGCAGAAAAAGTTCAAAGCGCAAAAGCTTTGGAAGAATCTTACGCTGCTGAGAAAGATGCTGAAGTCGCTAGAGCTGAACGCGAACGTTCTTCCCAAATGGCAGATGTCATTGTACCTGCGGAAATTGATAAACGCAAAGCGGAAATTGATGCTGAAGCTGAAGCAGAACGTATCAGACGAAAAGCGAAAGGTGAAGCTGATGCAATATTATTCAAAGCGCAAGCTGAAGCACAAGGTCAGTTTGAGTTGCTTACAAAGCAAGCAGCAGGTCTTGAGGAAATTGTAAAAGCTGCTGGCAACAGTAGTAAAGATGCCGTTTTATTATTGATTGCTGATAAGTTGCCTGAGTTGGTAAAAACCCAAGCTGATGCAATAAAGAACATCAAAATTGATAAAGTCACTGTTTGGGACAATGGTGGAAATGGTGAAGATGGAAAGTCATCGACCGCTAATTTCCTTTCTGGCATGTACAAATCTGTACCTCCGTTGCAAGACATGTTCAATATGGCTGGAATGGATTTACCTGAATATCTGAAGGGAAAAGACAAACCTAAACCGGAAGATTCAAAATCCCTTCCGAAAGGCAAAGACAATACCGAAAGTTAATTTAATAAAATCCGCAATTATGCGGATTTTTTCTTGTTTTGAAATTGAACTATAGTTTTTAGATTATTTTTGATTTTAATTTTATTTTTGACCTATGAGTGAGATAAGACATAATTGGACCAAAGAAGAAATTTTAGAGATCTACAATACCCCTTTAATGGAGTTGCTTTACAAAGCAGCATCCATTCATCGTAAGCATCATGATCCCAACACGGTTCAGGTGTCTACGTTGTTATCAATCAAAACTGGAGGATGCCCAGAAGATTGTGGTTACTGTCCGCAAGCTGCCAGATATCACACCAATATTGAAGGCAATGATCTTATGACAGTTCAGCAGGTAAAGGCTCAAGCATTGCGAGCTAAATCTTCAGGTAGTTCTCGAGTATGTATGGGTGCAGCTTGGCGAAATGTGAAAGATGGCGAAGAGTTTGACCAAGTCCTTGAAATGGTACGTACCATCAATAAGCTCGATATGGAAGTGTGTTGTACACTTGGAATGATTACTGAAAATCAAGCGCAGCGACTCGCCGAAGCTGGATTATATGCTTATAACCATAATTTGGATTCTTCCGAAGAATACTATAAAGAAGTCATTTCCACTAGAGGCTATGAAGATCGCCTTCAAACCATCGATAATGTACGTAAAACCAATGTTACGGTTTGCTCTGGTGGAATTATTGGTATGGGAGAAAATGTTGAGGATAGAGCAGGTATGCTAGTGGCACTTTCAACATTAAATCCGCAGCCCGAATCTGTTCCTATCAATGCCTTGGTAGCCGTTGAGGGCACGCCTTTAGAAGATCAAAAACCTGTATCTATTTGGGAAATGGTACGTATGGTAGCCACAACAAGAATTGTGATTCCTGAAACTCAAGTACGTTTAAGTGCTGGACGCACTGAAATGTCGCAGGAAGGACAAGCGCTTTGCTTTTTTGCTGGAGCCAATTCTATTTTTGCAGGAGATAAACTACTCACAACTCCAAACCCAGATGTCAATGAAGACATGAAACTCTTTGAATTACTAGGTTTAAATCCGCAAAAGCCTTTCATCAAAAAAATGCAACCAAAAACTGTTGAGGCTGAAAACTCGAAGTACCAATCCCTAGGAGAAAAACCAAAATGGTCGAGACCTCAACATACCATAGAGCGCAATGAAGACGCGAAACAAAAAGCCAAAATCTTAAAGTAAATTCTATAAAGTATTGGTTTTGGGTCGCTTCAAATTTTAACAAGCAATTAAATTGATTCCATAACGTTTTCTTAACTTTGAAATCTAATTTTTTAGACTGTTGAAACTTAATCTTCAAGACATTCCTCGAGTAAAAAACATTACTAAAGAGGCTTTCATTAGCAATTATTTTAAACCGCAACAACCTGTTGTGATTGAAAGGCATATCGAAGATTGGCCAGCATATGACAAATGGAATTTAGACTATATAAAATCCATCGCTGGCAACAAGGTCGTTCCTTTATATGATGATCGACCTGTCGATTACAAAGACGGTTTCAACGAACCGCATGCCAAAATGAAGATGAGCGATTATGTGGACTTGCTCAAAACCGAGCCTACAAAATATCGCATATTCCTATGGAATATTTTAAAGGAAATTCCTCAATTACAAGACGACTTTAGTTATCCCGATTTAGGTCTTAAACTCATGAAAAATCTTCCTATGTTGTTCTTTGGAGGTACAGATTCACATACATTTATGCACTTTGACATTGATTTGGCCAATATTTTCCATTTTCATTTTGAAGGGAAAAAACTCTGTATTCTTTTTGATCAAGATCAAAGCGATTATCTATATAAAATTCCACATTCATTAATTACCAGGGAAGACATCGATTTTTCAAATCCGGATTTTAAAAAATGGCCTGCTCTTAAACATGCTAAAGGGTGGAAATGTGAACTGAACCATGGAGAAATTCTTTACATACCTGAAGGTTATTGGCATTATATGAAATATCTAACTCCTGGTTTTTCTATGAGTTTGCGAGCTTTGGCCAGAAACCCAAAAAATTTAGGAAAAGCCGTTTACAACATAATGGTCATGCGTCATTTTGATAATCTTATGCGACGTCTCAAAGGTCAAAAATGGATTGATTGGAAAAATGACCAAGCCATCATGCGTACACATCGCATGTTATAACAAAACTTATTTTTATATTTGCAGCTTCAAATTTAGAGACCCATAAAGGGTTATTTCTTAAAATAGATATTTCTAATAAAAATTAACATGATGAAAAATATAGTTTTGATTTTGGCTTTAACCACAGTATCCTTCATACAAGGGCAAGTATATGCTGGAAAGGGAGATCAAAAATTTCAAGTTGGTGCCAACATTCAGGATGAAGCAACTGGTATCAGTGCAAGTTTCGATTACGGTTTAGGAGAAAATATATCTGTAGGTGTACAATCATCGTATGCCTTGGGTGTTGACAGTCGTTTGGATGCCAATTTTGGTGATCGTTTTGACTTAAAAGCACGATTCAATGCCAATTTGGGCAATGTCATTAATATTGATGAAAACCTAGATCTTTATCCTGGTTTAAGCTTAAGTTTAAATAACTTTGGAGGTCACCTTGGAGCGCGTTATTTTTTTTCAGATGGATTTGGTGTTTTTACAGAAGCATCCTTCCCTTTGGCATAATACAGCAACGATAAATTTGACTTGGGATACTATATCCATAATCAATTTGCTCTGACTATTGGAGCATCATTCAATTTATAATATAAATAAACAAATAGAAACGGCAATTTTAAATTTAAAGTTGCCTTTTTTTAGGGTATCAATTCACGTATTTTATCATAGACCAACTGACTTTCCCAACCTCTATACAATAAGAAATCGGCAAGTTTCTTTCTTTTCTTTTGGTGGTTTTTATCCTTGATGGTAGCTACTTTCCTTTCGGACAATTCATTCAATGTCAGTAAATATTCATCATCATCTATCTCGCTCAAAGCCAATGAAATGATCGTGTTGTTGATATGTTTTCGCTTCAACTCTAACTGAATGCGTTGCTTTCCCCATTTTTTTATTCTGAATTTACCTCTAGCAAATGCTCGTGCAAAACGCTCTTCATTTAAAAAATCATGAGTGATCAAATGTCCAATAATAAGATCTCGAGCTTCAGGAATCATCTTCATTTCTATTAATTTCTGTGCAACCTCTTTGTGGCAACGTTCTTGATAAGTACAATAACGTTCAAGGCGTTTAAGCGCTTCATCGACGGTATATGTTTTTGGCGGATACATGGTGTAAAAATATAACATTTTGTTAATAAACAAATGTCGCTAAACCCCTCATTTCTAACTAAATTTGCATAAATTTGTGCGTTTGCGGAAATCGTAAATTTTAAATCAATTCATCCCTATGAAAAAGACTTACACGCTTGTATTAATGGCATTACTATGTGCTGTTTTCTTTAGCCATGGACAATTAGGTCCTGGTGATATAGCGTTTGTACAGTATAATGCTGATGGAACAGACAACTTTGCCTTTGTTGCACTGACCGATATCGCAGATACTGAAACCATCATCTTCACAGATAATGAGGAAAATGACTTAACTGGTGGAGAAGGTACAATTGTTTGGACACCTCCAACAGGTGGTATTACTTGTGGAACTGTAGTGACAATCAATACGAGTCCGAGTGCAAGTGTCGGTTCAGTATCCGAAACCAACGATCTTAATTTTGCAGCTAGTGGTGACTCAATTATAGCGTACCAAGGAACAGCCGCGACACCTACCTTCATAGCTGCTCTTAATAATGAAGGTGCTACAGGAGGTGCTTTTGGAGGTGGAAACGGAACACAATTACCAGCTGGTCTAACCAATGGAACTGATGCCGTTGACCTTATTGAGGTTGATAATGCCGCATACAACGGAACTGTATTGACAGGAACCAGATCTGTTATTTTGGCCGCTATCAATGACTATAACAATTGGACTTTAACTAGTGATACAACCCAACAAACATTTGTTGGCACATTTACGGCTGATTGCACATCTCCGACAACGGTTCAGTTCAATGCTACAGCATATTCTGTAGGTGAGAACAACATCTCTGTAGATTTATGTGTGGATATTTTTGATGAAAGTGCATCAAACGATACGACTGTAGAAGTCGTAATGATTCCAAGTGGTGCAACTCATATAACCTATTCTACCCAAACGCTAACGTTCCCAGCGTCAAGTGCAACGCAGCAATGTGTAACCATTAATATTTCGCAAAACACCGTTTGTGGTGATACTACATCTTATATTTTTGAATTGCAAAATGTTTCAGGTGGAAACTCTGCGGTGATTGGATTGGATAATCAAACCACACTTACTGTTAATGATGATGATGGTACTCTTGGTCCTTTTAGAACACTCTCTTTCGAACCAGGTGATGATTGGGGCTATACACCTGCTGGTGGTTCGGTGAGCTCCATAACAAACAAATTCTACAATACGCAATCCTATGAGCTAGGAGGCACCAACCGTATTACTACCGACAACGTAGATATTTCTTCATACACCAATGTTATATTAAGTGTCGCTTTTGCTGCTGCAGGTCCTGATTCTGGTGATGACTTATGGTTAGATATTTCCTACGATAATGGTACCAATTGGCTTGGTACTAACCGCATCAAACTTGTAGATGGTTACGCCAATGCCAATATAGATATTGGAACTACAAACGGAACAAACCCAACAACTGTAGCTTCAAATCCATATAGTATTGCCATACCTCCTTCTGAAACACAGATACGTGTGCGTTTAAGAGGTACTAGCAATGGTGCTACTGATTATTATTATGTCGATGACATTATTTTAAGTGGTGATACGTGCATTGTTCCATGTACACCAACACATAGTGTTTCAGGTTTTGCACCTAATGAGGGACCTGTTGGAACAGATGTCACAATTGCAGGAACTGGATTTACCAATTTGACTCAAGTCGAGTTTAATGGTATTGCAGCCGCAAATGTTACATTCATAGATGCCAATACAATTGTTGCCGAAGTCCCTACAGGTGCCACAACTGGTGAGATTACAGTTATTGAAAATTCATGTCCTATTGACACAACAGATTATACCGTTACACTACACAATGGAAATTGTGGAAGTTTGGATAATCTCATCATGACCGAAATTTATGATCATGGCAGTGGAAGTTTAGGCTATATTGAAGTGTATAATGGCACAGGTGCTCCTATCAACCTGACCAACTACTTCATTAGACGCTATGGCGATGCTTCTGACTATTCTGCCAACAATTATACTGATTATGCCTTTGCGCCTGCCGTAACCACCATTTTAGATGGAGAAATAATTTTTGGAAGACTTAGTACCGCTACAAATGTAGTTACACCAGATTTTGATTATGTTAATGGTAATGGTATAAATGGCAATGATATATTCGAACTACGAAATAATACAGGCGTAATAGATGTATATCAAGTCCCTAATGGTGATTCAGGATACGTAGCGCGAAGAAACACCAATACTGCTGGACCTAATTCGGCATCACCTGGTGGTTACCCATTAGACTGGTCACATAATACAACTGAAAATACTGGAGACCTTGGCTTTTTCCCTTATGTTGGATTGTCTAATTTCCCTACTGTAGATGCTTCTTCACCATTAGATGTTACGACTTGTGCCTCACAAGCTGTTTTTAATGTTTCTGCTTCACCAGGAGCAGGTGGCACTCTTGCATATCAATGGTATTACAATGAAGGTGATGGTGTTTCAAATTCATGGACAGCCATTACAGGTGATTTCCCTTTAGCTACTGTTACTGGTCAAACGACCGATGAACTTACCATTGGTGACGGCTTTGTTAATTACAATAATTATCAATTCTATTGCTTGGTCACCGAAAACGGATCTTGCTCTACGGCTTCCGGTGCCGCTCAAATAAAATTGGATGTTGCGATATGGTCGTCATCAGCTTGGTCTTCGGCTCCAGGTTTGGATAAAATGGTCGTCATCGATGATCATTATGATACTGATTTAGATGGTGGTAGTTTTCAAGCATGTCAATTAACTGTTAATTCCAATTATATTTTAAATATCCGTAACCAAGCATTTGTTGAAGTAGTTAATGATGTCATTGTCAACGGAAATATTATAATTGAAACCGAAGGTTCTTTTGTACAACACAATGATCTAGCTGTGACAAGTGGCGCAGTTACTACTGCTGGAAACAGAGACAAGATTCAAGTGAAGAAACAAACAGCTATTCTAAATTCTCCTCAAGAATACACGTATTGGTCATCACCTGTGATTGGTGAAACCATAGCAGACGGACTTGACGAAGCTTCAAATGTTAGGCGTTTCTACTTTGATGGTCGTTATTACAATGATAGTTGCGCCGAGAATATGAATGATAATAATTTGGATTGTGATGATGGTATGGGTGGAACCCTACAAGATGATGTTGATGACGAAGGTGACGATTGGAAAGTTGCTGCTGCTTCGAGTGTCATGCAGCCAGGTGTAGGATATGCTGCAACCCATGCTTCTGTAGGATTTGTTAATCCTGCTCGTTATGAGTACATTTTTGAAGGCCCTTTTAATAATGGTGAATATTTGGTTCCTATTTATAGAAACGATTCTGAAATGGCAGACAATAATTGGAACTTTATTGGTAATCCATACCCATCAGCTATAAGCGCTGTAGACTTTCTAACCGCAAATACCAGTATTGATCAAAATGCTGGCTCTGGAGCTATAACTGGAGCTTTGTTCTTCTGGTCACACAACACAGCAGCCGATGCAGGAACCAATGGAAATGAGGCATGGAATTATGACGCTCAAAGTGATTACGCCATCTATAATGGTGCTGGTGGAAGAGCTGGAGGTGATGGAGTATCTCCTGATCCATATATTCCTTCTGGACAAGGATTTTTTATATCCATGTCTGACAGTTCTCCTTCCACTGCAGTAAGTGGATTCCCAAATGTGAGAACAACCGACGTCGTATTTAATAATAGTATGAGAGTTACGGGTAATAATACCCAATTTTTCAGAGTGAATTCTTCCTACCAAAACGAGAGACTGTGGGTTAATCTTACTACAGATAATGGTTTGTTTAACCAAATACTAGTTGCGTATGTTAATGGCGCTACCGATGCTGATGACGGTATGTTCTATGACGCCTATAATTTGTCAACTAATGTTAATGCGATGTTATACTCCTTAATTGACAATTCTGAAAAGAAATACGCCATTCAAGGAAAATCACCAAGTAGCTTGTCTATGGACGAAATCATACCTCTAGGCTTCTACAATGCCATTGACGAAGCAACGCTTTACACCATTTCAATTGCGCAATTTGAAGGTGAATTCTTGACAGAAAACAAGGTATATCTCAAGGATAACTTATTGGATACTGTGCATAATCTTTCAAATAATGATTATGTCTTCACCTCTGAACCTGGTGAATTCAATAATCGTTTTGAACTATTTTTCAATCCTGATTCACTCTCTTTAAATGACAATGAGATTGATTCCAACGGACTTTCAATTATTGAGCTTAATGATGGTGATGTTAAATTTTCGGTTGGAGAACAGCTAACGATTACTCAGGTTGCGATCTTCGATATTGTTGGAAGAAACATATACAACTTTAAAGGAAGTAATAGTGAAGAGGTGTATAACCTTTCAGGGCTAAGTCAATCGGCATATCTTGCCAAGGTGACGCTTTCAAACGGACAAGTAATCACTAAGAAAGCTATTAAAAAGTAACTAAGCAACCACCAAGTGTTAATTAATTTAGAGGTTTCAGAATAATTTTGAAACCTCTTTTTTTAGGTCAATGTTTGGAGCTTTTTTCCTCTGAAGAATCATATGGTTATAAACTATATCTCAACGACACAATCAAGTTGCGTCCTGGAGCTGCGATACCAGAAGAATACGTTTGATAACGTTGGTCAGTAATATTCTCCAAAGAAGCTATAATGGATGTTGAATTGGAAATTTGATATTGAGTTCTCAAGTTTAGGGTATACCATGATGGTGAATATGGATTTCCGTCATCATCCAAGGCGTAAATATAGTCTTTTGTCTGCTCTGAAGGTGCTAACTGTTTAAATGACAACTCATTATTGTATTCAGCAAAAGCATCGATTTGTATTTTTTCATTTTGCCATACCAAATGTGTATTTCCAAAATTTGGTGCAATATGTCGAACAGGAACTTCAACGCCTTCATTATCTTCGGTACCTCCAATGACATTATACTGTGATGTAAGCTTCATCTGTTCGCTAAACCTAAGTTGAATGCCTGCTTCAAACCCATAGATCCATTCCATGGAAGCGTTTTGAATGGCTTGAACATTGCTCTGCTCTCCGTCATATTCAATTTGAGATTGACCATTTAAGGAATAATTTCTTCTAGTGAGTGCATTATCCAAAAACGTGTAATATGTGGCCAAATCCATTATCAAGACATCGTCAAAGTTCAAGCGTAAACCCAATTCTCCACCGTAAGCATACTCGGGTTTTAAGTCTTGATTAGGCACAACAACCGAACCTGGTTCTGAATCGAATACCTTTCCCATATCATCAATATTTGGTGCTCGAAATGCCGTAGAGGCATTTAGCTTCCATTGTATCATTTTACTTGGAATCCAACTAATCCCAGCAGTTCCCGTTAATGCTCCTGTATTAATTCGAGTATCTTCAAACGGCAGATTCAAGAATTGATTGTTCTCTCTAAAGCTTGCTTTTGCAACTACATGATTATATCTCAAGCCAGATTGAAACACAAACTTAGCATTTGGCTTATATTTAATACTAGCATATCCTGCCATGGATTGCCAACTAGCTCCATTTGGATACCTTGAAACTATTGATGTCTCTGTTCCTGTTAAGATATTTTTTTCTTGACCTGTGGAACTCACCTCATTATATATGTATTCTAAACCATAAAACAACTTGGTTTTTTCACTTAGCCCTTTTTCCAAATCCACATTTAGTGAATAAGCATCTACCGATTCTTCACGGGTTCGTCTTAATTCAGACTCAAAATCGCGTTCAATGCGGCTTTCTTGAAAGTTCTGAAATGCTGCTGTGGCTTGAATTTTGTCATATAAGTTTGAGCTACTGCTCAATTTGGTCACTTGAATATTTCCCATAAACCAACGTTGTGGTCCATAATTCCATTCAGCAGATCGCAAATTTTCATTTCTATATCGAATTAATCGATCATATCTTGAATATTCTGACGTTGATGTGTAATGTAAGCCTAAATCAAAACTCAGGTTTTGCTTAGGTTCATAACGCACTTTCTGTAAAAAATTAATTTGATCATATCCTGATGGCGTTTGGACAAGAGGGTTTTCGTTTTCAACAATAGTATCTACGCCCTCAATGGTTTCTACGTATTCAGGTCTCAGGTAATCATCTGGACCATGCTTTCCCATACGCAAATCGTCAAAATCGGTATAACTAATACTGCTCAAAAATGCCCATTTTTTCAGTCCGAAATTAAAATCCAAATGTCCAGTTTTTTCTTGATTTGCCGTGGCATATCGCACTGCCGTATTCGCATTGAAATACAAAGAATCCTTATACGACAAATGCGGTTTTTGAGTATAGAAACTCATCACGCCTCCAATAGCATCACTTCCATAAACCACAGAGCCAGCTCCGAGTGTAATTTCAGTGTTTTGAATTGAAAATGGGTCGATCGAAATAATATTTTGCAAATTTCCACCTCTAAAAGTGGCATTGTTCATGCGTACACCATCGACGGTTATTAAAAGTCTATTCGTTGAAAAGCCTCTTATCATAGGGCTCCCTCCTCCTAATTGACTCTTTTGAATATAGACATTACCTGTACTCTCTAGTAGGTCTGCACTCGTTTGTGGATTTTCAAATTGAATGTCCTTAGCATTGATATTTACGATTGTCTGAGGAATATCGCGTTTGTTCTGTTCAAATTTAGAGGCAGAAATCACGACCTGATCCAGTCCTTCAACACTTTGAACCATAACAACGACAAGGTCGTTACTAATAATGTCAGACTTTTTTATGGCCTTCTTGACATACAATAGATTTTGAAAATAGAGAATTTCATCATCTGCAAACTGATCGATATTAGCTTTCCCTTCAAGATTGGTAATTACGGACTTGTCTTTTTTGAAATTGAAAATTGTGATTCCAGGTATTGGTGCTTCTGAATTTTCCTCTAAAACCCTAATCGTTTGCCCTTGAGAAAAGCACCATGACAGCATCAATAAAAGCGTAAACTTAAACCTCATACATCCTAATTAAATACCTGATTGAAAATTTGCAGGGATTTTGGTTTTTTAAAATTGCCCAAATGTAATTCAAAATATAACAACAGCATTGATAGAAATGATTGTCTTTGTCTTGAATTCAATTTCACGTCTTTTAAGTCATCAAAATTTATGCCTAACAGGAGTTTAAGCGTTGTTAAATTATCTCCCGAAACACTATAATGGGTCTCTTTTTGGGATTCGAACAAACCATTGCGCAAATTAAAGTAAGGCTGATCGCTATCAGTAGTGTCAGGATAAAACCCTAAATGTTTTGTCAGGTTGAGCAAAAACAACAAATGGAAGTTTGCGAAGTAGTCTTCAGTATCGAGCCATCTACAAGTGGTCTCCAAGTACTGGTAAAGGGATTGGTTTTCTTCCTCCTCTCTTAACACCGAAGTCAAGATTTCAGATAAAAACATGGTTATGGCGCTTTTGAGGACATTGGTGTGCAGACTAGAGAAATTGTAATCCAATCTAATTTCCTTAATGGTTTGCAAAGACTTATTTTGCCTATAATGCTCCTCTATTTGAAGTTGAGATAAAGGTTGAAAGTAAGCGGTTTTGGCATGCCCTTTTTTATGTTTTAAAACGCCTCGCAACATATAACTCACAACTCCTCTATGCAGAGAAAAGCACCTAACAATAAGATCATGATCCCTATATTTGATTTTAGAAAGCACGATAACTTTTGTTTTATTCAGCATGTATTGCGCTTTACCTTACGACAAGAACCTTTAAGACTTTGGTCTCAAATGAATCTAAATCAGAAACTAACAATAAGTACACTCCAGACGCTACGATGTTGCCTCTTAAGTTCTTTCCATTCCACACAGCTGTGCCACCATCAATGGCGAAGTTGTAATTTGCTGAGGAAGATCTTTGATTAATTCTAGATTGTGCCTCTGCCACTAAATTACCTTCTATATCAGTGATCTTGATATTGACATTTTCGGTCAAGCCGGAAACTTTAATCCCTTTGGTTATATCATTTAAATCATTATACCCTAAAATATTATATTCTGGTCTTACCGGATTTGGATAGACATATGCCTCTTCCAAAGAATCCTGTGGTTTGGTTCCTCCTGAAGAAAATGAAACCAATCCTCTTGTAGTAGCAATAAACACTTTGCCAGATTGTGGGTCAATGGAAATATCTGATATTGAATTTGAAGGTAAAGGCGAATTATCGGTTGTAAAATGAAATATGGTTTGCTGACCATCAGGAGAAAAATAAAATATCCCTGAATCTAAAGTTCCTACCCATTTATTATCCGATCCATCTACCTTGATGTCAGTTATAAACTGGTTAGCCAATAACTCTGTAGGTATACCATCATCTAAAATTACAATTTCATTGACACTTGGGTTTGGGTTGTCAATAAAATTTGATGTATTAAACAGTACTCTTAAACCTTTAATAGTACCAATCCAAAGTTGATTTCTACTATCTAGGGCAATGGCTCTCACATTTTCAGACGGCATATTTTGTTCACTGGTCGCTACATTATTAATTTCATTGGTATCAGTATCATAAGCAATGACACCATTTTTAAGACTTGAAACCCATTTGAGTCCACCAGTTCCCAATTCTAAATCAACAAAGCCATTATCATCGTTTAAAGCGTCTGGGATCACATCAGAAAAGCTAAAGCCTTGCCATTGGTTAGTCGCGGGATCAAAGGATTTCAGAGCGCGATCGACTTTTGAAGTCATAGTCCACATAATCCCATTTCTATCAAATTTGGATGCCGATTGTCGGATACTTATTTCATTTGGATTCCCTTCAACTACTAATGATTCGAGACCACTATTGTTTTGATTATATAAAATGGTAGCCTGCTCATTGTTCATTTCTAGAATCCCTTCATGAAAAGAACTCACAAAAACTTGTGTTGGATTAAATGGGTTAATAGCGACATCCACCAAATTCCTCGCTTGCAATAAGTTATCATATGGAATGTTATTCCACTGCTCACTTGTTAAAACACTAATCCCTCTACTCCGTAATGGGAATGCATCCAAAAACCGATCATAATCACCATAAGTTACCCATAATTGCTCTTGGTCGGCATTAATTTTAAAGGCCTTATTGCTCGAAGGCCCATTAGGCACAATAATGTCATAATCAGAAGGCATGCTGGAAATTGGCTTTAAAACACCTAAACCATTTGTGCCAATATATAAGTTGTCGCCAATGAAAGTAGACGCTATAAAATCAACATCAAAATCTTGATTAGTTGTAGCACTTGCAACTTGAACAATGTTCTCATCATAGGCTAGGGCTTCTTCCTGAAAAGTAATAATTAAGTTTGATTCTGTTGTTCGAAAATCTCTAGGAAAATTACTATAAGACGTCAAGGCGTTAAGATTATCATCTATTAGTTCGTATAGGATTCTGCTAAAACTTACGGCATATAATTTATTCCCAAGAGTTTGAACACCAAAGAAATTTCCAAATGAAACCACTGACCATTGCTGATAATCTATAAGGTTTGGGTTTGACAATGATGCTTTTTTTAACCCATTTCCAGGAGCGCATGCTGCATAAATTGATCCGTCGAAAACCGTAGTCTGAACCACACCTATCTGACTTCCTCCGTTTCCAATAAAATAAGTGTCCCCAAATTCTAATTGATTTAAATCATATACCGATATACCGAAACCTGTAGAGATATAGACTAATCCCTCATGTTCATGAAAGTGGTTGATTTCCTTTAGAAGGGGTGATATGGTCTCTTTCTCAAGGATATCAACAACAGACAAGACCTCTTTGTCATTGATAAAAACTAATTCTATCAATCCTGTTTCATAGCCAACAATCAACACATCGTAATTCTCACTAAATTTAATCGTAGAAATCGTTTCCCCAGACAAACCATCAATAGTCGTTATGGTTTCTATTTGGTTAGTTAAAACATCATAACTAAAAATAGCATTTTCGGAAGCTGCATATATTTTGTCATTTCCTTGGGTAACATCCTTAATCTCTAGATAGGAGAAATAACCTTCCCAAAGCGTTGAAAAGTCTTGGGAAACACCCTTAAAAACTATTAAAATAAAGAAAACTGGTAAGAGTCTTTTGAGCATTTGGATTGTTTTTGTCAAATATATTTATATCTAACGACTTTTTATACAATATCATGTATTGGGTCTAAATAAAAAAGCTTTCAGTTGATATCTGAAAGCTTTTCTTTTATATTTTTAAGAATTAAATTAAACCACACCTTGTGCTAACATAGCATCAGCAACTTTAACAAAACCGGCAATGTTGGCACCTTTGACGTAATCAATATAACCATCATTGTTTTTTCCATATTTCACACAAGACTCATGAATGTCGTCCATGATTTTGTTTAACTTTTCATCCACCTCTTCTCTTGTCCAATTTAAACGCAACGAATTTTGGCTCATTTCCAAACCTGATGTCGCTACACCTCCTGCATTAGATGCTTTACCAGGTGAGAACAGTACTTTTGCTTTTTGAAAAACTTCAATAGCTTCTGGTGTTGTTGGCATGTTTGCACCTTCAGCCACTGCTATGACATTGTTGTCTATAAGTTGTTTGGCTTCATCTCCATTAAGTTCATTTTGTGTAGCGCAAGGTAAGGCGATATCACAATTCACAGACCAAGGACGCTCTCCTTTATGGAATGTTGCAGATGGATACGCATCAACATATTCGTGAATTCGACCACGCTTCACATTTTTAAGATTCATTATAAACGCTAATTTTTCAGCGTCGATACCTTCGGAATCATGTATGTATCCAGAAGAATCTGACATTGTCAATACTTTCGCACCAAGCTGTGTTGCCTTTTCACAAGCAAATTGAGCTACATTTCCAGAGCCGGAAATTACAACAGATTTTCCTTCAAAAGAATCACCTTTGGTTGCTAACATATTTTTAGCAAAATAAACACAGCCATAACCCGTTGCTTCTGGTCTGATCAATGAACCACCATAAGTCATTCCCTTTCCGGTTAATACACCTGTAAATTCATTCTGCAATCTTTTATATTGACCAAACATGTATCCTATCTCACGTCCACCAACACCAATATCTCCAGCAGGAACGTCTGTATTTGGTCCTATATGTCTAAACAGTTCTGTCATAAAAGATTGACAAAAACGCATCACTTCATTATCACTCTTCCCTTTAGGGTCAAAATCTGATCCACCTTTACCACCACCCATTGGCAGCGTAGTCAATGAATTCTTGAATACTTGTTCAAACCCTAAAAACTTAAGAATACTTAAGTTTACCGATGGATGAAAGCGCAATCCGCCTTTGTAAGGACCGATGGCAGAATTGAATTCAACTCGAAAACCTCTGTTAACTTGGGTATTCCCTTGATCATCAATCCAAGGTACTCTAAAAATAATGGTGCGTTCTGGTTCAACCATTCGCTCCAAAAGCATTTTGTCTTGATATTCTGGATGCTCCTCAATAAAAGGAATAACCGTTTCTGCAACTTCATGCACAGCTTGTAAAAATTCAGCTTCGTGACTGTTTTTATCCTTTACAAGTTTCAGAAAAGCGTCAATTTTATCTTTCATTTATTAAAGTTTTGAAAATATATGTTGATTTTAGCACTGCAAAGATACATTATCTATAAATTGTTTGTACATTTTTTTTGAAATTCTCAATGATCTCAGTGAAAGTTAATTTGTAGCATAGATGTACATTTAAATAAAAAGAAACCAAGATTTTAGTTTTATTTGGTAGTTGAAGCAGTTTTTATATATTTGTTAACTAACAAGCCCTTAGTAAAATAAGACCTATGACGCTTAATTTTAAACAATTAACATTTATATTAGTTTTTATACTTGGTATAAATGAAGCTTATTCGCAACTTGGCTTTTCCCATGAAATTGGTGTTATTACTGGTCCAGTAGCTTTTCAGTCTGACTTCGGAGTTCGAAGGGATCTTGAGACAAACGCTGGTAATACCGGAATAGGTATAGGCCTTGTTCACTATATTAATTTTGCTTACAGAGCAGATTGTAATTGTTATTCTACAGACACGTTTTTCAATGACCATTTTAAATTAAGGAATGAAATTTCTTGGAACAGGACCAAACTCAACCATTTTGGAAGATGGGCAAATGGTACTGGTTTAAATGCACAAAAATTGCGTGACCATTCTGGAATAGCACAAAATCTTGATATCGGGACACAAATTGAATTTTTTCCAAAGAGTATTCGTGCGTTTCAAGCCTTTGCCTATTCATTTGCGCCTTTTGTAAGCCTTGGTGTCCATTTCACATCATTTAACCCTACGGTTGAAACTACTCATGGAGACGGTAACATTCAAAATATGGGCAACTTCTATTCGGGTTGGGTGAATGCTGCTGCCAATGGTGATCCTAATCAAGATCCATTTTTGTTTGATGGCCAAGGCACTACATTTTCTATAGTATGGAGTGTTGGAACACGTTATAAGCTCACTGTACTTTCCGATTTAATGGTAGACTTGAGGTGGCAATATTACTTTAACAATGAAGTTGATGGTTTAGACCATAACCTTCCATCAAACAAAGCAAACGATTGGTTGGTTTGGTTAAATTTCGGATACATCTATTATCTCGACTAAAACAGCAAAACTTATATAGAAAAAAGAAAGACCAAGTCAATGTAATGGCTTGGTCTTTCTTTTTTATTGAGGGTTACTCCCAAATTGAATTACCCTATCGCGTGCTCCAGATCAGAGATAAGATCATCGATATCTTCAATACCAACGCTCAATCGTATCAAGGAATCAACAACACCTGTTTTTTCACGCTCCTCTTTTGGAATACTCGCATGAGTCATGCTCGCAGGATGACCAGCCAAAGATTCAATACCTCCTAATGATTCAGCAAGGGTAAAGACCTTTAGGTTTTCTACAATTTTGATAGCTTCCTTATCATTATTGCCTTTTGTCGTAAACGATACCATACCACCAAAATCGTCCATCTGTGCTTTAGCAATGTTGTGATTGGGATGGGTTTCAAATCCTGGCCAATAGACCCTTTCAATCTTAGGGTGTTGTGCTAAGAATTCTGCTATCGCCTTACCATTCTCACAATGACGTTGCATTCTCACGTGTAATGTCTTTATCCCTCTTATGGCCAAAAAACTTTCCTGAGGACCACAAATTGCACCACTTGCATTTTGAATGAAATACAATTGGTTTGCCAAAGCCTTGTCCTTTACCACTAAGGCACCCATAACAAGATCGCTGTGTCCTCCCAAATATTTTGTGACTGAATGCATTACGATATCAGCACCCAAATCCAAAGGACGTTGTAAGTATGGTGTTGCAAAGGTATTGTCAACGGCTAAAAGTATGCTGTGCTTACTAGCAATTTGAGCTGTCGTCTTTACATCGATAATATTCATCATTGGATTAGTAGGTGTTTCTACCCAAATTAACTTGGTCTTTGCATTGATATAGTTTTCAATGTTAGATGCGTTGTTCATTCCAATAAAATGAAAGGTAATACCGAAATCTTCGAATATCTTGGTAAACAACCGATAAGTACCACCATACAAATCATTTGTTGAGATTACCTCATCACCTGGTTTTAAAAGTTTTAATATGGCATCAATTGCTGCCAAGCCAGAACCAAAAGCCAAACCAAAATTACCGTTCTCAATGCTTGCAATTGCATTTTCCAAGGCATGTCGTGTTGGATTGTGCGTTCGTGAATATTCATAACCTTTATGTCCACCTGGTGTGGATTGCGCATAAGTTGATGTCTGGTAAATTGGTGGCATGATGCTTCCGTAGGCAGGATCATGTTGTTGGCCACCATGAATGGTTTTTGTATTAAATTTCATCGTATAATGTTCTTGAACTCTTAGTTGGAATCTCAAATTAAGACATGTTATTCCAGTCAATAAATTTAAGCTTTAATTCGTGGTATTCAAATCATAAGTAATACCTTTAGTGCCTGTTTAACATTAACTTTAAAATATTGAAAAAATCCTTTGTCATATTGATGTTCTTGTTAGTGATTGTGTCCTGTAAGAAAGAGGTGAGCCTTAATTTTGTTGAACATTCCGTAGAACGTTCTGAAGATGCTGTGATAGCTTTGAATTATCCTAAAGCTGAAGGCACAGAAGCCATTGCTTCCCAAATCAATAAAATATTGGAAAACCACATATCTAGTCAATTCAATCTATCGGAAGAAACTGATAGTAGCAATACCCTAGAGGAAGCCATTACCCAATTTAATACTGAGTACAATACCTTTATCAAAGATTTTCCCGATGCTACCCAACAATGGGAAGCCTTAATCGATGGTGAAGTTACCTATCGCTCTTCTGAAGTCATAAGCATTGTAATAAGTACTTACCTTGATACTGGTGGTGCGCATGGTAATACGAATGTGAGGTTTTTTAATTTCAATCCAAATACAGGTGAATTGCTAAACATGAAAACTCTTGTTTCTGATGTTGAAGGACTTTCCTCTATTGTAAAATCAGAGCTCAAATCTGAAATTGAGGCCAATGCCAATGAGCCTATGGAAAACTTGTTCTTCGGAAACGATTTTAAATTACCTGAAACCTTGGGTTTTAACGATGACGGATTAATCATTTTATATAATCGATACGAAATAGCATCTTATGCGCAAGGCATTGTAGAGTTTTCGATTCCGTTTGAAAAGGTACAAGGTTATTTACAAGTGCGATAAGATAATAGCAACAGACAAAACTAGCTTATGAATCGTTTTTTTTATCTTAAAACCTGTAGCACATGTTCACGCATTATTAAAGAGCTTAATTTGCCAGATGACGTGGTGATGCACGACATTAAGTCAAATCCAATCTCAGAAGACATGTTGGATCACATGAAAACATTGGCTGGTTCATATGAAGCACTATTTAGTAGAAGGGCTCAACGTTATAAAACGGAAGGTCTAAAAGACAAGCAGCTTTCTGAAGACGACTACAAGCATTATATCTTAAACCATTACACCTTCTTAAGTCGACCTGTACTGGTATATAATGACCGAATATTTGTTGGAAATAATAGCAAAACTATAGCTTCGGCTAAAGCTTTTATACAGTCTAATGAACAGTAGAAAGTTTGCCATATTTGCTGCATTTATGGTTCAATTGTTATACGGGTTGAACTATACCTTCGCCAAAGTAGTCATCAATGAAAATTTTGTAAAGCCTTTTGCACTTGTCTTCTTACGCATTAGCGGAGCGACTATACTGTTTTGGATTTTAGGACTGTTTTTCAGAAAGGAGAAAATTGAAACCCGTGATTACTTTACCTTTTTATTAGCCGCAATTTTTGGCGTGGTGGTAAACATGCTTTTGTTCTTAAAAGGCTTAGAGTTAACAAGCCCAATCCACGCTGCCGTAATAGTGACGATTACACCAATTATCATTTTGGTGTTGTCTTCGTTTATGCTTTCGGAAAAAATAACAAAACTTAAGATATTGGGAGTGTTTCTCGGTTTTTGTGGTGGAATTTTATTGACGCTATTAGGAAAATCCACGCGTGTTGGAGACAATGTCCCTTTGGGAAATCTATTTGTTTTTCTGAACGCTATTTCCTACAGTATTTATATCATTATTATAAAGAAATTAACTGCAAAATACCATCCATTTACCTTTATAAAATGGTTGTTCTTATTTGGATTGGTTATGGTCATTCCATTTGCATATACTGAAACCACCGAAATTCAATGGCACACCTTTACACCTTATATATGGTTTTCTATTGCCTTTGTGGTTGTAGGTGCGACCTTTGCAACCTATGTTTTAAATCCGTTGGCATTGCGTTCGCTCAAGGCCTCAACGGTTGGTGTTTTTATTTATTTACAACCTGTAATCGCAGGTGTTTTCGCTATTATAATGGGTATTGATGCTGTTAATCCAGTAAAGATTATAGCCATGTTCCTCATTTTTTCAGGCGTATATTTAGTAACCAAAAAACCTAAAGTCTCAAATTAAGTCTTTAGGTCGTTTACCTTCTATTCTGGTATCAGATTTAGTAAGTGTTTTAAATTCTTTGGTTCGTGGAAATTTATCAGACAACTCTATTAACGGTTCAGGCAAAACCATAAGTTTTCGAGATTTTAAATCAATCCAAGAACCCAACATGTCACTCGACGCTAGATGTTCTCCTTTATGGTTGTAAAAATTGTGTTCAAATTTAAAGAACTTGCCATCTTCGCTCAAGCCAGATAGACCTAGGGTAACTGTAATGGGTTTTCCAATAAATGATTCCTTGTAATAATAAGTGTGCTCATAAAACACAATTGGCCCAACACCAAACTCTGCCAATTTCTGTATAGAAAAGCCATGTTCAATAAAAAAAGCCATTCTAGTATGGCTCATGAAATTGGTATAGGCAGAATTGGCCAGATGACCATTGGCATCGATATCGCTCCATCGTATTTCAAATTCCTTTTTGTACATCAGATTCTTTTTTAAGTGCGCAAAGTTATGCCTTTTTTATCATCAAACTAAGCGCTCTTTACGATTTTCCTTACCTTTGTGCAACTTTAAAATTTGGCCATGATACAATCAATGACAGGCTATGGAAAGTCTGTGCTTCAGCTTCCAACCAAAAAAATTTCAATTGAAATCAAGTCCTTAAACAGTAAAAATCTTGATATCAATTCACGAATGCCTTCGACATATCGTGAGAAGGAATTGAGCATTAGGAAGCTTATTGCCTCTAAATTGGTAAGAGGTAAAGTGGATTTTTCATTATATATGGAAATTACAGGTGAAGAAACCTCAACACAAATCAATAAAACGGTTGTCAAACAATACATCAAACAATTGAAGGATGTTGTTGATGGAGATGAGACCGAACTTTTAAAGATGGCTGTTCGATTACCAGATGCCGTAACCACCGAACGTGACGATATTGACGAGGATGAATGGAAACTCATTGCTGACACCATTGACAGCAGTCTTGAAAAAATCCACGAGTACCGATTGGACGAAGGAAAAATATTGGAAGCCGATTTTATTAATCGTATCAGCGAAATTTCAGAGCTTTTAGAACAGGTCATCGTCATGGATCCTGAGCGAATCGAAGGTGTTCGGGAACGCTTGAATAAAGGCATTTCTGAAATCAAGGAAAAAGTTGACGAAAACCGTTTCGAGCAGGAATTGGTGTATTATATTGAAAAATTTGATATCACTGAAGAAAAAGTACGTTTAAAAAACCACTTGGACTATTTCCTTAAGGCTCTAAAATCTGAAGATTCGAACGGAAAAAAGCTCGGATTTATTTCTCAGGAAATGGGTCGTGAAATTAATACCATTGGCTCAAAATCAAATTATGCGCCTATGCAAAAATTGGTAGTTCAAATGAAAGATGAACTCGAAAAAATTAAGGAACAATTATTGAATGTGCTTTAATGAGGCTTTAGGGATTAAGGTATTTGGAAAAGGCAAGGCATCAGGGGAAAAGGGAAAAGGGAAAAGGGAAAAGTAGTATAGACGTTTTTAAATAGCATCAGTGTCAGAAACAAAACATAAAAAACAAGGGAAATTAATTGTGTTTTCAGCGCCTTCAGGTTCTGGTAAAACCACAATTGTAAGACATTTACTCAAACAAGAAGAACTTAATTTAGAGTTTTCCATTTCGGCAACCTCCAGAGACAAACGAGGTCAGGAAGTGCATGGTCAAGATTATTATTTTCTCAGTTTACGGGAATTTAAGGATAAGATCAAAAGCGATGCGTTTTTAGAATGGGAAGAAGTGTATCGTGATAATTTCTACGGCACTTTAAAATCTGAAATTGAACGCATTTGGGCTAAAGGTAAAAATGTGATTTTTGACATTGATGTGTCAGGTGGACTTCGTATCAAAAAGAAATTTCCAAAAGAAACCTTGGCTGTATTTGTGAAACCTCCAGATCTTAACGAACTTATTATTAGACTAAAGGAACGTGGTGAGGAAAGCGAGGAAAAAATAAGTATGCGTGTTGCCAAAGCGCCAGCCGAATTGGCAACAGCACCTTTGTTTGATGAAATTGTGGTGAACAAGGATTTAGACAAGGCCTTAACAGATGCCTACAATTTGGTGTCTAACTTTATCAATAACGAATCATGAAAATTGGTTTGTATTTTGGAACGTTCAACCCAATTCATGTGGGTCATCTAACCATTGCCAACCACTTAGCTGAATATAGTGATTTGGATAAAATTTGGTTTGTCGTTACACCTCACAGTCCGTTTAAAAAGAAAAGTTCCTTATTAGACAATAGACAGCGTTACGAAATGGTATATCGCGCTACTGAAGATTACACAGCCCTCGAGCCAAGCGATATCGAATTTAATCTTCCTCAACCAAATTATACGATCAACACCTTAACTTATCTTCAAGAGAAATATCCGCAGCATGAGTTTGCATTGATCATGGGAGAAGACAATCTGAAGAGTTTTCACAAATGGAAAAACTACGAACTCATTTTAGAGCATCACAACATATATGTATATCCGCGTATTTCTGAAGGGCAAATCGATTCACAGTTTAATGACCACCCGAAAATTCATAAGGTGAATGCACCTATTATGGAATTGTCTTCAACATTTATCCGAAAATCCATTAAGGATGGGAAAAATGTACGACCAATGCTACCTGAACATGTTTGGGAATATTTAGATGAAATGAATTTTTACAAATAAAATCAAACGTTTTTTATTAAACCATGAATAATACCAACCTACTAAACTACATCAAGGCTGTCTTGCAAAACGTCCCAAGTGATTGGTTAAATCTAACTACTCACCGACTTGATATTTATAATGAAAAACTAGCTAAAACTCAGTTTATAGATCAGTTTGAATCACTTTTTATTAAGGGTACTTCTGAAAGCACTGCGCTTAGTGAATTACCAACAGCATACGACTACATTCGGTTAGGCCATCCTTTATCATGTGTTTTGGAATGGACGCTCGCAAAGTTAATTAACCTGAATCCTGAACACGTTATTAGTTTCTCATCGCAAACCATGCCAATCATGGCCGTTTTACGAAGCAACTTATTATACCGTAAACAAACCTTAATTGCATATAACGAAGTACTGCCCAATAACTTTGATACTGACGTTTTTAAGAAGGTCTATGGCTACACGTTTGAACTCATCAAAGTGAATGATGTTGATGAGATTCCACAGTTTGATGGTAGCGTCATATACTATTCCCAACGACAAGATGGTGCTCAAGGTATTACTCATCCTAATATTGACTTCCATATCAATAGCTATGGTGACTCAGGAAGTGTAATCATCATAAATGGTGATCACAATAAAAACTACATTTCAGAAATACAGCACGTTCGTCGAAGGGAAACAGTAGCAATGACACCAAGCCATTGTTTTCAGGTATTGGGTTTTCTTTCAAAACAAACCAACTTAAACAATACCAGTTCGGTAAATAAAAACAAGGCGTTAGTTCTAGATACCATTTCGTCAATTACAGGAACACTCTCAAAACCTCTGGTTGGATCTAGCGGATTGTCCATTCAATATGCAATCATGATGGGATTGGTTGCGTATGCCCAAACTAATTACAAAGACAAGGCTATCAAATTTGTTGTACCTCCAAATTGTTATGGTGGAACGAACGACCAAGCTCGACGACTTGCGGCTTGTTTTGACCAAGTGGATATTGTGGATCTACCTGTAGATGGCGACAATAACATGGTTCAAAGCATTGAACGGGTTTTAAACAGTATTGCCAAAGACGATGCTGTTCCTTACATCATTGCTGAAATCCCAACTAACCCAAGGGTAGAGGTTCCAGATTTGATTCAACTAAAAGAAACCCTAGGAAAAGTGCGCCACACAGCTTCAGGTGAAGTCGCAATCGATCCCGTTTTTATTTTAGATCAAACCTTTTGCCCTAATGTCCTCTTTTTAGGGGAAGGAAAAATGCTCTCGTCGGTTAGGGCGATTTCCTATGCTAGTGGATCTAAATTTCCAAGTGGAGGAAAGTGTACGGCTGGGTATTGCGTCGGAAATACCAAAGCCGAAGATTTGATGCCCTACATAGAACGTCACCTTTTGCT
Source organism: Bacteroidia bacterium (assembly GCA_030432635.1). Taxonomy (GTDB): domain Bacteria; phylum Bacteroidota; class Bacteroidia; order Flavobacteriales; family Flavobacteriaceae; genus Psychroserpens. The sequence continues at coordinate 93,784 of JAUIMB010000008.1, read as the reverse complement.
TTGTGATAATGAAGCAACGGCTCTTCAATGGGACATTTTGGCAAGTCAGTTACCATCAATGAACCAACGTATAAATGATGCGTATAAAAACACACGTGAATTTGTAGATTTCATCAAGGTGACATTGCCTGATGCCAAAATTAACTTTGTTTCCGAAGCCTTGGCAAAAGAAGGATTTACGCCATCGGTATTTTCATTAGATCTACCGACAAAAGGAGCCACGCCAGAAGAAAAAGAAATGTACAAGCGTGCCTTGAATCTGAAATTGATCAACTTAATGATTACCAAAATCCCTAATGAAAGTAAGTACTGCGTGAGTTATGGCCAGCTTAAAGGATGTTATTGGACCATACCAGCAACCTCAACACAAGGCACAACTAAAGAAGGTGACAAAGACTATATCGCTCGTGTTGCCTTATCGCCTAAAATGGATTTGGAGCAACATAAAAGAGTATTTCAGGAATTTGTCGAAAGTATGTCTTGAAGTTAAAAATGATAAAAGGCATTCTCCAAATGCTCTAAAGACGTTTCGCGAGCATTGATCACAATGGCAATAATATCAAAACGCACTTCGACGTCCATAGCATTGGCATTGACATAGTCGTCTACTGCTTTTACAATACGTTTGATTTGTTTAGGTTTCAAAAACTCCTGAGGGTCACCAAAATGAGAACTCGATCGTGTCTTTACTTCAACCGCAACAAGTACATCCTTTTTTTGGGCTATGATATCAACCTCTGCTTTTTGGTAAATATAATTCTGTGCAAGTATGCTATAACCCATTTTCAACAAATGATCTACTGCCAATTGTTCGCCTTGTTTTCCTAAATCGTTGTGAGTTGCCATAGCTTAATTTTGGTTCATGGTTTGTAATTTGCATCGATGTAATCAATGGCTTCCTGTTGACTCAATACAGCAAATTTTTTGTAACGATCATGCACATCCACAATTTCATCTAATGCCATTTGCACTAACAATTTGTTTTCCCAAGTATTAAGATGTGCAACTACCGTTTCTAGACAGCCTTGCTTATAAGCAATTTGCCCTAAAACATGTACCAGAGTGTCAGTAACACGTTTGGTTGTGTCAAATTCCAACACTTTCAAAAGCGGTAAAATATCCTGAGGATGCGTTCTCCCTCTTAGTTCTATACCATGGCAAATCTCGCGTCTAACCTCTTTATCAGGATGTTTAAGGAAAGGTTTTGCCCAATTCAGAATGGGTTCGGGATTTTTCTCTCCCATTTTTTTTATGGATCCAATCACAGCGTTCCTAACACGATGGTGTTCATCAAATAATCCAATAGTCATGAAATGTTCAACTTTATCAAAATGAAACTTCCCGATTTCACCTGCTGCATTAATGACCGTTTGACGAATTAGCGCATCATCCGATGTGATTAAATCATTTAGACAAGTCATTAGTTGAGGTCGTAATTGTGGATTCGAGTAAAACAGCTTTCCAATTGCCAGATAACTAGTTCTTCGAATGTAGGTATCATCATCTGAGAAATACCTTAGAATCGATTTTAGGCTATGATTCGAAAGATCAGATGCGATGGCATTATTAATGCGTTCGACCAATTGATTGCGTTCAGGTTTTGATAAATCGTAAAATGCCATAAGACTTCACTTTTAACTCATTGTTAAATTTACTATCATTTCCGATTAAATACTACTAGAACTTAAAATGTTGTTTTCAATTTTTGCTTTTCTTTTTAAATTAGCAATAAACTAAACAACCATGAATTCTATATTCGACGAAAGAGAAACCAATACTGTTATAGAGCGCATCAACAAGCTAGAACCTGCAACTAGACCGTTATGGGGAAAAATGAGTGCTGACCAAATGTTGGCACATTGTAATGTCACTTATGAAATGGTTTATGACCAAATTCACAAAGAACCAAAAGGGTTTACTAAACTTCTTTTAAAATGGTTTGTTAAACCTACTGTAGTTGGTGAAAAACCTTATAAGAAAAACAGTAAAACAGCACCACAGTTTTTAATCACGAATGCCAAAAACTTTAGGCTCGAAAAAGACCGTTTAATTGCCTATTTAAAGCGTACCCAGAGTTTAGGCACTAAACATTTTCATAACAAGGAATCGCATTCATTTGGAAAATTAAGTGCGTCTGAATGGAACATAATGTTCTATAAACATTTAGATCACCATTTACGCCAATTTGGAGTTTAGCACTTGTACACTTTACCAATTCATTGCTTATATGCAATCGTAGCTTGTTCCTCAGTGACCTTGAGTTCAATAACTTTACCTAAAATGAGGGCACGATTATCATCTTCATGTCCTGCTGGCATATTAAAGGCTATGGGAAAATCGTAGTCACTTAAGGCATCCAAGATAAGCTGTTCAATAGAAGTTCCCCAAAGTGTCGTGTTTTTACGAAGTTTACTCATATCGCCAACGATTAACCCATTGCATGTATCAAAATATCCTGCGCGCTTTAAACTCTGCAGCATGCGATCAATGTGATATTTGTATTCACCTATTTCCTCTATAAACAAAATTTTTCCAGAAGTGTCGATGCTGGATTTCGAGCCTAACATGGTATGTAACATGGTTAGGTTTCCGCCTACAAGTTGTCCTTCCGATTGGCCTGTTCTATTATGGACCGATCCTTCCAAAGTATAATCGATTGGATTTCCAAAAATGACCGATTTAAAAGTCGCTATAGTTTCTTTTATATCTTCCAAATTTTCCGTCAAGCTCACACCCATCAAGGCGTGTATGGATTGAAAGCCTTCATTGTGAAACAAATTATGTAAAGCGGTAATATCACTATAACCTATGAGCCATTTGGGATGCTTTTTGAATACGGTAAAGTCTAGTTTATCTAAAATTCGAACCGCTCCATAACCACCTCTAGCGCACCATATGGCTTTTACATTCGGATTGTCTAGTGCATTTTGAAAATCCTCACAACGCTCATCATCGGTTCCTGCAAAATGATTTTCTTGTTTGAATACATGTTTCCCAACCAATGCCTTCAAACCAAAACTATCCAACAGTTTTACTGCACGATCTATTTCTTCTTGTCTGTTTTTCAATATCCCTGAAGGTGCCACGATGGCCACAGTATCTCCAGCTTTTAAGTATGGTGGTTGTATCAAATCAGTTGGTGTTTTAAGGTTGGAATGATCCTGAGCATGCCCATTTCCGTGGAAAACGAATACACAAATCAAGACAAATAGGTTAAAGAATTTCGACATATGGTAAATGTACATTTTTTTTCAAAAACCTCGTGAAATGCGTACTTTTGTGGCTCGAAAAATGATACATGAATATGTCTAAACGCTATACAATTACAGCAGCCTTACCTTACACTAATGGTCCTATTCATATTGGCCATTTAGCTGGAGTTTATGTGCCTGCCGATATTTATGCACGCTTTAAGCGATTAACAGGTCATGATGTACTTTTCGTTTGCGGTAGTGATGAACATGGTGTGCCAATAACAATCAAGGCCAAGAAAGAAGGGGTTACGCCTCAAGATATCGTCGATAAATACCATGCAATAATTAAAACATCGTTTGAAGATTTCGGAATTACATTCGACAACTATTCTCGAACCTCAGCGAAAATCCATCATGATACAGCTTCAGAATTTTTTAAAACCCTGTACGACAAACATGAATTTGTAGAAGAAGTTACTGAACAACTCTACGATTCTGAAGCCAATCAGTTTTTAGCCGATCGTTTCGTTATTGGCACCTGTCCCAAATGTGGAAATGAGGAAGCCTATGGCGACCAATGTGAAAACTGTGGCACCAGCCTTAATGCTACTGATCTTATCAATCCGAAATCGGCTATCACAGGTCATGTTCCTACTTTGAAAGAAACCAAGCATTGGTTTTTACCACTCAATAAGCATGAGAATTTTTTAAAGGAATGGATTCTAAAAGGCCATAAAAAGGATTGGAAACCGAATGTGTACGGACAAGTAAAGTCCTGGATTGACGACGGTTTGCGTCCGAGAGCAGTGACGCGTGATTTGGATTGGGGAATTCCAGTACCCATTCCAGGAGGAGAAGGCAAGGTTTTGTACGTATGGTTTGATGCTCCAATTGGATATATTTCCGCAACCAAGGAATGGGCTGAAGCAAATGGCAAGGATTGGGAACCTTATTGGAAGGATGACAATACCAAACTTGTTCACTTTATAGGAAAAGACAATATTGTTTTTCACTGCATTATTTTCCCATCGATGTTGAAGGCTGAAGGTTCTTATATTTTACCTGACAATGTTCCTGCCAATGAGTTTTTAAATTTGGAAGGCAACAAATTGTCTACCTCAAAAAACTGGGCAGTTTGGCTTCCTGACTATTTGAAGGATTTCCCAAATCAGCAGGATGTACTACGCTATACCTTAACAGCCAATGCTCCTGAAACTAAGGATAATGATTTTACATGGAAGGATTTTCAGGCGAGAAATAACAATGAGCTCGTTGCTATCTTCGGAAATTTTATCAATCGCGTTGTCGTACTCACCAATAAATATTACAATGGTATTGTGCCAAATCCTTCTGAATACGCGCAAGTTGACCAAGAGACCCTTGCAGCAGTCAAAGCTTATCCTTCAGTAATTGAGAGTTCAATCGAACGTTATCGCTTTAGGGAAGCCTCTCAGGAATTAATGAATTTAGCGCGATTGGGTAATAAGTATCTTGCCGATGAAGAACCATGGAAGTTGATTAAAACTGACGAAGCACGAACCAAAACCATCATGTTTGTAGCACTTCAAATCGCTAGTGCTTTGGCTACTTTGAGTGAACCCTTTTTACCGTTTACGTCAGAAAAACTGAAAAATATACTTCGCTACGCCATGTATCACAATAGCGAGGTCATTTCGAGCGCAGTCGAGACATCTTGGAATGATATCTCCAAGAAAGACATTTTGCTTCCTTCGGGTCACCAAATCGGAAAAGCGGAACTGTTGTTTTCTAAAATTGAAGATAAAACCATTCAGGAACAATTGGATAAATTGGAAGCTAGCAAGAAAGCTAATGAAGCCGCTAAAAAAACCATTGAACCACAAAAGGAAATCATAACTTTTGAGGACTTCACTAAGCTAGATCTTCGTGTAGGTACAATTTTAGAGGCTGAAAAAATGCCAAAAACAAAGAAACTCTTAGTCTTAAAAGTCGATACCGGTATTGATACAAGAACCATAGTTTCTGGTATTGCCGAAAGCTTTACACCTGAAGAAGTCGTAGGGAAACAAGTAACTGTACTCGTGAATTTAGCGCCTCGGAAATTGAGAGGAGTTGAAAGTGAAGGTATGATATTGATGACCGAAACTCCTGAAGGGAAATTAGTCTTTGTGAATCCAGATACGACCGTCAATAGTGGGTTGCAAATAAGTTAATCGCCTATTCAGCAATCAGTTTTTTGGTGGCTTGCATTCCTTTTTCATCTGTAACCTTGATGAGATATATGCCCTTGGGCAATTGGGAAATGTTCATTCTTATGATACTTTTATCATACTTGTAAAGCGCAACCCGCTTTCCTAAAATATCGATGATTTCGATTTGGTTGATTTTATAGGTTCCAATGACGTATAAATGGTCCTTAACAGGATTAGGGTAACATTCAAAAACCTTTGAGTCGGACGTTTTAGTGACTGAATTAAGGGTGTTGTTTTGAGAAAACGATATATTGTTTGCAATTAAAAACAAACCCATAACGAATACGGTTTTCATAGTGATGCTGAAATTGATTGATGCTATTGATTATAACTAACGTACTGAAAACCATTAAAGTATATCAACAATGCAAAACCACTGAAACTCCTTTCCTTTCAAATGCTCAAAATAGCCTATCATCCTATTTACAAACATCCTTTACCTGAAGGACATCGTTTCCCTATGTTAAAGTATGAGTTGCTGCCTGAACAATTGATCTATGAAGGGACTTGCACCAAGGCCAATTTTTTTAAACCTGAAATTCCTAAAGACAACCATATCCTTCGCGTACATACCAAAGATTATCTAAAAGATTTAAAACAACTAACCCTAAACAAACGAGCCGCGAGAAAAATCGGATTTCCACTAAGTGACACATTGGTCGAACGAGAGGTCATTATTGCTGATGGCACGATAAAAGCGAGTACATTTGCCTTAACCCATGGCATTGCAATGAACATTGCAGGTGGCACTCATCATGCTTATAGCAATCGTGGTGAAGCCTTTTGTTTATTGAACGATCAAGCCATAGGAGCACGATATCTTCAGCATCAAAAACTAGCCAATAAGATTTTAATTGTCGATCTAGATGTGCATCAAGGTAATGGCACAGCCGAAATTTTTCAAGATGACCCTTCCGTGTTTACATTTTCAATGCACGGAAAAGCCAATTATCCATTTAAGAAAGAACACAGTGATTTGGACATCGCTCTAGAGACCAACACCAATGACAAGGATTACCTAAACATCCTGTATGACGTGCTTCCAAAGCTGATAACACAAGAGCAACCCGATTTTGTGTATTATCTCTGTGGTGTAGATGTTATAGCATCTGACAAACTGGGTAAACTAGGTATGTCTTTAGAAGGCTGTAAGCAACGAGATGAATATGTCCTAAAAACTTGCCAATCGAACCATATACCAATAATGTGCAGTATGGGAGGCGGTTACTCTCCAGACATCAAAATTATCGTTGAGGCTCATGCCAATACCTTCAGACTGGCTCAAGAGATCTTCTTTTAAATAGTCTAAGATTAGGCCTTCCAAATACCTTCTAATTCTTCAAGGGATTTGCCTTTAGTTTCAGGAATATATTTGTAGGTCACTATGATGATTACAATTATAAATGCGATGAATATAAAATACGGTAATGAGCCATTCCAAATAGCACTATTATTGACATCACTTCCAACAACCATCGGAAAGGTTTGCGATACCAAATAATTGGCAGCCCATTGTGCTGCGACAGCTACTGACATGGCCACACTTCTAATTTTATTGGGAAACATCTCTGACAATAGCACCCAAACAATCGGTCCCATAGACAAGGAAAATGAAGCAATAAATATCAAAATCCCAATAAGGGAAAGCACACCAACGGCTTCCTGTTGCAAGGTTATTCCAAGTAATAAAAATCCGCTAATCATTCCTATAGAACCAATGTAAATTAGAGGTTTTCTTCCAAACTTATCTACAGTGTACATCGCTACAAGAGTAAATACTACATTTACAAAAGCGAGAAGAATTTGTTGTTTTAATACGTCCTCTTCACCAAAACCAAGGGCCTTCTCAAAAATATCTGCGCCATAATAGAGTACGGCATTTATTCCTGTGAACTGTTGTAGTACCGAAAGTACTGTCCCAATTAAAATAATGGTCAATATGGATTTTGAGAAGTAGTTTACTTTTCTTGATTGAACATTTTTATCTTCAATTGAAGCCTTTATTTCAGCAATATCTTGTTTCGCATTTTCAATATTCTGAATCTTTTCCAAGACTACCAATGCTTCATCAGACTTACCTTTAAGACAGAGCCATCTCGGACTTCTAGGAACAAAGAACAACAAGATCAAAAATAGTAAGCTCGGCACCAATTCTGACCAAAACATGTGGCGCCAACCTATTGCAATATTTTCCGCTTGGGATAAACGATCTCCAATAACATATGTCACTAGAAACACACTAAAAAAACCAAGGACAATGGCCAATTGGTAATATGTCACCATTTTACCACGAATAGTACTTGGAGCAAGTTCTGCAATGTACATTGGTGCATTCATGGAAGCAATGCCAATACCCAATCCTCCAATTATCCTAAAAATCACCAAAACCGTCACCGATTCTGGGACTATTTCCGGAAGACCAGAACCATAAGCCGAAATAGTGAATAAAATAGCAGAAACAATCAAGGATTTTTTACGACCAATAGCAATACTTAGCTTACCAGCCAAAACTGCACCAAAAAAGCAACCCAACAAGGCACTTCCAACAACCCAACCTTTCATGGCATCACTCAAGTCAAAATATTTACTCAAATAGAATTGAGCGCCATTAATAACACCTGTATCATAACCAAATAAGAGTCCGCCAAGAGCTGAAATAACAGTGATAAGTATGAGGTAAGTTTGTTTTTTCATAATGACTAATTTGGTCTTAATGGTCTCTTCAACAGGTCAAAAGACAGTCGTCGAGCAAATTTCAGAAACTCAAATGCTAAGCCGAATTTCGGCTTGCGTTGATATTGCCAAACATGGCTCTGGTAACCATTTTTTCAAAAATCTCCAATTGTTCTTCATTTTTGATATCGGCTTTTTCCAATTCCTTGATTTTCCTCAAGGCATATTGCTGAATGGTAAGCAACGGTAAAACAATCGATTCTCTGACTTCAATAGAGGCCTTTCCAACAGGCTCGTTTTCCATCAAGGTTTCAAAACCAGCCAGTTTCAATATCAATCGCTTTGAAGTCTGGTATTCTTCAAAAATAAGATTCCAAAAGTCACCATATTCTGTATCTTCAGCCATATACTTTGTTAAGTTAAAGAAAGATTTGGTCAAAGACATCATACTATTGCTAATTAAAGCCTTGAAGAATTTAGACTCATCATACAGTTTCTGTACTTTTTCGAATTCGCCTTTATCCTCAAATGCTTTCAAGGCCTTTCCGACGCCAAAAAACCCAGGAACATTTTGCTTGAGCTGTGTCCAACTGCCTACAAACGGAATAGCACGCAAATCGGAAAACACTAACGCTGTTGATTTACCGCGCTTAGATGGACGACTACCAATGTTAGTCTTCGCATAATACTTTAATGTACTCATATGTTGAAGATAACTTAGGAATTTTGGGTGGTTTTTAAAATCAACATAGGCCTTATAACTCAAATCGGCAAGATCATTCATCACAGCTTTATTTTCAGGAGACATCGCATTGTTCTTGTCATTGAGACGATTAGCAATTCCAGAACTTATCAATTGCTCCATGTTGAAACGTGAAGAATCCAAGGTTCCAAAATTAGAGCTTATGGTTTGTCCTTGAATGGTTAATTGAATTTCCTTATCCTCAATAGTTGGCCCTAGTGATGCGTAAAATTGATGCGTATTCCCTCCACCTCTCGCAGGTGGACCACCTCGACCATCAAAGAAAATGACATCAATCCCATACTGTCTAGACAAGATTGTAAGAGCTTCCTTCGCCTTAAAAATAGCCCAATTCGCCATGAGATATCCTCCATCTTTTGTACCGTCACTAAACCCTAGCATAATAGTTTGTTTGTTTCCTCGCTGTTTTAGATGTTCTCGATAATGGTCATTTGTATATAAGTCTTCCATTACTTTGGGAGCGACTTCCAAATCGGGAACCGTTTCAAACAAAGGCACCACATCTGCCGTAAGTTCATCGTGAAACGCAATAATTTTCAACATTGCAAAAAGTTGTAAGACATTGAGTGTCGTTTGATTATTACTAATAATATATCGATTACAGGCGACTTCTCCATTGTCATCTTGAATTGCCTTCATAACCTTTACAGTTTCTACGATGTTGATGGCCAATTCATCCTTGAATTCAATGTCACCAATATTGCCTTTAATCGCTGACAAATGTTTCAGTTGTTGCGATACATCCATCTCAAAGAAATTTCTAGGGAACAAGTTCGATCCATTTTCAATAAGTTCGGAGACCAAAGCTTTAAACATGGCATCGTGTACACGACTATCCTGACGAATATCCAAACTGGCAAAATGATAGCCAAAAAGAGTTGTTTTATTGATGAGACTTGTCACTTGGTCAACATACAGTGATTGATGTTCAGATATAAGCATGGCTCTTAGGTCATGAAGTTCCTGCACAAATTCGTCAAGTGATAATTGACCCTCTTTTCCAAGCAAAATATTGTGAAGCCTATTGTTGATATCAATGATACGTTCTCTTATGCCACGGAATGTGAGGCGACGTCTTAAGTATTTGACATCCTTAATGTATTTCTTTACAATAGACTCCCTCAACTTTTTTGCCACGTTTCGTGTTGTTTCTGGTGTTACAAATGGATTTCCATCACGATCACCACCTGGCCAAAAACCAATATTTAAAATAGGATTGTCAATTTCTCGTCCATCAAAAATATTCTGTTGTGCATAATCATAAATCCTTCCGAAGGAGTGATAAAAAACGTTCTTGAGGTACCAAACCAAATTAACGGCTTCATCATAAGGCGTTGGTTTTTTATCTTTAAAAAATGGGGTTTTTCCCAATTGCGCCAACAAGCTTTCGATCTCGGGAAGATTATCGGTCTTAATAGCCTCTGATAGATCTGTAATGATGCCTAGAACTGTACCAGGATAAAACTGGGTTGGATGAGCTGTAAGTACAATCCTCACTTTGATGGCCTCCAAATATTCTTGCAGTAGTTGCTTTTTATTATCGGCTTCGGCATTTTCTTTAAGATTTCTTAGTGTACCGACGCCTTCCATGTTTTGAACTACAGAAAAAGAAGCGTCCTCAACAGCATCAAATAAAACGACTTGCCGCTCAATATATTGAATGAATCGGAAGAGTAAATTGATCTGGCTCTTCTCGTTTCGACGCGCTTGATATTTCTTGAAAAAGGTCTCTACGATAGTTGTAGGATCATCACCAGCTTCGTAACCCTTTTTACAAGTTTCATGAAACAAGGGTAACAAAACCACAGTTTTAGTAATAGTATCGAACGGTAAAGTCATAAAAACACTATTGTAAATATTGTATTTAGCCGTTACATGTTGTTTAAATCTAGTGAGTTTGGGCTGTGTTGCCATATTCAATAATCATTTTAATAAAGATAATGAAGCTTTGGTATTTGAGTCAAGCCCAAGCCTGTTTTTACAATATCTATAATTCAACCCAACATAAATGTTGATATGGCATTAAGTTTGATGCTTTTTTAGGAATTTTCTTATGTAAAAAATTAAAAATTAGTCTAGCAATTACAATTAATTCTCTTAGATTTGATTGTATGAGTTTTTTTTCTATATAAACCCAATCCAAATGAAACAATCAACCATCAACACAATCCTACGTCGTTCCGCATACGTTTTATTAATCCTATTTTGCTCATCGTTTGGGTTTTCACAAACTGAAACAGACATCTTGGAACTTTATAATAATTATGCAAAATTACCTAGGGAAGTGGTTTATGTACACTTGAACAAATCGGTTTACATCAAAGGTGAATGCATTGGGTTAAGTGCTTATGTATTGGACAAAAACACAAAAAAACCGTCAGCGGTAACAACCAATTTGTATTGTACCATTTCTGACAAGAACAATACTATCATTGATAAACAACTAATCAAGGTTACTGATGGTTATGCTATTGGCACTTTTGACGTCAATGAGAATTATACATCAGGTGAATATACCATTATGGCCTATACCAATTGGATGAAAAACTTTGACGAACAGAATCTTTTTGTGGAAACTGTAAGGGTTATTGATCCAGAAACCGATAATATTGTGAGGTCAGAACACATAGAAAATGAATTGGACACCCAATTTTTGCCTGAAGGTGGACATCTCGTAGCTGACATCCAAAACACACTAGGTGTCGTTGTTAAAAACAGTGAAGGTTTTGGGGTGTCGGAAGTTGAAGGCATCATATTGAATACCAATGAAGAGATCATTACAACCTTTAAAACCAACACAGTAGGTATTGGACGCTTTCTTCTAACACCAAAAGTCGGTCAATCGTATATTGCAAAAATTGAACACTTAGGAAAAAGATTCATATTTAATATCGGCAGTCCAAAACCCAAAGGCTTTAATCTAATGTTAACTGATCTAGGAAAAAATGTTGCCATTAATCTTAAGACAAATACGGCGACCTTTCCTGAAATACAAAACAACACCTATAAACTTGCCATTCACAATGGTAGATTGATGAAGGTGCTTTCCTTTAGTTTTGATAAGCCTGAGGTTTTAAAACTCATAAAGAAAACCGATTTATATGCTGGCATGAACATCTTTACGGTTTTTAGCAGTAGTAATGATCCTATCCTAGAACGCCTTTACTTCAATCATGAGAACATCACCATCAATCGTATCGAACAACCTCACTTTATAAAGGATTTTGATTCACTTGAAATTAGTTTTTCGGTCAATGGACTTAACCCAACTCGTAAGCACAACATGAGTGTTTCTGTGTTGCATCCAGACACAAAATCGTATGGCAGTCATCAAAACATCGCCTCATACACCTTATTACAGCCTTATATTAACGGTTATATTGAAAATGGAGGCTATTACTTTGAGGATATGGATAGAAAGAAAAAATATGAATTAGACAACCTTCTCATAACCCAAGGTTGGAGTAGCTATGATTGGCACACTATTTTTAATGACATCCCAAAGAATTCCTTTGCCTTTGAAAATGGAATTGGGATTCAAGCAAACATCAACTCCAGAAAATCAAACCAGTTCATGATATTCGCATTAAGGGAGAGCAAAGGAGATGTCTTTGTCGTCGGTGACAATGAAAAGAGTTTTATAAAAACCGGATTATTTCCTAGTGATAACGAAAAAATAAACATCGGTGAAATCAATAAAAAAGGAAAGATGAACAAACCCAATATTTATTTACAATTTTCGCCATCGAAAGTTCCCGAATTTATACACGAATACAGCACTTTAAAACCAAATGCCATTCCATATACAGTTGCAACTCAAATTCAATCCTTTGCTTCATCAATTTTAGACGAAACCCAAGAGCTTGATGAAGTACTTATCGAGGCAAGTAAGAAAGAAACCCGAATGGAAACCATAGAGCGACGTGCTCATGGTACTGTGGATTTCTTTGATGAACAAATGCGTACATCCAATAGAACATTAGCGCAATACCTAAGCAGGAAAGGGTTTGTGACTTCAGATTATGGTGGGCTTTTGACTATTTCCGTGAGAAATCCCTTAACACCTAACAATATCACTCCTGTGGTATTTTTAGATGGTACGATGTTAGCCGATTTTGGTTTTTTGGCGACTTTTGATATGAGTACTGTAGACTATATTGAAATCAATAAAACTGGTATTGGTGAAGGTGTTCGTGGTGGTGCAGGTGTTATTAAAATTTGGACTGACCCTAACATTCAGCTAACAACACAGTATGGTGACAACTACAAAGTTTATGAATTTCCGTTGACGTTCTCTAGAGCAAAAACATTCTACACGCCAAAATACCGTTTTTACACCACAGCTTTTTTCAAGGAATATGGTGTTATGGGTTGGAAACCGAAGGTTAAGGTCGACAACAATGGAAAAGCAAGTTTTAAGATTTTCAATACTAATAACGATCATATTAAAATATTTATAGAAGGTATCGATGATGAAGGTAATTTCATAATTGATGAAAAAGAAATAGACCTCAACTAAATGTAATGTTGGCCTAATTATGTTGACCAAGTTGGCATGATAAAGACATTTTCCGAGTTTTCTACCAATGCCATTCTTAACATTGGTGATGAAACACTGTTAGAAGACTTCAAAGCACCCAAGCCCATTGGATTGTATACGTTTATTTGGACGACTGACAACCCGATTCAAGTGAAGGTTGATGGTGTACCAATGACCATTGATCCACATCAAATTCTCACGCTTACTTCAATTCAGTACTTTCAGTTCATAAAAGGTAACGATGTGATTGTGTATCAATTTAACCGCGAGTTCTATTGCATTAAAGATCATGACAGGGAAGTTGGTTGTGTTGGACTGTTATTCTTCGGAAATGAGCACATTCCTGTAATTGGTTTAAATGATGCCGAACAACATAAATTTAAAACCCTACACGACGTGTTTTTGGATGAATTTGAAACCACAGATACCATCCAAGCTGAAATGTTACGCATGTTAATGGCTCGTTTTATCATAAAAACGACCCGATTGCTCAAATCAGGTTCAAAACAAAAGGCGATTGCCAAGGTAAGTAATGATACACTTCGTCATTTTAATTTGCTGGTTGAAACACATTTCAAGGAAGAACACAGTATTGCTTTTTATGCAGAAAAATTGCATAAATCCCCTAAAACACTATCCAACAGTTTTGCCAAATACAATAAAAGTCCCTTACAAATCATTCACAATCGGATTGTTTTAGAAGCCAAACGTCAATTGTTGTACACCAATAAAACCTCTAAGGAAATTGCCTATGATATCGGATTTGAAGATGCATCCCATTTAAGCCGATTATTCAAAAAACAGACGAATTTATCACCTTCCGCGTTCAAAAAATTGAGCACGACAACTTCTTAGGGAATAATTGACATCTCAAGAGGAAATACATCCATCGCTTTACATAAGGTTCTACCTCATCTTTGCAATATTAAATCATAACACCAAAGCGGATGAATCTTAAGCATATTTCCATTTTCAATTTAATTGAAATCTTCAGAACGAATAAAAAGAAAACCAATCAGGTCATTAATCCAAAAACACATTGCGAACAAAGGTATCTACACGATTACTATTGTGATGCCAAGCATGCATCAGTCAGTTGAATTTCCTCATAACACAGCTAAGAGACCTTCCATGGTTTTGAATGTGAAGGAAAAATCGACAATCCATAAGGAAAAACGATCATTCCAATCCTAGAAGAAAGCCTGCAACTTTGCAGTATCAATAATTTATAAACCATAAAAATAGAATACTCATGACAACATTTAATGTACCCAAAAGAGAAGATGTAAGTGACAACAACAAAGCTATATTTGACAAGCTTAACAATGCTTTAGGCTTTGTGCCAAATCTTTATGCAACGTATGCCAATAGTGATACGGCATTAGAAAACTATTTAAACTTCTCAAATGCCAAAACCTCACTTTCTGCGAAGGAAAAAGAAGTGGTAAACTTAGTTGTAAGTCAAGTAAACAACTGTGTGTACTGCCTATCAGCGCATACAGTCATTGGAAAAATGAACGGTTTCAATGACGAACAAATTTTAGAGCTTCGTAGTGGCAAAGCGTCATTTAATAATAAATTGGATGCCTTGGCAAAGCTCGCCAAGAACATTACTGAAAATCGAGGTCATACCAACGAAGAGGTTATAGGGAATTATTTTGCAGCTGGTTATACAAAAGCCAATTTAATTGATACCATAGCTTTAGTTGGAGACAAGACCATTTCCAATTATGTTCACAGTACGACTAAAGTTCCTGTAGATTTTCCATTGGCACCTTCTCCAGAAGAGGCTTTAATACAATCTTAAACACAAACATTTAATTTTTATAACCATGAAGAATTTAATTTCAACACTTGTGCTGGCTTTAGCATTTAACTTTTCAATAAATGCACAAGATAAGATGATGAAACACGAAAAAGCCACCGTGATCTCATTAGAGCAAACCAAAGGAGCCTTTACTCAGGAACAACTTACACTAAAAGAAGGTAATTACATCTTTGAAATCACTAACAACAATGTGGGTCATCAGGTCGGATTTGTTTTAGTACCCAAAGGCAAAGATGCCTCAAAACCAGAGAACCATATCAGTTCGGCTTACGTGACCAAGGCTGTGGATAACAACACGACAGAGCGTTCAAAGGAAACTAAATTAAAAAAAGGGGAATACATTTATTTCTGCCCTTTGAATCCAACACCTCAATATGCGTTAATTGTAAAGTAATGCACGTGGACGTTGATTAATAGAAAAATAGGCTGTTCGAAAAGTGATTTTTCACTGTCATTCTGACATCTTGTTCAACGATGTTTTAACGTAGTTGAAAGCGAGGAATCTAATCTGTTTAAAACCTTTATCAAACCATATTAAGGTCAGAGATTCTTCAATTCATTCAGAATGGCATTTTTCGAACAGCCTATTTTAATACAAGCATTTGTAAAACTTATTTGCTCAACATTAATAACTCATTGCAAATAATTTCGGTAGCATAGCGCTTATTGCCCTGATCATCATCCCAAGAACGATTTGTCAATTTACCTTCAACGGCAATTTCCTGTCCTTTGGTCACATAATCTTCTACGACTTTTACGAGTCCGCCTTTAACGATAACGTTGTGCCAATGGGCTCGTTCAACTTTATTACCATCCTTATCCTTATAACTATCATCTGTAGCCATAGAGAATTTAGCAATTTTGTCTCCGTTTTTAAAGGTTACGATTTCTGGATCTTGTCCTAATCTTCCAATCAACTGTACTTTGTTTCTAAGCGTGTTCATAATTTTTAAATTTAATGTCTGGCAAAATGCAGACGGGTTAAACAGTTAATACTATCGAGTTCTTATGTTTCGACATTGCAAATATGTGACAGCTTGAAAATTGTATTCGGTTGTTACTTGCTTAAAATCGTTTGTAAATATTTGTAGTCGTTTGCAAACGGAAAAATCGTATATTTACTATATTTGATATTAGCTTTGATCTCTATAAACTTATCAAAGCCTTAACTAAATGTTACATTATGCCGAAACAATGTCCAGAGTGTGGTGAAAAAATCATCGGGAGAATCGATAAGAAATTCTGCAGCGACGCCTGTAGAAATGCCTATAACAATGCTTTAAACAAAGACAGTAAAAACCTAATACGAAATACCAATAATCGCTTGCGAAAAAACTATAGAATCTTGGAAGAACTCAATCCAGATCAAAAGAAAAAAGTTTCTAGGGCCAAATTAATTGAAAAGGGATTTGACTTTCATTACTTCACGAGTATATATACCACTAAGGCAGGAACGGTATACTATTTTGTTTACGACCAAGGGTATTTACCTTTAGAAGATGATTACTATGCCTTGGTGAAACGCGATAGCTAATACCACTGTAACAATTTTCCTAAATGTCTTACTGATATGATATGAGTCCACTAATTATAATCATTCTTGTCCTTGGCCTTTTTGGCTTAATCATATTTCTGGCGATCTACTTCAGCGGAAAAAATGTGATCATTAGAACCTTATCCAAGATTCCCTCAAAACCAACATCCAGTTTAAGAACCAACGAACTTTCTAAGGTGAGTGGCAAAGCACTTCATGTTCAAGAGCCTTTATTGGCACCTTACTCTCAACGCAAATGTGTATTCTATCAAATTTGTATTCAGCAAAGGGTTAGCACAGGAAAAAGCTCACGCTGGAAGACCTTGGTTAAGGAAGAACGTTTTCAAGATTTTTTTATAGAAACAAGCGGTGATTTTGTAATCGTCAAACCTCAAGAGCAGCCTAAAAATTACATCTGTCATTTGGTAAAGGATACCAAGCAATCATCTGGTACCTTTAATGACCCAACGCCTCAATTTGAAGCCTTATTGAGACGCTACCACATCAATCCTGAAACCATTTTTGGGTTTAATAAACGCTTGCGCTATACAGAAGGTATTATTGAAGTTGGCGAACGTATTACTGTTGCTGGTATTGCCAAATGGAAGTCCCTTAGCGAACCTTTGCCTGAGTATCCATATTCTAAAATTGCCACCTTGGAAAGTGAAGGTAAACAAAAGCTAATTATAACCGATTTACCTGAAGTGTTGCCAAACCAGCGCAAAGGATAATACTACTTCCAATTCTGCCCTTTGAGTTCAATGGCAGCTTTTAAAATATCTTTTTGACTGATTTGCCCTACCAATTTCCCATTTTCAACTATTGGGAAACGACGCCTTTTGGACTCCAAAAACTTGTTGGCAGCATCAAACACATTCATATTACCATCAATGGTCTCGACATCCTTGATCATTCTATGTTCAACGGTATGCTGTTCCATAGGCATATTGTAATAACGGCTTTCGCTAATCTGCTTTAAACAGTCACCTTCCGAAATTACGCCTACCAATTCATGATTCGAATTGACCACTGGACCTCCAGAAATCTTATTCTTAATCAGAGTTTGTATCACTTCCTCAACCGTTTGTTCGGGTTGGAATGTAATCAAATCCCGAGTCATAAAATCACTCACTCTAAATGCTGTTGCATCGCTAACGGCTTGTTGTTGCTTTCGTGCGCCTTGAAAACTTTTAATACCCATATTCAATTGTTTTGATGTGTCTTAAAAATAGTCAAAATAAGTGATTATAGCAACCCTAAGACCAGAAGCAAACAAATAATTAGTAGTCTTTTAAGAATTAAACTAAGATATTTTTTTAGTTTTGGCGCAATTTAAAATTCAAAGTGATGCAAAAATTTATACTTCCATTAGTAATCGTTATGACTTTAGGTGTTTCAGCGCAAACAAAATCTGAACTCACCAAACATTTTGAAGCCTATTACGAACAGATGAAAAACCAAGGTGATGTACAAGGTGTTATCAATGCCATGACGCATCTTAATGTACTTGAGCCAAGTCAGCAACGTTCAGACACTTTAGCATATATCTATGTGTCTGAAGGTAGAAACCTTGAAGCCTTGAATACCATTGGTATTGATCAAAATGCTACGGATTCAGACCTCAACACTGAAGTTAAGGCGATTGCTTTAAAAGCAGCTAACCAGCCACAACGTGCAATTGTATTTTATGAAGAATTATTTAAAAGGGATGCCAATGCGTATTTGGCCTATGAAATTGCTGAAATCAAACTTCAAATGAAGGATTTGGCTGGAGCTAAAGCCAGTGTGGATTATGGTTTGGCAAACGTAAAACCTGAAATGAAGCGTGCGTATTATGAATCGCAGGCACCTTATGAAGTATCGCTCAAAGGCGCTTTGACGTACATGAAGGCGCTTATCATGTTCAACCTTAATCAAACAGACAACTTAGATTCAGCTATAAACATGCTCAACGAAGCTGTAACGATGGATGCTAATTTTAATTTAGCAAAACTAAGTAAAGAGGCGCTCGAAGCCAGAAAAAAAGAAGGTGCTAAGAATTAAAAAGCAGCGACAACAATAGCATTGAATAAGAAAAGCACCCAAATATTGGGTGCTTTTCTTTTGAGTATATAAAAAATGTTTACCAAATCCTCACACGATCTTCAGGTGCAATCCACATAGCATCACCTTCCTTAATATCGAACGCTTCGTAAAACGCATCGATGTTTTTAAGTGGTTGGGTTGCTCTAATCATGCCTGGTGAATGGGTATCAACTTTTACGAGTCTTCTTAATTCATCATCTCTTGTTAAAGTTCTCCAAACCGTAGCCCAAGACATAAAGAAACGCTGTTCTGGAGTAAATCCGTCTATATTTTCTGGTCTTCCATTTTCCTCAAAGTGCAATTGTAAACCATCATAAGCACCAAGCACTCCTCCAAGGTCTCCAATGTTCTCACCAAGAGTAAATTTTCCATTAATGAAAACACTATCTAAAACTTCAATTTGACTGTATTGCTCGGCAAGTGCATTTCCACGTTTTGTAAACTCTTCAAGATCTTTCTCTGTCCACCAATTTTTTAGGTTACCATCAGCATCAAAACGTGATCCTGAATCATCAAAAGCATGTGAAATCTCATGACCGATCACTGCTCCTATACCACCATAATTCACGGCATCATCAGCAGTATAATTATAGAAAGGTGGTTGTAAAATTGCTGCAGGAAACACAATTTCATTATTAATCGGATTAAAATAGGCATTGACCATTTGAGGTGGCATTCCCCATCTTTTCTTATCAATTGGTTCATTGATGTCAGATAAATTATCTTCCAAAGCCCATTTACCAACAGCCATCATATTTTCGGCATACGTATTTCCTTCCTTTACCATCATGTCAGAATAATCTCTCCATTCGTCAGGATACGCAATTTTCACAGTGAATTTATCCAACTTCTCAATAGCTTTTGCTTTGGTCTCTTCGGTCATCCAATCCAATTTCTCTATTCTTTGTTGAAAAGCGGTAATTACATTGGCAATCATTTTTTCTGCCTTTTCCTTAGCTTCAGGTGGAAACTTTGCATCAACATACAGTTGACCAATAGCTTCACCTACAGATCCTGTTACTGTACCAAGTGCGCGCTCTTCGGCCGAACGTTGCTTTTTGGCACCTCCAAGTTCTTTTGAATAAAACTCCCAATTTGCACGCTCAATGTCAGTAGTTAGAAATCCTGCAGCATTATTGATTGTCGTCCAATCAATTAACATCTTAACATCTTCAATTGGTGTTGTTTTCAAGAAGTCATTTAAGGCGACCATATACTTCGGCTGTGCCACTAATACAGTATCAATCTTTTTTTCGACACCTAAATCTGTAATCAGTTTACTCCAATTAATGGAAGGGCACATCTCTTGCAATTGCTCAAGGGACCTTGGGTTGTTGTAGTTACGAGCATCTCTTGCAGCTACCTTATCCAATCTTGGTTCAACCAATTGGGTTTCCATCTTGAGCACTTTTTCTGCTGCAGCATCTGCATCTTCCTTACTATACTCTATAAACTGAAGCATTCTGGAGACATGTGCCTTATACTTCGCTCGAATTTCCTTTGATTTTTCATCTTGATCCAAATAATAATCACGTTGTAAGCCAGTCCCACCAGGACCAATCCAAGCGGTATTCATACTACTATCGTTTAAATCTGGACCAGCACCAAAACCAGCAAAAGGTGTTGCAACTCCCATTGTAGTCGCCTCTATGGTTTGCATGTCTTCGATGTTATTGATACCATCTATTTTGGCAAGTATAGGCTTTAATGGTTCTATTCCAGCTTTGTTACGTGCTACTGTGTCAAGTTCAGAATCAAAAATCAATAAGGCTTTCTTTTGATCTGTTCCTTCAGCATACTTTCCTAATTCCTTCGATGTTTTCAATATTTCCAAAACATCGTCCCTTGTCGATTTGCGCAATACTCCAAATCCGCCCCAACGGGTTTCATCTTCAGGGATTTTTGTTGTCTTTTGCCAGTTTCCGTTTACATAACTGTAAAAATCTTCTTTCGGACTAACAGATTTGTCCATGTTTTCGAGAACAATGCCAGGAATTTTCTCGACTTCAGCCATTGCTGTTTCCTCTTTTGACTCTTCTTTGCAACCAATACATGCAAAACACGCCAAAACAGAAACAATCAAAATGCTTTTGATGTTCGTTTTCATAATAGTGATTAAAATTATATTTGATAAAATTAGTTATTAATGAGAAGCATAACTTGTGGATTTGTTACATATTAACAAAACATTAAGACATTTAACACCTTTGAAATACGATTATTCTGGCTTAACAATATTGTTTTTGTCAAATTCGAATTTCTTGTTCATCTGTAAATTAAGGTTAGAAACAGTAACCAAATATTCCTTGATGGCTTGAAGACGTTCAGATTTATCAATATTATCAAGCGTTAAAAGACTATGTAGTTTTTGAGCCTTTGTATTTAAGGCCGTAAGCCTGGCCATAATTTCATTGGTTTTAAGTTCTTCTGGCATTTCTGTTTGAAGCTCAGCTAAAAAGGTTGTCAATAGTAGCCTGTCTTGGGAAAAGAAATCCAAACTCCCCTTTTTGAGGTCATTGGTTTCGTTTTGTAGCTCTTGAAATTTCTGCCAGTCGTTAGTTGCACGTTCTGAATCTGAACTCAATCCAAAATCGGTATATCTTAAAGCGACTATATCACTTTCATATATTGTTCGTGCATCAATCTGTTCTTGAGTTTCGGCAACTTCTTTTAAAACCTTATCGTTTTTACAATTTACAAGTAAAACAAAGCCCAAAACTAAAAGCAAGATGCCACGCATAACACAGAAATAATTATTTTGGCATAAATATAGACAATGCCTTAAAGATTTAATTGTAATTAACGAAATTTAAGGCTTTCATCGTGATACAAATTTTTATTTTTGTGGGTAACTTTGCTTTTCATATCAACCATTAATCAATAGTGCGACGTTATGTCTAAAATTTTAATCATTGGTGCCTGTGGGCAAATTGGATCAGAGCTAACTCATAAACTCAAGGAGATACATGGTTCTGAAAACATTATTGCCAGTGATATTTCCAGAAGCAATATGGATATTGTGAATTCTGGGATTTTCGAGATCCTTGACGCCAAGGATTATGACGCTGTTAAAGCTTGTGTTGAAAAACATGATATAGACATTGTCTATTTGATGGCTGCTATGCTCAGTGGCACAGGAGAAAAATTCCCAATGAAAGCTTGGGATCTCAATATGAATTCTCTGTTTCATGTATTGAATCTTGCCAAGGAAGGAGTAATTAAGCAAATATTTTGGCCTTCGAGCATTGCTGTATTTGGACCTACAACTCCTGCTTTGGAAACACCTCAACATACAATTTGTGAGCCAACAACCGTATATGGAATTACAAAACAAACCGGTGAACGTTGGTGTGAATATTACCATAATAATTATGGTGTTGACGTAAGAAGTATTCGATATCCAGGAATTATAAGTTGGAAAACCATGCCTGGAGGCGGAACAACCGACTACGCTGTGGAAATTTATCATAAAGCCATAACCCAAGGTAGTTATGAGTGCTTTTTAGCTGAAGACACTGAGCTTCCAATGATGTTTATGGAAGATGCCATTGCGGCAACAATTGGTATTATGGACACACCAAGCGAACATATAAAAATTCGATCTTCCTACAACTTGGCTGCCATCAGTTTTACACCAAAGGCTATTTTTCAAGCCATACAAAAGCATATTCCTAATTTCAGCATTAGCTATAAACCTGACTTTAGACAACGCATAGCAGATAGCTGGCCAAAATCTATTGATGACTCTTCAGCTAAAACCGATTGGAACTGGCAACACAAGTTTGATCTTGAAAAAATGACTTCAGAAATGCTGACACAGCTTCGAGATAAATACAAGTCTACTGAAAAAATTATTTAAAAGGTGATGACATTTTAATTCACTTTCGATGTACCAATAGAAATAATAATTAAAACTATTGGCATTATGAAAGCATCACATTTTTTAGGACTTCTTCTCTTCGTTTTATGGTCTTGTGGAGAACAGAAAGAAATAGACAACACGGCTTATTCTTTTTCTGAAGATGAATTTGAAGTCGGGAATTACTCCAATATAGATGAGTACTCTAATATAGATGATTACGCAAGACAGGAAAACTATTCTAACGTTGACAATAACGCTACCTATGGAAATAGAGACAATACACAAAACTACAACAATGGTCTAAAACCCTATAAAATTAAGGCGCAAAAGCACAATATGTTATTTGGGATTTTACCAATTCCTAATTCGTGGGAAATCGTCGAGAATAAACAGGAAAACATTTTATTTAAAGGACCTAATGGTGAACAGGTGTATGGTGAAAACTTCAAAAATTTCTTTTATTCTAACAATCAGCAACTCAATTATTATGCACAACAAGGTGGCACAGAAGTTAAGCCAGTAATGTCAATTGATGCCTTAATTAAGGACTATTTTGTTCCTGAGATGAAAACCTTAGGAGCAGAATTTACAGGAAAGTTTCGATTAGCACAGCTCGCCCAAGCCGATCAAAACTTTGACAAAGCACTTTTCAAATCCTTCCCAGAACAAAAACAATATGATTGCGTCGTTACAGAATGGGCAGATAAAGAAGGTCAAAAAGCCGCATTAATCATACGTTACTTTGTGACCCATTATCCAACGACTGGAGGCATAGATTGGGGTTTTACCGTCAATTCAATATCAGCTCCTAACAATGTCTATGAGCGAGCGAAACAAGATTACATTAATGCCTTGGTCAATTTTCAATACAACCCGAACTGGATCAAAGCCAACAATGCTTACTATCAGCAAATGTCTAAACAAAGTACTCTAGCACACAATCAACGTATGCAAGCCATTAAGGCACAAGGAAATGCTAGTGCGAATATTTCGAGCATTTACAGCTCTA
Source organism: Bacteroidia bacterium (assembly GCA_030432635.1). Taxonomy (GTDB): domain Bacteria; phylum Bacteroidota; class Bacteroidia; order Flavobacteriales; family Flavobacteriaceae; genus Psychroserpens. The sequence continues at coordinate 70,065 of JAUIMB010000008.1, read as the reverse complement.
TTTCCGATAGCAACCACGAAAGTTGGAAGCGACGTAATGGAATGACGGATGCTGGGCATGCCAACTCAGTCAATTCTATTTGGGATCGTACAAATATGTACGACCAAAGCGGCAATCAATATCAGGTTGAAGGTTACTCTAATAATGTGTGGGTAAACAATAACGATCAATACATCGCGACTGATAATTACAATTACAATCCGAATATGGATCAAAGCACCTATAACACGGATTGGGAACAACTATCTGAATCCAATGACAATTATTAATCTAAATTATCAAAAAATGAAATTAAGTGTGAAACTGTTATTTATCGTTAAAATTTTGATTTAATAGTGTAGTGTTGGTCAGTGGTTGAATTAATTGTATATTTTTCTCAGGATTAGCTAAACATCATGAGGGAAACCTACAAAATTGATCATCAACTCCAACTTGTAAATGCAATTAAAGATAACGATTCGTTGGCTTTAAAAACATTTTACACTTCCAATTATCGTAAAGTCGAACTATTGGTTTTAAAAAACAGTGGCTCTGAAGCCCATGCCAAGGATGTATACCAAGAAGCATTCATAAGTATGTGGAATAATATCAGGAATGGTGCTTTCGAGCCTAAAAACGATTCGGCTCTACAAGGGTATTTATATACCATTGCAAAGAACAAGTGGATGGACATACTACGATCAAAACGATTTAAAGTCACACAATCCATCTCTGAAGAACGTCAATTGTTCTTAACGCACGAAGAAACGATTGAAGATGATGGATACACAACAAAACTTAACATAGTCATGGAGGCCTTTCAAGGACTAGGTCAGCCTTGTAAGGAATTATTGAAGACCTTTTATTTTGAAAAAAAGTCATTACGCGATATTGCTGCCAAACTCGATATTGGAGAACATTCGGTTCGCAATAAAAAATACAGATGTATGGAAAAACTGCGGAATATCGCAATAGCGTCTAAATAGATAAAAATTGAAAAACAATAGCGACATATCACAAGAACTGTTAGAAACCATAGAGCAGTATTACAGCAATACCATGCCTGAGCAAGAGCGTAAAGCGTTTGAGTTACGGCTAGAAAATGAACCTCAGTTCAACTCTTTGGTTGAAGACATCAAAACCTTGATCCTTGGTATTGAAAACCAATCTTTGAAGGAACAACTTGATACTTTTCATCAGGACATTCCGGAAACTACGTCCTCATCGTCTTCTGGTTTTTTCAGTCTTCGAAAATTAGCCGCTGTAGCTATCATTATTCTAACCGTATCAGGTTTTTGGTGGCTTAGCACACCTCAACATGAACGTTTATACAGCTCGTATTTTAAACCAGACCCTGGTTTACCAACAACCATGAGCAATACATCCAATTTTGAGTTCTATGATGCTATGGTCGACTATAAACAAGGTCACTATACAACTGCGATTTCCAAGTGGGAAGCCTTATCGCAAAAAAGCGATACCATCAATTATTTTATCGGTGTTGCGCACTTAGCGAATAAAAACGAAATGAAAGCCATTCCTTTTATTGAAAAGGCATTGGAAAACAAAACGTTTGCGTTTGCAGACGATGCGTACTATTATTTGGCACTTGCATATCTTAAAAATGGTCAAATCGAATTGGCGAAGGAATACCTACAAAAAAGTTCTGTAAAAAATGGGAAGTCAATTTTATTGCAACTAGAATAACCCAAAAATCACATATTCATGGGAACATGTCATCATCTTTTAAAGTACTTCATGTGGCTGAGTATGTGTTTTATTCACTCGTTTAATGCCTTTGGCCAGCAAGACGAACTATCCCAATCTGAATACATACAACAGCTTATCGAGGATGATTCGCTGGAAAAGGCAAGGTCTATCCTTAAGTTTCAGCTCGATAGTTTCAGAAGCGAAAAAAACAAAGATAGTCTTGTCGCCTATGTGTTTTTGGTTGGAAGTTTCAAACTTGCCAATGGTGACCATGATCTTGCCTTAAAAAAAACACTTGAATTCGGTGAAGAATTAAAACGTTACAACGACCCTTACATTGACAAAGAATTCCTTATGGAACTCTCGTGGATATATGATGATGCTGGACATCCGGAACAGAGCTACCAACATATAGAACATGCCTTGGCGATTGCCAAAGCAATCAAAGACCCAAAAAAAGCTGGAATAGATGTCATCTATCACAATTTGGGATATCAAGCTTCCAATATGGGGAATTATGAACTGGCCAAACAACACTATAAAAAGGCCATCACTATCATGGAAGAACAGTCTATTCTAGATTACGAGTCCTTACAAAAAACATACAACGCTCTAGGTGGAATGATGTGGTTCTCTTCAAAACTTGATAGCAGTAAACACTACTTTTCCAAAGCCTTAAAAATGTTAGAGCTTTTGGATAGTGATAAGCCAATCGATACGTATTATAGACCTGCATTGGTTAAGCTAAATCTGGCTGTACTTTCCCATGCCACAGGTAGAATCGATCAAGCCATAACCTTATCTGAAGAAGTGGTTGATGGATTTCAGAAGTATTTAAATGTTTCAAACGATGAATCCAGAAAATTACGAGCCCTAAAGCACCAACTTGCAGCAATTGACAACCTTGGGTCCTTTTACCATTCGATAGGAGAATTTCAAAGAGCTAACGATTTAATCTCTTATGCCTATGATAAAAAAGTTGAAAGTCTAGCGCCTGAAGATCACAACATTACCATTTCTCAAATTATACTTGCGCAAGCAAAATTCGGAATTAGGGATTTCGAGGCTGCAAATTCATTAATTGACGAGGCTTTGAACCGAATTGAAAATAGTACAAATATGCAGCTCTATTGGCACGCAGGTGCATTGAGTGCAAAATCAACGATCAGTTTTCAGCTTAAAGACACCTTAAACGCCTTAAAATTCAGGGAAGCTTCAAACGCCTTATATCGGAAATCTCTTGGTAATGGTGATTACAACAGGGAATTCCTAGATGAAATCATCCAAACATCGTTGTTGTACGCTGAAACCAATCATCCTGAAAAGGCCATTTCCTATGCTATGGAATCATACGATTACATCAAGCAAAGTGATTTCAAAGATAATATTCAGGGGTTTCACCACATTTTAAACCTATCGGAAGTCTATTTCAAACTTCATGATTATAAGAATGCTATAGTATATGCTGACGAAGCCTTGCAACTCTTTTCAAATTTAAAAACAAAAACCAGTGTAGATTCCATACAGATACAATACAGGAAACCTAAAGCACTATTCATTCAGTCAAAATCGAAATATCAACTCCATAAGAATAAAGATATTTCCTTTCTAAAATCAATTCTAAAGGCATTGGAAGAAGGCATTGCAATTCTAGAGCAGCGAAAAACCCAAATTACGTCAATCGATGATCTGAATCTACTCATTGCCGAGAATCAAAGTCTATTCAGTTTTGCTAAACAGATTCTATATGATCTTTATCTAAAAACAGACGATGAGTCATACTTGAATACACTATTGTCGTTTCACGAATCGGCACTCTACAACCGAATTAGAAACAGGTTAAGCTTAAAAAACATGGACTTTGCCGGAATTCCCTCTACGGTAATTGAAAAGGAAAATTCACTGAAACGTGCCTTGAAAAACACCATTGAAACTTCTGAAGACGGTAGCCTAAATACTTTTTTTGAAACCAACGAAAAATGGCAATCTTATCTCGATTCACTTAAAATCAGCTTTCCAAAATATTATGCCATGCGATATGCTTCCATCAAGGAACCATTTGATAATATAAAGAATCTAGTTCCTGAAGGTAAAACCGTAATTCGCTATTTGTTTATCGAAAAAGAGCTTTATGCACTGCATTTAAGTAAGAACCACAAAACCATCTATCCTCTAGATCATGATGCGATTTTACCACTATTAAAAAACGATGATAATGACCTCAAGGAATTTGAAGCGTTACGCGACGACTATTTTAAGCTTTATCAAACCTTATGGCAGCCCTTTGAATCTGAAATTGACACTGAAGATGTGATTATCATTCCTGATGCTGAACTTTTTAACTTGAGCTTTGAAACCATAACACCTAAAAGGATTGAAAAGTATGCAGACTTGCTAACCCATAGTTTGCTCGCCAAATACTCAATTTCATATAACTATAGCTTACTTCTGCTTAACACAACTGAACAAAGAACGACCTTCAATGACGATTTCATAGCATTTGCTCCAGAGTTTAACAAAAAAATGAAAACAGATTATAAGTTGAGCATCACTGATTCCATTTCCATGGATAAAACCTATCTTAATTTGTTGCCTCAACCTTTTAGCGTTGATCTTGCCAAGACCTATTCAAAAGTATTTGATGGCAAATCCTTTATTAATGAAAATGCTTCAAAAACCATATTTAATAATGAGGCCAACGAACATAAAATAATTCACATTGGCACTCATGCCGAATCCAATAATGTTTCACCAGAATTATCACGTTTGATTTTCGCCAAGAGTCTCGATAGTTCAAACACAGACAATTACCTGTATACATTTGAGATCTACAATCAAAACTTAGCCTCGAACCTAGCCATATTAACTGCTTGTGAAACAGGTAAACCTTCATATCAAGCTGGAGAAGGGATGATTTCCCTAGCTCATGCCTTCAACTATGCTGGTAGCGAAAGTATGCTGACCAGTTTATGGAAAATTGATGAACAATCGAGTACTCAAATTATAAAGCTGTTTTATGATAATCTTGCCAAAGGAATGGCAAAGGATGAATCTCTAAAAATGGCAAAATTGGAATATCTCAAAAACGCGCAAGGTCGAACTTCCCATCCTATTTATTGGGCAGGTTTGGTTTTAATTGGTGACACGTATCCCATTGAATTTAGTTCTTCAACCCATCTCATCTATTGGTTGTTAATTGTTGTCATTGCCATATTGCTTTTTGCGACCCTAAAAAAATACCGATCAAGATCATAAGCTATGTTTCAACTATTTACATCTATCGTTCGTCATATCATATTTGGGCTACGCTTAATTAGATTGCATGTGCAAATCTATAAGATACTACAGGTCGTAGTTCTATTGTCACTATCGATGCAGTATGCTTTTTCGCAAAATAAGGAGCTTTACAATACACGTGCAATCGATTCCTTGATTGCCTTAAAGGCATACCAAAAAGCTGATTCTGTTTTAACCCATAACATTAACAATCTCGAAGAACAACAACTCTTTCTTGAATTGACAAGGCGCATCTACTATGTAGGAAAGATCTCATTACACTTAAATGACAAGGCTACTGCAATTAAAAAAGCGAACGACTTTGCCAACAGTATCACTGAAAAAACCGACTCACTAAGCGTGTCCAGGCAAAAGCACTTGGTTTTAGCACGATTTTATGTGTACCTAAAGGATTATAAAGAAGCGGCTAAGCAAAATTCATTGGCATTGGATGTCACCAAGAAGATGTCAAATGCGACGGGTGATTTGTTTGGATTAATACATCACAACCTAAGTATTGATAACCGTCGACTCGGCAACATTAACGAGGCTATTTGGCATAGTAAAAAATCATTGGAGTATTACTTGTCTTATCCAAAATCGGATAAATCGAAAGTCTTGGACGCGTACAATTCACTTGGTGCAAGAATGTGGGACGTCTATAAAATTGACAGTGCTTTGTTTTACTTCAAAAAAGGGGAGAAAATTATAGATGAACTGGAACCCTTACCAATGAATACGTTTTATCATAGGGCAAAAGCGCAATCGAATATCAGTTCGGCCTATTCACAACTAGGGAATATTTCTGAAGCTTCCAAGTACAATGAAAAAGCAATCAAAAATTATAACGCATTCGTCAATTCAGAATCTGACAAAGATTTCTTTAAGGAAGAAGCGCGTCTTTTTATGTTTCTGACCATTCAAAACTATGCCGATAATTTTATTGTCCAAGGTAACTATACAAAAGCAAGAGATTTAAACGAATATGTTTATGAGCAACAGTTAAAGCACATGCCTGATAATGACTATGAAATTTCATATTCGCTACTTAACCTTGGAAACATCTATCTTAAATTAAAGGATCACCATCGTGCTGAAACTTACTTTGATAAAGGGTTGGAAATCAGCTTAAGAAATGAGCAACAAAACAAACTAGGTGTTGCAGATGCATTTTACTATAAAGGTATCATAAATGATTATTATGGTAATATAGAAGATGCCAAAACCAATTATGAATTAAGTAAAGCGCGATATGAAAGTATTTTTGGAAAGAACTACGATGAGTTTTACCTAAACGCCATGAAAAATTATTCGCGGTTTTATTCTGAAAACGGTTATCATGACAAGGCTATTGAAATGGCTCAAAACGCATATGATTATGTCGAAAGAAATCAGGGCAAAACAACCATTGTGGAAAGTTCCCAACTCCTTAACCTTGCAAAAATATATTTCAAGGCCAGCGACTTTGACAATGCCTTGAAACATATCAACAAGGCACTTGACTTATATAGCGATACTGACATCATCAACAGCAGTCAGATTAACGACTTCAGTATGAATCTCGATAAACCTTCTGCAATTCTTCTAAAATCTAAAATTGTATTAGGCGAACACGATAAAAAAGACCCTTCAGTTTTAAAAACCCAATACCAAAACTTAAAACAGGCAATTTCCATATTAGAACACCAAAAATCAATCATTACAGAAGACGAAAACCTTTCGGTGATTCTAGAAGATAACAACGATCTTTTCGAATATGCCAAACAAGTGTGTTTGTGGTTATACCAAGCTACCAAAGAAGATTCTTATCTAGAGGAAATTCTCAGTTTACACGAATCAAAGCTTTATAACAGAATTCGTCAGCAGCTCAACGTTAATACCAAGTTTTCTTCAAGTGATATTCCAACGGATGTGCTAGATAAAGAATCCAATCTCATCGAACAATTAAAACAGTCCTTAACACATACCGATAACATTGAATCCTTTATAGAAACCAATGCGCAATGGGATAATTTTTTGGCGTCCTTGAAAGAAGATTACCCAAAATACTACAATCTCAAATATGCTTCAATTGCTAAGGCTTTCGAGCTTAACAATGTGATAAAGGAAGGGCATTCTGTGTTGCGTTACATGTACATTTATAACGATTTATTTGCTTTTGTTATTGAAGATCAGAAGCTGCATGCTATTCAACTGGACACTGATGGTTTAAGTACTGTTCTAAAGGGTTTCAACAGTGAGCAGCTCGATCAAAATGTAGCATCTTACCATAACCTTTATCGTATTTTGTGGAAACCAATTGAAAGTCTTCTATCCAATGAAAAGATCGTCATTATTCCAGATGGTAATTTATTCAACTTAAGCTTTGAAGCCTTTGTTACCCAAGAGACATCATCCAATAAAACCCTTCATAAATACAGTTTATTGCGTCGATATTGTATCTCCTATAACTACAGCCTACTGCTGATCAATAAACACAAGGCACCTCAATTTTTTGAAAAAAATTTCATTGCATTTTCTCCAGAATTTAATGATGAAATGAAAAATGATTATAGAGCTGTAATTCAAGATTCTGTGTTTATTGACAAGAGTTATTTAAGGCTACTTCCCCAACCCTTTGCTACAAATATCGCTGAAGAATTCTCAAAAGTATTCGATGGCACGTCGTTCTTGAACGAAAATGCTTCAAAGGACGTGTTCACCAAAGAAGCTAGGGAACATAAAATCATTCATATTGGCACTCATGCCGAATCTAACAACATATCACCCGAACTATCACGATTAATTTTTGCTAAACGTGTAAATGATAGCATCTCAGCTGAAGATAATTCGTTGTACACTTATGAAATTTACAACCAAAACCTATCCTCCAATTTAGCCATACTTACTGCTTGTGAAACCGGAAAACCTTCCTATCAATCTGGTGAAGGCATGATATCGCTGGCACATGCTTTCAATTATGCTGGCAGTGAAAGTATGTTAACCAGTTTATGGAAAATTGACGAGCAGTCCAGCGCCAAGATTATAGCGAATTTTTACAAGCACCTTAAAGCTGGCTTACCAAAGGATAAGGCTCTTCAAAATGCCAAATTAGATTATATGTCGACTGCGGAAGGACGCACATTAGCACCTCAATATTGGGCTGGATTGGTGCTTATAGGAGACACATCACCAATCGCATTGAAAACGAAATCGAGCCTTCCTTTTTGGATGTCCATCGCAACTGTGTTTTTAATTTTATTCATTGTCTTTTTTAGAAAAAAAAGAGCTTCCATTTAAAATGGAAACTCTTTTATAATTCATAAGCTCTAGTTAAAATTCCCCTAAAATTAATAGCATCGAGCCTACTACCTAAACATCGTAACAATCTTAAAATGTGAGCATAAAAAAGATTGTATTCTTTAATTAAGCTCTTTTTTAAAATTTAAACGTTCTGTAATAGTATTGATCTCCTGACTTCATCTTAAGATTGTAGGTGCCTTTTTCATGTTTCGAGAGCTTTAACAACCCGTTTAATACTTGTTGTCCTTCTAAGGTGCCAGTATAGATTAAGTCATCTTCAAAAAACAATTCATAATGCATTGGTACAGAATTCAAACTCAACTGGGAAATCATTAATATATCCTGTTCTACCCTTACATTTGGCTTAAATATTTTAGTCATCTGATCATTAAAGAACCTCACCCTTTGCAATGAAATTTCGAAAGGAGTTATGGTTATTTCAAAATCCTTGTTAACCTCAAAAGTATAGGATCCGTCTTTTAAACGTGTAAAATCAAACTTCTTCGCATAAGTCCCTCCCTTTTCAATCACTTTTGAATAAACAATATTACCCTTATGGTCCTTAATGGTATATGTATGTCCCTTTTTAACATTTGAGAATTTTAAAACGGCAGTTACTTTGCTTGGGACATAAAAGCCATTCTGTGCTGCGTAACCTGTCGCTATCATGAACATAATTACAAATACAAGTGTGTTTTTCAATGGTTTCATAATTCAAAATTTTTATTGATTACATTGCAAAGATAGACTAGAACAACACCCTAGAAAACAAGTATTTTTTCATATTTATATCTTATATTAACCCTGCAAAATCATTATTTTATTATTAAGGTTAATATAGTATATAATTATGGTAATAGAACATAGGAAAGAATTTCCTTTTACAACTACTTTTGTATTCAAGAATTAAGACTATGAAAAATAGAAAGCCTACCCTTGAGAAAATCAGTCCAGAATTTGGGAGTTCTATTTATGTGAGCAGATACGAAAACTATTCATTTCAAGAAGAGGTTAAACCATTTTGGCATTTCCATCCAGAAATCGAGCTGATATACGTAAACAAAGGAAAGGGAAAGCGACATATTGGAAACCATTTATCTTATTTCAATAATAGTCAATTGCTATTGATTGGCCCAAACCTACCACACAATGGCTTTACAGACCGATTAACCGTTAATGGATCACAAACATTGGTACAATTCAAACGAGACTTTTTGGGGTCGTATTTTTTTAATATTCCTGAAATGGAAAGTATTGACAGCTTGTTTGAACGCTCAAAAAAAGGTATTCTATTTGGCATAAAAACAAAGAAAAAGTTAGGTCCTAAAATTGAAAAATTCCCTAAAAAAGAAGGGTTTAAAAAAATATTGGTCTTGCTTGAGATTTTGCACACCCTATCGAAAGCGGAAGATTACACTATTCTAAATGCTGATGGATTTGCTTTTGAAACTGAGGCTCAAGATAGTACCAAGATTGACATTATTTACAAACATGTAAGTCAAAATTTTAAAGCACATATTAGTTTGGATGACATCGCAGATAAAGTAAGCATGACTGTTCCTGCGTTTTGTCGCTATTTTAAAAAAGTTACCGGAAAGACATTTACAAAATTCGTAAACGAATATCGTGTGGTGCATGCTACGAAATTACTTTCTGAAAGTCAAATCAGCATTACAGATGTGTGCTTTGAATGCGGTTTCAATAATTTTTCACACTTCAATAACGTGTTTAAGGAGTTTACAGGAAAAAGTGCTTCAAAATATAGAGGTGAAGTCAAGCGGATGATTCAGTAATTAAATTTCACCATCCCATTCGGCATAAAACTGTTCGAGAAACACCTCCATAAATTCATGTCGCTTTGTTGCAATGCGTCGTCCTGTCTTGGTGAGCATTCTATCTTTAAGGCGTAACAATTTTTCGTAAAAATGGTTAATGGTTGGTGCTGTGGATGCCTTGTATTCGGCTTTGGTCATGTTAAGGTTAGGCTTGATGGAAGGATCAAAAATCTTTCGGTTTTTAAAACCTCCATAATTAAAAGTCCTGGCAATACCTATGGCGCCCAACGCATCCAAACGATCTGCATCTCGAACGACATTCAGTTCTTCCGAAGAAAAAGTTTGCAATTCATTTCCACCTTTAAATGAAACATTTTCAATTATCTTAACCACATGCTCAATCACTTTGGAATCAACATTGTGCTCGAACAAAAACTTACGTGCTTTTTTAGGACCAACGGATTCATCGCCATCGTGAAACTTACTATCTGCGATATCGTGGAGCAATGCTCCAAGAGCGACCACATAAGTATCTACACGTTCTTGTTTGGAAATGAGCATCGCATTGTTAAACACCCTTTCAATGTGAAACCAATCATGTCCACCTTCAGCTTGTTCCAATTCCTTTTTTACAAAGGCTTTTGTGCGTTCAATTTGTTGTTGCTCTTGCTCTGTCATTTATCCTGAGTAATTGCACTGGTAATAGTACGTTCTATGGTTTTTATTAATTCTGAATGCTCCTGAACTTCATTCAATTTGATAGGTTCATGGACTTTAAACTTGATATGATTTCCTATTCCCATCGGAAACTTTCCATAACGCAGCATTTTCCACGAATTATTAACCGTTATAGGAACAATTATGGCTGAAGGCACTTTTTTAAAAAGCAACTCAAGTCCTTTGGTTTTAAAGGGTTTCGGTTGGCCGTTCTTACTTCTTGTTCCTTCCGGAAAAATAACTGCTGCACGTTTGGTGTCTTCAATGTATTGGGCAAATTTAGTCATGGCTGCCAAGGCTTGCCTCGGGTTTTTCCGATTGATCAATACCGAGCCACCATGTCTCAAGTTGAAAGAGACACTTGGAATACCTTTACCGAGTTCTTGTTTGGCCACGAATTTCACGTGATGTTTACGCATGTGCCATATCATAGGCGAAATATCGTACATGCTTTGATGGTTGGAAATAATCAACAAAGGTCGATTTTCAGGAATAGTATAAGGGTTTTGCCAAGTAAAACGAGTACCAAGAATATTGAGACATCTCATGAGACAAAATTGAAGTACATCTACACTCCATTTATGAGCTTGATATCCCAAAACATTGTAACAGAACCATTGGATTGGATGAAAAACAATCAAGGTCAGTCCAAAGGCAATACAATACAAAACGGTCAACGGATAAGCCAACAATTTTCTCATAGTGCAAATGTAAACCAATGCTATAATATTACACAAAAAACCACGACTGATAGTCGTGGTTTTTTGTGTGTCATTGCGAATCCAAACTTGTTTGGGTGTGGCAATCTCAATAACAAAAATAAAAAGATTACGACGTCATTCCGAAGCTTCGGAATTCCTCGTAATGACAAGCTTTTTAACAATGCTCGTTGTAAGCATCCATAAGATTCTCTGCTATCAACTCTGCTGGACGACCTTCAATGTGGTGACGCTCTAACATGTGAACCAATTCTCCATTCTTAAATAATGCCATACTCGGCGAACTTGGTGGAAACGGTATCATATGCGCTCTTGCAGCATCAACAGCTTCTCTATCAACACCTGCAAAAACGGTCACAATATGATCTGGTCGCTTGGCATTTTGCAGACTCTGTCTTGCACCTGGACGAGCGTTCGCTGCAGCACAGCCACATACCGAATTGACGACCACTAAGGTAGTCCCTTCCTTGGCTAAGGCAGACTCTACAGCTTCAGCCGTTTGTAATTCTTCAAAACCAACGTTGGTTAAATCCTCTCGCATTGGTTTTACTAATTCTGCTGGATACATCTATTTAGATTTTTTATGATTAATATTTGAATTGCAAAGATAGTCAAAATAAGTGTTAGGAATGTAGTATTTGGTTGGCAGGATAAATGGCACTATTGGCATTCTCTATACAAGCTCCAGAAGAAAACTGTCTACTTTTTCAAAGGTTTTAAACACAATGGAGCGCAAATTAATAGTAGTAACAAAATTCAAAAAAGTGTACTAACTTATAGTATATTTGAATGAACTAAAATTACACATACATGAGTTTTGCAAAATGGATTGGTGGTGCATTAGGTTGGTCTTTTGGTGGACCGATTGGAGCCATTATTGGATTGGCAATTGGTAGTTTAATCGATGGTGCTAATGAGCAAGGTGGATTTTTGCTCGGTGAAGGCGACAAAAAGGGACGTACACAACAACGTCACAGAACCACTACACAGCGAACAAGAAGGCAACAAAGGCCACAAACACAATCGGGAGATTTTGAAGTGAGTTTATTGATTTTAGCGTCTGTGGTGATCAAAGCCGATGGTAAGCAAGATCAACGTGAATTAGATTATGTGCGCCAGCAATTTGTAAGCATGTATGGAAAAAATAGAGCCAATCATGCCTTCAGGTTATTCAAGAATATCAGCAAGCAAAACATTCCAACTCGAAAAGTATGTCTTCAGATTCGCGAAATGATGGATCATGCATCTAGATTGCAATTGTTACATTTCCTTTTCGGCATCGCCAAAGCTGATGGCATGGTAACTGAAGATGAAGTCTCCCAAATTTATATGATTTCTGGATATTTGGGCATTAGTTCCAGAGACTACGGAAGTATAAAGGCTATGTTTTACAATAGCTCTGACAATGCCTATAAAATTCTTGAAATCACTAAAAGTGCAACCGATGAGGACGTTAAGAAAGCGTATCGGAAAATGGCAAAAAAGTACCATCCTGATCGCGTGATACATCTTGGAAAAGAACATCAAAAAGGTGCTGAGGAGAAATTTAGGCAAGTTCAAAGTGCCTATGAGCTTATCCAAAAGGAACGTGGGTTTTAACAACCCATTTTAATTGTAATTGACAGTTCGCAGCATTAACTATTTGAAATTGGAAAACCCTTTTTCTGATGAACAAAACCGAAATCAAAACTGCCGTAGAAAATGAGATTCTGAAAACTGAAGCTTCAATAAAACACTATCAGGAACTCACCAAACCCATTGCTCCCAACGACGCTATTGGTCGTGTAAGCAGGATGGATGCCATAAACAATAAAAGTATCAATGAAGCGTCCCTACGTCAAGCCGAACTAAAACTTCAGAAACTAAACGTGGTGTTGTCAAAAATTGACCATGATGATTTTGGAATTTGCTTAAAATGTAATCAGGCCATTCCTGTTGGTCGAATTCTCATTAGACCCGAAAGTTTGCTTTGTGTGAATTGCGCGAGATAATTTAAGGCATAGAATTTGTGCCTAAAATGTTCTAACCAACATTGTATCGTATGAAAATCTTATGCAACATTCTCATTGCCTTTTGTTCAACACTAATTTCTGCTCAAGAGGTTGTTGGCACCTATCAGTATCATAACAAGACAGATGACTTCGAACTCAAACGAACCTTAAACCTAAATTCCGATGGCTCGTTTGAATACTATAATTATCGATGGGTGAAAAACGGTATCCCACAAGACACACATACTTACGGCAAAGGCTCTTGGATTAAAGACAAAAAAGTGATTCTTTTTTCTACTTTAGCCACTGAACTAAATGATAAATTCACCTTGGATTTTTCTGGAACCAAGGCGCGATATATAAGTAAATCCCTTAGAGATAAATCCGATCGCGATATAAAAACTGCACTACGTTTTTACGAATCAGAATTGTTTTGGGTCACAGGAATGAAACTCATTAAACAGTAATATTACCCTCTAAACAAAAAGAAATCTTCCTTCATATCTTCTATTTGCGCATCTTCATTTGTGATGATATAATCGATAGCTTGGGTTGTGAATTCATCACCTTTTGGTGTTAGTGATACGACCTGATTTTCAATCTCAATCATATTGTTTTTTAAGGCTAAATCTAATACGGTTTTTGAACGCACTTTTTGCCAATTGATATGCTCGTTGAGGTGGTTGACATGACGTTCGGATGCTTCATCGTGATTTTTAAGATGAAGTAAAAAAGTTAATAGTGATACTTCGGTGCGCTGTTGCTTTTCCCGATATAACACTGCAATCACACCTTTGCTAGGTGCAAATAAATACACCAACAAGAATAAGAGACCAAGCATGGTTGTAATCGATCCAGCTATCGAAGCATCCAACCAATGCGCCAACCAATATCCTGAAATTGCACAAAAAACACCAAAGCAAGCAGACAATAACAGCATTTTCTTCAAATCCTTGGTGAGTAAATATGCCGAAGCTGGAGGAGCGATCATCAACGCAACTACCAAAATTGCACCTACGGCATCAAAGGCACCAACCGTTGTAATTGAGGATATGCTCATTAGACCATAATGAATAATGGCAGGTGAAAATCCAAGTGAAGCCGCCAAACCTTTATCGAACGTACTTAGTTTCAATTCTTTAAAGAAGGCGTACAATAGGACTAGTGTAACTATTAAAATACTACCTATAATCCAAAGGGATTTTGGCCCAATATCAACACCTGAAACAAACAGTCTATCAAAAGGTGCAAATGCCAATTCGCCAAGTAATACCGCATCAATATCCAAGTGTACATCGTTGGCATTTTTAGCAATCATAATCACTCCTATACTAAATAATACAGGAAAGACTAGACCAATTGCTGTATCTTCCTTAACCAAACCTGTTTTCTGAATATATTCCACTAAAACCTCGGTAATCACACCTGTAACAGCTGCTAGAAGAATTAACAAAGGTGAATTCAAATCTTGCGTGATAAAAAACCCAACCACAATTCCAGGTAAAATGGAATGGCTTATGGCATCACTGATCATTGCCATTTTCCGAAGTACCAAAAAAGTTCCAGGGATTGCGCATGCAATAGCTACAAAACTGGCAATAAGTTGTATTTCGAATTGTGCACTACTCATCTTTCTTGGATAATTGGTTATATAAATTGGCCGCAGAATTAAATCCCTTTTGGGTTAAACTCCATGTTGTTCCTTCGATCGTTACATAATTCTTTTCAACAAGGTTTTTAAGCGTGCTTTTCGTATATCCCTGAAAATTATTTAGAATCTTAATCTCATGTGGATGTGAAATGTTGTCATGGGTTTCTGCTATATGATACATAAACGCCAAAGTTTTATGCAATTGTAAATCACGTCTGTTTTTAATAAATCGTATTTGCTTGAATAGTAGTCCGCGACTTGGCGAGAATACGAAAGACACAAATACGAATACTGCTGCAACAATTACAATTACTGGTCCTGTTGACAAGTTGTTTTGCGATGCACTGATGGCAGTTCCAAAAACACCCGAAAAAGCACCGAAAACGGCTGCAAGAAGTACCATTTTCGACAAACTATTGGTCCATTGTCTTGCAGCTGCAGCAGGTGCCAATAACATCGCACTCATTAAAACCACACCAACAGTTTGTAAGCCCAAAACAATGGCTAAGACAATAAAACTCGTAATTAGGATATCTATGGTTTTGGTATTAAACCCTAAGGTTTTGGCATAGTCTTTATCGAATAATAGTATTTTAAATTCTTTCCAAAATAGCAGTAATACAAAAAGACAAACACCTGTCACAATTGCCATCATCCAAACGTCACTTTCAACCAAGGTTGCTGCTTGTCCGAATAAATATTTATCCAATCCTGCCTGATTCGCATTGGGTTGCTTTTGAATAAAGGTAAGCAATAGCATTCCGAAGCCAAAAAACAAAGACAAAATAAGTCCAAGTGCTGTATCCGATTTCAAATGGGTTTTTGTAATAATACCACGAATCCAAAACGTTCCTAGCAAACCACTAACCAATGCACCAAGTAGCAATGTGTTGCTATCCTTGGCTCCTGTAATTAAAAAAGCAATAGCAATACCAGGAAGTGCAGCATGAGAAATCGCATCTCCTAACAAACTCTGCTTTCTGAGAACGGCAAAACTACCAAGCATACCTGTAACTGCGCCAAGAATGGCAGTTCCTAAGGTGATGGTCCTTAAGGTGTAGTCGTTGATGACGAGTTCTATGTATTCTGTAAGTTCTATAAGTAATTCGTTTTTTATCATTCCGCAATGTCACACTGAACTTGTCGAAGTGTTGGTTGGAAATCAAAATTTTCTATTGTCGATTTTGTCTTGAGGTACTACTCACTTCATCATTCTTGTATACTCACTTTATAGTTTATTCCGTAGGTTTTTGTAAGGTTATCATCATTAAAAATATCCTTCACTGGACCTGTGGCAATCTTCTTTACATTTAAAAAGGTTACCCAGTCGAAATATTCGGGAACGGTTTGTAAATCATGGTGAACCACAACTACCGTTTTACCAGCTTTTCGTAATTCCTTTAGTATATTTATGATTGCAATTTCAGTAGTCGCGTCGACACCTTGAAACGGTTCATCCATAAAGTAAATAGACGCATCTTGCACCAAGGCTCTTGCCAAAAAAATACGCTGTTGTTGACCACCAGACAACTGACTTATCTGACGGTTCTTAAACGGAAGCATTCCAACCTTTTCAAGTGCTTCCAAAGCCGCTTTTTTTTCTTTTTGTCGTGGTCGTTTAATCCAACCCAAACTACCATAGGTTCCCATCATGACCACATCTAAGGCTGTCGTAGGAAAGTCCCAATCCACACTTCCCTTTTGCGGTACATAAGCGACCTGTTTTCGTTGCACCTCATAAGGCTTTCCATAGATGGAGACACTTCCAGCAATAGGTTTGAGTATTCCCAGAATTGCCTTGATGAGGGTAGACTTTCCTGCACCATTTGGCCCAACAATTGCCATAAGAACACCTTCTGGAATTTCTAGATCGATATCCCAAAGCACAGGTTTGTAGTTGTATGCAACTGTCAAATCATCGACTTGAACTGCTGTTTTTTGCTTCATTTTATCTGTTTTATGTCATCGTAGAACTTTTGAAAAAAGCGTTGGCCTTCTTTTGATTTATCTTTTATTTAAAAAGATTATTACGTCGTTTATGCTCCACGCCTTGCATGACATTATCTCTTTATTTTAGTGCATCCACAATGGTTTTAACATTATACTTAAACATTCCAATATAAGTACCTTCAACGGTTCCTGCGTTTCCAAGAGCATCAGAGTATAAGGTGCCTCCAATCGCAACATCATGTCCTTTTGATTTTACGGCAGCCTGAAGTGCTTCAATGGTTCGTTTTGGCACTGAACTTTCAACAAAAATGGCTTTAATATCTCTTTCGATAATAAAGGCTGAAAGTTTCTGAACATCTTGAACACCTGCTTCTGTGGCAGTCGATAACCCTTGAAGTCCTACAACTTCAAATCCGTAGGTCTTTCCAAAATAATTGAAAGCATCATGTGCTGTAACCAACACTCGTTTGTCCTTTGGAAGACTTTCTATAACATCTGCTATTTCAGATTGTAACTGATCTAATTTCTGTAAATACGCCTTTTCATTATCCTTGTAATTTTGGGCATTCACAGGATCCTTTTCTGAAAGTACCTGAGTCACCTTTTCTACAAATTGCTTAAAATATTGAATGTTAAACCAAACATGCGGATCGTAATTGGACGCAAAATAATCTGATCCAATCAAGCTGTTCTTATCAAGCACCTCTCCAAGTGCAATCGGTGATTTGGTTGTCATCTTTTCAAAAACCTCAACCAATTTACCTTCAAGGTGTAACCCATTGTAAAAGATAATATCTGCTTTAACCAGTTTGCTTACATCGCCTTCGCTTGCTTTGTAGAGATGAGGGTCAACACCGCTTCCCATAAGGCCTTCAACATTAATGTAATCTCCACCAATGTTTTTAACTAAGTCAGTTATCATGGTTGTGGTTGTTACGACATTGAGTTTACCATTGGTGTTTGTATCGTTTTTGCAGCTAAGTGCAACTGCAATAATTAAAAATATGACTAGTTTCTTTATCATGATGATATTATTTTTTAATTCTGTAACTCAATCCAAGACCTATAAGTAAGTCCTGACCTTTAGTGATGCTTGTTCCAACGTAGGCATCAAATTGAAGGTCATTGTTCACCAAATAAGTGAATCCAGCATCCCAATAATGATTAGCAGAGCTATCTTCTGGCAAATCGCCATAGAGTTCAGCATACATACCTAATGAATCTGTAATACTATATCCATAAGCAACTGTATATATTGCTGCAGCTTCAGGTGAATCATTTCCCCATTCTGCTCCTAAATTGTAACCCAAGCTCGATTTTTCCGACAAGGTATGAGACAACGAAAATCTAAAATCAACACCTGTATGCTCTGGTCTATAATCCATGGAAGCGCTAAAAACAGGAAACACATGACCAATAAGCGCAATTTCAGGCATGAGTCCATTTTCTTCAGTAACATCCACCTTCATACCCAACAGTAAAGGAGATAATCCGCTAGTAACATCATCTAGCTTGGTGCCGTTAACTTTTGTAATCCCTTCAACGAAATCCCAACCCACTCTAAGTTCAAAATTATCCAGAATTCCATAGCGTACAAGTGTCGTATTATATGTATAGTCTTCCGTTTGAATCGAATTGTCTTTAAATGATTCGTACAAACCTCCTGTCTCGATTTGCAGCGTCCCTTTACCCACAGTTGAAGATGCTTCTGTTGCATCTGGTCTATCGGTAACCAGTGGTTCATCGTCCACAACGGAATCATCTGACTCTTGAGCAAGTAGTGAAGTTCCTGCAAACAATAAAAAAAGAAGAAATGTTATTTTTTTAGTTTTCATCAACATAAATAATTTTTGTAAAGTCTTCATTCAAAACAATCGTATTAGAACTAATTGAAATTTGTGTCATTCTATTTTTGACGAATTGTTTGGTAACCGTTAATGTATTTCGATATGTAATATGGTTTTGAGCGCAAAACTCAAAGAACTCTTTATCATCACTTAACAACCTTGATATGGTATATGACACGCCTTCTTTAGCTTCGGAAAGCGGGATTGAGGTGTCTTCGGTAGTAATTTGGCCTTGTGCATTTGGAATAGGGTCACCATGCGGATCAAACTTTGGATGACCTAAATACGCACTTATTTTTTCGGCCAATAGATCTGAAGTTTGATGCTCCAACAACTCTGCTTCACGATGAATATCATGTAAGGTCATATCAAAAAGCTTAAATAAAAAAGCCTCCCAAAGACGATGCTTTCGTACAACATTTAAAGCGATTTTTGTTCCAGCATCAGTAAGTTGTAATTCTTGATATTTTTCATATTCAAGAAGCCCTTTTTCTGCTAACTTTCTGGACATATCTGTTGCAGCAGCATTTGAGATACCTAGTTTCTTTGCAATAGTTCCAGGCTTGGTGTCTAAATTATCCTGATGCTTATGCTTATATATGGCCTTGACAAAATTCTCTACGGCTACAGACATTTTTTTAAATTGCTTTAATATTTTTTTAAGTTAACTTAAATATTTTACAAATCTAACTAAAAAAAATAACATCAGCATCATACTAAAAATTGATTTGATTGATTTCTTAGTTAGAAGCCTTTCGCCAGAAACTTTTAATATCAATTTGATACATTTGTAAGAGCTTTAAAAGTGTTTAGCAACAATGGAATATTACAACTACATCAAAGCCCTACATCTTATTTTTATCATCACTTGGTTCGCTGGTTTGTTTTATATCCCTCGTTTATTTGTGTATCAAATCGAAGCATTTCATAAGCCTTCACCAGAAAAAGAGATCCTTGGCAAGCAGCTCAAGCTCATGGCTAAGCGACTTTGGAATATCATCACATGGCCTTCTGCCATTTTAGCAACTGGATTTGCAATATGGTTGCTGCTCTTAAATCCTGTTTTACTCAAAATGCCATGGATGCACGTCAAGTTGGCTTTTGTACTGTTACTGATTATTTATCACCTAAAAACACACCAGTTTTACAAACAATTACAACGTGATGAAGTAAAAAAAACCTCAAACTTTATGCGACTATGGAATGAAGGCGCAACCTTTATTTTGTTCGCTGTGATTTTTTTGGTAATTCTTAAAAGTGCCTTTAACTGGGTTTTTGGCGTCATCGGAATTGTTCTTCTGGGTATGTTAATTATGTTAGGTTTTAAGGCATATAAACGCTTTAGAGACAAACATCCCGACACCTAAATCACAACCAAACTGTAGGTACACCATAAGATCTCAAGATTTTGGACTGATTATTGCTATCTTTAGCCAACCACAATTGTCTAAATGAGACTACAAAAATTATCCCTTAGGGTTCGTATTTTCTTCGCCATGATTCTTTTGGTGCTTATCGCTTCCATACTCATAGCGGCTGTCACCATATATCAGTATAATGAAGAAGCGAGAGATTATCATCGTGAACGTTTAGAGCGCAAGGAAGCAGCGATTATTAGCCACCTTGATAAAATCATTGAAAAAACGACTTGGGAAATTATCACTCCCAATGTACCATTCATTTTTAAAAGCGAGATATACAATATTGCAGATATCCATAGCCTAAGGATAAATTTATATGACTTAGATGGCACCTTGCTTATCACGTCAAAAGCCAGCTTTACAAGCGATTCAATTTCAAGGTGCATAAAAACTGATATTCTCAATGAGATTTCCAACACTGCAGCGCACAGATATGTGGTTAAGAATGAAAAAAACGGTGAAACATTTCAGTCATCATACCGATATATTTATGACCAAAAGTCCAAACCTTTGGCCATTTTGAACTTACCTTATTTAGAAAATGATGAGTTTCTTAACAAAGAACTCAATGAGTTTTTAGAACGTTTGGCATATGCCTACTTATTTATGATGTTGATTGCCATAATCTTGGCTCTATTGTTATCGAAATACATTACCAAGACACTCAAAACCATTTCAGACAAGATCAACGAAACGCGATTGGAAAAACGCAATAAAAAAATCAACATCCAGTCCTCAAGTGAGGAAATTTCAACCTTGGTCAATTCGTATAACAGTATGATTGATGAACTCGAAGAAAGTGCAGTTAAATTGGCGACAAGTGAACGCGAACAAGCCTGGAGAGAAATGGCAAAACAAGTGGCTCACGAAATTAAGAATCCACTTACACCAATGCGACTGAGTGTACAAAGCTTTCAACGCAAGTTCGATCCCAATGACGCAAATATCCATCAAAAAGTCGATGAGTATAGCCAAACCCTTATTCAGCAAATCGATACGATGAGTTCAATTGCTTCAGCATTTTCGAATTTTGCAAAAATGCCAGCACAACAGAGCGAAACCTTAAATGTTTCGACCATAGTAAAGTTAGCCCTAGACATTTTTAGCGAAGCTTATATTTCTTTTAGCACGGAAGATGAAGATATTATGGCCAACTTTGACCGCACGCAATTAATTCGGGTCATCACCAATTTGGTTAAAAATGGAATTCAAGCTATTCCTGATGAACAAGAGAACCCACGAATTGATGTTCATGTCACTACTGAAAATGATATGGTTAAGATCTCTATTGAAGATAATGGTATAGGAATTTCAGCAGATAACAAACATAAAATATTCGAACCAAAATTTACAACAAAGTCCAGTGGCATGGGATTAGGACTAGCTATGGTAAAAAATATTGTGGAAACTTATAAAGGAAACATTACCTTTACATCCCAACAAGGAAAAGGCACTATTTTTATGGTTACATTTCCAAAGTTATAAGGAACGATTTCACTTAAACTGAAATTTATCCGATGGACTCAACCTCTAAAAGATCTTAAATCCTTCCGATAACAAAACACCAAAAATCACACTATGAATTACGACAATATTCTTTCTGAAAGCTCCAATGGCATCGCTACGATTACCATTAATAGATCAAAAAAACTAAATGCCCTTAATAAGCAGACCATTGAAGAACTGCATGACGCCCTTGATGCAGCCAACAATGACCGTGACGTAAAAGTCATTATTATCACTGGAAATGGTGAAAAAGCCTTTGTGGCAGGTGCTGATATTAGTGAATTTGCAGATTTTGATGTCAAGGAAGGTGAAAAATTAGCTGCGAAAGGACAAGAGCTTTTATTTGATTTTGTTGAAAATCTTGGTACTCCAGTCATTGCTGCCGTTAACGGTTTTGCTTTAGGTGGTGGTTTAGAATTGGCAATGTCTTGCCATTTTCGAATCGCAAGCACCAACGCCAAAATGGGACTTCCTGAAGTATCGCTCGGTGTTATTCCTGGTTATGGCGGAACACAACGCTTGCCGCAACTCGTTGGAAAAGGACGTGCCATGGAAATGATCATGACTGCAGGTATGATTGATGCAAACCAGGCTTTAAACTATGGTTTGGTAAATCATGTTACCGAATTGGATGAACTTTTACCTTTGGCTGAAAAAATTTCCAGTAAGATCATGCGAAATTCATCTGTGGCCATTAAAGCAGCAATTAAATCTGTTAATTCAAACTTTAAAGATGGTGTCGATGGCTATAAAACCGAAATTAAACAATTTGGTAAATGCTTTGGAACGGCAGATTTCAAAGAAGGGACTTCAGCATTTTTAGAAAAGCGAAAAGCAGATTTTCCAGGAGCTTAAAACCTTATCGATTTGTTAGTAAGTCGACTTTTTAATTGACTTTCTTGGTTTGATTTTTTGTATTTTTACAGAAAATCAGCAATATGTTAAAACAAGATTATCTGAAAGGCAGAGGAGCTCAAGCCAATGTACCTAACCGTTTCTTTGAACTTAGCCATGAATTACGTGAAGATTTTTTAAACTACTGCGCTCTTGAAGGTGAAATTGTTGACAATAACCAAACACAGTACCTATCTGTTTTTCCAAAAACCATAGTCAATACGGTTACCAGTCCAGATGTTGGAATGATGTACTCAATGAACATGTACCAAGGCTGTGAACATGGCTGTGTATATTGTTATGCAAGAAACAGTCATGAATTTTGGGGCTTTAGTGCAGGATTGGATTTTGAACGTCGTATTCTGGTCAAGCAAGATGCTCCAAAACTTCTAGAGGCATTCATCACCCGAAAGCAATGGAAAGCCGCAACCATTGTGATGTCAGGCAATACAGATTGTTACCAACCTGCTGAACGACAGTTTAAACTCACAAGGCAGTGTTTACAAATATTTTTAAAGTATAAGCATCCTGTTGGTATTATTACAAAAAACGCTTTAATACTTCGTGATCTCGATATTTTAAAAGCGCTGGCAAAAGACCATCTAATTGCCGTGAACATGTCAATCACCTCACTATCTGAAAGCACGAGACGCATTTTGGAACCTCGAACAGCAAGCATCAAGAAACGACTGGAAACCATTAAAACCTTGAGTGCAAATGGAATTCCTGTTAATGTGATGCTAGCGCCAATAATTCCAGCCATAAATAGTCATGAGATTTTGGCTTTGGCAAAAGCTACTTCAGAAGCTGGAGCCTTAAGTATGGCACATACCATTGTAAGATTAAATGGAGCCATAGGTGACATATTCTCCAAATGGATAAAAACCACAATGCCAGATCGCGCTGAAAAAGTCCTCAACCAAATTGCCAGTTGTCATGGTGGTAACCTCAACGATTCACGCTATGGAAGACGAATGCGTGGTGAAGGAGAAATAGCCAAACAAATCAATGATTTGGTGAAATTGGCACGATTAAAATACTATAAAGGAAAAACCTACCCTCAACTCAACACCAGCTTACATGACACCTATAAAACAGGTCAAATGAAATTGTTTTAGTCCTGATTTATGTCAGAAAAAAGACCTTTCTGTTATAGTATCTTCATAAAAACTACCAGAAAGGTCTATCCCAAAAAAACTAAGCATGAATTATTTAATTGGGAACAATTGTCAATTCATCTACAATATGCTTTGCCTTAGAATATTTATCTATCAGCCAAAGCACGTATCTAATATCCACATTTATTGTACGTTGTAGTTTAGTATCGAAAATCACATCACCAGCCATAGCCTCGATATTACCATCAAAAGCCAAACCAATCAATTCACCTTTACCGTTGATAACTGGAGACCCAGAATTTCCGCCAGTAATATCATTATCGGTTAGGAAATTAACTGGCAATTGCCCTTTATCATTGGCGTAACGTCCATAATCTTTCTCCTTAAAGGCCTCTAACATATCCTTTGGAAGGTCAAACTCATCATCATTTGGCTTATACTTGGCGATCATTCCTTTGAGGGTTGTATAATTATTCTCATCTGCATCATTCCTTTTGTCTTCAGGTAAAGCTCTCACTTTTCCGTAGGTTAATCGCAATGTAGAATTAGCATCTGGATATTCTACCTGACTCAAACCAGATTCACGCAAACCAGCAACCAATAGTCGATAAGACGCCTCAAAGTCATTTTCTGGTTTCACCAAACTTTCTGGAGTTTCACGGTATTTATTAAGCAATTGAGTTGATAGCTGGTACAATGGATCATTTTCCAATAATGCTTGATTCGGATACTTTATAAAGGCTTCAATACGTGCTTTGGAAGCGAATATACTAAGCTCAAATATGGCATCGACATATTGTGTGAAGTCATTGTTGTTTTTCGAACCAATTTCAGACACCAATTCAGGAAGCTGATAATTGGATTTGGAGGCATATAAACCAAGTTGCTTTACCAACACCTCTTTTTCAAGTGGTAAATGGTATTCTTTATATGAATTATCAATGAGTGCCTGAATTCTTGGCAAGACTTCTTTGCGCTTGGCATCATTGGCTGCCACAAATTGTTCTAAATTTCTACCAAGACGGTATGGCAGGATGGAAAACTTACTAGAACGCAGCATACCCAAAAGATAATTGTTGTGTTTGGCCTTCTCATTGGTTAAAGCGTAATACTTATTTATGTTTTCAATGACTTTTCCATAAGTGGCTTGATTTGCTTTTTGATTTGCCCACTTTTGAAATTTGGCTTCAGTTTTCCGCTTTGCTTCTGCTGTTTTATGCTCTGTCAAAGCATCGATCATCCCTTGACGGTTTTTCCAATAGTTGGCAATTCTGGCATAACTTGAGGCATACATTAAATTAATGCTTTCGTCTTGGTCCATGTATTTTTTCATCACGTCCATACTCAATTTAGAACCTTCAACCCAAGCAGGATATGCGTAATTGACGTTCTGCTCAATACCTTCAGCAGGCATCCAGCGATTTGTTCGACCAGGATAACCTAGAATCATTGCGAAGTCATTTTCCTCAACACCATCAATATTAATCGGCAGGTGGTATTTTGCTTTTAACGGTACATTGCTTTCAGAATATTCAGCAGGATTTCCGTCGTTATCGCCATAGACCCTAAACAACGAAAAATCTCCCGTATGTCTTGGCCATTCCCAGTTATCGGTATCACCACCATACTTTCCAACACTTTCTGGAGGTGTTCCTACCAAGCGCACATCGGTATAATCTTCATAAACAAAATAGTAGAATTCGTTTCCTTGGAAGAATGAGCGCACCGAAACCGTATACTTACCGCCTTCATTGTTCTCTTGTTCGATTTTGGAGATTTCCCTATTGATGGCGGCTTCACGCTCTTTTTCGTTCATGCCGTCATTCACTTGGGCTAAAATACGTTTGGTGACATCATCCATTCTCACAAAAAACCTAACGTAAAGGCTTTCTGGCTTTAGTTCCTGTTGTAAGGAGCCTGCCCAAAACCCGTTTTTTAAGTGATTTTGTTCCGCAGTGGACAGTTCTGCGATGGCATTGTATCCACAGTGATGATTAGTGAGCACCAATCCGCTACCTGAAATAATACTTGCGGTACAACCTCCATTAAACTGTACAATAGCATCTTTTAGACTTTGATTATTGATACTGTAAATTTCCTCTGCAGAAAGTTGTAGTCCCATTTTTTGCATATCACGATCGATTAACCTTTCGATGTGCATCAAAAACCACATCCCTTCATTGGCATGAATGGCAGTTGAAAAAGATATTAAAAAGGCAAAGATGGTAATGTATATTCTTTTCATTGTTGTTTGTTTATTCATTATTATATATTTTGTTTTGATTATTGACTGCGTTATTCCCAGTCAAGCCCAAATTTATAGCTTATTTATCTAATTTTTGGTTATTGACAATATTTATGAATTTGTTCGTATAACTGTCATCTTCAAAACAACCTCCATACTCAATAGTTGTTGTAAAGTTGTTTTATCCTTAATCCCTCTCGAATAGACACATAAGTGTTTTGCACAGATCATTATAATGAAATCTTCTACGCCTAGAGCGTCCTGAAAATCTTTCAAAATTTGCATGGTCGAGCATTGGAGTCTCAACACCTGAGCACATACGATTGTCGCCTATTAATTCTATATCACTTGTATTCATTCTTTCAAACAACAGTTATCGTTTTTACATTGACAATAGTTCATGTTATATATGTGCAAACCTGCGAGAGAAAGAGAAGAAACATGAATTAGTATTGCTGGCAAGGCAATAAAGCCTAAGTTCTCATTCACTATAAACATCAATAGAGCTACCCAGCCCATCCATAATCCATTTTTAACATAAGAATTGGATGAGCTTTTGGCTGAATTATAAATTGCAATAAACGCAAGAATCAAGAATAGGACATCTAAGCTCTTCCACCAAAAAGGCGCAGCCTCACAACCTCCTATTGAACAACTATGGGAAACAAATATTAATGGTGTAAGAAGACAATGCACTAGGCATAAGCTGCTTGCAAAAGCACCAAAAGTATCTGGTTTATTTAATAAAAGTCTCAAAATTGTAATATAAATGCAACTAAGTTGCAAATATAAATCTTTAATTTGTTATTGCAACTATGTTGTAATAAATTTGTGCTTATGGGAATTATTAGAAAAACAGAATCTGTAGGTGCATTATTGAATGAGTTTAAAAATGGGAGCAATGCCATTTCGGCCATTACGTTAGTAAAACGTCTTGAATCCAAATTTAACAAAACAACTGTGTATAGAGTATTGGACAAGTTGGAGGATGATGGTGTTTTACATTCATTTATGGGTGACAAGGGAATTAAGTGGTATGCCAAATGTGATGGCTGTTCTAAATCGGAACATGTTGATCTACATCCTCATTTTCAATGTGTGGCCTGTGGTAAAATTGATTGTGTTGCCGTAGATGTTACTATTCCAAAAATCCCTAATCGAGAGATAACGGCTTCTCAAATTTTAATTCAAGGCACCTGTGAAGGATGCACCTCAAAATAAGGTTGTCAATGGATATAAAAAAGCCCATTCAAAATTGAATGGGCTTTTTCGTTTTGCTCCTCAGACTGGGCTCGAATCTATCTCGGAAGATTTCATTGAGACGATTTTCAGAATGGGTAATCGTCATATAATTTGTCACTTATATAAAGATTGAACCTAATCTCTCATTAATGTCACCAATATCAATTCATTAAAAAAAGAGTATATTTACTATAATTACATTTTAAATCCTTTCTATATGAAAATTAATCATTTCAAACTTGCGTTTCTACTAGTATTATTAAGTTTTAGTCTCGAGCTATTTGCTCAAGTAACAATTGTTCCTTATGAACCCAATGGAGTCCCTAATTACGCTGACTCATATGATGATTTTTCTGTTAGGGTAAGACCTGCAGATGGATCTTCTGACTGGATAGAATTGTTTGAGTATTTGACATGGGTTAATGATGAAGGTATTAACAATAATAATCCTCAAGGTATAGGCCCAGGAGATGTGGGCTTCTATGGGTATAGTACAGACTACAGTAAGTCCTCATTTGTTAATTTTGACTTTTCTGGAGGAGCTATTGAAGTAGAGATTACATGCAATTATTGCATTAGTGAAGATAAACCCGTACATGTAGTAGATATTCGACCAAAAAATCTAGAAATACCATATGTAATAAATAGCGTTCTAAACACAGTCAGGTTTCAGTTGGATCAACCTAGAAATTTATCGATAGAAATAAATAAAAATCGAAATAGAAATATGCATTTGTTTTCGAGCAAATATAATATCATAGCTCCCTTGACAAATTATACATCTGTTACTGACATGACAGAAAGGTTAGAAAAGAAAAGAGGCCAAAGTTCTGACCTAAGTGAGGTTTGGTATTACCCAGTCGACAACGAAATTATTTATATTGATGGTAATGAGGTGTTTAGAGGAGGTATTTATTTAGACCACGTGGATAATGTTCAAATAGTTGGTCGTGGTGTTATTGATAATCAAGGAATGCCTAAAAATTTCTGCAATGGTAATGGTAATATCACACCTGCCTGTCTAAATGAAAATGGTGATTTTATTGGTTATCCTGAAGGTTATGACTGGCTCAGAGCGGTTAGAATAAAAAATTCCAATAACATAACTATTAAAGGAATTGTGATTAATGATATGCAAAATAATTGTGTCAATATTACAGAAAGCAATGAAATTCATATTAAAGGTATGAAGGCAATTTCTAGAGTGATTTGGGGAGCTGGGATATATATTGAAGCCTCTCAGAATGTATTTGTAGATGATTGTTTTTTAAGAATTGCAGAGGATGCAATAGCTATCTATGCTGGTAGAAATTATCAAAATGCAGTTTATATGAATGAAGGTGGAGTTCGAAATGTTGAAGTAACAAACACGTCTATTTACTCCGACAGAGGTCACCCCATTGCTTTTGGATGGCATGGGTCCATAGTACCAGGCCAAAATGTTATACCAGATGAAGGTAAAGGCCATATAGAGGATGTCATTTTTGACCAAATTGATATTTTACAACATGACGAATATTTAGAAGCCTACCAAGGTGCTATCGCAATTAATTGTGGTGACCTCAACTATTGTCAAAATATAACTTTCAAAAATATTCGTATTGAAGATATTAGTAATGGGGCTTTATTACGCTTAAAAGTTGAACCCACAGATGCTGCTAGTATAACTCTTGCTCCTGGCTATCGCATTAATAATATTGTATTTGATGGGGTAACATTTGATGCTACATCAAATAATACTCAAGCTTTAATTACTGGTCTTGAACAAGGGAGATATGTCAATGGTGTCCATTTCAATAATTTAGTTATTGATGGTCAACTCATAGAGGATGTAAGTGATTATCCGAGTACAAGTACCACTTATGATGATGATAATTATGATGGTGGTTTCATTATAGGTAATGACGTTTATGATGTCACTTTTAATAATTTACCTACAAATGATAAACCTTTTGATCCAGTTACTAATATTGATGGTGTCAAAGACGGCATCTATCAAATTCAAAATATAGAAGCTGTTGGTTCAAGTGGTAGTCCTAGATATTTAAGCAAAAACCAACAAGATGAAATTGTTTGCGCAACTTGGAGAACTAATTGGGTAATTAGCTATACTGGAAATGATAGCTATCGAATAAGACATAAAGGATCTCAAAATTACATAACTGGTCAAAGATTTGTAGATGACGTACCTTCTCAACCAATAGAAATAGGTAATGATCTTGACCTAATGTTATTATCGGGTTCTATTCCTGGAAGTGAGGAATGGGAACTTATTGTTGTTGGAGAAAACAATGGCGAAAAAATATATAGAATTCGTAATAAATGGTGGGATCATAATTCAATTCAAAAAACAGATGATACTGAACAAGATGGTCAAACCGATGTGAATACTTCACCTTGGGAAGATTTAGAAAGACAACAATGGAAATTAATTTTTCAAGGAACTGAAGGTTCTAAACAGTTACAACCAGAGGTGTTTATTTATCCTAATCCCAATAAAAATAGGCTGCACGTAGGGTTTGATACGGATCAAATAGGAGACTTTAAAGTAGAAATACGGGATTTATCTAATAATGTACTCATTAAATCTCACATAGATGCTAAGAAAGACTACATAGATACTTCCAGATTAAACGTAGGTGTGTATATAGTTAGTATATCAAATGACCAGAGTGTTTTCAAAAAAACATTGATTATCAAAGACTAATTAATATTTAAAACGTATGGCCTCGTCATACGGCAATAATAAAAATATTGTAAAACATAACCCGATATTTTCGTATCGGGTTTTTTTGTACTGAAACATTGAATTTATCGACTGTTGCAAATAAAGATTTCTCTCATTTGTTTTCTAAGTGACAAAGCCCATTCAATTTTGAATGGGCTTTGTCGTTTTGCTCCTCAGACTGGGCTCGAACCAGTGACCCTCTGATTAACAGTCAGATGCTCTAACCAACTGAGCTACTGAGGAGTGTTATTCTTCACTTTTGCGAGCGCAAATATATGTTATTTTTTAATTTATGCAAAACGTGCCAATAAATTTTAAAGTAATTTTTTCCTAAGATATTTAACTTGAGAACGCTTTAAAAATATCATTGCCATTGGCAAAGAGCACTAGAACGATTAAAATAATAAATCCAACCAATTGAGCATGTTCCAAAAACTTCTCGCTTGGCTTACGTCCAGAAACCATTTCATACAGCAGGAACATGACGTGTCCTCCATCTAAAGCAGGAATAGGAAGCAGGTTCAGTACGCCAAGCATTATTGACAAAAATGCTGTTATTCTCCAAAAGCTTTCCCAAACCCAAGTGTCTGAAAATATATCGAAAATTGCCTTAAACCCACCAACACCTTTATATGCTCCAGTACTAGGCGTGAAAATTAATTTGAGTTGTTCTCCATATTTTTTAAACTCTTTGATAAACTTGTCTGTTCCAGCTCCAAAACTTTGAGCAAAAGAGTATTCTTTCCTAGTGATATCCAAATAGCCTAATTCTTCAAACTTATTGATGGTTCCTCCTCTTATAATTCCTAAAGTCCCTTTATCATCAACTTTCAAAGGGACATCAATGGTATTACCATCTCGTACGATTTTCGCTGCAACAGTAGTATTCTTATATGATTTTAGAACAGATCCATATTCATCAAAGTATTTCAACTCTTGGTCATTGATACCAACAATAATATCACCTTTTTTAATATCTGAGTTACTATTATGTAATGTATCTATAACTTCACCAACGTAAAAAGGTGTTCTTAACTTTAACAATGGACCATCTTCCTTACGGGAATCAGAAAGCCGTCCTGGAAAATCTTCAGGAAAATCGAGGGTCATTTCTTTGCCGTTACGACTAATCACAACCTCTTGGGCCGTTAGAAAACTGTATGTTAAATCCGTTAAGTTATCATACGTATTCCCATTGACCGAAATAATATGGTCACCCGTTTGCAACCCAGTTTCCAACAAAGCGGAATTGTCAATAAAATACCCATCCTTGACACTGTTCGTTGCAATTGTAGTATCTCCATAATATCCAGACATGAATACGTAAATCAACCATGCCAAAATAAAATTCACAGTGACACCACCCAACATAATGATTAATCTTTGCCACGCTGGTTTAGATCGAAACTCCCATGGTTGAGGTGGTTGGGCCATTTGCTCTTTATCCATACTTTCGTCAATCATTCCAGCAATCTTAACATAACCTCCAAGAGGCAACCAACCAATACCATAAACGGTCTCACCTATTTTCTTCTTGAACAGGGAATATTTAACGTCAAAAAACAAATAGAACTTTTCGACTTTCGTTTTAAATAGTTTTGCTGGTATAAAATGACCTAATTCGTGCAAGACGATTAGTAATGATAAGCTTAATAAGAATTGGGATATTTTTATTACAAACTCCATGTATCGTATATCATAAAAAATTGAGCGACAAAAGTAGTGTTTTAGAAGTATTTAGAAAACTTTAATGTTCTTTTAGCCTATTTTTTTAACAGCGATTTAGTAATCACACCTTCATTGGTAGAGCATTGTATGAACCACAGTCCTGAAGACCAGGTTGAGGTATCTAAAGATTCGCTCCAAGGTTGACTTAACAATAATTGACCAAGCGCATTGTATATTCTAATTTCAGATACTTCCATCCCATCAGGTTTTTTGAAATAAAGCATCGTTGTTGTTGGGTTTGGATACATTAAGAATTCTTCGTCAAAACTAAATTCATTTGTACTGAGTGTCACAGTATTATCTCTCGAAATCAAATCGGCTTCAGGATCAAATACCACCTCTTGAACGCTAAAGTTTACGGGTTCCATAAAGTTTTGTCCATTATTGGTATGATCCAGAACAACATCCATGGTTTCACCAAGGGTTCCAATCAATCTCAAGGGTACTGGTGCTTCAAAAAAGGAAACCGAAGGATGGCTTTGCGTTTGCTCCAAAGTAATTGAGATTTGGTTTTCTGAAGGCTGGTTCCAATTAACCGAATAACTAGGATAGCCTTCATTATACAACCAATCATCAAAAAACTCGGTTAAATCTTGACCAGTTGAAGCTTCAACAATCCCAATAAAATCTTCCGTTTTAGCATAATCGAAAGCATGGTCTTCATCAAGCAAATAGTTTTGTAAAGCTTGATAGAAGCTTGCATCACCTAGCTTTTTTCGTAGCATGTGCAACACCATTGCTCCTTTTCTGTAACTCAATCGTCCATTAAAAATCCGATTCACACTAGTCGTATCTGCATCACTCAGATACACAGCACCATCAGGCGCAGAAGTTATAACATCGGTTCGTTGTTGCTTCCAAACAGTAAAGACATCATTTCCATCTAGATGTTCATAAACCAAGCCAGAAAGATAGGTGGCAAAGCCTTCATTTAACCATATATCTTTCCAGCTTCCACAGGTAATTTTATTACCAAACCATTGATGGGCCAATTCATGGGCAATCAAGTTTCGGCTAAAATTCCCCATAAATGACACTGTGGTGTGTTCCATTCCGCCTCCCCAACCAAACTGGGCATGACCATATTTCTCATTTGCAAAAGGATATTCCTCAAACAAATTGGAGAAAAGGTTCATAATATCTACGGTCACAGGTGTACTAACCTGTGCAAAATCGAGGTTTTCTGGATACACATAATTCACAATCTCAAAAGGATTTCCATTGTTGGGAACCGTATGCGAATACACTTCATAGTTGGTTGCTGCAATGGCAATGAGATAGGCAGGTATTGGGTGGCGATGTTTAAAATGTGTGGTTTTGTTATTCCCATCAATAATCTGGCTTTGTTCTACACCATTGGAAACCGCAACATAGTCTTCATTTGAGGCATTAAATCGAGGAGTGGTCATATAAACATCGACAGAATCGATTTTATCAATCAAATCCTGCTTGCATGGCCACCACGCTTTTGCACCATAAGGCTCAGACAGCGTCCAAATAACAGGAGCTCCATTGTGCGTTGTTTGTTCAAAAGATCCAAAACCTGAGCTCACGGGATTGCCAGAATAACTCACAGTCAGTGAATCAAGTGTTCCTGTAATTAAAGTCTCTGGAAGGGATACTACTAACTCATCGTCATCGTTCTGCGTATAGGATAATAAATTCCCTCTTTGCATTACCTCGGAAACGACCATATTCGAAGCTAAATCAAATGTAATGGTATTCATATTGCTCTTCGCTTCAAAATAAGATGTTACCGCTCCAGCTATAAAGGCAACCGATGGGTCGACATCCAATTCCATACGATGGTATTTTAAATCGTAATTTCCTGTGTTTAAATTTGCACGCTGCATGATCTGGTTGAGTGCAGATTTGGCTTCAGCTTCTCGAATTCTATCTAAAGTGTCGTTAAAATCTTGAGCAAATGTGGTTGAACAAAATAGCCCAAGAACCATTAGTAAGGATAATTTCATGGTAAAAGGTTTTTCTTTTTTCAAATATAGCCTACCAAATGTAGTCATTTTGTTGCTATTGTGTCGTATTTTTGCACACGAATCCTATCATTCAAACCCTTCAGGATAAGCTCATGTTGCGATATTTTAAACAACTTAAGATCTTTTTTTTGGTCTTTGCCATTGTATCTGGCATTATAATCTACTTGATGTACTCGGCATTAGATACAAAAAAACCACTTCCTATCTACCAACCTAACAGAATTGATGCCGCTCTTGTAGACAGTAGTATTCAGCATAAAAAGAAATACCATACTATAGGTGAATTCAAGCTTATCAATCAAAATGGAGATACCATTACGCAAAATGATTACAAGGATAAGATATATGTGGCAGATTTCTTTTTTACCACTTGCCAAACGATTTGTCCGATTATGACCAATCAGATGCTTCGTGTTCAAAAGGCGATTATAAATGATGATGAAGTCCTGTTGTTATCACATTCTGTAACTCCGGAAATTGATTCGGTAGCTCAGTTGAAACGTTATGCTGTCGAAAAAGGTGTTAACGACAAAAAATGGAACTTAGTCACAGGAGATCGAAAACAAATCTATGATTTGGCAAGAAAATCTTATCTCGTCGTCAAGGATGACAACTCAGAAGATTATGGTATGGTACACACCGAAAATTTTGCCCTTATCGATAAAAAGAAACAAATCAGAGGAATATACAATGGTGTTAGTCCTGCTTCTGTAGACTCCTTAATACTAGACATCCAACGATTGAAGCTAGAATACCAATAGTTTCTGGGCTACTATTTTTCAGCATTAAAAATTTAGCTTATTTTTGCTTACTTAAAATCAATCTAAATAAGCTTGCAAATCACATTAGCAGATATAAAACGAGGACAACAAGGTATCATTACTGATGTGTCTTCGATTCATATTCCACTAAAACTACTCGAGATGGGTTGTTTACCAGGAAATCAAGTCGAGCTTTTACAAGTCGCACCATTTGCCGATCCGTTATATCTCAATATTAACGGTACCCATTTGGCCATCAGAAAAGAAACTGCCATCCACATTTTAATAACGATTTCCAATGCCTAAACACATCAATGTTGCTTTAATTGGAAATCCCAACACAGGTAAAACCTCCGTGTTCAATGCGCTTACTGGCTTGAATCAAAAAGTAGGGAATTATCCTGGCATAACCGTCGAGAAAAAAGAAGGGCTTTGTAAATTACCTAGAGGTGTCAAAGCTCATATCATCGATTTACCTGGCACCTACAGTTTGAACGCTTCATCCTTGGATGAAAATGTCGTCATTGAGTTATTGCTCAACAAAAACGACAAGGATTATCCTGATGTCGCTGTCGTTGTTAGTGATGTTGAAAACCTGAAGCGAAACTTACTGCTCTACACCCAAATCAAGGATTTGCAAATTCCAACAATCCTGGTCATCAACATGTCTGATCGTATGGCCTATAAAGGCATTCACTTGGATATTCCTTACTTAGAGGAACAATTGCAAACCAAAATCGCCTTGATAAGTACGCGAAAGGGTAAAGGCATTGACCAACTCAAGACACTAATTGCGAATTTTAAAGAACTGCCTACGACACCTTGTTTAAATGCTTCGGAAATTGACCCAGAGTATTTCACAAGGCTAAAAAAAGCCTTTCCAAATCAGCTGGTGTATAAACTTTGGCTGGTCATCACACAGGATGTTAACTTTGGAAAAATTGACAGAAATGAAGTGGATGCGCTGCAGAGTTTTAAAACCAAGAGTAAGGCCGATCTAAAACGATTACAGCAAAAAGAGACTATCAAGCGATACCAATTTATCAACGACACCCTAAAAAAAGGGCAAACGATAGATTTAAAATCTGCCAAGGACCTTCGAATCAAACTCGATCGTATCCTAACCCATAAAGTTTGGGGCTACCTTATCTTTTTTGCGATTTTGTTAGTCCTCTTTCAAGCCATTTACGATTGGACTGAAGTTCCTATGGATTTTATTGACAGTACATTTGCTTCATTGAGCGAATGGACCAAAAATGTACTCCCTGAAGGCGCATTCACTAATCTACTCGCAGAAGGCATTATACCTGGACTAGGTGGCATCGTAATTTTCATTCCTCAAATTGCCTTTCTGTTTTTAATCATTTCCATTCTTGAAGAATCCGGCTATATGAGTCGAGTGGTCTTTTTGATGGATCGAATTATGCGTCGTTTTGGGCTTAGTGGAAAAAGCGTGGTGCCTTTAATTTCAGGGACGGCTTGTGCCATACCAGCTATTATGGCAACACGCAATATTGAAAGTTGGAAAGAACGCCTTATTACGATTTTAGTCACACCTTTTACAACCTGTTCGGCACGATTACCTGTATACTTGATTATTATTTCCTTAGTCATTCCACAAGGTCGTGTTCTAGGTCTTAGCTATCAGGCATTGACCTTGATGCTGCTTTACCTCATCGGATTTGGAACTGCTATTTTTTCAGCTTGGATACTAAATAAAGTATTGAAAATTAAAAGCAAATCTTTCTTTGTGGTCGAAATGCCAAACTACAAATTACCCTTAGTTAAAAATGTGGCTTTGACAGTATTGGAAAAGACAAAATCCTTTGTGTTTGGTGCGGGAAAGATTATTTTGGCCATATCAATTGTGCTGTGGTTTTTGGCATCTTATGGTCCAAGTGATGATTTCAACAATGCTGAAGAAATTGTTACTACCTCATATGCTTCAGAAAATATATCTTCCGAAGAATTACAGCAAAAAATAGCCTCTCACAAACTCGAGCATTCTTTTATTGGTATCACAGGTCGTGCCATTGAACCTGCTATTAGACCTCTAGGCTATGATTGGAAAATAGGAATTGCTATTGTAAGTAGTTTTGCTGCTCGTGAAGTGTTTGTTGGAACTTTGGCAACGATTTACAGTGTTGGCAGTGATGAAGAAGAAACCATTAAAAATAGAATGGCAGGCGAGGTCAACCCTATATTGGGTGGACCTTTATTCAATTTTGCCAGCGGAATTTCCTTATTGTTGTTTTATGCCTTTGCCATGCAATGTATGAGCACCTTAGCCATTGTAAAACGCGAAACAAACAGTTGGAAATGGCCTATGTTACAATTGGTGATCATGAGTGCTTTTGCCTATATTGTTGCCTTAATTGCTTATCAACTTTTAATTTAGCATATAAAAAAATCGACCACATGAATAGTATTGTACAAAATAGTTTAGTCTTTTTGGCTTTGGTGTTTGCGGTATGGTTTTTACTACGGAAGTTTGGTGTATTCCCAAAACTCGGAAAGCCGAACACTAAAACGTGTGGAAATAAGGATTGTGGTTGTAACTAATGGACTATGACAACTAGCACTATTAAAATCCAACTGATTCCTTAAACCGTCTTTTTCTTATGCTCCTTGTAATTGGTAGCACTTTATTCTTCAGGTTTTGTAAACGTTACGATATCAATCCCTATTCCGTTAGGATCAACAAATGCAAAATGTCTGTCACCCCAAGGTTCATCACGGATTTGGATTTCAATTTGAATCCCTCTTTCTATTAGTTGCCTGTATACTTTATCTACATCTTCAACTTCAATCGTAATATAAACTCCTCGTCCTTCAAAAGGCGATTGAAAAATTGGTTTTTGGCTTGGGTGATTAGGTTTTAAAAAGCTTATTTCCGTTGACTTATCTGGTGTATGCAATAAGAGATAAAAGTCATTTTCAAAGCTTATACCAAAACCTAATACATCTGTGTAGAATTTCTTCGTCTCATTTAGTTTATCGGTAATAATTCCTGCGTTTAGTTTCATTTTGTTTTGTGTTTGCGCATTCGACAAACCTACGGTTAATACAAATGCAATTAATAAAAATGTCTTCATGTTTATTGTTTATGTAAAGACAAATTTAGAATGGAAGGCTTTTCAGAAATTGTAAAAATCGGACATTATCTAACCAAAGGCCTTTGTTGGTGTAATACCGTAAAACGTTTTGAAGTTTTTAATAAAGTGTGCTTGGTCAAAAAAACCAACATCATAGTATAATTTATTGTTCTTAAGGCTTTTAACTGAAGGTTTAGCATTAAGGATATACTGAAACCGAACAACATTACTAAAGGTTTTTGCTGTTGTTCCGATGTAGAAGTTAAAAATCCTACGCATTTGTCGCGGACTCAAACCTGTATCTAGGTCCTTTTCAGTGTCAATAAAACCATGCTTCTGAAAGATGAGTTGTAGTGCATTGTAGAAGCGTTGATCATATTTTGGTTTTTGCTTTTGGCTAATGTTTATTAATTTTTCATTTAATAGTTCGGCTACTACTTCAAACGCATCTGAAGCTGCTATTTCTGATGTGATCCATTTCGAAAAATCAGTTAAGATAGTATCCAGTTTCTGGGATTGGTTGCTCAAGGTCTTTGCTTGTATTCCAAATAAGAGTGGAAAAGATGAAGGGAAAAACCTAATACCAATGTAGTCAAATACCTTACCAATACTAAATTCTGTATACTTTCTACAAAATCCCATCACATAATTTTCTATTGGTTTGTTGTGATTAAAAAAAATGTCGATACAACCATCGGAAACCACACGATAAATAAAAGGTTTATTAAGTTCTCTCATTGTTTTAAGCTGCCAAAAACAGTAAACAAAATTTTCTATGTCTTTGTTTGGGCGAATTTCTCGATATGCTACAGTCCCATTTACAGGCGTTACGGTGGGCTGTATTGGTACGTAGTGGTGCTTTATGAATTCCATTTCCTTCACAACAACTTCTAAACTAGCATATCAAATCGTAAGGCATAGCCAAGGCTGTTTTTTGGAGTTTAAAGTGGTTTTGGTTGAAAAACCAATTCCAGCTCATAAACCGTATCAGCCTTATTATTATGCGTCAGAGGATAGGGTTTTAACGATACACCATATATCTTAAACGCTTCTGTTTGAAAGGCGAGGTTGGTTTCTTCCATCACATAGCCATTGGCATGTATGGTAAGTTCTTTGTCGGAAAGAAATGCTTCGCCATTATAAATCGACACTAAAACCTTAGCCTCACCTGCTCTAATACAAGTTACATTTTTAGGACATCTCGAATCTGAAATGACCTTCTTAAATTTTACCTGATAATCATTATAGTTCGCTTTTTTCTGAAATGGAATGACCGTACTCACACTAAGTGAATCTTTTACAAATGGCGTTTGTGCCAAACCTTTGTGGCTGAACATAGAGAAGACACAAGGTAATATAACAATGTATTTAAGTATTTTGAATGATTTCATAGTTCCTCTTAATTAGTCCTCAACAAACAAATAATTTAATTGTTTCGAATTGAATTCTGAATTGAAGGTGTTAATTTCTGTGCTTATGAGTTTGTCAAATTCATCTAACTGGTGTTTTATTTTTGAGGTTAATTCATCTTTTACTGCTAAGTCTTGTTCTGTAGGCGCAAAATCTCCCATACGAACCAAGGCATTCAGGTGTCCTAGCTTATTTGTTAACCTAATAGGAAAATTCAATGGATCCTGAGCGCTACGGTTTTTTGTTTGATACAGAGCCTCTTCAATGGTTGTAAATTGCGCTTTCAAGTTTTTCGCCTTCTCTATTAATTCTGAAACGCTCTCGTCGTTTTTGTATTGTACTTCAAAGGTCGACAATTGCTTTTTTATATTTCGGATTTTCTTTATGGATTTATGGGCTCGATCTAATGTCGCATTGACGTCCTTGATGAACTCAAACTGCTTTTCCAAATCAGCTTGTGTACTCTCTGCTCTAGGATCAGCAATAATGTTAAAGTCCTTAGGCATAGCCTTATTATTAACATTCAAATGCACTTTATAGCTTCCTGGAATCGCTCTTGGACCATCCAAACTTGCCCACCATAAAATCATTCCGTCAAGCTTTTCTGCACCTTCATAAGTCATATCCCAAACAAACTGATTCATGCCCTTTTTAACCTCCAATTTATTTTTCTTTTTGTTTTTGGTGGAAAATTTTTGGATAGAGTCTCCCTTTGGATCGAAAAAAGTTAGAGCAACCTCATCGTGTTCAGGGTCATAATCCTTCAAATAAAAATAGGTGATGACTCCATTTGGGTGATTTGTCCCTTTTGTTTTACTCGACTTTTGACTTCCACCTCGCATCCTATAGCTGTCTTTAGGTTTGAAGAGTCTTGTTTCTCCTGAATTTGACTTGCTCAACTGATGCAAAACCGTTAGATCATCAATGACCCAAAGACTTCTTCCTTGTGTCGCAACGACAAGATTATTGTCCTTTATAGCTAAATCGGTAATGGGTACAATCGGTAAGTTTAGTTGAAAGGACTGCCAGTGATCTCCATCGTCAAAGGAAATGTACATTCCTGTTTCAGTACCTGCATACAATAACCCTTTTCTATTTGGGTCTTCTCGCAGCACTCTAGTGAAATGTTCAGGATTAATCCCATTTGTTATTTTCGTCCAGGATTTTCCATAGTCAGTTGTTTTATATAAATACGGACTAAAATCACCTGATTTATATTTCGTTCCTGCTATATAGCAGGTGCCAGCATCAAAGGCACTCGGTTCAACACTGTTAATCATCATCCATTCTGGCATACCTTTAGGTGTTACGTTTTCCCAGTTTAGACCAGCATCTTTAGTCACATGTATCAAACCATCATCACTTCCAACCCAAAGCAGGCCTTCAGTTATTGGAGACTCCTGAGCAGCGAAGATGGTACAGTAATACTCTACAGAGGTATTGTCTTGAGTTATTGGGCCTCCAGAAGATTTCAGTTTATCAGGATCATTTCGTGTAAGGTCCGGACTAATAATTTTCCACGATTGACCTTCATTTTCGGTTACATGTACATGCTGGGAAAAGGTATATAAACGATCTGGATTATGCTTAGAAAATACAATAGGGAAGTTCCACTGAAAACGATATCTCATACCTTCAGCACCATGACCCATTGGGTTGTCTGGCCATACATTTATTGCTCTAACCGTTCCTGTTTTATGATTAACACGCGTAAGAAAGCCATCATAACTTCCACCATAAACTATGTCATTGTCTTCAGGGTCAATAGCGATATGGGCTGATTCACCTCCTGCTGTACTTTCCCAATCGTCTTCAGTGATAGAATATCCATCCGTTCGATGAGGAATTCTTACTGTTGAATTATCTTGTTGGGCTGCATAAACACGATAAGGAAAGTGATTATCTGTGGTTACGCGATAAAACTGGGATGTAGGTTGATTGTGGTAGGTACTCCATGTTTCGCCTCCATCATAAGTGACTTGAGCACCTCCATCGTCACCAATAATCATTCGGTTAGGGTCTTCTGGAGCAATCCATAAATCATGATGGTCTCCATGAGGTGCGTTATGTGTACTGAAGGTTTTTCCGCCATCAACACTTTTATGATAGCGTACATTCAACACATATACTTTATCGACATCTTTAGTGTCGGCATAAACTCTTGTATAATACCAAGCGCGCTGTCGCAGTTTACGCTCACTATTGACCTGTTGCCATGTCGTTCCGCCATCATCACTACGATACAAACCACCTTTATCCTTATTTTCAACAATGGCCCAAACACGTTGGTTGTTAAGTGGAGATACCGTCACACCCATAATTCCTAAGGTGTCCTCTGGAAAACCATCGTTCTTGGAGATTTCTGTCCATGTTTCTCCTTTATCTGTGCTTTTCCATAATGCAGAACCTTTACCTCCAGAACTTAAACTGTAAGGTGTTCGTTGCACACGCCATGTAGACGCATATAAAATTCTCGGGTTGGTTGGATCGATCAATAAATCGACCACACCAGCTTGGTCGTTGACAAATAGTACTTTTTTCCAAGTTTTTCCGCCATCGATACTTTTATAAATCCCTCTATCTTGGGTTGGCTTAT
Organism: Bacteroidia bacterium; assembly: GCA_030432635.1. Classification (GTDB taxonomy): domain Bacteria; phylum Bacteroidota; class Bacteroidia; order Flavobacteriales; family Flavobacteriaceae; genus Psychroserpens. The sequence continues at coordinate 28,430 of JAUIMB010000008.1, read as the reverse complement.
AAATATTTCCGAGGACACCAGCATAGACCACATTATAGTCTGTTGGGTCTACAGCAATTCGAGGCACATGACGTGAATTCTTTAAACCTGCGGAAGACCATGTTTTTCCTGCATCAACCGATTTCCAAATGCCATAACCAGATGACACGTTTCCACGGACCGTCTTTTCTCCTCCTCCAACATAGATAACGTTGGGATCACTTTTAGAAACAGTTATCGCTCCAATACTTCCACCAAAAAAACCATCAGAAATATTTTCCCAAGTGCGACCACCATCCAAGGTTTTCCAAATGCCTCCACCTGTGGCTCCAAAATAATAGAGGTTTGGTTTATTTGGCACACCTGTTACAGCTGCGCTTCGTCCTCCTCTAAATGGTCCTAAAAGTCGGTATTCGAGAGCATCATATTGGGATTCATCAAAAGACTGAGCGTTAAATTGTGTTACATTTCCGAGGAGAAAAGCACACAACATGAAAGTAAGAGATCGCATATTGGTGGTTGTTTTTATATTGTTTGCTTAAAATTAAGCAAAAAATCTATGCTGAAGCGTTGTTTAGCTTTAGTCTAACTTCACGATCCAAGAAATAAGCCGTCACAACTGTTGACAAAACATCTGCTATTGGAAACGACATCCATACACCTAATTCTCCGTAAAATCGAGGTAAGATTAAAATCAATGGAATAAAGAACAAACCTTGCCGAGTCAAGGTAAGTAACAATGCAGGAATAGCCTTGCCAACAGCTTGAAAATACGCTGCACCAATAAGTTGAATAGCTATAATTGGTGTGGCTGCGAACACCCAACGCATAGCAGAAGGTGTTTCCTTTAAAACTTCGACATCATCGGTAAAAAACTTAGTTATTACATCAGGAAAAAACATCAACAGGATAAAAACCATTGTTGCTAAACCAATTGCGTATTTAATAGCTGTTGATATAGTTAATCGCACACGATCATAGTATCCTGCACCATAGTTAAAGCTAGCAATTGGTAAAAAGCCTTGTGTGATACCAAACACCGGAAACAAGGCAAACATCAACATTCGTCCGACAATGGCATAGGCTGTAACTGAAGTTTCACCACCTAAATCAAACAGAATATTATTCATAAACAAATAGGTGATGCTTACCACAGCCTGACGAGCTAAGGTCACAAATCCGAGCGCTCCTATTTCTTTCACAATTGGCAAGCGCAATCTGAAATAGCACCTATGCAATTGTAATTCGGAGTGCTTAGACATAAAAAACCATAAAATAAAAAAGAAGCATAATAGGTATGATACTGTGGTTGCCCATGCAGCGCCTTCCATGCCATAGCCCAAAAGTTTTATGAACACATAATCCAAAACCAAATTACCAACCGAAGGAATCATCATGGCATACATTGCGAATTTTGGTTTGCCTTCAGCTCTTATGACAGTGTTTCCCATCATACATAGGGCTAAAAAAGGAACGCCATATAACACAATGGTATAATACACTTTAGCAGGCTCAAAAATAGCTCCTTTTCCTCCAAATGCTGGAATGATAGCATTGACAAAAAAGAGCCCAGGAATGACTAAAGATATCGTTAACAATAAGGTTAAGGTAATTTGGTTGCCAAATGTTTGCAAGGCTTTGGTTTCATTATTGGCTCCTAAGGCTCTTGAAATAATCGATGAACCTCCTACACCAATACTCATCCCTAATGCGGCAATAAAAAAAGATACGGGAAGTACGACATTGATGGCTGCAATTGCAGTGGAACCAATCCACTGCCCTACAAAAATGGTATCCACTAAAATATTAAGTGACATGACAAGTATCCCAATTGAAGCAGGAACCGCCTGTTTGATAAGCAACTTACTTATCGGCTGAGACCCTAAATCTTTTGATGAGACTTTTGCCATTATGCTGACACGGTTTCAGCAATTGCCCATTCTCTAATCCAATTTGACAATATGTCTACAAACGGTTGGTCGTCATTAAGACATGGAACAGTTGTAAATTCCTTTCCTCCCATTTCGTGAAAGATCTCCTCACCTTCCATGGCAATTTCTTCAAGGGTTTCTAGACAATCACTTACAAACGCTGGCGTGACGATAGCCATATTCTTTACGCCTTCCTTCCCAAGTCGCTCAATGGTGCGATCGGTATAGGGCTGTAACCATGGATCAAAGCCTAATCGCGATTGAAAGGACGTTGAGTAAGTACCTTCTTTGAGGTCTAATTTTTCAGCAACCAATCTGGTAACCTCAAAACATTGGTGTCGATAACAGAACTCATGAGCTGGAGATGGTGTGGCACAACAACTTCCGTCTATTTTGCAATGCGACTTTGTAATATCACTTTTTCTGATATGACGCTCAGGAACACCATGATAAGAAAACAACAGGTGTTCATAATTTTTGTCGGCTAAGTAGGTCTTTATTGAATTGGAAAGCACTTCAATGTAATCTGGTTGATTGTAGAAGGCTTTTAAATCCTGAATTTTCAACTGTGGGAAATGGGTTTTCCTCACCTCTTCCGCCAACACGAGTATGGTCTCAGTCGTTGCCATGGCAAACTGCGGATATAAAGGAATCAAAAACACCTCATCTACACCTTTATCAACCAATTCCTGAAGCCCATTTTTTATGGTCATGCTACCATAACGCATAGCCAAGGCTACGGGTAGATCAACTTGTTCTTGAATTTTAGCTTGTAAGCGTTCAGAAATCACAATAAGCGGTGAACCTTCTTCCCACCATATTTTTTTGTAGGCTGCTGCCGAGGCTTTGGGTCTCGTATTTAAGATGATCCCTTTAACAAGTAGAACCCTAGCCCAAAGTGGCACATCTATAACACGTTCGTCCATAAGGAATTCGCCAAGATATCGCTTCACATCCTTAGGATTTGGGCTATCGGGTGAGCCAAGGTTAACGAGTAAAATCCCTTTCATCTTTATTCTGGTCTTTTCAATAATTCTGTTCTTACAGCCTCAGGAACAATAGTATCTACTAGAGATTTCATGGCGTCATCATTACCAATAAATTTCCAGGTTTTATATTTAGGATCGTTAATCGCAAACATGTTCGAATCCATATTGATCACCAACGACATAGTCTCTGGATCGGAAGTTACATTCTCTGAACCAAATTGGGTTTGCATGGTTGTCTTCATAAACTCAAGAAATGAGGCTTGGTCATCTGCAGGCTTATCCTTTTCGGAAAGGAAAGTCATCTTCATTTTACTGTTGTAAAACACTACAGCATAGGTGATTCCATCTACTGCTTTCTCATCAGAAACATGAGTAACATCGTTAGATAGAAACTCAATCTTCATATCTGGTGAATTGAACATTTGCTGCATACCCATTTTCATCTGCTCTCTTGGAGCCATTTCAAATACTTTTGGGTACATATAATCCAAAATACCGTCAAAGTTCTGATTGTTCAAGTAATCATAATAGGTTTCAGCATGCTTTGTGATTGTCTCTTTTTGTGATTGTGCGATTACAGTGCATGTAAAAAGAAACGCAACCAATAAAGTAGAAATGAATTTCATCGTCTTGTAATTTTTATGCTGCAAAAATACAATACTATTTACAAAGTTTACTGACTTAAAATTGATATATCAAATAGAGCTATTGACAGTTAACCCAATGCCATTAAGTACTTTTTGGGCGTTGTCCCATATTTCTTTTTAAAAGCAGCAATAAAATGACTTGATGTACTATATCCTACTTTTAAACCAACCTCATTAACATTATGGTTTCCTGCCTCTAACAATTTTCTGGCAACTTCCATTTTATAATCAAATAGAAAGCTAAATACCGAATCACCATAAATTTGCTTAAAACCTTCTTTTAGCTTTTTAAGACTTAGACCTATTTCTTCGGAAAGTTCTTGCAAGGTTGGTGGTTCGGCCATTCGAGAAACGACTATGTCTTTTGCCTTTCTAATTTTGGTGACATTTGTTTCATCAACCAAAAAAGGGCATTGTTCAATGTCAGCATCTTCGCTTCTGTTGAAATATAAACTTAAAAGTTCTAGGGTCTTTCCTTGAAAATACAAGGTTTTAATTGATGAATTCAGATTATAATTAATCATTTGATTGAGTGCAATCGCCATCGAAGGTGAAATCTTTCCGTCTTTGTAATATTTTTTGTCCTTGTTCTCTTCGCTCAAAAACGTGATGTAATCAGCCTCTTGCGAAAAAAGACCATGGAATCTTTTAATGGATATCAAAATGGAAACCAACCATGATTTTTGATGCACTTCTAAATGAATGGGTAATCCACGTTGTGGATTATATAGCAATAAAGAGTTTTCCTCTTCTATCTTTAATCGATAATTCCCGTTATTGAATAAAAACTCGCTTGATCCTTTAATACAAAAGTGAAATTGAATAAAACTACTATCAATCTCGCGTTCAATCACTTGGATACTATCTAGATTATTTTGGAACGTAAGTACAAAAAAACCATCCTCTAATTTTGTTTCCTCAAACGAACCGCTAGCGACACTTTTTGAGATAGAGTTCTCTATTTTTTTTTCATTGTTATTTAGATTCATTCTAAACAATATTGCGTTAAACCTTCTATTTTACTACAAAAATATGACATATATCATTTTACATAAACGAATTTGTTCAAAAAACCAGAAACGATACTAAAAGTTCTTCTAGCGTTGTTTTTTATCGTCCTTCCTTTTTACTTTTGTTTTCGTATTTCCAAAATCAGGTATGGAGCACTACACCAAGTCGAAAAGTACTACATTCTATGCGATTGGTCTTAGCTATAAAAAAGCTGATGCTGAAATTCGAGGTCGTTTTAGTTTAGATGACACATCGAGATATGCCCTATTGCAACAAGCTATAAACAATGGCATTGAAAGTCTAGTGGTAACCTCTACCTGTAATCGAACTGAGATATACGGATTTGCAGAACACCCATTTCAACTCATTCAGCTACTGTGTGAAAACACCAAAGGTACCGTTGAAGAATTTCAAAAGGTGGCATACGTGTACAAAAATAATGAAGCCGTTTCCCATATGTTTAGGGTTGGTTCTGGTTTGGACAGTCAAATTTTGGGTGATTTTGAGATTATTAGTCAGTTGAAAGTCAGCGCTAGACTTTCAAAATCGCAACAACTACTCAATCCGTTTTTAGAACGTTTGGTCAATACTGTGATTCAGGCTTCAAAACGCATCAAGACCGAAACCGAAATTTCCTCTGGTGCAACTTCGGTGTCCTTTGCTTCAGTTCAGTACATCATGACACATATCGAAAATGTTTCTGATAAAAACATTTTGCTATTCGGTACAGGAAAAATAGGACGCAACACGTGTGAAAACTTGGTAAAGCATACCAAAAATGAGCATATTACCATCATTAACCGAACCAAGGACAAAGCCGAAGCTGTCGCTGGTAAGTTTAATGTTTTGGTTAAGGACTATGCAAATCTTCAAGAGGAAATCAATGCTTCGGATATTTTGATTGTTGCCACAGGAGCACAAAATCCAACGGTTGACAAACTATGTGTACAAACCACCAGACCTTTATTGATTTTAGATTTGTCCATTCCGAAGAATGTCAATCCGAATGTTTCCGAGTTAGAGCATGTCACACTAGTTCACCTTGATCACCTATCGCAAATCACCGATGATACTTTAGAACGTAGAAAAGCTCACATACCGTTGGCCGAAGCGATCATCGAAGACGTTAAATCAGATTTTAACACTTGGCTTTCTACACGTAAATTTGCACCAACCATTAAAGCTTTGAAACACAAACTTGCAGATTTTGCGACGGCAGAGCTCGATACACAGCGCAAAAAAATGCGTGATTTCAATGAAGAACAAGCTGAGGTCATCAGCAACAATATTGTTCAAAAAATCACGAATCATTTTGCCCATCATTTAAAAGGTGACGATATTTCTACCGACGACAGTCTCGAACTCATAAAAAAAGTGTTTCAATTAGAACCCACTTCCGAAAATGTCTAAAACCATCCGAATCGGAACAAGAGATAGTGAGCTTGCACTATGGCAAGCCAAAACCGTTCAACAACAACTCGAGTATTTAGGATATAACACCGAATTGGTTCCCATAAAATCCACGGGAGACATCGTATTAAACAAGCCTATTTACGAATTAGGAATTACTGGTGTTTTTACCAAAACACTTGATATCGCCATGCTCAATGAAGAGATTGACATTGCGGTACACTCTCTAAAAGACGTACCCACTTTATTGCCCAAAGGTATTGTTCAAGCTGCGGTTCTAAAACGAGGAAACGTTAAGGATTGTATGGTTTTTAAAAAGAATGAAGAGTTTTTATCACAACGCGATGCGGTAATTGCAACAGGAAGTCTGAGGCGAAGGGCACAATGGCTCAATCGCTACCCAACACATACTTTGGTAGATTTACGAGGGAATGTAAACTCTCGTTTACAAAAGCTTGAAGACAATGATTGGAATGCTGCTATTTTTGCTGCTGCAGGCTTGGGACGTATCAATCTTCGTCCAGAGAATACCATAAATTTAGATTGGATGGTTCCTGCTCCTGCACAAGGTGCCATAATGATAACTGCTATTGAAACCGAAGATTGGGTTTTGGCTGCATGTGCTGAAATTAACCATGAAGACACAGAAATCTGTACCTCTATAGAACGTGAGTTCTTAAATAAACTTGAAGGAGGTTGTTCAGCACCTATTGGTGCCTTGGCATTTATAAAAAATGATGAGGTTCATTTTCAAGGTGTTTTGTTAAGTCTTGATGGCAGCAAAAAAATAGAAGTTCAACGTACAGTCGCCTTGGGCAAACATAATGAACTGGCTAAATTTTGTGCCGACTACATTATAGAACGAGGTGGAAAACGATTAATGGATCATATAAAAACGTCTACGAATGACGTTAATATCTATTCGACAAAAACATTGACTGATGAACAAAAGCAATTGTTCCATAAAGATGTGGTTAGTGATAGCTCAGATTTTATAAAAATCAGTTCAAATCGAATATCACGAAAGGTTTTACAGCCCATGCCAAAAAATGTTATTATAACAAGTAAAAATGCAGTAGAAGCCTTGTTGATGAATTTTTCGCCAAAAGAACTGCATTTTGAAAACATCTATTGTGTTGGTCGTCGCACCAAACGTTTGGTTGAACGCAAAATTGGTAAGGTCAAGCATATCGAAAACAACGCTAAAAAACTAGCTAACTATCTTGTTGAATATATTGAAGGTACCGAAGTCACGTATTTTTGTAGTGATATTAGGTTGGATGATTTACCAACAATTTTAAATGACAATGAGATAAAAGTGAATGAAGTGGTGTCTTACGAAACGAAGTACGATGCTAAAAAGTTGGAAGATTCGGTTGAAGGCGTCTTGTTCTTTAGTCCGTCGACAGTCAAAAGTTTCAAACAGGAAAACCTTGTCAAAGACGGAATGATTGCCTTTTGTATTGGCGAAACCACCGCAAAGGAAGCCAGCAAACACTTTAAGAATGTAAAGATTGCTAAAGTTCCAACGGTTGAAAGTGTGATCGAGTTGGTGAACATGCACTATGCGAGTTAGCTGTTGATTAAAAGCAGAAAACCTTATCTATTTGGATTGTTGGGATTCTTTATGTCAGAAAAAAATGAAATAGAAGTAGTGTGTTTGAATTGAAGGTGTTTTTGGAAATGACAAACAGTCTAATCAATAAAATAAAACTTAGCTAAAGACAAAATGGCTAAAATCTAATATGATAAAAAACGATTTATTCTTAAGAGCCTTAAAAGGCGAAACTGTAAAACGACCACCTGTATGGATGATGCGCCAAGCTGGACGCTACTTGCCTGAGTTTATGCAAATCAAGGCAAAATATGATTTCTTCACAAGGTGTCAAACTCCTGAATTGGCTAGTGAAATTACTGTGCAGCCTATTCGTCGCTTTGGTATGGATGCTGCCATTTTGTTCAGTGATATTCTGGTCATTCCTCAAGCGATGAATATAGAGGTGGAAATGAAACCGAATTTCGGACCTTACCTTCCTCATCCTATACGCTCCCAAAAAGATGTCGATACAGTGATTGTTCCCGATGTGAAAGACACACTTAACTATGTCTATGAGGCGATCAAAGCGACAAAAGAGAAGTTGAATGATGCGATTCCGCTTATTGGCTTCGCTGGTTCGCCATGGACGATATTGTGCTATTGTGTGCAAGGTCAAGGTAGCAAGAATTTTGACAAAGCCAAGGAATTCTGTTTTACCAATCCGATAGCGGCACATCAATTGCTTCAAAAAATCACAGATACAACTATTGCGTATCTCAAAGAAAAAGTAAACGCTGGTTGTAATGCAGTTCAGGTTTTTGATTCTTGGGGTGGGATGTTATCTCCAAGCGATTACAGTGAATTTTCATGGCAGTATATCCAACAGATTATTGATGCCTTAAAAGATGATGCTCCTGTGATTGCCTTTGGAAAAGGTTGCTGGTTTGCATTAGGCGAAATGGCTAAATCGGGAGCTTCTGCACTTGGAATTGACTGGACATGTTCGCCAAAAAATGCTAGGTATCTAACAGGCGGAAATATTACTTTACAAGGTAATTTTGATCCGACGCGACTTTTTTCTCCACCTTCGGAAATCAAAACAATGGTGCATCAAATGATTGATGGATTTGGAAAAGACAAGTATATCGTAAATTTAGGTCATGGTATTCTGCCTAACATCCCAATAGATCACGCCAAAGCGTTTATTGATGCTGTGAAGGAATATGGTGAGTAAACAATTAAACTAAATGAAATGGTAAAGCATATTTTTGATGGTATACAAGCTTACTCGAGTGCTTTGACATTAATTTCAAAACTAAAACTCTGGAAGTATTTTTTAGTTCCAATAATTATTAGCGTTGTAACCGCAACAATTATAGGACTTTCTGCTTATGGTCTTTCTGATAACATCGGCCATTTTATCGCTAGGATTTGGCCTTGGGATTTTGGCAAGGATACTTTTACTGCGATTTCGACATTTATTGGAGCCATTGTTATCATTGCCATTGGATTGATTTTGTACAAACACATTATTATGGCCTTATCGGCTCCGTTTATGAGTCCTGTTTCCGAAAAAATTGAAGCTTACCTTACGGGTCAAAACACACATTATCATAGAAACACCACATTCACACAACAACTTTGGAGAGGTATTAGAATCAATATGAGAAATTTGGCGAAGGAATTGCTCATTACTATTCCAATTCTCCTATTGAAATTTATTCCTGTTGTCAATATATTTTCGACGGCACTACTGTTTTTAGTTCAAGCCTATTATGCAGGTTTTGGTAATATGGATTATACCCTCGAACGACATTTTTCCTATCGCGAAAGTGTAACGTTTATTAGAAAACGTCGTGGAGTTGCCATTGGTAATGGCATTGTATTTATCTTGTTTTTGTTAATTCCAATTGTGGGTGTCGTATTGGTATTACCTATGAGTGTAACTGCTGCATCCTTAAAAACAGTGCGTCTTTTAAAAGAAGATCAAATCCTTCCACAACATAAACCCATTCTCTAATGACATTGACCTTCGAAAATTTCGAAATCAATCCTGTTCACGTAGGTGATGCCTGGAAGATATGTGATTTTTGCATTGCCAATACAGATCGTTTAAAACGTTACTTTCCGAAGACCTTAGAACAAAACCTAAATCCGACATTATCTCAGATTTTTGTTGAAAAAAAAATCAAACGGTTTCAAAGTAAAGAGGAGTTTTTATTCACCATAAAGGAATCGGAAACCCGAAAATTGGTCGGGCTCGTTTACCTCAAGGAAATTGATTGGAGAAAAAAACAAGGTGAATTTGCCTATGCCATAGATTACAACTTTAAAGGAGAAGGCTTAATTTCTAAAGGGATTTCCATTTTATCCCAGCATGCTTTGAGTAACATGGGATTGGAAACCATCCAAATTATTGTACACAAAGACAATGTACCAAGCGTGAATGTGGCTTTGCAAAACAACTTCGCTTGGCAAAAAACATTGAAACAAGGGTATACACCTCCAGGAGAAAACTCATTGGACATGGAACTCTATGAACTTTATAAACCATCAATTGACATAAGCTTTTAAGTCTTAATAGATCATGATAAAGCAATGAAAGATAAATTCTTAACATACATTCACAGATTACAAGATACCATAACTTCAAAATTAGAGGCTGTTGATGGTCATGCGACCTTTCAACAAGACAATTGGGAACGCCCTGAAGGTGGTGGCGGACGAACACGTGTGATTCAAAACGGTAATGTTTTTGAAAAAGGAGGTGTAAATATTTCTGCCGTTCACGGAAAGCTTCCTGAAACCATGCAAGCCTATTTTGGAGTTAAAGACGCCAATTTTTTTGCCTGTGGTTTAAGTTTGGTATTGCATCCCAAAAATCCGATGGTACCTACAGTACATGCTAATTGGCGCTATTTTGAAATGTATGATCAAAAAGGAAATCTTGTAGACCAATGGTTTGGTGGCGGACAAGATCTTACGCCATACTATTTGTTTGAAGCAGATGCCAAACATTTCCATGAGGTATGCAAGCGCGCTTGCGATCAACATCATCCAGGGTTCTATACGAAATATAAAGCGCGATGCGATGATTACTTCTATAATTCACACCGACATGAAGCTCGAGGAATTGGCGGATTGTTTTTTGATTATTGTAAACGTTCAGATGAGATGAGCATGCAAAACTGGTATGACTTTGTGACTGATGTTGGTGATAGTTTCTTGGAGGCTTATATCCCTATTGTTGAAAAGCGTAAAGTCCTAGAATATTCAAAGAACCATAGAGACTGGCAGGAAATCCGTCGTGGACGTTATGTTGAATTTAACCTGGTTCATGATAAAGGCACCTTGTTTGGTCTGAAGACCAATGGCAGAATCGAAAGCATTTTGATGAGCTTACCTCCACATGTGCAATGGGTTTACGACCACCATCCTAATGCAGGAAGTGAAGAAGAAAAACTATTAAATGTATTGAAAAACCCAGTTGATTGGGTTTAAAACTCCAACCTGTCAGGTATTTAATACTTGACGCGTTTCAAAACAAAAAACATGTATCCATTAAGAAGAAACAGAAGATTAAGAACCAATGAATCTATACGTTCCTTAGTTCGTGAAACGATAATCACACCTCATGATTTTCTTGTACCTTTATTTGTTGTTGAAGGCAAAGGTGTCAAAGAAGAAATTGCCTCAATGCCAAATTACTTTCGCTATAGCTTAGACATTTTAGAAACAGAAGTCAAAACACTCTGGTCACTTGGGTTAAAGTCTGTCTTGCTATTTGCAAAAGTGCCTGATAACCTAAAAGACAATAAGGGTACTGAAGCATTAAACCCAAACGGTCTCATGCAACGAGCCATCAAAACTGTAAAACATGTTTGTCCAGATATGTTAGTGATGACTGATGTTGCCCTAGACCCTTACTCTGTCTATGGTCATGATGGTATTTTTGAGAATGGAAATATCATCAATGATGATACGGCTGAAGTTTTAGCCGAAATGAGCTTATCCCATGTTATTGCTGGAGCCGATTTTGTAGCGCCTAGTGACATGATGGACGGACGTATTTTAACCATTCGGGAAGCTTTGGAAGACAACGGGTTTATAGATACAGGAATCATGAGTTACTCTGCAAAATATGCTTCTGCCTTTTATGGCCCTTTTAGAGATGCCTTAGACTCAGCTCCTGTTGACGTAAAAGATATTCCTAAAGACAAAAAGACCTATCAAATGGATTTTGCCAATCGCTTTGAGGCCATTCGCGAAACAGAAATGGATATTGAAGAAGGTGCAGACATCGTCATGGTAAAACCAGGCTTGTGTTATTTGGATATTGTACGTGAGATTAAAAATGACGTTGATGTTCCTGTGGCTGTCTATCAGGTCTCTGGTGAGTATGCGATGTTAAAAGCGGCAGCCGAAAAGGGTTGGTTGGATCATGATGCTGTAATGCTTGAACAAATTACTGCTATGAAACGTGCAGGAGCTGATATCATCGCTTCCTATTTTGCTAAGGATGTGGTAAAACTTTTGGGATAACTTTTATTTTGAAAACGAGGATTCTCCCATATCCAATCCCCAATTTATACCCAATAGCGTAACTAAGTTATCATCAACTGGGAAATCCCTTCCAAAGCCTCCTGTAAGGCTCATTTTGTTATTGATTTGAAACGTAATGTTTCCAACAGACCTATATTGATCTTCAAAACCTGAACGGTTCAAATACTCATAAGAGAATTTAAATCGTTCTAACTCAATCTCCAATTTACCTCCAACATCCCAAAAATTTTCTTCAAAATAATTGCCCTCTTCATTAATGTTGAATTCATCTTGTATGTATTTCCCAATGGCATATATATTTAAATAACTATTGTCATTAAACCGTACCGCAAAATCGGCAGTTAACCAACTGCCAAACCTATTTGCTGTTGACGAACTGATATTGTCCTCAATGAATAAAATACTATATCCTATTGCTCCATCTAATCGAAACACTGGTTTTATGGCCTTTGGGTTGTTAACAAATGACTCTATGTTATTACATCGCTCTTCAAAATATTCAGAAACAATCTCTTCTTTAGTGATATTCTCCCTTCCTAAACCTTCTAAAACTTTTTTACATTCAATGGCAAAATCATCAGGATCGTCAGGATCTTGCTCATCAAATGCTCTTTCCAAAAAGTCTTGAGCCATGGCTTGAAATTTTGATTGTAATTCACTGTTAGAATTAATCTCACTACAGCTTCCCCAACCTGGAAAGTTCAAACCTTCCGCATTGTAATAAGTTTCAAACAATTTATTTAACGGACTTTTTACACCTTGATCAACAACTTCGATAGTTTTTCTTATTTTATTTACTCTTGCTTCATTGTAAAATTTTATCATTGTTGTTCTAAATCCAATTGCAAGAACCTGCTTCTCATCTTCGAACCCTTCGTACTTTTTATCTATATAACCCAATGAAAATGAAGAATTTGTCTTCCATCCAATAAATGGGTCTATTTTGTATGCTCCATCATTATTCTGCTTAATGCCTCTATATCGCTCATAAGAACGTTCTCCTTCAAAATCAATTAACCAATAAGGGTTAGTTTCAAGTGCGATATTTGTGTTAGAAAACCCATTAGACAAATAAAGCGCTAAACTTTTAAGATTATCAGGAGTATTGATTTCGGATGGAGACTCTCCAACCAAAGTCAGTGCAGGATTCGTAACACTATCAAAATTGAAATCATTGATTGAAGCCACTTGTTGACCAAACATCTGTACTGTGATTAAAACAAAAAACAGAATCCATTTTATTCTTAACATAGTTGTCGTTTTTATTTAAAAATAATCTCTATTCTTTTTGTGACACTAAATGTTTCATCATTAGTGCTTCCTAAGTCAAATCCATCATCATATTTGGATTCATATTTTTCCGTATCATTGATAGATTTCAGATTGTATGCTATTGAGGTCTTTTTTGCTATTTGCGTTTTCAAATTGACATCGTCTACGATAAAATTTACTCTCATTTTTAATACTGGTCTCTTGACCAATCGCTTTTTAACAATTTCTGCATTAAAAATGTTAGAATTTGATTTCGTAACTTCAATCTTTCTCCATTTTCTGGGTTCAGCTTCGTTGTAAATAGTAATCAACACCTTATTAAATCCATCCAAAAGAGCGTCACTTGAAATCTTTAGAGTAATTTCGAGAGGATTTTCGTCTAATTTTGCAATATATGTTTCCATAACTGAGTATTTAATTGAATCATTTGAAATTCTGAATGACTTTAGGCGTGTTTAAGTACAAAAAACTGTATGAAATGACCAAAGCCGTTGTGACAAGCATAAACACTTTCACATTCTAAATTAAGGAGAGAACAATTAATACTGGATATCTGAAGTATTAATCAATGTTTTAAATTTACAAATTTTTCTTTAGACTGTGATTGAATAATTCCATTATATTCAAACAGGCGATGTTTTAATTTATATCGTAAATTGCAACCACAAAAATATCTTTAATGGGCTTACTCATATTTTACGCTGTAATTTCAATTTTTTTTTCTTTTCTGTGCTCTATTCTCGAAGCTGTTCTCTTAAGTGTCACACCTACATTCATCAAGGTAAAAAAGAGTGAAGGTAAAGCTTACGCCAATGATCTTGAAGAACTAAAAAGAGATGTCGATCGTCCTTTGATTGCTATCCTAACCTTAAACACAATTGCACATACAGTTGGCGCCATCCTTGTTGGTGTGCAGGCTAAGGTTGCTTATGCCGAACTTTACGGTTCGCAAACTCGAAGTGTCTTTGGCATTCAATTTACAGAGGAACTCATGGTTGGTGTTGTGTCGACCATCATGACTATCTTGATTTTGGTCGCCTCGGAAATCATCCCGAAAACCATAGGTGCAACCTTTTGGAAACAACTGGCTAATTTTACAACGAAAGCACTAAACGTGTTGATTTTTCCTTTAAAATGGACTGGAGTTTTATGGTTATTACAGCTCACAACAAAATTGATTGGAGGTAAAGGTCATGGTAGCGTACTAAGTCGTGAAGGCTTTTTGGTCATGGCAGACATGGCACATGAAGAAGGCGTTTTTCAGGAAAATGAAAGTAAAATCATAAAAAACCTCTTGACCTTCAAGGAAGTCTTTGCTAAAGATGTGATGACACCAAGAACGGTCATGAAAACTGAAGACGAAAATACGACTGTTGAAGAATTCTTCAACAAGAACATGAACCTGCGCTTTTCGCGGATTCCGATATATTCTGATTCACCTGATAATATTAAAGGGTTAGTGCTTAAAGCTGAAATATTCAAGGAAATGGCATTGGATCATGGCTCAAAAAAGCTATCAGAACTCAAGCGCGATATCATAATCGTAGCACGAAGCCTTCCTATTCCCAAACTTTTTGAAAAACTAGTGGAAAGCAGAAATCACATGGCTCTTGTCGTTGATGAATTTGGATCAGTAAGTGGTTTGGTGACGATGGAAGATGTCATTGAAACACTATTAGGGCTAGAAATCATGGATGAAAGCGACAATGTATCTGACCTTCAGCATTTAGCACGTAAAAGTTGGGAATCCAGAGCAAAAAAACTTGGTATTATTGTAGAAGATGACACCGAGGAAGTAGAAGATAACTAATGGAAAGTTGTTTCATCACAACACCTTTGGGACTTACTAAAATTGTTGGTGACGAAGCTGGTATTTCAGAAGTGACCATTCTTAATGATAATACCAAAGATAAATTAACCGATATCATTCCTGAAATTTTAGAAGATTGTGTGATTCAGCTTTGTGAATATTTTGAAGGCTCGCGAACTTCGTTTGATCTTAAACTCAACCCAGAAGGCTCCGAATTCCAAAAGTCGATATGGTCGCTACTTTGCGAAATTCCTTATGGCAAAACCATCTCTTATCTAGAACTGTCGAAACGCTTTGGTAATGTAAAAGCGATTCGAGCTGTTGCCAATGCCAATGGGAAAAACCCTTTATGGATTATCGTGCCATGCCATCGTGTGATCGGGAGTGATGGGAGTCTTACCGGTTATGCAGGTGGACTTCACAGAAAAAAATGGTTGCTAGAACATGAAAGTCCGTATAAGCAACAGCGTTTGTTCTGAACTCGATTGTATAACGGCAACATTATTCCTATCTTTAGTCATCTAAACGTAACTTATGAGATTTCTCAAGGCTTTTTTGAAATGGACACTTATTGTAATTGGTTCGATTATTCTTTTGCTTTATATCTTCGACTATGACTATATTTTAAGAGGTGTTCGAATTGTCTATTTTACAGGACATCATACTGCTTTTATTGATGACTATCCCTATTTTGAAAATGACGTGATTGCGAAAGGAAGCACAACTGATACTTGGCCGATTCATAAAAATTATAACACTGTTACACCAACTCAAAAATTGGAAAAAGCCAATCAGGATTGGGGAACCATTGCCTATGTCATTATTAAAAATGACAGTGTATGGTTTGAATCGTACTATGATGAATTCAACGAAGCCTCAAAGACCAATTCATTTTCTATGGCCAAATCCTATGTCTCTGGATTATTAGGTAAAGCCATAATGGATGGTTATATCAAAAGTTTAAATCAACCCGTTTGTGATTTCTACCCAGAATATTGTGAAGGGAAGGCTGCAAAAATGACCGTTGGTGATTTGTCATCCATGTCTTCTGGGCTCGATTGGGTTGAACACTATACGAGTCCGTTTTCTGTGACAGCAAGAGCAGGTTATGATGACGATCTGGCTGAAACCATTCTAAATCAAAACGTAGTAAACACGCCTGGAGAATCTTTTGAATACCTCAGCGGAAGCACACAATTATTGGGTATGGTATTGGAAAAAGCCACAGGAAAAACCTTAGCGAATTATTTGTCTGAAAGTTTTTGGAAACCGCTAGGATCTTCTGAAGATGCTTTATGGCAGCTGGATGATAAAGACCATAGATTGGCAAAAGCATTCTGTTGTATCTCTAGTAATGCCAAGGATTTTGCTCGCTTCGGAAAGCTTTATAAAGACTTCGGAAAGTGGAACGGTAAACAATTATTGGATTCTTCATTTGTAGCAAAGTCTGTTCAACCACGATTTCCTGAAAGTCCAGAATATGGTTATGGTTGGTGGTTAAAAGACCATATTGGAAAACAGTTTTTCATGATGCGTGGACATTTGGGACAATATGTTATTGTTGAACCTAATGACAACGTGATTATTGTAAGGTTAGGGCATCGAAAATCACCAAAAAATGGTGAGCAGATTTTTACTGATGATATCAGTCTGTACATTGAAGAAGCCTATGAAATGCTCAACCAATCTTCCTATTAAATAACTTAGATTTTTTGAAACAACTTAAATTGATAAGCCATGATTACAAAATTAAATGTCGAAAATATTCTATTTTTAGATATTGAAACGGTTCCAGAAACCAAGGTGTTTTCAGAATTGGATGAAACCAAACAAGAGCTGTGGGAACATAAATCCAGATACCAAAGACGCGACGATTATACAGCCGAAGCGTTTTATGAGCGTGCAGGCATTTGGGCCGAATTTGGTAAAATCATCTGCATCTCGGTAGGTTATTTTAAAATGGAAGGTGACATCAGGACGTTTAGGGTCACCTCATTTTATGGTGAAGAAGTCAAGATACTGAAAGATTTTAAGATGCTTGTGAACACGCATTTTGGTGGCAACAAACATCTGCTTTGTGCGCATAACGGAAAAGAATTTGATTTTCCCTACATCGCACGACGGATGATCATTCACAATATTGAATTACCATACAAACTCAATCTCTTTGGTAAAAAACCATGGGAAGTGCCACATCTGGACACTTTGGAGTTGTGGAAATTTGGGGACTATAAGACCTTTACGTCTCTCAAACTTTTAACCAATGTCTTGGGCATTCCATCACCAAAGGAGGACATCGATGGAAGTGAAGTATATCACGTATTTTATGAAGACAATGACATAGATCGTATCATAAACTATTGTGAAAAAGACACCATTGCCGTAGCTCAGGTTTTTCTGCGTTTTCGTGGAGATGAGTTATTGCATGACAATGAAATTATTCATGTATAAGGTCGCAAAAAGGATTGAACGTCTCGACTGCGCTCAGCGCAGGAGTATGTTTGAACTCGCCTTCTTAGCTCAATGAGCTAAGAAGGAAGTGAGTAGTGAAAGCCTGGTTTTTAGTAATGCTAAAAATTTGCCCAAACAAAAAAAAGCCTAGTCTTCACTAGGCTTTCTATGAATTAAACACTTCAAACTATTCAATAATCAGTTTCTTGCTTATTGAAGTAGAGTCATTCCTAAGCTGTACCAAGTACACGCCGTTGGAAAAGCTAGTTGTACTAATGGTATTGTTATGGCTACCCATATCCAATGTTGTGCGAATAATTTCCCTACCTTGGATATCATATAACACCAAAGATGTGTCTTCCAATAACTGTCCTCGGACAACAATTTGCTCTTGTTTTGCATCATTATAGACCAAAATCGAATCAAGGTTTGTCGTTTCGGTTGACAATGTTTCTGCTTCAAATCTTAAATAGAACCGACCTGTTCCCAATAAATCTGAATCTGCCGTGAGATTGTAATCAGCATCGTTTAATAAGGTAATTGTATTTGTTAAGGTGTCTTCAAAGTACACATCATATTCCTCGTTTAGAGTTTCCATGCTTATGGTCACTTGCTGACCTTGTAAGAGATTTATTCCTACAGGAATTACCGTGGTACCATTAACATCATTGTATCCAATAGTTTGAATCGCCATGTTTAGCTGTTGTTCTGCTTCTGTGAGTTCTGTATAAATAGAGAAGGATGAAGGCTCCTCTTCAAACAGTTCGGCATCATAACCAATATTGAGACCTAGAGTGGCATCATCTTTAAAATAAATATCTGTATTGTAAGTTCGGTCTGGCTTTGACATGTTAATCACAAAATGCGCTAGACTTGCATTTCTTCCAGCAATAAAATCATCTGAAGTACCCGTAGATCGCATCGATGGGTTAAAAACCACGTTTGAGCCACCATCTTTTGACGACACAAAGAACCCTTGCCCTGGTGCGATTAATGCTCCAGGATTGTTGTCGGAATAAGCCATGTTCCAGATGGTCCATTCCGTTCCTACAGAGATATCTGCATCATAGCCGTAAACAGCAACGGTATTTGGATCCAACTCATTAAGGTTTGCCAGCAGAAAATCTTCCAAACTGATATAGGTTGTATAAGGGTTTCCAACAAGGTTCCATTTGGCATACTCGGTACCTGTCTTCACAATTGGTACATTTAAGGTTGAGTTCGTAACTGAACCTGTAAAAGTAAATGTGCCATCATCTGTAGATGCAGCACGATAGCCAGTTCCAGCCTCAAGATTTACAGCTTCTACATTGGTAAATAACTGGTAGTCATTAACCGGTTTTTCAAATGGACCGAATAGGTATAACGTTTCACCAGCATTTGCAAAAATATTAGAGTTATTCGTAATAAAACTAGTGAATGCTTCGCCACTTACAGGAGGAGCAATCAAATCGTTACCTCCAGCATTAGAAGTGACATGACGATTATACTTAACGTCTCCTGTAACTGAACCATCTACCAAAAGACTTGAGAACTCAGTAGAGGTTGAATTCAGTATCAATTCTCCATTACTCAAAACCTCAATATCTCCTCCAACGGTAATATTATTTGTTGGGTTAATACTTACAGTTGCATCGGTATTAACCGTCAAATCATTGATACTAATGTCTATACTTGGCGTATAAGTACCGTCTAGAATTAACACATTATCAGCAGTAGTTGAACCATCAGGAGCACTTGGATCCCAAGTGCCTCCAGAAAACAATAATCCGTTATATTTCACATTTACAGTGTAATCTTCAACCTCTCCATCAAAATCAGTGAGGCAGGCAGTTGGGTCTTCATCGTATTGAGCCGACACACGCATGCGTGTGTTTCCAAAATTAAAACTCTCGGGAATTGTAATTGGCAATGTATTAAGCGCTCCGTTGGATACGTTGTTAATACTTCCGAGGTCATACTCCTCACCGCTGTCGGTAAAATCTCCATTTTGGTTCCAATCGATCCAAACAAAGGCATGAACCGTGTAATTTCCATCAGTATCTACTTGAACCGTAAGGTCTACAGTTGATCCTTGAAGTACATCTGTACTTATGGACGTAAAATCTTCATAGCCTACATCTTTAGGTGAGCCATCGACGTTATCTATAGATCCAAAAACAACTCGAGTCACTCCAGTTTCAAACTGTGTGTTTCCAGATGAATCACAATACGTTACAGGTGGTGGTCCACCTATTCCTATATGGTCTATAGCTAAATCACTTGCAAATCCATCTCCTGTAGTTCCTGTGATACGAATCTTTACATTTTGATTTAAATACGATACCAAATCAATACTTTGGCTGTTCCACACATTGCCTAAATCTCCTGTATTCGAAAATATTGATATCCAATTGCTTCCATCATCGTTAGTGATTTCCACTTCTATGGTTCCTGCATCAGCTCCATAAGAGTGGTAGTAAAATGTAAAATACGCCTCTGTAAGTCCGGAAAGATCAAAACAAGGAGACTCTAGTATAGCTGTCGCATTGGCTCCTATTTCACCAGTAGAACCATTGTTGGAGGCTTCAAGAAACAGATAATTTCCAGAACCTGTAATATCATCTGAAGGTCCCGTATTACCTGAAGGTGTTCCTCCAGCATCTAAAACCCAATCACCATCATCACCCGAAGCCTGTGTCCAATCTCCCAAATTAGTATCAAACGTTTCTAAATATGGAAACGCAGTGATTTGAGTTCCTGTACAAGGTGGCAAAACTGCTGTTGTAAACGTAATAATTGATGAATATGCAGACGTAGACGTATCTGGGCATCGGCTTCTTATCCTTGCTTCATAGTTTGTTTCAGGAGTTAACCCAGTCAAATCAATAGTTGTATTACTGGTTGAGGCATCTAACCATGTTCCAGAACCCACCTCTCTATATTGTATGTCAAAGACCACATTTGTAATATTGTCCCAAGTTAAAGTTGCCAATGTAGCTCCAACATTCGAAGCCGTAAAACTAGTTGGCACTGTTGCAGTACATGGCAGTGGTGCATCAATTGTAAAATCGGTATCGGAAATATCTAAAAAGATATGATTTGATCCTTTAACCATAACTCTGTTTTGTGTACCTTGATTATTTGGAACCACAATATCATGAGATCCATCATTTGGCACACCGGAAGCCAAAGTAATAGGGTAGGTATCACCACCATCGGTTGATAAGAAAATATCGACATTGGCCGCATTGACGCCATTTCCTGTTGTTCCTGCAACATTCCAGGTAACGGTTTGAAAGGAGCTGGCATTCCAGGTTACATTGGTGTTTGGTGAATTGACTACAAACGGTCCTGCTGTTCCATTGACGGTAACCACTAAATCATCACTATTATTGGTACCACCTCCAGCAACATTGTCTCGAACAGTCAATCTGAAGTTAAGGGTTCTAGCTACATTGGGTACCGCTTCCCATTGCCATGAAGTTGCTCCTGTTTTTATAGTCTCGAGTCTTGGAAAATAGCGATTGGTTTCAGATGTTGGTTCATAACATCTAAATGCAACACCTGTTGTTGCCGTAGTGCTTGGATATGTTGAAGATGCATTGTTTTCATCCATTTGTTCCCATACATAGGACAATTGGTTAGAAGGGGTATCAGCATCTGTAGCTGATCCATTTAATTCAAATGCTGTACCTCTCGGAATCGTATAATCTGCTCCAGCATTCACCGCTGGCACAGCATTACCTGTAACGGTTTCTGTTGCACAGCTTGTGCTCTTGATATAATCGGTTACTTGTTCAATTGAAACTGCATGGAAATTTGGTGTTACATTATTTTCAACATCTGTTGCACCTGTAATTCCGGCATAACTCATAATAGTTGTCCCACTACCAGGCTCAACCTGTACATTGGTTCCTTCATTTCCTCCATGTGTCCATGTATGATTGGCTCCAAATTGGTGTCCCATCTCATGAGCAACATAATCGACATCAAAAAAATCCCCTTCAGGAACTGTAGCTGAAGTCCACCCGCTTCCTTTTTGATTATTGACGCATACACAACCGATACAACCTGCGTTACCATTATTTTGGAGATTAGCGAATAAGTGACCTATGTCATAATTGGCTTCACCAATGACACTTGTAAGTGTATTTTGAAGTTGAGTATTGTATCCACCTGTTGTGTTTCCATAAGGATCTGTACCAGAATTGGTGTAAATCACATCATCAGTATTTGCAATTAAGTTCATATGCACATTGAAATCCACTTCAAAGATCCCATTGACTCTTGTCATAGTTTGATTAATCGCAGCCAATGCGTCTGCCTTTGTACCTCCATGGTAATTTGTATATTCACCCGTTGCAGATACCGCCAAACGATATGTTCTTAAAATACCATCGTCAGCATTACGTAATGCCATATCACTATCGGATTGCATGGTTTGATTCAAGCTTTCAGATACTGAACATTCGAAATCATCATTACTATTAATCCTTTGATCTCTTGAAAACACCACATATGTGTTGGCATTTTCTGTTAATGCTTCAATGAAAGTTGCCGGTTCATTACCTGAAAGTCTCATACTTTGGAATCCAAGATGGGACACGCTAAATCGAATAATCGCTGAAGGGTCATCGATTCCTTGTCCTGCGTAAGATTTAATGCCTGGGTATCTTTCGGCTAATTCAGGAGTCATGTTTGACGCTTCATAAATTCTGTAACGTTCTAATTCGCCATTGGCATTAGGAAAAGATAAAACCACGTTAGAAGTCGTGCGACTACTACGCATAGGAACATTTGTAAGTGTTTGTCCCATAGCTTCCATATTCAAGGAATACCCATGAGACGTTGGTAAATGTTGCTTACTCGATTTTACTCTGAATGTGTTGTCAATGGTTTGTTTTTGCCAAAGTGTCTTACTTTGTGACATTGCAAAATTGGCACTCATCAAGCCGATGAGTAATGCTAGTTTTAATTTCATATTTAGGGGAGTAATTTATTCGCTAAAATACTGAATATACGTGTTTTCGCAAAGAAACAAGGACTTATTTAGACCAAACAACATTGAAGATATACCATTTTAGGGCCTAAAATAAGAAGAGCCCAGATGAATACCTGGGCTCATAAGAATAATCGATTGAAGCTTATCTTATAATTAGCTTTTTACTTAGCGCTCCAGAGCCATCAGTAAGTTGGACTAAATACACACCGTTAGTGAATTTTGAAGCATCGATCACATGTATGGTATTAGTAGCGTCTAATTCTGTTTTTACAATTTCCCTTCCTTGGATATCATATAAAGTAAAGGCTGTATTTTCTATTAATTGGCCTTCGACCATAATTTGCTTTAATTCAGGATTGGTGTAGACCTTAATATCGTTAAGACTAGAATTTGAAACCGATAATGTTTCTGATTCAAACCTTAAGTAAAAGCGTCCTGTACCTGTTAAATCGGAATTTGCAGTAAATACATATTCAGAATTATTAAGCAATGTTATAGTATTGGTTAATGTGTCTTCGAAATAGATATTGTATTCAGAACTTGATGTATTCAAACCAATACTCACCTGTTGGCCTTGTAAAAGGTTAATTCCAATTGGTATCAACGTAGACCCATTGACATCATTATATCCAATACTTTGAATGGCCATATTTAAATCCTGACCGTTATCGGTTAATTCTGAATAAATTGAATACGGAGAAGGCTCTTCCTCTTCGAAAAGTTCAGCATCATAACCAATATCCAAACCTAAAGTTGCATTATCCTTGAAGTAAATATCCGTATTGTGGATTTTGTCTGCGGAAGTCATGGTTATCACAAAGTGCGATAAGCCTGAATTTCTACCAGACATAAAATCGTCTGTCGTTCCAGTAGCACGCATTGAAGGTGTAAAGGCTACCGTTGACCCACCATCTTTTGATGAGACAAAGAATCCTTGACCTGGCGCAATTACACTTCCTGGATTATTGTCTGAATACGCCATATTCCATATGGTCCAAACACTTCCATCGGTATCATCTCCATCATAACCATACACTGCAACACTTTGGGCATCTAGCTCATTTAGATTTGCGATTAAGAAATCTTCCAGTTTAATGTATGATGTATATGGGTTACCTATCATGTTCCACTTGGCAAAATCAACTCCAGTCTTTTCAATTGGCACATTCAATGATCCTGTTGTTACCACACCTTCAAAAGTAAAGTTACCATCATCAGTTGACGCAGCGCGATATCCTTTTCCAGCATCGAGTGTTGCGGATTCAGTATTGGCATACAATCCATAATCATTTAGTGGTTTTTCGAAAGGACCAAAGAGATATAATGTTTGTGTGGCATTAGAGAACACATTGGAATTATTACTAATGAAACTCGTAAACGCTTCACCACTAACTGGAGGCGTAATGATATCATTTCCTCCTGCATTTGATGTGACATGTCTACTATACTTGACATTTCCAGTTACGTTTCCATCAACCAATAAACTTGAAAACTGTTGTGAACTAGAATTTAAGATTAGGCTTCCAGTATTTAAAACTTCAATATCGCCTCCAACGATTAAATTATTTGCTGGATTGATATCAATTGTGGCACCTTCATTCACCGTTAAGTCGTTGATGCTTATATCGATGGAAGGATTATATGTACCATCTAAAATCAATACATTATCAGCAGTTGTAGTACCACTAGGTGCGCTTGGATCCCAAGTACCTCCTGTATACAACAATCCATCAAACTTGACATTTACAGTATAATCTTCAACCTCTCCATCAAAATTGGTTAGACAGGATGTAGGGTTGGTGTTGTATCTTGCAGACACCCGCATTCTTGTGCTACCAAAATCCATACTCTCAGGAATGGTAATCGGCAAGGTAGCCAAGGCTCCATTTGACACATTGGTGATATCACCTAGGTCATATTCTTCACCAGAATCCTCAAAGTCTCCATCTTTATTCCAATCAATCCAAGCAAAGGCATGAGCACTGTAATTCCCATCGGTATTGACATGAACGGTAAGATTTACCGTCGTGCCTTGCGTCAAATCTGTGCTTATATTTGTAAAATCCTCATATCCTACATCTTTAGTAGGACCATCTGCGTTATCAATAGATCCAAAAATCACTCTTGTCACACCAGTCTCATATTGGGTTGTACCAACAGAGGCACAATACGTTACAGGAGGTGCTGCTCCTATTCCAATATGATCAATGGCAATATCGCTACTCCAACCATTTCCTGTTGTACCAATAAATCTAAATTTTACGGTTTGTCCCAAATAACTACTTAAATCAATGTTTTCAACATTCCATTGGTTGCCAATATCACCTGTCGCTGAAAAAATGTTCAACCAGTTGTTGCCATCATCTGATGTTATTTCTAGAGTCAATGTTCCAACATCAGTACCATACATATGATAGTAAAAGGAGAAGTAGGCTTCAGTAAGACCTGACAGCAAATAGCATGGGCTAGTTAAAATCACCGTTGCATTAGAACCCAGACCATTGGTCGAAGCTTCAGTGTAAAGGTAGTTTCCATTACCTGTTATGTCATCTGAAGGTCCAGTGTCAGCAGATTGTGTTCCATTTGCATCCAAAGACCAATTTCCATCATCACCCGAAGCCTGTGTCCAATCTCCCAAATCAGTATCAAAGGTCTCTAAATATGGAAAAGACGAAATCACTGGGCCTGTACATGGAACCACATCTGTTGTTGTAAATAACTCTGAGCTACTGTATGCCGAACTAAAACTACCACAATCGCTTCTAACTTGAAATTCATATTGTGTTAATGCTGTGAGACCTGTCAAGTCATAAGTTGCTTCAGACACGGTCACTGTTGTCCATGAAGGTGCACCGACCTCTCGATAGCGCAGCCCAAATGTCATTCCCGCTATATCATCCCAACTTAAAGTAGCTGAAGTGGTACTCACATTGGTAGCTGTCAAACCTGTTGGAACCGTCGCAGCTTGTATTAGTTGAACATTGCTTAACACAACTGTGCTTCCATCAGAGATACTTTGGCTAGGAGCTGTGAAAGTTTGGTAGCAAGGTGCTTCAAACTGTAAGGTATAGTTTCCGCCTTTAATTGGTCTATAATAAGCGCCATGATTGTCTGTATAGACTTCAGAACCAAAATCATCGTGACCAACGACAGTAACCTTAACATCTTCAATAGGATTGTTTGTGCTGGCATCTAGCACCAAACCTCTAAAACCATAGGTTCCTTGAGTTAGATAATCTAATAAAGCATCTCTATTGTAATACCAATAATCATCAAGTAAACTTTCTTGAAGAATCTTTTGATCCGATAGTTCAATAGTAACCTCTTTACAGTGTTGATAATAGTTCATGTAGTCCTGACGACCACCAAACACACGATACCATTCGGCACCATGGGTAACTCCAGGACTTAAGGCATAGTTATTATGCCATGCTTGATTACCTGAACTTTCATCCCAATCCTCATCATCGGTCATATACGAAGATTTATTATTATATGGAGGTGTTGAAGTTGTTCCTGCATTGGCATCAGCTTGACAATGTGTTGCATACTCAACACCAACATGTTCAAACCAATCATTATCAGGGTGTATATACTGCGCAGCGTAGGCATTATCAAATGGATAGTTAACCAACTCTGTTCCTCCATGGAAATTGGCTGAAATCACAAAATCGTGAGCATCTGCCAAGGCCATGAATGCTAATGTTTCTGCTTGATAAGGATTGCCATCATAATGATCTCCAGCAACATTATCAGGATAATTTCTATTAAGGTCTACATTATTTCCGTTGCCTCGTCTTGCTTGCGCAACAGAGGTGTTGTTTGCACTATTATGATAGGTTCCATCTGGATTTGCATTTGGATTAATCCAAAGTTCTGTGTTTTCAACAAGGTTCTGTACTCTTGGGAAATCTGGATGAGTAGGTGTACTATATACCGTTAAGATGTAATTAATTAAAGACAACATCATTGGGTATCCAGCAATTTCGTCACCATGCATAGAAGAGGTAAACATCAACTTTGGCTCTTGTTCATCAGTACCAATATTGTCAGAAATTCTAACGAATAATAATTCTTTATCGCCTTGACCCGTAGTTCCGATACTTACCTTTTCCACCAAGTTCGGATAATCATCTTCAAAGTCTTGCATCTGCTGTGCATATTCTGCATAGGTTGGATATGAACTCAATGGAAATGATAGTGTTGACGCGGCAGATCGACTAGCCAACGGTCGTACATCATAAATAAGGGATTCATCGACTTCATTCTCTCCTTTGGAGACTTTGTAAGCGATATTCATGTCCTCAAAACGTCTAAATTGAGCTGTGTTGGCCCAGGCTTTGACAGTTTTTGTTGCAGGATCATAATTGACCAAAGACATATCATGTGTTAATCTTTCAAGATCACTGTCTCTTTCAATTTGAAAAGTAAAGGTGATTTCGCCTTTTGAGGTTAGATATTTTTCGGCTTTTTCCTTTTCTGGATTTTGAGCATATACATTACATAAAAGCACAAAAAAAGCGGACAAGGTTAAGGTAATTTTTTTCATTTTAATTTGGGGATTAAAAAGTTTATGTCGATTATTTGGCTGCTAATATATCATTTTCAATTTAATTTTATCCATAAAATGCAAAAAATATCGATGAAACGCATTATTTTTTAAGATAAAATATTACAAAAACATTTATATTATTGATTATCAATAACTTAAAAAAGTTATTGTAATTATACTTAATTTCTATATACGACTTACTTTAAGCGTTTTTTATAAAAAAAGTCCGAAACTATAATAGTCTCGGACTTTTTTTAGTAATAACAGTGTATAATTACTGCTTAACAAAACGCTTGGTGATTGTATCACCTTCAGAACTAAATCGAATTTGATAGATTGCCGCATTAAGATTCTGAATATTAATGACATCATTTTTCACTTGACCTTTCCCGACCAGCTGTCCTACTGAATTATATATTTCATAGGAAATAGTTGTATATGTTGACCTAACATTCAATATATCTCCTTTAGTTGGATTCGGATAGATTGAAATATCCTTGATCTCAGCTTCAACCGATTCCTCGGAAGGTCGCGCTGTATTATCTTTTGAAGTTCCTGTCGATAAATTAATATTGTCAATGGCTATATCAGCCTGCCAAGTCGCTCCTGTTACTCTATTGAATCGCAGCTGCACACTTCCACCAGTGTAGGCTGTGAGATTAACGTTTGCCGATTGCCAAGAGTTACCTAGATTTCCAGAACTACTCCAGACACTAGTCCAACTTGCTCCATCATCATCACTCGCTTCTAAACCTAAAGTTCCCATATCACTAGCACCAAATTGATGGTAAGCAAAACTAAAGGTAGCTGAAGTTTGTGCGCTTAAGTCGAAGCATGGTGAATTCAATATGGCCTGCTTGTTTGGATAGCCTGTCCCATCACCTGAGGCTTCAACATAAACATAGTAGGACCCTTGCGATGCACTTGCTGGCCCTGTATTGCTCGAAGGCGTGCCATTGGCATCAACCGTCCAATCGATATCGTCAGCACTTGATTGCGACCAAGCGCCTAGAGTGTTCTCGAACCCTTCAGTGTAAGGATAAGCCGTGATGCCTCCCGAACAACCGTTTCCACCTGTACTTCCTCCTTCCGATAGGTTGATGTTGTCTAGTGCAATATCGGCTTGCCATGTGCTTCCTGTTATTCTGTTAAAGCGCAACTGCACACTTCCACCAACATATGAGGAAAGATCCACATTTGCCGACAACCAAACATTTCCTTGGTTCCCTGTACTGTTCCAAACTGAGGTCCAACTGCTACCATTGTCGTCACTTGCTTCCAAATCGATACTTCC
>JAUIMB010000023.1 GCA_030432635.1 Bacteroidia bacterium | reverse complement strand
TTATACCTTGTTGAATGTTCGATTGCCAATTGCACCAGAAAAATCTGGGTTGTTGCAATTTCAATTGGATTTAAAAGGAATAGCCTGTTCTAGAGGAAGTGCTTGTCAGAGTGGTAGCTCACAAAACTCCCATGTGCTCACGGAAGTTCTAAATGACGACCAGCTATTAAGGCCTTCAGTGCGTTTTTCCTTCAGCAAATTCAATACTAAGGAAGAAGTGGACTATGTGATACATGAACTGAAGTCAATATAGAATTTGATGTGCGCCAATGCTTAGGCATGCGTATTGCAGTCAATGGATTGAAGCTAATTGTTGCTTCCAATAAGCGCGCTTATTTTTTTTGTAAAAAGTTCTGCACCTTTATGTGAAAGATGTGTTTTGTCTTTCCAGAACTCTAAATTATTGTTTTCGTTGAAGTAATTGGTAAGGTCATAGTACCTAAGATCCATCTGTTTTATCTCCTCGCTTAGCTGGATGTTATCATCAGGACAGTAGTCTTCATATTTTGGCGAGGTAAAAAGTATGAGTGTTTTGTTATGATCGCGACAGAACACACTCAAGTCATTTAGGTATTTTGCGTAAACCGGATTCATGACAAAATCAGATTGGCAAACTTCTTCGGTCTTTCCTTTTTTTAGGATTTCCTTAAAAATCTTTCTTTGGTTTTCGGTAACATAAATAGGGTCGTAGCCTGAATAGGTTTTGTAATTGTAATTTGGTTTGAGATAATTTTTGATGATTCCCAATGTTTTGCCATTATAACCTAAACTCCAGTAATAGTTCTGTAGGATATTGTTTTGGCCTAAGGCATCGATTTCAGATTTGATAACCTTGCTGCGATTGTATTTGGAGGTTAAGGACTGTATGTCAGAGCCGTCATAATCTTTTGCAAAAGCATTTTCTGGGTCGATGTGCAAAAGCACTGTTTGTTGTTTTTTGTTATCGAGTAACTTCACAAGTGCCGCAGAGTAGGCCAGTTTCATGCCATCCTTACCCATATTGAAACTACTTTCTGAAATCTCAAGCGGATCTACATTGTGGTTTGCCCTTGAGCTGCCATAGACAACAAAATCCACTTCATCCTTAATCTGTAAGTAATGGTTGAGTTTTCCTATACTTTGTCCAGTGAACACTCGGTCACTGATATGGTTGAAGGTATAGAACACCAACTTATCCACTACAAATGACAACACCAAAATCAAAAGGATGGTTTTAACCGTATATTTTGCAATACTCGAATTCATGTGCTTAAAATTGAAAGTAGATAAAGTTGTTTGATGTAGAATAAAACAAGTTGATTAAAATGATGATTACAGTCGAGATGGCAGCAATTTTAACTATACTAAACTTGGCTCCAAATTGTTCTAAGTGAATCCTTTTATTAAACAAATAAAAATCAAACAAAACTCCCATGGTCAAGACAATCACTGAGCTTGTCATTAAGTTAACATCACCAAAATAAGGAACTGAAAAGTCAAACATGAAAATGCGTTCAATCGCAGAAAATGCAGAGCCTAAATCTTGGGCTCTAAAAAATATCCATGAAAACAGCACTACGGCAAAGGTTATTGGATACCCCAAAAACCCAAGAGCGGTAGGTAACTTTAAGCTATGATTTGATTTCAAGAACTTTTCAATACTCAATACCAATCCGTGTATTCCACCCCAAATTATAAAGTTCCAGGAACTGCCATGCCACAAGCCTCCAAGCAACATGGTGAGCATTAAATTACGATAGGTGATTTTAATACCTTTTCTATTACCACCTAATGATATGTACAAATAATCCCTGAGCCAATAGGATAATGACATGTGCCATTTTCTCCAAAATTCGGTGAGTGATTTTGAAAAATATGGAATATTGAAGTTTTGGTTAAACTTAAAACCAAGTAGTTTAGCGGTACCAATTGCAATATCTGAATATCCAGAAAAGTCAAAATAAATTTGGAATGCGTAGAAAAATGTAGCCAAAATTATGGTCGTCGAATGATGCAAACTTACGTCTCCGTAGATTACATCCACGTAGGCACCAAGGGTGTCTGCGATTACGATTTTACGGAAAAGTCCGACCAGTATTTGCAGAATCCCTTCATTAAACCACTCTTTTTTTAGTGTTCGGGATCGTTCCATTTGCGGCAATAAATTTGAGGCACGTTCAATAGGGCCAGCAACAAGTTGCGGAAAGAATGCTATATAAGTAAAAAAGGAGATGACATCATTTGTTGGTTCAAATTGCCTTCTGTAGATATCTATAGTATAACTTAAGGTTTGAAAGGTATAAAAACTAATACCTACAGGCAAAATGATATTTAATGTCAAATCATTGGGTTGCCATCCGAATAGATTCATCAAATCAGAAAATGATTCAGCAAAAAAGTTGTAGTATTTAAAAACTGAAAGCATTCCCAAATTCGCAACCAAACTAACGAGCAACCAGTTTTTACGAATCTTGTTCGATGTTGCATTGAACATTTGTTTTCCTACTGAAAAATCGATAATTGAACTAATGATGATCAATGAAAGAAAACGCCAATCCCACCATGCGTAGAATACATAGCTAGATATTAATAACAGAATATTTTGCTTTTTGTAATCCTTGTTCAGTAGCCAATAGCTAATGAAAACGATAATGAAGAAAAACAGAAATTCAATAGAATTAAAAAGCATCTTCTTAGGTTATATTTGGGGTTTCGACCAGATATAGAGCACAATACAAAACCGAACTATGTCAATAACTGATTATGTTTGTTTGGGCACTAAAATAGGAAAAAGAAAATGAACCCTATGAAAGTCTCGTTTAAGTGTTTAAAACCTCGTGCTTAAGCGCACGTTAAATACGCGTGGCGTTAAAAAATTCGGAATAGCATATTGGCGTTTACTGTAAACATCCCTTACCCATGTATTAGTTATGGTGTTTTGGGCATTGAACATATTAAAAATCTCAACACCAATAGTAAGTTCCTTCATTTTTTGTTTCCAGCTTGAGGTGTAAGTTTTGTTCGGGTCTACCACAACGTAAGAAACACCTAAGTCAGCACGACGATAGTCGCGTAATCTCGTTTGGTAGTCATAAGGGTCGGCATAACTTGGAGAGCCTCCTGGAACACCTGTATTATAGACCAAGTTGAGGTACATTTTTAGATCTGGAATATTAGGGACATAATCTTGAAATAAAATTCCAAATTTCAGTCGTTGATCGGTAGGACGGGAGATGTATCCTCTGTCATCGATGTTTTCCTCTGTTTTTAAGTAACCGAAACTGAACCAACTTTCAGTACCCGGAACAAACTCACCGTTGAGCCGAAGATCAAGTCCATAAGCATAGGCTTTTGCGTTGTTTTTGGCCCTGTAACGAATCCGAACGTTTTCCAAGGTATACGGATTGACATCGGATAAGCTTTTATAATAGGCTTCTGAAACTAGTTTAAAGGGACGATTCCAAATCTCAAAACTATATTCGTTGCCTACTACCAGGTGAAAGGATTTTTGCGCCTTAACATCTGGTTGAACGGTTCCTGATGAATCACGAAGCTCACGATAAAAAGGAGGTTGGTAATATATGCCTCCTGCAATTCGGAACAACATGTCTTTTTTCCAATCGGGTTTTATGGCAAATTGTGCTCTCGGACTAAATACGGTTTGAGTAGAAGAGGAGATGCCGTTTTGATTTGGCACTTCGCTGTTGACCGTCCAATTGTGAACTCGAACACCAGCATTATAAAAGACTTCACTATTACCTAATGTCGAACGTTTACTCCATTGTGCATAAGCTTGCAGTCGGTCGATTTTTACAGAATTGGTAGCTCTAACATTTTGAAAAGCAGTCAGAGGTCCTTCAAAAGGCTCATAAGGTTGATCGTTTTGAATGTCAAATATTGGAGGTCTTACTGAAAATCCAGCACTGTCGATAACTTCCCATTCGACCAAACGGTCCCTTATGTCTTCATGGGTGTATTTTACAGACCATTCTAAAGTGCTTTCCGCATCAATTTTATAATCACCTTTGTGTTCGACATTAACAATCAAGGCATCAAGGTCATTTCTAGCATGTGTGAGTTGGGATCCGATCCCTTCAGAAAATTCGACTTCACCCAAGTTTTCATCACCAATATTACTGTTCACTTCTCCAAGACGGTATTGGGCGAATATGTCAAAATATTCCTCTTCGGTAGTATGGTATGCCGAACCGATGAGCTTAAGAGTTAAGTCTTCCGAAGCAAAGTAATTCGCTTTAAAAGCCCCAAATGTAGTAAGATATTCATCTTTTTCCTGTCCATCATAAAACACCAAAAGGGCAACAGGTTCATCTAGTGTCCCAAAGTTGGTTTGACGGTTTTTTGGTCGGAAGGTGTATTTGTTCAATGAAACATTACCGAGAAAGTTTAAATGGAATTTATCTGAAAATTTATAGGTGAGATAAGTTTGGGCATCGGCAAAAACAGGTCGGACATTGGTTTCGGTTTCCAGAGAGTTGATAAACAAGCTGTTGTCTCTGTAACGTAATCCGACAATTCCAGAAAACTTAGAGTCTTTGCTCACTGTTTCGGCAGCAAGACTTCCGCCTAACAAACTCGCATCAGCTCTGATGCCAAATTTCAGCGGATTGCGATAGGTAATATCGAGAACGGAAGACAGCTTGTCACCATATTTAGCCTGAAACCCACCAGCAGAAAAATCGACATTCTGAACCAAATCCGTGTTGACAAAACTCAAGCCTTCCTGTTGTCCTGAACGAATTAAGAATGGTCGATAGACTTCTATTTCATTGACATAAACTAAGTTCTCATCAAAATTCCCTCCTCTAACGGAATATTGCGTACTCAATTCGTTAGAAATATTGAAGCCTGGAAGTGTCTTCAAAATATTTTCAACGCCAGGTTGTGCACCTTTGATGGTTCTTAAAACTTCGGGTGTGATAGTCACCACGCCATCCACTTGTTGTCTCGTATTTGTGTTGATGACCACAACGCCAATTTGCTCAACGTCTACCTTCATCACTGGATTAAACTCCAATTCTTGTCCGCTTTTCAAGTTAAAGGTTTGTGTAACCGACTGATGTGAAAGATGGGAGAAAATAACTGTGACATCCGTATTTGCTGGAATCTTAAGTTCGAAAAAGCCATTTTCGTTTGACGTCGTTCCTTGATCACCTGCCTTAATGCTCACATCAAAAATAGGTTGCTGAGTATCATCTAGAATGACACCTTTTATAGTCGCGGTTTGAGAAATTCCGAAGAAGGAAAAGCCAAATAAGGCTATCCACAGTAAAAAGTTTAGCTTCAAAAGGTCGTTTTTTTATTTTCTAAAGAATGTTGCTTCAAATGTAGTACTATTTCCGACATTATCAGTAACAATTATTTTGAGATTATTTTCGGTTGCTGTGCTAGCGTTATCACTGAAATCATAGGTCAATGTGTCTTTTTTGTAATCATATTCCATTAATATCCATTGTCCGTTGATCGTTGCCCTATAGTTGCTCACACCAGAAAGATCATCATCGATCTTTACTTTAAGATGGTTGTGTTTGCTCAACCACTTGCCATTCTGAAAATTAACAGGCACAATGGTTGGACTTACAGTATCCCTTGCCAAGGTAAAGTTGCCAAGGTATTTTGTTCTTGCCGAAAGCAAATCGCCAATGCGCTTTGTACTGATATAACTCGCTTTTTGATAATATCCGTATAATTTGGCGATAAAAAGTTTGTCCTTGTCTTCATCAGAATAATTGCTGATGTCATAAGTAATGTTGAAGTTTTTCTTTAGAGGCACAATGTCTTTGTGCAGTGTTAACGTATCATTACGAACATTGAAATCAATGTGGAAATCTTCATAGAAGGTGTCCTTCGGAAAGTAAACTTTTACGTTTTCCTTTTCCAATTCATTGACTTGGTTAGCAATGATAAAATCCGAAGGCTTTATTTCAGGAGCCTGTAAAACTTCGTTCAACTTTTTACCTATTATAGGGATGGTTAACCAGGTTTCGTTGCCTTTGAAATCCCTAAGCCTCACGCGATAAACAGAGTTCGTGCTATCTTCAACCCTAATGTAGCCACTGTTATCAATATCCTTGAGCATGCTCAATGTATTTCCACTTTGGACGAACAGTTTCTGTATTCTGGATTTTTCCTCTTTATAAACTTCATAATCAATATAACGGTTGAGGTGCCTGGTTTCGTCAAAACTGAACCGTTTGAAATCCATTTCAAAATTTTTGTTGCCATTAAAGAAAGCCTGAATATTGTTCAAACCATTTTTATTGTTGGCAAGATCCTGCTGGTCATTACTCACAATGCCAAACCCAATGTCGCCTAGAGCTTCAACTGGAGCTGTGCTGTAATCGCCATTTTTAGCAGGAATTAAACGTATTTCCTTACGGGATTTGGAATGATCGACATGCGCGTTTTCATTTTTTGGGTAGGCATAAACAGCGGATATGAATGGCGCTTTTGTATCTTTAATATCGATACCAAAGAGCATCGGATTTATTGGTCGTTCTTCATTGTCTCGAATTTCGAAATGCAAATGTGGTCCACCAGAACTGCCACTATTGCCAGAGAAGCCTACAATTTCGTTTGAAGCAATAGGCAATTCAGAAGGCGAAGGGAAGGTCTCAACTTCATAACTCTCCTTATCGTATTGACAGGCTTTAATGAACTTTTGGATTTTAGGCGAAAATTTTTCCAGATGTGCATATACGGTTACATATCCATTGGGATGCGTTATGTATAATGCTTTTCCATAGCCATAGTGAGATACTTTAATACGACTAACATAGCCTTCAGCTGCGGCATAAACATTCAAACCTGTTCGTTGTTGCGTCTTTATGTCCAAGCCAGAATGAAAGTGGTTCGAGCGAAGTTCTGCAAAGCTGCCTGAAAGTACTAAAGTGATATCTAATGGATTTCGGAAGTAGTCTTGTGGATAAGGCGAATCGGCTTGTGAAAAACACAATTGGCATGCGAAAATTAAGAAGAATAGGTATTTCATGTATGTAAGGTTTTACGCTAGGTTATAGATAACGTAAAAATATCCAATTTTGTTTAATATAGAAAATATACTATAAAAAAGATTTTCAATTTATGAAGTGAATATCAGAAAAAAAGTTCAAATGATTTCTTTAGTAGACGAAAACTTATAAAGATTTAATCAAGGCGACATGTAAAGCCCTAAGGCTAAGGTCAAAGGAGGTTTGACGCAAAAATTTTGTGAAAAAATTGCGATTATTCAGTTAGTATGTTAACTTTGTTTCATCAGTATTGAATTTTGTAAATGAGTAAAATTGAAGATGTTGTAGATTCTCTAGAGAATAAAATCAGCAAGGTTTTGCATAAAATGGAAGTCTTAAAGCAGACCAATGCAAAAATTTCAGAGGCATTAGAGAAACAACAGCAGGTTAACATTCAGCAGCAAGAAGAAATAAGTTCTTGGGTTGAGAAATACGAAACGCTCAAGGTTGCAAATTCATTGCTGGGCAGTGACGAGAATAATAGAGAAACCAAGCTCAAAATAAATACATTAATCAGGGACATTGACCACTGTATAGCACAATTATCTGAATAATGTTGGCAATATGTAATGGCAGAACAGCTTAAAATAAAGCTTTCAATAGCAAATCGGGTATACCCTTTAACCATAGCACCAAGTCAGGAAGAAGGTTTACGCAGAGCAGCCAAGAAAATTGAGGCTATGATTAGTCAATTTGAGCAAAATTACTCTGTGAGGGACAAGCAGGATGTTTTGGCGATGTGCGCCTTGCAATTTGCCTCCCAAACAGAACAAAAAACAATAGATAAAGCCAATGTTAATGAAGAAGTTACCGAAAGGCTAAATGCCTTGGATCAACTCTTACAGGAACATTTAAGTGCATAACGTTCTTTTAAATAAACAATAGGTTACTGCCTACATTAGTTATTATTTTTTGATAAACTCAACGTTAATTCTTTAAAAAGGGTGAGTTGAAGTTGTAAAACCGTGCTGCTAATATCATGTATTTGGTGTTTAGGCAGATTTTTGATCAGCTTGTTAGCCCTAAACTTGTTTTTAAGGAGTTTATACAGAATCCAAAACTGATGTAGGCTTTTTTTATATATAAACACTAACTAACATGGATACGAATACAATTTTAATGATTGTTGGAGGTGCAGTAATAGGCTTGATTATTGGGTATATTATTGCAAAAGCATTAGAGAAAAATAAAGCTTCAAAATTAATAAAGGACGCTGAAGATCAGGCAAGTTCAATCCTAAAACAAGCTAAAAGCGAAGGTGAGTCCCTAAAAAAGGATAAGATACTCCAAGCTAAGGAAAAATTTATTGAGCTAAAGGCGGAACACGAAAAAGTCATCCTGTCACGCGATAAGAAAATTGCTGAGGCAGAGAAACGAACTAGGGACAAGGAATCCCAGATTTCAAGTGAGCTTTCCAAGAACAAGAAGGCAAACCAATCGCTCCAAGATAAAATAAAGGATTATGATTTCCGACTTGAATTCTTGGAGAAGAAGAAGGTTGAGGTCGAAAAAGCCCATAAGAGTCAAATTAAGCAGTTGGAGGTCATCTCTGGCCTTTCTGCAGAAGACGCAAAGGCGCAATTGGTCGAATCACTTAAAAGTGAAGCCAAAACCGATGCCATGAGCTATATTCAAGATACCCTTGAAGAAGCAAAATTGACTGCTCAACAAGAGGCTAAGAAGGTAATTATTAATACGATTCAGCGTATTGGAACTGAAGAGGCGATTGACAATTGTGTGTCGGTTTTCAATATCGAGTCAGATGACGTGAAAGGTCGTATTATTGGTCGCGAAGGTAGAAATATTCGTGCCATTGAAGCAGCAACAGGCGTTGAGATTATCGTAGACGATACACCTGAGGCCATCATTTTGTCATGCTTTGATTCAGTGAGACGGGAAGTGGCGCGATTATCTTTGCATAAATTGGTTACCGATGGTAGGATCCATCCTGCTCGAATTGAGGAAATTGTAAGAAAAACACAAAAGCAAATCGAACAGGAAATTGCTGAAGTAGGAAAAAGAACTGTAATCGATTTGGGAATTCATGGTTTACATCCAGAGCTTATTAAGATGGTAGGACGCATGAAATACCGATCGTCTTATGGACAGAACCTATTGCAGCACTCTCGTGAAGTGGCTAAACTTTGTGGTGTTATGGCAGCTGAGTTAGGGTTAAATCCAAAGCTTGCTAAACGTGCAGGATTATTGCACGACATAGGTAAGGTGCCTTCATCTGAAGCCGATATGGAAACACCACACGCCATTCTTGGTATGCAGTGGGCAGAAAAACATGGTGAAAAGGATGAAGTCTGTAATGCCATTGGAGCGCATCATGATGAAATTGAAATGACGACATTGTTATCGCCAATCGTTCAAGTGTGTGATGCTATTTCTGGAGCACGACCTGGTGCAAGACGTCAGGTATTGGATTCTTACATCCAACGACTCAAGGATCTAGAAGATGTGGCATTTGGATTTAACGGTGTCAATAAGGCCTATGCTATTCAAGCAGGACGTGAATTACGGGTTATGGTAGAAAGCGAAAAGGTTACCGACGAACAAGCAGCGAATCTATCGTTTGAAATTTCACAAAAGATACAAACGGATATGACCTATCCAGGACAGGTAAAAGTCACGGTAATTAGAGAGACAAGAGCTGTAAATATTGCAAAATAAAATTCACACATAGTAAAGAAAGAATCCGGTTGTTAAACCGGATTTTTTTATGCCTGAAGATGACTTAAGGGTATCGATTGAAAAAAAAATTAATTTTTTTTGATGACATGTTTAATAGTTTCCGATGTCTGTATAAACGAACTATTAAATCAACAATTATGAAAAAAATTAATTCATTTATCTTCATTTTATTTGTGTTTCAATTAACCTTGTTTGTTGGTTGTGACAAAGATGAACCGATAGACACTATGGAAGAACAAGAAGTGGACCTTGACTATGGTTTAGGATGGTATGGACAAGATGATATGGGAACAATACCAACATCGACCAATTTTAGTTTTGGAAACACCAACCTTCCTTCGTCGGTTGACTTAGTGTCCCTATTTCCTCCAATTGGAGATCAAGGGCAGTATGGTACCTGTGTATCATGGGCAGTTGGCTATAATATTAAGACTGCATTGCATGGAGTGACCAATAATTTATCAGCATCTCAATTGGCATCACCAGCCAATCAATTCAGTCCTAAAGATTTGTTTACTGCAATTCCAGATAACCAAAAGGGTCAAGATTGTAATGGTACCAATTTTTCATTTGCACTGGATGTTCTTCAAAATAGAGGTGTGGCAACCATGCAAACTGTACCTTATACAACTTTAGGCAATTGCTCTAACTCAAGTGTGCAGTCCAGTTGGACAAATGAGGCTAACCAGAATAAGATTCAATATTGGAGAAAGATCGAAGCTAGTATACAAAGTATCAAGCAAAACTTGGCTAATAACATTCCTGTTATATTGGGTGCAAAGCTGTCTGATAACTTTATGACTTGGAATAGTGATGCCGTATTATCGTCTAGTACATCTTATAATAATGTTGGACAACACGCTTATCACGCTATGGTTATTGCAGGATACGATGATTCCAAAGGACCTGGAGGTGCTTTTAAGATTATAAATTCTTGGGGTGATTTTTGGGGAGATAATGGTTACATTTGGATAGACTACAACTATTTTATGAATGAGTTCTGTACTAGTTATGATGGTGATAAGCCTTTGTTTATAGCTTCTGATCAAGAAGGAGGAGGAGATAACAATCCACCAGATGACATCGATCCTAACACAACAGGTGTTGATGTAGCGCCATGGGTGTTTTCCGATTATTCAAACTATAACTACAGTGGTATACCTAATGAAAGAGTGATCAGTTTCAATATATACAATATTGGTAATCAAGCCGCATCACCAAATTCAGATTGGTCTGTGTATTACATTTATTTTAATGCTTACGATGCCAATGACTACGGTGTTATTTATTATGACCAATTCAATACTTCTGTTGCCCAAAACACATACGATTGCCCAACAGCTTATAATTGTATCTTTAACCTTTCAATTCCGGCTGGAGGTAATTTTGCCGAAACAGCTTGGGGCTCTGGCAGTATTGAGCGAACCTATTACATGCCAGAACTTACTGGAGAATATTATCTTGTATTGATTGCAGATGCAGAAGACAAATTCAATGAACAAGATGAAATGAATAACTTATTCTATACCACAATCTATCCAAAATATTTTGATTTTGGTTATAGTTCAAGAGGTGATCAAAATTCAAATGAAAACAGCATAAGCCAGTTTGAATTTGAGAATGATACAGAGCCTAGTACGCAAAATTTGACAAAAAGTAAATACCAAACCATCGTAAATGAAAACTTCAGAAATGCTTATACACAAGAGGAAATATTGGAGTTTATTAAAAAGGAAAAAGCGAATGGTAATATAGATAATAAAGTCAAAAAGTACATCCAACACACAAAGGATGAGTATTACAATAAAAAGAAATAAGACTGAACACAATTAATGATGTTTCAATACGGGCAATTTTTAAGGCTCGTATTGAGCATCATTATAAACTAACCCAAAATGAAATACATTATTTTAGTATTGATCGTCTCGGCCCAAATGTCTTGTGCGACTCAAAACCCATCTTCAAATGAAGGAAACAGCATGCGAAGCTTAATACAAAAAAGTCTACCTGTTTATTTTGAGAATCAAACTTTTGATGAGAGCATTGACTTTACGACGTTTTTAGAACCGAGCCAAATAAGCCAAGGGGTTTCCCAAGTCACAATAAATTCGGGTATTACCTTTAAGAAATGTGTGTTTAAAAAGTCAGTGAACGCTTTCAGTAAAAATGAAACCGGACACATTGTGCTTACAACGTTTAAAGGGAATGTCACCTTTATAGACTGTATATTCAAGGAACCTGTCAATTTTAGAGGATCAAGTATATACGGTAGATCTGATTTTACTGGCTCGACATTTGATAGTGAAGCTAATTTTGAAGAAATCAACTGTCATCAAAAAGCATTTTTCAATGCATGTGTGTTTGATGCTGGACTGAGATTTCAAAATTCTTTTTTCAATCAAAAGGCTAATTTTATGGGAGCCGAATTTTATGGTGCTGTGAGTTTTCAAAGCAGTATGTTCAATTCAGAATTTCAATGTAGTGCAACGAAGTTTTACAAATATGCAGATCTTACATTAATTGATTGTAGAGGTAGAGCCTTATTTAATTACGCTGAATTTAGGGAGAAAGCCGATTTTGGCCACAGTATCTTTGCTCAAGATCTCGATTTCATTAGTACAAAAAATACCACAACAAGCTTTGACAATTGTAGGTTCTTTGGAAGTACTCGATTTAACAAAATCGAGGTTGCAACAGCCTTGAGTTTTAAAAGTGCTTTTTTCTTGTTTGATAATGCGGAAATCGACATTCCATCCGAAAAGCTTCTATATTCTGACAAGTCTTAATATAGACGTTTGTCAAAACTCAATATAAAAGTTGTGCCTTCATTTAGTTTACTTTCCAAGGTTATGGTGCCTCCTATGGCCTCGACTTGGGTTTTAGTAATATAAAGGCCAACACCTCTAGAATCGGTTCTGTCGGTTCCATGGAACGTTTGGTACATCTCAAATAGTTGATTTCGGTGTTTGTCCATATCGATGCCTATGCCATTATCGGCAATCAATATTTTGTATTCCTTTTTAGAATGTAAGGATTGAATGATGATTTTTGGGTTACGGTCTGTGCTTCGGTATTTGATGCTATTTGAAATGAGATTATACAGAATACTCTCAAAATAGGGTCTGTTGGTTATTAGGAAATCGTCTTTCCTTATCGAATTGTAGGTGCTTACATGCTGTGCCTTAATCTCCATTTTGAGATTGCTCAATATCTTTTCAACACATTGAAACACATTGATACGCTCGTTAAGTTCGTGGTTGTTTGATTTCGTTTTAATGCTGATGATGTTATCGAGATCGACAATAGTGGTCGTTAAGGCTTCGGAAATGGTCTTAAGGTGATTGACTAGTTCGATTTTTTCAGCTTCGGAATTGGCTTCGTCATAAAACTCAAGAATATTCCTGAAGTTGCCTATATGTGTTTTGAGATTATGGGATACAATATGGGTAAAACTGTGCAACCGCTCATTTTGACTTGTAATGAGTTTCAGTTGATTTTTGGATTGGCTTTCCTTTTGCTTTCGATAGGTAATATCAGTGTGTGTGCCTATAACTCTACTAGGTTTTCCTTGACTATCCCGTTCTACGGTTTTTCCCTTAACAAGAACCCATTTGTATGAGCCGTCTTTACATTTTACACGATGCTCGTTTTTGAAGACATCGCTATCACCATTTATATGTGACTTAAGGTTGTTGAAATAAGTTTCACGATCTTCTGGATGAACTCTTTTGTTCCATTCCATGGTAGAATTGGTCAATTCATCGTGTGTATAGCCAAGTATTTTTTTGGATTCGGCGGAATAAAAAACTTCGTTATTGTTCGAACACCAATCCCAAACACCAACATTGGAATTTTCTAATGCAATTTGCCACTTGAGTACATCCATAGGTAAATTGCTATCGTTTGAGTTTAAATTGGCTTGTTGCTTCTTATTCCAGGGCATTTTCATCGCGATCGTTTTGATTTAAGACCCCTAAAAATATATCAAGTCACTAAATTCCTACAAATTATTTAAAAAATTACGAAACTACTGTCTTGGGTGATAATTCATGAGCACTTCCTTTAAATGTGATCGGTCGACGTGCATGTATATTTCTGTAGTTGTAATACTTTCATGACCAAGCATGACTTGAATTGCCCTTAAATCAGCTCCATTTTCAAGAAGATGTGTGGCAAAAGAGTGTCGCAAAGTATGCGGTGAAATGGTCTTGTTTAAATGGATCGCCTTAGCTAGGTTTTTGATAATCGTAAATATCATTGCCCTAGTGAGTTGTTTGCCGCGATTGTTAAGAAATAGAATGTCCATATGCTCCGAGTACACGTCAATATGTGTTCTTATATCCATCCAAATCAAAATGTACTTTTGTGTATTGCTGCCAATAGGAACAAATCGTTGTTTATTGCCCTTTCCCGTTACCTTGATGAAGCCTTCGTCAAAAAATAAATCCGACAATTTTAGGTTGATGAGTTCGCTCACTCGCAATCCACAACTATATAATGTTTCCATGATGGCTCTATTGCGTTCACCAATTCTAATACCATTGTATTCCTTAGTTAAGTCAATGGCAGCGATAAGCGCATCAATTTCTGAAACTGCTAAAGTGTCTGGAAGTTTTCTGCCTATTTTTGGGGATTCAATATGATCCAAAGGGTTGGTGCTTCGATACTCTTCGAAGACCAGATAACTAAAAAAACTTCGTAAACCTGAAATTATCCTAGCTTGTGATCTCGAGTTCACCTGTTTTGAAACGTCATA
Organism: Bacteroidia bacterium; assembly: GCA_030432635.1. Taxonomy (GTDB): domain Bacteria; phylum Bacteroidota; class Bacteroidia; order Flavobacteriales; family Flavobacteriaceae; genus Psychroserpens. The sequence continues at coordinate 16,452 of JAUIMB010000023.1, read as the reverse complement.
GATAAACGCTTGTAAAATATCTTGACTTATGGTTACAGGATCTGCTTTGATATTATTTTCCAATAGATATGCACTTAGTTTCTGAACATCATATTCATAGTTGTCAATGGAGTTTGCAGATAGACCACGTTCTATTTTAAGATAGTACTTAAAGTCTTTAAGAGCATCATTCCAAGTCATTTTCTACACATCATTGTTGGTAAGAATTTGACGTAAAAATAGTACAATTAATTGGCAAAATAGTGTTGAATGATCTGATAAACACGGTGATTTTGTAACAATTGTTAATAACGCTTAGGGTTAACTTATTGATATACAATGATATGAGTTGATTTGTTTGTAAAATTGTTAATAACATCGAAAAAAAAGTTTATTATATGAGAAAAAAGTCTTTAGTTTGTATCAATCAATTTTAAAACTTAATACATTATGAAAAAAATTATGTTATTGGCTGCAGTAGCAGTATTTGGATTTACGACTGCAAATGCCCAACTGGAGGTGAGTTTTGGTGCAAAAGCTGGTCTAAATGTTTCCACAATTGGTGGTGATTTCGGAGTTTCAGATTTCGATACTTATAATGATACAAAATCTAAAATAGGGTTCCATGTTGGTGGACTTGCAGAACTTAAAATTTCTGAAAAGTTCTCATTGCAACCTGAGTTGTTGTTTTCTCAACAAGGTGCTAAGGCTGAATTTAGAGATCCAGATTTTCCAGAGGACAACTTTGATACAAAGACAACCTTAAGTTATGTAAATTTGCCAATCATGGCGAAGTTTTATCCAATTGAAGGCTTAAGTATTGAAGCTGGACCACAAGTAGGATTTCTTGTTTCTGACAAAACTGAATTGTCAGCTCCTGGAGTTCCTGATATGGATGATGATACTGCAAAGTATAAAACGTTCGATTTCGGTTTGAATATTGGAGCAGGTTATAAGATGGAAAATGGTCTAATGTTTCAGTTGAGATATAACTTCGGTTTAACCAAAATAGATGACACACCAGACGACGTTAACTTTGGTATTTTAGGAGATACATTCTCTCGTAAGAATCGTAACTTCCAAGTTTCTGTAGGGTACATGTTTATGTAAAATCAAAACATTTTAATACAACAAAAAGGCCATTACCAAAACGTAATGGCTTTTTTTGTACACTTCATTCATCATTCTATTTACAGTGTAGAGTAAATCATTTATTGCACCCAAATGCAACTTAACGAGTAAGAAAATACGGTATTTTTTAAAATTAACAATCAATATTAATGGTTGAAAATGTTAATAATTAAAAAGTTAAATAGCTGATAAACAACTAAATAAATAATTTTGTTTATAAAAATGTTGATAACATCAAAACGAAAGTTCATAGCGATATGAAAAAGTCTTTAGTTTAAATGTATCAATTTTAAAACTTAAATTATTATGAAAAAATTAGTGTTTATGGCTGCATTTGCAGTTTTTGCGTTAACCAGTGTCCATGCTCAAGAGGGAGATGACAAGGACAAGTTTACTGGAGGTTTCGAAAAAGGAAATATCTATTTAAGTGGTGCTTTGGGGTATTGGTCCACATCCACAGACGATGTGAAAAGTTCACGTTTAACTATTATGCCAGCTGTGGGTTATTTGGTTAGCGATAATTTTTCAGTTGGTTTTACGGCTGGATACATGAGCTCTCAAGGGGAATCAGGAGATGTTGACACCCAGGACGAAACTGCATTTAACGTTGGAGCTTATGGTGCATATCACTTTAATGCAGATCATAGGTTTGCTCCTTTTGCTGGTGTAGGTGTTGGTTATGAATCCATGTCTTTCAATCTTCCTGGTGATGACTACAAGGAAAACGGTTTTGGCGCAGGTCTATTTACAGGTGCAAATTTTTGGTTTAGTGATTGCTTCGCTGTTTTCACTCAAATAGGAGTATTGTCCTTTACCAATACTAAACCAGATTTTGATGGAGCAGAGGCAACAACCAACTTTGCGTTCAATCTAGACTTTAAGGAAATTACCTTGGGAGCCAAAGTACTTCTTAACTAAGATAGGAAGTGTAAAAGCTATAATGATTAAAGCAGCCAAACGGCTGCTTTTTTTACGCCCAGTTTTAATATCTTTACTCAATGAAGAAATTAATGATCATTAATGGTCCTAATATTAATTTACTAGGAAAAAGGGAAACACACATTTATGGCGATGTATCATTTACTGATTTTTTTGAGTCCATTGAAAAACAATACCCAAGTCTTATATTGGAACACTTTCAATCTAACATAGAAGGTGAATTAATTGATAAACTTCAGGAGGTTGGCTATAATTATGATGGGATTATTTTGAATGCAGCTGCGTATACACATACCTCTGTTGGGATTGGTGATGCTGTGAAAGCCATTCAAACACCTGTTGTTGAAGTTCATATTTCAAATACGTTCTCTAGGGAAGCGTTTAGACATCAATCTTATATTTCAGCTCATGCTAAAGGTGTAATTTTAGGTTTTGGACTACAAAGTTATAAATTGGCTATTGAGAGTTTCATGGATTGAATGGTTTTTTTGTTAATTTAAGAACACCTTATGAAGTCTATTTTGAACATTATATTGGTTTTGTGTTGTTGCACTTGTGTCTGTGCACAAACCAAGAAGGAATTTGGATTGAAAGGAGGCATCAATTTGACGTTTTTTAATGTCACCGAAAATAATTTCGGAACCTACACTGATACCGAAACAGGTTATTATATTGGTGCTTTTGTCGACTTTGGTATTGATGATGCTTTTTCTTTACAACCTGAAGTCTTGTATATTGGTTTGGGAGATTTTAAATTCTTAAACGCACCAATTTATGCGTCTTATGAAGTTGCCCATAACCTTGATATTTTGGTTGGTCCGAGTTTGAATTATTTCTTCGAGTTTTTTGTCAATAAATTTAAGGTCAGAGGTGATATTGCAGTGGCTTACGAGTTTGTGCCTAAGCTCGATATCCATATGAAGTATACTTTAGGATTCAAGGAAATTTCACCGAATGGTTTATTCTTCGGACTTGGGTACCGTTTATAAAAAAAGCTCTAGATTCACTAGAGCCTTTTAACATTATTGTATATCGTATTTTGTTTGCTTTATAAATGAATGACTTCATCATAGGCATCAGCGACAGCTTCCATAACCGCTTCACTCATCGTTGGATGAGGATGCACTGCTTTTAATACTTCGTGTCCAGTGGTTTCCAGTTTACGACCCAAAACAGCTTCAGCAATCATGTCGGTAACACCTGCGCCAATCATGTGGCACCCAAGCCATTCACCATATTTGGCATCAAAAATCACTTTTACAAAACCTTCTTTGTTGCCTCCTGCACTTGCTTTTCCTGAAGCGGAAAATGGGAATTTCCCAACCTTGATATCCAAGCCTTGTTCTTTAGCTTGTTTTTCAGTGAGGCCAACGCTTGCTATTTCAGGAGAACAGTAAGTACAGCCTGGCACATTTCCGTAGTCTAAAGCCTCTACATGCTGTCCTGCAATTTTTTCAACGCATAAAATACCTTCAGCTGAAGCAACATGAGCTAGTGCTTGACCTGGTGTTACATCGCCAATGGCATAATAACCAGGAATGTTTGTTTGGTAATAGTCATTAACCAGAATTTTATCTCTATCTACAGCAATACCAACATCTTCTAGTCCAATGTTTTCAATATTTGATTTGATACCAACAGCAGAAAGCACCAAATCTGCCTCAAGGACTTCTTCGCCCTTTTTGGTTTTAACGGTAGCCTTGACACCTTTACCTGAAGTATCTACCTTGGTAACTTCAGATGATGTCATGATATTTATCCCACTTTTTTTGAACGAACGTTCTAATTGTTTCGAAACGTCTTCATCCTCAACAGGAACAATATTAGGAAGGTACTCAACTATGGTCACTTCAGTGCCAATGGCATTGTAGAAATAGGCAAACTCCACACCAATTGCTCCAGAACCCACAACAATCATTTTCTTTGGTTGCTTTTTTAGGGACATGGCCTCTCGGTATCCAATAACCTTTTCGCCATCTTGAGGCAAACTTGGTAATTCACGAGAACGAGCTCCTGTTGCTATGATCACATGGTCAGCACTATACGCTTTACCATCAACCTCAACCTTTTTTCCAGGTTTGAGGGTTCCAAAACCTTCAATAACATCAATCTTATTCTTCTTCATCAAGAATTGAACACCTTTGCTCATACCTTCAGCGACACCACGACTTCGCTTCACTACTGCATCAAAATCATGATCAGCATCCTTTACTTTCAGACCATAATCTTCAGCGTGCTTTAGATACTCAAAAACTTGTGCAGATTTCAGTAAAGCTTTTGTTGGGATACAGCCCCAATTTAGGCAAACACCTCCTAAACTTTCTTTTTCCACAATAGCGGTTTTAAAGCCTAGTTGTGAGGCTCTAATTGCTGTAACGTATCCTCCAGGACCGCTTCCAAGTACTATAATATCGTATTTACTCATGAGTTATTTTGTCTAAAATTTTAAGGTTACGAAGTTACAAAACCTTATGCTAAAATTCCAATATTACACCATCAAATCCCAAACTGTTAATGTCAAAGAGTAGGATAGGACTTCTAACCGTTACATATGAATTCGATCGCGCTTATATTACAAGTCATCAGTGAAGTGCCTTCGCGCTTTTGCTTTACTGAATTTTTCCTTGTTATATGTTTTTGAATGTCCTTTTGGAATGGATAGGCTTTGCCATGACTTGCCTCGTAGCAACTTTCCTAAAAATACAATTTGTCCAACATGATACGCATAATGTGCGAGTTGACGATTAATCGCTTCAGTGACAGTGTGGCCTTGATTTCTGATATAAATGATACGCTCAAGATCATTTTCAGCTAGGGTATTTAGGGCTTCAAATAAACAGTTCCACCCTTTGTTCCAAGCATCTAAAATATCAGCTTTATTTCTAAAGGAATCAATAAATTCGTCATCGCGTTGTCGCCATTCTTTTTCGCCATCCTCTGTTAAAAAGTTCGTCCAGCGACTCATCATATTTCCCACCATGTGTTTGATGATGATTGCAATTGAATTCGAATCTTGTTCAAACTCTTTTTGAAGCTCTTTAAGTGTAAAGCGATCAAGTGTTTTATCGCCAAGGGACTTGTAATATTCAAATTGCTTGATGACACTAGTGAGATATGAATGTTCCATTTAATTAAAATTTAGTGCTTAAAGTTAAAAACATGGAGTCTATCTTGCTATGAAAATTCATTGAAAGAACTTATATCACTATTGTAAATCTCAGGAATCTCACTCTTCGGGAACAAATTTTAGGGCAACACCATTAATACAATGGCGCTTGCCTGTAGTTTTTCTTGGACCATCATTGAAAACATGACCTAGATGTCCGCCACAAATTGCACAGTGTTCTTCAGTTCTTGCGTATCCAAGGTCGTAATCTGTAGAAAATGCCACGTTGCCTTCAATTTCCCTGTCAAAACTTGGCCATCCTGTACCAGAATCAAACTTATGTTCACTTTTGAACAATGGTGTGTTGCAAGCTGCACAATGAAAAGTGCCTGTGCTGTATTCTTTGTTAAGCGGACTCGAAAATGGCCGTTCAGTGCCTGCGTCACGAAGCACATAATATTGCTCTGAAGTCAATTGTTGTTTCCATTCAGCCTCAGTTTTTGTTATACTGTAGGTGTGTTCTTTTGATGTGCTTTCCTTTTGGGCGGAAGAATTGCAACTCACCAACATACTTATAACGAAAACGCCTATTAATCTTTTCATAACCTTAAATTTAATTTACTTTATCTTATAGTTGTAACTTTGGGAACTTACTTACAAAATCATCTTCAAATTTTTATGTAGACCAATGTAAAACAATAAGTTTATTTGGAAGAATTAAACACGACTTGAAGAACATTTTTGTAAATTTATTAACTAATCCAATTGAAATGAAAATCTTTCATCTTAGTGCAGAATGCTATCCCTTGGCCAAAGTGGGAGGTCTTGCTGATGTCGTTGGAGCCTTGCCCAAGTACCAAAATCAGTTGGGTTGTGATAGTATGGTGATCATGCCATTTTATAATACAAAATACACCCAAAACAATACATTTGAGGAGGTGTTTTCTGGAAGGATTCATTTAGGAAGTCATCTCGTAGATTTTCAAATTTTAAATCTGAAAAGTGATGACTTGGGATTTGAGGTCTTTTGCGTCCATATTCCTGAGTTGCTCTATCGTACTGATGTCTATTGTAATGATGATAGTTTTCGGTTTATGGCATTTCAAGTGGCAGCATTAGACTGGATAAAGCAAATGCAAAATCTGCCAGATATTATTCATTGCCATGACCATCATTCAGGTATTGTTCCGTTCATGATGAGTCACAGTTTTGTTTATGAACGATTGCGATACATACCTTCGGTATTGACCATTCACAATGGACAATACCAAGGATGGACAGGAATGGAAACCGCAAGTTTAATTCCGCATTTTAAAGCCGACAGATTAGGGTTTTTGATATGGCGAAATATGATAAATCCTCTGGCATCTGCAATTAAATGTGCCTGGAAAGTGACTACGGTTTCTCCAAGCTATATGCAAGAGTTGATGTATAAGGCAAACGGATTGGAAGATTTATTACGACATGAGAGTGCAAAATGTGTGGGCATCCTTAATGGTATAGATACCTCAGTTTGGAACCCAAAGGATGATGGCAACCTCATGAAAACATATACGGCTAGAACTTCTGCCTCTGGAAAACAGGCAAATAAAGAGTTTTTGTGTAAGGAATTTAACCTAAACCCTGAAAAACCATTAGTGGCATTCATAGGTCGATTGGTTGGTGAAAAAGCTGCCGATTTATTGCCGTATGCCTGTGATTTTGGCTTAGAGACAACGGATGCCAATATTTTGATCTTGGGTTCAGGTGATCCACAGGTGGAGTATCAATTAAATGCTTTAAAAGAGAAGCATCATGGTCGCTATAATGCGTTTATTGGATATGATGAAAAACTGTCACATCTCATATATGCTGGAGCCGACTTTCTGTTGATGCCATCAAGGGTTGAGCCTTGTGGTCTTAATCAAATGTATGCCTTGCGCTATGGAACAGTACCTGTTGTGAATCGCGTTGGAGGACTCAAAGATACTGTTGTTGATTTTTCTCTGGAGCATGGCTTTGGTGTTACTTTTGATAATGCTTCTGTGGCAGATATTGTTAATGCGATCCAACGCTGCATGTATTTTTACAGTGAAGAAAAACGCTTTAAGGCAAATCAAAAAACCATGATGGGTATCGATCATTCATGGGATAAATCAGCTCAAGACTATTTAGACTTATATACATCCCTTAAACAAAATTAACATGAAGATCAATGATAAAGTATTAGCTATTATTTTGGGAGGCGGACAAGGATCTCGTTTGTATCCATTAACCGAAAAGCGATCAAAACCTGCTGTTGCGATTGCAGGAAAGTATCGATTGGTGGATATTCCTATTTCTAATTGTATCAATTCAGGAATCCAACGTATGTATGTGTTGACTCAATTTAATTCTGCTTCACTAAATCGTCATATTAAAAACACCTATCATTTTAGTTTTTTTAGTCCAGCCTTTGTCGATGTTTTAGCGGCAGAGCAGACAATGAACAGTGGTGATTGGTTCCAAGGTACTGCAGATGCGGTTAGACAGAGTATGCACCACTTTGAAAGTAAGGATTATGAGTATGCTTTAATTTTGTCAGGTGATCAATTGTATCAAATGGATTTCAATGAAATGCTTCAGCGCCACGTCGACAGCAACGCTGAAATTTCAATAGCCACCTTACCAGTTACAGCACATGAAGCGACGTCATTTGGTATATTAAAAACTAATGAAGAGAGTGTGATTACCTCGTTTATTGAAAAGCCAGATGCTTCCCTGTTACCCAATTGGACGTCGAATGTAAGTGATGACATGAAACATTCTGGAAGACATTATTTGGCATCCATGGGTATTTATATTTTCAATAGGGATTTATTGGAAACACTTATGAAAACACCTGGAACCATGGACTTTGGAAAGGAAATCATTCCGCAAAGTATAGATAAGCATAAAACCCTAAGCTATCAGTATGAAGGCTATTGGACAGATATTGGAAATATCGATTCCTTTTTTAAGGCCAATTTAGGTTTGACTGATGATATTCCAAAATTCAATTTATATGATGTCACCCAGAAAATCTATACCAATGCCAGGATGTTACCTACGTCCAAAATCTCTGGCACAACCATGAATCGTGCTGTCATTGGTGATGGTTGTATCATCAATGCAGCTCGAATAGAGCATTCGGTAATAGGCATCCGTTCTCGAATAGGAGAGCATACTACGGTGAAGAATACTTACATGATGGGAAGTGATTATTATGAGTCATTTGAGGATATTGCCCGTAGGGATATCAAAATCTGGATGGGAATTGGCGAGCGCTGCCATATTGAAAATGCCATCATTGATAAAAATTGTAGGATAGGTGATGATGTGAAGATAAAAGGTGGAGCTCATTTATCGGATACCGAAACAGAAACCCACTGCATTAAGCAAGGTATTGTCGTCATAAAAAAAGATGCTATAATTCCTTCAGGTACTGATATTTCATAAACCCATTATATAGATATTAACATCAAACGTTGTAGTTGGCTTTGTAGGCGTTGGTATGCAATAATTGCTATTCAAATTTTATATTTTTGTGTGAATTCATTGTTTAATCTTGATGATTTCTCAATTTAACCAACTAAGCATATGCAAAACCAGAAGCGTGTAGTTATTGATAAAGTCTTACCTCAAATCAATTGTGGTGATATCTATATAAAACGAGTTGTAAACGAAATTGTTGCTGTTGAAGCCGATGTGGTGGTTGATGGCCATGATGTTATCGCTGCTTCAGTGTTGTTTAAACATGAAAATGAGCGAAAATGGACAGAACAGCGAATGCAGCTTATTGACAATGACGAATGGAGAGCTTCATTTACTGTTGAAAAACAAGGGTTTTATAGCTACAAAGTTCAGGGTTGGGTAGATTACGCGTTGAATTGGCAACATGGTATCGAACGCAAAATAGATGATGACCAACGTGTTATTTCCGAATTGTTGGAAGGTGTTACCTATCTCGAACCACTCCTCAAAAACGTATCAAAAGAGGATAAGCGCTACTTAGAAACCTGTATTGATTTGTTTCAAGATGAGGCATCTTATGAGAAAGCCATAATCGAAGCAAAAAGTGAACGACTTCATAGTATCTTCACAAACCACCCTGAAAAGCATTTGGTCAATGAGTCTAAGGAACTTCAGGTGTATGTTGATCGATTGAAAGCTAGATTTAGTACTTGGTATGAGTTCTTTCCGCGTTCTTCTTCAGAAACCGAAGGTCAGCATGGTACATTTAAGGATTGTGAACGCCTATTGCCAAGAATTCAAAGTATGGGATTTGATACACTGTACTTTCCGCCAGTACATCCCATTGGTGAGGTTAATAGAAAAGGAAAAAACAATACAACTGAAGCTAAGGAAGGCGATGTAGGGTCGGCTTGGGGAATTGGTTCCAAACATGGTGGGCACAAAGATATCCATCCAGAATTAGGAACAATTAACGATTTTAAGCGATTGGTCAAGAAAGCGAAGGCGCATAATATTGAAATCGCCATGGATTACGCTTTACAAGCAGCTCCAGATCATCCTTGGGTAAAAGACCATCCTGATTGGTTTAAATGGCGACCAGATGGAACCGTTCAATATGCAGAAAATCCACCAAAAAAGTATCAGGATATTCTTCCTATATATTGGGAAAGTAAGGATTACAAAAATCTTTGGAAAGAGTGTCTGGATATCTTATTTCATTGGATTGACTGTGGAATTAATGTGTTCCGCGTTGATAATCCACATACCAAACCCTATTATTTTTGGAATTGGATCATTTCCGAAGTCAAGAAAAAACATCCTAATGTGATCTTTTTGGCAGAAGCATTTACACGACCGAAGGTGATGCATCGATTAGCCAAGGAAGGCTACACACAGTCATACACCTATTTTACATGGCGAAATACCAAACAGGAGTTTATCGAGTATATGACAGAATTGACACAAACTGACGCTAGCGAATACATGCGACCAAATTTTTGGCCGAATACTCCAGATATCAATCCGTATCACCTTCAAGGTGCAAGTGAGGCCATGTATTTGCAACGCTATGCCTTAGCGGCAACCTTAAGTTCAAATATTGGTATTTATGGACCGGTTTTCGAGCAAATGATCGATCAGGCTATTCCAGGCAAAGAGGAATATTACATGTCTGAAAAGTTTCAAATTTGTCATTATGACTGGTCTGAGGAAAACAAATTAACACTGTTGATTTCTAAAATCAATGCCATACGTCATGAACAGGAGGCCTTGCAACAAACCAATAATATCAAGTTCTGTGACATACATAATGATAACTTGATTGCATTTTATAAGTGGAATCACGATAGAACAAATGAGTTGCTTATCATTATAAGTTTAGATCAATATTATCCACAACATGCAACGGTACAATTACCGTTATCTGATTTAAAGATAGAAGCAGGACAACGTGTTCAGGTGTCAGATTTGGTCACTGGGAGCAGTTATAACTGGTATGACGAATGGAACTACGTCGAGTTGCATCCAGCACTACCTTTTCATATCTTTAGGATAAATAAATGATATGGCAAAAAAGGAATCCAGTTCAAAGGCCTTGCGACCACCTTATAATTTCAACAACCGTTGGGAAGAGTTGTTGGATAATGACGACTTTATCAAGGCGTTTTTGTCTGATGTCTTAGAGGAATACATTGTAAAACAACGTTGGTATGGTGGTAAAGCGAGTAAGCTCAAATACATTGAACTTGCCGAATATTTCAGGATCCAACAGCATGATGAAGTTTATTACGGACTCATTCTTGAGGTAAATTTTGTTGAAGCTTTTTATCAACATTATTTTTTGCCAATTGCCTTTGTGTCTGATGAAAGTTTTGCAAAAGACGATCGAATACTTCCTATTAGCATTCAAGACCAGAAAGGGTTCATCATTGATGCCATAAACCTGGAGGCATTTCGTAGAGTTGTTTTTGAACGTATCTTGACGGCTGTTCCAAATGATAGAACAAGAGTACGTTACCATAAAAGTGAACGTTTTTGCAACTGCCAATACGAATCGTCACGTTTCATGGGTTTGGAACAGAGTAATACATCCATTGTTTATAACGATACTTACGTGCTGAAGTTTTTTCGACGTATTTATGCTGACCGAAACCCAGATTATGAGATGAGTCGTTTTCTTTCAGAAAAAAAAGAATTCAAAAATACACCAGCTTATTTGGGAAGCATTCAAATTAAGGATAGTGATAATACCAATATTACGATTGGTTTAATGCAGGAAATGGTCGAAAATCAAGGTGATGCTTGGGATTATATGTTGACCGAATTCCATAAAGTGTTCTCCAATTTAGAATACAAGAATATTGATATTCAGCAACTGCCTCAAACTTCAGATTTTGGACGTTTGGAAATAAGGGATGTACCGCCTCAAATTATAGATTGGGTAGGATTGAATGTGTTTACTAAAATCCAAATGCTGGCAAGTCGAACTGCTGAGATGCACATTGCTTTAGGGAGTGAGATAGAAGATACTTCCTTTACACCAACACATTTCAATGGTGATTATGAGGTGTGGTTGAAGAATAGGTTGTTACACCAATTTCAAAACCGCCTCAATACCATTGAAAACACCCTACATAAATTGGATGGACTGGCTTTGGATTTGGCCAATGAATTTTTAGAACGAAAAAATAACATTAGAAAGCGGTTTGTAGATTTTGATTGGACAAAACTGAAAGGTGAACGTATTCGAGTGCATGGCGATTATCACTTAGGACAAGTATTGGTTAAAGATGATGATTTTTATATTCTTGATTTTGAAGGTGAACCAGAAAGTACCATTCGTGATCGCAAGGTGAAACAACCGCCTTTAAAGGATATCGCAGGTATGTTTCGTTCATTTCATTATGCTATTTATGCTACGATTTTCAATAATTTGGAATTGTACAAGCAGGAGCAGAATGCACTTTTTGAAGCTGGGGAAATCCTCTACCAATATCTTAATGGCGTGTTTTTGGGAACTTACGTCACTAAAATTCAACAGGCAAACCTAAATATTGGCTATGAGAAAGAACGCTTGTTCTTGCTCAAATATGCGATGTTGGAAAAAGCAGTTTATGAATTGGGTTACGAGCTCAATTCTCGTCCGCGTTGGGCTGTCATCCCATTGAAAGGAATCTCGAACATTATCAACAACTAATTATGGCAGAAGTTATAGCACATAGTCTTTTTACCGATTTTGATATCGATCTTTTTAAAGCCGGAAAACACGTTCGACTTTATAAAAAATTTGGATCGCACATAACAACAGTCAATGGTGTTGAAGGCACCTATTTTGCGGTTTGGGCACCTGGAGCAAAACATGTTTCGGTAGTAGGTGATTTTAACTTTTGGGTAGAAGGGACTCATCCTTTGAATGTGCGATGGGACTCGAGTGGAATTTGGGAAGGATTTATTCCAGGTGTTGGAAAAGGAAACCTATATAAATACAAGATTCAAAGTAGCAATATGGGCATCAAGACAGAAAAAGCTGATCCCTATGCCAGACGCAGTGAACATCCACCAAATACAGCATCCATTATATGGGATGACAATTACAAATGGAAAGATGCCAAATGGATGGAAAAGCGTAAAAAGAAGAATGCTTTGGACGCTCCGTTTTCTGTTTATGAGGTCCATTTAAGTTCATGGAAAAAAATTATTGAGGCTAAAGCTGAAGAAGATCGCTTCTTGACCTATAAAGAATTGTCTGAAGAACTGGTGCGTTACGTAAAAGACATGAATTTCACCCATGTCGAATTGATGCCTGTTATGGAGTTTCCATACGATCCAAGTTGGGGTTACCAAATTACAGGTTATTTTGCACCAACTTCACGTTTTGGATTACCTGAAGAATTTAAATTATTGGTAGATAAATTGCATCAAAATGACATTGGTGTCATTTTGGATTGGGTACCATCACACTTTCCCGAAGATGCACATGGATTAGGCTTTTTTGATGGTACTAATGTTTACGAACATCCCGATAAGCGCAAAGGTTATCATCAAGATTGGAAAAGTTTGATCTTTAATTACGGTCGTAATGAAGTCAAATCCTTTTTAATTAGTAATGCCATTTATTGGTTAGATCAGTTTCATGCCGATGGTTTGCGAGTCGATGCGGTGGCTTCGATGCTGTTTTTGGATTATTCTAGGGAAGACGGACAATGGGAACCTAATATTTACGGTGGAAGGGAAAACCTGGAGGCGATTGCCTTTATGCGCGAAATGAACGAAGCCGTTTATACCAATTTCCCTGATGTACAAACCATAGCAGAGGAATCTACTGCATTTCCAATGGTGTCCAAACCTACGTTTTTAGGAGGTTTGGGATTTGGAATGAAATGGATGATGGGATGGATGCACGACACCCTGAATTATTTTGCAAGAGAACCTATTTATAGACGCTTTCACCAAAATGATTTAACCTTCAGTATGACCTATGCCTTTACTGAAAACTTTATGTTGCCTTTGAGCCATGATGAAGTAGTTCACGGAAAACGTTCCATCCTAGGCAGAATGCCAGGAGATGAATGGCAACGGTTTGCAAATCTGAGGTTGCTATACAGTTATATGTTTACGCATCCTGGAGCAAAACTCTTGTTTCAAGGTGATGAATTTGGTCAAAATAGCGAATGGAATTTTAAGCAAAGCTTGGATTGGCATTTGCTTAAAACCAATAACCATAAAGGGATTCAAAAATTGGTAAAAGACTTAAATCTATTGTATACCAAGGAACCAGCATTGTACGAAAAGCAATTTACTTCCGAAGGTTTTGAATGGATAGATTTTAACGATGCTGAAAATTCCATGTTCGTGTACATGAGACATGGCAAAAAAGAAGCAGATACCGTAATTGTCGTTTGTAATATGACACCAATACCTAAGGCTGAATACCAATTAGGGTTGCCAAGAAAGGGAACCTTAAAGGAAATTTTCAACAGTGATAAAAAAGCCTATAACGGTACAGGTGAATATGTCAATAAACAATCAGTGACAAAAACTGAACCATGGCAGTATAGGGATCATTCGATACATATTAAAGTGCCTCCTTTGGGCATGGTTGCTTTTAAATATGTAAAATCCACTACTAAAAAACCAGTACGGAAAAAGAAGAAATAATTCAATTGTGAGCTATTTGCCTTGCTAAATATATCTAAGACAGTATTTTAGGAATAGTGAAGATTAGATGTTGGTAACATGTTATAACTTCGCTTTTATTCCTTCGGATTTTTCCGTTTTTTTACACGTTTCAAATTAAACCAAGCCTATGATTACAAACACCGAACTTGAGCACAAGGGCAATCAGGTACCATCAAGGATTATAGATTTCAAGAAAGATGTAGATACGTTATATTTTACTACTGAAAATGATGTGGTACTACAGCTAACTGTGGTTAGGGATAGTGTATTGCGATTTAGGTACACGACTACTGGAAAATTTGATAACGATTTTTCCTATGCCATAACCAAATATGCAAGTACAGGTTATAATCGTTTGGATATTGAAGACCTAAAGGAGCATTACAGGGTGATAACCTCAAAATTGATTTGTCAAATTGCCAAAGCAGATCTTAAAGTTCAACTGTTCGATGCCAAGGACGGATTTGAGATCAATCAGGATGAAACCGGATTTCATTGGGAAGAAAGCTATGAGTATGGTGGAGACATCGTGAAAATGAGTAAGATATCTCATGATGGTGAGAGCTATTATGGTTTGGGTGATAAGCCGAATCATTTAAATTTGAAAGGAAAACGATATGAAAATTGGGTGACCGATTCCTATGCTTACGGAAAGGAAACTGATCCTATTTATAAGGCGATTCCGTTTTATACAGGATTGCATCATCATAGAGCCTATGGTATCTTCTTTGACAACTCATTTAAAACATGCTTCGATTTTGCTCATGAGCGTCGTAACGTCACAAGCTTTTGGGCACAAGGCGGTGAAATGAATTATTATTTCATTTATGGTCCTGAAATGACCCAAGTTGTTGAGAGCTATACCGATTTAACCGGAAAGCCTCATTTACTTCCTCCAATGTGGGCTTTAGGATTTCACCAGTGCAAATGGAGCTACTATCCTGAGAGCAAGGTGAAGGAAATTACCTCAACTTTCAGAAAGCTTAAAATCCCATGTGATGCCATTTATTTAGATATTGATTATATGGAAGGTTTTCGATGCTTTACTTGGAGTAAGGATTATTTTCCAGACCCTAAGAAAATGGTAAGGGAATTGGCTGAAGACGGATTTAAAACCGTAGTCATTATTGACCCTGGGATCAAGATCGATAAAGATTATTCGGTGTTTAAGGAGGCTCTGGATAACGACTATTTCTGTAAGCGAGCAGATGGTCCATACATGAAAGGAAAGGTTTGGCCAGGTGAATGTTATTTTCCTGATTTTACCAATCCGGAAGTACGAGAATGGTGGTCTGGTTTGTTTAAGGAACTTATTGAAGATGTCGGAATAAAAGGGGTTTGGAACGATATGAATGAGCCTGCTGTAATGGAAGTGCCTAACAAAACATTCCCTGATGATGTTCGACATGATTATGATGGCAATCCATGCAGTCATCGAAAAGCACACAATATTTATGGCATGCAAATGGCCAGAGCGACGTATCAAGGTCTCAAAAAGTTTGCTTATCCAAAACGACCTTTTGTGATTACAAGGGCTGCATATTCTGGGACTCAGCGTTATACGTCAACTTGGACTGGTGATAACGTCGCAACATGGGAGCATTTGTGGATTGCAAATATTCAAGCGCAACGCATGGCTATGTCCGGTTTCGGATTTGCTGGCAGTGATATTGGAGGCTTTGCCGAGCAACCTCAAGGCGAATTGTTCACACGATGGATTCAGCTTGGGATATTTCATCCGTTTTTTAGGGTACATTCGTCTGGCGATCATGGCGATCAAGAGCCTTGGGCATTTGATACCGATGTTACGGCAATCGTTAGAAAGTTCATTGAAATTCGCTATGAACTCCTTCCATATTTATATACAGCATTTTGGAATTATGTAGACCATGGTACTCCATTACTGAAATCGTTGGTGCTTTATGATCAAGAGGATGTACAGACCCACTACAGAACTGATGAGTTCATTTTTGGAGAACAAATCTTGGCTTGCCCTATATTGGAGGCCAATGCCAAAGGTCGACGTATGTATATTCCTCGAGGAAATTGGTATGACTTTTGGACAGATCAAGTCATAAAAGGCGGAAAGGAAATGTGGGTCGATGCCGACATCGATAGTATGCCAATTTTTATAAAGGAAGGCGCCA
>JAUIMB010000022.1 GCA_030432635.1 Bacteroidia bacterium | reverse complement strand
AGTTTTGCTTTTAACCATTTAATTCCGCGAGAAGTGTTTTTTCAAAACGCTTTGAAGCTTTTGGTTCCAAATCTCTTAAATATAGACAATGCTTTATTTTCCAGAAACTTTAAAATCCACGTTTGAGTAAGTTCCTCTTTTGAGATAATAATTCCGAAAGATTCTTAAAGCAAAAGATGGGATTCTAATCAAAAAGCAACTATAAATTCCGATTTTCATTTAGGGTCGAGTGAGCAAACCATTCAGAGTTTGAGTGATAAAAAGTTCCGATTAATTTATGTTTTTCCGTACTAAATTTAATCAGCCAGATAATTTTCAGGAACTATTGCAAGTAACTGGTTATATGTCAACTAATATACCAAATTTTACGAACTATGTTCGGGATATGCTTACTTTTTGGTAATGCTCCTCGGAAGCCATAAATTGCTTAACCGCAATGTCTAATGGACTCTTAATCATAAGTAAATCCTTCTTGGCAACATGTGTGTAAATCATCGTCGTTTCTGGCCTGGCATGACCTAATAACTCTTGAATATACCTTAAATCAATACCATTTTCCAATAAATGAGTGGCATAACTATGCCGTAAGGTATGTGGCGTCACTCGCTTAACAATTCCTGCACGCCTGCACGAGGCTTTCAAAAATTTGCGGACACTTCCCGAATTGTACTTTGCATTGCTCAAACCTTCAACAAAATATACCTCTGGCATATAACTACCCAAGTAATTTTTAAGCAACGGAATAAAACTCTCAGCAATAATGACATAGCGATCTTTTCGACCTTTGGCATTCCTAATCAATATTTGGCGCCTGTCAATATCTATATCTTTAAGCTCCAAATTAATCAATTCACTAATTCGAAATCCGCAAGAATAAATCATCGCGATAATTGCTCTGTGTTTTAAATTGGTTGTGACCCGAATCAAATGGATGATCTCCTGCTTCGATAATACACTTGGTAATCGTCTACTTTTTTGTGGACGAACCAACTCAACTGCATCAATGCCTGTTTCAGGATAGAAAACATTAAAGACTTTTAAGGCACTTATAAATTGACGTTGCTTGCTTATCGAGTACTTCCGTTTGATATAAACATCTTCAATGTAAAGTTCGACAGATCGGTTTGTTAGATCCTCCAAGGCCGATTTATGGTAATAACCAATAAAGTCGGCAACCAAAAATGTGTAGGTCTCAATCGTACTATCACTGTATCGCTTTCCGTTTAAATACTTGCTAAAAGCATCAATGACGTGCTGCTGTGTCTGACTCAGAAGGTAGGCGTTGTTTTGATGTCGCTTGGCAATGGTATAGCGCAAATCCCTATCATCAATGGTATACGCTTTGAAAGTATCGTGTATTGTGTTTATTGCTGCTTCAGAAAATTCCACATACCAACATTGCTGGTTGGCACTCCATTTTCTATTGGGAAGACTTCGTACCAAATTATATATAGGATGGTCTTTTCCATTATATTCAAAATAAATGAAGATCTGATCGGCTTTACGATGATACTTACGCCTTAGGGTAATATGATAATGTTCCATAGTCTAAAAAATTAACTTAGTAATATAGAAAATTATCTAAACATAAACAACTGAATCGAGTTTCAATTTTTTGTGTTTTTCTGAAGAGCATCTAGCGACCCAAATCCTCAATTTCCATTCCGTAATCGTATTGTAAATCTTCGTGTAATAAGGCGACCTTTTTACGAATGTTGTCTAAAGTGCGATGGTACAAATTGGTCAATGCCATACTGCCTTTAATGGATGGTGACATGCGTTTTAAGCTACTGCAAAAATGGAGCAATAATACCACTTCAGTCTCTTTATTCAGTGAGTAGCGAATGTACTTTCGGGTGTTTCGCAAAATTTTCCGAACACTTTTTTTGATGTAGTAATAACTGTCTGTATTTATATCTGAAAACTGTTCGTCAATTTCAGCTTTAACGGTCTCAATATAACCTTCTTCGTGATCTGCTTCAAATAATAAATAGGTGAGCAGTTCTTTGTTTTCTTTCTTAAAACGTGATAAACGTAAACACAGTTCAGCCAATTCCTCATTCGATTTGTGTTGAAGTTCTTTCCTGATGACAGTTACTGAAACAGCTTTCATAAGTTATAATGCTTTCTGATGATTTTTCTTACGTGTATTAATCTAAAAATACCAATAAAGAGTAATATGGCTGAAATGATTATGAGAATGATACCATAGGATTTCAAATCTGAAAAAAATTCCAGTTTCAAAATGGTGACACCTGTACCTAAAATCACTAAAAATGTTCTGAAGTATGCCAGAAATGTGCGCTCGTTGGCCAATTTGGTACGTTCAACAGCCAACCAATCGCGAGTTATCATTGTCTTGTCTTGTTCCATTTCAATTACCTTTTAAAAGATTTACACTAACTGTCGCCAATTCGTTATTCGGAAATTTTCTGAAGTAATTCGCATCAGGCACAAGACCAGCTTCTTGGGCAATCTTAAGGAAAACATCCACTTCCAAAATGTATTGGTCACTATATCCATGTGTGCCATCGTAAGCTGTAGCTGCAGTTTTTCCAAGATTATCGGATACGAGTTCTGGATTAACCGTATGCAATTCAATGATTAACAAGCCAAAGCGCTCGATGTAAGGTTTCCATTTACTTAGATGCTCGAAAAGGGAATCTTCAACAAGGTTGTTGCTTAAATGCTGACCCAAACTAGCATAGGCACCAGACGAATTGCTAATGCGATCTGTAATCTTGGTTGGTGTTTCCCAAACTCTATTGTGGTCTAGAAACGTACGAACATTGAGAAGGTCTTTCAACTCAATATTATAGTCTTCTTTTAGGTCCTTGGCCAGTAAATCTGGACGTCCAATATCACCCCAAATTACCTTTGCCCAAATATCGGCTTTTATTAAATTGGCTCTTGTGACCTTAAGCGCAGCTTGATTAAAATCGGCTCCAACAAGTAATAACGGATATTCATCCAATAATTTTCCGCGTCGTGTTTGGTATTCAATGACATCAAAAATATGTTGAATAAAAGCACCATTGCCACATCCCATATCCAATATACCCTTGGGCTGTTCTTCAATGGGTTTGTTGAATAACTTGATAATGATCTCATCAATGACCTTAAAATATGTGGAATGTGCGCCACCACTTCCCCAAACATTCATTTCGCGATGTACATGCTTCTCTGCCTCATCAGAAGACGAGGTTTTCAATATAGTGGCATTTCCGAAAATCAAGTCGTCCAATTGTATGAAGGTGGGCAAATAGGAAACAGTTACACCATAAGCACTGGCACGTTTTGCGAAAAATAAGCCTTCTTCGGTAAACTGATAAGCATTCTTCTTTTTGTTGAACCATCCTAAGTGCGTAAAGAAGTCCAATATTTTCTTAAAGCTTTCAGGATTTTTATGATACTCTTCAGCCGTAAACCAAGCGTCCATAAAATACTTATGAAACAGACCGTTCATGCCCAATCTAACAATTATAGGTGCAATGATGACACCTTCAATGTGTTTCAAGATTTGATAGGCAATGGTTGATTCATCTGAATTTTGGATGCCATAGCCATTTTCAAATAACTGAAATACACGTTCCAGTGCACTAAAGGCATCCATACCTATAGGCTCATTGGCTAACTTTTCAGTATAGTTCAATAAATTTACCGCATCCTTGTATAGAGGAACCATTCCGAAGGCTTCTTGACTTTTATCAGTTATGCTATAGGATACATTATTGGTGGCATTATCCAGTTGTTGATGCAACCAACCTTGTGATGCTAAAACCCGAAGCGCAACATTGAGGTAACCGTCATTTGCATTAAATACTTTGGAGAGTTGGTCGAGTGAGACGGTTTGGTGTTCAATGCAGTAATTTAATACACCTTTTTTGTGTAAGGCATATGCAGAAGTTGCTGTGGCAATACCATCAAGATGCCTAAAAATGGAACCTCTTAAGCGCTGTTTGTCTTCTTTTGAAAGCATGTATTTGACTGTTTCGTATAAATATAAAAAATCCATCAAACCTGCGACTGATTTTTTAAACAAAACTAAAATATCCAGAGCTTGGATATACTGTTCCTGGTTAGGGTTTTCATGTTTTATGATGGATGTACATGATGAAAAGGAAAGTCAAAAGAGCATCGATATCAGTGCTCACTCGCAAGGTGTATATGTTATGCCAATTACTTTCGAAAACGGCTCAGCTTTAAAGCGATTCATAAAACAATAAGTGCAATTTGTGTAGATCCTATTTATAAAACGAGGCTGTCTAAAAGTGTCATTCTTAATGAAATGAAGAATCCCTAAAAGATGTCAAATATTTATTTTTCAAATTGATAAGATTTATCACTTCACTCTGAATGACAATAACAATCATACCTTAGGTAGCCTCATTTTAGCTCACAAACTTCTTATTTTATTAAATAGGAGCTCGTGAATCTATGATTTCGGTTAAAAACAAAAAGTCAAGTTCTAAGAGTGCAATATTGTAAATCTAAATTACACTATCTTAATTTTGGAAAATCTGTTGGGTTTACTTCATGCATAACGTCGTAAACAGCCTCAAAAATATCTTCAGCTGAAGGTTTTGAGAAATAATCACCGTCTGTGCCATAGGCTGGACGATGTGGTTTGGCAGTTACCGTTTTTGGCTGACTGTCTAAATACTGAAATCCGTTTTGTGTATTTAAAATTTCATTCAAGATATATGCTGAAGCACCTCCAGGCACATCTTCATCAATAATCATCAAGCGGTTGGTTTTGGCCACACTTTTTACAATATCATGATTCAAGTCAAAAGGTAGTAACGACTGTATATCAATAACTTCAGCATCAATGCCTACTTCAAGCAATTCTTTTGCAACCTGTTCTACGATACGAAGGGTGGAACCATAGGATACCAAAGTAATATCTGTACCTTCTTTTAAGGTTTCAACCACTCCAATAGGTGTCTTGAATTCACCCATGTTTTTAGGCATTTTCTCTTTTAGGCGATAACCGTTCAAGCATTCAATGATGAAAGCAGGTTCATCTGCATCTAAGAGCGTATTGTAAAAACCAGCAGCTTTAGTCATATTTCTCGGAACAAGAACATGAATGCCTCGTATAAGATTGATAACTCCACCCAATTGAGATCCAGAATGCCATATGCCTTCCAGTCTGTGACCACGTGTACGAACAATCAAAGGCGCCTTTTGTTTGCCTTTGGTTCTGTATTGAAGTGTTGCTAAATCATCACTCATAATTTGCAAGGCATATAAAATATAATCTAGATATTGGATTTCTGCGATTGGACGCAATCCACGCATTGCCATACCAATACCTTGACCCAAAATGGTTGCTTCCCGAATTCCTGAATCAGCAACTCGCAGCTCACCATACTTTTCCTGAAGACCTTCCAGTCCTTGGTTAACATCACCAATATTACCAGCATCTTCTCCAAAGACCAAAGCTTCAGGATGATTACTGAAAATCGCATCAAAATTTTCACGAATGACAACACGTCCATCCACCATTTCAGATGTATCATCGTAGGACGGCAATACTTCGGAAACGTTTAAGGCTGAATGTTTCGATTGGCTGTGAAGGTGAGAACTGTATTTCGGTTGTACAGTTTCAATAGTATTGTTTACCCATTGCTGAAGCGCAGTTTTTTCGTTTGATGGTTCACCAATTAAATAACGCAATGCTTTTCTACAAGCAGATATGACATCCTTTCGTCCAGGTTCTTGAATACTTTTTAAGTCATTGATCACTTTATTCAAGAACACCTTGTTGGAACTTCTCTCAGCAGCTGAAGCCATCAAGGCGATTGCTTGGGATTGCGCTTCCAAAATAGGTTGAAGAAAGGCAGACCAAGCTACTTTTTTACCGTCTCTAACCGCTTTTTTGATGTCCTTATCGAGCGCTGTCAATTCATCATCGGTTGCAATATGGTTATCAACCATCCATTGACGCATTTGAGCGATACAATCATATTTGGCTTCCCATTCTAAACGTTCCTTACTCTTATAACGTTCATGTGAACCAGATGTAGAGTGTCCTTGCGGTTGCGTCAATTCGGTGACATGGATCATTACCGGAACATGTTCCTCACGAGCAATTTTTTCAGCTTTTTGATAGGTTTCTATCAATCCGGAATAATCCCAACCTTTTACCCTTAGGATTTCGTAGCCGTTATGGTTGTCATCTCGTTGGAATCCTTTTAAGATTTCTGAAATATTCTCTTTGGTTGTTTGGTGTTTGGCATGTACGGAAATTCCATATTCATCATCCCAAATGCTAATGACCATTGGCACTTGCAACACACCAGCTGCATTGATCGTTTCAAAGAATAAACCTTCACTGGTACTAGCATTACCAATTGTTCCCCAAGCAATCTCATTGCCATTTACTGAAAACTTTTTGGAGTCAATACCATCAACATGTCGATATATTTTAGACGCTTGCGCCAAGCCTAACAATCGAGGCATTTGTCCAGCAGTAGGAGAGATGTCAGCACTTGAGTTCTTCTGTTGGGTGAGATCTTTCCATTCACCTTTGTCATCAAGACTATGCGTTCCAAAATGGCCACCCATTTGACGACCTGCAGACATAGGTTCATGCGATATATCTGTGTTGGCATACAATCCGGAGAAAAACTGTGCGATTGTGAGTTCGTCAATAGCCATCATAAAGGTTTGGTCACGATAGTAACCTGAACGGAAATCGCCATTTTTGAACACTTTTGCCCATGCCAATTGAGGCACTTCCTTTCCGTCACCAAAAATTCCAAACTTAGCTTTGCCTGTGAGCACTTCACGACGACCCAACAAACTACACTCTCTACTGGTTACAGCAATTTTGTAATCGTTTAGGATTTCAGTTTTGAAATCCTCAAAAGTCATTTCATTTGTGGTTGTGGTTTCTGTGGACATAGCTTAGAATTTGTTGAAGCAAATTTAGCTATTTTTCAGTAATGTAACAACGTTGAACAGGGTTATAATTTTATAATATTAATAAAATAATAGTGGTTTTTTTAAGAATTTTTCAGAATTATATAGATAATCACAATCCTGTTAAGAATATTCTAATACCATTTTCGTCTGAATAACCCAAGAAGTACCTGTGGATCAACCGTAAATTTGATTCTGATTTTTTGATCGTAATTGGGTTGTGATATTTCCCATCCCAAATTAGAATATATTGGAAAATAGAGCTCAAAGTAATCGGTAACCAAATCGACTTTAATTCCCGAATCATAAACAAATGCAGGACTGAACCCTTTGTTTTTTACCAATCCTATGTCACCATAGGCTTCGATATATTTCCAGATGGTAGTACTTGCATTGACTGTAGTCATCCATTGATTGGCAAAAGGTGTGTCGAGTTTGGATTTGAAACCACCTTCGGCAATGATGATCTGCTGACTGAAGATTCCCGTATCTTCAGAGCGTCCCAGATAATTGTAATCAAATAAGTAGTCGGTTGGTCGATCCAAGGCAAAACTGAAATAGTCTGAATTTGAATCCGTTTTATTGTATAAAAAAGTGCCAGCAAAGAATCTAAAATTAAACTGCCTGTTGCTTTCTGCTAGTTTTCTGTATTCATAGTTAAAGGCAACTTTTCCGAAGTTATTGGCAAATTGAACATCATAAAACCAACGATAGAAATTAACCAATCCAGGGTTCGTGTTGACATATCGCAAATTCAAAACACTGTAATCTGGTTCTATCAAATCTTCAATGATTGCATTTTCTCCAACTTCCCTTGAAATGCTTAAAAACCTTAAATTGAGAAAACGTCTTCTATCAGATCTGAAATCGTCATTATCCCTAAACGAAAATGACAGGCTAGGTGTGAAGATTGTCACAAAGGAATCTTCGGCAAACGAGTTGTACTTTGCACTGACACCATAGGTAATGTTGAACAAATCCCGATCATCTAAATAATGCGTATACGACATACGACCACTACCTGTAAGTGATCTTGATTTTGTTGCATAGACTGGTGCAAATCGATAATTTAACCGTTTTCGCAGCACAGATTTATTGTAAAACTTCATACCCAAGGTCAAGCCGTCGTATATATTCCTGAACTCAACCTGAGGCATAATGAAGACTTGATTGTAGTATGGGTCTTCAATATCCTTGAATAGCCTAAACTGAAGCGGTTTATTGGTTAAAAATGAACCGTTCAGAGTTTTGTAATTGTCACGTAAATTAAACTCGGGAATGACATTGTCATGGTTGAGAGCCAATCGGTCTAAACGATCTCGAGGTATGGTCAATGACTTGTAACCATTTACATTGGTAACCCAAGTTTTAGATAATACAGAATCCTTATTTAAGGTGAACAGTGAAACGGGAAGATTGTTGTCGCGCTTGTTTTTTATAGTAAGGGTTACAGAATCTGCCGTTTTTTCGATGTCCTTAATTCTGAAATCAATTCGCGACCTAGAATCGACATAATCGTTAAAAAACCAATCTATGTTTTTAGCAGTTCTACTTTTTAGTAACTTCAGGAATTGATCTGAATTGGAAATCTTAAGGCGAAAACTTTGTATATAATCAGATAGGGTCGTTTCAATAATATCATCATTAATATAACTGTCCAAATATCGCAAACCAAGACCCGATTTGTACTTTCCTGCGATATTCGCATTGAATTTCAACAACGAATCCTTTGAAGTGGTCAACGGTTGATCTCGATTGGTTCGAGCCATTTGCATAAAGAACAAATTGAACTGGTCGTTATACGATAAATCTGCCGCATGAAACGACCGAATTCCCCAAATATTGGCTAAGGTTCCTAAAAGCTTGGTGTCTGGATAATATGTTTCCACATATTTCATCAAATAATAAATTTGAATCCCATCGCGTAACCAATAGTCCTTTCTTGGATTGACCAATACGGTATTTTG
Source organism: Bacteroidia bacterium (assembly GCA_030432635.1). Lineage (GTDB taxonomy): Bacteria > Bacteroidota > Bacteroidia > Flavobacteriales > Flavobacteriaceae > Psychroserpens. Next base: position 22,267 of record JAUIMB010000022.1, on the reverse strand, counting down.
AAGGTAATTGTTCAATGCCGTTTTTAGCAATTTCAATTCATACTGAAAGTTATCCTTGAAAGGTCTAATAAATGCAGGTAATTGATTAAGACCATATAACGGGTCCTTCTTATAGTCGTCTTTGGTTATCAACAATCGCTCATGAGGATAATCACCAAGATTTTCTGTAATAAAGCGCGTGATCTTATCGGTAATTAAAGCTTTTATTTCGGGAGAAACACCTTTGCTGGATAGGTTGGAGATAATGGTAAAGTCATCCGTTTGAACATACTTGAAATCTGAAAATTTCGTCAGGATGAGTTGGGTGTTCACACGATCTTTTCCGTGTAGGTAAAAAGTTTGCTTGTCTAGCGTCTGTTTGATGTCTATAGTATTGAGTTCGGATACCAACTGATAATTCAATGGAAATTCAATTTCCATCGTTAATTCAGCACTTGGTGTATACAGGTCATCTAGATTTTTATGACTGTAATAGTTCCATTGACCATCATAAACCGAAGGTGTAATGTACCAATATTTGAGGTTGAGGTCTTTTTCAGGACTAATGCCATAACCTGTGAAATTATCATCTGGAATCACCAAATTGTAATGTAGCGTGATGTCATAGGATTCATTAGGTAACAAAGCATTAGCCAATGTCACTTCAATCACATCAGGATGTTCCTTTAACATCGAAAATGACAGGACATTTTTGTTATGGTCATGGATTTGGGTTACAATGGTAAATCCGCGTTGCTCACTTTTGGCAAAATGGAATTTATCGTTAAACTCTTCAGTAAAACGTTTAGCCAACGGTGTTTTTTTTGTGGAATAGGCATTGTTCCAATCGTTGAGGAAAATGGTCTTGAGCGTATCATTACTTTGGTTTTGATACGTGATGCGCTGATGGATACTGATGGTTTTAGTGATAATATCGACCGAAGCCTTAAGGTCAATACTGTTTTGGCCAAATAGCATCACGTTCCAAAATAGGACAGCAATTAATAAGACACGACTGAATTTCAATGTGACACAATAAATTTTAGAGGTTCAAACTGCAATTTTTTACTTGTAATATAGTAGATACCATCCGTAAATTGGGAAGTATCCACTGCTATTAACGAATTATTAACGTCGACAGTTTGTAAAAGTTGTCCTAAACTATTGAATACACACAATTGAATTTGATTTTGCAGACTGGAATCAACGCTGAGTTGTAGCGAATCATCAACAATCGTGCTGCCTTTTATGACTATACCGCTTTCAGCAACCAACTCTTTAATACTTAAGGATTGATTGGTTTGTAACTCCAAGGTTACAGGAAGGTGATCACTAAAATTGTGTAAGGCATTTCGAATGAACGATGAATAGTCTGTGCCAGCACAATCGCTCGAATTGATGGCTTGGTTGTAGCAGTTTATATTGGCATTATTACCATAAACACCATAGCTGTCCTCAATAAAGGATAACTTCGGATTTGTAGCCATATTTTCGGAAGTCATTATGAAATCGAAGCGGTCATCAAAGCCACCTGTTGTTCCGCCAAATCCAGTTTCTGTGCGTGTCGATTGCGTCATAACATCAATATAGTTCGCATTATTATGCCAACTACCGATGCGATTGGCTGGATCAATAAAACGAATATTGTTTGCATTGTCTATTAAAGCCTGAAAAGCAGGCTCTGATTGTGTGTATACGTTAAAATCTCCTGCAAGTACTATGTTGCTGTCTTCTGGTATGGTGTCGAGATACGCTTCGAGATCTTCGACCATTTGAGCCCTTAACGATTGGTTTTCTGTTCCGCTGGATGCCTTTAAATGGCAAACAATCACATCAACGAATATAGGATCTGTGTCTTGTTCAATGGTATTTAATAGCAAGCGATAATGGTTAAAGTCTCTAAAGATGGTTGTAACAATGGTCTGACTTTCCAAAGAGAATTTCGAGCTGTCATAATAGAGCAATTGCTGAAGGTCGTTTTGATCGCTTATGGTATCGTCGGAAGTATTCAGCATAAATGTTGCACTCTGATAGTCTGGATTAATGAATTGCAAGGAATTAAGGATGGTATTTCCACCAGATTCGTTGTTCAGTTCACAAACCATAAACAGATCAGGACGATAATCATCCAAAATAAGTTCTAAATACTGAAGGCGATTAGGGACGGCATCTTCCAAAGGAAAATTAAGCAAATTATAAAACATGAGCTTAAAGTTCTCTTGTGCCGAAAGCGACTGAAGCATCAGCAAAGCAAAGGTAAAACCGACTAATTTCTTCATCATAGCAGTAATTTAGAAATGCCTAACGTTGTCATTCCTAGAAATTAGGACTTAATCCATATTCTTTGTAGAACTTGTCCAATATATTGATAACCTCATCTGCAGTATCTACCATATGGATGAGATCTAAATCTTGCGGACTAATATTATTATTGGCTTCCAATAAGGTTTTTTTGACCCAATCCATCAAGCCTTCCCAAAATTCGGTTCCGACAAGGATAATTGGGAATTTTTCAATCTTATTGGTTTGGATCAAGGTCATCGCTTCAAAAAGTTCATCAAGGGTTCCAAAACCTCCAGGCATCACTACAAACCCTTGGGAGTATTTTACAAACATGACCTTTCTTACGAAGAAATAATCAAAATCCAGACTTTTATCACTATCAATGTACGGATTGTCGTGTTGCTCAAATGGCAAATCAATGTTAAGTCCGACCGAAGTTCCTCCAGCAATATGAGCACCTTTGTTACCAGCTTCCATAATACCAGGACCACCACCAGTAATGACACCATAGCCATGTTCAACAATTTTGTTTGCTACCTCTTCAGTTAATTTATAATATTTATGATCAGGCTTGGTTCTGGCAGATCCAAAAATTGAAACACAAGGTCCAATTTTACTCAATTTTTCATAACCATTTACAAATTCACCCATGATTTTAAAAATAGCCCATGAATCATTTGTCTTGATTTCATTCCAACCTTTATGGTTTTGTTCTTTTCGCATAATTTATTGTATTCAGTGTTCTTTTTTCAACCGACTAATTTAGTTCTTTTTTTAAGAATTGAGCGGTATAACTCTTCTTATCTTTGATTATCTCTTCAGGTGTTCCCTGAGCGACAACTTTTCCACCACCTTGACCACCTTCGTAGCCAATATCGATGATATGGTCGCACATTTTTACAACATCTAGGTTGTGCTCAATAATCAAGACGGTATTGCCCTTGTCTACTAATTTATTCAGCACTAGCATCAGTACTCTAATATCTTCAAAATGTAGTCCTGTGGTAGGCTCATCAAGAATATAAAAGGTGTTTCCCGTATCTCGCTTACTCAATTCTGTGGCCAGTTTGATGCGTTGTGCTTCACCACCAGAAAGCGTTGTGCTCTGTTGTCCCAAGGTGATGTAACCCAAACCAACATCATTGATGGTCTTTAGCTTTTTGTGAATTTTAGGGATATGTTCAAAAAAGTCAACAGCTTCGGAAATGGTCATATCCAAGACATCGCTAATCGATTTCCCTTTGTAGCGAATTTCCAAAGTCTCTCTATTAAAACGCTTTCCTTGGCATGTTTCACACTCAATATAGACGTCAGGAAGGAAATTCATTTCAATAACCTTCAAACCACCACCTTGACAAGTTTCACAACGTCCACCTTTGACATTAAAACTGAAGCGTCCAGGTTTGTAACCACGAATCATCGCTTCAGGAATTTTAGCAAACAAACTCCTAATTTCACTAAACGTACCAGTGTACGTCGCAGGATTGCTACGTGGTGTTCGCCCAATAGGTGATTGGTTGATGTCTATCACTTTGTCGCAATGTTCAAGTCCTTTGATACTTTGATATGGCATGGGTAGTTTCACACCATTAAAATAGTGTGCATTCATGATTGGATAAAGGGTTTCATTAATGAGTGTCGATTTTCCACTACCAGAAACACCTGTGACACCAATCATTTTGCCCAGTGGAAATTTTACAGAAACATTTTTCAAGTTGTTACCTGTGCAGCCTTTTAATTCAATAGACTTTCCATTTCCTTTTCGTCGTTGCTTAGGGACAGGAATTTCCCTGTTGCCATTTAGGTAATCAGCAGTTAAGGTATTGTGTTTTAATAATTCCTTAGGCGATCCAATGCTAATAATTTCACCACCATATTTTCCTGCTTTCGGACCAATATCAATGACATAATCAGCACGCTCGATCATGTCCTTGTCATGTTCAACAACAATAACTGAGTTGCCAATATCCCGAAGTGAAACCAGAGAATTGATCAATTTTTCATTATCACGTTGATGTAAACCAATGCTTGGCTCATCCAAAATATAAAGCACACCAACCAATTGGGAACCAATTTGTGTTGCCAGTCGAATACGTTGTGCTTCACCACCAGACAACGACTTGGAACTTCTGTTTAGGGACAGGTAATCCAATCCGACATCCAACAAAAACCGAAGTCTAGCCTTGATCTCCTTGATGATTTCTTCAGCAATGGCCAATTGCTTTTTGGACAATTTTTTGTCAATAGCATCAAACCAATTTGCCAAATCGATGATGTCTTTCTGGGATAATTCGGCAATGCTGAGGTTATTTACCTTGAAGTATAAGGATTCCTTTCGTAATCGCGATCCATTGCAAGTCGGACATTCAATTTTGTCCATATAATTTTTTGCCCAACGTTTCAACGACGTCGTTTCGGCATTTTGATATTGGCTTTCGATAAAGTTTGCGACACCTTCAAAATCAATTTTATAATCACGTGTTACACCCAAGGTTTTGCTTTCCACAGAAAACTTATCGTTACCACCATACAAAATCATTTGTTTGGCTTCTTCTGGAATACCCTTGTACGGATCACTTAAACTAAACTCAAACCGTTGCGCTATGGTTTCAAATTGCTTGAAAATCCAGCTGTTTTTTTGTGGTCCATGAGGTGCCAAAGCACCAGCTTTGATTGAAAGACTTTCATCGGGAACGATTTTTTTGGCATTCACCTGATATAAGGTGCCAATACCGTTACAGTTTGGACAAGCACCTTTTGGAGAATTAAAGGAAAAGTTGTTCGGTTCAGGGTTGGGATAGGAAATTCCAGACGATGGACACATAAGATTGCGACTGAAGTATCGCGTTTCATTAGTGTCATGATCTAAAACCATAAGCACGTCATCACCATGATACATGGCTGTATTTATGGTTTCAGAAAGACGCTTATCCTGATCATCATTGTTTTCAATCTTAAGTCGATCAATGACAATCTCAATATCGTGGGTTTTGTAGCGATCCAATTTCATGCCTTTGACCAAATCACGAACTTCTCCATCAGTACGTACCTTAACAAAACCTTGCTTGGCAATTTGCTCAAAAAGTTCGCGATAATGACCCTTCCGAGATCGAATGATAGGAGAGAGGATGTTTATTTTTTTACCATCATAGCTTTCCTTGATCAAATCCTTGATTTGTTCGTCACTATAACTCACCATTTTTTCACCAGTGTTATAACTATACGCATCACTGGCACGAGCATACAACAAACGTAAAAAGTCATAAATCTCTGTAATGGTTCCAACGGTCGATCTAGGGGATTTACTTGTCGTTTTCTGTTCGATGGCAATCACAGGTGAAAGTCCGTCAATTTTGTCAACATCTGGACGTTCCAAACCTCCCAGAAATTGACGAGCATATGCCGAAAACGTCTCAATGTATCGACGTTGTCCTTCCGCATAAATCGTATCAAAAGCTAGAGATGATTTTCCACTTCCAGACAATCCTGTGATGACAACGAGCTGTTCTCTAGGAATACTAACATCAATATTTTTGAGGTTGTGGGCTCTAGCTCCTTTAACTTCAATAACGTCGTCAGATGCAATCATAAATGGAATTGAAAATGGTTTAAAATAGAAATGCCTTCCTGTAAAATCGCAAAAATTGATTATTTCGGAAGATGAGTTTGCAAAGGTACTCAATTTAAGGCTAAAATTGAAGTGAACTTAATTTTGGTTTTTGTTTACAGACTTGGGTAAATGAAGACTAATAGAAAATAAATAACGTATTTTAGTGAAGCAATCAAAACCATAAAGACGATGAAAATTATAAACACATTTATTGTATTAGTCTTAGGAATGTTATGGCTTAGTTGGAATCCGATTATTTTTAACACCAATTCAAAACAACAACGGCAAGTTGAGATGGTCACCAATTATGGAACCATGACTATAGTGCTTTCAAATGACACACCTTTACATCGTGATAATTTTATCAAACTTGTTAAGCAAGGCGCCTACGACAGTTTGCTTTTTCATCGTGTAATTGAAAACTTCATGATTCAAGGTGGTGATCCAGATAGTAAAACCGCCAAACCAGGAGTCTTGTTAGGTGAAGGCGATTTGGATTATGAAGTGCCAGCAGAATTTAGACCGAATCTTTTCCATAAAAAGGGAGCACTGGCGACTGCGCGCGAAGATAATTTAAATAGAAGCTCCAGTGCCATGCAGTTTTTTATAGTTCAGGGTAAAATTTTCAACGATAGTCTTTTGGATAGAGCTGAACATCGAATTAACACCATGATTGCAAGGCATCATGTCATCAATCGAGATACAACGCTGTTTAACGCCTTTGTTTCTGCTTATGAAAATGACCAAACGGAACGTGCTGAATTGTTGAATGATAGCATCATGTCATTATCTGAAAATTTTAAAGATTATAAACAATATCAAATTCCAGAAGCACATCGTAAAATATACAAAACCATTGGAGGCACACCACATTTAGATCAAAACTATACGGTTTTTGGTGAAGTAGTTAATGGGTTGGAAGTTATTGATTCCATCACAAAAGTTCGAGCCGATGACAACGATAGGCCTGTTAAGGATGTCAGGATTCTGTCCGTTCGTTTGATCAATTAGTATTTCAAATTGAATATAAATTTCTATTTTAGACGGCAACAAACTAAAATTTAATACATGCAACTACTAGGAATAGGCTCGAGAATCGACCATAGCGAATTTGGGAAAGGTGTCGTTACCAATGTAACATCAAAGCATTATTGGGTGACGTTTATGGAAAACGGATTGGAAACCATTGACATCGACAGTGATTTCGAGGTCATTGAAGCTTGTGAAGATGATGTGGATACGATTAGCTTTGCTGAAGTTGAAAGTAGCCTTGTGCACATATTGAAACGTTGGAGTGATGTTTCTGAAGTGGTTCCGATTGCGGACAAGTGGAAAGGAGGAAAATTGATTTTAGAGCCAGGTGATACAAGTTTGCAAGGCAAGGAATTGCCAATCAATCAATTCTTTCATAAGATTACCATGGTACGCGATCGACTGCGTGTGATGGAGCAAAAAATCAATTCGAGTAATAACCTTGACGAACAGGAAAAAATCGATTTGCAACAGTATATTACACGAAGTTATGGCAGCCTGACAACCTTCAATGTTTTGTTTAAGTTAAAGTCGCAACAATTTGTAGGACAGAGAGGTAAGTAGAATTCAGTTTTCAGAGGTTTTAAGGTCTTCTATCTCCAAACCTAAAAATAGAAATTTGTGAAACGTCGGCAACTGTGCGCCAGTTGAAGTGGTTGTCCAATCGCTCCATGAAGCTTCCAATCCATCAATTGGTAATATATCTACCCACATTTGATAACTCGTAGGTTTGCCGTTGCTATCCAAATGCCATAAATATGAATCACCTGGTGTGGTTCCGCCAGATGTATACGTAACCAATAAGGCTTCCTTTCCGTTTTCTGTTTTGACCAATCTTCGCTCAACGCCATCATCAAACACCTTGTATGGTGCAACAAGCCAAAACGTATCGTTATTGAATAGTTTCTCTGCTTTTTGGATGTATTCATGGATGTCTTCACCCGTATAAGGTGTTTCAGAAACAAACACTTCAGAGTTTTTACGGTCATTTAAATCGAGATTGACCTTGATGTTCTTCCAGTAGACCTCACAGGTGTTTTCAACGCGATTCCATTTGAAGTGATGTCGCTTTTTGAAGGTGAATTCAATATAATCGGTTGCTAAGAAGGCATCATGGTCCAAAGCGTCCAGCATTCGATTTGCTAATTGATCAGCTGCAGTTCCTTGAGTTCCAGTAGGCAGGTCTTCATTGTATTTAAAATATAAAAATGCAAAGAATAAGAGTGAAGGTAAAGTGAAGAAGATAATAATACCTCCTATGATTTTCAGTATTTTTTTTGGTCTTGGCACCTTACGTAATTTTTTACAAAGTTATGGAATAAGACTCATATTGAATGTTTGAAAACAATAGTTATGATAATCGTTCCTTAATTTCATTGGCCAGTACTTTAGCTGCATTTTTATGATGCCTGAACCAAAGCTCAGGTTCAATGAGCTCAAGTTCAGACAAGGCTATTTCGCCTTCATTGTCCTCAAAAATATCGACTCTAGCATAAATTGGGAGCTCTGGACAAGCCATTACGGCAGCCTCTGAAAATGCTATTTCTGCTTCAGTTGGGTTGTAGTCTTGCACACTGCCTCCAAAATCATCCTGAACTCTAAAATCTCCAGATTTGGCCTGCTTCAATATGGCATGAGTGAATTTTCCATTGAATACCATCATCGACACTTCACCCTGACTTACGATCTTATGTTGGAATGGTTGCAACATCATGGCTTCGTTCTGTATAAGCTCCTGAAATATAGCTTCGTGCGTTTCCAAATGTTCAACAGATAAACGATAGGTATGTCTAGCAGCTCCCGAAACACAAGGTTTGAGAACCGTTTCGTTCCAATTGAGAATATGGTGCAATTGCTTTAAGGTGACTTGAGCACCTTGCTCTATGAAATGACTTTCAGCTATATGAACACCTCTGTTTTGCAAGTCTAAAAGGTAATGCTTGTCAATATTCCAACGGATAATGGTCTCAGAATTTAACAATTGGGTTTGTTTGGAAACCTTTTCCAACCACATGGAAAATTCGTCAAAACGATCAAAATAATCCCAAGTACTGCGAAACAAAACAGATCTTGTTGTAGACCAATCAAAAACACGATCGTCCCAAGCCAAACGCAAAGTCTTAAGTCCGAGCTGTTCTAGCGCATGGTAAACCAAGCGATCTTCGTAATACACGTTGTGTTTGTATATATCAGACTTGGAGTCATTCAGGTAGCGATTGTCGGTAAGGATAACGACATCAAAATCAGTTTTCAATATGCTTAGTTTTTTGTTGTGATTATGCCTTGCCATTTTGACCAAATCGGACTTAAATCTACACCAACAGCAGTTGACATTATAGGTTCGATTTCGTCATATGCAAAGGCACGTTGTTCTTTTTGTGTCCATTGCAATAACCCAAGAAGCGCATCTTTAAAAGTGCGTTTCCCATTAGTAGCCTTTGTGATATTATCATCCATTTCTTTAGCCATCAATGCTCCTCTTGAAAATAAATTTCGACCAATATTAAAATCGCCCGAATATTGAGTTGAACCCAATTGAGACAATTCTCTGAGGGATTTCCTTTGGATATATTCTGGTGAATGTTCGAGTACACGTTCAAAAAATGTTAAGGTTTCAGGTTTGTTAGTGACTATTGACATGACATACCAAATAAAACCTTCATTAAGCCAAATGGTTTCGATAATTGGAGCTACTTCCCAATCGAAGGGACGATATCCTTTTCCATACGATCGCAACGGAATCCAAGAATGTCCCATATGATGTACCATACTATTGATGTTTGGGTCTGGATCGAAAGTTGTAATCGCAGAAGACATGGTTGTACTAACCGTCATGCTATTCATGTGTTCCATGGAAAAGCCGTAAGAATGTGCTTTGGTTTTCGGAATTAAAAACTCGTAACAAACCGTATAGTGAGGCATGGGAACATACCCGAAATAGTTTGAAAGTCCATTAAGACTAACCAAGGCTCTCCGTCCTATTTCCATCATGTCTACGTAGCCTTCAGCATAAGCAGCGATAACCAACGGAATTTCAGCATCTTCAACCTGATAAATTTGCACATCTGTACCGAGCAAATATTGCGCATCGGCAAGCATGTCAAAATGTTCAATGGAAAATGTAGCTTCAGAAGTAAAATCTTCGGTAGGCGCCAAAGTAGAAAAAATGGGCCAGTTGGCATCACTTTTTATGGTGAGTTGAATAGGTTTGTTTTTAAGATCAGGAATCGTTCCAAAAACGGAATAACCCAATATTCCCAAATAGTTTGTTCTCATTTTCGAACTCGCAAAACCACCTTTTAGATCATTTTCCATGTGTTCAATATTCACAAAGTAGGACAGTGAATTAATAGTGACCTGTTCCTTGAAAAAGAATATGGAACCACGACCTCGGAATCCATTAATGGTATCTCCTTTTGTCGTAATAGCCTGAACATCCTCTATGAAATTTGGGTATTCGGTAATTTCATAGGTTCCAGGTGCACTTCGAGGTATCATAAGATAGGCATCCTTGGTACTTACGGAATCGAATTCAATTTTGACACTCACACGCTTTGAATCGGCAACATGCAACAAGGTATAGTTAAGCATTTCATTCTGTGCAGTAACCTTGAGTAAACACAAGATCGCACATAAACTTAAAACGCACTTGAATAATTGATGCTTATGGTATTTCATGTTTAATCCTTTTTAAAATCCTATTGCCGAATCATCACCACGATAATCAGCTCCACCTTCGAGTTGGCCAGTTTCTAAAATAAGAATGGCATCGACTTTTCCAATAATGGGTGTTCGTGTTTCATTTATCGTGTAACCTTTAGCTTCGAGTTGCTTTAATAGTGATTTGTCAAAACGACCAGGTTCTATACGGATTTCCTCTGGTAGCCATTGATGGTGAAATCGAGGTGCATCAACAGCTTCCTGCATGGTCATCCCAAATTCATGTACGTTCATAATCGTTTGAAATACGGAAGTGATAATTGTTGAACCACCAGGAGTGCCCAAGACCATAAAAAGTTTATCATCGCGTTCAACTATGGTTGGTGTCATGGCACTTAGCATGCGTTTTTGTGGTGCGATGGCATTTGCCTTACCACCAATGAGTCCGTAAACATTTGGAACACCAGGTTTGCTGCTAAAATCATCCATTTCATTATTGAGAAAAAAGCCAAGGTCTTCAACAAACAATTTGGAGCCATAGGCACCATTGAGTGTTGACGTAACCGCAACTGCATTGCCAAATTGGTCTACGATGGAATAATGTGTTGTTTCCTCGTGTTCTTGAGGATGAATGCCTTCAGAAATCTCCATGCTGTAATTAGGAATATCACCATAGGAAATAGTGCTAGAAGGTGTGGCACGTTCGAAAGAAAATCCAGTCATGCGATTTTTTAGGTATTTCCCATCGAGCAAAGCCTGTATTGGCACGTTCACAAAATCGGAATCTCCCAAATAATAACTACGATCTGCATATGCTTGTTTTTCGGCTTCAACCATAATTTGCATGCTTTTAAGCGAATTATGACCAAATTGGCTAATATCGTAAGGTTCGACCATTTTCATGATTTGCGCCAAGCACAAACCACCTGAAGATGGAGGAGACATTGAAATAACATTTAGGTTATCGTAAGTAAACTGAATAGGTTCGCGCCATTTGGCTTCATAGCTTAGTAAATCGTCCATGGTTATGATGCCTCCATTACGGCTGATGAAGTCGACCAATTGCGTCGCGGTTTGACCTGTGTAGAATTCCTCACGACCATTTTTGGCAATACGCTTCAGCGTTTCAGCTAAAGCTGTATTTTTAAATAGAGTGTTTGCTTTTACCGTTTTATTGACCAATACTTGTTTCCCATTTACAGCAGAAATGATGCTGTCATATTCAGCAAATCGTTTTTCTTGCTTTTGGGTTATTGTAAATCCGTTTTCAGCAAGAGCTATAACAGGTTTCAAAATCGTTTCTACAGGTAAACTTCCGAATTTTTCGTGGGCAGCAAAGATACCAGCAATTGTTCCAGGCACACCTACAGCATATGCACCAACGGTACTTTTATCGGGAATAACATTTCCGAGGGAATCCAAATACATATCCCTTGTAGCAGCCAAAGGAGCTTTCTCGCGATAGTCTAAAGCACCAATCTCACCATCATTTAGTCGATAAACCATAAATCCGCCACCACCCAAATTGCCAGCATAAGGATAAGTTACAGCCAGAGCCATTTCGGTTGCAAACATGGCATCAAAGGCATTGCCACCTTGTTTGAGAATATCACTGCCAATTTGAGAAGCTTCCTGTCGTGCTGAAACCACCATGGCCGTTTCTGCAATCGCACCCCTTTTGGGATTTGGTTCGGATTTGCATGACAGCGCACACCAAGTACACAGCAGTATTAAATATTTAATTTTCATTGGCCAATTGGGTTTCAATGTCTTGGGAAATGTCTTTCGTAAAGGTTACCAATTCAGCAAAAAAAGACGTAAACTCTGTTTCAAATTCAGTGTAAAATTCCTTGAGTTCGACAGTAGCTGTATTCATGCCAGATTTCAGCTTTGTCCTTCTATTCATCCCATCCAATACCTTCTGGATACCTTCAATTTTTGCATAGCTTAGTAACCAATTTCCAGCAATCATATGAGGAAGCATGTTTTGTATTCTTGAAGGTAGGATGTCTAGGTTCTCGGTCATTAGGTTATAGAACTGGTCGATATATAAATCTAAAGGGATGTTGGAATATTGTTTCCAATTTTTAGCTAAAAAATGATCGTATAATATATCAACAATCACACCACTGTAATGGCCATAGTTTTTGTGTAAGCGCTTGGTGCTTTGACGTACCGTAGGATGTGCATCGGTAAAGGTGTCGATTTGGCGATGCAACAAAATCCCTTTTTGGATTCCACGAGGATATTTTTTATAGCGTTTACCACGAATGCCATCGGCAATAAAGTTACCTATGGTGACTTGATCATCATTGTCGGATAAATAAATATGGGCTAGAAAATTCATAATATGTCCCTTGAAAAAAGGAATCAGAAATCTTTTGGATTTTATGAATGGGAATTTACAAATTTGTAATTGAGTTTACCACATCATAAATAGTATATTTGCAGAAAATATAAACAACATATGACACTTATAAAATCAATTTCAGGAATACGAGGTACTATTGGAGGTGCTGTTGGAGAGAATTTAACACCAATAGATGCTGTTAAGTTTGCATCAGCTTATGGTACTTGGATCAAGCAACAACGCGATAAGGAAAATTATCGGGTAGTGGTTGGTCGAGATGCTAGAATTTCTGGAGAAATGATTCAAAATTTGGTAATGAATACCTTGGTAGGCTTGGGAATCCACGTGATTGATTTAGGATTATCTACGACACCAACTGTTGAGGTTGCCGTGCCTATGGAGCATGCTGATGGAGGCATCATTTTAACGGCAAGTCATAATCCAAAACAGTGGAATGCCTTAAAGCTGTTGGATGCTAAGGGAGAATTCTTGAATGCTGAAGAAGGTGCAAAAATATTAAAGATCGCAGAAGCAGATGAGATGACTTTTGCTGATGTGGATACCCTTGGGAAAATTACGGTCAATGATGCCTATATTGATTTGCATATAGATGAGGTTTTGGATTTGGATTTGGTGAATGTCAATGCCATAAAAAAGGCAAACTTTAAGGTTGTGGTTGATGGCGTCAATTCGACAGGAGGTATTGCGATTCCGTTGCTCTTAGAGCGTTTAGGTGTACATCCTGTAAAATTATATTGTGATCCTACTGGTCACTTTCCTCACAATCCAGAACCTTTAAAGGAGCATTTAACAGATTTGTCAAAAGCTGTAGTTAAGGAACATGCCGATTTTGGTATAGTCGTAGATCCAGATGTCGATCGATTGGCATTTATGGACGAGAAAGGCGAGATGTTTGGTGAAGAATATACCTTAGTCGCTTGTGCTGATTATGTGCTGAGCCAGACACCAGGAAACACTGTAAGCAACATGAGTTCTACAAGAGCACTTCGAGATATAACTGAAAAACATGGAGGAACTTACGAAGCCAGTGCTGTAGGTGAGGTGAATGTGGTAAACCTAATGAAAAAAAACAATGCCATAATTGGAGGTGAAGGTAATGGTGGAATTATCTATCCTGAATTGCACTACGGAAGGGATGCCTTGGTAGGTGTAGCCTTATTTTTAAGTTTGTTGGCCGAAAAGAAAATGGATGTTAGTGCCTTAAGAGCGTCGTATCCAAACTATTTCATGAGCAAAAAGAAAATCCAGCTCACACCTGAATTGAATGTAGATGCTTTATTGAGCGCTATGGAAGATAAATATGCACATGAAAACCTTACCACAATTGATGGTGTTAAGATTGATTTTGCCAATTCGTGGGTTCATTTAAGAAAAAGTAATACAGAACCTATTATTCGTATTTATACCGAAGCGCCTAGTCAAAATGAAGCTGATGACTTGGCTGATCGTATCATTTCAGAAATAAAGGCAGTCGCAAATATTTAGTATATTGGCCTAAAAATACTATTAATCAAATAAAACTTATAAAATGAAAATAAAATTACTCTTTTTACTGTCTTTTTTTACATTAAATCTATTCGCTCAATCTGGAAATTTGGATTTGAGTTTTGGTAATAATGGAAAGGTTATCACTAATGTGAATGGGACTGATGATGTTGCCAGAGGTGTTGTGATACAGGATGATGGAAAAATAGTCGTAGCAGGTTATTCTTTTAGTGATATATCTGGATATGACTTTTTATGTATACGATACAACGAAGATGGAAGCTTAGACAACTCTTTTGGAAGTAACGGTATTGCTACTTTCGATCTTCAGTTAGGTAGTGATGACAGGGCATATTCGTTGGATTTACAAATAGATGGAAAAATAGTTCTTGGTGGTTTTTCCGATGATGGAAGCAATAGGAATGCTGCTATTATTAGATTGAATACCGATGGGTCTTTAGATACAGCCTTTGGTACTTCAGGTATTGCTGTGGTCAATGTTAATGATGAAGATATTCTTCGTGTGGTTAAAGTTCATCAATTAACTGGAAATATCGTTGGAGCTGGAGCTTCTTATTCAGATACTGAAGAGGCAAATGCAATTTTTTTGAGACTTACACCGAATGGACAGTTAGACACAACTTTTAGTGATGATGGGATAATTACCAATTTACCTCAACCTGTAAATAGTAGTATAGGGTTCGAATTGGTTATTGAAGATATTGCAATTAAATCAAATGGAAGAATCACTGCTGTAGGTTGGGTTGATATTCCTGGAAATGGTTCTGCGTTGTTTAGAGCTGACCATTATGCTTGTAGAATCAATGCAGATGGGACCTTAGATGAAACTTTTGATAATAATGGTTATGATGTAAATGTCATCACTACAGGTAATGACAGATCCTATTCAATGGTCTTGTTTCCTGACGATAGTTTCATCTCTAGCGGATTTACAGATTGGACATCTTCAGATTACAGAACATACATTAATTACATGACGTCTTCTGGAGGCTCTTCTTCTGGCGCCGAAGCATGGATACAATATTCAACAAGTACGCAAGATGCTGGATTTGGAATGGAATTAGATAATTCTGGAAATATCATTGTTGGTGGAGTATCCAACAATACATCCACGGGTACTGCCTCATTTTTAGTCACGAGTTTAATGAGTGATGATTATTCTGTTGATACCAACTTTGGAACTTCTGGATTTACTACTACGGATTTCGGAACTTTTTCTATAGCTTATGATTTGAAAGTTCAGGCAGACGATAAAATAGTTTTAGTTGGATTTAGTGATACGGAAGTAGCTTTGGCTCGATATATTGGAAATACACTTTCTTTAGATGAAACTAACTGGATACAAGACTTTTCAGTTTTTCCTAATCCAACAAACGATCATTTGAATTTTGAAATAAATGATACTTCTTTTGTGAATTCCAAGTTCGAAGTATATGACATTATTGGTAAAAATGTATTACAAGGAACGATTACAAATGGTCTAAATACCATTGATGTTTCCGCTTTACTTGACGGTTTTTATATTTTAAGAATCGGCGAGAATACTGTTAAATTTGTTAAATCAAACTAGCATGTTATCAGTTAGAAGGAGAGCTCAAAGATTTGAAGGAAATAAAACTAAATGAAATCATTTAATCATTATAGATTACTAAAAATATGATATCGTCTAAGACTTTTGATAGTAAACCATCTGTTCTAGAATCTTATTTCAAGCAGTTTCGACAGCATATCATCGGTATCGATCAAGAGTTCCATTCTCCCTTTGGAAGAAAAAAAATAATATATACAGATTGGACGGCATCCGGACGTTTATATCGACCAATAGAAGAAAAACTTTGCAACGAATTTGGACCTTTTGTAGCCAACACGCATACTGAAACTACAGTATCAGGTACTGCTATGACTAAAGCTTATCATGAGGCAAAGCATGTCATCAAGCGTCATGTGAATTGTAACGATGAGGATGTATTGATTGTATGTGGTAATGGAATGACAGGTGTTGTAAACAAATTTCAACGTATTCTTGGATTGAAAGTCCCTGAAAACCTTCAGAAGTTTACCAATATTCCTGATGAAATTCGTCCTGTGGTCTTTATTTCGCACATGGAGCATCACTCCAATCAAACCTCTTGGCTGGAGACTATAGCCAAGGTTGAAGTTGTTCCACCAGATGAAGAAGGGCTTTTCAGTTTGGAAAACCTAGAGCTATTGTTGCAACAATATCAAGATCGTACCATAAAAATTGCATCTGTTGTAGGAGGATCAAATGTAACTGGAATTCAAACGCCATACCACGATATTGCTGAGATGATGCACAAACATGGTGGTGTTTGCTTTGTTGATTTTGCCTGTTCGGCACCTTATGTAGAGATTGATATGCATCCTGAAAATAAAGCACAAAGTTTAGATGCTGTCTTTTTTTCACCACATAAATTTTTGGGTGGACCAGGAACTTCTGGCGTGCTAATTTTCAATAAAAAACTCTACAATAATATGATTCCAGATTGTCCTGGAGGAGGTACTGTGAGTTGGACCAATCCTTGGGGAGAACACAAGTATATTGATAATATTGAAGACCGTGAAGATGGCGGAACTCCTGGATTTTTACAAACCATCAAAACAGCACTTTGCATTAAGTTGAAAGAGCAAATGGGTGTGGAAAACATCCTTGAACGCGAGCATGAGATTGTGGGTAAGGTGTTTTCAGAATTATCAACAATTGACAACCTTACCATTTTAGCTGGTCAGCATCAGGACAGGCTAGGTGTGATTTCATTTTATATAGATGACCTTCATTATAATTTGGGTGTGAAGTTGCTCAATGATCGCTTTGGTATTCAAACACGAGGTGGCTGTAGTTGTGCAGGTACATACGGACACTTTTTATTGCATGTCGATCAGCAAACGAGTCGAGAATTGACCAGTGAAATAACATTAGGTGAATTGGCCAGAAAACCAGGATGGATTCGCATGAGTATTCATCCAACGACAACTAATGCGGAAATTGAATATGTATGCCAGAGTATCAAAGCATTGGCTAACCATCATCAAGAGTGGGCAGAAGCTTATGATTATCAAGGTAAAACCAATGAATTCATACATAAGTCCTTGAGCGGTCAAGAGTCAGGTCACGATACACAAATTGTGGATTGGTTTAAGCTGTAATTAGTGACCTTTCAAATATATTAAGGGAAGCTATGTCTTTACGTCGTAATCTTCAGGAGAAGTGTCTTTATGTTTCCAGCGCTTATGCGTCCAAAGGTAATATTCTGGAGCTTCATGGATTTGCCTTTCGACAAGTTTTAGGAATGCTTCAGTAATGTCGTAATCTTTAAAGGTTTTGGGATTTTCTGCAAGGGTTTGGAAGGTTGTTTCGTAATAGCCTCGTTTTAAGCGCTTCACTCCAAAAAAAACAACAGCCATATCTAGCTTTTTTGCCAACATTTCAGCACCTGTGTGTACAGGAACCCTTATATTCATAAATTCAGTCCAATGAAAGGCTTTCCAAGGTTTTGGAGATTGGTCAGATACAAATCCGTTAATCGTCGTCACACCTTCACTTTTTAGTTTTATGAGTGTAGGTACGGTTTCCTTTGTTGTGATGAGATGACTATTATATTTGGCACGAATACGTTTTACCAACCGATCAAAATATTTGTTCTCTATGCGTTTATACACTGCATTTCCTCGAGAGTTAACATAGGTTTGGAGAATAAATATCCATTCCCAACTTCCGTAATGTGCACACATTAATACGATACTTCTGTTTTGTTTTTCAAGATTTTGGATGAGCTCAACATTTGAGAATGTGAAATGCTTTTTCATTTGAGCTTCAGAAATCGTCAAGGACTTAATGGCTTCAACCATCATGTCACAAAGGTGATGATAGAATTTGCGCGTAATTCTATTGATTTCCCGATTGTTCTTCTCGGGAAAAACTAGTCTGAGATTAGCCTGTACCGTTTTCTTTCGATAACCAAATATGCGGTAAACAAAAAGGTAAAGTACATCTGAAAACGCATATAATAACCTAAACGGAAGGATAGATACCAACCACAAAAACGGATAAACTAAAATGTAAATGAGAAATTGCATTAATGTATTAGCTTTGTAGCGGCAAATATAATTATATTATAGGTCTATGGGTAGTTTTAGTTTATTTACTGTCATTATAATCGTTGCAAACGTTTTAATAACATATAAAGGCTTGAATGATTATGGTTTTTTTGAGCGCTACAAGTTTAATGTTGGTAGTGTTCGAAGAGGAGAACAATTCAGAATGTTCAGTTCTGGATTTTTGCATGTCGACACTACGCATTTACTCTTCAACATGTTGACACTATTCTTTTTTGCCAATCGCGTTATCGATTTTGTTGGAGAGTTTAATTTTTTGATTGTTTATGTAGGCAGTTTGGTTTTGGGAAGTTTATTGTCACTGTATTTTCATAAAAATGAATACCATTACAGTGCCGTTGGAGCCAGTGGAGCAGTTACAGGGATTTTATATGCAGCAATTCTATTGGATCCCTCAATGGAAATTTTTATCCCGATTCCCATTCCAGCTTATATTTTCGGAATTGTATATTTATTGTATTCGCTGTATGGAATGAAAAACCGCATAGGAAATATTGGTCATGATGCCCATTTTGGTGGTGCAATTGGAGGTTATTTGATTACCCTGATCTTAATGCCATCATTGTTTGAAACCAATTTATTGATGATTGGTTTACTTGCAATCCCTATCATCATTCTTTTTATTATGCACAAAACAGGAAAGTTGTAATATCTTCACTGTTTATGATGCTAATGACTAGCAGCTATAAACACCTATAAAAAAAACTTCCCTTAAAAAAAGGGAAGGATGTAACTGGTATTTTATCTCATTGCCTTAATCTAACAATTCAGCAATTTTAGCCTCTAACTGTGACCCACGAAGATTTTTGGCAACTATGGTTCCGTTTTCGTCGAGAATAAAAGTCGCTGGAATGGACTTGATATTGTATGCCTTAGCCACAGGATCATTAAAATATTTAAGATTTGAAACATGGTTCCATGCTAGCTTATCTTTTTCAATGGCTTTAACCCATGCATCCTTAGGATCTTTTTGTCTGTTATTTCCATCGAGCGAGACACCAATAATTTCCAATCCTTTATCATGGTATTTGTCATAAATCCTTACGACATTTGGATTTTCACGACGACAAGGTCCACACCAAGCAGCCCAAAAGTCAACAATGGTTACCTTGCCTAACGCATCTTTCAGAGCCAGCTGTTTACCATCAGGAGTAGGAGCAGTGAACTCGGGAGCCATATTTCCAATTTTTGTAGCGTTTTCAGCATCCCTTACTCTTTTAAGTGACACGATTTGAGAATTGATTTGTAAACCAAAAGTAGAAGACCTTGTCTTGCTGTCCAGTTTATAAAAGTTATCTGATACTCTGTCTAGGTCAACGTTCTTAGTCTTTAAGAGATCGTTTAAGAGCACCAATCCCAACGAATTATCCTTGTTTTCTTCAAAATATTTATAGGGTAATTCAGACATTTGGTCAGCAACGTTCGTAATCGCTTCAGTAACCTTCGACCTTGAATCCTCATCTTGAGCTGTTTTGTATTGCGAATACAATTTTTTACGCTGATCATCCAATTTTTTGGATTCTTCAGTGTAGGCTTGCAAGGCTTGATTGCTATTGCCACCTTTTACGATTGAATTTTCAATATTGTCTTTGTCTATGGTAATTTCAATAGGTTCATTCTCAACAACCAATGGAATGCTTCCATTGACACTATTAACTGACAAAAACCACATTTTCGGACTATCAAGTTTTCCTTTGAATTCAAACTTTTCATTCATTACGATTGCAGTGTCCTTGTTTACTTTTCTGCCACGTTCATCTGTAGCTCCAAGGTAAACCCTAATTCCGTTGTAAACACCAGGAGCATCTCCTGAGACTAAATAGCCATCTATTTTCGGTTTGGTTTCAGTGTTACACGCATACACTAATGCACATAAACAGATAATCGTCAATATCCTTTTCATAATTTAAGTTTTTGATTCTACAAATATAATAAGTTCGATTAAAGAAAATCAACCGCAATTATTAATAAAAACTTAAAGAAACTCTTGAAAATATGTCCATCCATAAAAATTGCAATACTTTTGCTTAAAATGACATAGAATGACTCATCAAGATACCATTGTTGCGCTAGCTACAGCTTCAGGGAGTGGTGCTATTGCCATAATTAGACTTTCTGGAAAGGATGCCATTAAGATCGTTGATTCACAATTTAGATCTGTCATTGAAGGCAAATCACTTTATAACCAGGCAACGCATACCATTCATTTGGGACATATCGTTGATGAAGGTCGCGAGTTTGATGAGGTTTTAGTGTCACTGTTTAAAAATCCCAATTCGTATACTGGAGAAGATGTTGTAGAGATTTCGTGCCATGGTAGTCCTTATATTCAACAGGAAGTGATACAGTTAATGCTTCGAAAAGGTTGTCGTATGGCAAACGCAGGTGAATTCACCTTACGCGCTTTTTTAAATGGAAAACTTGATTTGTCCCAAGCTGAAGCTATTGCCGATTTGATAGCCAGTGATAATGAAGCTTCACATCAAATAGCGATGCAACAAATGCGAGGCGGATTTTCTACGGAAATAGGAAAATTAAGGGAAGAACTACTGAATTTTGCAAGTTTGATTGAACTGGAACTTGATTTTGCTGAAGAGGATGTTGAATTTGCCGATCGTTCACAATTTAAGGCTTTGATTGGCCGAATCATATTTGTTTTAAAACGACTGATTGATTCATTTGCAGTAGGAAATGTAATTAAGAATGGTATTCCTGTCGCCATTGTAGGAGAACCAAATGTAGGAAAGTCCACGTTATTGAATGCACTCTTGAATGAAGAGCGCGCTATTGTTTCTGACATAGCAGGAACCACAAGAGATGCTATTGAAGATGAGATTACGATTGGAGGCATTGGATTTCGATTTATAGATACTGCAGGAATACGAGATACGGAAGATATTGTTGAATCTATTGGAATAAAAAGGACTTTTGAAAAGATACAGCAGTCACAAGTGACTATATACCTTTTTGATGCTTCTGTCATTTCGAACACATTTGAGAAATCTCAATCGGTTAAACAGGAACTAGAAAAGATCAAAAACAAATATCCACAAAAGCCATTATTGATTATCGCAAACAAGGTAGATACGCTCAATGACATACAATTAGTAGAGTTACAAAATCAGATTGAAGGCGTACAATTACTTTCAGCCAAAACAGGATTTGGGGTGGAGCAGCTTACCAATTCATTATTGAATTTGATCAATACTGGAGCTCTTCGCAATAATGAAACAATTGTCACCAACTCAAGACATTATGATGCGCTATTAAAGGCTTTTGAGGAGATTCAAAAAGTAAAAGAAGGTTTAGAAATTGGACTTTCTGGAGATTTGTTGGCCATTGATATTCGTCAGGCTTTATACCACTTTGGTGAAATTACAGGAGAAATCACCAACGATGACTTGTTGGGTAATATTTTTGCTAATTTTTGTATCGGGAAGTAACTTACTTTCTTTTATTTGTTAATCCCTTGTTATTGTTGACTTTATAGTGTTTTATCTTCTTTTATTTGTTGCTTATTTACTCTTTTTTGATTAAATTTGTTGTATATCTGTTGCCTTAAATACGGATTTGTTGCCCAAATCTGTTGGCGAAAATAAAGGCGAAATGATGCACCATAACGCACCACGTTGCACCATTACGCTACATAAAGCACCATTTATGAGCAGTAATTTATTCATTCCTAAAACTTG
>JAUIMB010000007.1 GCA_030432635.1 Bacteroidia bacterium | reverse complement strand
CCACGCTTTCGTCCATCAGTGTCAATATATTGTTAGTGATCTGCCTTCGCAATTGGTATTCTATGTAATATCTATGCATTTCACCGCTACACTACATATTCTAACCACTTCACAATAATTCAAGACAACCAGTATCAAAGGCAATTCTACAGTTGAGCTGCAGACTTTCACCCCTGACTTAATCGTCCACCTACGGACCCTTTAAACCCAATGATTCCGGATAACGCTTGGATCCTCCGTATTACCGCGGCTGCTGGCACGGAGTTAGCCGATCCTTATTCTTACAGTACCGTCAAGCTCCCTCACGAGGGAATGTTTCTTCCTGTACAAAAGCAGTTTACAACCCATAGGGCAGTCTTCCTGCACGCGGCATGGCTGGATCAGGGTTGCCCCCATTGTCCAATATTCCTCACTGCTGCCTCCCGTAGGAGTCTGGTCCGTGTCTCAGTACCAGTGTGGGGGATCCCCCTCTCAGGGCCCCTATCTATCGTCGCCTAGGTATGCCGTTACCACACCTACTAGCTAATAGAACGCATACTCATCTCTTACCGCCGAAGCTTTAATGTAAAACCGATGCCGGCCATACATACGATGGGGTATTAATCTTCATTTCTAAAGGCTATCCCCCTGTAAAAGGCAGATTGTATACGCGTTACGCACCCGTGCGCCACTCGTCATCAGATTGCAAGCAATCCATGTTACCGTTCGACTTGCATGTGTTAGGCCTGCCGCTAGCGTTCATCCTGAGCCAGGATCAAACTCTTCATCGTTAAATTTTTAGGCATAGTGCCTAGCTCTTTAACAACTAATCGAAATTATTTAATTCAGTACTCAAAATGGTCTATTCTTTGTCTTGGGACATACCGCTCGCGGCAGTCCCTTTACGCTGTCAATTCAATATGTTAATGAACTTCTATTCTTTTATGCCCAAGCCTTCATCACTTAAGCGGGTGCAAATATAAAACCCTTTTTTTATTCCCGCAAAACCTTTTTGGCTTTTTTTTTCAAAATCATCAATGACCCCAAAAAAAACACGAAACCCATTACATCTATCCAATACCTCAATCGCGTTCGGGCGGCAAATATACAACCTATAAAACTCTTTATCCAAAAAAATTATTGAATTTTTTGTTTCGTTCATTTAAAGTGCGATTGATTTACTTCTCTTATATGATACAACAACTACTACAAGAAGAAATTCCAAACTAATCCAAATCTAATGGAGAAATCCCTGTACGGTGTATTTGGCGCACTGAAATAGTCATAACCTGTAAATGAAGAATTGAAATGTTCTAGCTTGAAATAAATTCTAGTTTGTCGAACCTTAAAATTCACAAAAAAATCCAATCGAGGAAATCCTCCAATCTTTGAAGTTGTTTGGGTATAAAACTCTCCCAAAATTGGATCATAACCATCCATAAAGTAGTCAGAAAAATAATTAAATATAATACCTGTCTGAAGAAACAATGCCTTTTTCTTGAAGAAATGATTCGAATAATAAAATGTATTTCTTATAACAAATTCAGGTAAGTTTAATGATTGACTATCATCCATTACCTTCTGATAAAGTACAGTATTATCCAAAGCGAATTTTCCAACTTTAAATTCCTTGTTCATCCGAATCTTAATGAGACTAATGGATTCGTTTAGCTGAAACGGACGCAACAACCCAATTTCAGGATCTTTAGAAAAGAAAGTAAAATTGTCTATTGATGAATAATCGAAACATAGACCTATATACTTCTTCGAATCAAACCTAAAACTCAAATCAAGATATCTCTGGTTCCCGAAATCATTAGTCTTATTCCAATTGTAATTAAGGTAATCACTCTGATGAAGTAAAAAATTGTAGTTTGGGGCAGATGAGTTAACGGTTAATTTAGCTCCAACTGATATATCATCACTTGGCGTATAATCTAAATTGGAGGCTATATAACTTCCCTTGAAATCTCCTAATATATTTACACCAAACTTTGACTTGAAATTTAACAACCCTATGCGTTTTGAATACACCCCATCTAAACTCACGATTTGGTCTTGAATCCTGTTGGGAATCGTTTGAGCATTCAAAATTGTAACTTTATCATATCCATAATTGATATCATTATAATTTAGTCCTAATTTCAGAGTGCCAATTTTTGGTGAGTCGTATTCGGCCGAAATCTTGGTTTGGAAATTTTCAAGAGTGTTCCTATTCCTTATGTTTCTCTCATTGAATGCATCCCCAAATAATTCGTTACTCGAGTTTTGTCTATACTCAAAATACTTATCTTCGAAATTAACAATGTTCCTGATTAACAACTTACTTTGCAAACTATCCTTTGGGGAAAGCAATTGATACTCATGATCAAGGTAAAATCGCTTTCCAACTAATATATTCTCAGCATCTTGAAAATTTGGATCAAAAACCGACCTGTCTAAAAAGTCATCGTTGCCTGACATGAAATTTAGAACATCCTCATCATTAAGACCTCCATTTTCTTCATTGAGCAAGTCTTGGGTTGTAATATGAGTCTTTATGGCATAACGTTCATTTTTAGATTTGAAATTTGCAGTAAACCTTAAATTGCCAGTACTGGTAATTTGATGTTGATAATTTCCAAGTGACCTTAGCCCTTTATAAGCTATTGAGAAATTAAATCGCTTTGAAAGATTTGCTGTAAAAAAAGCGTCCAATAATTGACCTTGTTGAAATGCTGATTTGTAAAAAAGTTCAGTTAATGGTGTAGGGACTTCATAGTAATAGATATCATCAACCTCCATATAATTATAATGCCTTGCCCTTGCCCCAAAACTAGGGAGCAAAATACTCTCTTTATACTCTCTGGTTAGTCGATTGTATGTTTGCCCGAGATTGGCAAATGGTATGAGACCAAAGTTATCTTTTCTAAGATAATTAAATTTGTACTCCTTTTGAATGGTTAATGAGGTATCAACAAATGAAACATTACCATTTTGGTCAAGTATCTTGTACTGCTGAATGCTGGCTTTGGTATTTTTACTTTTAGTATTGCGTAACTGTTTTGTAGAATCTGAGGGTACAGTATTCAACGGTTTTCCTTTCTTCGTAGCACTTTTAAGCACTTGAGAAAAACCAATTGTACACATGAGGAAAAAAACCAGCGGTAAAACAAACTTCTTCATTTCTTCGAACTAGGCGATAAAAATAGAAATTTATAATAGGATTTAGACGCTTTTTATTGTTTGTACACTAAAGTTTAACAACATATTAAAAAAAAACCTGTGAACAAGTCACAGGCTTTTTTATTGTTTAAACTAATCGTTTACAGTTTAGTCAATGTAAATGATGACTCAAAAGGTCCTCCACAAGCTCCATTAGGATCTTCAGTATAAGAAATCGTTATGAAAGTGTCTTCACAAATATTCCAATTGCCGCTAGCACCAGGTGCAGCAGAATCAAATGCATATTCGTTAACACCGTCACATGAAATTCCTAATCCAATGTAACCTCCCAATGTAACACTGTCATCCTCTGCAAAAACTATTGAAGCAGGGAAAGGTGCAGCACCCGTAAACGCAGGTAATGCTGTAGTATCAAACATTCTTGCTCTTGGGTTTAAAGGATCTACAGAAAGGGTTACTGTACCAGAACCAAAATTTTCAGTGCCATTTCCAGGTCCAATTGTTGCTGCATCATCAGCAATGGCATAATCACCTACAAAATAAGTATCAGGGACCATTTCAGGATTTGTAGCACATAAAATAACTACACGTTGAGATAAAGGCTTGTCAACACCTGCAAGACCAACCGTAATATTTGGATCACTTGATGTTCTTAACACAACATCAAATACCATTAATTCGGTAAGCTGTGGCACTAGAGTTGCGTCGAATTCAATATTAGCTAAGTACGTATACTCCAAACCAGTACTATTATCTGGCCCAGCATAACTGCTAGAACCAGCAGGACTTACTATAGATCCAGTATCACTAGAGAAAATCACATTAGGATCTAAACCAGCTACAGGAACTAAATCATAAGTAATTGTAAAATCCTGTTCTACTCGTGGCACTTGCACATCGATTCCAACATTGAATGTTGGTTGATTTACAGGATTTACTTGTATTGGGTTTGCAGGCTCTGGAAATTGGATCCATCCTATATTTTCTACAGGACTAAAGCCTAAGTCATTGTTGTCTTCACAAGCTACGAAACAAGTAAGCACTAGAACTAGACCTGCTATCTTTAAAATATTTTTCATGTTGTTGTATTTATTTCGTTAACAATTATTGATTAACACAGAAGTCAGTTGAAGCTTCACTACCAAAATTACCTTCTCCAATAGCATGCGTTATGATTGAACAAGTAAGCTCATATGAACCCGTAATATTTCCGTCGAAAATACCATCTCCGAATGAATCTGTAATTGTAAATGTATAACATCCATCAGGTAAGTTAAAGTCGTAGCTATAAGTTGCCGCAGGAATAGATCCTGATGCCGCACCACCTGGACAGTCATCATAGTCAGAACATTGGATCACAATAGCTCCAGTGCTATCAGTAATTCGCCAATCTCTTTCATCGGCATAAGCATCCTCAACAATTGTAAGATTTAAATCGTTACAGATTAATTTCTTCAAGTAGTTAAATGTAGTTGAACCAGCACCTACAACTGATACTCCTGCAGGCAAATCCAAGTTCAAGATCAATTCATACGACACTGCATCTTGTAAATTATCAAAGTTACCAAAAGTTACGTCTAAAGAACCATCAAATTCTCCAGCTGGTATCGTCAAGGTCCCTATTGAATAGTCAGCGCTGCTTCCTGATGAAGCCTCATCAACCGAAACATTATATGTTCTAGCTTCAGTACTTGTTGTTGTTGACTGAACTGGTACGGTAACAGTGATTCCTTCTTCAGGAATTACAACTGAAGTTGCTGTTGCGGTAAATCCAACTCCTACCTGAGAGCCATCGTATACTTTGTTAATATTCGCATCTTCTTGATCACAACCAACAAAAGCCATTATGACAAGTGATGCTAAAATTAATTTAATATTTTTCATAATATTTTAATTTAATTTTAATTAATAATTAGTAACCAGAGTTTTGCTCTGCTGCGCTATTCGCTGTAACTTCCGATAAAGGAATCGGTAGAGTAAACCTGTGATCACTGTTAGGTAAAGTACAACCAGATAACAACGCACATTCTGCATCATCTCTATCAATTTGTCTATTACCTCTTGCTCCAAGGCGTTTCAAATCAACCCAACGGTGACCTTCAAACAATAATTCTAAACGTCTTTCATCTAAAATTCCGCCAAAAGCCTCAGCTTGACTAGTATAACTAGGCAATGGTTGATCTGAACCAAATCTAGCATCTCTTAACTGCTTGACATAGGTTGCAGCTAGTGTTAATTGATTTGCATCAGCAGCAGCTTCTGCTCTAATTAATAGCATCTCAGCTGATCTAAATATCTTTAAATCATTCATCAACGGCTGATTATCAGAACCAGGGTATTTGAACACTAATAATACATCATCATTAAGGAAGTTATCGTTAGTTGCATAACCAGCATCAAAAGTTGATTCTGCCATATTAACGCTTCTTTGCAAGCGAATATCACTTGTCCCTTCCATAATGTTGAATGTAGATCGGCTAATTTCCATAAATGGACCACCTCCTGCAGTAGCATCAATAAAAGCAAATAAGCTTCCAGCCCATCCACCTCCAGCAGTTCCTTGACCATCATAAGTATCTCCAACTGATCTCTCTAAGCTAAAAATAACTTCAGTAAAATCTGTATCATCAAACATATTGAAGAACTGCGCTTGGTTAGCAATTGGATAATTGTCTAACAAACTTGCAGCCAACCCGTCAGCAACACCATATTGACCTCTGTAAGCTGCCATTCTTGCTCTTAAAGCAGTAATCGCATCTTGACCGAAAAACGTAACGCCTTCATCAGAAGTAATCAAACTTGCTGCCATGTTTAAGTCAGCAGTAATTTGAGTATAGAACTCACCATTTGTTGATCTTGCTACTTGAGCAAAAATATCGGTAGTAGGTTGTGTTAATAACAACCCGGCTAACGCACCATCATTTGTATAGTCTTCAGAAAAATATGTTAAAATCTGAAAGTGGGAAAATGCACGAATAGCATAAGCTTGACCAACCACGTTATCATATTCAGTTGGATCTTCATTTCTATCAATACCTTCAGCAGCAGCAATAATTCTGTTTGCCATTCCAATAGCTCCGTAGTTAGATGCCCAAACACCAAACGCATAACCACTGTTTGTGTTTATATTGAAGTTTTGGGTGTTACTATTTTGCCCACCGTTATCACGTCCTCTGAAGGACTCATCTGTAAATGCAGCTGTATAACCAATCTCAAAAGTAGTATCCAAGAAATTATAAGCCCCAAGCAAACCACTTCTTAAGTCTGCAACCGTTTGAAAAGCATTATCAGCACTTAGACGTCCTGGTTGCTCTATTTCAATGGCATCATTACATGAAACCACTGCAAAAACCAAACAAACGGTAAATAATTTATATATATATTTCATAGTTAATTTATTTTTTATTTAAAATCCAAATTCAATACCTACTGAATAGGTTTTAGGAGTAGGATATCCATTTTGTGCTGCAGCAAGTGCTTCAGCATCGAAACCTCTCCATTTACTCCAAGTAATGATATTTTCACCACTTACAAATGCTCTTAACGATGTAAATCCAATTTTATCCAATACTTTTTTAGGAACATTGTATCCAAATTGAATGAAACGTAATCTTAAGTAATCTGATTCTCTAATATTTCTATCAGATAAGAACTCATCACTAGCGTTTGTAGCATTCAATGATGGAACGTCAGTAATATCTCCTGGTTGAGACCAAGCTCTTAAAATATCTCTAGAGTGTCTAAATTGACCGATAGAGGTAGGATCCATAAACCCTTGGTAATCAAAATCCGAACGATCTACACCAATAGTATAGTTGAACTGAGTTGTAAAGAAGAAATTCTTGAAATCAGCATCAAATCCAAAACTACCTTGATAATCAGGGAAGATATTCTTTCCAGTTGCTCTTTGATCTTCTTCTGTGATATCCTCTGTTAAGTTACCATCTATATCCAAGAATAACATATTACCATTAGCAGGGTTAACACCAACATATGGTGCTGCATAAATCTCTCCAATCACACCTCCAACTCTACGAACAAATGGTTGATCTCCTCCAGGACCAAGATCTAAGATTTCCTGCTTGTTGTAGTTACCTACCAAGTTTAAGGTCAAGTTAAATCCATTTTCAGATTTTGCCTTAAATAAGTCATAGTGTAAATCTAAGTCAAATCCACGGTTTTCAAGCTCACCAACGTTAGCACTAATACTAGTAATACCTCCGTTAATAGATGGCGCAATTGGAGTCGCAATAAACAGGTCTTCTGTAGTACGCTTGTAGTAATCAAAACTACCTCTTAATCTATTGTTAAAAACAGCAAAATCTAAACCGATGTTTGCTTGAACGATAGTTTCCCATTGAAGCTCATTATTACCAATTTGTCCAACCGTTAATCCGTTAACTCCACCATACTGACCACCAGTAGCATAGAAATCTTCTGTTAAATCAGGCGCAGCAAAATACTTAAACTGTCCGTTAACCGCTATAATTTGTTGGTTACCTGTAGTACCATAAGATCCTCTTAATTTTAACTGATCAAATATAGAATCTTCCATAAAAGCCTCATTGGAAATATTCCAACGACCGGCAATCGACCAGAACGTACCCCATCTATTCGATGAAGAGAAACGATAAGAAGCATCACGACGTATAGTCGCAGACAAACCGTATCTAGTATCAAAATCATAATCCAAGAATCCAAAATAAGAGAAAAGTCCAGCATCTCTCACTACAGCTCTACCTGTATCCACGAAGAAATCATTGGTAGCATTATCATTTACGAATGCAGCACCATCACCAGGAGAGAAGGTTGACAATACAAATCCTTCTTGTCTAAATCCAAAGCTACGTCTGTGTGCCTTGAAATATTCCGTAAACACAGACACCTCAAGTGAGTGCTTATCAGCAAACACTTTACTCCATGTTAAAGAGTTGTTGAAGTTAAGCGCAACAGATCTCGCAGAATCCTGATCAGAGAAACCAGGAGTTGTATTACCTGTTTGAGCAAAAAGCTGAGCGTTAAATGAATTAGGAGCTTCAACTCGAAGTAATTGCTCATCGGTAAAATCACCACCGAAAGATGTTCTGAAAGTTAAGTTATCGGTAAAGGCATAACTTGCATTTACGTTAGCAATAATCTTAATCTCATCTTCACGTCTAGTGTAAGTATCTAATCTATCTAATAAGAATAATGGTGTATTAGCAAACACCACAGGTATATTACCACCTTCTCCAGGCACATAAGATGCTGGCGAGATGTATGGCACTGACTGGTTAGCACCCAAAACAAAGTTTCTGTTGATAGCACCCGAACCAATACTGTTTGGCTCATTTGACTCTGAATAGTTCAGCGTGAATGATGTACCATAATTAAACTTACCGTTATTAGACTTACCAGAAATGTTATTTCTAAAGTTAAAACGCTTAAGCGTACTAGCTCTTTTCAAGATACCTTCTTGATCTGTATAACCAAAAGATGTAAATGAATTGATGTTCTCTCCACCTGAAGCCAGGTTAAGAGTATGGCTTTGTGTCAAACCAGTTCCGAAAAACACATCAAGCCAATCTGTATTGGTTTGTTGTGCACGAATAGCCAATTCTTCATCGCTCAATGTAGCACCAAAACCAGACCCAAAATCCTTTTCCAACTGTAACTGCTCGCGAGAGTTCATTAAGTTGTAATCATGCTTTTGAAGCGTTGAGAATGCACTTGTTCCAATGTAATTGATTTTCAGTCCTGAATTGTAAGACCCTCTTCGTGTTTTAATCAACACCACACCGTTCGCACCTCTGTTTCCGTAAATTGCTGTTGCACCAGCATCCTTAAGAACAGAAAGCGACTCGATATCATTTGGGTTCAAACTTCTAAAGTTATCCTCATCTACAGGTACACCATCTATAATGAATAAAGGCTCAGTACTACCAGATAACGAAGATACACCACGTAAGTTAATCACACTATCACCACCAGGCTGTCCATTACCAGTTGTAATGTTAAGACCAGCGACCTGACCTTGTAAGGTCTGCGCAAAACTTGCATTTGGTCTTGCCTCGACAGTTTTTGCGGTAATTGTTGTAGATGCGATATTGGATTTTTCAGCCGTAGAAGTTCTATATGCTTCAATTACAACTTCGTCCAACACACCAAGATCTTCAGCTAGCGCGACATTAATAGAAGTCCTTGATCCAACAACCTCTTCTACTGTTTTTGTCCCAACATAACTGAACACCAACGTTTCTCCACTACTTGCTTTGATAGAATAGTTTCCATCAAAATCGGTCTGAACTCCACGCGTAGTTCCTTTTACTATAATACTTACACCAGGCAACGGCAATCCGTCTACCGAAGATGTAACTGTTCCTGTGACTGTTTTCTCTTGCGCGAAAGAGAACTGCATCACAAACGCCATAAACAGCGTCATTAACCATGTTAACTTTAATTTCATAAAACAATTATTTGAGTTAGTCAAGCGCAAACATCTTAATAAATTATTAAATAAACAAGTATTTATGCTAAAAAAATGTTAACAAGTAATTAACTTGTGTTATGCTATTTTTCGCCTCAAAAACACCGTAATTACTAATAATTAGATGAATAGATTATAAAATGGTTGCGTTAAAATTTTAACTTTGTCCAAACTTTATCCAAATGGGTTTAAAAGCATCATTTTCAAATCTAAAATTCGAGTGTGGTACCGATGAGGCTGGAAGAGGCTGTATTGCAGGCCCAGTAACAGCTGCAGCGGTAATTTTACCTGATTTCTTTAACAACAGTATACTCAACGACTCCAAACAGCTTTCAGAGAACACCAGAAACCTTTTAAAACCTATTATTGAACAAAACGCGTTGGCCCATGCGCATTGTCATGTATTTCCGAACGAAATTGACCAAATCAATATTTTGAATGCGTCCATCCTAGCTATGCACAAAAGCATCCAGCAATTGACTATATCCCCTGAGTATATTATTGTTGACGGCAACAGATTCAAACCATATAATGATATTCCATATGAAACCATAATAAAAGGAGACAGTAAATACCTTTCTATAGCAGCCGCTTCGGTATTGGCCAAAACACAAAGGGATTTTTACATGGAACACATCCATCACGAATACCCAATGTACAATTGGAAACAAAACAAAGGCTATCCAACCAAAGAACATCGTGAAGCCATAAAAAAATACGGCATCACACCTTACCATAGAAAATCCTTCAGATTACTTCCTGACCAGCTCAAATTAGAACTCTAAGTTTTTATATTTGTAAAAACATTATTTTCATGAAAAACATCTGTTTTGTTGTCTTTACTTTCTTCTTTTTGTTTTACCAATGCGAAAATCCTGAGTCAAGACTATCAAGCCCGCTTTCACTTGTGCCGAGCAACACAGACATACTCATAAAGATCAATTCTTCCGAAGGTCTTGAGAGCAGCCTTAAAAACAATGCATTAATTAAAGCTCTAGAGACCTATCCTCAAATTAAAAGCTTCAATGAGCTAGCACTCCCAACACATCTTCTCCAAGAGGATGATAATTTGATCGCTATTTCTGAAAACCCAGAAAACCAAGTCAACGTTTCGTACATAGTGCCTTCATTTGGCAATCAACTAACATTAGATTCAATACCTGAAATCACAATAGACTCCTCATTTAACAGGACAGGAATGCGACGGTTATTATATAAGGACAAGGCATTTTTCAGCACTTTGGTCGACAGCACCCTATTTATCTCAAATAAAATTGAGCTTACCGAAGCAGCCATAGACAAGCAATTGAGTACAAACCATGAATTAGAGAATATCTTCAATACATCCAACAGCGACAAACTTGTATCTGTTCTGCTAAATCACAATCACAAACTGGCAAAACCTAAGATTTTTGAAGATTCGATCTTAAACCAACAAAAACTGTCTTCATACACGATGATTGACAGTGACATTTCCCAAAATGCCATTCTAATTAATGGCATTACAAAGGCAACAGATTCAACCAAAAGCTTAATCAATATATTTAAAAACACGGTTCCTCAAGAAAACAGAATCGCCACAATATTGCCTGCTGATACCGATTTTTTCAAAAGTTTCACCTTTGATGACTACACATCATTTCAACAAAACATGGTAGCCCATCAGTTCCAAGATAGCATTTCGGATAACAATCGACTTCAAAATATCATTGAAATTGGCGAGGCATTACTTAAAGAAAACAAAGCCGTGTTTTTGAGATCCATCGACCCTTCAACCACCTTTGAAACTTTTGACGATATTTTATCGGAAATTGACAGCTACAGAGATGTCACTATTTATCAAGTAGATGACGAATCGGATGTCCTGAAAGATTTCTCACCGTTACTTAGTGAAAGACACCTAAACCACGCCATCGTTATTGAAGGCTTTCTGGTTCTCTCAGATGACATACCGTTACTTCAAAATATAATTTCAAGTTATCAAAGTCATTCAAACTTGGCCAAAACAGATGGCTACATCAATTTGATGTTGAGCTTGAGCGATGAAGCTTCGCTTCTTATTTTCAGAAATGCACCTAAATTAAACCAGCTCTTAAACCTCAATTTTACTGACGATATAAATTTAGATTTATCCAATTTCAGAACCTCAGCGATCCAATTCATCCAAGACTCAGAT
This sequence comes from Bacteroidia bacterium, assembly GCA_030432635.1. Taxonomy (GTDB): domain Bacteria; phylum Bacteroidota; class Bacteroidia; order Flavobacteriales; family Flavobacteriaceae; genus Psychroserpens. Next base: position 191,017 of record JAUIMB010000007.1, on the reverse strand, counting down.
TTTGCTCATGTCAATGCTGCTTTAAAGAGCAACAAAAAAGCCAGTGGCTACAATATGATTTCCGAGGAACTTAATATCGCTCTTGACGCAGATATCATTTCAACACCTCAATTACTCAAGAATCATACGAACGGTCACAAAGATATTGCGGTTCAAGACATCAACAACAACCTATATTTAATTTCAAACACAGGAAAAGTATTCTGGAAAAAGTCATTGGACGGCAAAATCCTAGGCAGCATCTCCCAAATAGACACCTACAAAAACGGTCGCTTACAACTTGTGTTCAACACCGCTAAACAGCTTTATGTTCTTGACCGTAATGGGAACGACGTTAAACCATTTCCTTTAACATATAATGATGACATTACACAACCTGTTTCAGTATTTGATTACGACAAAAGGAAAAATTATCGCTTGATGATTACACAAGGCAAAAGTGTTTTGATTTATGACAAACACGGAAAGACTGTTACTGGTTTCACCTATAAAAATGCCAAGGACAACATTTCCTCGCAACCGAGACACTTCAGGATTGGACGAAAGGACTACATCGCATTTACCCACGGAAACAAAATGGAAATCCTCGACCGTGTTGGCAAAACCAGAGTCGCCGTTAAAGAAAAGCTGAGCTTTTCGGATAACGACATTTACCTTTACAAAAACAGGTTCACAACCTCAAGCACTAACGGAGAACTTCTGGAAATTGATCAAGCTGGAAATGTCAACCATAAAAACCTCAACGCCAACAGCGAACACAAGATTGACGCAACAAGCAAGACACTAGTGGTTTTAAACGACAACAAGCTGACGATAAAATCTAAAACAATAGATCTGGATTTTGGTGAGTATACAGCACCAAAAATCTTTTATATCAATGATAAAATTTATGTTACCGTAACCGATTTACAATCTAAAAAAGGGTATTTGTTCGATAGTCAAGCTAAATCCATTCCTAATTTCCCAGTGTACGCAAACGCACCACTAGAATTAGGAAACATTGATAAAGACAATGCTTTAGAAGTTATTACCAAAGGGGATAGCGATGCGATCATAGTTTACGAAATCCGTTAAAACCAAAAAATCAATTGACCATACATACACAAATCGCTACCAATTGCACATCGCACTTTGCTAATTGAAAAGGATTATTTACCTTTAAAGAGCCTATGAATCAATTTGTTGTATCTACAATGGCAAAACATCAAATGCTTTTCTGAATGCAAACGCCTAAACAATTCGCCGAAACAACAATAGCATTAAGGAAAAGTCCAAAATGGTCATTTTAATGATCTCATTCTGTAAACAAAATTAAGGCAACCAAATCGATGCCTCAATCTTTACTAAAACGCCAAAGTTTTCTTTGGCGTTTTTCTGTTTTTTTGACGTACTATTAGTAATATTGCCACCAAATTCAATACGATGATAAAACGTTCAAAAGCATCAATTTCAAAGTGCATACTTCATAAAGTCGGCAATAAATTCAACGCTACAAGAAATGCGTTCTCAGAGGCAACTATAGACTTCGAAGAACTCAGCTATGATTTAATCCTTCCATATTTATTACGACCTTTTACCAGTTTGTCTGAGACTTTTCGATTTCATCACCATGCCAATATAGAACTCAATGAAATTAACAGTTACAGTTCTCAGCTACTGAAGGATGATAGTGACTTTGTTGAGATTTCAAAACACATCGTGATGCATTTGTTTGAACAATCCAATTCTGCTCAAATAAAAACTGGAGATGTATTGATTTGCCTATTTCATGACATTCAGTACGAAGACTATCAAACCGATGCCATAGGAATTTTTAAAATTGAGAATAAATCACATTTTTTTCAAACATATTTGGAAAATGGCAGCTACGACATCATTGCGCAACAGGGCATTTCCACAAAAAAGGTAGATAAAGGCGCGCTTATTTTGAATGCAGCTGATACAGAAGGAAAAATTGTACTCAGCGTGGACCATAATAATTATGACGCACAGTATTGGATCAAGAATTTTCTCAACGTTAAATATCCTGACGACTCCAACGAGCACACCAAAAACTACATTGAAATGTGCCGTGAATTTTCAAAAGAAGTGATGCAACCACAATTTGGCGGACAAGAGCAAAGTAACTTTTTGGCCAAAACTGTAGATTTTTTCAAGGAACATGAAGTTGCCAATATCGAAACCTTTAAAACGGATGTCTTTGAAAAAGAGGATGCCCTTGAGCTTTTTGAAGACTTTAAAAAAACATACGAAAGCGATCACAACATTGTAATCAGAAACCAATTTGATGTTTCTGAAATTGTGCTAAAAAAACAGAAACAAAAAATAAAGACCGAAATCAAGCTCGACACCAACATTCAAATAAAACTTGATATCGATGCACCTGACGCTTCTGCCGAATACTTAGAGCGTGGGTATGACGAAGAGAAGAAAATGCATTTTTACAAAGTATTTTTCAACGAGGAAGGCTGATTGACAAATCAATGATTAACCATTCACCCTAATAAACTCTGCCTCGAAAAGCGCTGTGAAGTGTTTTAAAAGCTTTTCTTTTACTTCGACTTCACTAACCTTGTCCATTCCCAATTCGACATTTAGTGAGGTTACGGCCTTTCCTCGTATTCCACAAGGAATCATCAAATCGAAATAACCTAAATCTGCATTGACATTCAATGCAAAACCGTGCATGGTCACCCAGCGGCTTGCACGAACTCCCATAGCACAAATTTTTCGAGCAAAAGGCGTTCCTACATCTAACCAAACACCTGTTTCCCCTGGACTTCGCTCTGCTTTTAAACCATATTCTGCCAATGTAAGTATGATCATTTCCTCTAAAAACCTCAAATATTTATGGATGTCGGTAAAAAAATTATCCAAATCCAAAATAGGATACCCAACAATTTGACCTGGTCCATGATAGGTAATATCTCCTCCACGATTCACCTTATAGAAAGTCGCTCCTTTTTCAGCAAGCTGTACTTGGTCGACCAATAAATTAGACATGTCTCCACTTTTACCCAAAGTATAGACATGCGGATGCTCGACCAGCAAAAAGTAATTCGTGGTAGGGCGTTCTAGGCCTTCCCGTCTATTCTTTATTTTGGCATCCACAATAGATTTAAATAAAGCCTCTTGGTAATCCCAAGTGGCTTTATAATCCTTGAGGCCTAAATCCTCTAACTGTATTCGTTTATTCAATACTATTTATCTTCAAGAACAACTTCAAAGTCAAGAAGTTCTGGATTTTTAAGCACATCCAAAAATCCGACTTCAAAAGTTACTGTTTTTCGATCTTCGCTGTACATTGCTCCTTCTTTTGAAAAGGATTTTACAGCCCTAGGGAAGTGATAATTAATCTTATATTTTGAAGCGCCAAACATCATTTCTGCCTGACCCAAACTATCAACAGCTGTCTGGTGTGCTTCTTTGTCAACAACCTGAGCTGATCGTTTAAAGGTTGTTCCGTCGAAAGCGTAACTCACTTCGGTCGAACCATCGTCAGCCATTGAGGCAAACGGACTTGAAGCTGAATTTGTTGGAGAGCCGCCTTTTCCTTGTAGATTACTAAAGTTGTTCATCGTTTTAAACATATCCTTCAACTCATTGGCATTTTTAAATTCTGTAGACAAATCGAATAGCATGGATTTTGCTTCAGGGTCCATTTTCATATGCATGGTAAAATTTTCAAGAGATTTTATCTTTTGCTGTTCTTCAGGAGTCAAAGTCGCAATGCTATCCTTGTATTCTTCTAAGAATTCCTTAAAAACAATTGTTGAGTCCATTGCCTTTTCCATGCCTTTAGAGGCTTCAGAATCACCCATTTGACTCACCATCTCCATCATTTCAGAAGCATCCATTGAAAAGTTCATCGACCCACTTCCATCTTCATTGATGTAGATATTCTCAGAAAATTGACAGCTGGTTAAAAGCATTGTGAGAGCACATGCTACAAGTGTAAAAAAACGTTTCATAGTGTAATGTGATTTATTTTGAAAATCAAAGATACGGATTTATCTGTCAGGATTATTAAGAATTACCAAAGCAGCAATGACTCCAGGAACCCATCCACAAATCCATAGCAAAAAGACGATAACTATCGAACCACAGCCTTTACCTATAACCGACAAAGGAGGAAAAATAATAGCGAGAATGACTCTCCAAAAACTCATAAGTAGTATTTTGCTAACCTGAAAACCTATGTATACAGGCTATCGATTGATGTACCAATAGGACGTAAATCGGCATGAAATGTTACAAGCCCAAAAATCACATATAGCTTCTACCCTATTTATTAAAAAAATACTAGTTTAGTACTGTGGGATATTTGAAATACATTATCGTTTTTCTTTGCTTCGGAAACGTTGCGAGTGCTCAATATTATTTTAACGGTTATATTGACATCGAACGATGGCAAGGCGAAGTTTATCTTTCTGTGATTGATGATTATCGTACGATTGATGGAATTATTGACGAGCAAATCATATCAAAAGTCTCTACTGACAAAAGTGGTTTTTTTGAAATAAAAGGAGACCAATTAAATGGTGAACAGAAAATCTATAAGCTTCATGTTGACAATTGTGCTTCTTTTAATCAAAGTGGAAATCACTTTGACGGTCATTGTGAAGACAGCAAGGACATTTTATTCATCGCTAAAAACACCGACACCATTGCCTTTCCATTATCCTTTGACGCACAGATGTTTTGCGATATCATTTCCAACAACCCAAAGACAGCTGCCTTTATAAAAATTGATTCCTTGAAAGAGGAGATGAAGTATTCTTATTCTGAATTTAGGAGCAAAGCCAGTAGGGAACTTAACAACAAAAAATGGTTTAAAACACTTCAATCTTTTGGTGAAACACTAAATGAACCTTTAGCAGAATTATACATTTACGAGTTTTTATCAAACCGAAGTCATCAGTTTCATGATTATTATCTCGAGGATTTACGAACCAACACCTATTACAACAATCTATTGGAGCGTTTACGTATTAACTATCCAAATGCCACTTATACCAAACAATACGAAGCTGAGCTAACCTCTGATCAGTTAATTGCCAATCCACCTAAGGAACATTCTGACTTTAACTGGACCTTGTTCTTAATTTTGACTTTGATATTGTCTTTGTTACTGAACATTTGGTTGTTTGTATCTGCAAGACGACATAAAACGAAACAACATACTTCAGCAAAGGAACTGTTAACCAAACAAGAACAAAATGTCCTGGATCTTTTACTAGCCGACAATTCCAATAAGGCTATTGCCGAAACGCTGTTTGTAAGTGTAAGCACTGTAAAAACCCATGTAAATAATGTGTATCGCAAATTGAATGTCAATTCAAGAGACGAACTTAAATCACTGTACTCTAAATAGTTACAAAAATCAACCTAAGTACTAGTACCGATTTCAACCTCTAATCCTAAACATTTACCATCAATAATCGAGATGTTTGTTTCAATATTAATTTTAAAATGTATCAATTATGAAACGAACATTAAACATTGCAATCCTTTTGATTTTTGCATTAAGTCTTTTTAATGCTGCTCCAATCGAAATGACCAAAAACGAGTTGGCTACTTTTGACAACAAAGTGGCTATCATTTCGTTCAAAACTGAAGTCATAGACTATGGCACCATTGAACAAAACTCTGATGGCACACGTATTTTCACTTTCACCAATAGTGGTGATGCACCGTTGCTAATTACCAATGTAAAAACGAGTTGCGGCTGTACTGTTCCTAGCTATTCAAAGGCTCCTATACTTCCTGGAGCTTCTGGTGAATTGGAAATTAAGTACAACACCAAAAAGCTGGGCACGTTTACAAAAACAGTAACGGTAATGTCAAATTCTGAAGGTGGTAACAAAGTCCTAAAGATAAAGGGCAACATTGTTGCTGCTAAATAACAGAAACTTCACGTCTTATCAATGCCAATGTTTTGCAGTCCATAAATTTTGACTGGAATCATTGGCATTGTTTAATTTTACAAACAACTATTCTTGATAAATTGTACACATTATGTTTTGAAAATAGCGTAATTTTGCTGCTCAAATTAAACTTGACATGCAACTTTCAGAACAAGAACTAGTAAGACGCGAAAAGCTCGTAAAATTAAGAGACCTTGGTATCAACCCTTACCCAGCAGATTTATTTCCTGTTAACCATACTTCCAAACAGGTTAAGGATATGTTCGAGGAAGGGAAAAAGGTCATTGTTGCTGGTCGCTTGATGTCTCGTCGCATCCAAGGAAGCGCAAGCTTTGCTGAGCTACAGGATAGTACAGGACGAATACAAGTGTATTTCAATCGAGACGAAATCTGTTCTGGTGATGATAAAAGCAAATACAATGATGTTTACAAAAAGCTTCTAGATATTGGTGATTTCATTGGTATTGAAGGAGAACTGTTTACTACCAAAGTGGGTGAAAAAACCATAATGGTGAAAGACTTTTCCTTACTCAGTAAAGCATTGAAACCTTTGCCTCAGCCACGTGTTGATAGTGAAGGCAAAGTCCATGATGCGTTTACCGATGCCGAACAACGTTACAGACAACGTTATGCCGACTTGGTGGTCAATCCACATGTAAAGCAAGTCTTCATCAAGAGAACTAAGCTTTTCAATGCCATGCGCGAATTTTTCAACAACTCTGGCTATTTCGAAGTTGAAACACCAATTTTACAACCTATTCCAGGAGGTGCAGCAGCGCGTCCTTTTGTAACACATCACAATACGTTGGACATTCCTTTGTATATGCGAATCGCTAATGAGTTGTACCTAAAACGACTGATTGTTGGCGGCTTTGATGGTGTCTATGAGTTTTCAAAAAACTTCAGGAATGAAGGTATGGATCGCACACACAATCCGGAATTCACTGCTATGGAAATCTACGTGGCCTATAAGGATTACAATTGGATGATGGATTTTTGTGAGCGCTTGTTAGAGCATTGTGCTACAGCTGTTAACGGAACAACCAAAGTGACATTTGGCCAACATGACATTGATTTTAAAGCGCCTTATGCTCGTGTAACCATGACAGATGCGATTAAACAGTTTACGGGTTTTGATATTACAGGAAAAACCGAAGCAGAAATTCGTCAGGCTGCTAAAGACATGGGTATTGAAGTAGATGACACAATGGGTAAAGGAAAGTTGATTGATGAAATTTTTGGCGAAAAATGTGAAGGCAATTATATACAGCCAACCTTTATTACTGACTATCCGAAGGAAATGAGTCCGCTATGCAAAGAACATCGTGACAATCCTGAATTGACTGAGCGTTTCGAGTTGATGGTATGTGGAAAAGAAATCGCCAACGCCTATTCTGAGTTGAATGACCCAATTGATCAGCGTGAACGTTTTGAACATCAATTAAAATTAGCCGCTAAAGGTGATGATGAAGCTACCGAGTTTATTGATCATGACTTCTTGAGAGCTTTGGAATATGGCATGCCTCCAACTTCTGGGATGGGAATTGGTATGGACAGACTCATTATGTTCTTGACCAACAATCAAAGTATTCAGGAAGTATTGTTCTTTCCTCAAATGCGACCAGAAAAGAAACAGGTTGCCATTAGTGATGATGCCAAAGCCGTTTTAGAGATTTTGCGCAAATCTGAAAAAATGGATTTGAATGATTTAAAAGGGCAATCAGGATTGAGTAACAAAAAATGGGACAAAGCCATTAAGGACTTAACCAGGAATAAAGTCGCCAAAGTTGAAAAAACCGATGACGGCTTGTTTGTTGCGGTTCTATAAAAACGGAATAACTGAGATAAGTTCTATAGCTATAGATAAAAAAAGGATTGTGATGTGCAATCCTTTTTTTATACTTCAGTAGGTTTATAAAAGATGGAATAGAAAAAACCATGAATTTTGTAATAAAGTGATTACCTTTATCGTTCTACGATATATGAACTCAATTCCTGTAACATGAAATATTTATTAGTTTCACTATTTCTTGTCCTTATTGTATTTACACCTGCACAAGCTCAAACTATAGACGCTCAAGCTTCTAAAGTTAACTTTCACATTACAGGTGGTGGACTTTTTAAAGTCAAAGGCACATTTACTGGCATGAAAGGTGACTTTAATTTTAATGCCGATGCGCTTTCAACGTCTAGCTTTGATATCTGCATTGATGCTGCGACTGTAAATACGAAAAACAAAAAAAGGGATGCTCACTTAAGAGAACCTGATTTTTTTGATGTTGAAAAATATCCAAACATTTGTTTTGTATCATCTTCTGTCAGCAAAACAACAGATGGCTACATCACCAAGGGCGAATTAACAATGCATGGTGTGACTAAAACTGTAGAAATTCCATTTACCTTTAAAAACAACACGTTTACTGGTAATTTGGAAATTAAACGTCTCGATTACAACATCGGTGAGGACTACGGTTCCATACGAGTAGGAAAAGAGGCAACATTGGTCATTATTTGTAAAGTCAATTGATAATGCTCAATAACTAATCAACGTGCCACATCCAGCATCTTAGACCATTACCTTGTTATGATCAAATGAACTACGGCAACAAAAAACATACGACCTAATGGACAGAGTTCGCACTGCCCACATTGTACATTTTCATCCAAATAAATTGCAATAAAGGTATGCCTACTTGTTTGTTAAAGCGAAGAAAGATTAAAAACTGAATGTAATTTGGTGACTTTAAAAGTATTTCTCTTTTACAATTTTTTGTGTTTCAAATAAGAAAGCAATCTTCACATCGATTAAATCAATCCATAAAAAAGATTTTTACTACATTAGCCTCGCTATTAACAAGAAAATCAAGACCCAAATGTTGAAAAAAGCCTATTTCCTATTTTTTTGTGTATTAACACTTTGGACGTGTAGTAATGATGATGACATGATTGAAACTTGCAATACAGTTTCGAATGTGAACATGAGCGACCTTACTGACAACTCTGTAATGATTTTATGGGATGATGCCAGTACAATTGGCTCCTATATTGTTGAGTATGGAACTTCTGGCTTTGAACAAGGTACTGGAGTTCAAATTTCTAGCAATGAAACTTCAGTAGCAATTAGCGAGCTTAATGCAATGACTACGTACGATGTTTATGTTCAGGCTATTTGTTCAGTAAATAATGTTAGTATGCTCTCTGAGGTTTTTAGTTTTACTACTCTGGAAGCACCATGTAATCCAATTCAAAATTTAACAATATCTGATTTAACCGATACTTCAGTCGCCATTGCTTGGGAAGATAGCTTTTCTGTAGGATCATATGAGATTGAGTATGGTATTTCTGGTTTTACACTTGGATCTGGAGTTGTTACTACGGTGAGCACTCTTAATTATACCTTAACTGGCTTACTCCCAAATACAGCTTATGATTTGTACGTGACTACAATATGTGACGTCAATAATACTAGTAATCCTAGTGATGCGTTAAGCTTTACTACAATGGCGACACCAATCGTCCCTGAATTTAGACCTTTACTTTCAGAATTGAATATTTATCAAGGCAATATGGCTGACCTAGAACCTTCACCTTATGCTTTTGAGTATAGTTTAAGTACAAAACTGTTTACAGACTACGCTATTAAACAACGCTTAATAGCGCTACCTAGTGGAGAACAAATGGATTTTAATGGTGACGGACTTCCGATTTTTCCAAACAATACAGTGATCGTTAAAACCTTTTATTATAACAATGATGAAACTGACTTATCCCAAGGAAAAAACATTATTGAAACCAGACTTCTGATTAAATTGGATGGTTCATGGGAATACAAAACCTATATCTGGAATGACGCTCAAACCGATGCTGTTTTAGACACTGAAGGTGCCATTGTTCCTGTGACTTGGGTTAACGCAGACGGAATGACACAAAACGTAGATTATGAAGTCCCTTCTGAAACGGATTGTTTTACTTGTCACAACAATTCTAACGTCGCGACACCAATCGGACCAAAATTAAGAACATTAAACTTTGAATATAACGGTTCTAATCAATTACAAGCATTAATTGACAACAATATGCTTCAAGGCTTGGCAGATCCAATGACAGTAAGTGTTTTACCTAATTGGGAAGATACAAGTCTAGATTTGGAAAGGAGAGCTAGAGCCTATATGGACATCAACTGCGCACACTGTCATACCGATGGTGGTCACTGCCAAGAACAATCAAATTTAAGATTGGCTTATGAAACTCCTTTTGAAGAATCCTTCATATCTCAAAGTAGCAGTAGTATTTTGACAAGAATACAAAATACAATTCCAGAATATGGGATGCCACTAATTGGAACAACAATCCTTCATGATGAAGGTGTTGATCTATTAATCGACTACATTAATAGCTTAGAATAAGAAACCAATTCATATCAAATCTTAGAGCCGCAAAAATTAGCGGCTCTTTGCTTTTAAAATTGTGTGCCACACCCAAAAAGGGTAAGTTAAAATAGTATTAAAACACTGTCATTCCTTTTGTTAGACTACGATAATCACTATTTTCGACATCTAATTTTTAAAAATCGACCACATTGAAACAATTTTACACCAAACTGCTTTTAGCGGTTTTTATGTGCTTTGCAGTAGCTTCATGCTCAACTTCAAAGAAAGCAAGCAAATCCAAAACCGCTGAAACCACAGCAAAGCCACCAGGAAAAAAACCTGGCAAAAATGACCCTAAACCCTATCATAAGGTAATCACTAAAGATGCCAAAAGTGATACAGGACTCTTCACAGTTCATACGTTGGATGATACCTATTATTACGAAATTCCAGATTCTCTTTTTGAACGGGAAATGTTAATGGTCACCAGAATATCAAAGACCGCAAATGGATTGGGCTTTGGAGGCGGAAAACAAAACGAACAAGTATTACGCTGGCAGAAAAAAGGCAATAAAGTTGTACTGCGTGTTGTGTCATACAATGTGGTCGCTTCAGATTCACTTCCTGTAAACGAAGCCGTTGTCAATTCTAATTTTGAACCTGTACTTTTTACCTTTCCTATAAAAGCCTTCAGTAAAGACTCGACAAGCACAGTAATTGACGCAACACCACTCTTTACAAAGGACGTAAAATCTTTAGGCTTACCTCAATTTAGAAGGAAACCTTTCAAGGTGACACGTTTGGAAAGCGATAAATCTTTCGTGGAAACCATTAAAAGTTACCCTAGAAATATTGAAGCGAGACATGTAAAAACTTATGCAGCTGGATCTCCGCCTTCAAACTTTAGCACTGGAAGTATTTCCATCGAGATAAACAATTCAATGATTTTACTTCCTGACAACCCAATGAAACGTCGTTATTTTGACGAACGTGTTGGATGGTTTACCAGTAGTCAAACGGACTATGGTCTTGAAGATCAAAAAAGTAAATCACTAACCTTTTTGGACCGTTGGAGATTGGAAGTCAAAGACGAAGACATTGCAAAGTTCAATAGAGGTGAATTGGTAGTACCAAAAAAACAAATCGTTTATTATATCGATAGAGCAACTCCTGAAAAATGGCGTAAATATATCAAACAAGGTATAGAAGACTGGCAAGTGGCTTTTGAGGCTGCAGGTTTTAAAGATGCCATTATCGCCAAAGATCCTCCAAGTGCTGAGGAAGACCCAGAATGGACTCCAGAGGATGTGCGTTATTCTGTAGTACGCTACTTAGCATCTCCTATTCCCAATGCAAATGGACCTCATGTAAGTGACCCGCGAACAGGTGAGATTTTAGAAAGCGACATCAATTGGTATCACAATGTAATGTCTCTATTACGTGGCTGGTTTTTTGTCCAAACTGCCGCTATAAATCCAGATGCCCAAAGTCCGCAATTCAAGGATGAAGTCATGGGACGATTAATCCGGTTTGTGTCAGCTCATGAAGTTGGGCACACTTTAGGTTTACCTCATAATATGGGAAGCAGTGTTGCATACCCAGTAGAAAAATTACGTGATGCTGCTTTTACACAAAAATATGGGACTGCACCATCAATCATGGACTATGCACGCTTTAACTATGTGGCACAACCAGGTGATGAAGGTGTGGCCTTAATGCCAAACATTGGAGTCTATGATAAATATGCGATTGCTTGGGGCTACAAACCTATTTTAGGAAAAACTGCTGAAGAAGAAAAGCCAATTCTCAATCAATGGATCATGCAACATGCAGGTGATCCTATGTATCGTTTTGGTCACCAGCAAGTAGGTGATGTTCACGACCCAAGTTCTCAAACTGAAGATTTGGGTGACGATGCTATGCTAGCTAGTGATTATGGTATTAAGAACTTGAAACGAATTGTTCCCAACCTTATCGAATGGACTACTGAAACTGGTGAAGATTATGACGACTTGCAGGAAATGTATGGTCATGTTGTGTCACAATTTAACCGTTATATGGGACATGTTTCTAATAACATTGGTGGTGTTTATGAACACTATAAAGCTGCAGACCAACCAGGTGCAGTGTACACACCTGTTACAAAAGACCATCAAAAACGAGCCATGCAATTTTTACAAGACAATTTGTTTACAACACCAGAATGGTTAATTGACACTGAAATTTTTGGCAGAATTGAATATTCAGGTTCGGTTGAACGTATAAGAGCTATTCAAGTAAGAACCTTAAATAATGTGTTGAGCTTAGGTAAAATGCAGAGATTAATCGAAGCGCACACGAACGACAGTAGTGCTTATGCGCTTACTGATATGATGAACGACCTTCGAAAAGGCATATGGGATGAATTGCGTACTGGACAAAAAATCAGTACGTACAGAAGAAATTTACAACGTGCCCACATTGATAGATTGGCTTATTTAATGACTGCCGAAAACCAAAGCGGACGCACACCTAGTCCGTACTTAAAGCGAACAGCAGTCAATACAAGTCAGTCAGATATTAGAGCTGTAGTAAGAGCAGAGCTAAAGTCCTTACAGCGCTCATTACGTTCAGCGAGAGGCGCAGACCAATTGAGTAGAATTCATATTGCAGATGCACTAGAGCGAATTGATGCCATTTTAAATCCTAATGGATAGTTCATTCAATGTTTGATCGCATACAAAAAAAGCTTCAGAATATTCTGAAGCTTTTTTCTTAGCCTTGCATTTTATCAATCTTCACCTGTGGCCTTTAGTTTTTCAATGTCATTCTCAATGGAAAGAATCAATAAGCTCGTAGCCGTGCAAAACACTGGACTCGTAATGCAATGGTGTCCATTCCAGCTACCATCTGCATTCTGAATTTTCATTAAACGTCCAGAAACGTCGTCATACCACGTTTTCCAATCGTCATCATCGTTCACGACCATAGATTCTCCCGTCTGTAAAAAGCTTAAAAACTCCTCACCTCCATTATTCCCAAATCCAGTCATCACTTCATTCTGTTGTGCTTTTTCTTTTGACGCATTATACACATTATAAGATGAGGTATACGCAATAGCTTCGGCTTCAGTGACACCAATTTGTTGCAAGTTTTTGACATTGACCTTGTCATTCTCCTTCAACTTTCCTTCTTTTTTTGCTTTGTTGATTAATTCCCTTGCTTTCCTTGCATCCTTAGCAGAACCTCTGGCTGAGTTACTCACCGAATATAAAATGATACCTGCTCCATCTGTAGTTTTCACTGAAGCTGATTTTTCATCGTAATTTCCCTTTAAATAATTCTTTTGACTTGTCACCACCACTTCGTCCAATGTTGCTCCGACAGATTGAGCAGACTCCAACGCACTGGTAGCCAAACCTGATTGCAAAACACCAGCCCAACCAGCTCCAGCAACTCTTCCATCGCTTCCTGTAGCTTTTTGGATTTTATCAACGCAAATGTCCAAACATTTCGAAATTCGTCTTTTTGTTTGCTCATCCAATGATTCCCTCAGCATATTAGAGAAAAACTGTGCGGTTAGCACAGCATCAATGTTTTGACCCAATTTGGACTGTATTTGCGTTCCCTTCTCAGAAGTAATAAAAGTATCATCTTTGGATACACTTTCAACCTGATTTAAAAGGAATTCCAAAGCTTTGTTTAATTGGGTTTTATACGGTCCCGTTTTAAGGGTACTTCCACTTCGTAAAATTGCCATAGCTACCATAGAGGTTGTTGCAGGATCTGCGTTTACCGCATGTGGATTCATTACACCTTGTCTACTATGACTTCCTGCTCCATAGCCTCCATTATCTAATTGTGCCTTTGCCAACCAAGTTAGTCCATCGTCGATGACAGGCTGAATATTTGCTCTAATCTTAAATTGGGAATAGCCCTCTGAGGATTGTTCTCCAAAGGTGGTCATAAACACACAGCCTTTTTCCCTTTCCAGTTTTGCTATAGGCTCCGACCTTGATGTTTTGTTGAATGCTAATGCCATCACTACAGCAATAGTTACCACAACTGTTATTCCAAACCTTTGTCTTGTTTTTGTTCTCATAATCTTTCGTTTTTTTGATTTGATTAAAAGTATAATGAAGGTCTCAATGAACAAATAGCAATTGAGTGAAAGTCGTTTTAGAATGAGTAAACCATGGTATTGCGTGAGTTCGATATGAAGACCATTAAGCTATAGCATCAGGTCAAACTCTCTTTATTTAGTCGAGTGTAGAAGCAAAAGGATTATTGAAGCAATTTCTTTATGGCACTTCGATAGGTTTCAAATTCAATCAGATTGTTATGACCGCCTTCATCAATTGTGATGAAAGTTGTTTCGGAAGGCGCAAGGGCTTTCAGTTTTTGAGCAGAGCTGTAAGGTACCACTGCATCGTCAGTTCCGTGGAAAATGGTAATCGGACAATTAACCTTTGGAATGTATTCGTAAGTTGGGAAAGTATACTTCAGAAGTAAGGACACTGGTAATAATGGAAAGCGGTTCTTAGCCACATCCAAGATACTGTGATAGGGTGTTTCTAATATCAATTGTTTTGGCTGATGACCTGATGCCAAAAAAGTAGCCATCCCAGTTCCTAAGGAACGTCCATACAAAGTAATTTCATCTTCAGAATACTCCTGTAACAAATAATTATAGCAAAATTGGGCATCATCATAAAATGATTGTTCGTTAAGTGGCCCTGAACTTTTTCCGTAGCCACGATAATCCATAATGAACAGATCATAACCCAAATACACAAAGTGTTGAGCTATATTTCCCCAACGACTCAAATCACCTGCGTTTCCGTGAAAATACAGAATAACACCTTTTGGGTTGTCAGCCTTGAAGTGAAGTGCGTTGATATGTACATTTTCCTCGGGTTTGAGAAACAATTCCTCAAAGGGATACTCAAAAGTATATTCATAATCCTGAGGCAGTTCCGTAGGAAGAAACAATATCTTTTCCTGTAAAAAATAAAGCGCAGCAGTTATCATAGCATATAGAAAAAAAAGTACTTTAAATACTTTCTTAACCCTGTTTTTTAATCGGTTTTGAGGTGTGGATGACATGGATACTTGTGGTTTCTAAATCGATAGTCTTAGGTGTACTGTTTAAAATTTCATCCAACATGAGATGATAGGATTCAAAATTATTTAGGTTTTTGTGGCCACCACCAATAACGGTATGTAATTTAGTACGTTTTGGGTTGACTTTTGAAAGTTTCACACTTGTTTTAAATGGAATCAATTTGTCATGTGTACCATGAATGATATGAATAGGACATTGTACATATTTTAACCATTTGTAAGTTGGCAAAGGGTATTTTAGTAATAAGGACAAAGGCATAAATGGCGCATAACGTGCTGTCACTTTGGTCAAGCTATAATACGGTGCATCGAGTATGAGCATTTTAGGATGGTTCATTGAGGCCAATTTGGCTGCAAATCCAGAACCCAAGGACCTTCCGTAGAGAATGATACGATCTTCTGAGGTTTTCTCCTTGAGTTTATTATAAACAAGTTGCAGATCCCGTTTGATGGCCTTCTGCGAACGTCTTCCTGTGCTTTTACCAAAACCGCGATAATCTACCATGACCACATTGTAACCATGTCTTGTAAAATCGACAGCGAACTTTCCCCAACCTTTTATACTTTTCGAATTTCCTTTCAGATATAAGACCACACCTCTACTCTTTCCTTTAGGAAAAAAACGCAATCCGTTGATAATGGCACCATCACGAGTTTCGAGGTTATGCTCCTCGGTTTTTTGGTGCTCATAATCAAACTGAAAATCGGCAGGCAACTTTTCAGGTTTAAATAACATATAATCCTGCAAATAGTATAATGCGATACTTATGATGACATAAATGACGAGTACTATTAAAAAAATCGACAACCAATACGGCATGCTGAGGTTTTTTATTCAATATAAGAAATAAAAATGACGTTTGTCTCCTCAAGCTGAGTCGAGTGAGTCCTTAAACACACACAGTACTTATATCTGTTCAGCGCTCACGACATACCTTTGTGGCAACACTATCGGCTTTAGAAGTTTATACTCTAATGAAAAAAGCCTATGCTCAACTTCAGCAAAACAGCTACAACCCTAGTGCCTTGGCACCTTGTTCAAACACGACATCTACAGGAATATTGGCATCACTAAGGCGATCTAAATCCGATTGAAGTTCCTGTCCAATAATGCCATTGGTAGACACCAATCTTGCAACACCTTCGTAATCACCATCTCCTTGTAAGGTCAAGATCAATCGAGATAAATCTGCCATTGCCGTTTCCATTTTATCGAAGTTGACCTTATAAGTTCCATCTGCATTTCTAGAAAAAGCACCTTTGTCCTTAAAGAAATTAAATCGAATCATATTGGCTTTACCATGGGCAGAAGACGCTCCAAAGCGCACAGATCGGAAGATTCCTGCCATGAAGGTGACCATATTGTCCTTGATATCATCGGTAAGTTCGCCTTTGGCATTTAATTGTTGAATCATATAAAGTCCGAGAATATCAGCTTTACCTTCTTCAAGCGCACTGGCATGTTCCTTTAGCGCACTTCTTACAGTTCCTTTATTGTTAATGGTATTCTTTATCCCTAAACCATGAGCCACTTCATGAAACATGGTATTCGAGAAAAACGCATCAAAAGTGATGTGTTTGCGTTGACTCTCATCAATAAGCACTTCAGAAATTGGGACTAATATTTTGTCAAATTTTGCGCGCATGGCATTTTTCAATTGCAAACGTCGTGTTCCCTTCTTTAACTGAACCTCTTCGTCGTTAGGCAAGTTAATCGCTATGGTCTTACTACCAGAATTACAGTCACCTGCGTAATAGATAACATCATAAGCATTGAGATCGCTATCAGTTCCAGGCGCTTCGGTTTTGTATGCGTCATCTACTGGAAGACCCTTTTGCAACTCTGGCAAATACGCACTGAATTTAGCCAATCGTTCACTCCATTTCTGATCTTTTATCAATACGTAAGCTTCGTGAGCGGCTTTGTTACCAAAGAGTTGATCTTCATACGTTTCAATTGGACCAATAACAACATCAATCGTATTGGTTTTCATATCCATCCAAGCCAAGTCACTTGGTTGGTAATTGTCGTTCAACAGCGCTTCTGCCCTTAACCTTAAATAATTTTGAAGCCCTTTGTCTTCAGCCAATTCAGCAGCTTTTAAAAGCAGTTGAGACACTTCATTAACTTCATTTTCAAATTGTTTATGGTAAGGCATAACAAATAATTCACCATTATCATCACGACGAACGAAGGTATAGAGGCTGGATTTGTTTTCTAACTTGGCAGCATCGAATTCCGCTTTGGTCATATCACTAGGATAAAAATTGGCACCTGCTGGTTTTGGTCCAACACCTTCAATAAAGGGTTTGTTGCCATCCAGTCGGTCCCAAGGACCATAATTGATCTCTACAAAACGTTTTGTCTCAGCATCTGAAATTGATTTGAGGAGTTCACTTCGATCGCCATAAGCCTCATACCAAAATAGATCATTCATGATATTTGCAGCCTTAATAAGGTATGGAAGCATTTCACGTTCATTCGCAGTGAGTTCTGATATGTCAGCCGTGAGCTTAAATTTCACATATTTTGCTAAATTTTTAGTCATATTAGGTTGTTCAAAGGTTGAGGTATTTCCATCTTCAACGGCTTCCTTGTTATCTTTCTTACAAGTATAAAAAAGCGACAATACCATGATCATTATAATAAATCGTTTCATTGTTGTTATTGGTTTTTGATATGTTTCAAAGTTAGCAAATTTGAAGATTAATTCAACCATTTCAGAAAGACATCAGCAAAAGGATCTTGGTTGAGAACTGTGTAGTAAAATAAAGCTCCCAACCATCCATGGAACAAGCCCAGAACATATAGGTTTTTGGCCTTGAGGTAGATATAACCATAACATAGCGCCAAAAGAAAAGTAGCTATTAATATCCATACATTTGGAAAATGAACCATCGCAAACAACACAGCTGTTATTAGTATTACAGTCCACTTTTTAAGTTTTAGGGATTTTAATGCGCTCAGGTTTCCTGCCACTAGACCAATAGTCAAAAATTGTTGTATGGTGCCCCAAATGGGATAGGTGATCAGTAAAGGAATGATATGCCAACTGATATTCAACGTACCTTGTACATAACCAATGGTAAGGCAGGTCACTATTGAAAACAAGGCAAAAGGCATTAGCATTTTCAACACGGCTTTAAAGTTGTCTATTCTAAATCCCCAATCTGACAAAATTTGGCGATCCTTTTTGTAGCGGTAGCCTACATAAATTGCCCAAGATAGTATGGCTACTATGACAAAAGGCAGTCTCCAATCGAGATAATCCATGAAAACGAATTTCCCTACACCTGTAAGTGCAACTGCGCAGATTTCAATGATTCTGACAGTATCTGAAACTGGCCTATTCAGATTGAAGTCTGCAAAATCGATCAAGCATTTTGTTAATCTTGGCTTCATAATAATGTATCGCTTTAAAACCTCAGAGGAGCGCATGCTTTTCAACAAACACTACCTGTGACGTTTGAGGTTAACACATGACTAACCTTTCATCAAAACAAAAAGATCATGTACACAATAATACCTTCAGCTATACCAGTGATGACGCTCATACCGAGAATATCCTTGATCTTACTTCGCATAAAAAACACAGCACTTAAAATGGCCATTATTGCTGCCAAGAGGATTTCCAAGGCATCAATTTTTGTGAGCAGATATGTAATTCCGGTAAAAAGCAATGTAATTCCCACTGTGATTAGGCAAAACCTAATGATTTCATTCTTCGAATAATTACCTTCTTTAAATCCTTTACGAAGGTCTCGCAAAATAGAGAGCACAAACAATAAAGGCACAACAGATAAAAAAGGTGCAAATATCACCTTTATCCCTTTTTCAATCCGAAGGTTAAACTGAAAGAAAAACGCAATTGCAGTAAATGCCAACAAGCCTGTTACAATGATGGATTGAAACGTAAACAACAGTTCACGCTTATTGGCATTTGATTTGGGTTTTGGAGGTTGCATAATTGGATTCATAATATTACTTTTTATTTTGATTATTTAATTGAATTATAAGTCTAGAAAAACACATGGATTGCCAAAGACAGTAAAAGACCGCTTAAAACACCATTGACTTTGAGATTGTTATAGAGCATATAGTTGAGCACATAACTACTTATGGTTGTAGAGTTGATGAGATGCGCAACAATAAGATGGTCATCCAATTGTTGTCCTGTGAGCCATTCGGCAAGTTTCATGATGACCAAGCTGCCTATCAATGTTAACACGAGTAAGGCTGTTGCCGGTTTTTGGTTTTTGAGCTTGTACGCATCTGTGTTTTGGGGTAAAAAGTTTTCGATGATTATAAACCGTACAAAAAACAGCAATGGGACAGGAAATGCAATTGCAGCGACAACTTTGATAATATCCTTTAGTGTTTTGATGTCGTCATAACCCAAAAACACAAGGTATATGAACACCAAAACCGAAACACCAGTCATTACCAAAAATGCCGTATTCACTTGTTTGAGCTTCATCTCAAAATCCGTTTAGATTGCCACTTGCAATGCTTTTGTTTGCCATTTGCTCGATACAATGGTTATAGGTTTTGACGATTTTCTGTTGAATAGGTTTTGAAAACACTATCAAGCTACCCATGGTAATAATAAAAATTGTGGTTTTGATAAACTGTCTCATAAGTGCTTTGTTTTGATTACATGACAAAAGTGCGACTTCATTGTTGGGCATCAAACTTAAAATGACTATAAAACTGACGATTTATTTAATATTAATACATAAATATTCATTATTTTTAATGAAATATTACAAATTTAACTGACGATAAAATGACAGACCTTAATGCGATAGTATCTACATTTTCCACTGAAGATGAGCAACGATTTATATCCTTTTTGTCCAAAAAAAACAAACGAAAGGACACCAAAAACATTCAGCTTTTTAAACTGTTGGCTACTAACGAGATGACGTCCAAACAAATTTGTCAGTCACTATATAAAACCGGAAGCAAAGATGCCTACCATGCTCTCAGAAAACGCTTGTACCAATCACTCATAGACTTTATAGCAAATACCAATCTTGAAGAGGAAAACTCGGTCGATATGCAAGTCATCAAATACATTTTGGCATCACGAACTTTTCTCATTCAAAAGCAGCCAAAAATCGCTTATCAAATTTTAGACAAAGCTGAAGATTTGGCCATTGAACATCAGTTGTTTCCCATACTTAATGAAATTTACCACACAAAGATTCAATATGCTTACTTAAATCCATCTGTGAATCTTGAGGCCTTGACGGCAGACTTCCGAGCCAACCAAAAACAACATTTTATTGAAGAAGAACTCAATTTGGTGTATGCAAAAATTAGGCAAACCTTAAGTGACATGACCTATAAAGGAAAGGTTGTGGACTTCAAGACCATTCTCTATAATACATTGGAGTCACATCACATTGACCTTTCAGAAACACTGTCATTTAAATCATTGTACCAACTCATGACCATCGTTAGCCTTTCAGCTTTTGCCACAAAGGATTACCTCAAGATTGAACCGTTTTTAATTGAAACTTACAACGACCTCAAGTCCCACAAGTCAAAAGACAAGCAGCTGGTGTATCATATTAGGGTCGTTTATATGATTGCAAATACACTTTTTAGGAATAAAAAATTCGAACATTCATTAAGGTTTTTACACCAAATGACGACTCTTATGAATCAACAGCGAAAAAAGCACTTCAACACTTTCAGACTGAAACATCATCTCCTAAAAGCCCTAAACCTGAACTTCAGCAATCATCAAGAAGAAGCAATTGCACTATTGGAACCCTCTATCCATTTGAACCATTCTGACCTCGAATCATTACTTGATATCCATCTCGCCTTAGTGATGTTTTACATGCAAAAAAACGATTTAAAAAAAGCCAAAAGCATCTTTGCCAAATTTTATCACACCGACAAATACTATATTGAAAAAGCAGGTACTGAATGGACTATAAAAAAGAACCTTGCCGAAATTATACTTCACATGGAATTGGGCGACGTCGATTTAATCGAATCAAGGCTCAACAGTTTCAAGCGCTCATATTCCAAGTATTTAACCAACATAAACCAAGAGCGTGTTATCACCTATTTAAACCTTGCATCCACCTACTACAAGCATCCTGAAAAAATCACAACACAAAAATTTAAAGCGAAGGTAGAACTCGCTTTCGAATGGATTGACGAAAAACAAGAGGATATATTCGTCATGAGTTTTTACGCTTGGCTGAAAAGCAAAATGGAGTCTCGTCCATTATACCAAACCACCTTAGACCTTGTTAAGAAGGCTCAAACTGTTAATTAACGTTAAAGTCACCAGTACATTTAAACTTATTGGATTTATGAAGGTCATACTAGCACAAATCAAAAACAGTATGAAACCCATGAAACAATTAATTTTAATCGCTATTGCCTTTGCAACATTACAAACCTCAGCGCAAGACAGAAGACAGCACAGACAACAAAACCACAGAGACATGATGAAAGAACTCACTCCAGAGGAGCGAGCAACCATAAAGACCAAACACATGACTTTGGAACTGGACTTAAACGAATCACAACAGAGTGAGGTGAAAGCGCTCATTTTGAAACAAGCTACTAAAAAGCAGCAAAAAATGGACGCTCGTAAGGAGGAAACCAAGGATAGTAAGAAGGAAATTTCAAAGGAAGAACACGTAAAACGGATCAACGAAAAACTTGATGACCAAATTGAAATGAAAGCCAAAATGAAAGCCATACTGACAGCCGAGCAATACGAAAAGTGGAATTCGATGACGCATCACAAACACAAACAACGAAAACACAAAAAGAAACGCAAGGAAAGACATTAAGCCTTTTTTTTACTTTTTTTAGTCCAAAGCATTGATTTTTGAAATCGATGCTTTTTTTTCTAATAAAAATCCTTAATTTTAGACCTGAAGAAGTTATTACCATAAATACGAACTCATGAAAAAATTGATAACAAGTTGCCTATTGGCAATTGCACTCTTATTCAGTGCTCAAAATATCTCAGCACAAAATACATTGGAGATTAATGAAGAGGCTAATAAAAAAACCAAAGAACTTAGAAAGCTTATAAAGTTTGATTCAGATAAAATGGATGCTGTATACAGAGCTTACCAAGACTTTGGAAAAGCCTATAAGAAAATTAGCGCAAACCTAGAACAAAATCAGGTAAGTCTTGAAAAGATAAACAAAGAACTCGACAAGAAGCTTGAAGGCATCTTATCTGAACTGGAATACCATAACTATTTGGAATTGGTGCGAGGCATGTGATCTTAAATATACTGAAATAAAAAAAGCCGTTCAATCAAAAGAAGAATTGAACGGCTTTTTTTATATGGACATAGCTATTTTGTCTACTGCCTGAATGGTTTCATCCAAATCTTCATAAGTCAGAGCATCCGTAATAAACCAGGTTTCAAATGCGCTTGGAGCAATATAAATACCATGATTGAGCATGCCGTGAAAAAAGGTCTTGAACCGCTGATTGTTTCCTTTTGCCGCACTATCAAAATCAGTCACCTCATCTTCAGCAAAATGGATGGATAGCATTGAGCCTACCCTATTGACAGTATGAACAATGTTATGTTTTTCCAAAACTTCTGTACAACCTTTATGAAGATATGCAGTTTTCTCCTCCAAACGCTTAAACAATTCAGCATTGGCATCAATAGCTTTAAGCATTGCTAAACCTGCTGCCATGGCTAGCGGATTTCCGCTTAATGTTCCTGCCTGATACACACCTCCAAGAGGAGCAAGATGGCTCATGATTTCATTTCGAGAGGCAAAAGCACCGACTGGTAGGCCACCTCCAATGACTTTTCCGAAGCATACAATATCGGCATTGACACCATAAAGTTCTTGAGCGCCTCCCTTAGCCAATCTAAAACCTGTCATGACTTCATCAAAAACAAGTAAAACATCATGAGCATCACATAAGGTTCTTAATTTTTGAAGAAAATCATCCTTAGGCGGAACACATCCCATATTTCCAGCCACAGGCTCAATAATGACACAGGCAACTTCACCCTTGTTGGCTTCCAAAAGAGCTTCTACATTTTCAATATCATTATATTTGGCTAACAAAGTATCCTTAGCAGTTCCTTGGGTGACACCAGGACTGTTAGGACTTCCAAAGGTCACGGCTCCACTTCCTGCTTGGATTAAAAAAGCATCACTATGACCATGATAACATCCTGCGAACTTTATGATTTTCTCCTTCCCTGTATATCCTCTTGCCAATCGTACTGCACTCATGCAAGCTTCAGTTCCAGAATTGACAAACCTTATTTTATCGATATTTGGAACCATCGCGACAGCTAAAGCTGCAATTTGAGTCTCAATCTCAGTTGGCATACCAAAGGAAGTGCCCTGTTTAGCTTTTGAGATTACGGCATCCACAACAGGTGGATACGCATGACCTAAAAGCATTGGTCCCCAAGAATTGATGTAATCGATGTAGCGATTATCATCTTCGTCAAAGACATAAGCACCTTTTGCCGATTTTGCAAAAATTGGAACACCACCAACTGCCTTGAACGCTCTTACCGGAGAATTGACACCTCCAGGAATAACCTGTTCTGCAGCTTTAAATAACGCACTACTACGTTGATACAACATATCACTTTTATTTTATAATGAGAATCTGACCTAGCGACAGATCATTGCTTTTCAATCCGTTTAACCGTTTAAGTTCCTCAACAGTTGTGTGATATCTTTTTGAAAGCGAATACAAGGTATCACCTTTAACAACACGATGACTAATAACTTCACTGTCATTAGTCGGCTTAGTTTGGGAGCCTGAATGCCCTCCAAGCACCATATCATCATATTGATACAATTTATAACGCTCAATTAAACCAATCAATTTTTGAGGGTATTTTCGATCTGTTGCATAACCTGCTGTTCGCAATCCTTTTGCCCAACCTTTGTAGTCATCAGGTTTTAACTCGAACAGTTTCGCATATCGGCTACGACCAGTCAAAAAAGCCGAGTGATCCTTAAATGACGTATTGGCATGGTCATACTTTCTGAAACATTCCTGAGAACGATCATCATCATGATATATTTTCTTGCCAGTCCAGCCATGACATTTAATTCCAAAGTGATTATTGGCTTCAACAGATAGCCGTCCTCTCCCAGAACCAGATTCCAAAATGCCTTGTGCTAAAGTGATGCTTGCTGGAATTTTTGAAGAGCCCATTTCTTCCATAGCTATAGCCTTATACTTTTGAATATATATTTCGGTAGTGCTCAAATTGTTGTCATTGACCACCACAACCTCAATCGGTTTTGTGGGCACTTCTGTGGATTTTGGCCTAACAACTTCGGAATTTTGTTGAGACCTTTTCTTCTTCGTGACAATGGTTTTCTTTGAGCCGCAGCCAAAAGTCAATAAAACTAAAAATATCAGTACAATGGATCTCTTCATGCAATTTTCATTTTAGACAAAAGTCAGTCAATTTTATCAGGTCTAGTTTCAAACGATTAAAGGTCTATTTTGTTGTTCCAATTTGATGTTTACCCCTTGTATTCCCTGCAAACCACCTGTATGAATCGCCAATATCCTAGAACCTTTGGAAAAATACCCTTTATCATACAAATCACATATACCAAACAGCATTTTTCCAGTATAAATAGGATCTAAAGGTACATTGTATTTCTGCTTAAATCGATTGATAAAGGCAACAAGTGTATCGGTCACCTTTGCATAGCCTCCAAAATGGTAATCTGAAACAAGTTCCCAGTTTTTACGTGTGGCAAATTTAGCAATTTCTTGATTCAAAAAATCACCTTTTAAAGCAGGAAAACCAATAATTTTTTGATGTGGATGACTTGAGTTTATCAGTCCCGAAATAGTACCTCCTGTTCCAACCGGACAGCAAATGTAATCGTACTGTTTATCAGTGGTATGAAGAATTTCCTCACAACCCTTAATTGCCAATCCATTTGTACCGCCTTCAGGAAGCAAATAAAAATCACCAAATTCCTCATGTAATTGATCTACAAACCATGGTTCAGTCTTTTGCCGATAATCTTTTCTAGACATAAATTTAAATTGCATGCCACAAGCTTTAGCAAAAGACAAGGTTGGATTACCTTCCACCAAACCTTCCAATTCTTCACCTCTTATCACACCAATGGTATTAAATAGATGTTCTTTTCCTGAATAGGCAACGGCTGCAATATGATTGGAATACGCACCTCCAAATGTTAACAAACTGTGATAATGAGATGCTTTTGCCTCAATTAAGTTGTATTTCAACTTACGTAATTTGTTACCTGACACAAAGGGATGGTTAAGATATTCCAATCTTATAAACAAATGATTTTCAATCTGAAAGGTATTTTCAATCATATGGGGATTTTTTTGAAAACTTTAGTTAAGTTATCATTAAATAAGCATGAAATTTATATAATTTTGGTTAAATTGCGACATTCTATTTTCCCCTAATTCTACTTTTGAATCTTATCCATGACTTTGCGCTTTATGGTTACCCTAATTTACACCATAAAAAAATGAATTATGAATAGAAAAATACTCTGTGGTTTTTTATTTGCAATACTAACCCAATTAACCGTTGCACAAGCACCTGGCGATGATTGTTTTAGTGCGACTCCTATAACGCTAGCCTATGGTACGACAGCATCTACAGGATTCCATGAAATCACATCTCCAACCTTCAACAATACATACAACGCCACCAATTGTACTGCTGGAACAACATTTTATGGAACAGGTACAGATGGTGTGTATATGATTAATGTTGCCATTCCTGGTGATTATACATTTGATTTTGCAAACAATGGAACTACTTGGAAATCACTTGCCGTGCACCAAGTATGCCCTCCTACTAATGCCGTAGGAAACTGCCTTGGATCAGCTGGAACTGTCGGTCAAAGAGATTTGGCAACGCCACTTACATTGACATTATCAATTGGCACTTACTATATAGTTATTGATTCTTATGCTATACTAGCCGAATACCCTCCAGCTCCTGGTACTGGAGTAACGGATATTGCTTTTGAATTATTAATCACCAGTCCGATTTCAAACGATGAGTGCATTAATGCCATAGAGTTGTATTCCGATGTAGATTGTTCGTTGGTGACCTATACCAATGCGACTGCGACGGCATCTGCCGGAGCTCCTGCTCCAACTTGCGCTAACTATCAAGGTGGAGATATCTGGTTTACCTATGAAGTAAACGATACTGGAGATTTTACCATTACAACCGAACCTGGAGTAATGACAGATAGTGGTATGGCAGTATACTCAGGCACTTGTGGAGCTTTGGCTCAGTTGGCTTGTGATGATGATTTTGGGACAGGATTCATGTCCGCCATATCAATTACTGGCAGAACGCCTGGAGAAATTGTTTACATTAGAGTTTGGGAATGGGGCAACAACAATAATGGGACGTTTGACATCTGTATTACTACACCTATCCCTCCTGGTGACAATGGTGTTTATGACGAGTGTCCTAACGAACGTAGTAAATCCTTGACATCAGACGCTGTATGTCCTCCAGGTGTGAACACATCCAATACGGTTTTTGGTAATCTTTTAGGAGGCGCATTGGCAGATCGACAATTCTCTAGTGCTAACTCTGCAACCTGTAACACTAATACTGGTGCTGCAAGACGCTATGAGGCCATTAACTTTACTGTACCTACAACGGGACTATATGTTTTGGAAATGACGGCAGCCGCTGGATTTGACGGCATGGGTTATATCATTGTTAACGATGGCTTATACACTATTGGTTCGTGCCCACCTCCAGGAACTTTTGTAATTGGTGATGATGATTCAGGTGGAGGTCTTCGCCCAAGATTAACCGTAAACTTAAATGCTGCAACATCCTATACGCTTATCACAACAGAATTCAACTTAGGAACTGGAAATAGTCCTTATACATGGACGGTTACCTCTGGACCAGATGTGAATTGGGAGACCATATTGCCAATTGAATGGTACACCACTGCCGTTGGAGGCACTCCAATAGAGACAGGACCAGGCTTCAATCCTGTAAATTATCCTGGTTCTGGCTTAACAGATACAAGCGTTCCTGGTGTTTATTCCTACTGGTTTGCATGCCCTTCCGCACCTTCTATGAGAACTCGTCTAGATTATGTGATTGGTAAAAACTGGAACGGATCTGTAAATGGTAATTGGTACGAGCCCAACAACTGGACTCCAGTCGGAGTGCCTTCATTGGACGAATGTGTGGTTATACCTGATGATGGTACCGTTCCCAATAGCCCAGTTGCCAATCAGGTAGCGACTCCTGCATTGGGTAGGACCTTAACCATGCAAACAGGTTCATATCTAGAAGTGGCAACCGATACCGAACTTATGATAAGAGAATCCGTAAACGTACAGAGCACTGGAGTTTTAAATTTACGCAGTAGCGCTAGTTTAATACAGATGGATGACTCTGCAACAAATTCAGGTGTGATATACATGCAACGCTCGCCTAATTCTGATGAAAGTGCCGTTGGTCCTTCAGAATACGTATATTGGTCTTCACCTGTTGAAAATTTCGTTGTTACTGATATTTCACCATCATCAACACGTCTTTATGGTTGGACACCTACCATGACAGGTAACGGAACTGGCAATCACGGCGAATGGTATGATGCGACAGGTCCAATGGATGATGCGACAGGGTATATCGTGAGAGGTTTAGGAGGCACACCTGCCACAATTCCTTCTACAGCTTATGCGATACCTAATAATACAGCATTGTTTTATGGAGTTCCAAATAATGGTGTTATTACCAAAGCGATATTCCATGGTGGCTATAACGGTGCGCCTTATCCAGGTGTAGGAAATACAGCAACCAACGAGGATGACAATTGGAACTTGATCGGAAACCCTTATCCTTCTGCGATTTCAGCTAACGCTTTTGTTGACTTTAACACCAATATCAATGGTACTGTTTACATGTGGGACCATACCAACGGTACATCCTTGGTGACTGGTGACCCATTTTATCAAGATTTTGCATACAACTATGATGGCAATGATTATTTCGAGCATAACAATACAGGGTCTAATCCTCCAGGTACCAATGATTTATTTATAGGTGCAGGTCAAGGTTTCTTTGTCTTTATGAATCATGGAGCTACTTCAGGAACAGATGTTACATTTAACAATAGCATGAGGTATGACAATTCGATAGACGATCTCATCAACAATTATGATAACAACGATTTTTATCGATTGAACTCTCAAGAACGAAGTACCGAAGACATTGAACGACATAGAATTTGGTTAGATTTACTCTCACCTAACGATGTGACCAATTCCATTCTCGTCGGCTATGTCACCAACGCAACCAATGACTTCGATCGCTTATACGATGGTTACGATTTTAGTAGTGATAATTCTGGCTTTTATTCGATAGTAGATGACAAGGATTTGAGTATTCAAGGAAGAGCATTGCCTTTTACCTCTGAAGACACTGTAGAGCTGGGAGTTGCTGCAAATGAACCTGGCAGCCATACGATTGCAATCAATACGTTAGACGGTTTATTTATAGATGAAGGTCAAGGGATTTACATAGAAGACATTGAGCTCAATCTGATCCATAATCTTAGAACATCACCTTATACGTTTACGATGTCAGAAGGCAGACATAATAGTAGATTCATTCTTAGGTTTACAGACGATGCCTTGAGTATTGCTGAAGCTGAAATATCTGAAGTCTTCATAATCGCTCCAAAAGGAAAGTATGTCAAAGTCACTTCTAATAACAGCCAAATTAAAGCCATCACTATTTATGACATACTAGGCAGGCCACTATTAAAGAGAACAAATGTTAATGCACCTGATAGTATTATTCAAACAGAGAATCTCTCTAATGGTGCTTATATTGTAGAAGTCAACTTAGAAAATGGCCAAAGCCGAAATCAAAAAGTAGTACTCAAAAATTAATTTTTAAGCATAACACCATTTCAAAAAACAGTTAAGCCTTGTCCATTAGCGTCAAGGCTTTTTTTATTACACAAACATTTTGTGAATGATGACTTATCAGTTTATCAAAAATACATTGCAGTTGCGAACCCGTAAATTTTTGGATTTGTGAGGCAGCACAACTACGTTAAATACAGTCTCAACACGGTTTTTATCTATAAAAAGCAACACTTTAACAAAAATTTAAATAAATCTTCTTTTTTTTTACCAAAGTCACATATTTTTGGTAAATTGTAGGCGATATTGCCCATATCGATCTACGATGTAATAACCTATCTAATATCGGCCATTTTTTAAGGTCTTGTTAGTTTATTTTAAATCCTAAGATTATGACTAGAATACTACTATTCTGTTTTTTAGCGGCAATAACAACACAACTTTCATTAGCTCAAGCTCCTGGGACGGATTGTGGTACAGCCACAGCTCTTACCCTAGTACCAGCAGGTACTATATCAACCGGAATTCAAACTGTTCCTGCGACTCCAGCAGCACCTGGAAGTTACGGCACAGGTATTAGTGCTTGTGTTCCAGGATCTGCTTTCTATGGTGATGCCCCTGACGGTGCTTACTCGATCAATGTAACGACAGCTGGAGATTATACATTCGCCTACGCTAATAGTGGCACAAGCACATGGAAATCCTTATCTGTCCATTCAGGTTGCGCTCCTACAGCAGGAAATTGCGTGGGAGGATTCGTCACCGGTACTAACCGTGATGGTTCAACAACAATTACCTTGACTCCTGGAACGTATTATATCATTGTAGATTCTTGGGCTACACTAACACCACTTGCTGATTTTGAATTATTGATAACATCTCCAATTTCCAATGACGAATGTACCGGAGCCATCGGCTTAACTGTCAATCCTGACCTAAATTGTGGTACGACTACATTCGGAACTACAGTAGGAGCAACAGCCTCTCCGCAAGCCGATGATGTGATTGGAACGCCAGATAATGATGTGTGGTATAGCTTTGTGGCTACCAATACATCACATAGAGTATCGGCATTAAATGAAACGCTTGTTACTGGTAGTGCAGATATATCCATTGGTGTGTATGATGGATCAGGAGGCTGTGGTGCACTTATTCTAGAGGGCAGTGCTGATGATCCTGAAACATTAGATTTAACAGGACTTATAATAGGTAACACCTACTATGTACGTGTTTATGGATATTGGGCAGATCCAACCGATGAGGCAAACTTTGAAGTTTGTGTAGGCACACCACCTCCACCTCCATCAAATGATGAACCTTGTAATGCGGTAGCCCTTACCGTAAACCCAGATCTTAATTGTGGAGTGGTAACAGCAGGAACCGTTGAAAGTGCTACAAATTCTGGTATCGATTCTTGTGGTTTTTCAAATCCTGACGATGATGTATGGTATAGCTTCGTAGCAACAGACACAAATCATCGTATTTCTCTTACCAATATTGTTGGGAGTGACCTAGATATGTACATTGCTGTTTACGGCCCATTTATTCCGCCTAACTGCGCTGTAAATACTGGTAATAATATTGCGTGTTCAGACCCTAATACAACCGATGTTACTGGACTCATAATTGGCAGAACATATTATGTTCAAATATTCACTTATTTTTCAGGTTCGGAAAACACTACTTTTGACATTTGTGTAGGAACGCCAGCGCCACCATCAAACGACGATTGTGCTAATGCGATTTTATTGACGTCAGATCAAAGTTGTATAATAACAAATGGCACTTCAGAATTTGCAACACTATCTCAATCTGGATGTACAGGAAATGCCGATGACGATGTTTGGTATTCCTTTGTTGCCACAGGCAGCGAGCATACCATTACAGTGGACCCAGTAACAATGAGCAATGCAGTGTTTCAAGTTTTTGAAGGTAGCTGTGGAGGTCCTAGTTTATCTTGTGTAAACAATACTTCTGGAGGCCTCAATGAAGCCATTACATTTAACAGTTTGACTCCTGGCACGTCGTATTATATCAGAGTGTATAGCCAAGCGGGAGCTCCTTCTGCAGGAACGTTTAACATTTGTATCACCGAACCTTGTGTTAGTACTGTAACCTTGGCACCACCTTCATGTACATTAATTGCAGACGATACCAATAACGATCCGTTTGCAGCAGTTCCGTTTGTGGCAGACCCTCAAATTCAATTAGAATGTGATACTGGGCAAGTCACTTTAGAAGCACACAGTAATTTCCATGAGACCACAAGCTACAGGGTTGAGCGCATCCCTTACTCCGTAAGTTCCGGTCTTGGTGGTGGACTCAATAATCAAAACATTACTTCTGATGACGTATGGGCACCAAGCTCAACCAATATAGGCTTTGACTTCTGTTTTTACGGGCAAACCTACACCCATTTCTTGGTTGGTGCCAATGGAAAAGTTACCTTCGACATCAATGATCCTGGAAATGGTTTAGCAGGTTCAAATACGCCTGGAAGTTTTAGCGGATGGCAATTTGATGAGAACTTGCCTAGTACAGATGGCTCATTAGTCGATTATGCCATATATGGTGTTTATCACGATATCGATCCAAGAGGTTTGCCTGCAAGTGCAATACAAACCGAATTGGTAGGAACGGGCAACTGCAGAAAAATGGTGATCTCATGGAATGATATCCCTATGTTTGGTGATGCCACAAGACTTTACTCTGGACGTATTGAGCTCTATGAGAGCACCAATATCATTGAGGTACATATCGAAGAAAAATTAATCGAAAACGGCAATGTAAACCCTTGGAACGATGGAAATGCCATTGTGGGCATCCAAGGAAACTCATCAGCCGGTGAGGCCCTAACGGCCCCTTGTAGAGGGATCGATCCTAACTGGGAAGTACCAAACACACCAACAACACGTGAGGCATGGCGATTCGTTCCCGATGGTGCCCCTAGGGTACCGAGCAGTGTCACTTGGTATACCGGAAGCCTCGGCGGTACCGTTGTCGGGACCAACAACACATTGACAGTGAACACGGCCAACACCTATTATGTGGAAGCCACGTTCCCTACCTGTAGCGGCAGCATTACGGTGGATGACGACATCGTTGTCACGGATCCCAGAAAAATATGGGACGGGTCCGTTGACAACAATTGGTATGTGGCCAACAACTGGACACCTGCAGGTGTACCTGACCTTGACGATTGCGTGGTGATCCCTGACCAGGCAACAACGCCAAACGACCCGGTCGCAGACCAATTGAACGCCGCACCTTTGCCACCTACAACACCTGGCATGGCAAGGAACCTGACCCTACAGGCCAATGCCTACCTGGAGGTGGAGACCAATACCGAACTATTGGTAAGGGAATGGGTAAACGTAAATGCCTCGGGAACGCTAAACATCAAGAGCAGCGGCAGCCTGATCCAAATGGAGGACACCGCAGTCAACACGGGCAACATCCATGTACAGCGCTCCCCTAACTTTGACGAGAGCCCTGTAGGTGCCGATGACTATGTCTATTGGTCATCGCCAGTGGCCAGCTTTGCCGTTGGCAACATATCGCCCTCCTCCAGCCAAATTTACAGCTGGATCCCGACCGTACCCGGCAATGGTACGGGCAACCACGGTGAATGGTCGGCATCTGGAGGCCCAATGGATGATGCGACAGGCTATATTATTCGCTCCCTGGGAGGCACCCCGGCCAACATACCGGCCACAGCATATCCGGTAGCGCCCAATACGGCCCTATTCAGCGGCGTACCGAACAACGGTGTGTTCACCAAGCAGATCTTCCATGGCGGTTACAATGGGGCGCCCTATGCCGGTAACGGGAACACAGCCACCAATGAGGACGACAACTGGAACCTTATCGGGAACCCGTACCCGTCCGCCATATCCGCCAATGCCTTTGTGGACTATAACACCAATATCAACGGCACGGTATATGTCTGGCCGCATTCGTCGGCTTATTCCGCGATCACCGCTGACCCGTTTTACGAGAGCTATTACTACAATTACGATGGCAACGACTATCTCGAGCACAACAACTTGGGGTCCAACCCTCCCGGAACCAATGACATGTTCATCGGATCTGGACAGGGGTTCTTTGTGCTCATGAACCATTCTGCGCCAACAGGCTCGAACGTGACCTTCAACAACAGCATGAGGTACGACGATACCATAGACGATCTGATCATAAACTACGACAACAGCAATTTCTATAGATTGGGCGCCCCGGACACCAATGGCAATGAGGACGCTTCGGGAATTGAGCGCCACAGGATTTGGCTGGACCTATTGTCGCCGAACCAAGTGACCAACTCCATTTTGGTCGGTTACGCCACCAATGCAACCAATGGCTTTGACCGTCTTTTCGATGGATACGACTTTAGCGGTGACAACAGCGGGTTCTACTCCCTATTGGAGGGCGAGGGACTGTCCATACAAGGGCGCGCACTGCCATTCCTGCAGGAGGACACCATCCCTCTTGGCATGGTCGCAAACGCAACCGGAGAGCATACCATTGCCATAAATACCGTGGACGGGCTATTCCTAGAGCCCAACCAAGGGATATATCTCGAGGACACCTTACTGAACGTCATACATGACCTTAGGGAGGCGCCGTACTCGGTTACCGTTTCCCAGGGCGTACATGACGACAGGTTCATACTGAGGTATACCGATGAAAGCCTCGGTGTCGATTCGTTCGAGACCGACAGCCTGACCATAATGGCCCCTAACGGCGAGTACATAAAGGTTATATCGGGCGTTGGGGAGATCGATGCAATTGAGGTCTTCGACATCGTCGGAAAGGCAGTCTACTCAAAGAACGGCATCGGTGAAACAGAGTTCATCATCAACGACAACAGGCTATCGAATGGCGTATACATCGTTAAGGCAAGACTCGCAAACGGAAAACGGAAACTACAGAAACTCGTCCTCAGGAAATAAATCAAAAATAATCCTTGAAACCGTAAAATGACCTCGATTCTATATAATCGAGGTTTTTTTCGTTAAAATAGGCTTCTTTTTCAAAAGATATAGCTAAATAGGCATTACGCCAATTTCTATATTGAACCAAACGAACAATAAACTCTACACAATACAAAACATAAAAAGGAATAACCAATAATTCTATTTGTTGCCTTAGATGAATGCGTTCATGATTAATAAAAACCATGTTAGATCTTAATTTAGGATCCTTAATAAAAATAAATGGAAAAACGACTATTCCGAGATAGCCTCTTGGAACTATATATTTCAAAACGATAAGCATAACTGACAACAAACAAAAATCTTTCCAAATTACATTATCTTTGTGATATGAAGAAATTAATACCAATTGAAGACGGTGATTTTTATCTCACATCTGAAGGCTTTCGCTGCTTTACAGAACAGTACCATTTAAAAAGAGGGTATTGTTGTGAAAGTGGCTGCAGGCATTGTCCCTATGGTTTTGATCCTTCAACAGTATTTAAATCTAAAACTTCAATAAAAAAAAAAGTAATGCCGACATCGACTTTATCTTTTAAAGATCAAATAAAAGAAGGAATTCCTAGCATATTGCCTGTACCAAAATCTTATGATTCGTCCATAAATCATGCTCCTAAGCGTAAGGCCATTTTATCAAAAGAGGAACAAAAGCTAGCTCTAAAAAATGCCCTGCGCTATTTTGATCCTGTTCATCATGAAACCTTGTTACCCGAATTCAAACATGAGTTGGACACTTATGGTCGGATTTATATGTATCGCTTCCGTCCAGATTACAAAATGTATGCTAGGCCAATTAACGATTATCCTGCCAAATCTAAACAAGCAGCAGCAATTATGTTAATGATACAGAATAATTTAGATTATGCTGTAGCACAACATCCTCATGAACTAATAACCTATGGTGGTAATGGTGGTGTGTTTTCCAATTGGGCCCAATACCGTCTTACAATGAAATATCTTTCAGAAATGAGTGATGAACAAACACTAGTCATGTATTCTGGGCATCCTATGGGCTTATTTCCTAGCCACAAAGAGGCTCCTAGAGTAGTGGTAACCAATGGAATGATGATACCAAATTACTCAAAACCTGATGATTGGGAGAAATTTAATGCTCTTGGTGTTACGCAATATGGGCAAATGACTGCTGGCAGTTATATGTATATTGGCCCACAGGGTATTGTACACGGCACAACTATCACTGTGTTAAATGGTTTCAGAAAAATAAAAAAAACTCCTAAAGGGCATCTTTTTGTAACATCTGGTCTAGGTGGAATGTCAGGAGCTCAACCAAAAGCCGGTAATATAGCAGGTTGTATTACAGTGTGTGCAGAAGTGAACCCTAAAATAACTCAAGTACGATTGGATCAAGGGTGGATTGATGAAAAAATCACTGATTTAGATGATTTAGTATTGCGAATCAATGAGGCCAAATCAAATCTTGAAACTGTATCGATTGCCTATTTAGGAAATATTGTAGAGGTTTGGGAAAAGTTCCATGAAGCAAATATTCAAATTGATTTGGGCAGCGATCAAACCTCCTTACACAACCCTTGGGCAGGTGGCTATTATCCCGTCGGTCTCACATTTGAAGAAGCAAATGATATGATGGCCCAAAACCCACAATTATTTAAGGAAAATGTACAGCAATCTTTAAGACGTCACGCAGCAGCAATAAATAAGCACACCACAAAAGGCACTTATTTTTTCGATTATGGAAACGCTTTTCTACTAGAAGCTTCACGTGCTGGGGCAGATATAATGGCTGAAAACGGTATTGATTTTAAGTATCCTTCATATGTACAAGATATTATGGGACCAATGTGTTTTGATTTTGGTTTTGGTCCCTTTCGTTGGGTTTGTGCCTCTGGCAAACCAGAAGACTTAGCCAAAACTGATGAGATAGCATGTCAAGTACTTGAAAAGATAATGCAGGAATCCCCTAAAGAGATTCAACAACAAATGGCCGATAATATACAATGGATTAAAGGTGCTCAGGAGAACAGATTAGTCGTTGGGTCTCAAGCCAGGATATTGTATGCCGACGCAGAAGGAAGAACAAAAATAGCAAATGCATTTAATGACGCTATTTCAGCAGGTGAAATAGGATATGTTATTCTAGGAAGAGACCATCATGATGTATCAGGAACCGATTCTCCATATCGTGAAACCAGCAACATTTATGATGGATCACGTTTTACGGCGGATATGGCTATTCATAATGTGATTGGTGATAGCTTTAGAGGAGCCACATGGGTGAGTATTCACAATGGTGGAGGCGTTGGTTGGGGTGAAGTTATTAATGGTGGATTTGGCATGGTTCTTGATGGTAGTATAGAAGCGTCAAAACGTTTAAAATCAATGCTTTTCTGGGATGTTAACAATGGTATTTCAAGGAGAAGTTGGGCAAGAAATGAAGGTGCAGAGTTCGCTATTAAACGTGCCATGGATTTAGAACCAAATTTGAAGGTTACACTACCAAATAGAGTAGATAAAAACTTGTTGAACTCATTTTAATTTAAAAAATCGACTATGAAAAATATTCTGAAAATAATCCCTGTTATATTCCTTGGTATTGTATTGACATCATGCAGTTCGGTACGAGTTGCCGCAGATTATGACAAAGAAGCAAAGTTTGCACAATATAAAACGTTTGCCTTTTTTAAAACTGGAATTGACAAAGCTGAAATCAGCGACCTTGATAAGCGTCGTATTTTAAGAGCTATCGAAAGCGAACTACTGGCACAAGGCTATACAAAATCTGAAAATCCAGATCTTTTGGTTAGTATTTTTACTAAATCAAATCAACGCGTAAATGTCTACAATAATACCTGGGGCGTTGGAGGCTGGGGTTGGGGTGGATTTGGACCTGGTTGGGGTTGGGGTTGGAATCAGCAACCAACAGTTTCAACAAGAGTTGAAGGTAAACTTTTTATAGATCTCATTGACGCTGAAAAGAAGGAATTGGTATGGCAAGGTATGGGAACCGGTTATTTGTCACAAAACATGGAAAAGAAAGAAGCAAGGATTAATGAATTTGTATCTAAAGTTATGGAGAAATATCCTCCGTCTATGGAATAAAATGACCTCAAGATAAATTAAAAGGCATCAGTATCTACTTGATGCCTTTTTCCGTTTATTACCCTGAGCTTTTTTCACTTCGTTACTAAAAGCCTATATTTGCCGACTTTTAAAGTGTATAACAATGATACTAGGTCAAACTACAAGAAAAAATTTTACTCAGAACCCAAAAAATGATATACTTTCTGGTCTAACAGTTGCTTTAGCTCTAGTACCTGAGGCAGTAGCATTTGCTTTTGTCGCTGGTGTAGATCCCTTAGTTGGCCTTTATGGAGCTTTCATGATGGGTATCGTAACTGCGCTTTTTGGTGGCAGACCTGGTATGATTTCTGGAGCAACTGGAGCCATGGCTGTGGTCATGGTTCACTTGATCCAAAAAGGAAATGAGGTAGGAACGAGCTTGGATGTCCCTATAGAAAACCTTGGACTTCAATGGCTATTTATTACGTTACTTTTTGTTGGAGGTATTCAAATACTGGCTGGTGTATTTAGGTTGGGAAAATTTGTAAGATTGATACCTCACCCAGTCATGATGGGGTTTGTTAACGGGTTGGCAATTGTTATTTTCCTATCACAATTAGGTCTATTTCCTAATGCCGTTCCACAGGAAATCTCTATTTGGAAAAACACTTCCGAATGGTTTTCCTATTTGTTTTCTAATTCTGACCTATGGAAAATGCTTGCTTTTATTGGTTTAACAATGGGCATCATGTTTGGTCTCCCTAAACTTACCAAAAAAATCCCTGCAGCTCTAGTCGCTATAATCATCGTCGCTTGTATCACCATTTTAGGAGGCATAGAAATGAGTACTGTTGGATCTTTTATTAGAGAAGGTGGCGGTGAAGGTTTACAAGGTGAACTGCCTTCATTTCAAGATCAAATCTTTCTACTTTTCGGGACATTATCTGGTCATTGGAATTTAATAATTTCAACTGCGTTTATTTTAGCAGCAGTTGGACTTATTGAATCGTTGATGACATTGAACCTTATTGACGATATGACCGATACTCGAGGCAATGGAAATCGCGAATGTATAGCCCAAGGTGGTGCTAACTTGTTAAATGGATTATTTGGAGGAATGGGTGGATGCGCAATGATTGGACAATCCATCATTAATGTTGATTCAGGAGGTCGCGGACGATTATCAGGTGCCGTTGCTGCAATTGCATTGCTTTGTTTTGTTCTATTTGGTGCGCCATTAATCGAACAAATACCTATTGCTGCATTAGTTGGCGTTATGTTTATGGTAGTTATAGGGACTTTTGCCTGGAGTAGCTTTAGAATTATTAGAAAAATTCCGCTTTCAGATGCCATTGTCTTGATCGCTGTTTCCGCCATAACCGTATGGAAAGATTTGGCTGTTGCTGTAATTGCTGGTGTCATTATTTCTGCCTTGGTTTTTGCATGGAAAAATGCCACAATGATTAGGGCTCGAAAACGCATGCAACCAGATGGAACAAAAACTTATGAAATTTGGGGACCACTGTTCTTTGGTTCCATACAAAATTTTAATTCGAAGTTTGATGTAAAGAATGATCCTCAAAAGGTTGAAATTGATTTCATCGAGTCCAGAGTTAGCGATCATTCTGCCCTAGAAGCCATCTTTAACTTGGTAAACAAATATGAAGCAGAAGGCAAGTCCATCAAATTAAGACATTTGAGCAAGGATTGTAAAACATTGCTTCATAAAGCCCATCCTAAATTTAATGAAGTCATTGTTGATGATATTGATGACCCACGATATCATTTAGCAGCAGACCCTGAAAAATTCACTAAGCCACTTTCAGAATATAATATTTAAAGGGTTTTAGAATAAAAAAGACCTTCAAAATTGTTCTTGAAGATCTTTTTTTTCCATAATATAATTGAGTTAGTCTATCTTGACATTGCTTCAAGATAAGTTTTGTATTGCTGATCTGTCAATACATCCATCAATTTAGTATTAATATAGTTCTGTAATAAAGCGGTCTTCCTTTGTCGCTCCTTGTCATCTTCAACCGTTGCTATTCCCTTTCGTTTCTCTTCAACAGCTTCAAAGATACTGTGAACCTTATTCTTCTGACTATCGTTAAGTTGAGAGCCTCTTTCAAAAATGCCTATTACTTTTTCGGCATTCAATTCAGTAGATTGCACTGTCGTTTTTGCCACTAGGGGCTTTTTTTCCTGCTTAGATTGGGCGAAAGACACTTGGCTTCCTAAAAACAAAAAGCAAGCTAATCCCATCAAAAATATTTGTTTTCTCATGATTTAAAATATATTAATGGTTCAATATACAAAATTCGGTGAAATCTATTGTTTAATTATATTAATATTCCAGTAACTTTCTAATCTTATTCTTTACTTTATCTGTTGAGGGAATCATGGTTTCCTCTAAGGTTGAGTTTAGTGGAATTGCTGGCATGTTTTCACTTCCAATGGTCATCACGGGTGCATCGAGATATTTAAAGCATTCCTCCTGGATCTTTCCTGCTAATGCTCTAGCAAAGCTATTATTAGAAGGTTCTTCAGTGACTACCAAACATTTTCCTGTCTTTTTAACAGATTTCATTATCGTGTCTTCATCCAAAGGATATAATGTTCTCAAATCAATAATTTCAATTTGATCTAGCATATCTAATTGCCCTGAGGCATTGTAAGCCCAATGCACACCCATTCCGTAGGTTACTATAGTCAAGGTCTCCACATCATCTTGTTTCCATATTTCTTGTAAGACCCAAGCTTTCCCAAAGGGTAGCACATAGTCTTCAGAAGGCTCCACAGAAGTTGCGGTTTGCGTTCCAGGTACTTTTGACCAATACAAGCCCTTGTGCTCAAGAATAACCACTGGATTTGGATCATAATAAGCCGCTTTCATCAATCCTTTTAAATCGGCACCATTACTGGGATAGGCTATTTTGATACCACGAATATTGGTAATTACACTTTCAACAGATGAAGAATGATAAGGTCCACCACTGCCATAAGCACCAATAGGAACTCTTAAAATCATACTTACAGGCCATTTTCCATTGGACAGGTAGCAACTTCGACTTACTTCGGTAAAGAGCTGGTTTAATCCTGGCCAGATGTAATCGGCAAACTGCACCTCAACTATGGGTTTTAACCCAACAGCACTCATCCCTACAGTAGAACCAACAATAAATGCTTCCTGGATTGGCGTATTAAACACACGATCATCACCAAACTTTTGAGCTAGCGTTGCAGCTTCACGAAACACACCACCTAATCGTCCGCCAACATCCTGTCCATAAAGCAAACATTCTTTATGCGTTCGCATCAATTCTTCAACGGCGAATAAAGCACAATCGACCATGACCACCTTGTCTGCGCCTTCTGGTTCCCGAACACCTAACTCTTCAGTTATTGGAGTTGGAACAAAATCATGAGTAAACAAATCCTCAGGCTTTGGATCTTCAGCTTTCAATGCTCTGTGAAAATCTTTCTCCACCTTGGTTTTAGCAGTCTTTTCGATGGCTTTCACATCTTTTTCTGAAAAACCATTATCTAATAGTTGTTGTCTCAAAACTGGATAAGGGTCCCTTGATTTGGCTTCTTCCAAATCGTCTCGATACCATTCCATACGAACACCAGACGTATGGTGGTTTAATAATGGCACTTTGGCATGCACCAAAAACGGACGACGTTCTTTTCTAATAGTATTGATAACATTTTCCAAAGCATTATAACTTTCAACAAAATTGGCTCCATCTATAGAAATGGCTTCCAAACCAATAAATCCAGCTGCATATTCTGCTGCATTTTGTGCTCTGGTCTCGGCTTCATTTGCAGAAATATCCCAACCATTATCCTGAACCAAGTACAGTATAGGCATTTGCTTTAAGGCTGCCATCTGAAAGGCTTCAGCTATTTCACCTTCAGTAACGGAAGCATCACCTAAAGAACAAACCGTTATGGGTTTTAACTCAGAAGTATTGTCTTTATCAGCTACATTTGGATTGTTAAGGTTTTGTTTTTCGAGATATTGCATTCCCATTGCTGTTCCTGTTGCTGGAATAGCTTGCATACCGGTTGCAGAAGACTGATGTGGAATTTTAGGTTTATCAGTATCCTTTAAACTAGGGTGAGAATAATAGGTTCTACCTCCAGAAAACGGATCGTCCTTTTTTGCCAACAACTGTAGCATCAAGTCATAAGGTTCCAATCCGAATGCCAATAACATGGCATCATCCCTATAGTATGGAAAGGCATAATCCTGAGGCAGCAGTTGCATCCCTAAAGCGGTTTGAATCGCTTCATGTCCTCGAGACGTCGCATGAACGTATTTCGATACTTGTTTAAAATTGGCTTCGTATAATTCAGCCATCGCCTTGGCTGTACAAAGGTTTGAAAACCCTTTCTCTAATATCTCTTTTTTCATTCCTTTTTCTTTGTCATTGTGCCGTGTGAAACGACCTAGCAATCTTGTTGAAAAGATTCTTCGCTCCGCTCTGAATGACACTTGTTTTAAATCTTTCTTTTAACATCAAAATTTTCAAAATAATCCGCTACGCGTCTTACAAAACTACCTCCCAAAAATCCGTCGACTACACGATGATCGAATGACAAGGATAAATACATCATACTTCTAATTGCAATTTCATCACCTTTTTCAGTAGTAATAACTTCTGGTCGTTTTTTTATGATTCCAAGTGCTAGAATAGCAACTTCTGGTTGATTAATGATTGGTGTTCCCATGATACTTCCGAAGGTTCCAACATTAGAAATGGTAAAGGTACTACCATGGATATCATCGGCCTCTAATTTATTTTCCCTTGCCTTATTAGCTAGGCTATTAACTTCAGTGGCTAGCGTTTTTAAATTTTTCGTATCAGCATTTTTTACTACCGGAACAATTAAGTTTCCGCTAGGTAAAGCGGTTGCCATTCCAATATTAATATCCTCTTTAACAATTATATTTTTTCCATCTACAGAAGCATTAATATTTGGGAAATCCTTGACTGCCTTAGCCACTGCTTCAACAAATAAAGGTGTAAAAGTTAAACGTTCACCATACTTTTCTTGAAAGGGCATCTTATGAGCATTACGCCATTGTACCATATTAGTCAAGTCGGCTTCGACATAAGCTGTGACATGTGGTGATGTATGTTTGGAATACACCATATGATCAGCGATCATTTGTCGCATACGATCCATTTCAACAATCTTACCTTTGCCTTTATCAAAAGTCAATTGTGGAATGCGATAGGCTGTTGGATCTTTTATCATGGGTTGTGCAAACCTATATGGTCGTCCGTCCTCTATGTATTGAAAGACATCACTTTTACGTAAGCGTCCTTCATGTCCAGTTGCTGGAATTCGCGCCAATTCCTCAAAACTGATATGATGCTGTTTTGCTATTTCAATCACTAATGGAGAAAAGAACTGATTGGAATTCGAAACTGAGAATTCAGCAGTCTTCTGCATTTCAACGGCATCGGATCTAACAACTTTTGTTCGCTTTGGTTTTTCTTTCGTTTTGGAAGTTTCAGGCTGTGGTTTTGATTCAGCCACCTTTTTCTTTGATGTTGTTCCTTTGCCTTCAGCTTTAATTATGGCTATGGTTTCTCCTATCTTTATGACATCATTAGCCTCAAATAAGATTTCTTCAACAACTCCTGAAACATTGGAAGGCACTTCAGAATCTACCTTATCTGTGGCTACCTCTAGCAACATTTCATCTTCTTCAATAGTATCTCCAACATTTTTAAACCACGTAATAATTGCGGCTTCTGTGATACTTTCTCCCAATCTGGGCATTTTAAATTCTACTTTCGACATATTTATTTTTTCATAAAATCCCTAAGGGTATCATAGACACCTTCTTGAATTTGCATTTCCGTAGGAATCTCCCTTAAGGGTTCTACTTCTTTTAAACTATCCTGACATTCCTTTGGTAACTGTTGGTATAATTGCGTGCCCTTGGTTTTCCATTTGATCATCTCATCACTTACCTCTTTTATTATTTTAGCAGGATTACCAACAACTAAGCTTCTCCTTGGAATTATCGTTTCTGCTTTGACAAAAGTCATGGCACCTACAATACATTCGTCACCAATTACGGCATCATCCATGATTACCGCATTCATACCGATTAAGCAATTTCGACCTAAATTAGCACCATGAATAATAGCTCCATGACCAACATGTGCACTTTCATGTAGCACAATCGACTTTCCTGGAAACATATGTACTGTACAGTTTTCCTGTACATTAACACCATCTTCTAGGATGATTTGTCCCCAATCACCTCGAATCGCAGCTCCTGGACCAATATAACAGTGTTTTCCTATGATAACATTGCCAGTAACAGCAGCCAATGGATGCACAAAACTGGTTTGGTGAACAACAGGCCTATAACCTTTAAACTCGTAAATCATGTTATCTTGTATCTTTAAAAGCTAGAACAATAGTAATTCGTTTATTTTTTTATATGCTATGATTAATCGTGATAACTTTATTATTTGTATGTTTTCAATTTCTCCTTTGTAAAATCACTTAATACCAATCGACCACTAGTTTGAGCCCGTTCTGCTAGAAGTTCATCCCAATTACCTGTACCTTTCCAAAATATCTTTTTCATTTCAAGCATGGCTTCGACATTATAAGTACACAAATGTTCAGCAGTTGCTTTTACAGCTTCATCCAATTCTTCAGTACTCTCAAAGACTTGTGTAAACAAGCCTTTTTGCTTAGCCCACTCTGCAGGATAGAAACTATTGGCATCAATAGCGATTTGTGACATGGCACTCAAACCCATTTTACGCTCAATAGCTGGTCCTACTACAAATGGTCCGATTCCAATATTCAGTTCACTTAATTTGATAGCTGCGAATTTTGTGGCCATACAATAATCGGTTGAAGCCGCTAAACCTACTCCTCCTCCTACAGTTTTGCCCTGAATTCGACCTATAATAAACTTAGGGCATTTACGCATGGCATTAATGACATTCGCAAAACCAGAGAAAAATATTTTTCCTGTTGCCGCATCATTAATATTTATCAGTTCCTTAAAACTTGCTCCTGCGCAGAATGTACGGTCTCCACCACTTTTTAAGACAACGACTTTAATATCATCGTTTTTTCCAGCTTCTGTTATGGTTTGCGCTAGTTTTGCTAAAACATCTCCAGGTAAGGAATTGTGGGCAGGATGAAAAAACTCAATATATCCTACGCTATTTTCTATGGTTTGCTTTACGTATGGTTGTGTCATAATTATAATAATCCAAATTGTTCAAAATGATGGTTTAAATGTTTTCTTTCCAATAAATACGATTCGTAACGATTTACTTCACCGAAGACTAAATTTTTCAATTTTGCTTCTGGATGCTCTTTGAAAAACTCCAAATATTGCTGACGTTGCGCTTTAAATTTCTC
Organism: Bacteroidia bacterium; assembly: GCA_030432635.1. Taxonomy (GTDB): domain Bacteria; phylum Bacteroidota; class Bacteroidia; order Flavobacteriales; family Flavobacteriaceae; genus Psychroserpens. The sequence continues at coordinate 146,261 of JAUIMB010000007.1, read as the reverse complement.
AATAGCAGTAGACAAGTCTTGATGTCTTAAATCCTCAAGCTTATCTTTTTCCAACTGTGGAAATTGGGAATTTTGTGGAAACTTTTTATAGTTATACAAACTGGCATGTACCTTGTCTAAAATTTTTTCAGGTGTAGCAACTTCAAAATCCTGAATCTCACCTGCTGCGATTTTATAAGTATATTCTAAATGTTCTATCATGTGTTGTGGTGTCATGATGCCCCATTTTGGTTTTTTGTCTTCAGATAGTTTAGCCAAGCATTCATCAATCTTTTGCTCTGTCATTTCAACAAAAGTCTCTTGTTTCTTCTGAACCATAGTTAGAATGGTAGCTACAGCTACTAAAGGACTATCCTTTTCATTTTTTTGACTTTCTGGTCTATTTTCAAAATTAGCATCAAAAACTTCCACATGCCATTTTACAATGCCACTAGGGTGTTCTGTTGATGTCACATCTCGATCCACCTTTTCTTTACAAGTCAATCGTACATAAATTGTATCGTTATGATATAAAGGTCTTAAAAACCGAATACTGTCCAAACCATAATTCGCAGCTACGGGACCCTTATTTGGGTAGACAAATAAACCAGCTGCAGCTGAAATGATGAAGTAACCATGGGCCGTACGTTTTTCAAAAATACTTCCATCAAGAGACGTAATATCGGTATGCGCATAGAAATGATCCCAAGTTAAATTGGCAAAATTTTGAATATCACTATCAGTGAGTGTACGCTTGTGGGTTTTTAAGGACATCCCAGGCTGAATGTCTTCCCAATGGTATTGAAACGGATGTTTTTCGGCTTCTTTGTATTTAGCGTTTTGCTGATAAATTCCAGTGATTTCTGTTAACGTTGTTGGAGACCCTTGAATGGCTGTACGTTGTAGATAATGTTTAATACCACGTAAACCACCCATTTCTTCACCTCCTCCAGCACGACCAGGACCACCATGAACCAAATACGGTAATGGTGAACCATGCCCTGTACTTTCCTTGGCACTTTCTCTATTAAGCACTAAAATTCGTCCATGATGACTAGCAGCATTAACAACATAATCTCTGGCGATTTCATCATTATTGGTCGCGATAGAAGACACCAAGGACCCTTTACCCATTTGAGCTAAAGTTATAGCTTCATCTAGAGTTTTGTAAGGCATGATTGTACTCACTGGGCCGAACGCCTCACGTTCGTGAATGATTGTATTTTGGAACGGATGGTCTGATCTTAGAAGAATCGGACTTATAAATGCGCCTTTTTTGGCATCTGCACCAATGGTTTCAATTTTATCGAGATCACCATACACAATTTGTGCTTCCTTGGCTAAATCATTCACTGAATTGCGAACCGCTTCTACCTGTTGACGACTTACAAGGGATCCCATTCGAACTTCTTTTAATCGTGGATCACCAATTGTCACTTTATCAAGGGCATTTCCAAGAGAAATTTGAACATCCTCTACCAAGTTTTCAGGAACGATGATACGACGAATCGCAGTACATTTTTGTCCTGCTTTAACCGTCATTTCCTTTCTAACTTCCTTTATAAACAGATCAAATTCAGGGGTACCAGGAACAGCATCTTCACCTAAAACAGAGGCATTAAGCGAATCCGCTTCCATTGTAAAAGGCACCGATTCTTGAATCAATCTAGGATGTGCTTTTAATAGGCGTCCCGTTGCTGCTGAACCTGTAAAGGTGACGACGTCTTGAGATTCGACGGTATCGAGAATGGTTTTGACCGTTCCATTTATAATTTGTAAGGCACCTTCTGGCAGGATTCCAGAACTTATAATTTCCCTTGCCACAGCTTCTGCTAAATATGAAGATGAAGGTGCTGGAAGCACTACTGCTGGAACGCCAGCCATCCAATTGACAGCACATTTCTCTAGCATGCCCCAAACTGGGAAATTAAAGGCATTGATATGGACAGCGACCCCTTTTTTTGGTACCATGATGTGATGTGCCATAAATCGACCACCTCGTGATAAATCGATTGGATCACCTTCGACATGATAGGGCTGATTAGGGAACAATTTTCTTAGGGACGCATTGGCAAACAAGTTTCCAAATCCGCCTTCAATATCTATCCAGCTATCCACTTTTGTCGCTCCTGTTCTATAGCTTAATTCGTAAAATGCATCCTTCTTTTTAATAAGATGGAAAGCCAATTTCTTGAGCATATTACCACGCTCTTGAAAGGTCATTTTACTAAGTTTTTCGCCTCCCTTCGTTCGACCATAATTAAGGATTTCAGGAATATCCAAACCGTCGATTGCTACGCTAGCAAATGCTTCACCGGTCACAGCATCATAAACTGGACTTCCTTCTTCTTTTCCTGTTGTCCAATTGCCTTGGACGTAGTGTTGTATTTTTTTCATCGATAAATTTATGTATCGTTCCCAAAATGATGGGACGTCTTATTTCTTGTAATTCCTCAATACCAGGTTTCTGTGTTAGGGATTGAGGCTTTGTTGAAGCTCACCTCCTATGCTCTGCGAGTGTTGGAGGAAGCGACTGCCGAAAGCCCGACCCTCGAGAGCTTATGCGAAAGAGGGGAACACCCAAATACTACATATTAGCGTTTTCGATAACACATGCATAGCCTTGACCAACACCAATACACATGGTAACTAAGGCATATCGTTTGTTTTGTTCCTTGAGCTCTAAAGCAGCAGAAAATGCAATTCGCGTACCTGTTACACCTAATGGGTGACCAATGGCAATTGAACCTCCATTAGGATTCACTCTTGGGTCATCATCTGCCAATCCCCAAGCCCTTGTGCATGCTAAGGCCTGAGCTGCAAAGGCTTCGTTAAGTTCTATGATATCCATATCCTGCATTGTTAAACCTGCTTTTTCAAGTGCTTTATTTGAGGCTTGTACTGGTCCGATGCCCATAATTCTTGGTTCCACTCCTACAACTGCAGAACTAACGATTCGTGCCAATGGATTTAAATTGTACTTTTCGACAGCCATTTCGGAAGCGATAATCGTTGCGGCAGCACCATCATTTAAACCCGAGGAATTTCCTGCGGTTACACTACCGTCTTTTTTAAAAGCCGCTCGCAATTTTCCTAAGACTTCTAAAGATGTACTTGGCTTAACAAATTCATCTTTCGCAAATCGAATAGGATCTTTTTTTCGTTGCGGAATTTCAACCGTCATAATTTCTTTAGCGAGCCGTCCATTTTCTTGAGCTTTAGTGGCTTTCATTTGGCTCCAGTACGCAAATTTATCTTGATCATGTCTTGAAATTGCGTATTTAGTCACTAGGTTTTCAGCCGTATTACCCATGCCGTCAGTACCATACGTGTCTTGCATTTTTGGATTGACAAATCGCCATCCAAACGTCGAATCGTATAATTTTGAATCACCACCAAATGCGCTCGACGGTTTTGCCATCACATAAGGACCACGAGTCATGTTTTCAACACCTCCAGAAATAAATACATCTCCATCACCAGCCTTTATGGCACGATTAGCATGAATGATTGCAGACAATCCAGAGCTACATAGTCTATTCACCGTTTCACCAGGAACCGTATAGGGCAATCCAGCCAACAGCGCAGCCATTCTAGCGACATTACGGTTATCTTCACCTGCTTGATTGGCACAACCCATGATGACATCGTCGTAGGCATCTTTAGGAATATTCGGATTTCGATTCACAACTTCTGAAATGACCAGTGCTGCTAAATCGTCTGTTCGCACAACAGATAGTGTGCCTTTGTAATTCCCTATTGGAGTTCTTACTCCATCTATGATGTATGCTTCTTTCAATTTATTTTAATTTTATTGGTGATATTGTTTCTGGAAAAATTATCTTCCACCTTTCTTCGTAAACAGAAGAATAAATGATCTCTATTTTAATTTTATTATTTAGCCAATCTCTTAAACGAGATTGTTTTAGTTCAAATCTTTTGGCGTTTTGCTTTAGCCGAAGTAAATACCTCGTCTCTTTTTCAGTAATTAGCATTCCCTTTCTAATTGAAGAATGAGATACATTATAAGAATTAAGAATAGTATCTTGTTTCAAAATAACTTTAGTGAAAAAATCATTTACATCATACCCATTGTAAACACTATCATTATAATGAATTTTAATATCATTTATAAAGCCTGGTCCAATACCATTATTTTCTAAAATGAATCCGTAATCACCATTTAACTGAGTATTTCCAATTTCAAAATATGGTAGAACACTTGCATATTGTTGCTTTTTTATTAATGATGTTTGATAAAAAAACACATACAATGTAGCAAGGCTAATTACAAAAGCAAGTCCACTCATCAACTTATCTGACTTAATTTTGAATTTATGTTTCATTCTTCCCAAGCTTTTTGAGTTCGGTATACCGCTCCTTTAAAAAGTGCAACCAATTCATCACCTCGTTTGACTTCGATGATGTTAAAACCTAATTTATTTTTTACAGATTCAATGACGGATTCAGCCTCTAAATAGTCTCCTTCATTCAAGGCTTCGATGTGATTAATACTTGTCTCAATAGACACTGCATACTTTCCGTGTGTATTTGCAGCAAATCCAAAGGCCGTATCAGCTAAGGAATAACTAATCCCTCCATGAGCCTTGTACATGCTATTTAGCATTTCCTTTCGTATGGTCATACCCACTTTACAGCGTCCAATCTCACACTCTAATATTTCAATACCAAGCCATTGACTGAAAGCATCTTGGCTTAGCATTTTATAGGGTATCTGTTTTCCTTCCATATTATTTTTGTCATAGCAAAGGCGAAGGATGTGATCATCTTTTTAAAGATTCTTCGCGATTGCTTTAAATGACATCTTAATTAAAAAAATGTTTTATTCGTGTTGTTCATTTGTCGCAACAACGGACTACAACGGTAGCGATCTTCGCGATAGGTATCATAAAGATTATCCATTTGATCCACACACCAATCGATTCCTTTTTCATCTGCCCAAGCCAATAAGCCCTTTGGGTAATTTACACCTTTTGTCATCGCATTGTCGATATCTTCGGCACTGGCAACATTTAAAAATAAGGCATCTGCAGCTTCATTAATTAACATCACCAATACACGATTGAAAATTGATTCAGCGACCGTTTTATCTTCATTCGGATTTGGTTTCTGAGCACCTTCGGAATAATCATAGTAGCCCTTTCCTGTTTTACGCCCAAGGTATCCAGCTTCGGCAAATCGCTTTTGCGTAAAGGCTGGCTTGTATCTTGGGTCGAAATAAAATGCCGTAAACACTGTTTCCGTCACTGTATAATTGACATCATTGCCAATAAAATCCATTAATTCGAATGGTCCCATTCTAAATCCGCCAAGTGTTTTTAAGCTCCAATCAATGGTCGAAAAATCAGCTATCCCTTCCTCGTAAATCCTTAAAGCTTCTCCATAAAATGGTCGCGCCACCCGATTTACGATAAAACCTGGTGTATCCTTAGCAACTGCTACTACTTTTTTCCAATCAGAAATAATTTGAACAGCTTGTTTTAAAACAGAATCGGATGTTTGAATGGCTGGAATGACTTCAACCAACTTCATTAAAGGTGCTGGATTGAAAAAGTGAATCCCTATGCAGCGCTCAGGTTTTTGCAATGCGGATGCAATAGAAGCGATTGACAAACTTGAGGTGTTGGATGCAATAATACAATCCTCTGAAACATAAGTTTCCAATTCTGAAAAGACCTTCTGTTTGATATCAAGATTTTCAATTATCGCCTCTATGGTGAGCTCTGAATCTGATAAATCCTTCAGGTGATTAACGTATGTTATGTTAGATTGAATCCTAACTTTCTCAGCATTGTCGATACGACCTTTTTCAATTAAGCGACTTAATATTTTATCGAGCGCTTTTTGCGCTTTTTCCAATGCATTTTGGCTGGTATCGTACAATTTCACCTGACAACCCGATGTTGCAGCAACTTGTGCAATGCCACTTCCCATGGTTCCACTACCTATTATTCCTACGTGTTTGATCATGTTCAATTAAAAAGTTAAAATGTAAAACCGGAATGACACCAAAGTTATCACAATGTATTTTCTAACTTTCGTATTTATTCTTTTTCCGTTTTAAGTTTAATTTCCTTTAAAATTAGGTTTTCGTTTTTCTATAAATGCTGAAACACCTTCAGCATAGTCCTCAGTTTGGGCTGCTTCGATTTGTAGCTTCGACTCTAGAGCCAATTGCTCATCTAATGTATTGGTCATGGATTGATTGAATAGCGCTTTGATGAATCCCAGTGCCTTTGTAGGCATGTTAGCCAGTTTTTGCGCTAGTTTTTCAATGATTTCATCAAATTCTTCCAACGACACACACTTATAAATCATACCCATTTTTTCGGCCTCTTGAGCTCCTATCTTATCACCCAACATCGCCAAAGCCGAAGCTTTTTGGAACCCAATTAACCGTGGTAAAAAAAATGTTCCGGCACTATCCGGAACCAAACCAATTAAACTAAACGCTTGTATGAAGCTTACTTTTTCATGTGCCACCACAATATCACATGCCAGAGCTATATTGGCACCAGCACCAGCAGCCACACCATTAACAGCAGCTATTACAGGCTTTTTAATGGAACGAATTCTAGTAATGATTGGATTGTAATGCTCTTCAAGGATTTTTTTAAAACCTGGATTTAATTCTGGATCTGTGACTTCTTTCAAGTCTTGACCAGCACAAAACGCCTTTCCATTTCCTGTAAGAACAATTGCTCTCACTTCGACATTGGCTTCACAGTCATCTAAAATGGATTGCAGACGCAATGCCATATTACGATTGAAACTATTGAAGACTTCTGGTCTGTTGAGCGTGATGTAAGCTATTTTATTTTCAATTTTTAAAAGTATACTTTCTGACATAAATCAATTTTTATATTAGATTCCGTATCATGTGCGGAATGACAAATCATTTTAAACACTTAAAATAATCAAATGGTTCTTGACAGTCTTCACACTGAAATTGTGCTTTACATGCCGTTGAACCAAACTGACTCACCAATCGTGTATTTTGCGATCCACAGTTGGTACATTTCACAATACGCTTCCCATGAAGAAGCACGTCCTTATCGGCTTGTACCTCCAATGGTGCCGCAATACCGTAAGCCTCCAAAGCTTTTCGGCCTCTTGGTGTAATCCAATCTGTAGTCCAAGCTGGACGTAATATTAAATCGACTTCTGATTCATAGCCTGCTTCCAAAAGCGCCATTTTAATGTCATCACCAATCACGTCCATGGCAGGACAACCACTATAGGTTGGCGTTATTTCAACCTTAACCTTACCATCAACAATAACTGCAGAGCGCACCACACCCATATCCATAATTGACAATACTGGGATTTCTGGGTCAGAGATCTTTTCCAATATTGGAATGAGGTGTTCGTCTATATGTTGTTGTGTTGTTGTCATGTATTGAGACCTCTCGACTGCGCTCGAGGTGACATTTTGATTTCAAATTACCATTCCATGTTAGGATAAGTGCGTTGCATGTATTGCAATTCAGCTAAAATATATCCTAGGTGCTCCGTATGGATACCTTGTTTTCCACCTTTCTGAAAGTACTTTGATTCTGGAATTTCTAGGGTTGCCTCAGTCAAAATCTCATTGACATAATTATAATACGCTGTTTTTAGCTCAGGAACATCAACACCTACACCTTCAGTAGCCATTATTTTATCTGCTTCCGTTTGATGAAATAACTCATCTGTGTAGGTCCATAGATCATTTATAGCGTCTTGCATTTTTTCATGGCTCTCATCTGTACCATCCCCTAAACGCTTTATCCAATCTGAAGAAAATCGTTCATGATAACTAACCTCTTTTACAGATTTATCGGCAATTGCGGACAATGTTAAATCTGCGCTTTTTTGAAGCGCTTTCAAAAACATCAAATGATAAGCATCAAACAAAAACTGCCTTCCTATGGTGTAGGCAAAGTTTGTATTAGGTTGCTCTACTAGAAGCACATTTTTATAGTCCCGTTCTTTACGAAGCATGGCAATATCATCTTCAGTCCGTCCATCTTCAGCAATTTTACTAGCATATTGAAAATAACTGCGCACTTGGCCAAATAAATCCAAAGAAATATTTGTACAAGCTATATCGGTTTCTAAACTTGGACCATGACCACAGAGTTCCCCTAGCCGTTGTCCTAGAATTAAACTATTGTCGGCTATACCAAGAATGTAATTATATAAATTTTCGTTTTTCATTGTTCTTAAATTGAGACCTTTTGAGTACTGCTGTCTACCGATAAAGCGAGACTCAAGCTGACCTTTAGTTTTTAATGAATGGATTTAGCATTAGATCTGCAATGACTACCCTTTTATTTTACATGTGTTTAACCTCATCAGGAACATCATAAAATGTTGGATGGCGATACACTTTATCTTGAGCAGGCTCAAACAACTCACCATTGTTTTCGGGATTGGAGGCCGTAATATGTTTAGACTCCACCACCCAAATACTTACGCCTTCATTTCGTCTTGTATACACGTCACGTGCATTTTCAAGCGCCATTTCTGCATCGGCAGCATGAAGGCTTCCAAAATGCCGATGTTCTAATCCGTTTTTACTTCTTACGAAGATTTCCCAAAGCGGCCAATTTTTTGTGTTTGCCATGATAATTTTTTGCTTACACCTGCAAGGTCTTTTAACCTTGTAGGATATTATACTGCTTGTTTTTCCTTTCTCGTTTTTTTCTTTTCGGCATGTGCCATGGCAGCATCCCTAACCCATTCACCACGTTCCCATGCACCCACACGAGCTTTCATGCGCTCTTTATTCATTGGGCCATGACCTTTCACCACTTGCCAAAATTCGTCCCAATCTATGTCTCCAAAATCATAACTTTGACGTTCCTCATTCCATTTTAAATCTGGATCTGGAATTTTTAATCCCAATACATCTGCCTGAGGCACGGTTTGATCAATAAATTGTTGGCGCAGTTCGTCATTTGTTTTTCGTTTCAATTTCCATTTCATGGATTGTTCGGTGTGCACAGATTTATCATCTGTTGGTCCCAACATCATTAAACTTGGCCACCACCATCGATTCAGTGCATCCTGAGCCATATCCTTTTGCTCGGCTGTTCCATTGGCTAGCTTTAGCATAATTTCGAATCCTTGACGTTGATGGAAACTTTCTTCTTTACACACACGAATCATGGCACGAGCATAAGGTCCATAAGATGTATTGCATAATGGAACTTGATTGATGATTGCGGCACCATCAACCAACCATCCTATAGCACCCATATCTGCCCATGTTAAGGCTGGATAATTAAAAATACTTGAATATTTGGCTTTACCTGAATGCAATTGCCCATAAAGGTCATCTCTTGTTACTCCCAATGTTTCACAGGCACTATATAAGTATAGACCATGCCCAGCTTCGTCCTGAACTTTCGCCAACAACGCTACTTTTCGTCTTAGAGAAGGTGCTCTGGTAATCCAATTGCCTTCGGGTAACATCCCTACGATTTCTGAATGCGCATGTTGAGAAATTTGTCGGATATGCGTTTGACGGTATTTTTCGGGCATCCAATCTTTTGGTTCAATTTTTTCGTCTCTGGCTATTCGAGCTTCGAATTGCTGTTCTAGGTTTTTAATTTGTTCTTCACTCATCGTTTTAGCGTTTCGCTAATGGTATTTACCTTAGCGTGTTGAACTTTATTCTTTCTCTTTCAATTTTTATTTTTTCCCATGTCTGTATTTGACATCGCTTTTAAGCGTTATTTTGTTTTGCGTTAAGGATGGAGCACTTGTTGGAGCTCATCTTGGATAGCGACTTGCGAGAGCCTGACCTCAGCTTGGCACAAGGCATTTGTGGCAAAGATGAGGAACGCCCTAAGCTACCTAAACATCAAAATCGACGACCACCTTATTTGAGGTCGGTACCGCCTGACAACTGAGAACAAGGTTTTGGCTCACCTCCTTATCGTCTAAAGCATAATTGATTTTCATCTCAACTTCTCCCTCTACAACCTCACATTTGCAGGTACTACAAACACCACCTTTGCAAGCAAAGGGTAAATCGGCACCAGCACCTAAAGCCGCATCCAAAATATTGTCATATTCTTTTGTCATGGTAAATCCAAACTCTTTACCACCATCGATGATGGTAACTTCTACACCTTCGACATTTTGTTTGGCCAAACGCTCTTGACGTTTGATATCTTCCTCAGAAAGTCCGGTAACAAATAGCTCGTAATGCACTAAGGATTTTGGTAATCCAGCCTCAATCAAATAATCGCTGACATAATTTACCATTTGTTCTGGGCCACATAAAAACACTTCGTTAGTATCTGGGATATCAATAAAGGTCTTAGTAAGCACTTCCATTTTCTCATCATCAAATCGGCCATTGAACAATTCTATATCGCGTCGTTCCTTGGTAAGGAAATAGTAGATTTCCAATCTTCCGAAGTAGGCATTTCTCAGCTGCTCCAACTCTTCCTTAAAGATAATGGATTTTGCTGTTTTATTCACATAAAACAACTTACAAGTTGAGTTAGGTTCAGATTTGAGGTGTGTTTTGATCATTGAGAGTATTGGCGTGATGCCGCTTCCTGCTGCGAAGAACAGATAATTCTTTGCCACTTCGGCATTGACCTCAACACCGAAGGTTCCACTTGGAGGCATAACTTCCAGGGTATCACCCTTTTTAACCGATTGGTTTATAAAGGTGGAAAACTTGCCACCTGGTATCAACTTTACTGCAACCTGCCACTGGTTATCTGAAGGACACGAGCACAGTGAATACGACCGACGCACATCTTCGTTATTAATAAGTGCTTTAAGTGTAAGGTGTTGCCCTTGTTTAAAATGAAATTCACTTTGAAGGTCTTTGGGCACTTCAAATGTAATCACAGAGGTATCTTCGGTCTCCTTATATATCTCTGCAATTTTTAAGCTGTAAAAATCTGCCATATTCGACTTAATAATCCAACTAACACTTGTTAGTTTGCTCCACAAATATACGAATAATTCTTCTTAACTAGGTGTTAATTCCGTCGATGAGAATCTCGCTCAAATTCATGGCAAGGTCTGCTGGATTAAAGTCTTCTTTTTTGGGAAGCCAAAGATATAGGGAACGTAAGGTAGACAACATGGAGAACATGATAATTTCGGGATTATTAGGCTTTAATTCATTAGCAACAATCCCTTGCTGAATGATGACCTGGAAATTGTCCTCATAGTCATTTCTTAGCTGCAAATAGTAGTCGAGCTGCTCTTCTAAATGCATCCAATCATTATTTAAGGAAGCCATACCATTGGTATTGTTTGAAGTAATCTTTACGTGAAGCGCAACAATCTGTTTCAACTTTTCTATAGAGGAATCCTCAGATTGAATAATGGTTTCCATTCCAGCCGTAAATGCTTCAGCGATGGAAATAATAATGGTATTTAGAATATCTTGTTTTGAGTTGATATGGTTGTAAAGACTAGCGGCTTTAATGCCCATTGCAGTTGCCAAGTCTCTCATTGTTACTGCACTGTACCCTTTTTCCTTAAAGAGTTTTGCTGCAGTTGTGATGATTTCCTCTTTGCGTGTTTCTGATTTTTGATTCAAATTTCAGGGTTTGAAGTTTAAGTTTTCCATTTGGGAAAGACTTGTGATTGACTCTGCATTATACTCTAAGGTCCAACCCAATGAATTGGTCAAAATAAAAAACTTAGCCAATTCACTTATGAGTCGGTTTTGAGCATTTGACTTTAAATCTGAGTCCTCAATTTTTTTCATTAAGGAGGTATTGACTATAGATTTGATTTCATTGTAATCTTTTGCTTCAAATTGGTTTAAGAAATCGGCTTGGATATCATAATACTCAAAATCGGGATTGATTTTTATTTCTTCCTGTGGTATGGTTTTAATTCGCAAGGTTTTGGTCAATTCGTCAATTTCATATTCGATTAAACTGAGATCATAGGCAATCGTGACATCGGCATTTACAATCACAACTGCACGCTTTTCGGCTTCAAGCCAATCTCCAAAAACAGCTTTGGAGTTTTTATAAGTAAACACCTCACTAAAATGACCTTCGGTCACCACAAGTTTACCAACATTCTTGACCTGCTCCTTAATAAGTGCCGAATGTTCCTGCAATGTCACTTGTTCTTCCTTTTGATCATCACAATACTTGAACGAAAACAACACGAGCAACGTAACAATAACACCAAATAAAATCTTTCGCATAGGCTAATTTAAGTATAAAACTATTTCATTTAGACAAAAGCCACAAATTAAACGATAATCTGTAGTGACCCAAGCATTAATAAGTGTGTCTAAATTAAGCAACCAAATTTAAAACGCCCTTTATTATTAAGAACAATTATTGAATTAAAGACCTATTATGAACAAAAAATTATCACTTTCGCTAGCCGTTTTAATCCTATCCACTGTAATGGCATTTGGCCAGAAGATTAGATTTGAAAAAAACATCAATTATAAGGCAAGCTCATTACACCAAGCCCTTAACGCTTCTAGGGACAGTCTTATATTAAAAAGTATTGGTGACCGTATACAGCGTGTTGATATTTTCAGTGATGATTATACCAAGCAAGTTAAAGTGGATGATTACCATACCAAAATTGACCTATCGAGACTTCCATTGGGCACGTATGTTGTTCAGGCCAAAATAGACAAAAAATGGATTGTGATGTCCTTAGAGAAATATGAAAACATGCAATTGGCAGAAGCAAACCCTCATGCTGGGAAGAAAAAAGTAAACCAGGTCTCAACACTGCAAAAATCGAAGATAAAACAAGGTACTCCAAAGTACTGTTGGGTTGTTGAAGAAAGTCTTTCTGGTATGGGCTCATATAAATCCATGAAATTGGAATACACTTCGGAAGTTGCCAAATTGATTTCAAAAAACAAGCTAGAGTTGAAATCGGATACCGGAAGAGCCAACAAACTTATTGTATATGCAATTTATGACAAATCCAAGTTCATGACGATGCAAATGAGAAATCCTAATTATTACAAATCTGTAGAGGAATCCTCATATTTCGACACCAATCCTTATTATATTTCTGAGACTGCGAAGCACAGCAAACCAATGCCAGAAACAGAAGTTTTATAAATCGAATCTTTTTGGAATTAGGACAGTTGGATATATACGAATCGGTGATATAAGATTTTAACTCATCCAAAACTTCAACAAATAGCAATTTGAGCATAAGTTAAAAATGTAAGTATTTACATACAATATTATTCAACTTATCCAATAAATAAAATAATTAATCTTGTTTCTCGGTTTTTTTCGTAATTTGGATTTGCCCAAAATTACCAAATCATGCCTAAAACGACCTACATTTTAGCAGTGATGCTGTATGCTTTTGTTTCTTATGGCCAGGACATAACCTTTCATAAAAATGTAAATTATAGAGCCAGTTCCTTACTTCAAAGTTTTGACAAAGAGCGAAGCAGACTTTCCTTGGAATGTGCCACAGGCCAAATCCTTCAGGTAGATATTTTCAACAATGATTTTTCGGAGAGTATAGACGTTAACAACAAAAAAACTGATATCGACCTGAACTCCTTACCTTCTGGAGACTTTGTGATACAAGCCAAACTAGAGGATAAGTGGATTGTTATGTATTTGGAGAAATCGGGAAATCAACAAAATAGTTCAGCGGAAAGTCAAAATGCCATTGTTGATCTGGAACCTGAAATCATTAAGACCAATGACAAAGGCATTGCTAAAAAACCATCATCGTATTATTGGGTAGTTTTGGAGAACAAATCCAGATTTGGGTCTAATAAATCAATGCGTTTAGAACGAAAGGATGCCGTTGACAAAATCATTTCAAAAAAGCAAAAAGAAGTAAAAAGCGGTATAGGAAAAAACAACGTACTTCATATTTATGAGATTTATAACAAATCGAAATTCATGACCAAACAAATACGTAATCCTGTGTATTACAAATCTGAATCTTCGGAGCTATTTAATGTTGTTCCTGTGTATTGTTCTTTAGACAGTGACGATATAGACGATTAGTTCAAAATAAACCAAATTGTTAAAATATCCGTATATCCATTTAGCATTCATAGTTAATTAAATGATGGATGAATGGATTTATTTTTACAAATTATGTTCAAATTATTAGTTGCATCGCAGTATCTTTGTATTATCCCTAGATATTTAGCTCCTTGAATCTGTACTATTATGAAGCATCTACTCGTTTTTTTATTTTTACTGTCGACCTTTATTGTTGCTAGTCAAAATCCCAATGAAACCATCAGTTCCGTCATCACTTTTGAACCCAATGTAAACCCTAAGGCAAAAGGACTCAAACAAGGCCTCAACAAGACAGGAGACAGTTTGGTCTTGGAAAGCAATAAAACGATTAGAGAAGTTGACATATTCAACAACGATTATTTTAAAAGTATTGATATTGATAGCAGTTATGCCAAAATCGATCTCAAGAAACTCCCTTTGGGCAATTACCTAATTAAAGCGAAGGTTGGTAGAAAGCGTATCATTATGGCTGTAGATAAGAAAGAGACCCGTCTGATTGCAAGCACGACAACCCTTGAATCAAACGAAGGCTCTGATCGTGTTGCCACAGCAAGCAAACCCAATGAGAACAAAGAGCATACACTTGAGCATCCTGAAGATGACCTTCCTAACGATCAGACCCTTTACTATTGGGTGGTTTATGAAAGCAATGCCGAATTTGGAGGCCACAAATCCATGAGCTTGGAGTACAAACATGAGGTTGACGATTTGATTGAGAAAAATAAACTGGAGCTGCAATCTGAGATAGGTAAAAATAATGAATTGCGCGTATATGAAATATACAACAAGAATAAGTTCATGACCAGACAATTGAGGAACCACGATTATTATAAGTCTAAGAGGTCCAAAACATTCAATGTCGTACCCTTTTATGATTCTTCAAATCCAGTTGAAATCAATCCCTAGGACTTCCAAAAATTCAATTTCACGTGCCTAGTCAATTGTATTGGTGACCCAATACGAATCCCTTGAATGCCATAAGATTAAGAATGGGTTCAGCAGAAGGAAAATGTACCCAATAAAAAATCTTCAAAAAAAAATCGGTTTTTTTAAAACCCTACATATCAAAACTTCGTAGGTATTTTCAGATTGTCATAAAATGTTTATCAATTAGACAGAAAAGCATCGACTTACAACACCATTCTTTTTACACTTTAAAAGAAGACCATCCATGCTAATGACAGTAAGTTAAACTATTAAACCACCAAGTTATGATTAACAAGTACTTCACATTAGCATTTACATTTTTTGCTTTAGCTACATACGGACAACAAATAGATTTCCAACCAAATGTTAACTACAAAGCCCAATTCTTAGAACAGAATATTGATGAGAAGCAAAATTATTTAGTATTGGAAAGTAAAGCCGAGGATATCCGTCAAGTAGATATCTTTAATGAGGATTATTCTGAAAGCATTAACGTTAACAGCAATAAAACCAATATCGATCTAAACACTTTGCCAACAGGAAACTACATCATCCAAGCCAGAGTAAACAAGAAAAGAATTGTAATGTATCTTGAAAAAACCCAAACCATGGAAGTTGTTACTTCTGAAGAACGTTATGAAGAAAAAACGGTAAGCAATATAGGACTCAATCAAAAGAAGGAAAAAGCGAGAACAGAAAAAGCATCGAGCTACTATTGGGTTGTTATTGAGCGTAATTCTGGAATGGGATCAGGGAAAACCATGAAATTGGTGCACCAAAATGAATTAAAGAACTTGATCAAGAAAAATAAACTTGAATTAAAGACCAAAAACGGAAAAGATAATAAGTTGCTTGTGTATGAGCTCTACAACAAAAATAAGTTTATGAACAAGCAGTTTAGAAACCCAGAGTATTTTAAATCGACAGAAACATCCAAACACTTTAACACAACACCAATTTACGCTTCAAAACATATTGACAGCAATCAACCGACACATTTTGTCACTTCCCTATAACCATATAGCAGTAGCCAATAATACTCTGCTGAGGCTATAACCTCAATAAAAGCATTAGTCTTTTTCTCTCTGAAAACCTGACTAATGCTTTTTAAAAATTGATTAATAGCATGACAAATTTAAGTTCTTGAACGCACAATGATGTATCCGAAAGTTTAGGGAATCATTAAATTATTGTTCATGACTTCTTCAGTTCCAATTTCTCTGCAAAATAGTCACAGAAATCCATCATTGTTGCCGACATTTTCTCATCTTGCGTTGCCCTATGAAAGGTTTTACTCATTTCCACCAAGGTTTGATGAAAAAATTGTTTCATCTCATCCACTGGCATATCCTTGGTCCACAAATCAATACGCAACGTTTCTTTTGCCTTGGCATCCCAAACTGCCAACATCATTGCCTTGGCCTCTTCATTTAAAATACCTCCATCTTCTGCGGTCCAATGTAATTTTTCAGGAACTCGGTTTTCGTCTAATTCGACATTCAATGTTATGCTTGAAGTGTGATTGTTTGCCATTATTTCGGTGGTTTGTAATTTGATTTATTGAAAATTTCTGCTGCATCGGTTTGCAACATTTCCTTTAAGGATACATTATTATTATCCATATAAGCCCTCACGATTTGCCATCCTATATATTGACCTAATCGTCCTGGAGTTTGATTATCGAGTTCAAGATAAAACTTAGAAAATGGAGCTTCAGCTATAAATCGAGCTGGTAAACTGCTATCCGTATCGAACAGCATCTCATTTTGAACAAATTGCGTCCAGATCATATTTTCATTGACTTGAGCAAACTCTAATTGATCTACAGAATATCCAATATTTTCAGCATCGGTTTTAAAAGGAATCATGATCTCCTTAAAATATAACTGCTTACCAAAAAAGATCATCTCATCCAAAAAGGTCTTTCTTTGTGTCTGAAATATCCATTTTTCAGCATAGGCATCTGCAAGATCCACCACAACTTGTGATGCTTCCATATTATCTGCCAAATATTTAGGAATATTCGCATAAAATTCATGATCACTTCCTAAATAATTATCAATAGCAATCAGTACTACGCTATCAGTAACAATCACTTTATTTCTGTAGTCTACAAAATTCGTCAACGTTACCACTCTAGGTTCAGAAAACGACTTATCATAATATTTCAAATGCTGAAACAATCGTTCGATATCTGATGATGTCTCATTAAAATCACCAAACTTATCATGTGTTGCTTTATGTAATTCGACTTGGTACGAATCGACCATACGATTAACCCAAACCGAATCTGGTATATGCTTGGAAAACAAAAACGGAAATGCAGTTTTCAGCTTTGGAATATCCTCTGGTTGGGCTTGTGAATAAGCACGATCAAAGCGCTCGACTATAACATCGGTTTCTATTTTGGCAATTTCGGCTTCAAGTTTTGAATCCTCATTACATGAAAACACCAATAAACCCAATATTATGGTAATGTAAATTCGTAAGGACATTTTATAAAACATTTTTAAACCTAACACGTTTCCGTTATTTTTGTTGTGCAAAGGTACAGTTCTTTGTTTTAAAAACTCAAAAATTATGCAAACAGAAAAGGTCGTTAACCATATTGTTAACTGGTTAAAGGATTATGCTACAAATGCAGGTGTTAAAGGGTTTGTCATCGGAATTTCGGGTGGTATAGACTCTGCGGTAACTTCAACGCTTTGTGCTAAAACAGGATTGAAATTACTTTGTATTGAAATGCCAATTCATCAAGCAGCAAGCCATGTTAGCAGAGCTCAGGAGCACATTTCTCAATTAAAAGAGCGTTTTTCCAACGTAAGCGACACACGTGTAGACCTAACACCAGTTTTTGAGGAATTTAAAACCGAAGTTTCCCTTGAAGGCAAACCAACGACTGTTGACATGGCCTTAGCAAATACTCGAGCGAGATTACGAATGACCACTTTGTATTATCATGCCGGACTTTTAGGACTTCTTGTAGCAGGAACTGGAAACAAAGTCGAGGATTTTGGTGTTGGTTTTTTTACAAAATATGGTGATGGTGGTGTTGATTTGAGTCCGATTGCAGATTTATTAAAATCTGAAGTCTATGAAATTGGTGCCTTTCTCGAGGTTCCAGAATCAATAATGAAAGCTGCACCAAGTGATGGTCTTTTTGGTGATGCGCGAAGTGATGAAGATCAAATAGGTGCCACCTATCCAGAATTGGAATGGGCTATGCAAATGAAAGATGAAGGCAAATCTGAAGATGATTTCACAGGTCGTCAAAAAGAAGCTTTTCAAATATTCATGCGCTTTAACAGATCGAATACGCACAAAATGATCCCAATTCCTATTTGTGAAATCCCTAAGAATTTAAAATAATTATTGAACTTTCTTTTTTATTTTAACTATTATGTCTGATTTTTTAGTAATTTTGCGAGGCAAATCTCCACATTCTTGAACTTAAAGCTCTTAAGTTCTGGTTCTCAATACTAACTAAAGAAATTTTTATCATGATTAAGGTACTCGTCGTTGACAATCATCCTATCATAACAACTGGATTTAAATTGTTATATAAAGATCATGATGATATTGACATTATTGGCACTGTAGATACTGGTGTTGCCATTTTCGAATTTGTTAGGCGACACAAAGTAGATGTTATCGTATCTGAAATAGAATTGCCTGAACTTAATGGCATCACTGCTCTTAAGGCAATAAAAAAGGAACACAATCATATAAAAATTGTGATGTTCAGTTACCACCCTGAAGAAATTTATGCCATTAACACCATCAAAGCTGGAGCCTCGGCATATGTTTTAAAATCTGCATCTACAGATACCATTACCAAAGCCATAAAACAAGCATATCGAGGTGATATCTATTTAAGTGATAAGATGTCTAAACATCTAAACTATAATGACACGAGGAATTCCAAAAGTCGCATTTACAAACGACTGTCCACTCGTGAAGTTGAAGTCTTGAAATTATTATCTTCTGGCAAAAAGAATAAGGAAATCGCAGAAGAGCTCAGTATCAATGAAAAAACAGTGAGCACCTACAAAGCGCGACTTTACAAAAAGCTCAATGTGAACAATTTAATAGATCTTGTAAATCAAGGGAAACAATTAGATTTAGAATAACTACGCCTAGAACATTTAAATTTTACCTCCAACCACTTTTCCTAGTTTACGGGACAGTAACATCTTAAGGCCAACATAATCCTTTACATCTTCCAAAATACTTTTGGAATTCACATCTTCCTTTAGTGTTTCATTTTGGTACTCTGCGACCTTTTTATCTATTAAGTAACACCTTAACGTTAATATGGTTTGCGTTACCAATTGGGAAATGGTATGCTTTTTTTCCTTGGGTATGATGTGATTTCGTTCCCAATCGTGCAAACGGTAACGCTCATCATTCATGAGTATGGTTGTCACTTCACTAGCGAGATCCTGGTCTAGGCCATTAATAAACCCTTTGGTTGAAAAACCGTTGTTTTGATGCAAGGTATCTATGATTGAATAGTACAAGGATTTGAAACTCGGATTTGTAAACTGCATCTCGTCTTCCTGTAAGTCCAGATACACTTTTTCAAACACTTTGGCATTGTGGGTAACAGGCTCCAATTGCAGTTCACCATCATCAGACTCTTTTAAGACCAGGTCTTCAAAATCTTCAGTTTCGGTTCCATACAGTAGAAGGATTTCAATAATCTTTCGTTCCAGCTCATACTGCAAATCCACTTTACGTGTTTTTACTTCAGGTTTTACAATATTGAAAGCCTTTTGCTGCGATTTGTATTTTTTATTGGCGTCTTGTGCTTCTTTCTTATTAATTTGAGCCAAAGTACTAAAGAGCACATCCTCACTAATATCCATGATACGAGAGCACTCTTGAATGTACACTTCCTTTTTAATTTGATCAGGAATTTTCGCAATACTGTTTACAATATCACGAATGGTTTCCGCCTTCTTTATAGGATCATTTTTAGCATCCTCTACCAGCAATGATGCTTTGAACTGAATGAAATCCATGGCGTGATCTTCGAGATATTCGATGAGCTCTTCCCTTGTATTCTTTTTCGCAAAGCTATCTGGATCTTCACCTTCAGGGAAACTGCAAACTCTCACATTCATCCCTTGTTCCAAAATCAAATCAATACCTCGAATTGAAGCCCTTATTCCAGCAGCATCACCATCAAACAAAACCGTAATGTTATTGGTCAACCTGTTAATTAATCGGATTTGTTCTGGAGTTAATGCGGTTCCAGAAGACGCTACGACATTTTTAATTCCAGTTTGATAAAACTGAATGACATCGGTATAACCTTCAACCAAATAACAATTATCATCCTTAGCGATGCTTTGCTTGGCATGATAAATACCGTAAAGGATCTTGCTTTTATGATAGACTTCACTTTCTGGTGAGTTTAGGTATTTTGCTGCCTTTTTATCGACTTTTAAAATACGTCCTCCAAATCCCAAAACCCGTCCGCTCATACTGTGAATTGGAAACATGACGCGACCCTTGAATCGATCAAACTTCTTGTCTTCCTTGACGATTGTCAATCCCGTTTTCTCCAAAAACTCTAACTGGTAACCTTTTTTTAAGGCCTCATCGGTAAAGGCTTGCCAATCATCTAGCGAATACCCAAGGTTAAAGGTTTTAATGGTCTCGTTGGTAAAACCTCGCTCCTTAAAATAACTGAGTCCGATAGCTTGCCCTTGATCGGTCTTGAACATGGTTTTCTCAAAATAATCCTTTGCAAATTCATTGACCAAGTACAAACTCTCGCGTTCATTGGCTTCCTTTTTCTGCTCATCAGTACGTTCAGTTTCCTCAATTTCAATATTGTACTTTTTTGCAAGATATATAATCGCCTCAGGATAGGTAAAGTGTTCATGCTCCATTAAAAAAGTAATTGCATTACCACCTTTTCCACTGGAAAAATCCTTCCAAATTTGCTTTACTGGAGACACCATAAAACTTGGAGAGCGTTCATCACTAAACGGACTCAACCCTTTGAAGTTGCTTCCTGCTTTTTTCAATTGTACAAAATCACCAATAACCTCCTCAACACGAGCGGTTTCAAATACTTGGTCTATGGTGGATTTAGCTATCAAGTTCCTCAGATTATAAGTGTGTAAATTTAACGTTTTATCGGATAACAAAAAAGCGCGATACCCAAGAGCATCACGCTTAGAATTTAAGATTATAACCGACTAATCCAAATCAAACCTAAAGCCTATGGATAGGTTATGTTGATCGAATGATTGATTTTCAAACATCGGATTTAGATCATATTTTGCGTAGACAGAAAGTGGTCCATAGCCAACATAGCCACTTAAACCATAGACAAATGGAGTCGCATTATAGCTTCGTCTAATTTTTTGGGTCACACGATCACCATCCTCTTTATAGCGCAATTTTTGTTGTGTTCCGATATTAACTCCTGCATATCCACCAATACCAATTTTAAAATGCTTAGAGGTCGAATATCTAAAATAATCCTTGCGTTCAATTTTTTTGGAAGGCCCAAATTCGAAATGAATTGGAATCACTAAATTGGTAATCCTGAATTCTGATTCCTTTAGATCGCCAGGAAACATTTCGAGTGAGGTTACATTTCCATCTTGAACAAAATAACGATCATCCTTAGGTGTGAGTTTATTCCATTGGAAAGAGAATCCATATTTCAATCGGATAAAGTTGGATTCTTTTAAAACCCTTGTTTTCCAAGCTACTCCCAGTTCAACAAAACCAGAATTTAGAAAATTATACGCATCCCCAATTTTCTGTCCGTCGCCAATGGCATTATTGAAACCCATTGCCCAAACAAAATCACTTGTTGTTCGCTTATCATACTTTTTGGGCTTGCCATTTCTTGGCACGCTAAACCCAGAGAACTTTCCTATATTGAGTCCAAATCGAAGTTGTCCGTCCTCAATATCATCGTAGTACACCTCATTACGATTAAGCAACTCTAATTTATTGTCAATAATCGCAATTCGGTTTTCAATATTTAGGGCGCGTTTTTTGGCAGCTTCCTTTTTCATCTGCTCGGCTTCTTCCTCAGAAATCGCTTTGGCTTCTAACCGTTTATTGATCAATTCTACTTCTGTTTTGAGGAATTCCCGTTCTTCTTCCTTGATGCGTTCCTTTAATGCTTCTAACTCCTTAGTTTTATAAGCTACTCCCTTTGTTTTAGTAGAATCTACTTGGGTTTCCTGTGCTACTGTAGTGTTCGCTATTAGGCATAGGCTGACCAGCACTACAAATTTTGAAATAGTGTTCATAATGTTTATTTTAAATTGATGATTATTTAATTGTTACGTTCGGCAACTGCAGTTTTTACCGTTTTGTAACTCGATTTTAAACCTTCGAAAACCTTTGCCCTAAACGATTGTTCAAGATCTTCTTCAACGTCTTGAAGAAGTGCATCGACATCTACGGTTCGAGTTGTTTCATTGAATATCTTATGTTGCAAAATCTCTTTTTCAGCTTGTTTCAAAAGGCTTTCAATCTCTACATCTGAAATGTTGCCGTTATTGATTTCAAGTTCCTTGATTTCAGCAACTACTTGAAAGGCTTTCGCATCTTCATAACTCATGGTACTCGCTGGCTTGAGAACCTCATGAAGGTTTTGCTTTTCGGCATTGGTAGTTGTTACAACTGATTCGGACTGCTCGGTTATTAATGCCTTTTCAGTTATAGGATTCAGGCTTGGTTGGCTTTTCGCTTCCGAAGGGATGTTCTGATTTGAAATCACGGCAACTTTTGGTTCATTTTTTATTGATGGTCTTACTGAAGGCGAGTGTACTTTATCTTCTTTAGGTGTATTAACATCATCGACCGTCGTGGTCACAATATTTGATTTGGGTTCAGGTACAATTCCCGTTGCGAAGGACGACTGTTCATCTTCAATCGCATTATCTAAATCAACATCCACAACCATTGGTTCAACAGACTGGTTTGAAGATGTATTAAACATGACATTAGACACCAACAAAATACCCACTAAACTTGCTGCAATACCAATATAGAAAAACAAGCGTCTTGATTTGTGTTTCTCTGTCGTATCCAGTTTGTTTGACAGCTGCTCCCAAGCATCACCTGAAGGCTGAATGGTACGCTGCCCTAACTTTTCCTTTAATTGTTCTTCAAATTTAATTGGTGCCATAATTTGTAGTATTTATGTGCTGTATTTTCTTCTGTAATAACTGTCTTGCCTTAAATAGTTGTGATTTTGACGTGCCTTCTGAAATATTAAGTATTTCAGAAATTTCATGGTGCTTATATCCTTCTATCGCATACATGACAAAAACCATTTTATACCCTTCTGGCAATTCATCAATAAGTTGCTGAATCTGAGCTACTTCAATTTCAGTATGGATATTGTTCGAATAATCCTGTGGCAGTATAACCTCTTCAACCGAAAACTCTATGGTCTTTTGTTGCCTTAGGAACGAGATACATTCTCTTACCATAATACGTCTTAACCAACCTTCAAAACTCCCTTCATTCTTAAATGTTTTCAAGTTTGTAAATGCCTTGAAAAAACCGTTCAACATCACAGATTCTGCATATTGCATATCCTTAATATAATATCTACAAACACTTAGCATTTTTGGCGCGTGTATCTCAAACAAGGTATGCTGTGCTTCACGCTTTCCTTTGGCTGCCTTTTTGATGAGCGTAGTATTATTTTTTTGATGTAGTTGAATGACTTTCAAAATGGATTTTGTTTGGTCCTCTTGTTTATATAGACGCAGGAATCGCACAAATGGTTGTCTGCGACATAAAAAAAATTAAAAATTTTATTCTTTTTCGGAAAAAGCTCAGTTTGTTGAGATTAAAGGATAAGTTGAAAATCCTTGGCATCAAAGCCTTACTTTTTACGTTCAATCACATAGTTAACCATAAGTTGTAATGATCTTTTAAACTCTGAATCAGGATAGGTTTCCAGAATTTGCAATGCCTCGGCCTGAAACTGTTTCATTTTGCGAACTGCATAATCGAGACCATTGTTATTTTTTACGAACGCGATGACTTCCTTAACGCGTTTTTTATCTTTATTATGGTTCTTTATGGAGTTGATGAGCCACGCTTTTTCTTTATTTGAGCAATTATTTAGCACATGAATTAATGGCAGTGTCATTTTTTGTTCCTTGATATCAATACCTGTAGGTTTGCCAATGGCTTCCTCGCCATAGTCGAATAAATCATCCTTAATTTGAAATGCCATTCCAATGAGTTCACCGAATTTACGCATGATTTCCACATCTTCAGAATTAGGCTTAACTGAGGCAGCTCCCAAACTACAGCACGCTGCAATGAGTGTTGCTGTTTTTTGACGGATGATATCATAATAAATGGCTTCGGTAATATCCAATTGTCGCGCCTTTTCTATCTGCAATAACTCACCTTCACTCATTTCACGCACAGCAATGGAAATAATTTTCAACAAATCGAAATCATTGTTATCTATCGACAACAGCAAGCCTTTTGAAAGTAGAAAATCACCAATAAGCACTGCGATCTTATTTTTCCAAAGGGCATTTATTGAGAAAAACCCACGCCTTCGGTTACTATCGTCAACCACATCGTCGTGTACCAAGGTTGCAGTATGAATCAGTTCGATTACCGAAGCTCCTCTGTAGGTACGTTCACTTACCTGACCATTATGGATCATTTTGGCAACCAGGAACACAAACATAGGTCGCATTTGTTTTCCCTTTCTATTGACTATGTAATGGGTAATTCGGTTGAGCAAGGCAACTTTGCTGGACATCGACAAGCGAAACTTTTGTTCAAAAAGCTCCATCTCGTAGGCAATCGGTTGTTTTATCTGTTCGGTAATTTTCAATGCTAGGATTTCGGTATCATTGTCTTGCAAAGTTACTCATAAAGTCTTTGATTACTCAACATCCGCCAAAAATCGTTAAAATTATACTACCAAATATAAGAGCTTAAGATTTTTTGTATATTTATCTGCTATTAATTAAATCAAATGAACTACATGAAAAAAATTACTCTACTATTGGTGGCTATGCTTTTAAGTATTGCTACTTACTCTCAACAAACAATATCTTTTGAATCTTCGGAAGGTTTCACCTTGGGAGATGTTAATGCCCAAAATGGATGGGTCACTACAGGTACTGGACCAGGCACATTCATTGAAAACCAGGTTATTAGTGACGAACAATCAAGCGATGGTACGTATTCATTAAAAATTGTTCAGGAAACTGCTTTTGCTGGTCAAGATAGCCCTATTGTTGGTGCGTTTTACAACTATGCAGCTGCTGTTCCTCACATGACAGCAACTTTATCTGCTGATATGTTTATCGATACATTTGATTCAGCAGACACCTCAGACTATATCTTTGGTCTAGTAAACCTTACGGATGGCGTTTTTCTTACTTACATCAGATTTACTTTTGAAGGAAATATTGCTGTATTGGTCGATGATGGTACTGGAACAGGTACTATTGATATCATAGACACCGAGTCTGACTGGACTGCATTAACTTGGTTCAATGTAAGAATAGAGCTCAATGATAATGCTATAGAGTTTTTCATTGACGACACTTCTATTTATCAAGGTATTGTTGCAACTCCAGACACAGATATTGAACAAGTAAGATTCTCTCATGATAATTTTCTAGGGTTTGCACATATCGATAATTTCAGAACCAACGACGAAGACCTTTCTGTAGATGAATTTGCAGCAGATTCGTTTTCACACTTTTATAATACGGATTTGAATACGCTAAACCTTGTTTCTCCGAACAACGTATTAAGTTCAGTTGAAATATTTGATGTGTTAGGTAAACGTATTTTGAGCAATCCTATTTCTGGAAATGAAGCTTCAATTGATGTTTCATCGTTTAAGGATGGAATCTATTTGGCTAGAGTTTCTACTGAAACTGGTATAAAAACCGTAAAATTCATAAAGAGCTAGACAAAGGCTTTCATGATAATAAAAAAAGCGACCAGTGCAAATGAGCACTGGTCGCTTTTTTTATTTAAACAACACATTGAATCTCATAGAAATTGTCTATTCATCAATCCTATCTATGTATGAACGAATACGTTAAAATTTTACTGTAAGAAATTTCCAAAAATATTTTTTCGTATATTTAGGAGTTAATCATTAAACTCTATCATTTTATGAAAAAAATTACTCTATTATTATTTACAATTTTCGCATTTAATCTCGGAAATGCCCAAACCAATCTGTTCTTTGATGACTTTGAAAGCTACACAGATTTTATAATCGCAGACATTGGCGATTGGGATGTACTTGATCTTGACCTCTTAGGCACGTACACAGGAGGTGGAGGAACCTACGACAATCAAAATGCCGCTATGGCTTTTATGATTTTCAATCCTTCAGCTGCAGGCGTAACTAACAATGCTGATCCTGGTGCAGGAGAAGTTAGAAATTTTGACCCTTTTAGTGGTGTGAAATATGCCGCTGCTTGGGCTTCGGCACCTGCTCCACCAGTAACAGCTAACGACGATTGGTTTACTTCTCCTTCTATCGATTTGGCCGCCTCTGGAAATTCAGTAACTTTTCAAGTTAAGGCTATGTCTAACACTTATGGAAATGAACCTTATGAAGTAGGAGTTTATACAGGTGCTGGTACACCAACTGGCTCTGGTGATTTTACTATTATTCATTCCGGTATAGCAACTTATCCAGATTGGGAAGAAATCAATGTTGCCTTAGGAGATTATGACGGTCAAACAGTTAGAATAGGAATTCATTACACAGGTAGTGATGTGTATATGTTAATGGTTGATGATTTTTCAGTTGATACTACTTTAGGAGTTGACGAATTTGATGCAAACTCATTTACGTATTCATTCAACAAAAACACTGATGAATTAACGCTTAATTCTGCCATTTCGCCATTAAGCAATATTGAATTATACAACATTTTAGGACAACGTGTGCACAATGAACAATTGTCTCAAAACAATGAGGTTATTTCAATGAATGATTTGAAGGATGGTGTTTACTTAGCCAAAATCTCTATTGAAGATCAATCTAAGACTATTAAAATTTTGAAACAATAAAATCCTGTTTCATAACATAAAAAAGAGCTGCAAATTTGTAGCTCTTTTTTTATGACTTGTTGGCTAGTTGTCCACAAGCAGCATCAATATCCTTTCCTCTGGAACGCCTCACTGTTACCGTAATATTATTGGCTTCCAACATGTCAACATACATATTTATAGCACTTGAGTGCGCTTGTTGAAACTCACCATCATCTATGGGATTGTATTCAATTAAGTTGACTTTACTTGGAGCAAACTTACAGAACTTAATTAATGCTTCAACGTCTTTTCGCTTATCGTTGATTCCATCCCATACGACATATTCATAAGTAATTCTGTTCTTTGTTTTTGCATACCAATACTCCAAGGCTTCCCTTAAATCTGTTAATGGAAATGTCGCATTAAAAGGCATGATTGATGTTCTTACTTCGTCAATTGCTGAATGAAGAGAGACTGCAAGTTTAAACTTCACCTCTTCATCTGCCATTTTCTTTATCATTTTGGGCACGCCTGAAGTTGACACAACGATTCGCTTTGGTGACATCCCAAGACCTTCTGGAGAAGTGATTTTGTCTATCGCTTTTAGTACATTATTGTAGTTCATAAGTGGTTCTCCCATTCCCATAAACACAATATTACTTAATGGTCGATTATGATATAGTCGACTTTCGTTGTCAATGGCAACAACTTGGTCATAGATTTCATCTGGATTGAGATTTCGCATCCGCTTTAGTTTTGCTGTTGCACAAAACCTACAATCTAAACTACAACCCACTTGACTTGAAACACATGCAGTTGTTCTATTTTTAGCAGGAATTAAGACAGACTCAACAATAAGCCCATCATGTAGTCGTACAGCATTCTTAATGGTCCCATCCTCACTTTTTTGCATTCGGTCAACCTTGATATGATTGATAACAAAATGTTCCTGAAGCTTTTGACGCGTATCTTTTGAAATATTGGTCATATCATCAAAGGTATGAGCGCCTTTACTCCACAACCATTCGTAAACCTGGTTTCCTCTAAATGCCTTATCGCCTTCTCCAACAAAAAATTCTCGAAGCTGTGCCTTGGTCAAGGCTCGTATGTCTTTTTTCTTGTTATTCATGTGTGATGCAAAAGTAATGAAAAGCCCAAATAAAAAAGCCTCTAAAATAGAGGCTTAATATACTTTTTATTTATTATCTATATAATTAACATCGCATCTCCATAGGTGTAGAAACGATATTTTTCCTTAACGGCTTCTTCATAGGCACGTTTCATAAAATCATGTCCTGCAAAGGCAGAGACCATCATCAACAATGTTGATTTAGGTGTGTGAAAATTGGTAATCATGCAATTGGCTATGCTGAAATCGTAAGGTGGGAAGATAAACTTGTTTGTCCAACCAGAAAACTCATTCAATGTACCACTTGAAGACACAGAACTCTCAATTGCTCTCATAGCTGTAGTACCAACAGCGCAAACACGTTTTTTATTGGCAATGGCATTGTTGATGATATCGGTTGCTGGCTTGGCGATCATGATTTCCTCACTGTCCATCTTATGTTTCGACAAATCCTCAACTTCAACAGGATTAAATGTACCCAATCCAACATGCAGTGTCACTTCAGGAAGCTCCACACCTTTGATTTCCAATCTTTTCAGTAAGTGTCTCGAAAAATGCAATCCTGCTGTTGGTGCAGCAACCGCACCTTCATTTTTAGCAAAAATAGTTTGATAGCGTTCCTCATCCTCAGGCTCAACATCTCTTTTGATATACTTAGGAAGTGGAGTTTCACCAAGTTCGGTCAATTTTCTTCTAAATTCACTGTAGGAACCATCATAAAGAAAACGCAATGTTCTTCCGCGAGAAGTTGTATTGTCAATAACCTCAGCCACCAATGTTTCGTCCTCACCAAAATAGAGTTTGTTTCCTATTCTTATTTTTCGCGCAGGATCTACCAAAACGTCCCATAATCGCTGATCTTCATTTAGCTCTCTTAACAAAAACACTTCAATTCGAGCTCCTGTTTTTTCTTTGTTACCAAATAATCGTGCAGGAAACACTTTGGTATTATTCAAAATCATAACATCACCTTCATCAAAATAATCAATGACATCCTTAAATAGTTTGTGTTCGATTGTTTGATTGGCTCTATCCAAAACCATTAATCGCGATTCATCCCTTATGTCTGCAGGACGTTCCGCCAATAATTCTTCTGGAAGGTCAAAATTGAAGTGTGATAGTTTCATACGTTTGGTTTTGTTTTTTTAAAGTTGCAAATATACAATCTCAATGTAGGGGTTGTCAAGTAAATTACCGTATTTATTTTAAATGTTGAATACCAAGTAGTTCGAGATCTTTCCAAAACATCG
The DNA here is from genome assembly GCA_030432635.1 of Bacteroidia bacterium. Taxonomy (GTDB): domain Bacteria; phylum Bacteroidota; class Bacteroidia; order Flavobacteriales; family Flavobacteriaceae; genus Psychroserpens. Next base: position 116,910 of record JAUIMB010000007.1, on the reverse strand, counting down.
GATAAGACTTTGAGACCACCAAATAATCCTCAATCTTTAAATTGGTCTTTAGAGCTAATGGTGCAAAAGCCATTGCCATTCTATGGTCATTATAAGTGGCTATTGCGATGTTTTCCTTTAGGGTTATGTTTGGAAACAATGCCAGGGAATGATTTGTCACTTCTACCTTAGCGCCTAGCTTTTCAAGTTCGGTCTTTAGGGCAAGTAAGCGATCCGTTTCCTTGATCTTTAAGGTATGTAATCCTGTGAGATGGCAACCCATTCCCAACGCTAAGCATGTTACTGCTAAGGTTTGGGCAATATCGGGAGCATCGCTTAGCTGGGCTTCAAAATGTGCTTTGCTTGGGTTTTCTGTTTTTTTGATCACAATGGAATGATCTTGAAACTCGGTTTGAACTCCGAACGCCTTATAGAGTTCAACCAAAACCGAATCACCTTGCAATGACTGTGGTTTATAAGACATCAATTTCACACAAGTATTTTTAGGGCTCAAAGCAACAATACTATAAAAGTAAGACGCAGAAGACCAATCGGATTCTACAACAATAGTTTGTTGAGAGTGTATCGTCTTGAGTGGTTTGATTACAATTGTTTGACCTTCAAAAGAGGTTGAAGCTCCAATTTGATTCAATAAATTAAGAGTCATATTGATGTATGGAACTGAGGTAATCTTTCCTTCCAAGAATAACACCAATCCATTCTTTAAACTTGGCGCAATGAGTAATAAAGCTGAAATGTATTGACTACTCACATTGGCCTTTAACCGCACATTAGATTTGGTCAAAGCCTTACCTTTAATACGTATTGGTGGACAACCTTCACTTTCCATATAGGAGATATCTGCACCCAATTGGTTTAAGGCGTCAACCAAGATACCTATAGGTCTTTGCTTCATACGTGCAGAGCCTGTCAATATCACATCTCGTCCCTCTTGGCAGGCAAAATAAGCAGTTAAAAAACGCATTGCCGTGCCTGCATGATATACGTCAATGGTTTGGGAGGAAGATTTCAAAGCCTTTGACATGACTTTTGTATCGTCAGAATTGGAAAGATTTTCAATACTTAGGCTTGGATATAAGGCTTGGAGCAATAGCAAACGATTCGATTCACTCTTTGATCCAGTAATTCGGATTGTAGTATTGTTATGGACACATGTGGTTTTAGGGAGCGAGACTTGCATTTAGCTACTTAAGCTTTTTGTTATTGTGATGTCGATCATGGTCACGCTTGGTTTTTTTATCCATTTTTTGATCAAAGGCACGTTGCAAATCGATTCCTGTTTGATTCGCCAAACATAAGACAACAAACATGACATCTGCCAACTCTTCACCCAAATCCTTATCCTTATCACTTTCCTTTTCACTTTGTTCACCATACCGTCTGGCAATGATTCGTGCAACCTCACCAACCTCTTCGGTGAGTTGTGCCATATTGGTAAGTTCGTTAAAATACCGAACTCCGTGCGTCTTTATCCAATTATCAACAACAAGTTGTGCGTTTTTTATATCCATTACATCGCTTTTTTCAGGACTATTTTTTCAGACTGCTTTTCGATTATCCTTGAGAAAAATTGTTTGAAATTCTGGTAATCTTGAGGCAGTATGATGGCTGTAGTCACATTGAGCGCTATTGTTAGCTGTAAATACGCTCCGTTTTGTTGCGCAAGATATGTAAAATCACCTATGCCATCAAACTCAAGTTTTTCATTCTGAGGCAAGGACTCAATAGCATACCCTTCAGGCAGCATGATGTTTATCATAAACTTATCAGAAAACGGATAGCTCAGATCGATTGGGAATTTTCTTGATTCGGCCTTAAATGGATTTTCCTCAGAAGCTAGGAACAGCATAGGAGAAAAGTAAAGGTTCTCTCCAATTTCCTCAATGCTATTATCTAGAGTATAGTCGTAGTTGAGCTGCAATGGAAGATGACTATTCTTGGCATTCTCCATATTAACTTCAGACACCGTTAATCCTGCGTTATCTTCCTCAATATTCTTAATAAGGCCATCATCACTCAAACCAGCATAAGCATTTCTATAACTCATTGCCCTGTAATTTAGCTTTTGCTGTCTCACTTTACCTTCAATTGAAAAGTCTGGATTGATCTTTGCGTTTAATGAAGTCGCTTCCATTGATGGTGACATAGGCGTGAGGTTTATCCAAGTTGAACTGCCATGTTCTCTAATAACACGTCCTTGCCAATTCAACGTTCGTGTTGGAAGCACATTAAAAGTACTAAATGGAGCTGTTGCATCAAGAAGCACATTAAACCCTTCACTTTCTATTAAGCAGATGACATAGTTGAAGCCATTTCTTGTAGGAAACAATGGAATTCCGTTGTCTCTCGTACTCACCAAAACAGGATTGGCGTTTATGCCTGCATATCTCAGCATTGCAATCAGCATTAAATTGATATCAGCCACATTTCCCGAACCATCTTTATAGGCTCGTCTAACACCTATATCGCTTGTATACCCATAAAAGCTATTCCACTTTACTTTTGACCTTATAAAATCGAAAATCAAACCTGTTTTTTGTTGTATGTCTCCTACACCTGAAACAAGGGCATCAATGTCATCCTTGAAATAACTGGTTTTACTTAACTGACCTCCAAAATCTTCATTATTATATATCGTTCTGGTCACTGATTCCCAACTTGAAGAAAATGTCTTATAAGGTTCGTTTGGGTACTTAATGGCACTGAGTTCCAAACTTAATTTCGATTTATAATTCCCGATATTACTTACATATGGTTCGGGTTTCAAGGCAGGAATATTTTCTTCATTACAATTGATAATATTCTCATCAAACTTAATCTCAGATTGGTAAGAACCTGCATCCCTTGAACGGGTTATGTCCCTTCTTGTTGTCCAAGATTCTTGTCTGGCTCTTTTTGAATCTGTTAGTTTAGGATGGTAAATGGCCTTTGGGTTTAATAGTTTATTGTAACTAAAATATTCTGGTGTCTTAACAGACAAATCAAATTTCTTTATCGGAATCGTAAACTGAAAATCTATATCGTCAATCCCTAGAAATGGAGAGGAGATGATGTAAGAATATTCAATAACACAGCCATCTTTGATATTAGGCATGGTAAACGAATTTGTTTTCCAATACTTATTGACTTCTTCCTTGAAAATCCCATCCTTTTTGAGCTTATCATCTTCAACTTTACCATCGACCAAATTGTAAGTATAGCCTTTTAAAGATAGTAAGTCCTCGCTACTCGAATTGGACTTGTTGTACAGTCTAACTTTTTTTGTGGCCCATTTGTAGCCTTCCTTATTATAGATTTTGATGCGCTCATGTACGCTTCGCTTTTGAACAAAGCCAGACTCTCCACTAAAATCGAACCATATACTTTCATTTCTATACAGCACAGTTGCATTTGCCGATGAATCAAGAGGGTTTATGTTTTCCTGTAGCTCTTCTTTGGAGACTTTCCCAAATTTATAGTTTTGACTTTGGACGCTGAAAGCAATTAAAAATAACAGTAATGTAGTGGTAGTTTTCATGGTTAGTTTGTTGAAATACATACAATTTTTGAGTTATCGTGTTTCACCACAGAGGTTATAAAATCTCGAAATTTGGCATAATCCTCTTTTGGAAAATGACCTTTATTTCGAATGAATTGACGTTTATATCGTAATTTATGATCTGAAATTTTTTCAATTGAGAATTGATAACTTCCAAATTGATTCTCTATCGAGATATCGTTCGGAACCGCTTCTATTTCCAATGAAGGATCAATAGTTATGGTATATTCATCTTTATCGGTAGTCCCTCTTTCAATTTCAAAATCCAAAGACCTATTTTTATAACGTGTTGGAATTTTGGTAACTCTGTTAAATGCGTTCGGATGAAACAGTAATCGTTTTCCGGTTTTGGTAGCATATCGTGGAGATACTACTGCTGTATTTTCGGTAAACACAATTTGTTCCTTGTTATTATCGTAAGAAATTGATTCTACTGAGAGATTATTAATGTAGCTCCAGTAATCTGAAAGCGCTAACTTCTGATCTCTTAAAGGCTTGTTTTGAACACCTTCATGTAAAGCATATTGATACCCTTGGGTTTGGATCACGACATCAGCAGTAATGGCACCATCTTTAGTAAGACTGACTTCAGCATTGGTAGTTTTTAGATTCTCTTGAGCAGTGTATATTGTAGTATGCACTATTTTTCCACCTTCAGGCGTAATCAACAAGGCATCGCGATCATCGGTAAAACTCGCAATAAAACCAAACGGATTGGTTTGACTGGTGCATTCAAGCCAAACACCTTCATCATTGTTGGGAACATATAGAACAACGTGATTTCCTTCAGTAGTTGAAAATTCCTTGTCTATGCTCACCAAATCCCTATCTCCATAAATTACGGCATAATGAGATTTGACTCCTGCCTCATCCAGTAAGGCCTTGGTGTAATTGGATAAGCCTTTACAATCACCATATCCCAATCGTTCAACATCTTCGGCCAACATGGGCTTCCATCCACCAATACCAACTTGCACACTGATGTATCGTGTTTTATTTTGCATATAGTTGTATACAATTTTGGCCTTTTCGATATCAGTGTTGGCATCTTTGGTTAGGTTCTTGATTTCAACTTTGACATTCTCGGGAAGAACTTCAGTACCAGTCAGTAATTCGTCGTGCATCCATTTCCCAAAATCTTCCCAATTGTTATTAACTCCTCTAACACCATTCATTTCAAAATCTGTCATTGCTACGCGTAAAATAGGCGCAAAGGTTTTGAATGAAGGACTGTATGCTTCAGGCCTTAGGGAAGAAAGGTGGGTTGCTGAATAATGTAAATCGCTGTGTTTTTCAATATTATAATCCTCAAAATTCTTTGTCTTTATCCTGAGTGTAATCCCAGAATTGTTTACAATTTTGTACTCAGAGTTTTCCGTACTCACATAGAACCCTTCAAGTGGTCGCCATTGTGGAAAAAAAGCCGTACTCCTATAGTCTACCTCAAGCTCAAAAACAATAGTATACGGATAACTTATGGGTGTATAATCCAGATATTTTACACGATCGTCAGAATACAAAGTTCCACCACTAACTGCACTTGCATCCTCAAAATCGTTTTTCTTGAATTTTTTAATCTCATTGCCATTCTTATTATAAATTCGAGCTTCTAAAGTGTTGATTTTTACATACGAATCATAAAAGACATAAGTGCCTTGGTCCGAAATCCCCTTTTCATTGAATACCGTAACAATTCTTTTCCTGTTGTATATGTACCTATCGTGTGCCTTAACTTCTATGTTGGAATTATCAAATCTTACAACGGCATTTGACTTAATCATTAATTCCAATGGGATTGTAGTAGCTTTTAGAAGATCGTCATTTTGAGCATGTAAACTAAAAATGATAAAAAAAGCTGGCAACAAAAACCGAAATGACATGAGATGAGTATAATTGATAATAGCTTTTCAAATATAATTTTTTTAACAAAAAAACGACTTATTAATCGAAAAAAATCTCAACTTTTTAAAATCCCCAAATTTATGTCCTTTGCCCTTATACTTTGTTTTTTGTATCAATAACAATCGTAACTGGACCATCATTCAGCAACTCGACTTTCATGTCGGCTCCAAATTCACCGGTTTGAACAGACTTCCCTAAATGAAATTCCAGTTGCTTTACAAAAGCTTGATATAGAGGAATGGCTACATCAGGTTTTGCCGCTAGCATATAACTGGGACGATTGCCTTTTTTTGTACTTGCATGGAGTGTAAACTGACTTACCACAATGACATCTCCTTTTTTCTGAAGTAACGATTCGTTCATCACACCTGTATCGTCTGAAAAAATTCGAAGATTAACAATCTTATTACACAACCACTCAATATCCTCTTGTGCATCGTTATCAATTATACCTAAAAGAATAAGCAAACCTGATTGTATGTCGGCCACCTTCTTTCCTGAAATGGTTACTGAAGCATATGATACTCTTTGGATGACTGCTTTCATAATGTTGGTAGTGATTAGAAATACATTTTCATTTGAAATCTACTGGATTATCCTTCCCAATTATCGGTTCTGTAATGTTCTTCTTCGCCATTCAATATTTGCAGATAACTTCGATATCTGGAGTAAGCGACTTCACCATTATCAAGCGCTTCCTTTACGGCACATTTTGGCTCTTCGACATGCAGGCAGTTATTGAATTTACAATGTTGTTTGAGCTCAAAAAACTCTGGAAAATAGTCTCCCACTTCTTCCTTATCCATATCCACCACTCCAAACCCTTTGATTCCAGGAGTATCAATAATTTTAGCACCAAAATTCAAATCAAACATCTCAGCGAAAGTTGTTGTATGCTGCCCTTGGCTATGTTGCACCGATATTGCCTTTGTTTTCAAATCCAGTTCAGGCTCTATCGCATTAACCAAAGTAGATTTTCCAACACCTGAATGTCCAGCAAACATACTCACTTTGTCTCGCATCATTGCCTTGACTTTATCAATATTTTTTCCATTGGTTGCTGAAATTCCTATACATTCATATCCTATCTTTCGGTAGGTATGTGCTAAGAAACGTACTTCATCCAATGTGCTTTCATCATAAGTATCAATTTTGTTGAACAACAGAATTGTAGTTACTGAATACGCTTCGGCAGTCACCAAAAACCGATCTATAAAACTGGTAAAAGTTGGCGGATTATCAATTGTTATAAGCAAAAAGACTTGATCGATATTTGCCGCAATAATATGGGTTTGTTTTGATAGATTGACCGACTTTCTAACAATGTAATTGCTGCGATCAAGAATATTGTGAATGACACCCGTTTGTTGGTCATTGTTGGTTTCCAATTCAAAATCCACATGATCACCAACAGCTACAGGGTTTGTGCTTTTAATTCCCTTAATACGGAATTTCCCTTTGATTCTACATTGGTAACTTGCTCCTAAATCGGTTTTTACGGTATACCAACTACCTGTTGATTTATATACGGTTCCTGTCATTACAGCAAAGATGCTAATTATTTAGCATTTATAAAAAGGGGTCATCGTAACTTGAATGACATGGCTTTACCCATTGATGATCTTCTCTTGATGATTTATCGATTCTTGATGTATGGCCTTAAAGACCCTTAATATAAACTCTTCGCTTAAGTTCTTTTCTTCGCCTTGCAAAATCATCTTTCCTAATATCTCATTCCACCGTTTGGTTTGAAGTACAGCCACATTTCTTGATTTTTTAAGTTCACCTATTCGATCGGCAACAACCATACGCTTCCCTAACATTTCGATTAATTGATGGTCAATGACATCTATCTTTGTTCGCAAGGTGTTAAGTGCATTTTTAAAATCGGCTTCGTTATCGGTCTCCTTTCTGATTTTAAGATCAACGGTAAACTGTTTTAAGGTTTCAGGTGTAATTTGTTGGGCTGCATCACTCCATGCGTTGTCTGGATCATGATGTGTTTCGATCATCAATCCGTCATAATTGAGATCTAAAGCAGTTTGACACAAATCAAAAATAATATCCCGACGACCAGCGATGTGCGATGGATCCAAGATAAGCGGTAAATCTGGAAAACGATTTTGTAAATCGACTGCAATTTGCCATTCGGGATTGTTTCTATAACGTGTCTTTTCATAGGTTGAAAATCCTCTGTGGATTACACCTAGTTTTTTGACATCAGCAGAATAAAAACGTTCCACAGCTCCTAACCACAATGACAAGTCTGGATTAACTGGATTTTTGATTAACACCGTTTTATCTGTTCCTTTTAGCGCATCTGCGATATCTTGAACAATAAACGGGCTTACCGTGGTACGTGCGCCAATCCATAGGATATCAATATCATGCTTCAATGCCAAATCTACATGATTGGCATTGGCCACCTCAGTTGTTGTGAGCAATCCTGTTTCTGCTTTTGCCTTTTGCAGCCATTTGAGTCCTAGAGCTCCAACACCTTCGAAATTCCCAGGTCGCGTTCTAGGCTTCCATATACCTGCTCTCAATACTGTCGTATCGCTATCCTTTAATTGGTGCGCGATGTTTAATACTTGTTCTTCAGTTTCTGCACTACATGGTCCAGCAATCACTAGAGGATGCTCAAGCCCGAATGCATCTAACCACTGTCTTAATTCTTTTTTGTTTTCCATAGATTTTTACATTCCAAAACTCATGTTCTAAATGAATCTTGAAGTTTAACTTCTTAGTTGATTCCGTTTAATATATCCTTGATATGGTTGGTGTTTTTCATTTCGGAATAGATTTCCGAAAAATCATCAGCTTCCATAAACGCCTTAAATTGTTTGAGATTATTAATATATTCATCCAATGTTTCGATGACGTTCGCTTTATTCTGTTCAAAAATTGGTGTCCACATAGCAGGAGAGCTTTTTGCCAAACGTACCGTACTTTCAAAACCACTGCCAGCCATATCAAAAATATCGCGTTCGTTCTTCTCCTTCTCAATAACCGTTTTCCCTAGCATAAACGAACTGATATGTGACAAATGCGACACATAAGCTATGTGTTTGTCATGGGCTTTGGGATTCATATAGCGAATGCGCATTCCTAAGTTTGAAAACAATTGCAAGGCCTTTTCCTGTAACTTAAAAGTGGTTTGCTCTACCTCGCAAATGATGTTTGTTTTTTTCTGAAACAAACCGTGAACAGCCGCTTTTGGGCCAGAAAACTCTGTGCCAGCTATAGGGTGTGTCGCCAAAAAATTACGTCGTTTATCATGCTGTGCGACAGCTTTACAAATTGGCAGTTTCGTTGAACCTACATCAATGACCAAAGTATGGTCGGAAACGAGATCCAACACTTTTGGTAGAATCGCTATGGCCTTATCCACAGGAACAGCTAGCACTACCAAATCTGCTGTATTCAAATCGTCATAGTCTGCCTTGAGGTCAATAATTTGAAGACTTAAAGCCTCATCCAAATGTGCCTCATTTGAATCAATGCCAGAGATTTTGGCTTCAGGATTATTGGACTTTATATCCAATGCCAAACTCCCACCAATCAATCCCACGCCTATAATGTAAATGTTTTTCATATGTATTTAAGCTATTGCTTCTACAAATAATTAGGTTACCCTTTTCAGTGCCTCTTCCAAATCGTGTTCCGTTGCGCACAAAGAGATTCTTATATAACCATTACCATTGGTGCCAAAAATCGAACCAGGTGCAATAAAAATAGATTTTTCGTGCAGCAGCAAATCGACAAACTTTTCAGAATTGGTATTCTTAGGTAGTTTTGCCCAAACAAATAAACCAGAGGCAGCTTTATTGTAAGTACAGTTTAAAGCTTCTGCTAGTTTCCATGCGATTTCCCTACGCTGTTCATAAACACTTGCTAAGGACATGTACCAAATATCGGAACAGTTTAAAGCTTCGACGGCACCTTTTTGAATCCCTAAAAACATTCCAGAATCCATATTGCTTTTTACACGTAAAACGGCATTGAGATGATCACTTTTCCCTAATAGCATTCCAACACGCCAACCAGCCATATTAAAGGTTTTACTAAGAGAATTCAACTCAAGACAGACCTCTTTTGCACCTTTGTATTTTAGGATACTCCTAGGGAAACGGTTCAAAATAAAACTGTAGGGATTGTCATTTACAATCAAGATATCGTTGCGCTTTGCGAAAGTGATAAGATCCTCAAAAAGCTTGTTCGTCCCAATGGCTCCTGTAGGCATGTGCGGATAATTTACCCACATCAATTTAACATTCTGCATTCCTTGTCGTTCAAGCTTCACTAAATCTGGTAGCCAATTACCGTCTTCATTTAAATCGTAATACACAGGTTTGGCTCCAACCAAGTTTGTAACCGAAGCATAGGTTGGGTAGCCTGGATTAGGAATTAGTACTTCGTCACCTTCATTTAGAAACGCCATCGAAATGTGTAAAATTCCTTCCTTGCTTCCCATTAAGGGCAAGACTTCGGTCATCGCATCTAATGACACCCTAAATTTTTCTCGATAAAAATTGGCAATAGCCACACGTAATTCAGGGATTCCTTGGTAGCTTTGATACTTATGTGCACCTTCTTCATTGAAGGTTTCAACAAGTGCGTTGAGCACACGTTCTGGTGGATTCAAATCTGGGCTACCAATACCCAAGTTAATGATGTCCTTCCCTTCGGACTGAAGCCACCTTACTTCGCGCAATTTCCTTGAGAAATAGTATTCCTCAACATGTTTTAGTCGGTTTGCAATATCTATCATTGTCTTGCATTTTTATATTCACCCAATACTTTAAATTCTTGTGCCATTATTGCCATAATGGACTTTGCTTTTTCAAAGTCAGAATACGCCTCAAAAGTCAAATCTACAAAAAACGCATACTTCCATGGTGTTTCAATCTTAGGCAACGATTGAATTTTGGTTAGGTTAAGTTGACAATCACTGAGAACGTTCAATAGACTTGCCAGACTTCCGCGTTTGTGGTCGAGTTCAAATTTAACTGAGGCCTTGTTGCCCTTTTCGTTTATGGCTTCTGAATTTTGGGTCTTCACGATAACAAATCGTGTTTCATTATGTTTTATCGTTTGAATGCTTTCAGAAATAATCTCAAGGTCAAAAAGTTCTGAGGCCAATCTCGAAGCGATCGCTGCAACTTGTTTCGATTGATTTTGTTGGATGCGCTGTGCAACTTCCGCAGTATCTTTATCCTCAATAAGTTTGATATGTGGCTGTTTTTTAAAGAACTCCTTACATTGTAATAATGCCATTGGATGCGAATACACTTCCTTGATATCTGAGATGTCTTGATTCGGTAAAGCCATCAAATGATGCTGTATATCTAAGTAATATTCTCCAACAATAGACAAATTATGGTTATCGATTAAGGCATAATTTGGGATGATGGAACCAGCTATGGAATTTTCTATAGCAATAATGGCAGCATCACATTGATTTGTCAATAAACATTCTATGGCCTTGTCAAACGTTAGGCATTCAATGACCGTTACATTTTCATCAAAACATTGTTGTGACACAATATGGTGAAATGATCCTTTTACTCCTTGGATGGCTACTTTTGAAATCAAACTATTCACTTATTTTATCAGACTAAACAATTCTTTTTATTAGAATGGTTCAGCAAAAAAAAGTCCCGATTTTCATCGAGACTTATAGTATATTTTTGGTCATACAATTATACATACAATGCCTCTTTCTTCTTTGTAAAAAAGAAATAAAACCAATAATATGTGTAATTACGACTATTCATCATTTTTTATTGAATTGCTAATGTAGGTATTATTTCAAGAAATCAAAATTGTTAAGTGCTATTTTTAATCTTTTGGAAGAAATTTAAAGTATTCCCAATATAAATGTGCATCAAAAGTTATAATTATTACTTTTGAACAAACACTGTTTCACATGTCTATAGAGGTTGATGGTATTTCAAAATATTACGATAAACAAAAGGCACTTGATGAGGTTTCCTTTTCTGTAAAAAAAGGTGAGATCGTTGGTTTTTTAGGTCCTAATGGCGCAGGAAAGTCAACACTCATGAAGATTTTGACCACTTATATCGATGCTTCTGAAGGTACTGCCATTGTTAATGGTTTTGATGTAAGTCTTGACAAAAAAAACGTTCAAAGAAGTGTAGGATATTTACCCGAACACAATCCCTTGTATTTGGAAATGTATGTCAAGGAATATCTAGCCTTTAACGCGGGCATCTACAAGGTATCAAAATCACGAATCCAAGATATCATTGAACTCACAGGATTAACACCCGAAGCACATAAGACCATTGGTCAACTTTCAAAAGGTTATAGGCAACGCGTTGGATTGGCCAATGCCTTGTTGCATGATCCTTCTGTTTTGATATTGGATGAGCCCACAACAGGATTAGACCCAAACCAATTGATTGATATTAGACATTTGATCAAAACCATTGGAAGCGACAAAACCGTCTTTTTGTCAACTCACATCATGCAAGAGGTTGAAGCCATTTGTGATCGTGTCATCATTATCAACAAAGGGCAAATTGTTGCCGACAAAAAACTCCAGGAACTTCGTGATGACAAGGAACAAACGATTATAGTTGAGTTTGATTATCGTATTGAAGATGCTTTTTTACTTAAACTTCCTAATGCAAAATCGGTAAAAAATGTACATGAATTTGTGTATGAAATTACATTTTCCACGTCTGAAGATATGCGCTCCCACGTTTTTGATTTTGCCCATGACAACGAACTAAAAATTCTTCAGCTCAATCAAAAAAATGCGAGTCTCGAGAGTCTATTTCACGAATTGACTTCGTGATTAATGGCTTGAAATCCAGTGTGCTTTATTCGTACAGTAATTGCCCAGAATAATATTGTACGACCTCTACGACTGGAGGCGTATTAACCAAAATCACATCACCTGTACTTCGAATTTGCCCAGTTAAGGATTGTTGGGCATTAACAATCATGTCGTTGGTGCTTCTGTGGTATACGGTCACTTCCTGTGCAACAAATTGGCGACCTTCAAATCTAGCATCACCAGAATAAAAACCAATATATAATTGGTTGGCAAATCCTGAAATAAAGCAATTGGATAAGTTATTGATGTTGATATTGACAACATCGCAATCTAGTTCAAGTATAAAGTCTCCATCGCTATTAAAGTCTTCATCATTGGTAAAATTCTCTGAAACCAGATCCAATCTATCATAACTCAGCACATTGTCACTTCTAATTGGCAAACCTGATCCATTTCTAATTTCAGTAAGTTGAGGTGCGCTCACAAATACTTTGGTAATTCCATAATCCCTAGTGAGATTGCACGAATTATTATTTACCAATTCCAATCGGTCATTCACGACACGAACATCAATATCATTAATCAAATATTCACCAGTTTGCACAATAACGCTTTGTTCTGGTGCATCGGTAAGAATCAATTCTATTCTTGGGTATGTCGTAATCTTCGTAAAGGGTTCGAGTTGAAACTCCCTTTCGACAATATCACCAGAGTTCTGAAAACAATCAGGCACATTTTCACCGTTGCAAGCAAAAAGAAAAATTGACAATACTAAAATTCCGAGTGTTCTCATAATCTAATTCCTATTCCAAATTCGACAGCTTCAGCTTTAGCTCCATGAGACTTTAAGGTTATGGCTCCAAAAATCTTATCTCCCAAATACCGTTTGAGTCCGATACGATTATAAACCTGCCCTTCAAAATCATAAGGATAATACACATAATAGCCCAATTGGGTAATGACGGACATTTTATTAACAAAAAGTTCGTGTCCAACAAATACACCTACACGTTTCCAATCTTCATCTCCAGATACATTTAATTCAGGAAAAGCAACGGAATAAAAGTAAATCAGCTCTTTCAAAAATGTAGAAAAAAACACATCTGCACCTAACTGCACAGCACTTTTTCGACCTAAGCGCTTATCGGCATATGCTGAGAGAATGTAAAACGGATAGCGTCCTGTGTCGATGATATCACTTTCGTTAATTCCTGATCTAAAGGCAAGATTATATTTTATACGTTCCTTGTATGATTTTTGATCGTCATTTGGTAAAAATTCGGGTGACTCATCTTGATCAAACACGTAATTTGTGCCTACATTAAAGGCAAAGGTATTTGTTGACGTATTAGGCGCTTTAAAATTTGCATTCGAATAGTGTACCACCGAAATCCCAGCCTGAATACCAAATCCCTTAAATAGGTTTTCCTTTTTATAATTAAGCATGATGTACGTTGAACTCAAAAGATCTGAACCATAGGCGTTATTCCTAAAGTTATCGACCTTATCATACGGATTGGTATTATAGGCGATTCCTTGTGCCACACGAAATTGTAGATGCCGTTTAAAAAAATAAAAATTGTAGTGTGCATACAGGCCATAATTCTCACCTAAATAGGTGTTTTTCATGTCTTGATATACAAAGGACATTCCCCAATCTGGATAGTTGTAACGGCTTTCCCATTCCTCAAAACCAAAGGTTTTTCGATTATAGCTCAATATCAATCCTGATGGATGCTCTGTAATAAGGTGGGAAATGTCAGGATTATGCTCTAAAATGGTGCCATAGAACACATTGGCATCTAAAGAAAATAGCTTGGGATCTTGGTCTTGAGCAACAGCATAGACACAGTACAAGCATAATAGGTAGAAAATAGAATGCCTCATTCATTTTGATTATGCGACAAAAGTAAGCATATTAAAACCATTATCGAAACATGGGAATTTTTCTAAAATACAGCTTCGGCTACGGCTTTTATATTATCACTTTTACCCATGGAATAATAATGCAAAACTGGGATTCCTGCCTTTTGAAGTGCCTTGGATTGCTCAATACACCATTCTACACCTACTTGTCTCACAGCTTGATTGTCCTTACATTTTACAATTTCGATAATCAACTCTTCAGGTAAATCGACATGAAAACGATGTGGAATCATATTGAGTTGACGCTTGGTTGCGATTGGTTTCAGTCCTGGAATGATAGGCACAGTAATTCCTTCCTCTCGACATTTTTCCACAAACTTAAAATACTTCTCATTATCGTAGAACATTTGCGTAACAATGTACTCTGCACCTTTTTTGATTTTCTTTTTCAGAAAGTGAATATCACTATCCAAGCTTGGTGCTTCCATATGTTTTTCAGGGTATGCTGCAACACCAATGCAAAAATCAGTTGATGCTGTATTTTGAAGTTCCTCGTCCAAATAAGTGCCTTTGTTCAGTTCTGAAATTTGGGTAACCAAACCACTGGCGTAAGCATGACCTTCTTTTTCGGGTTTAAAATAGGTCTCGTTCTTAACCGCATCACCACGTAAAGCCATAACATTATGAATGCCCAAAAAGTCGAGATCAATCAAGAAATTTTCGGTATCTTCTTTCGTAAATCCACCACATAGGATATGCGGAATAGCGTCCACTCCATATTTATTTTGAATAGCAGCACAGATACCCACAGTTCCTGGGCGTTTTTTTACGATTTGCTTTTTAAGCAGTCCATTGCCAACATCCTTAAAGGTATATTCTTCACGATGATAGGTCACATCGATAAAAGGCGGATTGAATTCCATCAACGGATCAATATTATCAAAAATCGATTGGACATGCTGCCCTTTTAATGGTGGCAATATCTCAAACGTAAACTGGGTGTTTCCGTTTGCACTTTCTATGTGTTCAGTTACTTTCATAAATCTTTCCTCTACATTCGGAATACTTTGTGGCACGCCTGATTACTTATTATAAATAATCATGTTATCATTTCAATTCGCGATTGCGTTTTAAATTTGCCTTTTGCTAATTATTTACCACACTCGCCAAAGCTAACGCCACAGCTGTCAATATCACTAGTTGCAATACAAACTTTAATTCTACTTTATACTTTTTCATCTTCTTTAGGGCTTTATTTTTTTTTGCAAGATTACGACTTTGCTACAACATTATCAACACCGTAATTCTAAGAAATTGTTAAGTCTCAGCCAGATTTGGATTTAGCCATTTTTTAGACGCTTCCAAACTTATTTGTCGACGTTTTGCATAATCTTCCACTTGATCTTCTGTGATTTTACCCAAACCAAAATATCTAGCTTCTGGGTTGGCAAAATAATATCCACTAACACTTGATGCTGGCCACATGGCTAAACTTTCAGTAAGTTTAACACCAATCGTTTCTTCTACTTGCAATAGTTCCCAAATGGTTTTCTTTTCGAGATGGTCGGGACAGGCTGGATAACCTGGAGCTGGTCGAATACCTTTATAACTTTCCTTGATAAGTTCATCATTGCTCAACGCTTCATCTTTAGCATAACACCAATGTTTTGTTCGCACTTCCTTGTGTAAGTACTCGGCGAAAGCTTCGGCCAAACGATCGGCCAGTGCTTTAATCATTATGGAATTATAATCATCGTTATCAGCTTCATATTGTGCTGCTAATTCCTGAGTCCCAAAACCTGTTGTGACACAAAAGGCACCAATATAATCTTGAATACCAGATTCCTTTGGCGCTATAAAATCAGCCAATGCAAAGTTTGGCACACCTTCACGTTTTTTTAGTTGTTGACGAAGGGTTAGGAATCTTGTGAGACCTCTCGACTTACTACGTAAGCTATCTTCGTTCAAAATATATTTTGAACTCGGTAATGCTCGAGGTGACAGTTCATTTGTCTGTTCGAGCGCAGTCGAGAGCTCAATATCATCATCATTCACTGTATTGGCAGGAAACAAACCAAAAACAGCCTTGGCTGTCAGAAGTTTTTTCTTAAACACTTCATTCAATAGATGTTGCGCATCATCATAAAGATCTTGTGCTTGCTTTCCAACGACTTCATCGCCAAGGATTTCAGGAAATTTACCATGCAAATCCCAACTTCTAAAAAACGGTGTCCAATCGATATAACCTTCCAAATCAACTATATCGAAATCCTCGATAACCTGAATGCCTAATTCTTTTGGCTTTACAATTTCCGAAGCATTCCAATGAATTTGAAATTTATTTTTACGTGCTTCATCAATTGTAATGTACTCCTTACGTTTTCCGCGTTTTAAAAACTGCTCACGGAACTTATCATACTCTTCACGAATTTGCGTTTTATAAACTTGATTATCCGCTTTAAGCAAATTTCCAACAACCGTCACAGCACGAGATGCATCATTGATATGAACAACCGTATGGTTGTAATTGGGAGCAATCTTCACAGAGGTATGCGCCTTTGAAGTTGTCGCTCCTCCAATAATTAAAGGAATGGATAGGTTTTCCTTTTTCATCGCTTTTGAAAGGTAAACCATTTCATCCAGTGAAGGGGTAATCAATCCGCTAAGCCCAATAATATCAACCTTTTCGCTAATTGCTTTTTCGATGATTGTTTCCGGTGGCACCATTACTCCTAGGTCTATAATTTCGTAATTGTTGCAACCTAGAACTACACTTACAATATTTTTACCAATATCATGAACATCACCCTTTACTGTTGCCATTAGTATCTTACCTGCAGATTCGACAGCACCATCTTTTTCGGCCTCAATAAACGGCTGAAGATAAGCTACGGCCTTTTTCATCACACGAGCAGACTTGACAACTTGAGGCAAGAACATTTTTCCGCTTCCGAAGAGATCACCAACGACATTCATTCCAGTCATTAAATGTCCTTCTATAACGTCTATAGGTTTTTTGGAGGTCGAACGTGCTTCCTCTACGTCTTCAATGATAAATTCATCGATACCCTTGACCAAAGCATGGGTAATTCGATCCTGCAAAGGGTCATTTCGCCATTCAAGAACTTTTGAGACCGACTCTTTTTTCTGTCCTTTCAATGTTTCGGCAAATGCCAATAAATTCTCAGTTGCATCATCATGCCTATCAAAGAGTACGTCTTCAACATGCTGCAACAACTCTTTTGGAATCTCATCATAAACTTCCAATAAAGTCGGATTTACAATCCCTAAGTTCATTCCGTGTTGTATGGCATGGTACAAGAATGCTGAATTGATAGCTTCTCGTACTACGTTGTTTCCACGGAAAGAAAACGACACGTTGCTTACACCTCCTGAAACATTGGCAAAAGGGAGGTTTTCACGAATCCATTTTGTGGCATTAAAGAAATCGAGGGCATTCAATCGATGTTCTTCCATTCCTGTGGCAACAGGGAAAATATTGGGATCAAAAATGATGTCTTCTGGAGGAAATTTGACAATATCAACCAAGATGTTATAGGAACGCTCACAGATTTCAATACGTCTTTCGTAGGTGTCTGCCTGACCAATCTCATCAAAAGCCATGACAATGACTGCTGCTCCATAACGTTTTACTAATTTCGCTTGGCGAACAAATTCGTCTTCACCTTCTTTAAGGCTAATGGAGTTTACCACACATTTTCCTTGTACGACCTGCAAGCCAGCTTCAATGATCTCCCATTTAGAGCTGTCTATCATAATAGGAATGCGAGCAATATCAGGCTCAGAAGCAATTAGGTTTAAGAACTTGACCATAGCTTTTTTCCCGTCAAGCATACCTTCATCCATATTGACGTCCAATATCTGTGCTCCACCTTCTACTTGGTCTCGAGCGACATCTAGCGCTTCTTCATAGTTTTCTTCCTTTATCAAGCGTAAAAATTTACGAGAACCTGTAACATTAGTACGCTCACCTACATTGATAAAATTACTTTCAGGTGTAACCACTAAAGGTTCGAGACCCGAAAGTTTTAGATATTTGGGTTGTGCTGAGCTCATCATTATTTTTTGTTTTTGAAATAATTAATGAATCCGTTTAATGATTTTTGGTGCGATATATTTTCTTTAAGAACTATATCTAGGTAATCTTTTGCAATATCCGTAAATTGGACAGTATCCTTATCTGATGGTCTTCCAATTCCTTCTAAAATCTCAGAAGGCAAAGAAATAACGTTTCTATTAATTGGACTAATCAAACTGTATCTGTCCCTGTTAAGAAAGC
Source organism: Bacteroidia bacterium (assembly GCA_030432635.1). Lineage (GTDB taxonomy): Bacteria > Bacteroidota > Bacteroidia > Flavobacteriales > Flavobacteriaceae > Psychroserpens. The sequence goes on along the minus strand of JAUIMB010000007.1, from coordinate 98,499 downwards.
TCAACATTAAGCCATAAAAGGCCTTGACAAACTTTCTTGACGCCATCCAAACATCCAACTCTTTATAATTCTTCATAATTACTTCTCTCTAAATTCTATAAACCAATCATTATACACCTACAACTACTCTTCTGGGTTTATAATTTTTTGCAACTTCTGCAATAGCCCTAATGTGGCCTGGAGTCGTACCGCAGCATCCGCCAATGACATTAATCAGACCATCCTTTAAATAAGCTTCTATTAAAACCTGCATTTCCTCAGGCGATTGATCGTACTCTCCAAAAGCATTAGGCAGTCCAGCATTGGGATGAGCCGATGTATAAAAACTAGTTCTGTTTGATAAGCGCTGTAAATAAGGTTGCAACTGCTTTGCTCCTAAAGCACAATTAAAACCAACACTCAACAAAGGCACATGGGAAACTGATGTCAAAAAAGCCTCAACAGTTTGGCCAGACAAGGTGCGACCAGAGGCATCTGTAATTGTTCCAGATACCATAATCGGTATATTGACACCTCGTTCTTCCTTTACTTCCTCAATGGCAAACAAAGCCGCTTTAGCGTTAAGTGTATCAAATATGGTTTCTACCAATAGTACATCTACACCACCATCGATAAGTGCTTCAACCTGCTCCTTATAGGCAACCCTTAGTTCTTCAAAAGTAATGGCTCTGTAATCAGGTTTATTGACATCTGGAGACATACTTGCTGTTTTATTGGTTGGACCGATACTTCCAGCAACAAAGCGAGGCTTTTCAGGATTTGCTTTAGTAAACTCATCGGCAACTTTTTTGGCAATTTTAGCCGATTCGTAATTGAGCTCATATACCAAATCTTCCATTTGGTAATCTGCCATTGCGATAGTCGTACCAGAAAACGTATTGGTTTCCACAATATCGGCACCAGCATCAAAATACTTTCTATGTACTTCAGCTATCGCCTCTGGTTGCGTTATGGACAACAAATCGTTATTGCCTTTTAGTGGAGTTGGGTAATTCTTAAAACGCTCACCTCTAAAGTCTTCTTCAGAAAAATTATAGCGTTGCAACATGGTACCCATGGCACCATCCAACACTAAAATACGTTGTTGAATTTCGTTAAGTATTGTACTCATATTTCACGTTTTTAAATCCTGAATATTGCATACCAAAAACAGGATTGTTATCATGACGCTTTTAAAGCGTTTTTAATAGAAATATGTTATAAGAAAATACGTGATTGCAGATGGGCAATGACGTTTTGGTTATCTATCCTGTTGCTTGATTGATGAATCAAAGCAATTGGTAGAATTTAGCACCTTCCCCAAAATTTTGGGAGGTTGCTAAGGCTTCATTGGGTCTAGTCCCTCAGCCTTTCTTGATAACATTTCAGTAAGTTTTTGAACTTTGTTGTTACAAATATTGCAATAGAAAAATGTAAATTCCAAATATTATTGCAATTTTTATTGTGAATACTTAATGACATGTCTGAAATGGTATTTTTTCAAATTCTGCTCAGTTTTAAATAAAAGGTTTTGCAGATTTCCATGAACTGTTTACATTTGCACTTTCATTTATAGAGGAAAGATTTGAGCTGATTGCAACCTCTTCCAACCTTGGGATTAACTTTAAGTGATTCCAAATTATGTTGGGAATTAAATGCTAAAGCAGTAATCCTATTACTCCTTAAGCACGTCGCAATTCATCCTTTATTTTCCTTGGTCATAAATGCCTTTCGTTTTCTGTTATGGAGAATGATTTCAAACTATTATTAATTATAACCCATAAAATACATGGCTTATTTATTTACTTCTGAAAGCGTTTCCGAAGGCCATCCAGACAAGGTCGCAGATCAGATTAGCGACGCCTTAATCGATAATTTTTTGGCCTTTGACAAAGAATCTAAGGTTGCATGTGAAACCTTAGTCACCACTGGCCAAGTCGTTTTGGCTGGTGAAGTTAAATCGAACACCTATTTAGATGTTCAAAAGATTGCACGTGATACGATCAACAAAATTGGTTATACTAAGAGCGAATATATGTTTGATGGTAATTCTTGTGGTGTGTTTTCTGCCATTCATGAACAATCTGAAGACATCAATCGTGGTGTTGATCGAGCAAGCAAAGACGAACAAGGTGCAGGAGACCAAGGAATGATGTTTGGTTATGCCACACGTGAAACTGAAAATTACATGCCTTTAGCATTAGATCTATCGCATAGAATCTTAAAGGAATTGGCTGATCTAAGACGTGAAAACAAAGACATTACCTATTTGCGACCAGACTCTAAAAGTCAGGTGACTATTGAATATAGCGATGATAATGTTCCGCAGCGCATTGATGCCATTGTCGTCTCAACTCAGCATGACGATTTTGGATCTGATGACGAGATGCTAGCAAAAATCAGAAAGGACATTGTTGAGATTTTAATCCCAAGGGTTGTTGCCAAATTACCTGAGCATATCCAAGTATTATTTAATGATGACATCACCTATCATATCAATCCAACTGGGAAGTTTGTGATTGGTGGACCTCATGGCGACACAGGATTAACGGGTCGTAAGATCATTGTTGACACCTATGGTGGAAAAGGTGCTCATGGTGGTGGTGCTTTTTCTGGAAAAGACCCAAGCAAGGTTGATCGTAGTGCCGCTTATGCCACACGACATATTGCGAAGAATATGGTTGCGGCAGGTGTTTGTGACGAAATCCTGGTACAGGTGAGCTATGCCATTGGCGTTGTCGAGCCAACGTCTATCTTTGTGGATACTTATGGTACTTGTCCGTTTAATTTAACCGATGGTGAAATTGCTGAAAAAATTGCCAATATCTTTGATATGCGACCAGCTGCGATTGAAGAACGTTTAAAGTTGCGTCAACCGATGTATAGTGAAACTGCTGCTTATGGACATATGGGACGAGAATCTGAAACTGTAAGCAAGACCTTTTCACAACCTTATGGTGATGATATTAAGGTCGATGTAGAACTATTCACTTGGGAAAAACTAGATCACGTTGATAAGGTCAGAAAGGCATTTGACATTATGTAACAGCTAATAAATGATTCGCTTGCAGTCGGCTGAAGGTGCATTATATTCAGAATCAGAATGACACTTTTCGTAAAATTCCCTTTATGCGTTAAGGATAGTAGCGACATCCTTTTTGTTGTTCACAAAAAGATACAGCGAATAGCCTGACCCTCTTTAACGTTAAGTGAAAGAGGGTAACGCCCAAATATTACAAACTATAGATGATCCTGAAGGTCACAAATCGCGGTTGGATAAAATATTCGGTCGTGCTTACCGAGAATCCGCCTTGGGAGTTGTTAAACTGCGATTGGGTATCAAGCAAGTTGGTCGCCTTCAACTCATATTCCAGCTTTGCATCGCGATCTTTTCTGTACGACAATGAGGCATTCCACAATTTGTTTGTATTCAAGGTACGCTCTGTATCCCGAGTTTCGTTGTATGTGAAATCGGTTCGGAACGTGACCGATTTCCAGATATAGGCATCAAACTCTACAGTAGGCGAGTGTGTGAAAAATTTGGTGTTTCGACCTCCTTGTTGGTTATCGTTAATACCATAGCGATACGACAGTTCGACATTTGGCGCTTCCCTAAAATTACTGCGTACCTGCAGTCGGTAATTTTGACTGTAACTCTCATTCACCGATCGTCTATCCTGAATAAATTGATTGAATTTTGAATACAGGAAGTTTCCGCTCAACGTCGCTCTTATCTTTTTAAAGCTTCTTTGAAAACGACCGTTCGCACTAAAGGTCTCATCGGCAAAACCTGAGTTAAACGGTGAACTTGTTCGAATGACGTTTTCAAAATCGGTAAGGTTACGTATTTGGTCTATACGATTGCTATAGGACAAGTTTGCGAACACATTGGTGTAGTTGAACATATTAAAACTGAAATAGGTCAGATTGATATTATGTGATGTTCCGTTTTTGAGGGTTTGATTTCCACTAAAGTAGGAGTCATAATTGTTCATGACCAAACCTCTTGCCAACTGTGTCACGTCGGTAAATTCGACTTGCATACGATAATTCAGATTGAGGTTTTCACTCTTTTTAAGTTCCATGCGAACATTCAAATCTGGGAGTACCCTAAAGAAGTTATCCTTAAATTCGGTTCCCAACTGCGTGTTCTTGGTTGAAAAAGCGTGTGTTGAAAATCCAGGTGTAAACGTGAACTTTCCGCTTTTAACACGATAGTGCGTTCCTAAGTAAATATCACTGAAATTATATTGTATGTCGTTGTTGTCTATGCCATCGTTAATCGTCGGTACTGGGTCGAAAACTGATCCATCATCCAAAAACTGAAACATATTACTGTCAAAATCCTGACGACTTAAGATCGTACCCAAAGTGAGGTTGATATTACTTTTGTTGTTGAGGATATTCCAATAGTCGAGCTTGGCATCCAATTGATTGGATTTGATACGTTTCTCCTGATTGAGGTCATAAGCAAACTGATCACGATTAAAACCTAGGTCTTCGGCTGTAGCATCAAAGGCATCCTCATTAGGAATATCGTCCAATGGATTGAAGCCATTATCATTATTTGTTGGGTCGTTAACCAATAAGGCATTGTAAAACGGATCTTCATCCTGAATTAAATGTTGGCCTTCAAAGGCAAAAATATTGGTATCATTTAGCGTGTAATAGTAATTGAGGCTTTGATTGATACTGTATGGACTATTTTCCTCTTGCTGCAAGGTACTTCCAACGATAGACGATGTGAAGTTTTGGTCTTGGGATTCTTTAGACAAACGTCCGAGTGCAGAATAATCCAATTGATTATTGGCATTAGGCTTATATTTCCCTGTTAGCTTAAGCATTGCCAAATCACTTTTTTGTTCTGTATTACTTTGTGTGTCTTCATCTGGAGGTGTCCCAAATTCAGAATCTACATATCGTACCGAACGATTTTCTTGAAGGTCGATTCGAGAGCTTGTAAAAATGGCAAAGCCACCTATATCCAAACTCTTTTTAGGTGCATAGCTAAAATTAGCTGCACCAAACTTGGTCTCGATACTTTTCGCCTGATTATTCTGAAGTGTCAAAAACCCAAGATTGTTATTGCCGAGATTGATATTGGTTCCGCTTTGTTGGCTTGGTGGCCTGAAACCTCCAGAAAAATTAAAAAAGTCGCGTCGCGTAAAAGCGACTTCTCCAATATTGTTTAAGTCTCCTATGAGATTAACACTATACTCTGGACTGTAATAAAACAGTTTCGGTTGCACGATGTACAGGCCATCTTCATCAGCCACTCCTGTTCCTCCAGTAATATCTCCAAACCAAAAGTTTTTCTTGCCTTCCTTGAGCTTGATATTAATGGCCACATTATCTTGATTGTTGGTCACACCACTTAGTTGACCAACATTGGAATAGTTTTTTAGCACTTGAACTTTGTCTACTGCATTTGAAGGAATATTTTTTGTGGCTAATTTAGAATCACCATCAAAGAAGTCTTTGCCTTCTACCATGACTTTTGACACGACCTTTCCTTCAACCTCAATTTGTCCGTCGTCATTGATTTCCACTCCAGGCAATTTTTTCAGGACGTCTTCAAGTTTTCGTTCGGTACCATCCTTGAAGGAATCGGCATTATAGACCAAGGTATCACCTTTAATAGTTACAGGCATTTCATAGGTAAGCTCAACTGCTGCCAATGCGTTATCTGTTTGCATGGTGTAGTCTCTATTGATGTTGCTTTCAGACGTTGTAAACTCTTCTGAAATTGTCTTCATCCCAATATAACTAACCTGAATATTAAAAGTTGTATTCTTATCTAAATCCAGTTTAAACTGACCTTTGTCGTTAGTAATGGCATACGATGCCATAGCCTTGGTTTCCTTATTGATGGCTATGATATTGGCAAGCTCCAATGGCTCTCCTATACTATCCTTTACCACACCTCTAACGCTAATTTGAGCACTAGCAATACTTGTCACCAACAGCAACAATAGAATACAGATATATTTCATTTGATTGGGTTTTGTTTCGATGAAGTCTAGTATTTGGGAACACCGAAACCGTAATTAGTTGATTCATTATTAATTTCTGCGACCTCTTCCGCCTCTTCCGCCATACATCTCACGCATTTCCATAATTTTGTCCTTCATAATTTTGTTGTACTCGGAACGAGTGACAACCTCACCTTTCTCTGGTTTGACAATTGCTTCTTTCTCTTCTGGATTCATCACAACTTTTGTGCATAACATTACTGTTCTGTCTGCCTGGACTTCTAAAATCAAACCAGGTAATCCATGATATTCTCCAGGTCCAGTACTTACAGGTATCTGTGGCGTGTACCATGCTGTCACAATAATGAATTTAGGAATTTCAATATCGTCAAATGGGTCATCAGAAGCAGCTGAATCAGCTGTTTCCTTACCTTCTTTCTTCTCGTCATCAGAACCTTTATCACGATTTCTTCTGCGCATACTCATAAAGTCCATTTCGTCAACCTTTTTGGTTGTGGTCGCTTTGAAACAAGTATATTGACCAATTTGTTTGGTTTCGCTTTCTAACTTCCATTCGAGTTTAGGCAATGAATCTGTGATTAAGAACTGCTTTCCGAAGAATTCGCGCTCTTCTAATATGACTTGATCTTTTACATTCTTGTACTGAGGACCATCAGAAAAACTACTCATCATACCTCTCCATGGTGCTCCACCAGCTCCTGGAGCTTCCAACTTTTCCTCTTCCTTATATGTTGCTTCACTCTTGTTGAAATTGAGCACATAAGTTTTTTCGAGCATATCCTTCATTCGCTCTGCAATCATCTGTTTTTGTTGTTCACTCATTTGACCATTTCCCCAACTACTCATATCGACAGTTGTTTTGGTTTGGTATGTCGCCTGCCCTTGAAAGTTTTGAGCATACGTGTTGATTGTCATAAACAAGATGGTAATGATACCTAAAGATGTTCTTGCAATTTGCGTTGTGATCATGGTATTGAGAATTTTAAATGTTCATCAAATTTAATAAAACGTTAAACAAAATGATGCGATTTATCAAAAAATTAACGCTCAAATGTAATTGAATTAAAACTTTAAGACTCTCAAAATGTAAAAATGTTAAGTTGTTAAAGGTTAAATTTTTCTTAATATATGACAGCTAACGCTTATCCACCAATTCTGATTTCCACGCTTTGTCCATCCCTATTGCTATCATTTGACCGAAAACGCTCTTCCATTTCCTTGGTCTTTTTTTCCATGATCTTATCATAAGTTGCCTGATCGACTTCCTTACCAGATTTTGGCTCTTCAATTTGTGAAGGGTTTTGTGGATTGAGAACAATTTTACTGCAAATCACAGTTTCAGAACCGTCATTCGCCTCTAGTATTAAACCAGGTAGTCCGTGATAATTTCCAGGTCCAGCGCTCACTGGAATTTGAGGAGTATACCATGCTGTAATTGTAATGTCCTTCATTTTAGGTTCAGCATCAGACGTACTCAAATCCTTATCACCATTAAAACTTACTTCATTATCAAAGTCTTCAACTTCGCGTGTCGTGGTCGCCTTAAAACAGGTGTAATTACCAATGTTTTTAGTTTCAGATCCTAATTCCCACTTGATTTCCTCTAAATCATCCTTAATCAAAAACATCTTACTAAACGATTCATTCTGATTGGTGTACCTTTTTTCCTTGAGGTTCTTATACAGCACATCAGAGCCTCCAACACTCATAACCATTACCATTGCTCCTTGAGGTTGTGGAGGTGCTAAGGATTCTTCTTCTTTATAAACAGATTCTGTTTTGTTGAAATTTAAAACATAGGTTTTCTCAAACTGTTTGTTCAACATTTCCTGAACTTGCTCGGCCATTCCAGATGCCATTTGTGTACTATCCAATTTAATTTCAACCTTGCGCTTTGATTTATAGATAGCTTCACCTTGAAACTCTTGGGCATTAGCATTGGCAACGACCAACAGTAAGCTCACCATAACTATTTTTACCAGTGTATTCATAACTTTGATTTTAGATTAATTACAGTACAAATATTAAAATTTGTTGCCAACATCTAAGTTAATGACTGTTAACTAGTGTTAAGCGATTAGCTATAAATCGTTTTTACAGTTACATTTGACTTATGAATGCACTGAGATACAAGTACATATTATACACCATAATCTTTGTGACTCTATGTACCATTGGCATACAAGCGTACTGGAATTATAAAAACTACTTAAATAGTAAGCAGCAGCTTATTAACGATGTACAGGTAAGCTTAGATAAAGCTGTTGACGATTATTACGCAAGTCTAGCCAAGGAAACTTCTTTTAGTTTGGCAATTGCAACCGATTCCAAAAATGGCAACCATCGCTCCTTCAGTTCAATGGATAGTATTATACATCAAATTGATAGTACTCAAAGACGATTAAAATTCAAGACAGATACGTCGTCCCTTAAAAGTATAAACATTATAAAAGGTACGCATGGTGACACAACATTAAAATCAATTGAAAATTTTGATGCATTAACACTCTATGACTCTACCATGATAGGCGAATGGTCTACTGAACTTTCGATAGATACTCTTTTCACTGAACACATTGGAACGCTCACTTCTAAAGTCTTTTTATCTGTAGTAAACGATTCCTTAAACTTAAAAACCATCGACAGTCTTGTATCATTGGAACTTCAACGGAAAAATCTTTCTGTGGATTTCCATTTGGAGTTCGACCACCCAAGACATATCATAAATTATTCGGAAAAATCAGAACATAAATTGTCGTTGAATGAAAGCCAAAAGTCTGCGGTTTTCCTTTCAACTCATTCCAAATCGACCTTCCTTCCTCAAGGCAGCACGCTTACAATACTCTTTACAAATACGTCTGAGGTAATCTTAAACCGAATGCTTGGAGGCATTTTAATTTCTTCAGTCCTCATCTTGGCGGTTATCAGCTGTTTGTTTTACCTACTGAAAATAATCAGGCACCAAAAGCAATTGGCCGAAGTTAAAAACGATCTCATCAGTAATATTACACATGAATTCAAAACACCCATCGCAACCATTAGTGTTGCTCTTGAAAGTATAAAGGATTTCAATGGTATTGACGATAAACAAAAAACAATGTCCTACATAGACATGTCCAACGACCAGCTTAACAAGCTGAACACTATGGTAGAAAAACTATTGGAAACATCAACTTTAGATAGTGAGAACTTAAAACTCAACAAGGAACGTATAGACATTGTAGAGCTTATACAGCTACTTGTTGACAACTATAATTTGCAAAAAGAAGGCACTCCGATTATTTGCGCTTCGTCTTCAAAATCTGTTTTCGCTATGGTTGATGCCTTTCATTTTGAAAATACAATCAATAATATTTTGGATAATGCCGTAAAATATGGTGGTGATGATATTTCGGTTGAAATCAAGCATCATATGGCATACATCAGCATTTCAATTTCAGATTCAGGCCACTCTTTAAACAAGACCAACAAAGACAAGATTTTTGAAAAATTCTATCGCGTTCCAAAAGGGAACACTCATGATGTTAAAGGCTTTGGAATTGGTTTGTATTATACCAAGAAAATCATAGAAAAGCACGATGGAATCATTCAGTTAATATTAGATGGTAAGTCTACAACCTTCCAAATCACACTTCCAAATGAGTAAACGTATAACCATCTTATTGGCAGAAGATGAACCTGCACTTGGACAAATCATTAAGGAGAGTTTAGAAACCAGGAATTTTGAAGTCTTGCTTTGTGACAATGGTGAAAAAGCCTTGCATGTCTATGAACAAGAAAACCCAAAGCTACTGGTTCTCGATGTGATGATGCCCAAAAAAGATGGTTTTACCTTGGCGAAGGACATAAGAATGATAAACACTGAAATTCCGATTATTTTCCTTACTGCCAAATCCCAAACCCAAGATGTGGTTGAAGGCTTTCATATTGGTGGTAATGATTATTTGAAAAAACCTTTCAGCATGGAAGAATTGATCGCTCGCATCAACAACCTACTCAAGCGAACACATGTTCAAAAAACAGCTGAAATCCTCAACATTGGTGCCTATGTCTTTGATTTTCCTAAACAATTATTAAAGCATGACGGAAATACCATTCAACTCACACATCGTGAAGCACACTTGCTATACCACTTGGTCAAAAACAGAAACAAGGTTCTAGATCGATCTGAAATCCTTAAAAAACTTTGGGGCAATGACGATTTCTTTTCTGCTAGAAGTATGGATGTATTTATTACCAAACTGCGTAAAAAACTTCAACATGATACTGACGTTCAAATAATTAATGTACGTGGATTTGGGTATAAGCTCATATGCTAATTTGATTTCCTTATTTTTGAATCTGTTTACGGTTAACAATAAGTTAACAGCATACAAAAAACCAACTGCTCAATTACATTTATTGTAATTTAACGTTATGCAAATTAAGTCCAGATTTTTGATTGCAGGAGCCATTGTTGCCCTAATCGCGTTAACGACCATGCAAGGGTATTTAACCTTTAACACCTATGATTTAAGAAAAAAGGAATTTGCAGTAGAGTCGAGAACCAAAATTGGGTCTATTGTCAACCAACCTCATATCGACTCATTATCTTGGGACTTTAGAAATGCCTTTGCAAGAAAAATTCCTGATTATAAAAACGGACTCATTTCAAAAGAAGAACTCTTGCAAGTGCTATCTGATAGTGCTCAGCTGAAAAACACTGAGTTTAAACAATATTTTAATGAAGCGGCAAAACAAGTAGGTTTAAACGAAAATGTACTGTATAAGAAATTTGCGTCATCCATTGTATTGATAGATAGTAAAGGGCATCCTGAAGTTATATTGGACAAACGAGCTAATACTCCAATTTTTTTACTTGGAGAGAACTTCATAACCGAAACAGGTCTTCAGATTAATGGTTGGAATTGGACTTTTGACCAACCTGTTGTATACGAAAATGGTGATACAGAATCGATCGTCATAAAATTTAGTTCGAGTATTTACATGAAGATCATCGATTGGGACAAAATCATATTCAAACAATTACTTCTTCTGTTTTTTATTGCATTCCTTTTGTTTGTATTTACCATTACTTTAGTCGCATATTCCATTAGAAATCTGCTAAAGCTCAAGCGCATATCTGAAATCAAAACCGATTTCATCAATAATATTACACATGAGCTAAAAACACCTTTAGCAACCTTATCCATCGCAACAAAAACCTTGACCAACAAGTTTGCAAAAGACAATACCGACATTTCCCAAGAGTCTATCGAAACAATAAACAGACAAAATAAGCGACTTCAAAACTTGATAGACCAGGTCGTAGATACCAGTTTAGGCTACAACGATATAGAACTGAACCTTGAGCCTGTAGTTATTTCAGAATTTATAAACGAACTCTGTGATGATTTTTCATTGACAGTACCCAATCATGTTCAGTTTCTAAGAAGTATTGATCCAACTAAAGTAACTTCTGAAATCGATACGTTTTACCTAGGTACAGCTATTATCAATATTTTGAATAATGCCGTAAAATTTGACGGTACAGTTTTGAAAGTAACCTATAATCTTATCGATGATAAGCATACCATTGCCATATCTGACAACGGAATTGGGATTTCCAAAAAGAATAAAAAACTTATCTTTGATAAATTCTATCGTGTGAGCGAAAAAAACACTCACAATTACAAAGGTTTAGGTTTAGGCTTGTACTACTGTAGCCAAATTATAAAAGCTCACCATGGAATATTAGACGTTGAAAGTAAAGTCAATGAAGGCTCGACGTTCTATATAAAAATTCCAATAGAGCATGGAAAAGAGAATTCTATTAGCCGATGATGATATTGATTTTGGAACGACTTTAAAGCAATATCTAGAGCTCAATAAGTTTGAAGTGATATGGGCCAAAGATGGCATTGAAGCTATAGAGGTGTTCAAAATGCACAGCTTTGACATTTGTATCATCGATGTTATGATGCCCAAATTAGATGGCTTTAAACTCTCTAAAAAGATCTCTAAGAAAAATCCTGAAACTCCTTTTTTATTTCTAACAGCAAGGAAAACCAAGGAAGACCGTATTAAAGGATTGAGTATTGGTGCCGATGATTACATCTCTAAACCTTTTGAAGTTGAAGAACTTATTTTACGCATCAACAACATTATCAAAAGAACCAAGCAACAGCAAACCATTTCCTTAGAGACTGAAAAAGAAGAACCTATTGCCATCGGGAAATATCTATTCGATACCAACAACCTGACATTAACCATACATGGTAAAAGTTCAAAAATCACTGAAAAAGAAGCACAACTTATCTATTTCCTATATAGCAATAAGAACAAGCTCATTCCTCGAGATGATATACTTGCAAAAGTTTGGGGACAGAGTAATTTTTTTTCAGGCAGAAGCATGGACGTCTTTATCACCAGAGTAAGAAAGCACCTTAAAGAAGACCCAAATATCAGTATCAACAGCGTGCGAGGTGTTGGTTTGGAATTTATAATCAAAGCGTCCTAGACATCTAAAAAGCCAGCAAAACATATTTACTGGCTTTTCTTTTATGAAAAAAACTACTTTTTAATGATAAAAAGTAAACGGTCTAATGTTTAACAAACTTCCTTATTACGGTCGTTCCATTAACATCCTTTAGGTTTATAAAGTACATCCCACTTGATAGGTTGGATACATCTATTTTTTGCGAATTCGAATTTTGGGATAGAATACGTGTTCCATTGACACTATAAATTTGAACCGCTTCAATCAGCATACCTCGAATGTGCAATTCATTCATGACAGGATTAGGAAAGATCGCAACAGCATTATTTACATCAACATTGTTGACACTCAAAGTAGGATTATCTTCGTAGGTCACATTATCGATATAGAGATTATCAAAAGTGGAAGCTGCATTGAACTTAAATGCGATGTAGTTATCAGTTCCCGAATAACTGTCAAAGGCAACGGTCTTTTCATCCCAAGCATCATCAGCTAAATCCGCATCCATAAACACTTGATACGAAGTAAATGTCGAAGCATCTGTTGGATCTGTCATGGTTCCAACTTCCAAAGCACCATTGTTATCGTCATAAACATGGAAAACCATCTGCTTGCTGTTATCAAAATCAGATAACATTGGCGTAATCAAATAAACACCTGCTGTTTCATCATTACCACTATACATTCTTACACTCACAGCACCTTCTTGAGACTGTGAAGTACTGTATCTCACATAAGGACTCGTCGATAATGGATCTATCAAGCTAGACCAACAAGGGACAATTTCTGTATTATTGTCATTTCCTTCAAATCCTGTGTTGAAGGTACCAGACTCGGGAACACATAGGGTTGTAAAATTCACTGGTCCTATCCAAGGGCTTGTCCCATCAACATCACAATCTGCCCTTACATAAATTTCGTAAGCTGTATTGGCTTCCAATGTATTAAAATCGGCATTAAAAGTGTTGGATGCAGTAGCTGTACCTGAAACAGGCTCACCAGTTCCAGCAGTTTGAACAACATATTCCCAATTGGTTTGGCCTCCAAGAAATTCCCAGCTCACTTCAACAGAAGTCGCAGTTACATTTTCAGCTGTAACGTTATACACTTCTGTACAAGCAGGTTGATCTGTAATAGTAACATCATCGATATAAAATGCAATACTTGCACCAACACCTGCACCATGCTTTATCACTACATATTCGTCTGTACTTGCTGGAAGATTCACAAAATATTGAAGAAAGCTTCCTGAAAAACCACCTGTTGTAATTGGAAGTTCTGTAATTTCTTGAAATGTATTGGCATCAGCAGGATCACTCATGGTTCCTACAATAATGCTTGCTGCTATATTTTCATTATTCTTTTTAGCATAAAACTCTAATCTGTGCGCACCATCATTAGCCATGGTATGCTGTGGTAAAATGAGAAGAACATTGGCATTGGCATCATTACCAGTATTCATGATGATGGCATTGCTTCCAGAATTGGCAAATGAAGCCGATGTATTAACCTCAACTAAAGCTGAACCCGTTGAACTTACATTCTTGTTCCAACAAAATGGAAAATCTGCATCAGCATAAGCATCAAAATTTTCAGTATAATTACTAGTAAATGGTGCACAAGCCGTTCTTGTATCGTAAGGCCCATACCAAGTACTATATCCAGAACCATCACTCCCAGCAGCATCACAATTGGCTCTGACGAAAATTCTATACGGACTGTTAGGTATGATTGGAGCACCATCAGAATCTACCGTAATGGCATTAAATAATGAACTCGTTATTATAGGAGTCTCCAAAGCTGGATTAAAGTTTAAATCGGTTTGCACAATAACCATTTCCCATTCGGTTTGTATTTGGATATCTGACGTGAATTCCAAATCGAAAGATACATCCGAAATGTTACTAGCCTCAACATTTAAAACCTCAAAACAAGTGGGTTGCGTAGTCACAACAATATCATCTATATAAACAATCTTATTGAAAGTGGATGTTGTTTCAGGTTTGAAAGCTAAATAGCTTGCCGCAGCATCAAAAGGAACATTGACATAGTAAAGCGAATAATTATTCGTATCGTCTGAAGAATTAGTTAATGTGAAACTGTTAAGCTCCACAAATGTGTTTTCGTCATTTAGGTCTGACATTAGTCCTACTTTAAGCACAGTGTCTTCACCAGAATTTACTTTTGCAGCAAACTCTACGCGATGCATGCCATCAGCAATAATGGTACTTTCTGGAGAAGCCAAAATTACAGTATCATCATCACTCATTTGGATTTCATAATAGTTATCAGGAGAATACGATTGTGATGAACTCGTATTCACTTTAATTATAGGAGCTGTTCCAGTGGAGCTTGTAATGGTTGTCCAACAGTATGGTGTCACCAATTCATCTGGCATACTTTCGAAGTTTTCAGAAAAATCATCAACGATACCACAAGCGGTTCTAAAAAATATAGGACCTATCCAATCACTAACACCATCGGTATCACAATCAGTTCTTACATAAAATTCATATGCCGTATTATTGGTCAAACCAGGAACATTGACCATGTTAGATGCAACATCAACTGGAGTTGCTACATCTGGATTTCCTGCACCTGCAGGCTGAACCACATAATCCCAATTAGATCCGTCAGATGTCCAACTCACATCAACAGATGTCTCATAAGTCGCTGTGATATTTGGATCACTTGGAGGATAACATGAAATCGCATTAAAGTCCAACTCAATATTAGGTCTGTAATAATCCAACACACCTGAAGGTGGTGACGCTGGATCAGGATTGGTAAAGTTATTCCCATAATGAAGCACTCTACCGTTAGCTTCTGAAAACCCTAAATTGTGCGCAATAAAATCCTTGGTATCATTTCCTTCTTGATTCTCGTCCACCGCAATAATCAAGTTAGCTGTATTAGAATATGCAAAAGGTGTATCTAAAATAATGGACACCTCATTATCATAAACGGTATATGTACCAGCATACACCTGTGTTAAACTTCCCAATGCTACCCAGTCTGAATTATCGGCAAACACATCATTAGGTATTTCTGCCATATATACGAGAATATCGTTAGAGTTCTCCAAAACACCGTCGGTATAAAAGGTAATCTTAGAAATCGTACCTGCTTGGTTTATTTCAGATTGCAAGTATATGCTTTGCGAATAAGAATAATTGTCGTCAGGATCGATTGGAGTTTCTTGGAATGTACTTGTCGTTATTCCACCAAGTGTAACGTCATTAATCTCTACGGTTTGTGCGAACACACAAAAACTAAAGACCGTCAGGGCAAGAAATAAGTAATGTTTTTTCATTGTATTGAACTTTAAGTTTTAATTCAGAATTAACCTGCTGTCCTACAGGCAATTCTTTCAGACTGTAAACTTATCTACAATTACGTATTCAACAAAGCATTTGTCGGTTAACGATAAGTTAACGGTAACTAAACATGGAAGCAAAATCCTATTTTTTATCATCTTTGCTAGTGAACAAAACATTATGAATCATGACAAAAAAATTACTCTTAATCTTTGCTGCTTTTTTATCCCAAATCGTAAGTGGTCAAACAGATGAAGCTAATGGTGCAACACCTATTATGGCTTCTACATCCTTTACTTGTGAAAATGAAGTTACTGGCAATTTTGTCGGATTCACTAAATCTGCTGAATTTGAAGTATGTCCTGGTGCTGAATATGCAAATTGGGTAGATTCTTGGTACGCATTTACACCAACAGAGACACGAGACTATTCGATTGAAATTGAAACATTGAATGGAAGTGTTTTTGATGTTCGAATTGGTGTCTTTTCGGGTACTATAGGCAATCTATCAAGTATGACGGGTTGTGCAACTAGATATTTTAGTGCTACACTAACCATGGGACAAACCTATTATATCAATACAAGAGGTGCAAGTGAAAGTACCGAATATCGATTGTGCGTTTATCCATTTCCTGACACTCCTACAAATGACGAACCAGAAACTGCCGATGTTTTGCTAGAGTCTACTTTTGAAGTATGCGAAAATGCCTCAATTGGTTATACAACTAATGCAACCTATACCAGTGAAGTCGAATGTAGCACATCAAACCCTGATGTATGGTACAGCTTCACTCCAACCGAATCTGGAGAATACACATTTAGAGCTGATCTAGTTAATGGTGCAACTCCCTTATACATTGGTGTATACAGTGGAACTCCTGGGTTTTTGAATCCCTTTCCTGAAACAACGACATCTCCAACAATCCAATGTCAAGATATCGTTCTAGCCGATTTATCGGCTGGTGAAACATATTATGTAAGTGTTACATCTTCAAATTCGTCGCAAGCCATCTATTTTGAACTGTGTGCCTATATGTCACCTGACGCACCTTCAAATGATGATTGCACAAACCCAATTCCTTTAACCGTTGGTGCAACATTTGAAGACAGCTTTATTGTTGCTACAAACACATCTGCTTCGGTCAACCCTGGAAACTCCAATTTTCCTAGTTGTGGCACTCTACCTGATTTTGGTATTTATGGTAGAGATGTATGGTTTACTGTTGTTGTCCCTGAATCTGGAAATTTTGTAATTGAAACACGTGCTGAGCCTTCAGAGACCAATCTTAGCGATACTGCAATGGAATCCTATACTGGATCCTGTGGTACTGAAACCTTGGTTCCTTTCTATTACAGTCAACCTCCTAACCCAGACGATTATTGCAACAATCAATTTGTTGTGCTTGAGGATGCTTTTGCTGGAATGACATTTTTAGACAAAACTCCTGGAGAAACTGTTATTATAAGAGTTTGGGGTTGGGCATACCAATTTGGTAAATTTAGAATTGGTGCTTATGATGCGACACTTAGTGTAAATGAATTTGACACCTCCAACTTAAGTTATTACCCGAACCCAACCAATAATCAATTACATATTAAATACAATCAAACTATTGACAAGGTCACTATAAATACTATTCTTGGGAAAGCTGTTCTTAGCGAAGAAACCAATGCACAAGATCTTGCTTTGGATGTATCAAACCTTGCTACTGGACTATATATCGTTACGGTAAATTCTGGCAAGACCTCAACAAATTTCAAAATCGTGAAAGAATAAGAATTTTGATTAATAGCAATTCGTTAAAGCGCCTTTATTCTACAAAGGCGCTTTTTCATTACAACCAAACTCAAAAACTTCAATCATTTTTTCAGGAAATAAAATAAGTCCAGATGCGTTCATTCATAGAAAATGGTTCAATTTTTGTACTTTTCAAATCCATAATTGTAACATGGCTCTATTTCGTTGTTTTTTATTACTGTTCGTGAGTGTTTCGGTTGCGCAAACCAGAATTAAACCGGTTGCCTTAGACTCAATGGACTTCATTGTCGATCGGATTGTTGCGATCGATAATTTCGACACCATGTATTATACCAAAGGACCAATCCTATATAAAAAACCAAAAGACCAACCTGCCATTAATTATAGTAATGTTCAACTCGGCATCCCTACAACAGTCAACGCTTTCAATCCCTTAAAAATCAATATGTTTTATCAGGATTTCAATACAGTGATCATTCTAGACAATCGATTGGCCGAAATTTTCAAAATTGATTTCAACACAAAGCAACCCTATAAAAATGTGTCGCACATTTCCACAGGATATGATAATACACTCTGGATTTTTAATCAAGACCTTCAGCATTTGGAACTGTACGATTACAAAAACCATAAGATAAGAGCTACAACAGTTCCTGTACAATCTGATGTATTGGATTTAAAAAGCGATTACAATTATTGCTGGCTGCTAACCGAGAATTTTTTATACCAATACACCTATTTCGGTAGTCTTATCGCAAAATTCGAAAACAAAGGCTACACGTCCTTTGCTGTCCACAATGAAAATCTCGTATTAAAAAGTGGTGAAAATTTGTATTACAAACCCAAAAAAAGCACAGAAATACTCGGGTTAAAAACGCCAAAATTGTTAATAAATCAGTTTTTATTGACCAATGAAACCTTGTATATTTACGACTCTAAAAAACGCTATACATACCAACTAAAAATCGAATAGATATGCACGTTGCAGTTGCAGGAAATATTGGAGCAGGGAAAACGACACTAACAAAATTACTGGCAAAACACTACAAATGGGAACCTCAACTTGAAGACGTGGTCGACAATCCATATCTCGATGATTTCTATAACCAAATGGAACGTTGGAGCTTTAACCTTCAGGTCTACTTTTTGAACAGTCGATTCCGTCAAGTGACCCAAATTCGAAAAAGCGGAAAAGACATCATACAAGACCGAACCATTTATGAAGATGCCCATATTTTTGCGCCAAACCTTCATGCTATGGGTTTGATGACCAACCGTGATTTCGAGAATTACCGATCCTTGTTCGACTTGATGGAAAGCTTCGTCGAAGGTCCAGATTTATTGATCTATTTACGCAGTTCCATCCAAAACCTAGTGGCTCAAATCCACAAACGTGGTCGCGATTATGAAAACTCAATCAGCATCGATTACCTAAGTCGGCTTAACGAGCGTTACGAAGCTTGGATTCACGGTTATGACAAGGGCAATCTCCTAATTATAGATGTAGACAACCTCGATTTTGTAGCCAATCCTGAAGACCTTGGTGATATCATCAATAGAATTGACGCTCAAATTAACGGGTTATTTTAAATTTTGACCATTGCGTATTACCATTTGGGCGTTACCAACCGTCGTCAAAACTTTGGTTGGTCAGGCTCTCGCTACTCGCTTTTAGGTTTTTACATGAAATTCCATGTTGAAGTGTAAAACCTAAAGAGCTCAAACAAATAGCTCCATCCTTAACGCAAACCCTATTTTACAAAACCATGTGCTCTCGCGTGTTTTATCGCTTGTTCACTATCATCCACCAAAAGCACAGGCACCACATCAAAATTTTCAAACAGTTGACGAATGCGCTGCATTTTCCTATTGTGTTTAACGGTTCGAAGGTATATTGCCAATACCTGTTTTGGGAATTGGGCAACCACATCCAAATAGATATCGGCATCGTATTCTCCACTATCACCAATGAGTATAAATTTCATAGTTGGATATGACTTTAGGATATTTATGATTTCAATCTGCTTTTGTGGCTTATCATCACTTTTCTTGGCAAAAATGGCCTTGAAACTTCTTAAGAGAATTGGTCCTTTAGGAAAATCGTTCTGTTTTAAAAAGAACTCCAAATAGCGATATAAATTCCACGGACTATGGCTTACATAAAAAATCGGATTGGCGTTTTCTCCAGAAACACCACGATGTAACCTATGATAAAAGGTTGCTGCACCTTCCAACGGAATTCGACTTGCCGCACTTTTGAAAATACTATTGATAATCACTTTCCATTTTAGCGTCGATACCACACCAGTATGTAAAATCGTATCATCAATATCGCTAATAACACCAAAATCTGCCGTAGCAGAAGGCACCAACAATTCTCCAGGAAAACGATTCTCGTTTTGTATATGACGCTTTATGTTGACATCGTTATAAGACATTATAAAATGGAGCCAACCTTCAGAATTTGCCATTGCTCTCAGGTCATTGATGGGTTCATCAAATTTGAAATAACCATGGTTATCAGTAACTGTTTTCAATATCCTTCCGTTAGGCAAAACCAATTTAAGTTCGGTATGCTTAATCTCGTCAGTCTCAAAACGCTTCCAGGAGTTAATCAACAATCCTAGAAGTCCCTTTTGTTCCAAATCGATGGTTTCGTCTTCCAATGCTCGTCCGCGCATATAAAAATGCGAATCGGTTCCGTAACTCTGGAACGTGATGATTTGAAGTGGGTCTTTTTTAAACATTTAAAATCCTGAAAACGTAAAATTAAAAAAGCCTCATCAAATGATGAGGCTTACCGCTGTTATTTATGGGATAATTATTTTACGATTAGCTTTCTCGATAGTCCGTTAGAGTTATTCACAATGTACATTCCAGGTGTTAATTCTTCCACAGTTATAGCAGTGACATTTTCGACCTGCTTTACCAATCGACCTGAGATATCGTACAACTTGTAAGTGTCTCTTTTACTAAAGTTCACAACAGTATTTGTTGGATTAGGGTACATACTAAAGTTATTGTTATAGTTGTGTTCTTCCAATCCTAAAGTAACATTATCTAAAGAATAGATGGATAACGTAGCACTCACTTCGTTGGACACTATGATAAGCGCTGTACCTGTTGGACTCTCATTCTCGTTGACAAAGACAATCCCTTCTGGACCTAAATCACCGTTTTCTTCACCTCCAGCAACTGCATTTCTATTATTTAGATATTGTAGGAATACTGGTGACGATGGAACAGTGACATCGTAGATCATCAAACCACCAATACGCTCCAACAATACAAAAGCATAATAAGAACCATCGATTTCCTCAACAATAACACCTTCCGGTTCTGGCCCTTTGTTATCACTACGGTTTTTAAAACCATTGTTACTATTACTTGCGTTAAAAATTGTACCATAGATTGGATGAGCTGCAGTAATGACCTCAAAATCATTTCCACTATCAGAAACGATATCACCTGTACTTGCGTTAAAAATACTAAAAGAACGTCCGCCAAATACGTGAATTTCTTCATATTCGGCATCACCATCTGTATTTCCAGAAGCATTGGTAATTCCTATATCACCAAGATTCGTTTCCAATGCAAGAATATCTGCATCGCCAAAAACAGTTGGATCTAGAACATAATCACTATCACCAAGCTTACGCTCTTCTTCAAACCCGTTGAACTCTCTAGCATCACCTTCGTTTGCTGTGATGATATAACCCGTTCCTCCAATATTGAAATAATCTATCGCATCTGGCATATATACACCGTAAATTGGCCAAGAAGCATTGAATACAAAGTCTGTCTCATCACTTGTGTCCAACGAATTGTTTGACAAACTATGGTCCTTTAATCCGAAAGAAGACACGCTTACAATTGTATTTGTAGTTAAATCAATAGTAGCTAAAGCATTATTTTCCTGTAGTGCTACATAAGCCATTAAGTTATCATCTGAAACCGTGATATACTCTGGCTCTAAATCTTGGGACACAGATGCACCAGGTCCAAAAATCCGAACGCCTTCAGCTAGTAATGTTGCCAATTGCGAATCGAAAGCATTAAAGTTTAAAGTTGTGACGTCACTTTGGTCGATATCTGCCAATCCACCCGTCACATCGATAATAGAAACACTTCCTTCCGGATCTATAGAGTAATCTCCATTTGGCTCACCTTCATTAGCCGATAATAATTTAGTACCATCTGGTGTAAACGTGATCATATCGGGTAAGGCACCTACTGAAACCGTAACCTGGTTATCACCATCAGTATCGGCAAACATCACAAAGCCAGGATCTGTTGACGGATTAGCCGAAATTGCAGCAGCCAATATGCCATTTCTTACTGCAACACTTTGCACACCACTGGTGTTTGGTGGTAAGCTTATTGATGAAATTGGAGAAATATTACTTGGGTCTGAAAAATCCAAGACTTCTATGCTTGTACTATTGGTCACAAACAAACGCTGAGATGCAGGATCATAAGCCGTAATTTCGGCAGTACCACTATCATCAACTAAATAACTCGCTAAGTAATTAGCATCTAATTCTGAAGTGTTTTCTGTAGGCACTAAAGTATCATCATCTAAAATATAAACTGAAAATTCTGATTCATTTCCTATGGAAGCACCTACAGCATTTTGAAGGGTTACCATAAAATATAAATCGCTTTCATCTTCTGTATCATCCAGAATAGGAATTGTAATGGTTTGGCTATTTGTGCTACCTGACAGAAATGTTAGGGATTGAGCAGAAGCTAAAGTAAAATCAACGCCTTCAATCGCAGTTCCACCAATCATTACGTCTACTTCTACAGTAATATCAGTTGTTGGTGCATCAGAAATGGAAACGGTAAGGTCAATACTACCATCATTTTCCATAACAGAATTATAAACTTCAGTAAACTCAACTTGAACTGAAGTTCCTGTAGTTGTTACATTTCCTGGAGAACCAATGTTAGGGACATCCATCATATCGCCTCCTAGAACAAGGGTTGCCACAGCATTGTTTGCATTACCTACAGTACTAAAAGCACTTAATTGTACATCATACGATTGCCCATCATTTAAAGCGGTGTCTGGATAAGATGCCATATCTATTGGCATAGACAATGTTGGATCGCCTAACCACAAGTTAACCGCATCACCTCCTCCACCAAGGCCAGATCCATCAGTAAAACCAACTTCTACTCCAGTTAAATCCAAAACCTCGCTCCATATTGTTACAAAATCACTTACTTCACCTTCCATATTATCGGTAATCAAAACAATTGCATATCCACCTGGTGGAATAACCGAGACACCTTGAATAAGGTCTGCCGTACTAGCATCTGCTGAATCGTCATCGTAATATAAATCATCATTTAAACCAGAGGTCCAAGCCGCAGTACCTGTATTATAAATCTCAAACCAATCTGCCGTTATATCATCGCCTTCTTGACCCGAAAAGATTTCTGTAATTACCAAATCAGGTGCTTGTGGTGGCACATTTCCTGGAGAACCTATATTTGGAACATCACTTGCGCTTCCACCCAAAGCAACGGTTTCTACGGCAAAGTTTGGATTACCAACCGTACTGAATTCAGAAAGTTCTAAGTCATAAGACTGGCCATCGTTTGACGCTGTATCTGGATAAGAACCAGAAGCAATTGGCGCAGTGCTTAAGGGATCTCCCATCCATAAGGTTACGGCATCACCTCCACCACCTAGACCTGAGCCATCTGTAAATCCTATTTCAATTCCGGTTAAGTCAACAACTTCTGCCCAAACCGAAATGAAGTTAGCCACTTCTCCACCTGTATTATCCGTTACTAAGACTATCACACGTTCACCTGGTTGAATATTTGTAATTCCTTGAATAAGATCTGCTGTGGTTCCATCAGCTGAGTCGTCATCATAATACAAATCTGCATCGACAGAAGAAGTCCAAGCCATATCACCTGAATTATGAATTTCGAACCAGTCTTCTGTTAAATCGGTTCCTGATTGTCCCGAAAATATTTCTGAAATTTGAAGATTAGCTTGTGAAAAAGCTATAGCCGAAAACAATACGGCCAAAAGAATAGTAATTTTTTTCATTTGATTGGATTAATTTGATTTGGATAAAATTACTATTCAATACAACCAAGGTTGTTAGTTTTAGGTTAACATATTGTAAAAGAAAAAGCCTCATCACTTGATGAGGCTTTTAGGCTAAAGTTTTAGAAGGTTTTAGTTCGTTTCCTTTACCTCTACCTTTTCAAAAATAGTTTCAACTTCGATTTTATCATTTGAATCCATCTTAATATCCTTCATGGCTTCAATCTTTGCTTCCAATTCCTCTTTGGTTTTTCCTGTAAGTGTTTCTTCAGCTTTTGATGTCAACCCATCTTTTACAGTAGTAGTTGTAACAACAGCAGTGTACGTCCCATCATCATTGCTATTCATCTCTACTGAAATTTCCTTTTCAACAGAGGTTGTTTTGGAATTGTTATGCATTGCCATGGCTTCTTCAGTAGAATGACCTCCCAAAATTGGAGCAATAACTAATCCGATAAGGCAAGTTAATTTGATCAAGATATTCATTGATGGTCCGGAAGTATCCTTAAACGGATCACCAACAGTATCTCCAGTAACTGCAGCTTTATGAGCATCAGAACCTTTATAAGTCATTTCACCATTTATTTCAACACCAGCTTCGAACGATTTTTTAGCATTATCCCAAGCACCACCAGCATTGTTTTGGAAAATCGCCCAAAGCACACCTGATACAGAAACACCTGCCATATAACCACCTAACATTTCAGCAACCAATCTGTGGTTATCTGAGTAGATAAACAATCCGATCAATACAATAACAATCGGAAAACCAATGGTTAGAATACCTGGCAATAACATTTGTCTTAAAGATGCTTTTGTAGAAATATCAACACATTTATCGTATTCAGGCTTTCCTGTACCTTCCATGATACCAGGAATTTCCTTAAACTGACGACGCACTTCCTCTACCATTTCCATAGCAGCTTTACCAACTGAACTCATCGCCAATGCAGAGAACACAACTGGTACCATACCACCAACAAATAACATGGATAAGACAGGTGCTTTAAAGATGTTGATCCCATCAATATCAGTAAACGTTACATAAGCCGCAAACAACGCTAAAGCTGTCAATGCTGCAGAAGCAATTGCAAATCCTTTCCCTGTAGCAGCCGTTGTATTACCAACAGAGTCTAAAATATCTGTACGCTCTCTTACAATTGGTTCTTGTTCGCTCATTTCAGCAATACCACCAGCATTATCAGCAATAGGACCAAAAGCATCAATAGCCAACTGCATTGCGGTAGTAGCCATCATAGCAGATGCTGCCATAGCAACACCGTAGAATCCAGCAAAAGCGTAAGATGCCCAAATTGCAACTGCAAACAATAACACAGAACTAAATGTTGAAATCATACCTGTTGCCAAACCTGCAATGATATTAGTTGCAGCACCAGTACTGGATTGTTGAACAATATTTAAAATTGGTTTCTTTCCTAAACCTGTGTAGTATTCCGTAAATGAGGAAATAGCACCTCCAACAACTAAACCAACCAAGGTTGCATAGAATACGCGCATTGAAGAAATTTCTTTTAGACCTTCACCAAAGAATTCCATTTTCATAGTTTCTGGAAGCATCCAAGTTACCAACCCAAAACAAGCAACTGCCACCAAAGCAATTGAAGTCCAGTTACCTATGTTTAACGCCTTTTGCACCTGAGCTTCTTTAGCATCATTTGATGATATTTTAACTAAGAACGTACCAATGATAGAAATAATAATACCAGCTCCAGCAATAGCCATTGGTAATAAAATAGTACCAATACCTCCAAAAGCATCTTCTATGGCACCTCCCATATCTTTTATGATGTAGTTTCCTAATACCATAGCAGCCAAAACTGTTGCCACATACGATCCGAATAAATCGGCTCCCATACCTGCAACATCACCTACGTTGTCACCAACATTATCTGCAATTGTAGCTGGGTTACGAGGATCATCTTCAGGAATACCGGCTTCAACCTTACCTACTAAATCGGCTCCAACATCGGCAGCTTTTGTGTAAATACCACCACCAACTCTAGCAAACAATGCAATGGACTCAGCACCAAGAGAGAATCCTGCTAGTGTTTCCAAAACCAGAGTCATATCTCCTGTATTGGTCCATGAACCTCCCATGAACATTTGGTAAAATATAATAAAGAACGCAGTCAATCCTAATACTGCCAATCCAGCAACACCAAGTCCCATAACAGTACCACCTCCAAAAGAAATATTTAAGGCTTTTGGTAAACTTGTTTTAGCTGCTTGGGTTGTTCTCACATTGGTTTTAGTTGCAATACGCATTCCTATGTTTCCAGCGATAGCAGAAAAAACAGCACCTATGATAAACGCAACAATTATTAAATAACTTGTTGTTGGCACTATTGCCGCAACAGCAGCTAAAGCTATACTTGCACCAATAACGAAAAAAGTAAGTAGGCGATATTCAGCCTTTAAGAATGCCAGAGCTCCAACATATATATGATCTGATATTTCTTTCATCTTGCCGTCACCAGCATCTTGTTTCATTATTGAAGACCGTTTTATTGCCATGTAGACCAGTCCTAAAATAGCCAATACTATTGGCATGTAAATCATGTAAGATTCCATATTGTATTTATTGTGATTAGTTATTTTCCTTTTTAACTGGGCAAAAGTAGTGAAAACCATTAAAACTAAAAAACCCTATGTCCTTAATAACATAGGGTTAAAGTTTCATCATTTTAAGCAACATTAAATACTAAAATTGCCATTGGCTTTATGGTCGCTGTTTTCATATCTTTCGATACATTTATTTAAAATATCATAAGCTTCAGCTGCATTTCCCCATCCACCAACATCGACTTTCTTTTTTTCTAAATCCTTGTAGACTTGAAAGAAATGGGTAATTTCTTCTTTTCGATGCGGATTTAAGTCGGTGATATCTTCGTAGCTATTCCAAATGGGATCTGTAACAGGAACACATATCAACTTTTCATCAGGACCTTTTTCATCAGCCATATGGAAGACACCTATTGGCTTTACTTCCATAACACACATTGGAAAGGTTGGTTCTGTTCCCATCACCAAAACATCCAATGGATCGCCATCCAGCGCAAGGGTTTCTGGGATAAAGCCATAATCTCCTGGATACATCATGGATGAGAACAACATTCGATCAAATCGAATTTTCTTCAGTTCAAAATCATATTCGTATTTATTTCGGCTCCCTTTTGGAATTTCTATTAGAGCATCTATGGTCAAATTGCCTGTTTTTGTCATGTTTGTGTTTTCTAATTTCGGGCTGCAAAGATACGCTAATGTTTGGTTATTACAATCTTATGCGCATCAATATTTCCCATATCAAATCACCTTCAACCAACTCGAAAAGCAGTCTCAAAAATCAAACCCAAAACCACCTGTAATTCCAAAACGTCGCGCATCGGGACGATCGAGATAATTTCCCCTGAAATTAAAATCTATACGAAGGATCTTAAAAATATTGCCTACACCAAAACTATATTCATAGTATAACTTACTATCTGGAGCAACCAAAGGAATCTCAACGGGATTACCTGTGGTGTTCAGGGCAATATTCTCGTTAGATAACTCTCCCCAAACACCTCGAACTCCCACTATAGCTCTCAAATTATACTTTTTCAGGAAAGGAATCCTTGAAAATATGCGTCCGTTAAAATTATGCTCAAGATGCATTGACGTATAGGTATCTGTCACAAATTCATAGAAGTCCAATTGCGGAAAAGTATTGTAGATGGAAAAATAGGTCTGATTTCCAGGAACCACGCTCAAAAGTCCTAAAGGAACTTCTCCAAAAGTCTTACCTAATTCGACCGTAGTTGTTAGCCTTCCAAAACCTCCAACTTGCCATGGCTGGATATATGAAAACTGAAGTTTCGTGTAGTCAAAGTCACTTTTAAACCAGTTGCGATCACCATGTGTGACCTGTGCAAAAAACCTCGGGAACCAATCATTTGCGGTTCGTCGCTCTACACCAAAACCTGTCATTTTCCTACCAGGAAAATACGAGAAAGATAATATCGACTCAAATTGTTTTACTTCAGATGACACACCAGTTGGAGACGTCGGATCGTTGTAGTCTAAACTAAAGGTTGGTGATGCTGACTCCAAGGTTCTGTATGTTCCGCTTGTTCGAATTATAAAATTTCGAAAGGGCTCAACTTCCAAAGCCAAAGTGGATAAATTAATTGTTGTAAGTTTATCATTAGCTGCTGTACCAACCACTGCCGAAGACGCCAGACTTCGTCCTAAAACATCAGTTGAAGCGGTTAAATTCGCTCCTATTTGTTCGACATCTCGCCGATTTCCGCCAGAAACAATGAACCGACTTTTTTTATCGATCAGCCATTTTCCTGACATCCCGTATTTAAACTTATCATCACGAAAGCCATAGGCAATGAATCCTTCCAAACGCCATAGATCATTAGGACCGAAATACGTTCGCCCTCCTGTACGAAGCCTCAGACCTTCAACTTCATTGAATCCGAACGTAGAAAATATCGGACCGTAATCAAAATTGATACTCGGAAATTCGATATAACCAGAAGCCAAGATACTTCCTACATTGTATAAGCGCTTGAACTTTTTAACAGTTTTCAAGGTATCTAACATCTTGTAGACGCCTTTTTCATCTTGGTTCAAGGATTCCAATCGATTTTTTGCCCAAAATTGTTCATCACGATTGTAAACATCCTTGTCGTAATTATAGACTTCTATATCATAGAATTTTTCATCCTTAGGGATGTCAAACTCATAGTTGTCATACAAGGTCGTTCGTTTTCCATAAACGCCTCGAGATTTTTCTTTTTTACTGAAGGCAAAGTCAGAAAGCATATAATCACGCTTTATTAGAAAGACCGAATCATTCAACACTTCGAATTCCTGTTCGATATAAATTTCCTTAACCCAGTTGATATTGGCACTTTTTGAAGCTTGCAGATTGATATCCTTTATAGCATAGGTCGAATCGTTTACCCAAAAATCACCCTTAAAGGTCAATTCATTTTTTCGTCTTGGATAGTAAATGATATTGTAACACCATTTGTTATCTATAAAGGCACTATCAGACAATACATAATTGTAGGTCTGAATTCCAGTACGAGACAACGGACTCACAAAACTCTTATCGAAAAACTTAAGGTAATTATCGTATATGTCAAAATCAGCATAAAGATCATCAATAAAGTCAATAATCACCTGGTTATTACTAAACCCTGAATTTTTATTGCCTTGAAGATCTTCTTTTTCCTTTTTGAGGATATTATCACCATAGACCTTGCTCACCGATTCATTAAGAAAAATAGGCAAGTAGGTTTTACCCGTTACATTGGATGTGTCAACTTCTTCAAACACAAATTCCATCCCTTTAAACAGCTTGCTTTTGATGAGGGCACTATCGATGGTATTCAAATCAAACTCAACTTTCTCATATTTGTCAAATTGGTATTGTTTGAACTGTCGCAAACCGTTATTACGTTTACGCTCCCATATTTTTTTCAAAATTCTAATCGCTGGATTTTCTGATGCCTTCTTCGATTGCTTTCCAGAGACTATGACGACTTCATTAAGCGCTGCAGCTTCTTCCTTTAAGGTAAATCTCAAATCGTAATTGACCTTACTTTCCAAAGGAATCTCTAACACTTCATATCCGAGAAACGACACCACTACAGTATCCCAAGTGGATTCGGATTCTAGATAAAATTTTCCATTTTCATTCGTGATGGTACCTTCTGTTGACCCTTTAAACAAGACATTTGCGAAAGCAACAGGATCATTATTTTCATCAAAAACGTAACCACTTACCTTAGTTTGGGCAAGGGCAACACAAATATTGAAGATTGTAAATAAAAAAAGGAGCTTTTGTTTCATCTTAAAAGATACTCATAGGTTTTTGATCATTCATTTTGTAAAACCTATGGTTCATGGGCTTTTATAATAGTAAAACTTCACCAACAATAATGCCAATGAAGTTTTAGAACGCAATTATAGGTGATTTATTGGTACATCACTTTTTTCACCGCTTTGATGACATCTTCATGGTTTGGCAACCACTCTTCCAACAATACTGGTGAGTATGGCGCTGGTGTGTCTGCGGTGTTGATTTTTACAATTGGTGCATCGAGATAGTCAAAAGCTTCCGATTGCACGAGATAAGTTATTTCTGTAGCAACATTTCCAAAAGGCCACGCTTCTTCAAGTACAACTAACCTATTCGTTTTCTTCACCGAATCGACAATGGCCTTACGATCCATAGGACGTACTGTACGTAAATCGATGATTTCACAGGAAATGCCTTCTTTTTGCAATTCATCTGCTGCCTTATAAGCTTCCTTGATAATCTTTCCAAAGGAAACGATCGTCACATCAGTACCTTCCTGTTTGATTTCGGCAACACCTAACGGAATGGTATATTCACCCTCTGGCACTTCGCCTTTATCACCATACATTTGTTCACTTTCCATAAAAATCACAGGATCATCATCACGAATAGCCGATTTCAACAAGCCCTTAGCATCGTATGGGTTTGAAGGCACAACCACTTTTAGACCAGGCGTATTGGCAAACCAACTTTCGAAGGCTTGAGAGTGAGTTGCTGCAAGTTGTCCTGCTGAAGCTGTTGGACCACGAAATACAATCGGACACTTAAATTGCCCACCAGACATTTGTCTGATTTTGGCAGCATTGTTTATAATTTGATCAATTCCAACCAGAGAAAAGTTAAAGGTCATGTATTCAACAATCGGACGGTTTCCTGTCATGGTTGAACCTATAGCCACACCTGCAAAACCTAATTCAGCAATCGGTGTATCTATCACACGTTTTGGTCCAAACTCGTCCAACATTCCTTTAGAAGCTTTATACGCTCCATTATATTCAGCCACTTCCTCACCCATTAAATAGATGCTCTCATCTCTTCGCATCTCTTCGCTCATGGCTTCAGCAATAGCTTCCCTAAATTGAATTGTCTTCATCTTTGTTTTGATTTTTAAACGAAGAACAAAAATAGGAATTATTCAGAATCTTTCCTGAAAGAGTTATTTTTAATTTTACTAGGAATTATTCTACCTTTAACATTTAACATTCTAAATTGAAATCAAAAATGGCTTTTCGATTATTCGTTCTTTTATTTGTTAATCTTTCCTTTTCACAGACAAGCTACCTATGTCCATCGCAAACCGCTGGTTTCAAGATAGAACATGAAACCGATGTACCCATTATTACAAATAATGATGACGGAACCATTACACTTACACACCCTGAAGATTACATAAATGAGATTTTTTCAGAATATGTTATTTTGGATTTCTGGCAAGTCTATCCGACAAGTAATTCAGAAAATTTACGAAAAACCTATGCTGTAGAGTATTTATCAAAAGATTTGATTGTTGATTTAAGTACCACTGTACCCAACACAATTTTTTATGCCTATGTAGATTATAATCACGCAGCCGAATTTAGTTATTCGCCCTTAGAAACTGAAATAATTACGTTTGTAGATGATAAGACGTTTAAACTAAAACAAAGTATTTATACAGATGAATATGGTTGTAATGTGGATTGTCCATTACAGGATGTGCCAGAATATTATGATTTATATGTCGAATTTGACTATGAATTGGATAGTGATACTTTAATCATGCAATTGGTTAATAATACGCCTTGCGGAAACAACTTCTCCATCAAATTTAAAGGTGGAAATAGTAACGACTTATATGATCCTGACAACTATTTAACACTTCAAACATGGGAGTTGATTCCTATTACTGAACAAGAAATCGATTTTTCAAATCCACCATGCGACGCTATAGAATTCGAATTATATGCTCTTTTGAATATATCTTGCCAAAATTCTGCCTTTGGAAACTTTAAAGTAACAATTGATGAACCTAACAGCTCGATAAACCTTTATCGTGACCATGTGTTATTTGGTTATCACGAATTTAGATTTGAAGATGCCAGTTTATCCCTAAATGAATTTGATGACTTGCAAGATGTTTTTGTTTTCGAAAAACAAGACAATCCATTTCTTCAAATTGCTAACCTTAAATCAGAAACCTTCGATATAGAAATCTTCGATATATCTGGTCAGCAACTCATAGATAAAACTAATTACAAAGAACAAACAGTACGAGTTGATCATTTAAAAAGTGGTGTGTACTTTGTTCGATTGTCTGATGATTCGGGAAATCTTATGACAACCAAATTTCTCAAGAAATAATAGTTTTCGTAATCAAAATTGAATAATCCGAATTTTATTATGCGTGCATAGTAAAATTCGGATTATTATAAGTATCTTCGTGCACTGAAAGAAAAACACATTCAACATAAATAAATTTGATATGAAAATATTAGTATGTATTAGTCATGTTCCTGATACGACTTCAAAAATCAATTTTACTGAAGGCGACACCAAGTTTGATACAAATGGTGTACAATTCGTGATCAATCCAAACGACGAATTTGGCTTGACCAGAGCCATGTGGTTCAAAGAAAAACAAGGTGCTAATGTAACCGTTGTTAATGTTGGTGGTCCTGAAACAGAGCCTACATTACGGAAGGCTTTAGCTATAGGAGCTGATGCTGCTATTCGGGTAAACACTGAAGCAAAAGATGGTGTTCAAGTCGCAAAAGAACTTGCCAATGTTGTAAGTCAAGGCGGTTATGATCTTGTTATTGCTGGTCGTGAATCGATTGACTATAATGGTGGTATGGTACCTGGCATGCTCGCAACACTAGCCAATGCAAATTTTGTAACCAACTGTATCAATCTTGAGGTAGATGGCACAAATGCTACTGCCACAAGAGAAATTGATGGAGGAAAGGAAACCGTATCCACAAGTTTACCATTAGTTATTGGAGGACAAAAAGGGTTGGTAGAAGAAAGTGACCTTCGAATTCCTAATATGAGAGGTATCATGATGGCTAGAAAAAAGCCCTTAACGATTTTAGACCCAATCAATGCTTCTGTTGAAACAAGTTCAGTTCAATTTGAAAAACCAGCTCCAAAAGGTGCTGTGACTCTAGTAGATCCAGATAATATTGACGAACTCGTAAATCTACTTCATAACGAAGCTAAAGTCATTTAATAACCCAATCACAATTTCTGAATTCCAATTGAATAGACGATTAGATTATTGGAATTGAGTTTTTGAAATTTATTTAAAAAAATTATGTCAGTTTTAGTATATACAGAATCAGAACAAGGAAAATTCAAAAAAACGGCTTTCGAAGTAGCTTCTTATGCCAAAGCCGTAGCTCAGCAATTGGGAACCAATGTTACGGCAATTACCATCAATGCAGCTGATGCTTCAGAATTAGGAAACTATGGTGTTGACAAGGTGTTGCAAGTGAACAATGCTGAACTCGAAAAATTTAATGCCAATGCTTATGCAAGTGTCATAGAGCAAGCTGCCAAACACGAAAACGCAACGGTCGTTGTGGTGAGTTCTAGTGCAGACAGTAAATACCTTGCTCCAATGTTGGCGATCAAACTGGATGCTGGATACGCATCCAATGTTGTTGAAGCTCCTTCTAACACAGCCCCTTTTACAGTAAAGCGAACAGCGTTTACAAACAAGGCATTCAATATGACTTCCATTACTACTGATGTCAAAATCGTAGGTGTTTCAAAAAACGCTTTCGGATTGGTTGAATCAAGCGGAAGTGCAAGTTCAGAAGATTTTTCACCATCAGTAGACACTTCGGGTGTG
The DNA here is from genome assembly GCA_030432635.1 of Bacteroidia bacterium. Taxonomy (GTDB): domain Bacteria; phylum Bacteroidota; class Bacteroidia; order Flavobacteriales; family Flavobacteriaceae; genus Psychroserpens. The sequence goes on along the minus strand of JAUIMB010000007.1, from coordinate 65,193 downwards.
ACAGTTCAATCTGTTGACAAAGCGACCGATAAAGTAACCATTGCAGACGCTGAAATTGTTGTTTCTGGTGGTCGTGGTCTAAAAGGTCCCGAAAATTGGAGAATGGTAGAAGAATTGGCCGAGGTCTTAGGTGCAGCAACCGCATGTTCAAAACCAGTTTCCGATTTAGGCTGGAGACCACATAGTGAACACGTTGGGCAAACTGGAAAGCCTGTGGCATCCAATCTCTATATTGCCATCGGAATTTCTGGAGCAATTCAACACTTAGCAGGTATCAATGCTTCAAAAGTAAAAGTGGTCATCAACACGGATCCTGAAGCGCCTTTCTTTAAGGCTGCAGACTATGGTGTTGTTGGTGATGCCTTTGAGGTTGTACCTACGCTAATTGAAAAATTAAAAGCATTTAAAGCTCAAAACGCTTAATTTTTTATAAATTGTAGCTAGAAAAGAGCTGTTTTCATTTGGTTCTTTATTGATAAATCTGCATTTTGCGGTTTGTAAAGTCCTCAATAAAAACAGTTCTTTTTGTTTTTCAGAATATGAGCTTAGTAAGATTAAACATAAAGGGAATTTCGTACAGCCAAACCCAAAATGGTGCCTATGCCCTTATTTTAAACGAAGTAGAAGGTGATCGTAAATTACCTATTGTTATTGGTGCCTTTGAGGCCCAATCCATTGCGATAGCTCTCGAAAAGGAAATCAGACCTCCTCGACCATTGACCCATGATCTATTCAAAAATTTTGCAGATCGCTTTGACATTGTTGTGAAGCAAGTGATCATACATAAATTGGTCGATGGCGTTTTTTATTCGAGCTTAATTTGTGAACGTGACAAGATTGAGGAAATCATTGATGCAAGAACCAGTGATGCCATTGCATTGGCATTGCGATTTAAAGCACCTATTTTTACCTATAAAAATATTTTGGATAAAGCAGGTATCTATCTTAAAGTCAATCCAAAAAAGGAAAACGAAGAACAGGACTCTATTTTAGTTGATGATATGGTAGCCGAAGAAATTGAAGCTAGCATCCAAGACAATTATATGGACAAGTCCATTCAAGAGCTACATACGTTGCTCGAAGAAGCCGTTAAAAATGAAGACTACGAAAAAGCGGCCAAAATAAGAGATGAAATTTCTAAACGCTAACTAACTTTCCTTCCCATGAGACATTTTTTATTAGCTATTGCAGCTATTTTTTTTGGACTAACAACAATATTCGGTCAGGACTTAGAAAAAAAATGGCAATTTGAGGCAATAGAAAATGACAACAGCGTCTCACTATTCAATATTTCCGAAGAAGATATGCTTCAATTTGAAGCAGGTGAGTTTAGCTATAGCTTGAAAGCCAAAAACAACCTAAAGGCTTCAGGAGATTATCTTTACCAAAATAATTTGTTGGTCTTTTACTACACAACACCTAACGATACCATTAGACGCTACAAAATTTCAGAATTAACCGATTCTACTCTTGTGTTTTCAGAAAAGAATGTAGTTTACAAATTCAAAACATCTAAAGAGAATTCAGCTGAAGCTATTGTAGCTGCAAATGATTCAACATCCGATTCAATTATTCCAAGCCAAGGCTTTTCTATAAACAGCCTTTGGAGAGGAGCATTAGGAATGCTCACCCTAGTATTTATCGCATTCTTATTTAGTAGCAATCGAAGAGCTGTAAATTGGAAAACAGTAGGTTTAGGGTTAGGATTTCAACTCATTATTGCCATTGGTGTATTAAAGGTTGGCTTTATCAAAAAGGCCTTTGAATTAATTGGCGGACTTTTTGTACAGGTACTTGAGTTCACTAGAGCAGGAAGCGAGTTTCTGTTCGGAGGAATGCTCAACGTCGATTCCTTTGGGTTCATCTTTGCGTTTCAGGTATTACCAACCATTATTTTCTTTTCTGCACTAACTTCTGTCTTGTTTTATTTAGGTATCATTCAGTGGATAGTCAAAGCTATGGGCATCCTGCTTACAAGACTTCTTGGTATTTCAGGAGCTGAAAGCTTAAGTGTTGCCGGAAACATATTTCTGGGTCAAACAGAAGCACCTCTATTAATAAAGGCATACCTCGAAAAAATGAACAAATCTGAAATCCTGCTTGTCATGATAGGTGGAATGGCAACCGTAGCAGGCGCTGTTTTGGCAGCCTACATAGGGTTTTTAGGTGGCGAAGATGAAGCCTTACGTTTGTTTTATGCAAAACACCTTCTGGCAGCCTCAGTTATGGCTGCGCCTGGAGCCATTGTGATTTCCAAAATATTATATCCTCAAACAGAAAGTGTAAACACAGATGTTTCAGTATCCCAAGAAAAAATTGGGTCAAACATACTGGAAGCTATTGCCAATGGGACCACAGAAGGACTGAGACTAGCGGTTAACGTGGGTGCCATGTTATTGGTATTTGTAGCTTTCATCGCTATGGTAAATTGGATTTTTAACATCATAGGTTATTATACAGGATTGAATGATTGGATTGTAAATGCAACAGATTACACTGCGCTTTCACTAGAATTCATTCTAGGTTATATTTTTGCTCCGCTCATGTGGCTCATTGGAGTGGCTACGGAAGATATGGCGCTCATGGGACAACTATTGGGCATCAAATTAGCAGCTAGTGAATTTATTGGGTATATCCAATTGGCTGACCTTAAAAATGTCGCCAACGCCACACATTTAAAGTATGAAAAGTCAGTCATCATGGCGACCTATATGCTTTGTGGTTTCGCAAATTTTGCTTCTATCGGAATTCAAATTGGAGGCATTGGATCCTTGGCTCCTGGTCAACGAACACAATTGTCAAGGTTCGGAATGAAAGCCTTAATTGGAGGTACTTTGGCCTCATTAATTTCCGCGACAATTGCGGGAATGATCATCGGCTAGATGCGAATCACAAAGGATTACCTTATGCACTAGGAAGCAAAAACACCTTACAGTTCGGTTAATAACTTTTAATATCATTTAAAATTTCCAATATTGGTCGTTGAGGCTTTTTTATATTTTTAGCATTCTTTAGAGGTCATTTTAAATGAAGCGAGACATCTTACTTTCAAATGTTTAAAATGACACTTAGTTTAAGGTTTAATTAAAGAGACTCCTGTTATCTCAGGACATGGGCATGAAACAATACCACGACTTAGTAAAACACGTACTAGAACACGGCAACGAAAAAGGAGACCGCACAGGAACGGGTACCAAAAGTGTATTTGGCTATCAAATGCGATTTGATTTAAGCGAAGGGTTTCCTATGGTCACCACAAAAAAACTGCATTTAAAATCCATTATTTATGAGCTACTTTGGTTCTTAAAAGGTGATACGAACATTAATTATTTAACCGAAAATGGCGTTCGTATTTGGAACGAATGGGCTGATGATAATGGTGATTTGGGTCCTGTTTACGGACATCAATGGCGCAATTGGAACAGTGATGAGATTGATCAAATCAAAGATGTTATTGAGACATTAAGAAACAATCCGAATAGTCGAAGAATGCTTGTTTCTGCTTGGAATCCTTCTGTATTACCAGACACATCACAGTCGTTCGCTGATAACGTCGCCAATGGTAAGGCTGCACTACCGCCTTGTCATGCGTTCTTTCAATTTTACGTAGCGAATGGCAAACTATCCTGTCAGCTTTACCAACGTAGTGCTGATATCTTTTTAGGTGTTCCTTTCAATATTGCGTCTTACGCCTTACTCACCATGATGATGGCACAAGTTTGCGGTTATGAAGCCGGAGAATTTATTCACACCTTTGGTGATGCTCATATTTACAGCAACCATTTTGAACAATTGGAATTGCAATTATCACGAGACATCAGACCATTGCCAAAAATGATTTTGAATCCTGAAGTGAAGGATATTTTCGATTTTGAGTTTGATGATTTCACTTTGGTTGATTATAATCCTCATCCACATATTAAGGGTGTAGTAGCTGTATAACAGTTCATATGAAAAAAGCCCTTTTTATCAGCTTTTTATTTTGTAGTATTCTTGTAATTGGACAAGAAAAAACTGTGAGTTCCAAAGAGTTAGATTCTCTGTTTAACATTAAGTCATCAGGTAAACATAGAGCTATTGAGCACGTACCCATTTACGAAGGTTGTGACGACGGAACTTCAAATGACAGTTTAAAAAAATGTATGTCTGAAAAGGTAGCATTACTTTTTAAGGACAACTTCAATCTAGAATTACACAAAGACTCTACATTAGAACCAGGAGTAAGACGAATTGTTGTTATTTTCAAAGTTGACGCAAAAGGCTATGTTACCGACGTGAGTGCAAGAGCGGAAGACCGCTTTCTCGAAGCTGAGGCTGTAAGAGTGGCCAAACTCATACCAAAACTAGAACCAGGCCATATTGACGGAACACCTGTTACTGTCCCATATACAATACCATTAATGGTAGACATGACAGCCAATCACAACGCAGAGAACACTACGTTTCCAGTTTATAGAGGATGTGACAAAACCTCAACCAATGAGGAGCTAGAACAGTGCAGTAAAAAAAAGATTCTGGATTTTATGAAAGTAAAATTCGATTATCAAATGGCTGATCGATTATTTCCGAATGACCAATCCACTCAAATTCAATTGGATTTCATAATTAATAAAAAAGGTAAGGTAGAACACGTTAATGTGAAAGCCAACCATAAGGCCGTTGCCATTCATGCGATTAGATTAGCCAAACAACTTCCAAAATTCAAACTCCCTGGAACTAAAAATGGAAAACCCATCGATACACCGTTTAGCATGTTAATGACCATCTATTTTCAATAAAAAATGCTTCCAATTGGAAGCATTTTCTAATTTGTCAAAAACTGTTTACTACAGATTCAATACACAGTTTTCAGCACCTGCATAGTCATTCCAAGCGTAAGCATCTGCTTGCTCATCGTTGATGTATGTTTTACCATCAACCACATATCTAAACTCATAAGAGTTGTCTGTTTCTAAATCAACAGTGCCTTTAAAAGTACCGTTTTTCAATTTTTTCAATTCTGCAGCTTTCTTGACGTTCCACTCGTTGAATGTACCAACAACCGCTACCTTTTTTGCTTCCTCAGCAGGTACAGAAAACGTTACCTTACAAACTGGTTTACTTTTTAAGTATTGCTTTTTAATTGCCATAATAATTACGAATTTAAATTCGCCGCAAATGTATAAAAGAATCCCTGACTCACAAACGGTTAGCCTATCTGAAACATAAGAATTATCAATTTGATAACATTGCGTAGACAAGAGTGGGATTTTGGAAATTTTAGCACCATAATATTAGCGTATTCCTAACAAAACATAAAAGTCTTAATTATTGAATTTCAAAAGATTAACAACTCAAACGTTTGCGAAAACCAAGGTTCTCACTGACTCAAAAATAATTTGACCAATTTCCGACAAAAAGGCTAACTTTACCTTTACTAACTTTACAACATGTTTGGAAAAAAGAAAACCGTTCCAAAAATAGATAAGGAGCAATTGGAAATGATAAAATATGCCGAAAAGCGTATCAAGCAAAAAAAGCGCGTATACGTGCATTTCGTTGTGTTTCTAATTGGTGCTGTTTTTCTCATTTTGGCCAATACCGTTTTAGGTATTGGTAAAGATTTTACCATTGCAGGACTCAATTGGTTTGTCATCGCTATCATCTTTTGGTTAGCACTCTTCATTTATCATTTTATTAGTGTCTTTATTACGCATAGTTTTATGGGCAAACAATGGGAAGAACAACAACTGGAAACTTTAGTTGCAAAGCAGCAAGAACGGATTGATACGTTGAAGCAGAAATTCTTAAAAGAGGAAAACGAAATTGCCAAATCCCAAGCCTACAATGAGGCATTGGAACAAAAACAAGTATCCGATCAAAAAAAAAAGACTGAACTGACCATTATTGTAGCTGCAGGAGAAAACAATGCCATAGGGAAAGATAATGATCTAATTTGGCACTTAAGTGATGACCTTAAACGCTTCAAAAAGCTGACCAATGGGCATCACATTATCATGGGACGTAAGACCTTTGAAAGCTTCCCTAAACCTTTACCCAATCGTATTCATATTGTCATAACCAGACAAGAGAACTACAAGGCGCCGGATGGTGTCATTGTGGTGAACAACATGGCTGACGCTCTAGATGCAGCCAGAAAGGATTCTCAGCCTTTCATTATTGGAGGTGGAGAAATTTACAAACAATCAATGGCTTTGGCAGACAAAATAGAATTAACTCGTGTGCATCACAGTTTTGAAGGAGCCGATACATTCTTCCCTGAGATTGACACATCTATTTGGAAAGAAACCCAACGTCAATTTCATGATAAGGATGACAAGCACGAGTACACCTTTACGTTTTTAACTTATGTGAAAGATTAAGAAAACGCTTCCATAGACACTTCTGATATTAATCTAATAACTTCTTTTAGTTCCTAAAAAAACCTATTTTTGCAGCACTAATTTGAAACTAACATGAACGCATATATTTTTCCTGGTCAAGGTGCACAGTTCTCGGGTATGGGATTGGACCTTTATGAAAATTCATCTTTAGCTCAAGAGTTATTTGAAAAAGCCAATGAGATTTTAGGCTTTTCCATCACTGATATCATGTTTGAAGGCTCTGCAGAAGATTTAAAGGAAACCAAAGTCACACAACCTGCCATTTTCTTACATTCTGTGATATTGGCTAAAACCTTGGGTGAAAACTTTAAACCCGATATGGTAGCTGGTCATTCATTAGGTGAATTTTCTGCCTTGGTAGCTGCTGGTGCCTTAACATTTGAAGACGGACTTAAACTTGTTTCCCAAAGGGCTCAAGCTATGCAAAAAGCTTGTGAGCTACAACCCAGTACAATGGCTGCTGTTTTAGGTCTTGATGATGACGTTGTTGAAAAAATATGTGCTATGACTGAAGGTGTAGTTGTAGCTGCTAATTATAATTGTCCAGGACAATTGGTTATCTCTGGTGAAATTGAAGCCATAAACAAGGCATGCGAAGCTCTTAAGGAAGAAGGTGCGCGTCGTGCCCTTGTGCTTCCAGTAGGAGGTGCTTTCCATTCGCCATTGATGGAACCTGCTCGAGAAGAATTGGCTGCTGCTATTGAAAATACTGAGTTCAGTAAACCTAGTTGTCCTATCTATCAAAACGTTACTGCTTCAGCAATCACTGATGAAACTGAAATTAAGGCCAATTTAATTTCTCAACTAACAGCTCCTGTACGTTGGACACAATCTGTTCAGCAAATGATTACTGATGGTGCATCGCATTTCACTGAAGTCGGTCCAGGTAAAGTACTACAAGGATTGGTTAAAAAAATTCATAGGGAAGTCGAAACTACTTCAGCAACTTTAGACACTGAAGCATAATTTATTGTACCGATGAAGTTATCTAGAACTGCTAGCATCATTTTAATTATTGCGATCAACATCATTATTGACCAAATTTCGAAGGTTTGGGTTAGATCCAGTTTTTCTTATGGTGAAATTAAACGAATCGTAGGTGATACATTTATCATGCAATATGTTGAAAACAAAGGTGCTTTTTTAGGTTTGGGAAGTGATATGAATGATACACTCAGAATTATACTATTACTTATCCTACCAACGTTGGTCTTAGGGTATCTTATCTATTATTTAATCACTAATAAAGCCCTTGACAAATTAAGTCTATTTGCCTTTTGTTGTATTGCTGGTGGTGGTATTTCAAATGTATTTGATCGTATTGTTCGCAATCAAGTGACTGATTACTTCTATATCTATTTTAATGATACAATCAAAACCGGAATTTTTAATATTGCTGACATGTCTGTGACCTTCGGTATGCTCATTTTATTATATACCGTATTGTTCAAAAACAAGAAAAGTCAAATTTAAATCTTCAACTCAACTTATTTTACAGACTATTTCTCTGTCTTATTTTGCTAAATTAATGTTCTTACAGTCCTTGACTTCTCCATAGTAAGTCTCTCTGTATTTGTGAAGTGTTTTAAAAGGAATGTTTAAAATTTGCTTCTTAATGTAGGTTACATTTGTGGATAGTGCTCCCATCTTTTTTGAAAACCTAACTTCCTGTTTTGTAATTCTTTTAATGCTTATCAATTTCATTGGTATTCTTTTATCATTGGGCTTAATAAACAAAACACATTTGTAAAACACAAATTTTAAGTTTTAAAAAACTGTTAATCAACTTTTATATAGGCTTTTCAACAGTAAAAGAACAACTAACATCCATGAAAACCAATCCCATTAACCTAAAAGAGGCACTAAAAAAGTGCCTCTCCCTCGTTAGGTTGATTGATGAAATGCTACTATTAATTGGCAACCATCTATTCCAATAAAACAGTAGCGGTAACGGGATTATTAAAAATTCCGTTTTCGGTAATGGTCAACTGTATTTGATCATCGCAGGAATTGTAAGTTCCGGTACCCGTTAAAGTGTAAGCCAAATCAAACGGGTTTCCAACACCTGAAGGCTCTCCTCCACTTATCACAGTAATAGCGAACGTTGCTGGATCAATGGAAAACACCAAAGGACCAGGATAAGCTGATACACCTCCTATACAGCCTCCACATAATGTATCTACAAATAGATCTCCCCAAGACCCATCTATACTGTAAGTTGAGTTTCCTAAATCTGTTAAATTAACACTGTAACCACTTTGAACCAATGCTCCTCCACTGGATGAGGTTCCTGTATAACTTGTACCAAGATTGATTGGACAAGGCGTAGAAACTCTATACGTGGTCAAACTATTCTCATCGACTCCAATGCCTACACCCAAAACATCTACACTTGTCAACACCACATCAAATGCGACTACATTGGTCAACGCTTCTAAATTTGAAAAATGAAGTGTCAAACTAGCCGTTCTTGAACCACTGAATGGATCAACAAACACACTGGTATCAGTAGAGACAATATCAGAAAAATCTCCTTGTATTGGCTGTAACGTATAAGATATGTTCAGTCCATCTGGATATACAGGAACGTTGACATCAATAGGTAACACCAGTTCTTCCGTGATTAAAGATATTGTTGCAGATCCAGAACCGGTAAATTCTACCCAACCAGTAGTTGGGTCATCACTAAAACTGTTAGCCTCTTCATCGCAACTGTATATTAACAAAGCTGCAATGGTCACTAACACAAATGTTTTTATATTTTTCATATTAACTATATTAAAATTTATGATTTTCACTGATTAACACAAAAATCAGTTGATTCTTGACCTCCAAAATTACCTTCTCCAAAGGCATGGATAATAATTGAGCATTTTAACTCGTAGTTTCCGGTTACAGATCCATCGGCTAAACCATCTCCAAAAGCATCAAGAATTGTAAACGTATAACAGCCATCAGGTAAGTTAAAATCATAATTATATGTTGCAGGTGGGATTGAACCCGAAGGTGCTCCATTAGGACAATTGTCATAATCTGAACATTGTACAACAATTGCTCCAGTACTGTCTGTGATTTGCCAATCTCTTTCATCAGCATAATTATCTTCAGCGATTGTAAGCGTTAAATCATTACAAACCACTTCCTTAACATAGCTAAACGTAGTACTTGCCGCACCAACAGCAACCTGACCTGGCTCCAAGGACAAGTCTAAAATTAAATTAAAGGTTGTGAGATCTGCAAGGCCATCAAAATTGTCAAATGTCACTGTTAGCGTACCTTCATACTCATTTGCAGGAATAACTATGTTTCCTAAAGAATAATCTGCACTAGATGCTGTAGAAGCTTCATTGACCGAAACACTAAACATTCTATCAACATTCGAAACAGTAGTGACTTGTACTGGAACACTTGCTGTAGTACCTTCCTCTGGAACGACGACAGAAATAAAATTATTTAAAAACGACACGCCGACTTGTCCGTTCACATTGTCGTAAAGTATTGGTTCGACATTCTCATCGCATGACGCCAACAATGCCGAAAGTGTGAATAATATTACTATTTTTTTCATATCAAATTTTATTTAAATCAATTACTTGGGTTTACTTGAATATTGGAATTCGCGTCTAACTCAGCTTGAGGAATTGGCAGCGTGAATCTTGGATCTGTTGAAGGCAATGTGCAATTTGCTTGAAAGGATGCACAATCTATAGGATTTCTGTTAATTCCAATTCCTAATTCGCTTCCTAGTCGTTTTAAATCTAAGTATCTATGACCTTCGAAGCACAGTTCTTTTTTTCTTTCCAACAGAATATCTGTTAAGGCTTGATTTAAAGTTCCATAATTTGGAGTGGCTGTAGCCGATCCAAATCGCGCATCTCGTAATGTTTTAATTGAATTAGCCGCTTCTGTCAGGTTACCCATTCTAGCTTCTGCTTCTGCTTTTATCAACCACATTTCAGAAGAACGGAACACCTTAATATCATTTGTAGCTTGGCCGTCTGCAGAACCTGGATATTTGTTGAGAACTAAAACATTTGTGGGATCATCGACACCATTAATGGTACTAAACGCACCACTAACTACAGCATTTAATCGAATATCTCCAGTTGGCTCAGACAATTCATTGAACAATTGATTAGAAACCTCTAAGTATCCATCAGAAGGACCAATAAAATTGAAGAAGTACAACAGAGCTACATCATTATCTCCAGATACTCTTGAAAGCTTAAATATAACTTCGGTATTATCGGTATCCTGATACATATTAAGGTATTGGGTTTGATTTGCCAATGGATAATCTGAAACCAATTGAGAAGATAAATTCAAAGCAGTACTATAGTCTCCTTCAATCAATGCGAGACGTGTTCTTAGTGCCTTAACAACATCGACGTTTATAAAAATATTGGAGGTTTGACTTGGATCCAATAGATTTTGGGCTGTTTCTAAGTCAGATCTAATTAAGTCTGCCGTTTCCCCAAACGTATTTCTTGGCAATTGGTCATTCACATTATTCACAAAATCGAGGTTAATTACACCTAAACCATTTGGGTCGTCATAACTAGGCGCAAAGTATTCTAATAACTTAAGATGCCCTAAAGCCCTAAGTCCAAGTAATTGGCCTCGAATATGGTTTGCTCGTTCCATATCTGTACTGGATATAGTCACCACATTAAACGCTTCAATGACTCTATTTGCCCTAGCGATCATTCTATAGTTATCTTGCCATATCAAAAAAGAGGCACCTCCAGTATTTGTGTTGTCTATAATAAAATCATAAAGCTGACTTCCTTGACCTGCACTTGCAATTCCAGATTTTATCTCATCTGTAAAAACCGAATTATGATAGATTTCTCCACCTGTACCATTACCTCCAGTATCAGGTAAATATCGTGCATAAACACCATTTAATCCCGACTGTAAATCATCAACTGTATTATAGGCATTGTCTGGTCCTAAAAAGCCATCTTGGTTGATATCAATTGCATCTTGACACCCAAATAAAGCGACCATTAGGCATAAGATCCATATGTTTTTATATTTCAATATATTTTTCATTTTCATTGTTTTAGAAGTTAATTACTGTTCCAAATGACATAATTCTGGATGTTGGATACTGTCCTCTATCTATTGTTCTAAAATTTGATTCAGGATCATTTCCTCTGTACTTCGTAAATGTTAACAAATTCTCACCTTGAGCAAACACCTTAATTGCAGTAAAAGGTGTTCTTTTTAAATAATCGGTAGGAAACACATAGGCAAGCTCAATATTTCTCAGTCTCAGGAAAGATGCGTCTTCGAGATACCTATCCGAATTTACAGCTAACGAAAAAGAGCTATGAGTACTTCCTACTCTTGGGATATCGGTAATATCACCAGGATTTTGCCAAGCATTTAGAACTGCTGGAGATCTGTTTTGACCATTTCCTACAGTTCCAACACCTACATCCTCAAGTTCTGCATAATCTAAGTTAACACGATAAACATCCGCCACAAACGACCATTGGGTGGATAATTGGATACCTTTGTAATTAATATTTGTATAAAAACCACCTTGCCATGTAGGCTGTGAGGATTTATCTAAAAACACCCTATCAGAAGGATCTAGATTTTCAGTAATATTACCGTTGATGTCTAAGAAAAGGGCTTCTCCATTTGCAGGATTTACGCCAGCAAACCTAGTGAGATAGTAAGCTCCGAAAGGCTGCCCTTCGGCAAGAACCGTCAAACCACCACTATCAATGAGTCCGTTCGTTTCAGGAGCTAGTTTCGTAATCTCGTTTTCATTATAGCTTACGGTACCGCCTACTGACATACTTAAATCCTCAGTTTGAACTAAGTTATAGTCTAGCTTAAGCTCTACACCTTGATTTTGAAGCTCGCCTACATTAGAATCGATATTAGTTCCTGGGTTGATTAACGAAATGTTTCGGCTAAAGAACAGATCTTCAGTAACCCTTTTATATACGTCCAACGAGCCTGAGAAACGACTGTTCCATACACCAAAATCCAAACCAATATTAGTTGATTTTGTAGTTTCCCATCGTAAGTCAGGATTCCCTAAATTGGCCGCATTAGGAATTAAGGATACTGTACTGTTATAACCTGCACCAGAGATAATTTGAGGAACGGCAACATTGAGTCCTCTATAATTGGTTGGCAGTACAAATCCGTCAATGGTTGCTGTACCTACAAGTTGATTACCAACAGTCCCATAAGATGCTCTTAACTTTAATAGGTCAAAGGCAGAATTTTCCATAAAATTCTCTTCATCTATATTCCAACGTCCTGCGACCGACCAAAATGTTCCCCATCTGTTTTCTTCAGAAAACCTAAACGAAGCATCCCGTCTTATGGAAGCCTGAACACCATATTTTCTATCAAAGGTGTAAGACGCTCTTGAGAAATAGGAAAACAATCCTGTGGTGAAAGAACCTGCATTTAAAACAGGTAAATAAGGGTTAACCAAATTGCCTCCGATAAGTTCTTGAGTATTAGCTGCTATGAACGCATTAGTACTTCCTAAGAACCTTTCATCTAGACCATCTTGGTCAAAATCTATAATATCAATAAAGTCTCTATTATACTCTAGGAAAGCTGAAATTTCAAAATCATGTTTATTTCCAAAAGTGTTCTGGTATGAAAGGTTAGTCAATGTTGTAGATCTAACATCCCTAGTATCGGTACTCTCATAAATACCACCAAAAGCAGCTTGGTTTCCTTGTTCAGATTGGAATGGACCAAGTATACTGCCTGGATGTAAAATTTCCGTTCTTCGCTCTGACCTGTAATCTACACCAAGCGCAATACCTGCGGTTAGATTATCAACAAACTCCCAATTAATGTCAAAATTACCAACAAATCGTACATCTTCTTCCTCATCAGTATTTAACGCTATTGAATTTAATAATACATATACGAAATTCTTACTGTTGGCACCTGTAAACGTTCCTACTTGTCCTGGTATTACACCACCATCAATAGTTTGGCTTCCATCGGGATCAAATGGACTCAAATATGGCAAACCTTGTAATGAAGCCCTAAATGGATTAAAGAATACAGATGCTGATCCAGACCCATCTTGTTCATTGGTTTTAGCATACGAGAAAGCCAGATTTAAGTTATACTTAAGTTTATCGTTTGAAGACCTACCATTGAAGTTATTACGAACACTCATTCTCTTAAAATCTGTATTCGCAACAATACCTTCTTGCTCGGCATATTGAACAGACGTATAATTTCTTGTTTTTTCACCACCAGAGGTTATTGCCAAGTTATGACTCATGGTCGTGGCGGTTCTAAAAAAAACATCATACCAATCCGTATTGGTTTGACCTGCGATTGCCACAATTTGCTGGTCAGAAAGACCTACGCCATCTCCAGCACCATTATCTCTTTGCCATCTTAAAATCTCTGCACTGTCAAACAACTCAATTTTTTGAGGTTGAAGTTTACTAAATCCATAAGAATTAGAATACTGAAATTTCAAACCTTCATTAAATTTACCCTTTTTCGTCGTTATCAAAATCACTCCGTTAGAACCTCTATTTCCATACAGAGATGTTGCAGAGGCATCTTTAAGAACCGTGAATGACTCTATATCGTTTGGGTTAATAGTTCTAAAATTATCTCTATTTGTAGGCACACCATCAATTATAAATAGAGGCTCCACTTCAGAGTTAACACTCCCAACACCTCTAATAATGATGTTACTATCACCACCAGGTTGTCCAGAGCCAGTACCTACATTAACACCTGCCACTTGGCCTTGAAGCCCTTGAAGAACTGCTGCATTGGCCCTGTTTTCAATCTTGTCGGTTTTAAGTGTTGTAACAGACGCAGCGTTTGTCTGTAATGTCGATTCACCATATGCAACTATAACGACTTCATCCAAAGCTGCAATATCTTCTTCCATAGCCACATTGATTGTATTGCCACTGCCAATAATAGATTCAACAGTTTTCATACTCACAAAGGAAAAGACTAAGGTTTCACCAACTGTGGCTTCTATGGTATAATTACCATCAAAGTCTGTTTGAACTCCTCTAGAAGTTCCTTTAACAATTACATTGACGCCTGGCACTGGAAGGCCGTCTGCAGCACCTGTAACTGTTCCCGTGATTGTTTTCTCTTGAGCAAATATTGCAGTAATACTAAACAAAAAGAGCACTATCACCAAAGCATAACTTTTTACTTTCATAAACTAGAATTTTAAATTATTACGAGTTAGTTTTTGGCAATGTGAAAAGGCCGGTGGCGTCGAAGATTATTTTTGAAGACTAACTCAAAATAATTACTCTTATGAAATTAAAGTTAACATGGTTTTTAACGCATAATAAGTATATCACACCACCATGCCTTTTGCAATTGCTTTTGTAAATAGAAGCATAATCTGCCTTGTTTGTAGAGATATGAATTCAAAGCACAGAAGTATGATTTGAAAGCACATAATTATAGTTTAAACTGAGTCCCGTTAATTATTTGTAATTATTACCGGTACAAACGGTACAAACTCTTAAAATTTAACTTTTTGGAAAGATTTCTTTAACAGAAACTAATAAAGTTTAGTTAAAAATCTTTTAACACGATATGATTTGAAATACATTTAAAATGATTTGTACTATCAAAATCTTGCTTTGTATATCCTTTTTTGTGAGTTAGAGTGTTTTTTAAGGACAAATCTTACATTTTCTAAATGTTTTTAGATTTGTTTTATTTAAGGGACAATCAATCAAATGCCTATTAAAATCAACGCTATTATTGTAGATGATGAAGCGCTTGCAAGGAAGCGAGTTGAAAACTTATTATTAGAAGTTGAACAAATTAATATCATCGCACAATGTTCTTCTGGCTCTGAAGCCATCAAGTTAATTCATGAAAAGAAACCCAATCTTATTTTTCTTGATATTCAACTAAGTGATATGAGTGGCTTTGATTTGCTTGAACAAATTAAAGTTGAAGACAGACCTCTTGTCATTTTCATTACTGCATATGATAATTACGCCCTAAAAGCGTTTGACTTTTTTGCGTTTGATTATTTGCTAAAACCGTTCAAGGATGAAAGATTTTATTACACCACGAGCAAGCTGATTGATATGTTGGAATCTGATCAATCAAGAATACTCAGCGAGAAGCTAAACAATTTGGTAAGTTATATTGAAAAGCCAAATGGCTCTCTTTCTGAATTTAAAAACAATATGCTTCCTATTAAATCTAGTGGTAAGATTTCATTTATCCCTAAATCGAACATCAAATATGTGCAGGCATCTGGCTATTATATCGAAATTCACACCGATACTAAAAAGCACCTACTGAGAGAACCATTAAGTTCGATTATAACTAATCTCGACGAAGCAAAATTTTCAAGAATTCACCGATCTACCATAGTGAATATCAGCTTTATTAAGGAGATCATTTATTCAAACTATGGTGAGATTGACGTGAAAATGAGTGACGAAACACTGTTCAGGATTAGCAAAACCTATAAGAAACAATTTCAAAAACTTATCGGACTCTAAGGCTCTATGAAATCAAAAGTCTTATGGCATATTGATTTATTTTTAATCAAAATCATAGCGCTTTCATACGCTGTTATTGGTTTGGTGTTTTTCTTTAAAAAAGTATCACTAAAGGCTTTAGATTTCGAATATCAGGTATTCAGTTATTTTGAGTTGTTCACTTATTTCTATTTGTTCGATTGGTGCCTCGTAGTAATCTACATGTCTTTAATGACTATAATCACAAATTATCTTGAGAAAAAGAACACAAAGCTACCCGTCTTAATCTCAATACATTTCTTATTGGCCATTATTTTGTCAATCTTTATTTTCATATCAGGTTCCTTACTTGAATTGGCCAATGTAATTTACATAGGAAAAAGTGACTACACCTTTTATTTCGATTCAAGAAAGTACATTGACATGGTAGAATCGAACTTTTTAGTATATACCGCCTTAACTGCCATCATTTACATTTATTACTATATCAATAAATTTAAAACTGCAGTTGAGTTGGAATCGAATTTAAAGGAAAAGCTCAGTCTGGCAAATCTTAGTTTTTTACAATCGCAGATGCAACCTCACTTTTTATTCAACACCCTAAATAGCATCCATACTTTAGTCGATGTTGATAAATTTAAGTCCAAGGAAATGATTGAAGACATGAGCTATATTTTAAGACATGTATTGGAAAACAAGGATGAGCCCGTAATAGAATTGCAAGAAGAACTATACCTGCTAGATAAATACATCAATATCAATAAAACAAGATTTGAAAAAAAACTAACCTTTAATTCGCAAATCAATTCTGGACTGGAAAATGTGTTAGTTCCCAACATGATACTACAACCCATAGTTGAAAACTCCATTAAATATGGTTTTGAAAAAAACGTATTACAATTAGAAATAATCCTTCAAGTTTATATTCAGAACAACATCTTGTTTTTAGTGATTAAGAACAATGGAAGAAAAATAGATCAGGATATTTCTGAATTACTGAAAAAAGGAATTGGCCTCTCAAATATCAAAGATCGTTTAGATGCCTTATACGGAAAAACATCCTCAATGGATATGTACAATGAACACGGAAAAGTTGTAACCAAGATCAGTTTACCTGTTGAGTATGCAATTTCTGAACTCTCTGAAGAGCTCACCTTATAGATTCCTTATTTTGGTCTCCCAAACCCAAGCCGATCTTACAGCATCATCAAGTGAATACTGTGCCTGCCAACCTAAAACCGAGTTGGCCCTTTCGGTATGGGCATAAGCTGAAGCCACATCACCATCGCGTCTTGGCGCAATTTTGTAATTAAGGGATTTCCCTGAAGCCTTTTCAAACGCATGGATGACCTCAAGTACTGAACTTCCAACACCTGTACCAATATTAAAGGTTTCAAAATTTGAACTGTGCTTATTATTGAACAATCGTTCTAACGCAATAACATGGGCTTTAGCTAAATCTACCACATGAATATAATCTCTTACACAAGTACCATCTGGTGTTGGGTAATCATCCCCAAATACAGACAAACAATCCCTTAAGCCTGCTGCTGTTTGAGTGATGAAAGGCACCAAATTTTGAGGCACACCAATAGGCAGTTCTCCAATCTTTGCACTTTCGTGTGCTCCAATCGGATTAAAATACCGCAATGCAATTGCTTTCAAATGAGGTTCAACCTTACAGGTATCCATAATGATTTCCTCTCCAACTTGTTTTGTATTGCCATAAGGAGAAGCTGCAGGTTTTACGGGTGCATGTTCTGTTATAGGCATTTCATCGGCTTGCCCATATACTGTACAGGATGAACTAAAAATGAAATTAGCTGCATCTAATTTCAAAACCTCTTTGAGCATATACACCAAGGTATTGAGGTTATTTTCATAATAAAGCAGTGGATTCTTGACACTTTCCCCAACGGCTTTACATGCCGCAAAATGAATCACTCCATCAATATTCTTGTGCTTTTTAAAAAACTGTTCAAGGTCATGCTTTTCCCTTAAGTCGAGTTGTTCAAATAAAGGTCTCATTCCGGTAATGGCTTCAATACCATCCAGAACCTCAATAGAGCTATTAGATAAATCATCGATAATGACTGTTTCAAATCCAGCCTTTTGAAGTTCAACAACTGTATGCGAACCTATAAAACCAAGGCCTCCAGTAACCAAAACTTTCTTCATAATAGATGCTTAAGAATTAATGAAGTTGATAACAGTAGACGTAATGAACGTGATCTGTTCGTCATCAAGTTCGGTATGCATCGGAAGGGAAATAACTTCTTTCACAAGTTGATTGGTAATTTTAAAGTCCGCTTCATTATAACGTTCATCCATGTAGGCTTTTTGAAGGTGTAAAGGAATTGGGTAGTAGACACCACACGGAATCCCATTATCATTCAAATGTTTTACTAAAGCATCACGATCGGTATTTAAGACTCTAAGGGTATATTGATGAAAGACATGGCAATCACAATTTTCACAAACTTCAGAACAAGATTTCTGTCTAGAAGGCGTAATGATATGATCTTGTCCTGAAAACGCTTTGTTATATGCGTTTGCCGCTTTTTGCCTGGCAGCATTATATTCATCCAAACGTTTCAGCTTGATATCCAAAACCGCAGCTTGAACAGAGTCAAGCCTCGAATTTACACCAACAACATCATGATGGTAACGTACATACATACCATGGTTTACAATTCCTCTTATGGTATGTGCCAAATCATCGTCGTTAGTGAAAATGGCACCACCATCACCATAGCATCCTAAATTTTTCGACGGAAAAAAAGAGGTTGAGGCGACATGGCCTATTGTTCCAGCTTTAGCCTTTCTACCATCACTATATCTATATGTAGCTCCAATCGCTTGCGCATTATCTTCAATTACAAATAGATTGTGCTGCTCTGCAATCTGCATAATGGCTTCCATATTGGCACACATCCCAAATAAATGTACCGGAACGATGGCCTTTGTTTTTGGTGTTATGGCATTTTTAATGGCCTCAACATCAATATTAAAAGTAACTGGATCAACATCAACCAAAACAGGTGTCAACCTTAACAAGGCAATCACTTCAACTGTTGCCGCAAAGGTAAAATCGGCCGTAATCACTTCATCGCCAGGCTCCAAACCGAGACCCATCATCGCGATTTGCAAAGCATCCGTTCCATTGGCACAAGGAATCACATGCTTTACACCAAGATAGTTTTCCAAATTTTTCTGAAACCCATGAACTCTTGGTCCATTGATAAAAGCGGTAGAATCCAAGACTTCCAAAACCGAGTTATCTACGTCCTGCTTTATTTTGTTGTATTGACCTTTAAGGTCAACCATTTGTATTTTTTTCATATCTGACGAAATTACAAAATTCGTCTTCATTAAGCAATGAATTTATAACAAAGAAACGTATTTTAGCAGGAGTGTAATCCAAACCATATTGTATAATTTAGGGATATATCTGTTTTCTTTTTTGCTGAAATTTCTAGGGTACTTCAATACCAAGATCAAAAGTGGTGTCATAGGTCGTAGAAACACTTTTGATGTGCTTGCGAAGGCTATAAAAAAAGACGACCTCACCTTTTGGTTTCATTGTGCTTCTCTTGGTGAATATGAACAAGGTCTGCCTGTTTTTGAAAAATTACGACAAGACCATCCAGATCATAAAATCGTGTTGACGTTCTTTTCACCTTCAGGATATGAAGTAAGAAAAAATACTGATGTTGCAGATGTAGTCGTCTATCTTCCATTGGATACCAAAACAAATGCAAAACGATTCCTAGAACTGGTTCACCCTGAGTTGACCATTTTTGTCAAGTACGATATTTGGCCTAATCTGCTCATAGAGCTCAACCGTCAAGACAGACGAGCAATTTTGATTTCGGCACATTTCAGAAAAAACCAATCGTATTTCAAATTTTATGGAGGAAAACGAAAGACAGCCTTACTGACGTTTGAACATATATTTGTTCAGAATGAATCATCCAAATCACTACTGAATTCCATTGACTATGATAATGTCACTGTTTCTGGAGACACGAGATTTGATCGCGTAAGCAATCAGTTGAAGTTGGATAACGCACTTCCATTTGTCGCGACATTTAAAGCCGAGAGTACTTGTGTCGTCATAGGAAGTTCTTGGCCTGAGGATGAAGCCTTGTTAATTCCTTACATCAATGCCCATGCCTCTGAACGTTTAAAGTTTATAATTGCACCTCATGAGATTAACAGCAATCATATCACAGCAATTACCTCAAAACTCCAAAAAGACGTTGTGTGTTATTCCCAAAAAGACGATTCAGACCTTACCAAAGCCAATGTGTTCATAGTTGATACTATTGGTTTGCTCAGCAAAATCTACAGTTATGCTGATATCGCTTATGTTGGTGGAGCCATGGGCAATACTGGATTACACAATATTTTGGAGCCTGCCGTTTTTGGCGTTCCTATTATTATAGGACAGCATTATGAAAAATTTCCAGAAGCCTCGTTAATGATCAAGGAAGCAGGCGTCATATCGATTAAAAACCATGAAGAGCTCACAACTGTATTGGATTTGACGGTAACATCCGAGTCTTATCGAAAAACAACTGGTGTTAAAAATGCTGCGTTCATAGAAAAAAATAAAGGAGCAGTCGTCCAAATCATTGATTACATTCGTATATAGTGCGTTAGTTGGATTGGATGATATCAAAAAATGTTAAATTTTTAACAAATAATTCAATCTAACTTATTATTTTAGCTTATTAACAATTAACACTAAAACATTTACAATGAAAAAATTGATTTTAAACATCGCATTGGTTTTGGCACTTGTTGTGTCTGTAACTTCGTGTAGAGAAACTAAAGAAGGTGCTGAAAAAGCAGGTGATGCCGTAGAAAATGCAGCAAAAGAAGCAGGTGATGCTATCGAAGATGCAGCCGAAGCAACTGGTGAAGCTATCGAAGATGGTGCTGAAGCAGTTAAAGAAGGCGCTGAAGATGCAGCTGAAAAAGCTGGTGATGCTTTAGATTCAGCTGGAAATGCCTTGAAAGATGGTGCCAACAAAGTAAAAGAAGGCGCTAAAGATATGGCAAACGATGCTAAAGATGCTGTAAATGACGCTGCTGACAAAGCTAAGGAAGATGGTTCTAAAGCAGTAAATGATGCAGTAGACAAAGCTGCAGACAAATTAAAGAAAGACAACTAAGAAAACTCACTTAGTTTTCATAAAAAAAGACCTGAATGTTGTTCAGGTCTTTTTTTTTACCAAACACTAACATGTACCCTAGAGAGCAATAACTTTTTGTTAATCAAGCTATCTTGGATTGTGTCATGTCTTAACTTTTAATAAACTTCTTGATTGTTCTTTCATTATTAGATTCAAATTCAATAAAGTAGATGCCATCTGTCAAATCCTTGATATCAATTTCTCTTTGGTTATGGATTGGAGCGAATTCTTTGATTGATTTTCCGAGTACGCTGTATATTTGAATTTTTTCGATATTATGACCACTTCTGAAATTCAGCACATTTGTAGCTGGGTTGGGAAAAACAGTCAATCCGTCGATCTCTTCAAAGTCATTCACTCCTAGATTGTCCATTACAATAGTACTGTAATTATTAGTTTCAATAGGGAAGTTAAAATCAAAATAAATATTGGCACTATTACTAAAAACATCACCTTCATTTAAAGTTGATAGCGTTTTGATTTTATATAAAATAAACCCATCGTTACTGGCGTCATCAAACGGCAGATTGATATTCTCAAAAATGAATTCAACACTATTTCCAGTAATTCGGGTCACAAACTCATGACTACCGTTTAGTACTTGTAGGCTCGACAGGTCAAATTTTTGAGTATCAACGGTATTTTCAACGACAATATTTTCCGCAGGAAAAGTGCCAGTGTTCTCAAACCGAATACGATAATGGACCTCTTTTCCAACCTGTTCTGTTGTTATGTTTTCCCCTTCCAAACATAAAATATCATTAGGGTCAAAAGAACCAACTACGGTTTGGTCTAAAACGAAAGTATTGTTGTCTGGATGATTATCACCAACCATTGGATTGACATTTGCCATAAAAGTTAGAATATCATCTATATTTACTGGAAAATCTGGGTCTGTAGGCGGATTAACAGTAAACGTTATTATTACAGAAAATGATTGAAAAGGTACTAAGTCAACAAAATTCCAAGTGTAACTATCGGTTGAGGAGGCATCGAATGGTGTATCAGAATCCAAATAGGTCATTAAACTTTCAGGATAAGTTAATGACACATCACCACTTAAAATCTGGTTTCCTACATTTTTCACAAGTATTTGATAATCGGCATCAAACCCAGGTCTTGCTGGTGTTAAAGGTGTAAGAACAACTTCTAAATCATTTACTGTTGAATTCGGAATGATACAAATATCCTGTACCAATGGGCTCTCATCCTCTGGAAAATCGACGTCAAAACTACTAGGAGATACATTGAAAAGTACAGGGTCAACCATCGTTGGCGTAATAGTATAAGTACCTTCTTGAACAGGAATGCGATACACGCCTGTACTATCTGCAACTCCCATTCCCGCTTCTATTCCATCGCTGATATTATATGACATAAATGGTACCATTGCATCGGTAGTTGAACATCCATCATTATCAAAGTCATACCTCACTTCTCCTAGGATTTCATAAAATATACCACCTGGTGTAAAGGAGCAATAGGTATTCACATTGACATTACTGTAACCATTATTGGATAGCCAAATCTGCACGTCACTTAACTGATCATCATCTGCACAAACATATTGTAGATTAGGAAGATTGTCGATATCCGTATTGAATAGTGATTCAATGCTTCCATTCTTCATAAGAATGGATTCTAAATTTGGATTGTTATCAAATGAACCCCAATTTAAATTGATGCAGTCATTCAAGTTCAACTCGGTCAATTGGTTATTGGTCAAACCTAATTGCACTATCTCGTTATTTTCTGCTAGAATTAATTCACTGATATTATTATTTGCTACTTCAACAATTACAATATTTGGCACATTAGACAAATCAAGTGTTGCCAGTTGATTATCCTCCATGACCAATGTAAAAAAGAAAGGACAGTTTTGTATGTCTAAATTACTAATCAAATTACTACTGGCACTGATAGATTGTAAAACCGGTAAATCATGAACAACCAAGGAGGTGATTTGATTGAAGGCAATATTTATATTACCGAGACTAACCGCTCCAGTGACATCGATAGACGACAAATTATTACTTTCGGCAAACATTGTGTCTAGATTAGCAAGTCCACTTAAATCCAAACTGGTCAAAGCAGAATATTGACAGCTCAAATCCTCTAGAGCAACACAACCACTAACATTCAAATTGGTCATGACATCATTACTAGTACAACGTAAATCAGTAAGATTGGTTAAGTTACTAGCATCCAAACCCATGAGATTATCACAATAACTAATGTCTAACAAATCTAATCCACTAAGTGAGCTTACATCAATTGACGTAAACGGATTACCAAAAGCCCAAAATATTTGAAGGTTAGTTAATCCTGAAACATCCACTGTTGTTAGTACATTGTTACTAAAATCAAGGTATTCTAGGTTAGCGAATGACGTTCCATCAAAAACGGAAATACTATTTAAATTGATTTCAAGGCGTGTCAGGTTGATGAAATGTTCTAATCCGTTCAGGTCAGATATGTTGCTAGAACTTATATTTAGCTGATAAATGGCTTGAGCCTCCGAAATATCTATTTCATTATCTGCATTGGTGTCAATAGCGACTGCAGATCCATTAATATCTTTTGCAATGTAAGTTGAGGGGTTTGCCTCTAAAAGTCTGTTTTTTAGCTCTGCATCAGAAAAGTTGATGATTTGTGCATTTCCAAAGCTTACAAAGAGCGAAAATGTAAAAAAGTAAACTAATTTCATAATCTATAGTATTAGTAATAACCATATTGGTTACTTGGTTGATTGTATTGATCTAAAAGAAAATACGCATAACAGCGTTAGTCGTCAAGCCTAATGAAAATCTAGAGAACCGTTCTACTCTATCATTTTCATTAATCCTGTAAAAATTATTGATACTATTATTTCTATTTGAAATATTCCAAATGGATGCACCGATTTCAGATCTTAAGGCATTACTTATTTTGAATTTATAAATCGCTGAAGCATCAATTCTTAAATAGTCTCTGAGGTTATCATGATTGGCTTTACCAAAATTCACACTATCATCAACTATGTCATTACCACTAATTGGTATTGAAGTTGGTTTTCCCGTTCTATAATTTACGCCTGCTGAAATATTCCAAGATTTCGTACTGAAAGTTGTTCCTAAAGTGAATGAGTGCGTAATATCAAAGTTACTTGGAAACTCGACATCTTCAAGTGATTCAAACATATAGGTATTATCAATATATGAATAACTTAGCCAACTGTTAAAGTTGCCTGTTTTTTTCCGACAAAGGAACTCAAACCCATAAGCGTCATAACTTCCTCTCGCTTTCGCAAATTCATATTTAGTGGTCAAGCTTTGGCTTTGGGTTGTGATTCCATCTACCGTTTTATAAAACCCTTTGGCATCCAAAAGCCAACCATTGTTTTTATAGGTTATTCCCAATGACGCTTGTTTACTCTGAAGAATTGGAATACTGTCATTGTCTGTGAGTTGCCATCGTCGTTTTTCAATGCCCAAAAAGTCATTTTGAAAGTTTACAATTTGAGAGGTGCTTTGATGCTTAAACTCGCCTTGTGCTTCAATTTCAACGTGCTCACCAAATGATCTTCTAACATTTAATCTAGGCTCAATGATCATTT
Organism: Bacteroidia bacterium; assembly: GCA_030432635.1. GTDB lineage: Bacteria > Bacteroidota > Bacteroidia > Flavobacteriales > Flavobacteriaceae > Psychroserpens. The sequence continues at coordinate 40,520 of JAUIMB010000007.1, read as the reverse complement.
TATTGAACCTAGAGAGGTAATTTGCCCTAACGCCACCCTTGATGGAAAGATCGCTGCTTGGACTCGTATAGGACGCTTGACCAAAAACGGCATGCTCTCTTAATATTTCCTCATCACGTCTTACAAATCTCGGTAAATCAATGTCGTTTAAATTTACGACTTCTGTTTCAGTGAATTGATACCCCAAATTATATTGCCACGAATTATCTTTATAATGATTATCAACACTGATGCTAGTTTCAGAAACTACATTTTCTTGTAACTGTAGTTGATTGGTGAGAACATCTGCATTTGAGGATTTTAGCTTATAATCTGTTTCATAAATGCTAATTGCACTCCAAAAACCATCATTCCATTGTCTACGGTAATGCAGTCCTCCAGCAATACTATTTTGGGAAATGCTGCTTCCTCTTGTTCTAGACACATCAATGGAGTTGACCGTTTCGTTAAAACCCAAATCATTATCAATCAGAATAAAATTTAGTCGAATTACATCATTCTCTGTTAATTGATACAGCCACCTCATTGAGACATCATAAAAATTGAACTCTTGATCTGAATTGACAACATTGAAGACATTGTTTTCGGCTTCAGTCTCTTGTATGATTCTATCAAAGTAAACATCATAAGTAGGCGTTCTAACCAAGTCGTCATAGGACGTCCTAGACGCAAGTTGAAGAGACGATTTTTTTCCAATGGGAATGTTCGCAAACAATTCTGCGTTTAAAAAATTAATTCCGAAAACACCGTTGAACTTGGAATCAATTTCTTTATCGGTTTGCATATGAATCGTGCCAGAAACACCATCGGTTAAAGAAACATCAGAACCATTATTAATAACCTTAGCCGTTTGTGTCATGAGCGGATTAAAACTAGACATAAGTCCAAAAAAGTGTCCCGTTTGGTACATTTTGATATCATCCCACAGAATGAGGTTTTGGTCATGTGAGCCTCCTCTTATGTTAATATTGGAAACGGTTTCATCAACACTTAAAACACTGGGAAGCGCTTGAACAGTTTGGAGCACATCAGTTTCAATAAGACCAGGCAACAGACTAAACTTTTTATAGTCAATTGACGTGGTCCAATCGTGTCGCTTATCTATACCTCGAACGATATATGTTTCAATAAGCACTGGCGCAATGAGTTCTTGCTCAACGACCATTATTATGGTTTCACAATCTTCTGGACTTAAACTGCTCACTTGACGCTCTATGGTTTTAAATCCAATGTGCCGTATGGTCAATAATTCATCTCCAGAAGTCAAAGTGATTTCAAAATAGCCTTCTTCATTCGTTACAGTATAACTGGATTTACTACTTACTGTGGCACCAAAAAGTGGTTGTTCAAACTCAGACCCTTTTAAATAACCACACCATTTAATTGCTTTAGATATTGTAAATACAACATTGCTAACTTTTTCAAAAACCAGATTGGTTTGTTTTTCGATGTTCTTAATTTTTGAACTAAGATTAGCATTTTGTGTGGTGGGAACAATGCTTAACCCTATTAAAAGACTACTTTCATAATTGAATGTCACAGCATACTCATCGGTAATTTGCTCCAAAATCTTTGAAACAGCTACTTTATGTCCTGAACTCTGCGCCTGGGTTTTAACCATTGAAAGGAAACAAACAACTAAAACAATATGTAAACTATGGCTATTCATCCCTAATAATGACCTCTTTAGTGTTGCTTTGAATGATGAAGGTCAAATTCAGGGGCTTTGTAATAGATTTTAAGGCATTTTCAAGGTTGTCATGTTCAAACGCACCAGTAAATTTAAGGTTCAAATCAGAAGTGCATCGTACCTTGACATCATATTGTTTTTCAATTTCTTTTATCACAGTATTAAAAGCGACGTTTTCAAAAACACTCATGTGTTTCAACCAGTAAGGTTCTGCGACTCCAATGTTGGACTTTAGGCCTTTACCTGCTTCCAAAAGAAACTCAGTTCCAGCTGGTAGTTCAACCTGATTATTGTTATAAGTTACCTGAACTGAACCTTCATAACAAGACACCATAAAAACACGATCTCTCGATAACACATTAAACTCTGTACCCAACACACTAACAGTTCCAAAATCAGTATTTACATCAAATCGCTTACCCTTTTCCACATCAAAAAACGCTTCACCTTTAAGCTTTAGAGCTCTAACATTGTCCCAGTTTGAGACATTAAACTCTAATTCTGATAAAGCATTCAAGTTTACAACAGAATTATCAGGTAATGTTATGGTCTCTCTTTGAGCTAAATCTGTCTTGAATGTATTGATTTGATCATTATTGAAAAGCGCAAACAAAGCAAAACCAATAATGAAAATAGCTGCAATTGCAGATACGGCCTTTATCCAATTGATAGAGTTAATAGGCTTTGACGCTAGTTTTTTATCCAATTCACCAAAGGTCTCAACTTTCATATTCGAATCACCACTAAACCTTTGTGCCTCCTCAATAATTTCTCTATAGAACGCAGCATTTTCCAAGGCATTGAAAGCTTTTGCCTCTTCAGAGGTAAGTTCGTCACTTAACCATTTCTTCAATAAGTATTCTTTGTCCATAGTAAGGTGTTATACTTTTAAAACAACATAAAATGGAATTGTCCCAGAATTATTTTCTATTTAGCTCTTCAAGTTCACTTTTGAGCTTGTTGAATGCTGCATAAATTCTATGTTCGGCTACTTTTTTTGTGATCCCAAGAATTTCAGCAACCTCCTTGTGGGTCTTACCATCTACTTTATTCAAAAGGAATGCTGTTCGTTCCTCATCTTTTAATTTAGAAAGCACGTTTTGGAATCGTTCAAGGAACTCTTTTTTACGAAGAATAAATTCGGGTGATTCATTCGTGTAATCTTTAGGTTTGACCTTCTGATATTTGAGTACTACCTTTTGATGTTTCACGGCATTTAACATCATGTTGTTTGCCGTTGTGAATAAATAAGTTTTAGCTGCCTCAGGTTTTATCTTTGCACAATTCTCCCATAACTTAATAAATGCCTCTTGAACTTTATCGGAAGGATTCAGTAATTCTCCATACTTGTAATAAAGAATATTACTTAAGGATTGTGCATACTTTTCGTAAAGTTTTGAAAAGCGGATTTTATCGCAAATGTCTTGATGTATGGATTTTGTCAAGGACTGAGGTATTATATCTGAATAATCAAATAAAGATATATAAAAAAAGTTTGTTCTTTTCTTGGGACATTTTTTTATTCGGTTGTTTTAAGAATAAACAAGCATCATAGACTATGATGTAACTGAAATTGAAAAATTAAATAAACCCTTTCATTATGAAAACTTTAAAACCAATCATATTGTTAGCCTTTGGAATTCTCGTTGCACTAGTGTCTTGCCGAACAGAAGACGATTTAGTAATTGACCCTCCAACAGAGGATACGATAGAAGCGAATTCAGTAGTCGCCAATGCCATAAGTAGAGTTGCATTGAATGATGGTTCAGAAGATAACATCGTTGACAATGCGAATTGTTTAACCGTACAATTACCAGTAATAGTTACCGTAAATGATATAGAACTTGTCATTAGTGATGATAGTGGCTATCAAGACATAGAAGACATTATAGATTTATTCGACGATGATGTAGATTCCATAGTAATTTCTTACCCAATTACTGTTGTGTTTACTGACTTTTCGACCATTATTGTCAACTCTGATATTGAGTTGGCAACCCTTGCCGCCAATTGCCTCGGTGATAATATCGATGACGACGATATTGAGTGCATCGATTTTCAATACCCAATCACTGCATCCGTATATAACGAAAATAATGATGTAATTGATACCATAACCATTAATAATGACAATGACATGTATGATTTCATTGAAGACCTAGATCAATTTGCAGCTGTCACCATCAATTTTCCAATTACAGTAATCTTTCCTGATACTACAACCCAAACTATTAATACCATTCAAGAATTGGCAATGGTTATCGAAGATGCAGATGACACCTGCGATGAAGATGATGACAACGATTTTGACGATGACGATTGTGATGATTGCAGCACTACAGACTTAGATATGATTTTTGCAGAATGTTCAGAATGGACTGTTGATAAACTAGAACGTAACGATAACGACTTAGAAGACAATTATGTTGGATATACATTTGAATTTAACATCGACGGTACAATTGCAGTTATGCAAGGTGCAAATATATTTAATGGAACATGGGAAGCATCTGGGACAGCCAATGATATTTCAGTAGTCATCAATATTACTGGCTTAACTGACTTTAATGATACTTGGAATTTACATGAGATTGAACAAAACAATGATGATGAGGTAAAAGTCGATTTTAGATTAGGAGATGATAGATTGCGTTTTGAAAGTGACTGCACCATAAGTGATGTCAATGATGAAGCCTTGATCAGCGTTTTGACGACAGGAGATTGGTATATTACCTTTTATTTTGATGATGCTGACGATACTACTGATTACGCAGATTACACATTCAACTTTGCATCCGACAACTCTGCGACAGCAATGAATATGAGTGGCACAACAAACGGAACATGGTCGACCTCTACGGGAGATGAAACAGACTTGGAGTTGAATCTAGATTTTGGTACAGGAATACCTTTAGATGAACTCATGGAGGATTGGGATGTACTAGAAGTAAACAACGACATTATTAGACTGAAGGATATCAGTGGTGGTGATGGCTCGGAAGACTTACTGACCTTTGAAAGAACACCTTTTGATGGTGGTGGAGATGATTTACAAAGTGTCTTGAGTGATGGACTGTGGATTGTTGCATCCTATCTCGAAGATGCAGATGACCAAACAGGCAATTATGCAGGTTACGAATTAGATTTTAATATGGACGGAACTGTATCGGCTTCAAACGGATCAAATACAAATAATGGTACTTGGAGTACTATAAATGGTGATACCCAAATGACCCTGAATTTTGGAACAGATATTCCTTTTCAGGAATTCAATGATGATGACTGGAATGTATTATCTGTGACTGATACTGAAGTAGTCATCCAAGATGTGAGTGGAGGTGGTGGAGGAACAGATACTCTAACCCTTCAAAAAATTTAAATTTTATATTAACTAATAAAAACAACTAAAAATGAAAAAAGGACTTTATGTAGGCATGCTAATTATGTTAGGGTTTTCACTAATGTCATCGATGTGTTCTAACGATGATGACGATGGAAGCTCAAACAACAACAGCCAACAAATTGCGCAAATAGAAAATACTGCTGAATCTGGTACTTGGCGAATAACCAACTTTGTAGATTCAGGTCAAGATGAAACCTCCGATTTTAACGGGTATAATTTCACCTTCAACTCCAATGGGTCACTTGTTGCTACCAATGGCTCCAACACCATGACAGGAACGTGGTCAGTCACTAATGATAGTAGTAGTAATAGCGGTAGTAGCGATGATATTGATTTCAACATATTTTTTCCTGTCCCAGACAGCAATAATTTTGAAGACCTAAATGATGATTGGGATGTGATATCAACCTCATCAACTAGAATTGAACTCATCGATGTTAGTGGCGGAAACGGAGGAACCGATAGACTTACCTTTGAGCAAAACTAAGAAAAAGAAAAATTAACAGAGCAGCTGGTACATTAGCTTCCTCTAATTATTTGATTACTAGCAGACCAACCATGTAAATTCATGGTTGGTTTTTTTATGATTTAAAGTCAAATCGTTATTAAACTAAAAAAAGCCGAAACTTTCGTTTCGGCTTTTCACCTGTACTGAAGACGGGACTTGAACCCGTACGTCCTAATGGACATTGGATTTTAAGTCCAACGTGTCTACCAATTCCACCACTTCAGCATCATAGTCACGACTCGACTATTATCGTATTGTGTAGAGCGAAAGACGGGATTTGAACCCGCGACCCTCACCTTGGCAAGGTGATGCTCTACCCCTGAGCTACTTTCGCAGTATAGCAATTTCATTTCAATTGCGAACCTGCCTGTTCGGCAAAGACAGGGGCAAATTTAAGACTTTTCTCAGAAACGCAAAGCCTTTTCATTAAAAAATGATGTTTTTTTAAGCTTGCTTCTTTTTCAATAACATGCGCTTGATCTCATTGAGTTTCATCAAGGCTTCTACTGGTGTTAGCGTATCAATATCTGTATTGACAATCTCCTCTTTTATCTGTTCCAACAATGGATCATCCAAATTGAAAAAACTCAATTGCATTTCATTATTCAAGGTCTTTACCTTGTCGGTTAATTCTTCATTGGAATGCGATTTTTCAAGCTGCTTCAAAATCTTGTTAGCACGACGAATCACCTGTTGTGGCATACCTGCCATTTTAGCTACATGAATCCCGAAACTATGCTCACTGCCACCTTCAACAAGCTTTCTTAGAAACAAGACATTATCTTTCAATTCCTTTACAGATACATTAAAATTCTTAATGCGCTCAAAGGTTTGGGACATTTCATTCAGTTCGTGATAGTGGGTGGCAAACAAGGTTTTGGCTCGACTTGGATGTTCATGTAAATATTCACTAATAGCCCAAGCAATGGAAATCCCATCATAGGTACTTGTACCTCTTCCTATTTCATCCAAAAGCACCAAGCTTCGCTCTGATATATTATTCAAAATGGAAGCCGTCTCATTCATCTCAACCATAAAAGTCGATTCTCCCATAGAAATGTTATCACTGGCACCTACTCTAGTAAAAATCTTATCTGTAAGCCCAATCGTTGCCTGCTCTGCTGGCACAAAACTTCCCATTTGAGCCATTAACACCACCAATGCTGTTTGACGAAGTATCGCAGATTTACCAGACATGTTCGGACCCGTAATCATTATGATTTGTTGTGAATCTCGATCTAAATAAACGTCGTTTGCAATATAAGGTTCACCATGAGGCAATTGCTTTTCGATAACTGGATGTCTTCCGTTTTTGATATCCAATTCATGACCTTCTGTTACAGTTGGACGTGAATAATTATTCTCCTTGGCAAGTTGGGCAAAACCTATTAAGCAATCCAATTGCGCAATACGTGCAGCATTACCTTGAACAGGGTTTATATATTGACCTATCCAACTCACCAATTCGGCAAACAACTGCTGCTCGATTAGCAAAATACGTTCTTCTGCTCCCAATATTTTGGTTTCGTATTCTTTCAACTCTTCTGTAATATAACGCTCAGCACTCACGAGTGTTTGTTTACGAATCCAATCGCTTGGAACCTTATCTTTGTGTGTATGGCGCACTTCAATATAATAACCGAAGACGTTATTGGATGCTATTTTCAGAGAGGTAATTCCAGTACGTTCAGACTCCCTTTGTAACATTTGATCCAAATACTCCTTTCCAGAGGCAGAAAGGTGTCGCAATTCCTTCAATTCATCTGAAAAATCTGAAGCAATGGTATGGCCTTTCAGAATATTAACAGGCGCATCTTCATTTAAGGTCTGCTTTATACGTTCACGTAATTCATCACAAGTGTCTAACTGCTCTCCCAGTTGCTGCAATGCCTCATTATTAGTATGTTGAGCCAAGGACTTTATAGGCACAATGGCTTCCAAGGCATTCTTTAGCTGAACGACTTCTCGCGGTGTAATTTTGGCAGTTGCGACTTTTGAGATCAATCGCTCAATATCACAAATTTGCTTGAGCTGCGCTTGAAACTTAGATAGCAACACCTCATCCTTTTTGACATATGCAACAACATCATGACGCTGATTTATTTTGGATATATCAACCAATGGCAAGGCCAACCATCGTTTCAGTAAACGTCCACCCATTGGCGAAATGGTCTTATCTATAATATCGATAAGCGTCACTGCATTTTGATTGGTAGAATGATACAGCTCCAAATTTTTAATCGTGAAGCGATCCATCCATACATGCTCTCCTTTTGATAAACGTTGGATATTTGTAATGTGAAGCAGTCGGTCATGTTGTGTTTCTGCCAAATAATGTAGAATAGCTCCAGATGCCACAATGCCTTCATATAGATCTTCAATCCCAAATCCTTTCAAGGATTTTGTATTGAAATGCTTCAACAAAGTCTCATTGGCGTAATCATCCTGAAACACCCAATCTTCAAGATAAAAGGCATGGAAATCATTACCAAAAACTTCTGTGTACGTTTTCCTTTTGGGTTTAGACACCAATACTTCGCTTGGTCTAAAGTTTTGAAGTAACTTGTCTACATAATCACTATTGCCTTGTGAGATAAAAAACTCTCCTGTCGACACATCCAAAAACGACACACCTATGGTGTTGAAAACAGCTCCTTTTGATGCGGTCGTTTTACTGGTCGAAGAGAAGTAGACTGCAGCCAAAAAATTATTGGCCTTAGAACTTAAAATATCATCATTGAGGGCTACACCAGGTGTCACCAACTCGGTCACACCACGTTTAACAATAGTCTTGGTTTGCTTTGGATCTTCCAGTTGATCACAAATCGCAACACGTTCTCCTGCCTTGACCAATTTAGGCAGGTAATTATTCAACGAATGGTGCGGAAATCCAGCCAATTCAGTTTCAGTTGGGCTGCCTGCACCTCGCTTGGTCAAAATGATATCGAGAATCTTCGAAGCCTTTATGGCATCCTCACCAAAGGTCTCATAAAAGTCTCCAACACGAAACAACAGCAAGGCATCAGGATATTTCGCCTTGATGGCATTATACTGCTTCATGAGCGGTGTTTCCTTTTTTACTTTTTTAGCCAAGGGTTTTGATTATTTTTGTGACCTTTGTAAGACTGCTAAAATACTTATATTTTGAAGTTTTGAAAAACCTGAATACCACAAGTTATCTACAATACCCAAGAGATGTCAACAAAAATGAGGAAATTAAAAAACAGTGAACTGGAACGATTGAATGTAGATGAATTCAAATCGGCAAAAAAAACACCTCTCATCATTGTATTGGATAATATCAGAAGCTTAAACAATATCGGCTCGGTTTTTAGGACTAGCGATGCCTTTTTGATCGAACAAATTTATCTCTGCGGAATTACTGCAACACCTCCTCATAATGACATCAGAAAAACAGCTTTAGGAAGTACCGAAACTGTAACTTGGGAGTATGTAGAGCGCACCATGGATGTTGTAAGGCTACTTCAAGAAAAAAACGTTCAAGTGATCGCTATTGAACAAGCAGAAAATGCAACAATGCTCAACAACTTTCAACCTGATTCGAATCAAAAATACGCTCTGGTATTTGGAAATGAAGTCAAAGGTGTGTCCCAAGATGTAGTCGACGCCAGTGATTTCGTGTTGGAAATTCCACAATTTGGAACCAAACATTCCTTAAACATTTCAGTGAGTTGTGGTGTTGTGGTTTGGGACTTGTTCAGTAAAATGAAAAACCTTGAACCTTGATCAAAAAAACCAAAACACCTTGGCCAACGAAAGCTGTGATGAACCAAATTTACGCACAGCATCTTTGGGGTGGAAAAGATGTCGACTTTTATTCAGGCGAAGGCTCTCACCTTGATGACATTATTGAACCATATCTAAGCGAGGTCATCGCGTTTTTAAATGCTCATGGCAACAAATTGACTGTTTCAGATTTGGGTTGTGGTGATTTTAATATCGGTAAGCACTTGATGCCGTTTACTTCAAAATACATCGCCATGGATATTGCCGACCAACTCATTGAAAGAAACAAAAGCCTCTTTAATGAAACCCACCTTGAATTTCGCTGTTTGGATATCTCCAAAGATAATTTACCAAAAACAGAGGTCGCTATTTTAAGACAAGTGCTTCAGCATCTATCCAATGCCGAAATTAAGCGCATCGTATCAAAGCTTCAATATTATAATTACATTTGTTTAACCGAACATTTGCCGTCTGGATCGTTCACACCCAACATGGATATTATTGCTGGACAAGGTACCAGACTAAAATACAACAGTGGTGTTGACCTGTTAGCCAATCCTTTTAACTTAAAAATTAAAGACCAAAAGGTTTTAAGTAAGATTGCCTTGGCACATCACAAAGGTGACATAGTAACAACCTTGTATTCATTATGAATCCCAGTAGCTTTCCTAGAACCATGATTCAATAACTAAGTTTCTTGCCTTTGTCGAATTAAGTGGATTGATTTTTACCATCGGAATAAATTCGGACAGGCCGTTTTTCCAATGTTTTTCTGAAAACCCAAAGAATCCTATTCTATTTCTAGTTTAGGAATGACAACAGCTACACTTTTATAATCGGAACCCAAAGCTCTTCCTCTATTTGTGGAAGTCGTTTGCTATAATCCTCAGCCATGATTTCAAAATGTGCTCTTTGATCGAGTTGATATCCAGATTGAGGCAACCATTCCCCAAAAATGTATGCTCTACTTTTTGGAATATCGCTAACTGTACCCTTAAAATCAAAAACAGCATAGGTTCCTGAAGCAATGGTAAACGATTCCATTCCCTCTGGAAGATGAGTCGTAGTTTCAACTTCAACAGCGACCCATTTGTCGAATTCTGCACTGACTTTGGAAGGGTTAAAGTTGGCAGCATAATCCTGAATCGAGAACACATGCAATCCATGTCTATTTTTAATTTCTGCGCGTCTTGGCATAAAGATTTTGGCTAAACGTTTTGTGTCTTCGCCAATGTTTATGATTGTAGTTGTAGTCTTCATACCTACGACCAATCTATTTTCGATGTGTTCAATTCTACAGGTCATCATACGTTGCAAATTTCCTTCAGTAACCACAGATAATCTGCTCTATGTTTTACAAAATCCTTATCTGATATATCGATAATCTTCACATTGAGTTCGCTTTGATTTTTTAAAAACTCCAAATAGCCCGAATTAATCTTCTCTAGGTAATCACTATCGATATTTTGCTCATAATCACGTCCACGTTTTTTAATGTTTTCCTGCAAACGTTCTGTATTTTGATAGAGATATACATACAAATCAGGCTTTGCTATGTCTTTATACATGAGATAAAACAACTTTCTATACAATTTAAACTCATCTTCAGGCAACGTGATTTTCGAAAAAATAAGCGATTTATAAATATCATAATCACTAACCAAAAAATCCTTGAACAAATCCAATTGCGAGAGATCATCACTGATTTGCTGATAACGATCTGCCAAAAAAGACATTTCCAAGGTAAAGGCATAACGTTGTGGCTCCTGATAAAACTTTGGCAAAAACGGATTGTCGGCAAAACGTTCCAATATCAATTTGGCATTGTAATCATGCGAAATCTTATGGGCCAAACTGGTTTTACCTGCGCCAATATTACCTTCAATAGCAATGTAATTATAAGTTGAGAAGTTGAATTGCTTGCTCGGATTTTTCAACCATATCTTAATATCCTCGATATCACTTGCATCCTCACATTCATGCAACAACGCTTCTATAGGTTTTTGCAGTAGAGGGTGGACATATTTAGGTGCAATATGTTGTAAAGGCTGCAATACAAATTGGCGTTTATGAAGTTCAGGATGCGGAATATTGAGTCCTTCTTTACGAATCACCTCATCATCAAAAAACAAAACATCCAAATCTATGGTTCTAGATTCATAGGTTTCGCTCATCGAAGGCTCTCGACCGAGCATTTGCTCAATTGCTTGTAATTTGGTTAACAATGCTTCAGGTGTAAAAGTTGTTTCGATTGCGATACAGGTATTCAGAAAATCATCGCCTTCGAAGCCAATTGCAGGTGTATTGTACACTTTGGCAATCGAATTGATTTTCCCAACTTCAACAAAAATCAAATCTATAGCGTCTTGCAGATACTTCAATCTGTCTCCTTTATTGCTTCCTAGAGCGATATAAACTTGGTGGATGTCCTTCATAATTGGAACATCAAATTAATGAAAAGAAATTCATTTTAGCCTATATTTACGGTAAGTATTTATTCACAACAATGAACATAAAAGATAAACTCCTTGCCCAGAACATCTATTTACTTCTAGCAGCACTGTTTATCACGTCGTTAGTTGTTTCCAACCTTATTTTTCAGAAGTTTTTTTATTGGTATCCATTTGAAGTGGAAATTTTCGGCGCTAAATTATTTGAAATATCGGTTGGCCTGCTTCCGTATCCGCTTACATTTTTGATCACGGATTTAATTAGTGAGATTTATGGAAAGAAACGTGCCAATCAAGTCGTTGTCGTTGGGATATTCGCTTCTATATTCTCACTGCTTATCATTCTTGTTTCCGATAGTGTTCCTGCTATACCCAACTCTCCTATTGATGATGAGTTATTTAAAAAAGTGTTCGGAAATTCGGCCATTGCGGTTTTCGCCAGTATGTCTGCCTATCTATTTGCCCAATTTATAGACATTCAAATCTATCACTTCTGGAAACGCCTCACCAAAGGCAAGCATTTGTGGTTAAGAAATAACTTTTCCACATGGTTCTCACAATTTGTAGACACCTTTTCGATTGTATTTCTATTGTGTGTCTTCGATGTTTTGCCTTGGAGCAGCTTTAAAGGGTTATTAATTAGCGGATTTCTATTTAAAGTGATTGTAGCTGCATTGGACACACCTTTACTCTATCTTGGTGTGTATCTCTTTAGAAAACGTTTCAAGTTGGAAGTATATGACGAAATTGATCTCATATAGACTATATTGGGTTAAAGTTTTATTAAACTTTTGGAAGTGCACAGCCTAAATTATATTCTAAACGTATATAGACCATAAAACCACCATATGAAGAAACTACTCAAGATTACTGGCATAACATTACTCATCATTTTTATCTTACTACTCGTGATTCCTTTCGCTTTCCAGGGAAAAATCAAAGACATCGTCAAGACCTTTATCAATGATAATGTCAATGCCAAGGTTGAGTTTAGTGATGTGAGCTTAAGTTTTATCCGTAGTTTTCCTCAAGCCCATGTAACGGTGGACGATTTGGTCATTACCAATTATGACCCTTTCGAAAATGAGACTTTGGCAACTGCCAAGGACATCGCTTTTACCATGTCTGTGAAAGAATTGTTCAAAACCGCTAGTGAAGATCCCATTGTCGTAAACGCCATTACCATTGATGAAGCACTGCTCACTTTAAAAATTGACAAGCTTGGCAATGCCAATTATGATATTACAAAGGAAAAAGGCAACACTACCAAAACCACGACTGGAGAAAGTGGGTTTGCCTTTGATATTGAAACGTACCATATCAATAACAGTGCCTTGACGTATTTAGATGAGGCATCAAACACTCAACTCTACATTTCAGAATTAAACCATTCTGGAAGTGGTCTGTTTTCTGAAGAGAATTCGCAGCTTGACACACAAACCAATGCCAATGTGAGCATGAGTATTGATAGCACACAATATCTCAATCAAAATAAAATCAAACTGGATGCACTTATTGGCATGAACCTGAAGGCTCAAAAGTACACCTTCATGGAAAACAAGGGCTTTATCAATCAGTTACCTTTGGTTTTTGACGGTTATGTTCAAATCCTCGAAGACGGACAGGATATTGATATTACTTTTGAAAATCCAGAATCCTCTTTCAGGGATTTCTTGGCCATCATTCCTGAAGCCTATTCAAAGAACATTGATGATGTTGAAACTTCAGGGGATTTTAAGGTTAACGGTGTCATAAAAGGGAAAATTTCCGAAGCCACCATTCCTAATCTTGACATTCAAATCAAATCAAATAATGCCTCGTTTAAATATCCCAATCTACCCAAACGTGTTGAAGATATCACCATTGACACAGCAATCAAAAATACCACTGGAAATGTTGATGACACCTTTGTCGAGTTAAAAACGCTTAACTTTAAGATTGATCAAGATGTCTTCAAATCTGATGCCACGATCAGAAACCTTACCAAGAACATGTTGGTAAATGCCAATATTGATGGTGTGCTAAATCTGGCCAATATCACTAAGGCATATCCCATTGAATTCGACAAACAACTTAGCGGTATTTTAAGAGCGAAAGTCAATACGGCTTTTGACATGAACGCTATCGAAACGAATGCGTACCAACGCATTAAAAACAACGGAAGCATGAGTGTGAGTGATTTTGTTTTCTCTTCGGAAGACATTGTCAATCCCATTCAAATCAATACAGCTGATATGACCTTTAATCCTGGAAATGTTTCACTCAACAGCTTTGACGCCAAAACTGGAACCAGTGACTTTAAGGCTACTGGTACGATCAAAAATTTACTAGGCTTCTTATTGAGCGACAAAAAATTACAAGGTAACTTTAACGTCAACTCGAATACCTTTGTTGTAAGTGATTTTATGGTTGAAGATGAAAGCCAAGCAGGTGAATCAAATAAAACCACATCAGACAATGAATCTCTGAGGATTCCCGCTTTTTTGGATTGTACCATCAATGCCAATGCAAAAACCGTGGTATACGACAACTTGAATCTTAAGGATGTCAACGGAACGCTAGTCATCAAAGACCAAGAAGCTAATTTAAAGAGTTTAACCTCTAATGTGTTTAATGGTGTAATGGCACTTACTGGAATGGTATCAACCAAAACTGACACGCCTGTTTTTGATCTGAATCTTGGTGCTGATGGCTTTGACATTTCCCAATCCTTCAAGGATCTGGAACTCTTGAGAAACTTAGCACCTATTGCTAAAGCTTTCGATGGAAAGCTCAACACTGTCATTAAACTTCAAGGGACACTTGATGAAACGTTTTCGCCAAACCTCAGTACCATTTCGGGAGATGCATTTGCCGAGCTGTTAACGACTAAGATCAACGAAAATGAAGCTTCCATATTAAGCAAATTGGATGGAGCGCTTGACTTCATTGACTTTGATAAAATTGATCTTAAGGACCTAAAGGCAAATTTGAGTTTTTCAAATGGTAAGGTCAGCGTGAAACCCTTCGATTTAAAGTACAAGGACATTGCAATAGTGGTATCTGGTGGTCATGGATTTGACAAAAGTCTGGACTATGATGCCGTCTTTCAAGTTCCTGCAAAATATTTGGGAAGTGAAGTGAACCAACTACTAGGAAAGATCAATGATCCTGATGTAAATAAAATTACCATTCCTGTAACGGCCAATATCACAGGAAGCTATACGAGTCCGAGTGTTAAAACCGATTTAGCGAGTAGTGTTACCAAATTAACGCAGCAGCTCATTGAGATTCAAAAAAACAAGCTCATCAATAAAGGAAAAGATGAGATCAAGGATATTCTTGGCGGCATTCTCGGTAATACCACGAACACAACACCTAGCGATACTACGACAGTACAAACCGATTCGACAAAAACACCTAATACAAATCCTGTTAAGGAAAGCGTTAAGGATTTGCTTGGTGGACTCTTAAACAAGCGTAAACAAAAAAATGATTCGACAAAAAACTAGATATTTTGGCACCAAACGTTAAATAAATATTAAAAGTCAATCGATTCCTTTACTTTTACATAAAAGAACCTTGAAAATATTTGCTTTTCTCAATTAAAAAGTTATGTTGTACTCTTGCAAACTTTTTTAAACCCAATTAATACATATGAGGCAATTAAAGATTACCAAACAAGTTACCAACCGTGAATCAAAGTCCCTAGATAAATACCTACAAGACATTAGTAAACTTCCAATGATTACTGCCGAAGAGGAAGTTGAATTAGCACAACGCATTAGGCAAGGTGACCAAGCAGCTTTAGACAAGCTCACGACGGCTAACTTACGTTTTGTAGTTTCAGTTGCAAAGCAGTATCAAAATCAAGGGTTAACACTTCCAGATTTAATCAACGAAGGTAATGCTGGATTGGTAAAAGCTGCAAAACGCTTTGATGAAACCAGAGGTTTTAAGTTTATTTCTTATGCTGTTTGGTGGATTAGACAAGCCATTTTGCAAGCCTTGGCAGAACAATCTCGAATTGTGAGATTACCATTAAATAAAATTGGCTCGATCAATAAAATCAATAAGACCTTTTCGTTTTTGGAACAAAAGCACGAACGACCACCAAGTCCGCAGGAAATTGCCCAGGAATTGGACATGACCGTTTCTGAAGTGAAGCAGTCGTTAAAAAATTCTGGTAGACATTTATCTATGGATGCACCATTGAAAGAGGGTGAAACGTCCAGCTTGTATGATGTGGTGAAGTCTGGTGAATCACCAAATCCAGATCGTGATTTGATGAAAGAGTCCTTAAACGTTGAAATTAATCGTGCCTTAGACACCTTGTCTCAAAAGGAAAGTGATGTGATTCGTTTGAACTTTGGGTTGAGCAATGAGCCACCAATGACTTTGGATGAAATTGGAGCGACTTTTGATTTAACAAGAGAACGTGTACGTCAAATACGAGAAAAAGGTATTAAGCGTTTACGTCAAGACAGTAAAAGTAAAATATTAAAAACCTATTTAGGATAAACTAACCATAAACAACAAGATGATAAAAATTTTAGTAAAAGAAGGAGAAAGCATCGAGCGTGCTTTAAAGCGTTACAAACGTAAACACAGAAATGTAAAAACCATGCAAAACATACGTGAAAACCAGTTTTTCACAAAACCATCGGTAAAACGTAGACGTGTTATTCAAAAAGCATCATATATCCAAGGTTTAAGAGACCAAGAGGATATATAAATCTTTTAAAATACCATTTAAAAAGCATCCTGAGTTTAGGATGCTTTTTGTTTTTCTTTAAGTGAAGTCAGCATGATTTGTAATGATGAAGATTTCCCTTGGGATGATACTCACAAAAATCAGAGTCCAACGATTTAAACACTCGCTACAGTTTAAGCGATTTCAAACTTCAATACCAATCCTTCGTTGGCTCTTATGTTAAAAACCGTATCATCCTCAAAAATGAGATACTGTCCTTTAACGCCAACCAATTTACCTGAATAGGTTTGCTCTTTTTCTATATTCAAACTCTTGGGTTTTGAAGGATATTGCTTCACAGGAAATTCTAAGTGTGTTTCCGAATTAGACGCAATAAAATAGTCTCTTGCTTGTTCTGGCAAGAACACTTTTAAACGATCGCGCCATTCAATAAGGTTTTCATCCTCAATATCATTCTTGAGCATTTTTCGCCAATTGGTTTTATCGGCTACATGATCTTTAAGTGCCACTTCGGTGATTCCAGCGAGATAGCGATTGGGAACCTCAACAATCTCAATAGCTTCGTGCGCACCTTGATCTATCCATCGTGTTGGGACTTGCGATTTTCTGGTTACGCCAACCTTGACATTACTGGAATTGGCAAGATAAACGATATGTGGTTGTAGTTGGACTTTCTTTTCATACTCCAAATCACGATCTTCCTTATCTAAATGCGCAGTGGATAATTCTGGTCGCATGATCCAATCAGCTGCCTGAGGAATATCAAAAAAGCAGCTTTTGCAAAAGCCTTGGCGATAAATAGGTTTGTCTAAACCACAGTTCAAACATTGATGCTTTACAAAGGTCATATGTATGGTTTTATCCAATAACTGGTTCATATTGAGGAAGTCATTCTCCAAAATCAAATAATATTGAATGGGATCGGCAAATTCGGTTTGCATTTTCGTTAATACACCTTGGTAAAACATATAAAAAAAAGTATTATTTTTAGATTTCTAAGATACCAAAAATATGCCGATTCCATTAGTAAATTCTATTGCTTCATGGTTTTTGAAAAAACGGTTTCATCAAATCGAATTGTTTTTAAAATATCCCAATGAAGTCCAAAATGAATTACTATTCCAGCTACTGTCAACCGCTAAAGACACTGAGATTGGAAAAACTTATGACTTTGCATCCATAGCGTCATACAAGACCTTTAGTGAACGTGTCCCGATTTCAACTTATGAAGAATGCCAAGATATGATTGAACGTTCCCGTCGTGGTGAACAAAATATTTTTTGGCCTAATGCCATACGATGGTTTGCAAAATCAAGTGGAACAACCAATGCCAAGAGCAAGTTTATTCCGGTAAGTCATGAATCGTTGGAGGATTGCCATTATGCAGCAAGCAAGGACTTATTGTGCATGTATTTGAACAACAATGAAGATGCTCAATTATTCACTGGTAAGAGCTTGCGATTGGGAGGCAGCAAGGAGCTTTATAAAGAGAATGGAACTGTATTTGGAGATTTATCTGCGATTCTTATTGACAACATGCCGTTTTGGGCCGAATTCAGCAGTACACCTAGCAGCAAGGTATCCTTAATGAGCGATTGGGAATTAAAAATGCAAGCCATTGTCGATGAAACGCGTTTTGAAAATGTAACAAGTTTGGCTGGTGTTCCATCATGGATGTTGGTATTGCTCAACAATGTACTTGAAATCACAGGCAAGGACAATCTTTTTGATATCTGGCCAAATCTGGAAGTCTACTTTCATGGTGGTGTGAGTTTTGTGCCCTACGTAGATCAATACAAAAGTATTTTGCCTAAATCGAGTTTCAAGTATTATGAAATTTATAATGCTTCGGAAGGTTTTTTTGCAATTCAAGATCAAAATAACAGCAGTGAATTACTACTGATGTTAGACTACGGAATTTTCTATGAATTTATTCCAATGGATACCTATGGAACACCTGAGCAAAAGGTCATCAGGCTAAGTGATGTAGAGATTGGAAAAAACTATGCTGTCGTCATCACCACCAACGCTGGATTATGGCGTTATCTTATAGGTGATACGATAAGGTTTACTTCGATTAATCCTTATCGCATAAAAGTTTCTGGTCGAACCAAACACCATATCAATGCCTTTGGAGAAGAACTTATTATCGAAAATGCTGAAGATGCGCTTAGGGAAGTATGCAGTCGTACAAAATCTGAGATCATTGATTACACGGCTGCTCCTATTTTTATGAAAGGCAAGGAAAAAGGATCGCATGAATGGTTAATTGAATTCAAGACGCCTCCAAGGGATCTAAATGAATTTAATGAGCTATTGGACAAGAGCTTGAAATCCTTGAATTCAGATTATGAAGCAAAGCGCCTGAACAACATGACATTAAATCGACCAACCATTCATGTGGCACGCGAACAACTGTTTTACGATTGGTTGAAACAGCACGACAAACTTGGTGGCCAGCATAAAATTCCAAGGTTGTCAAATAATCGTGAATATATGGATGAACTACTCAGCTTGAATACCCAAGCCTCTTCCATTTCTAAATATTCCTAATTAAAGAAAGTTACGGTTTCAGTTTAAAAATCCGATTAACGGTATTGAATTTTCCCACACAACGACTATTTCTATGGATTCATCCAAAAGCTAATGAAGTCTTTTTTTTATGAATGATTTCCGTCTATATTTACTTCATCAACAATCAGAAACAACGCTATATTATAATCCCTCAAACATCCAATTAATAGATGCGTCAACAATATTGATTCGGCAATTATTAATTTATTACATCCAAAAAAAACCACTCTTTTTAAGAGTGGTTTTATGCTTTTATGACCAAAATGATTAGGACACCGCCTTCAACTTTTTAAGTGTTGTTTTGGTCAACTTACTTTCAGCATATGCTTTGGTAACGTTGAGTTTGTCATCTTTAGAACTCGGCATCTCAAACATCGCATCGGTTAAGATTTCCTCACACAACGATCGCAAGCCTCTTGCTCCCAATTTATATTCGATAGCTTTTTCAACAATATAAGCCAAGGCACCATCGGTAATCGTAAAGTCGATATCGTCCATTTCAAACAGTTTTTTGTATTGTTTGATGATGGCATTCTTAGGTTCGGTCAATATTGCTCTTAATGTATTGGCGTCTAAAGGATCCATATAGGTCAAGACTGGAAGTCGACCAATGATTTCAGGAATAAGTCCGAAATCCTTTAAATCCTTCGGAATGATATATTGTAAAAGGTTATCGGTATCCAAAACTTCACCCTCTTGAGCTGCCTTGTAACCAATTGCTGCAAGATTGAGTCGTTTGGATATTTTCTTTTCGATACCATCAAAAGCACCTCCTGCGATGAACAAAATATGCTCAGTATTAACTTCAATGAATTTTTGGTCTGGATGTTTTCTACCACCTTTTGGAGGCACATTAACCGTAGTCCCTTCCAATAACTTTAATAAGGCCTGTTGCACCCCTTCTCCAGAAACATCCCTAGTGATGGAAGGATTATCACTTTTACGAGCGATTTTATCTATTTCATCAATAAAGACAATACCTTTTTCGGCCTTTTCAAGGTTATAGTCTGCAGCTTGCAACAATCTTGTGAGAATACTTTCCACATCCTCTCCAACATATCCAGCCTCTGTCAATACCGTAGCATCAACAATTGCCAAAGGCACATTGAGCATTCTAGCTACTGTTTTTGCCATTAAGGTTTTACCTGTTCCGGTTTGACCAACCATGATAATGTTAGACTTTTGAATTTCAATATCATCATCACTTGGAGGCTGTAATAAACGTTTATAATGGTTATATACCGCAACAGACATTACCTTTTTTGTGTGCTCTTGTCCAATGATATATTCATCCAGAAACGCCTTAATCTGTTGTGGTTTTTTGAGCATGAGTTCAGACGACAACTCGGCATTATCTGACTGTTTGGATTCCTCCAAGACTATTCCATGTGCTTGTTCGATACAGCGGTCACAAATATGTGCATCCAAACCTGCAATCAATAAATTGGTTTCAGGTTTTTTCCTTCCACAAAACGAACATTCTAATTCTTCCTTTGCCATGTTAAAAATGAAAAGTAATGAGCGAAAAGTTTTATATTAACTCTTCAATAGCTTTCCAACTCACTATTTATTATTATCCTCGTGATAGTACTTCGTCTATCATTCCGTATTCTTTTGCCTTTTCAGCTTTCATCCAGTAATCACGATCACTATCCTCATAAATTTTGTCGTAATCCTGACCACTATGCTTACTGATGATTTTGTATAATTCCTCTTTGAGTGTCAATATTTCACGCGCAGTAATTTCGATATCACTGGCCTGACCTTGAGCACCACCCAAAGGCTGATGAATCATAACTCGAGAGTGACTTAACCCACTGCGTTTTCCTTTTTCACCAGCACATAACAATACGGCTCCCATCGAAGCTGCCATTCCAGTACAGATTGTGGCTACATCAGGCTTTATAAGCTGCATGGTATCGTAAATACCTAATCCTGCATAAACACTACCTCCTGGTGAATTGATGTAAATTTGAATATCCTTAGAGGTATCGGTACTTTCCAAAAACAGCAATTGTGCTTGAATTATATTGGCCACCTGATCATTAATTGCCATGCCTAAGAAGATGATGCGATCCATCATTAATCGTGAAAACACATCCATTGCAACGGCATTCATTTGGCGCTCCTCGATAATGTTTGGCGTTAAAGCTGTTGGGTACATACTACTTATGATTTGATTGTAATAGGTACTACTGACACCTTGATCTTTTATTGCGAATTTTTTAAATTCCTGTGTGTAATCCATAGATTGTTCTAAAACGTTTTTATTAATCTTATTTGCTCTAAACAAAAAGCGTAAGACAAAAGTCCTACGCTCAAAGATACTAATTTATAATTTCTTGTATTTAACAAAATAGCAAGAACTGCCATAAACATGATTTACATCAAAGTCTAGCTATAAAATTCCTTGACAAAATCATCATAGGTGATTTCTTTTGTCTTAAGGTTGGCTTCTTTTTTATAGAGATTCAATAATTTTTGACTCATTAACTGCTCAGACAATCGCTTCACTTCTTCTTTATTTGAAATAATCCTTGAAGCAATACCGTCAAGCTCTTCATCACTTGGGTTCATTTGACCAAATTGTGCCATCTGACCTTTGATCATCTCTTTTGCATGAGCTTGCAACTCCTCAAACTTCACCTGAAGGTCATACATTTCAATCAATTTTCCTTCGATTAATTGATAACGCATGCTTTTTTCAGATTTTTGATATTCCTCCTTGGCTTGCTCTGCATCCATTTCGGTTTCTCCTGCTGTCTGCATCCATTTCTGAAGAAACTCGGCTGGCAAATCAAATGTTGTGGATTCCACTAAATACTCAGTGACATCATTCAATAATTTTTGATCGCCTTGTTGTGCAAATTGCTTTTCAGAATCCTCCTTTATCTTTTGTTTCAATTCTGTCACAGAGGTCACGGCCTTCGGACCGAACAATTTATCAAATAATTCTTGATCCAAATCTGCCAACTCCCTAGAATTGATTTCAGAAATAGTAAACGTCACCTCTATATCCAAGCCATGTGCATCGTCGTGAGATACCTTTAAAAAGGTCATCAAATCGTGATCATCACTGAATAAACCTTTAGTCTTAAGGGTAATCACGTCTCCAACCTTTGCACCAATAAATTTCTTTTCGGTAGCCTTTCCTTTAAATGTATCTAATGTGATTGTTGCTGAATTATCGATATTCTTTTCTTCATTTTTAAAGACACCTGTAATTTCCGAGTCTTTGGCAACTTCAGTTTCAGATACTATCTTTCCGTATTGCTTTCTGATATGCTCAACTTGCTTGTCTATCATCTTATCATCAGCAACGATATTGTAGTGTGTAATCGCTTTTTTCCCTTTTAGCTTCACTTCAAAATCTGGTGCCAAACCTAATTCGAATTCAAAAGAAAAGGCATCAGCATCCCAATCCAAATCATCTTGAGGTTTTGGCAGTGGGTTTCCAAGGACATCCAATTTCTCTTCAGTCAAATATTTACCTAAGGCATCTTGCAACAACTTATTTACCTCATCTACCAATACGGCTTTGCCATACTGTTTCTTCACCAAGGTCATCGGTACATGCCCTTTGCGGAAACCAGGAATATTTGCCGATTTACGGTAATCTTTTAAGATTTTTTCAACCTTATCGCTATAATCTTCCTTAGCGATATCTACTTTTA
This sequence comes from Bacteroidia bacterium, assembly GCA_030432635.1. Lineage (GTDB taxonomy): Bacteria > Bacteroidota > Bacteroidia > Flavobacteriales > Flavobacteriaceae > Psychroserpens. The sequence goes on along the minus strand of JAUIMB010000007.1, from coordinate 17,781 downwards.
CCACTGCATTTAATGCATCGATGTTTTCTCTTGTAATGTTCATTATATAATGCGTATCAAAATTGGGCTGCAAAAATACGACATTTTTCGCAACTCAACAATAGTTAAAGGATTGTATTTGAGACTAGTTTTTCTTTTCTTCCCTTAACAATGAAAAGGCGATGGATTGTGAAATCGACAATAAGATACTAAACAAAAGTGCTGTCCAAAATCCACTTACGGCAAAACCATCGATAAACTGATCTGCCATTAAAATGATACAAGCATTAATGACCAGCAAAAACAACCCGAAAGTCAAGATTGTAATTGGTATGGTCAAAATAATCAAAATTGGTTTGACCAAGAGATTGAGCAAACCCAACACGACGGCAACAATTAATGCAGCTGCATAACCGCTTACCGCAACACCTTTTAATACATATGCCAAGAGCATGACGATTCCTGCTGTTACAAGTAACCTGATAATTAGTTTCATATCTTATAATTTAATAAAATTGAACTGAATGCCATTAAAAAATGGACCTGTAGAGACCTTTTTGACTACGTTCTAAATGCCAACAAAAACTCTATGAACAAGATAGAATTAAATACTCAGATTTAGCTTAATCAGTTATAAAATTAATGACCGCTTGATAAAAAGCATCTGGGTTTTCAGCATGCAGCCAATGTCCAGCGTTAGAAATGGTTTCGATTCTAGCTGTTGGAAAATGTAATTTAATCAAACCTTCATCGCTAGGCATCACATATTCACTTTTATCGCCTCTTAGAAACAATGTTGGGTTGTCGAACTTTGAATGCTTTGGTAGCGCTTCCCCTACTTCGGAAACGTTTTCCTTTAGCACATCTAGGTTCATGCGTAATCCCAATTGTCCCTTTTCGACCCAATAAAGGTTTTTAAGCAAAAACATACGCGTCCCTTCTTCTGAAACATAACGCGACAGCACCTCATCAGCGTCTCCTCTACTGCTAATCTCGTCAAAATTCAACTGACTTAAGCCTTCCAAAATAGCGTCATGGTGAATGGGATAAAAGCGTGGACTGATATCTGCTACCATCAGTTTAGAAACCAACTTAGGATATTCGGTCGCAAAAAGCATGGCTGTTTTTCCTCCCATGGAATGCCCAAGTAGAATCACGTCTTCCAGATTATGTATATCACAATAGTGTTTCAAGTCTTCAGCCATGAGTTCATAACTAAAATCATCGGCATGGAAACTACGTCCATGGTTACGTTGATCAACCAAATGGATTTCAAACCCGACTTCGGCAAACTTCTTTCCCAAGGTTTTCCAATTATCTCCCATTCCCAAGAAGCCATGCAAAATAATAAATGGTTGTCCTTTACCTATAATGTTTGAATGTAAGTTCATAAATTCCTTTTTTCTAGACATTTCGACCGCTCTTGATGCAGCACATTAACATAGTTACTTTAGTCGTTGTAAATACATTTGCACTACATTTTCTGCGCCAAGGTAGATGCTTTCAGAAATCAAGGCATGACCAATGGACACTTCAAGCAAGCCTGGCATATTAGACTTAAAGAACTTAATGTTGTCCAAATTCAAATCATGTCCTGCATTGACTCCTAAATTGATGCTATTGGCTAGTTCAGCTGCTTCTGTGAAAGGCAGAATGGCCTTTTTGTTCCCTAAACCAAACTGATGCGCAAATGTTTCAGTATAGAGTTCTATGCGCTCTGTTCCAGTAGCCTTAGCACCTTCAATCATTTTTAGATCTGGATCGACAAAAATAGAGGTGCGAATTCCATTCGATTTAAATTCGGCTATTACCTCAGTCAAAAATTGTCTATGCTTAATTGTGTCCCAACCAGCATTTGAGGTCAAGGCATCCACAGCATCTGGAACCAAAGTGACTTGAGTAGGCTTGACGTCGAGTACCAAATCCATAAACGATTCGATAGGATTTCCTTCAATGTTATATTCTGTATGTACTACCGATTTAAGTTCGCGAGCATCCTGATATTTTATATGACGCTCATCTGGTCGAGGATGAACCGTTACACCTTCTGCACCGAAACGCTGCACATCCTTTGCAAATTGCAGGACATTTGGAGTATTTCCTCCTCTAGAATTTCGTAGGGTCGCAATCTTATTAATGTTTACGCTAAGCTTTGTCATGGGTTCTCTATTTTCAACAAAAATACGAAGTCCAACATGCATTTTTATTGTTATTTTTAATTAATTTGCACTTAGATTTTTGCGATTTATGCCATTAAGAGAATTCATAATAAACGACATTAGACCACTCAACATCAATGATAAGGTCAGCGATGTACAGCTCATGTTTAACGAACTCACATACTCACATATACCTGTTGAAAGTAATGGTGCATATCAAGGCTGCATTTCTGAAACTGATGCGCATTGTTTTGAATCACAAAAAACCATAGCCGATTGCAATTATGCACTTGAAGGTTTTTTTGTTAGACCTGACACAAATTGGTTGGACGTTTTGGAAACCTTCGCACAAAATTCCTGTAATATTATGCCTGTTTTAGACAAGCACAATAACTACCTTGGCTATTACGAGTTAAGTGATATCATAAATCTATTTAATGAAACGCCTTTTTTTGCTGAACCAGGAGGGATTTTGATTGTTGAAAAAGGAATTCAGGACTATTCATTTAGCGAAATTAGCCAAATCGTAGAATCGAATGATGCTAAAATCCTAGGTGCCTTTATTTCAAAAATGGAAAGTGATGTTGTTCAAATCACCTTAAAAATAGGGAACTCTGGATTAAACGAAGTTATTCAAACGTTTAGAAGGTACAGCTACAATATCATTTCAGGACACGAAGAAGACACCTACGTCGAAAATTTGAAAGAGCGATCAGAATACCTAAAGAAATACTTAGATATCTAAATGTATGAAGATTGCCATCTACGCACAATACTATTCTGACAAATCCTTCAAACCTTTTGAGGATTTAGTTGAGATTCTCTTGATCAATTCAATTGATATGTATGTCGAAGCTTCGTACTATGAACATATTGATTCCAAATTTAAATCCGTTGAAAGAATCCACACCTTTACATCATTAAATGACAGTTATGATCTTTTGATAAGCATTGGTGGTGATGGTACAATTCTTAGAGCCATTACTTATGTTAGAGATTATGCGATTCCAATAGTTGGAATCAACACTGGTCGTCTTGGTTTTCTAGCCACTATACAAACTGAAGACATAAAAAATGCTATTTCCAAAATTCTTGATGGCCACTATAAAACCTCAGAGCGAGCTTTGTTGAGCGTTACGACCAATCCCGTCAACAGTGATATCAAGAACACTAACTTTGCTCTAAACGAAATAGCAGTAAGCCGTAAGAATACGACTTCGATGATTACCGTTGAAACACATTTAAATGACGAATATCTTACATCCTATTGGGCAGATGGATTGATCATTTCAACACCCACAGGGTCGACTGGTTACTCATTAAGTTGTGGTGGACCAGTGATTACTCCTGAAGCTCACGGTTTTGTACTTACACCTATTGCACCACACAATCTTAACGCAAGGCCCTTGGTTATACCTGACGACACCATTATAAAACTACAGGTGGATGGTCGAGAAGACCAGCATTTAATGTCTCTGGACTCTAGAATTATTACCTTATCCAATGCCACACTCATCACCATAAGAAAAGCCGATTTTAAAATAAAAATGGTCGAACTTATGGATGAGAGCTTTATAGACACGTTAAGACAAAAAATGCTTTGGGGTGAGGACAAGCGCAACTAAGGTACTTCAAACAATAAAAGCTTAGATATTCTGTTTTCTGTAAGACTATTTGCCACAAATTACCAAAGGCAATTCATAATTGTTATATTTGCAAACTTTTAAATCTTATGAGGTATATAATCGTAATTATATTAAGCCTATTTTTCATGCAAAACAGTCATTCTCAAATCTATGAGGTTGGTGTGTTTGCAGGAGGAAGTAACTTTATAGGTGATGTCGGTGCAACCACTTACATTGCTCCTAATGCGCCTGCATTGGGATTAATGTTAAAATGGAACCGAAGCCCAAGACATGCCTGGAGAGTTTCGGTTACCTATGCGGAATTGGATGGTGTTGATGCTAAGTCGGATGACCCAAGACGACAAGAACGCAACTATAGCTTTGACAGTAACTTATTTGAGATATCTGCGGGTATGGAATTTACTTTTTTGGATTTTGATATGCATGAAAGTGGTCTAAAAGTAACACCTTATTTATTTTCAGGAATGACAACAGCCATGCATCCTAATTATTATTTCAACAATGAAGGTCAATACACCTCTGAGAACACTGATAGTTGGGCATTTGGAATCCCAATAGTTTTAGGTATTAAAGCAAAAATTGCGCATCATATGGTTTTAGGCTTCGAGGTTGGAGCACGCTATACCTTTTCTGACGAATTGGATGGAAGTGTTCCTGATGACCCTAACAGAGCCAATCTCAGCTTTGGTAATATCAACAGTAATGATTGGTATGTATTCACTGGTTTCACTTTAACGTATACGTTTGGTCAAAGACCTTGTTATTGTAATTTTTAAATGGACTTAAAGGCACAAATACAAAGCAACAAGCTACCCAACCACTTGGCAATCATAATGGATGGAAATGGCCGTTGGGCTAAACAAAAAGGTATGGTGCGTGTCATTGGGCATGAAAATGGAACAAAATCGGTAAGGGATGTTGTTGAAGCTAGTGCTGAAATTGGTATCAAAAACCTCACATTGTATGCGTTTTCAACTGAAAACTGGAAACGCCCTAAATTGGAAGTCCAAACCTTGATGAAGTTATTGGTAAAATCCTTGAAAAAGGAAATCAAGACGTTACAGGAAAACAACATTCGCTTAATGGCTATTGGCAATTTAAGTGATTTACCAAAAAAAGCTCATAAAGAGCTTTTGGAAGTCATTGAAAAAACCAAAAACAATTCCCACATGACGCTTACATTAGCCTTGAGTTATGGATCTAGGGAAGAGATTATCAAGGTTATAAAAGAATTAACAGATAAAGTTAAAAATAATATAATTTCGGTGGAAAGTATTGACGAATCAATTATTAATAAGCATCTTTACACGCACAATTTACCAGATGTTGATTTATTGATAAGAACCAGCGGTGAGCATAGAATAAGCAACTTTTTGTTGTGGCAAATTGCTTATGCCGAATTATATTTCACTGATATTCTTTGGCCCGATTTTAAGAAGGATAACCTTTATGAAGCGTTGATAGATTATCAAAATAGAGAACGACGATTTGGAAAAACAAGCGAACAACTTAGCTAAAAATAGTCTTTTGAAAACATATATCAAGTCATTACTTCTGGCATGTATTTTTATTTCTACTTCGGTTGTTACTGCACAGCAATCTGATTTTAATCAAGGAAAACGTTACATTCTTGAAGATATCAAAATCACAGGAAATACAAACTTCAACCCTGGAACAATCATCTCTTTTTCTCGATTGAAAATTGGAGAGGAAATCGTAATTCCAGGAGAGCAAATCAGTAATGCCATCAAAAAAATGTGGGATTCCAACCTATTCAGTAGTATTGACGTATACTTGGCTAAGGTTGAAGGAAACAAAGCCTATCTAGAAATTAACCTCATTGACCTTCCTGAGTTAAACAATATCGAAATACAAGGTGTCAAAAAAGGAAAAATTGAAGAATTAAAAAAAGATAACAACCTTGTTTCTGGCCAAGTTAAAGTCACTGAAAACCTGATAACAACAACCAGAAATTACATCACCAACAAATATAAAAAGCAAGGATTTTTAAACACCAAAGTTACCGTAAACACCAAAGAAGTAGTTGATTCCATAGAAAAAAGTAGAGTGGACATGCTGGTCTATGTAGATAAGGGCCAAAAGGTAAAAATCAACAAAATTATTTTTAATGGTAACGAACAACTTTCTGATAGAAAACTCAGAAGGGCAATGAAAAACACAAAACAAAAAAATCCAATACGCGTCCTGAAACGTTCTAAATACATCAAGGAAGATTATAAGGAAGACTTAGTAAGTGTTATTGACAAATACAAGGAAAATGGTTATCGTGATGCCAGAATCCTCTCAGATTCGATTGTATACAAAAACGATAGGACCATCACACTGTATATCGACGTCGAGGAAGGTGAACAATACAAGTTTGGCAAAATAGAATTTGTAGGTAATACTGTATTTAGTGATGCGCGTTTACAGTCCATTCTCAAAATTGAGGAAGGTTCGACCTATAATGGTGTCGAACTTAGAAAGCGTATAGCCGACGAGACCAAACCAGACGCCATCGACATTACCAATCTTTATCAGGACAATGGTTATTTATTTTCTACAATAAATCCTGTGGAAACGAGTGCCGAAGGAAATGTTATTGATTTGGAAATTAGGATTTCTGAAGGAAAGCCAGCCTATTTCAATAATGTCTCCGTATCTGGAAATGACAAAACAAATGACCATGTCATCTACAGAGAACTTCGTACAAAACCTGGTGCTCTATATCGAAAAAGTGATGTAATTAGAACCATAAGGGAACTTGGTCAACTTGGTTTCTTCGATGCACAACAGTTGACACCAAACATGAAAAACTTCAACACCCAAGATGGTACAGTTGATATCGAATATCAAGTTGTTGAAAGAGGATCTAGCCAGATTGAATTACAAGGTGGTTACGGTGGAGGCGGCTTTATTGGTACGCTAGGTTTATCGTTCAATAACTTTGCTATAAAGGACATCTTTAAAAAAGAAGCCTACAAACCTATACCTTCTGGTGACGGACAAAGTTTGGCGTTACGTTTACAAGCATCGCGATTTTTCCAAACCTACAGTTTCTCTTTTTCTGAGCCTTGGCTTGGAGGTAAACGTCCTGTTCAGTTTTCAACATCACTATCGCATACCAAACAGTTTTTATTTGATCCTATATCAAGAAGAGCTGATAGAGATAGAAGGTTTAACATCACAGGTATCTCGGTTGGTTTGGCAAAACGTTTAAAGGTTCCTGACGATTACTTTCAATTGTCCCAAGCCTTGAGTTTCCAGCACTATAACTTAAAAAATTACAATACAGGTTTGTTCACTTTCGGTGATGGGTATTCTAACAATTTATCCTATACCATTGGACTTTCGAGAAACAACTTATTTACAGATCCAATCTATCCTATGGGTGGATCTAATTTCCAAATTAGCGCCAAACTATCCATTCCTTATTCTTTATTCAATGATGTGGACTACAAAGCCTTAAAGGATGAACGCGATCAATTGGATCCAACAGATATTGATGATGCCACGAGAATTGGGGAAATTGATCAAGAACGCTACAAATGGTTAGAGTTCTACAAAATTAAATTTAAAGGTGATTGGTATAATCGCATCTGGGACAAACTTGTATTTAAGACAGGGTTGGAATTCGGATTTTTAGGAGCATACAATCAAGATAGAGGTGTCATTCCTTTTGAACGTTTCTTCCTTGGTGGTGACGGACTAGGTAACTTTGCGTTGGATGGACGAGAGGTCATTCAATTACGTGGTTACCCTAATCAATCATTGTCGTCTCAAGATGGTGGATCCATATATAACAAGTTCTCCCTAGAACTACGTTATCCAATTACCTTAGGAGCTCAGGCTAAGATTTATGGCCTTGGTTTTATGGAAGCTGGAGCATCTTACGATAACTTTAGGGATTTTGACCCATTTAAACTAAATAGATCTGCTGGTTTTGGTCTAAGAATCTTTATGCCAGCCTTTGGTTTATTGGGTATCGATTTCGGTCATGGATTTGACGCACTTCCTGGCCAAACCGTAAAAAGTGGATGGCAAACCCATTTTATAATTGGGCAACAATTTTAATTTTGGCACGATATTTTCTATTGACATTACGACGATTTAATGTGTGTGTTAAAATTTTTCAGAATATATTTCGTTAATTTGAAGAATTAAACCCACAGACAGCATCGTAGAAAAATCTGTCTTGTTGAAGTTTATAGAAGAGATCATAAATCAAAAATAATACAGATGAAAAGTAAAGTTCTTTTTTTAGTGACCGTCTTTAGTCTTTTGAGCTTTGTCTCTAATGCACAACGTGGTGTTAGGATTGGTTATATAGACACTGAATATATCTTACAGAATATCCCTGAATACCAACAGGCATCCACGCAGTTAGACCAAAAAGTGCAACAATGGAAAACGGAAATAGAACAACGTTTAACCGAAATAGATTCAAAGAAAAAGCAACTGAACAGTGAAAGTGTCCTACTGACCAAGGAGTTATATGAAGAGCGTTTAGAGGATATTTCATACGAAGAAGCTGAAATACTCGATTACCAGCAAAAACGATTTGGACCAAATGGCGATTTGATGATTCAGAAAAAGCAGTTGATACAGCCTATCCAAGATCAAATCTTTGCAGCAGTACAGGAAATTGCAAGTGGAAAGAAATACGATTTTATTTTTGATAAATCGGCTGATGTAGTTATGTTGTTTTCTGCAGAACGATTTGACTTAAGTGACTTAGTAATACGAAGCATTACACGTTCATCAAAACGAACACAGGCAAAATCAAGAGCCGAACGGAAAAAGGCAGAAAAGGAAGATGTTGTACCAATTGTAAATAAAGAATTAGACGAACGTCAAAAAGCTATTGAAGACAAAAAAGCTACACGTGAAGCCCAAATTGCCGAACGTCAAGCAGCTCAGATTGCCAGAAGGGATTCCCTTAAAGCAGCAGCAGCAGCAAAACGTCAAAAAATACTAGACGACAGAGCTGCAGCAAAAGCAAAGAGAGATAGTATCAACAATAGCAACAGGAACACTCCGCCTCAAACAGAAGCTGGAGAAGGTGCTAAAAAGCAAGATTCTACTAGTGCCAAGAAAGGAAATGAAGCAAAAACACCTGAGCAAACTGCTGAAGAGAAAAGACAACAAAAAATAAAAGATCGAGAGGCACGCAAAAAAGCCTTGGAAGAACGAAAAAAGAGAATTTTAGAAGAACGAAGAAAAGCAAAAGAAGAACGCGAAGCTCAAAAAAAAGAAACGGATTCGGTTCCTGATGATAACTAAAAACAATAATTATAACACGTAACAATTTTTAAAATGAAACAATTAAAAACCCTATTATTAGCAGCTCTACTCGTGGTTGGAACAACAAGTCTTGCCTCAGCACAAAGTAAAGTAGCACATATAAATACTACTGAGTTGGTTCAGGCCATGCCAGAGATGAAAGCTGCGCAGGCTGAAATCGAAAAGTTATCCAAAACCTATGACGCACAGTACAAGGATGCGGTTACCGAACTTCAAAACAAAATCACTCAGTATAGAGCTGAGGTCGATTCAAAAACCGAAGAGGAAAACATAAACCGTACTAAGGAAGTTCAGCAAATGGAACAAGGCATCAGAGAGTTTCAAGCTGGAGCCCAAGAAGACCTTGCCAAAAAAGAGGCTGCACTTTTAAAGCCTATTTTTGAAAAAGCCAAAGCTGCTATTACAAAAGTAGCTGCTGCACAAGGCTTTCAATATGTATTGGATTCTACCCAAGGTGGAGGTGTAATCGTTGCCACAGGTAAAGATCTTTTAGCAGACGTCAAGAAAGAATTAGGGTTCTAAAACCTAGACATTCAAATAAAATTACAAAAAGCCACTTTATACAAGTGGCTTTTTTATTTTTACAAGTGGATTTTCTAAAGGAACACTATTTCGAAAACCCGTAAACAGTAGTATAAAATATGAGTACAAAACCTATTGGTATATTTGATTCCGGAATTGGAGGCACATCCATCTTTAAGGAAATCCATGCCTTGTTACCTCATGAAAACTGTATTTATCTGGCAGACAGTAAAAATGCTCCTTACGGAAACAAAAGCAAAACCAAAATCCTCGAGCTCAGTATAAAAAACACCGAATTACTGCTGAACAAAAACTGCAAACTAATTGTTGTTGCCTGTAATACTGCCACAACCAATGCAATCCAACAATTGCGCTCAACCTATGATGTCCCATTCATAGGCATCGAACCAGCAATTAAACCTGCTGCCTTGAACACACAAACTAGAGCTGTTGGTATATTAGCAACAAAAGGCACGTTGAGCAGTGAACTCTTTCATAAAACTACGGATCTATACAGTAATGGCATTAAAGTAATAGAACAGGTTGGCGAAGGCATTGTTCCTTTAATAGAAGCTGGAGAAACCGATAGTGACGCTATGAAAGCCTTATTAGAGACGTACATTTCACCCATGCTACAGGCTGATATCGATTATTTGGTTTTGGGATGTACGCACTATCCTTATTTGATTCCGCAATTATTGACATTACTGCCTAAGCATGTCAAAATTATCGATTCTGGTTTGGCGGTAGCAAAACAAACCAAGGCTATATTAGAACAAAACAACCTTTTAAATCTTAGTACCAATTCTCCCAATATTCATTTCTTTTCCAACGGAAACATTGACGTACTTAAGCACATTTTGGATGACAAATTTAATGTGAGGATGTTGGATTTTTAACATTTCTAATAAGACCTACTCTATTTTAAAAATCAAGTAGGCCTCAGTGTGATCATTCTTCAGGTTTAAACCAACTCGAATACTTAACATAATTGTTGGCAATGCGATCAATCTCACCTGAAATTAACGCTGCACTGACATCCTTAACTTTTTTAGCAGGAATACCAGCATAAATACTTCCAGATTCTACGACTGTATTTTTAGTGACTACGGCTCCTGCCGCAATGATGCTATTACTTTCCACGATACAGTCATCCATAACAATACTACCCATCCCAATAAGCACATTGTCATGAATTGTACAGCCGTGGACTATGGCATTGTGTCCAATTGAAACATTGTTGCCTATCGTCGTTGGTGATTTTTGATAGGTTGCATGAATCACAGCACCATCTTGAACATTGACTTTATTACCCATTTTGATATAATGCACATCACCTCTTATGACTGCATTGAACCAAACACTACATGCGTTGCCCATAGTGACTTCTCCTACTATAGTAGCATTTTCAGCAATAAAACAATCGTTCGGGATTTGAGGCTGTTGTCCTCTTACAGGTTTGATAATTGGCATGATCTTCTTGTTAGTTGGATAAAATAAATGTAGATGAAAATGTTATTTAAAATAAGATAATAGATTAGATTTTTTAGAAGCTGAGACCATAATTTCCTTACCATTGCTTAGCACCACACTTCCTCCTTTTCCCTTAACATATTTAATAACCTCATTCACATTCACCAAATAACTTTTATGAACTCTTGCAAACCCACTTTCGCTCAAGGCGTCTTCAAAATACTTCAAGGTTTTACTTACCAATTTCTTTTTATTGTTATCTAAGAAAATTTCAGTGTAATTATCATCGGCTTTGCAATACAAAATTTGAGCCGTTTCCAAAACCTCAAAACCATTTTGCTGCGGAATAGTAATTTTCCCATTAACTGACATGGTTTTTGGAACCAACACCTGATCTTGAAGTGCTTCTTCCTTAATCTTAATTTCGGTGACGTAGTCTACGGCTTTTATTAGGTCATCAATTGAAATTGGCTTCATCAAATAATATGATGCGTGCGCATTTAAGGCATCTATAGCATAGTGGTTGTAGGCAGTAACAAAAACGGTCTCAAAATCAATATCGCCTACCTTATCAAGCAAATCAAAAGCATTTCCATAGGGCATTTCAACATCTAAAAACACCAAATCCAATGTAGTATTGCGAATCAACACCAAAGCCTCTTCTACATTGGATGCTTCACCTAACACTTCAACATTCGGACAATATTTACCTAAATAATTTTTTAGAATTTGCCTACTGGTTTCTTCGTCCTCTACAATAATTGATCTTAACTTCACCTGATTATTTTTTGTTTTATGGTCGCGTTTAATCTTTTTTTAAAGTCACCACAACTTTGGTTCCAACATCACCTCTATCATGGCAATCATCGATAATCACATCAACCTTATCTTTATACATATCGTTCAAAATCGCAACACGTTTCTTTATATTGCCCATGCCCTTTGACTTTTGTTTCTGTTGATTGGCTGTCTTGAGTCCCTTGGAACGCGCTCTTCCGATACCATCATCGGCAACAGTAATCGTAATTTCGGTATCGCTTTTTTTGGAGATGGTAATCTGTAAATGTCCCTTTTCAGTCTTATAGCGTAACCCATGCCACACCGCATTTTCGATATAAGGTTGCAATAACATTGGCGGAATTTTATATTCTGAAACAGGAACATCCTCATGCACGCTTATATCATAGTCAAACTTATCCTGAAACCTGAAATGTTCTAATTTGGTGTACAGTTCCAACAATTCAATTTCCTTTTCCAACGGAATAAAATCTTCCTCACTGTTTTCCAATACCGATCGCATTAAATGTGAAAAATCAGACAAGTACTTATTCGCAGTGCGTTCATCATTGCTGGCAATAAAACTATTCACTGAGTTTAAGGCATTGAATATGAAATGTGGATTCATTTGGCTGCGCAACGATTTTAAAGCCAACAGATTGTTGGCCAAGCGTTGTTGCTTTATATATTTAAACATGAAAAATGCCGTTATGAGTAGTAAAACCAGTCCAGCAATCAACGAATAGATGATCAATTGCTGATTTTTATTGCGTTCGCTAGTCAAACTTTCGTTGAGGGCTCTGTCACTCTCCAAACTTGTTATGCGATTATTCTTCTCTATGATATTTCGTCGGAATAGATCTGCCTGAGACAGTTCTTGTTCACGCTTGACATATAACTGGTCTACGGTGAATTTATAACTTTCGAAAGCTTCCTTTGCCTTTTCAAAATCTCCAGATTCAGCAAAGACATCCACAAGTTTTCGAGTGGCATCTTTCTTGACAATCAAATCGTTTTTAGTTTCAGCTTCCTCGATACTCTTCTCCAAATACGGAATAGCATTACTGTAATCTTTCTGCAAGAAATACGCATTCCCAATTTTATAATTCTGCTTTTGAGGAGTTAATGCACTTTCATTTGTGATAATGGAATCCCGTTCTGCTTCTTCGACGTCTTCTACAATTTCCTTCCGCAGTTGAATTTCTTCAATATAATTTCTATTGGTATTCTGAAAGTCTGCTACAGTGACCTTTTCTTCCAATCCACGTTGTTTTGTTTCCTTTTCAGCTAGGTTTAGCGAGTTGTCAAAAAAAGTTTCAGCTTTATCCACCTTTCCATTAGCATTATAAGCTTGTGCAATCTTAGAATTAAGGTCGACAACCTTGGGCTTTATCAAATGCTGATTAGCAACCTTCAAACCGTTTTGGTAGGCATCTATGGATTCATCATAGTTCTTGATCATGAAGTAGGTGTCACCCAATCCTTCATATAAGGTCACAAGTTGATAGTTATTCAATTGGTTTTTGTCGATGGCTTCGTAGGTATCGAGGCTTTCCTGGTAGTTCTTATTGCGTTCATAAGCTTTGGCCAATCCTAATTTAGCCTCATTTGTTTCGCGATTTTGAAGACTGACCCTATAGTTGGTCACTGCCAGATCAAACTGTTTCCAGTGCATATAAACTTCAGCCAAAACGAGATAAGCCTCAGCATTTTGTTGTTGTGAGTTACTTTGTGATAAGGCATCACCAACGAAAGATATACTTTTTTCAACATCTTGTTTTTTATACTTTCCTACCGAATCTATCAAGGCATTGAACAACTTTATATCCTTTCGACTATAGATTTTACCATCTTTGGTCTCAGAAATCGCTGGCTCAACTTCGACGGTAATTCGTTCATCATCCTGAATCGTATGATAGACCGTTTCAAAATCCTTATGCCTAATGATCAATAAATCACCTTGCCTTGCCCTAATCACAAAAGATCCATTATCATCCGTTTTGGTATAAGAGCCTCCATTAACTTCAATATTGACTTTTGAGATGGGTTTATAGCTATCACTTTCCCTAACAGAACCTCTTATGGTCAACAAAGGGGCTTCATTCGTTGTCATATTATCCAACTCTTTTTGTGCAGAGGTTGGCAAACTCACAAAGAATGTAATCGCTGTTAATATGTACAATATATATCTCATTCGAAGTAATACACGGAATAAACTTACACACTTTAATTGGTTAAATAAAATGTGAGTTCTCGTAAACCTTCAAAATAGATTGCAAATTCTCCTTGTTCACTCATTATCTAACCATCATTACTCAATCATTTGGTGAATTGGCTCATCGCTACTTTTATTTGGGCAAAGGGGCTTCTAGATTTACAGTATTAATCAAATAACGAACACAACGAATGAAAAATCAAATGCTTTGCTGGATGCTTATAACCTTTGCAGCCATAACTTTACAAGCGCAGCACAAAGGGAACTATGACCAAATTTCAAGACAAAACATCCTTCACTCAGGCAACGCCAACCTTTACAATCCTGCTATTCAGAAACACATCAATAAAACCCTAAACCCGAGTACACAGATAACGATTGATGTTAAAGCTTTGCAAAATGTTCAAGCAGTGACCTATACGGCAATCTTCAATGTTTCACAAATCGGTTCGAGTGCCGATAGTACAAATCTACTAATGAACCAACGTATCGATAAGGTAAAAGGTGCCTTAAAAACCATCGGAATTACCGAAGATAATATGGCAATTGATGTAATTTCCTTTGTTCCAAATTATGAAATTGAAGTCCAAAAAAAGCTATTCAGCAAAACCTATACGGAAGTTCCAAAAGGATTTGAGCTCCAGCAAAATCTTCATATACAATTCACAAAAACGAATCAGTTCGAAACCATTCTTTCTGCATGTGCAAAAAGCGAAATTTACAATCTAGTCAAGGTTGATTATTTCATAGACAATATAGCTGAAGTTTACAGCAACCTACAAACCAAACTTTTAAAACTTATCGAAACTAAAAAAGCATATTACAAGGTACTCGGATTTGACTTAACAAACTACAATATCGCAATGGCAGATGACCAGTACTGCTATTTTCCAAAGGATTTTTACCAAAGTTACCAAGCTTTCAATAGTGTGTCGTTTGAAGCTATTAAAAAGAGTAAAGGTGTGACAAGTGCTAAAAAGCAAACGTCCTATTATTATCAACCATTATCTTATGAAAACTATGATGTTGTTATCAATCCATCCATAATAGAACCTGTAGTTCAAATAGGTATGAACATCAAGTTGCAATTCACACCAAAGCCAAAGGAAATTACTCCAGAACCAACGGTCAAAACTGAAGTCAAACACAAATATTATGTGGTATCACCAAATGGAACCCTAGATATCAAAGCCCTTCAAACAGATTAAATAAAATACAAATAGAATAAAATACAAATAGAATAAAATTCAGAAAACATGAAAACTATATTTAAAACACTCACAATTTCTTGTATAGCAATTAGCATGCTAGCATGTAACGCCAATGAAAAAAAACATGCAGAACCCATAGCGTTAGTCAATACAAAAACACATCATCCAAATAAACAATTCATCAAGGTGGCATTGTTACTAGACACCAGCAATAGTATGGATGGGCTCATAGATCAAGCCAAGGCACAATTATGGGACATCGTTAACGAATTGTCTTATGCAAAATGTGGCAATGAAAAACCTAGTCTAAAAATCGCTTTGTATGAATATGGTAACGACAATCTTAATAGCACTGAAGGCTATATTAGACAAGTATTGGCATTTAGTGATGACCTTGATGAAATTTCCAAACAACTATTTTCTTTAACAACAAATGGAGGTGACGAATTTTGTGGCTACGTAATCAACACATCATTAAACCAACTAAATTGGGGAGAAAACCCTGATGACCTAAAACTTATATTCATTGCTGGTAATGAGCCATTCACACAAGGAAAAATAAGTTATAAGGATGCTGCCAAACACGCTCATAAAAAAGGAGTGAGCATCAATACCATTTTTTGTGGTGACTACGACCAAGGCATAAGTTCTTATTGGAAGGAAGGAGCCGATTTATCACACGGCAACTATATGGCCATCAATCATAACCATGCTACTACCTATGTCGCAACACCTTACGACGATCAAATTTTAAACTTGAACCAAAGGCTAAACAAGACCTATATAGCCTATGGAAATACAGGTCGAATGAAAATGGCTCTTCAAGCAGAGCAAGACCTGAATGCTATGGATTACAGTGAAGAAAATGCCGTGAGTAGAACAGTGAGCAAAAGTTCGCATTTGTATAAAAATTCAAACTGGGATTTAGTGGATGCCGAAAATGAAAAAGGTTTTAAATACGAAAATCTCAAAAAGAATGAGCTCCCTCAAGAACTTAAGAATAAAAGTATCTCCGAGATTAAAGCTTATGTTTCAAAAATGCGTCAAGAGCGTATGGTCATTCAAAAAGAAATCCAAAAGTTAAATGAGAAGCGTCGTGAGTTTATCAACACCCATGAAACCGAAAAAAATAATGCATTGGAAAATGCCATGATCAACGCGATAAAGACACAGGCCAAAGACAAAAAATATTCTTGGTAGTCATTAATTTCTTTGGGCATTACGCTCTTTTGACTAAACATATCAAAAGAGCGTCGTGCTCTCGGTAGTCGCTATCATAGATGAGCTCCAACAATACCTCCATCACTAATGCAATGCAAAAAAGCCTTAAAATCAAGGCTTTTTTTATGTTTTATATAAAAATGAGACTAATTAATAGCCGGACAATTACATTCGTATTTCTCACGACGACAATTGAAATTATAGCCTAAAGTAATTTGATGAAATCCACCATTGTTAAACACAACTGAATTTGCTTGATAAGAATAGGTATAAGCAAATACAAAGCTATTATAGTCAACCCCTAAAAAAGGGGTGATATATTGCAATTTTTGACTACTAACACCAGAATTATCCAAAAACTCAGCTCCATCTAAACTTCTTCTATAAGATAAACCTCCCCAGAGTGTTCCAAAATCCATTTCCTTATAGGTCTTAAGATTTATATCAAAGGATGCCTCCTCTGTAGCATCTCTATACATAAACATTGCTGAAGGTTCAAAACTCCAATCACTACCAAATTTATTGAAAGTATTCCCTAAAGAAAATATATAAGTTCTTAAGTTGTCATAACTTAAACCTTGTTCATTTAAGTTAATTCCTTCATTGTTTAAAACATTCTTAACTGTCAAATGCGCATAGAAATCAATCAAATGGTACGAAAATCCAAAATCAATATTGAAATTTGTAGCTGTGGGCTCAAGACCTCCAGCGGCTATAACTGGGTCGAAACCATCGGCAAAAAACTCAGATTGATCTAACTTGTATTGAATTAATCCAGCACTCAAACCAAAAGACAGCATATTCAAATCAATGGTGTTTCGTGAAAACATTAAATGATGCGCATAAGTAAGATAACCACCTGTTTGAGAATGATAGCCATTCTTATCATTATAAACAATAGCACCAATGGCAGATGGTGAATCACCAATTCTACTATTAGCACTTAAGGTTTGAAGGCTTGGCGCATCATCCTGCCCAAACCACTGAGCTCGAGCTGTTAATCTTATTTTAGCGCAGTTCGCTACTCCAGCCATTGAAGGATGGATAAGGTAATAATTGTCGGTTAAGTAATCTGAATAAATAGGTAACCCCTCTTGAGCAGTTCCTATTTTAGAAATTAATACTATGATTGCAATTAAACAATACTTTTTTAGATTCATAAGTTTATCTTTTCAGGGTAAAATGGGCTTTAAACTCTTTCTGTTGCAACGTTGCCGGCTCACTGTACTCCACCACGAACCAGTAATCACTGGTTGGCATCGCAGTGCCGTTAT
>JAUIMB010000006.1 GCA_030432635.1 Bacteroidia bacterium | reverse complement strand
TTTCAGCAAATCGATCATTGCGATGCAACCAAGAAATTGGTGTAGCATCACCCTTTTCAGCAATTAGTTCTATCGCATATCTCGAAATTGGTTGAAACGGATCATCATTAATCTCAGAACCTTCAACATAAGGGACATACGCATCCAACAGATTCAGCATCAAACGTGCTAATCGAGTTTTTGCTTGTCCGCGAAGTCCCAGTAAATTGATATTATGTCGCGACAAAATGGCACGTTCAAGTTCAGGAATTACAGTGTTTTCATAGCCATGAACGCCTTCAAAAACTGATTCCTTATGCTTTATTTTTGATATTAGGTTATCACGTAACTCGTCCTTAATTGATTTATATTGATATCCTGCTTTTTTTAATTCTCCAAGTGTTTTTATATTTTCAATTATCATGTACAATTATTTTTTTAATTAGTCTGATACTTTATTTGGGATATGTATTTTGATTCAGTTTTAAATCAAAAGTCATAGAAATTCAACCTCTTATTCTCTTCTTTCTATTGGTTTCATAGTCCTCAAAAATCATTTCGCCCAACCCTTTTAAACCTGTATAAAATGCTTTGCCCTGATTTGCTCTTGTAAATTCCTGCACAAATTGCATCAAATATTGATCTTGGGCAATCATAAAGGTTGTTATAGGAATGTGAAGCTTTCTGGCCTGTTGTGCCATACCATAACATTTATTGGTTATGTATGGATTCAATCCGAAACTATCTTTATAATATTGTCCATCGGGTAATCTCAAACAACTTGGCTTTCCGTCGGTAATCATAAAAATCTGTTTATTGGTATTTCGTTTTCGTCTTAGCAAACCCATAGCCAATTGCAATCCAGCTACAGTATTGGTATGGTATGGTCCTACCTTTAGAAAGGGTAAGTCCTTAATTTCAATTTGCCAGGCAT
This sequence comes from Bacteroidia bacterium, assembly GCA_030432635.1. Lineage (GTDB taxonomy): Bacteria > Bacteroidota > Bacteroidia > Flavobacteriales > Flavobacteriaceae > Psychroserpens. The sequence continues at coordinate 208,752 of JAUIMB010000006.1, read as the reverse complement.
CATTTCCGAAAACCAAAATATCCAATGTGTCTTTTGGATATCGTGTTGTAATTAATTCGGCCAAAGCCATTGCAACTCGTTTAGCTGGAGTGATACGGTCTTCTCCATATAAGATCATACTATGACTGATATCAATCATCAAGACTGTGCTCATTTGAGACTTATGTAGTGTTTCCTCTACCACCAAATCATCTTCGGTAATGTTAAAATTTCCAATTCCATGATTTATCTGAGCATTGCGTAAACTTTCGGTCATGGAAACTTTATCCAAGGCATCACCAAATTGGTAGTTTCTAAATTCGCCTGTTTGTTCATCTCCAATACCTGGAGACTTGCTTTTATGATTTCCTTGTCCGCTTCGCTTGATTTTTCCGAAGATATGATCAAGAGCTTGTTGCCTAATGGCACGTTCGGTTTTTGCCGTAATGGTTATTCCACCGTTACCATCTGGATCAATATCTTCCTTAATGTAACCTTTCTTTTTAAGGTCTTCAATAAAATCGTCTATGGTGTATTCTGGAGTAGTGAGTTTATATTCCTCGTCCAGCTCGCGAAGCCACGCTATTGCTTCGTCAAAATCGCCTGAAGTATGGGTAATCAATTCCTTGAAAACCTCAAACAATTTGTCAAATGGTGATTGAAATGGCGCTTCATAAGGTTTGAAAACGAAACCCTTTCTATAATTAATGTTATGTTTCATAGCTGTATAAAAATACAACTAATCCATCTCAAATTTGATAAACTTTTTATAAAACTATTCGATGCGTTTTAAGTTGGCCATATCTTCAATCTTGATTTGTTTGCCTTTCATGGACAACAACCCTTCTTTTTTAAATTGAGATAGAATACGTATGGCAGATTCAGTAGCTGTACCTACGAAATTGGCATAATCCTCACGTGATAAAATAATATTCAAATATCCTTCTTCGGTAGTTCCAAAATGGTCATTGATATAAATAAGTGTCTCTGCAAGTCGTTGTTTCACTGATTTTTGTGCTAAATCAACCTTAACATTATCTGAGTTTTTAAGTTCTATGGCCATATCCTGTAGCATATCCATGGAAAACTTAGAGTTTTGGTTTAAATCATTAATGATTTCACTCTTCGGAATAAAACAAACTTCCATTTTATTTAGGGCTACTGCAGTGAGATTTGAAGGTTCCTGCGACACCAAAGAACGTTGCCCAAGTAAATCGCCTTTAACCACCAAACGAACAATATGATCTTTGCCATTAGCGCTAAGCTTAGACAATTTACAAACGCCATCCTTAACACAATACACTCCATTGATCATTTCGCCTTCGTTGAACAAGACTTCTCCCTTTTCAATATACTTGGAGGTCTTGCATGAAGAAATGCGAATCAATTCGTCCTTTGTCAAGGACTTCAAGGCATTAAACTGCCTGATAATGCATTGCTCACATTTACTCATAAGTTCCATTTTAACGATTGTAAAAATACTTAAAACATGACAAATATCATATTATAAAATGTGCTCTTTTAGGAAATTTGCCTTGGGTATAAATGAGCAAATTATGATGGAGCAAACAACTTGTTTCCACTGTGGAAATGACTGTAATACTACGGTCATTACATTCAACGACAAACCTTTTTGTTGTAATGGTTGTAAAACAGTGTATGAAATTTTTTCTGAAAATGATCTTACTTGTTATTATGACCTAGAAAATGCACCTGGTGCCATCCCATCAGAAATTCAAGGGAAATATGACTTTTTGAATCAAAACAACATTATCGAAAAACTCGTAGAGTTTGACGATGGTCATACTCAAGTTGCCACACTTTATATTCCACATATCCACTGCAGTTCGTGCATTTGGGTGTTGGAAAACCTGAACAAACTCAATGTGAACATCATATCTTCACAAGTTAACTTTGGAAAGAAAACTGTTCGTGTCACCTACAATTCTGAAAAATCCTCACTCAAGGAAACCGTATTGCTCTTGGGTTCCATTGGCTATGAACCTTATATCTCTTTAGACGATTTTAATACTGGTAAACGGAATGTCAACAGAAGCCTCATTTACAAATTGGGTGTTGCGGGATTTGCCTTCGGAAATGTTATGTTTTTATCATTTCCAGAATATTTTGAAGTAGGCGAATATTGGTTAGAGCAGTACAAACATCTGTTCCGTTGGATCATGTTTGCATTTTCACTTCCTGTGGTGTTTTATGCAGGACGTGATTATTTCATCTCTGCATTTAAAGGGTTGAAAGCTCAGCTTTTGAATATAGATGTCCCTATCGCACTTGGTATAGCTGTCTTGTTCATTAGAAGCTCCATCGAAATTATGTTTGACTTAGGCTCAGGCTTTTTTGATAGCTTAACTGGTCTGGTTTTCTTTTTGTTACTCGGAAAATTCTTTCAGCATAAAACCTATAACTTCTTATCATTTGAACGCGATTACAAATCTTATTTTCCCATAGCAGTTACTAAGATAACTTCGGAAGGTATCGAAACACCCATTCAGGTTTATGAGATTGAAAAAGGTGATCGCTTATTAATACGGAATGAAGAGCTCATTCCAGTCGATGGCATTCTTATTAATGGAAAGGCGCGAATTGATTACAGCTTTGTCACTGGTGAATCAAAAAGCGTAAGTAAAATATCTGGTGACAAACTCTTTGCAGGAGGCAAGCAAACCTCTGGTGTTATTGAGATGGAAGCTATCAAATCGGTTGAGCAAAGTTATCTCACGCAACTATGGAGCAATGATGTCTTCAATAAGAACAAGGAAGATCGTTTTACGACCTTGACCAATAAAATCAGTAAGAAGTTCACTATTGCCGTTTTGAGCATAGCCGTTTTGGCAACCCTTTTCTGGTTGTTTACAGACGCGTCTAAAGCAATAAATGTCTTCACGGCAGTCTTAATCATCGCTTGTCCGTGTGCCATTGCACTATCTGCTCCATTTACTTTTGGGAATTTGTTGCGCATCTTCGGAAAACAAAAATTTTATGTCAAAAATGCTGCTGTCTTAGAACAATTGGCGCATATCAATACCATTATCTTCGATAAAACCGGAACAATCACCTCAAATAAAAAGAGTACCGCTACCTATGAAGGAAAAGAACTGTCTACCACTGAAGCCACTTTACTAAAAAATACGCTTCGAGGTTCAAACCATCCACTAAGCCGTTCGCTCTATGATATATTAGAGGAACATCAAATTCTTACATTACATCATTTTGAAGAGCACTTAGGTCAAGGTATCGAAGCTAAGTATGGTGATCATAATATGAAAATTGGTTCAGCCAGTTTTGTTGGCAGCACAGACACTTCTGTTTTAAACACCACTGTACATATCAGTACAAACAATGACTATAAAGGCAAGTTTACCTTTTATAATAGTTACCGCAAAGGCCTGTCCAAATTATTCAATAAGCTTAAAACCCAATATGATTTAGTCATACTTTCAGGCGACAACAACGGTGAAGAAGCTAATCTAAAAAAACTGTTGCCAGCAAAAACAAAATTGATCTTTAACCAAAAACCTGATGATAAGCTAGAATACATCAAATACCATCAATCTGAAGGTGCAAACGTATTGATGATTGGCGACGGATTGAACGATGCAGGAGCTTTGGCACAAAGTGATGTGGGAATCGCAGTTTCCGAGAACGTCAATGTGTTTTCTCCAGCCTGTGACGCCATTTTGGATGCGTCAAGGTTTAAGCAGCTCGATGCATTTATTGAGGCTTCCAAAAAAGCTGTGCGCATTATCAAATGGAGCTTTATACTGTCGCTCATATACAACATCATCGGATTGTACTTTGCAGTTACAGGACAGCTGGCTCCTGTTGTGGCCGCAATATTAATGCCTTTGAGTTCAATAAGTATTGTGGTATTTACAACAATCGCCACAAATATTATAGGAAGAAAACTGAAATAAAAAAATATCAGAGGCAATATAAATATTGTCATCAAACATGATAAAAATCATGTTTTAAAAACTTGTCCAAACGTAATTTTGAACCATAACTTCTAATAGGTATGAGTGTTATATATATTTTACTGACGATCAGCATCATTGTAGCTGTAGTGTTCTTTATTGCGTTTATCACAGCCGTCAAAAATGGTCAGTTCGACGATAGCTATACGCCTTCTGTTAGAATGCTTTTTGAAGATGAAATCGTAAAAGAGCAACCTAAACCATCCGTTAAAATCAAAAAGACTAATTAAATCATTATGGAAGTACAACAATTTCATTACGATAATAAAATCGTTAAAAATTTCCTCTATGCAACAATGCTTTGGGGAGTTGTCGGAATGCTAGTAGGCCTGTTGCTGGCGTTTATGTTTTTATTCCCTAACCTTACCGACGGGATTTCATGGTTAAGTTTTGGACGTTTAAGACCATTGCATACCAATGCCGTGATTTTTGCATTTGTCGGTAACGCCATTTTTGCGGGCGTTTATTATTCGACGCAACGTTTATTGAAAACACGAATGTTTAATGACACCTTGAGTAAAATCAATTTTTGGGGTTGGCAACTCATCATTGTTGGTGCTGCAATCACTTTACCTTTGGGATACACCACCTCAAAGGAATATGCAGAATTAGAATGGCCATTTGACATTGCAATTGCGGTGATTTGGGTCGTATTTGGATGGAATCTCATCGGCACGATTTTAAAAAGGAGACAACGTCATCTGTATGTCGCCATTTGGTTTTATATTGCCACGTTCGTCACTGTAGCTGTCCTACATATTTTTAACAGCTTGGAAATGCCAGTCAACGGACTCAAAAGTTACTCTGTTTATGCAGGTGTTCAAGATGCCTTAGTGCAATGGTGGTATGGACATAATGCGGTTGCTTTTTTCTTAACAACACCTTTTTTAGGCTTAATGTACTATTTTGTTCCAAAAGCAGCAAACAGACCTGTGTATTCATATAGGCTATCAATTGTTCACTTTTGGTCATTGATCTTCATCTACATTTGGGCTGGCCCTCACCATTTATTATATACTGCACTTCCTGGTTGGGCTCAAAACCTTGGTGTTGCTTTTTCGGTAATGTTATTAATGCCATCTTGGGGAGGAATGATTAACGGACTTCTCACACTTCGAGGTGCTTGGGACAAAGTTCGTACTGATCCTGTTTTAAAATTTATGGTTGTAGCAATTACAGGTTATGGTATGGCAACATTTGAAGGACCTATGCTATCCATAAAAAGTGTGAATGCTGTTGCACACTTTACCGATTGGATTATTGCGCACGTGCATGTTGGTGCCTTAGCTTGGAATGGGTTTTTAACTTTTGGTATGATATACTACTTAATACCAAAATTATTCAAAACAAAACTACATTCTATGGCTTTGGCTAACCTACACTTTTGGATTGGAACCTTAGGAATCATTTTCTACGCACTTCCATTATATGTAGCTGGATTTACACAATATTCTATGTGGAAACAATTTAATCCAGATGGTACGTTAGTGTATGGTAATTTCTTGGAAACTGTGACCGAAATAATGCCAATGTATTGGATGCGTGCCATTGGTGGTACTTTATATATCACTGGTATGTTAGTCATGGTTGTTAACGTTATCATTACCATACGAAGTGGCAGTAAAGTCACTGATGAACTTGCTGAAGCTGCTCCATTGCAACGTGTATCCAAAAGACGTGTTGCTGGTGAAGGATGGCACACTTGGTTAGAGCGTAAACCTGTTAAACTAACCATTTTTGCAACTATCGCAATTTTAATTGGAGGTATTGTTCAAATCGTCCCTACATTACTTGTAGAAGAGAATATCCCAACCATTACAAGCGTAAAACCATACACGCCTTTAGAATTGGAAGGACGCGACATTTACATACGTGAAGGCTGTGTAGGTTGTCATTCGCAAATGATAAGACCGTTTCGAAATGAAGTGGAACGCTATGGTGAATATTCAAAAGCAGGCGAATATGTATATGACCATCCTTTCCTTTGGGGAAGTAAACGTACTGGTCCAGATTTACATCGTTTAGGTGGTAAATATTCTGATAATTGGCACCTAAACCATATGTACGATCCACAAAGTACCTCATCGGGTTCTATCATGCCAGCATACCAATGGCTCATTAGAAATGAACTAGATAAATCAGAGACCGAAGCCAAGATGCGTACTATGGTAAAACTGGGTGTTCCTTATACCGACGATGATATTGCCAATGCGCAACAATCCATGCGTGAGCAAGGTACACAAATTGAAAAAAATCTATATACCGATCCCGATTTTGCTTCGACCTATGAAGCCGACAAAAAAGCTGGAGGAGATGGATTTGTTGAAATGCGCAATCGAGAAATTGTTGCTCTTATTGCCTATTTACAACGCTTAGGAACTGATATCAAGGTAAAAGACCCAGAGGTATCATCAACTCAAAACTAATTAATTATGCTAAAATTCGTAAAACACCACATGGAAAGCATCACAGGAATAGAAATCTATCCTTTAATTTCCTTGACGATATTTTTCAGTTTTTTTGTCCTCCTTTTTTGGTGGGTCATTACTGCAAAAAAAGATTACATCACAAAGGTGAGTAATATTCCTTTAGACAACCAAAATCCATCAGAATTATGAGACGTATACCATCATGGATAAGAGTACCAATCGTATTCTTTATCATCGCAGGACTTATAGAATATTTTGTCGATTCGGGTGATAAACCAGCCTTTATCGAACAGCCAGCAATCCTATTATTTTTATTGTTGGTGCTATTGATATTAATTGCCATTGAAGCTATTGTAGGTTCCATTGATAACGTATTATACCAAAGCTTGGATGAAGCTGCCAAAGCGAGATACGATGCCAAACGGAATGCGCCTTCTAAAACCGTTCAATGGATTGGTTCAATCTATAAAAAATTAGTAGGTGGTAAACCTATAGAAGAAGAGCACGAAATTATTCTCGACCACAATTATGATGGCATCAAGGAATTGGATAATGACCTTCCTCCATGGTGGCTCTATGGCTTCTATGCCTCTATCATTTTTGGTTGTGTTTATTTGGCCAAGTATCATATTTTCAATGGAGATACTCAATTTGACGAGCTAGAAGCTGAAATCGCCCAAGCAAAAATCGATATTGAAGAATACAAAAAAACAGCTAAGGATTTGGTTGATTTCAATACGGTTACGGTATTAACTGATGCTGGAGATTTAAATGCAGGTAAAGCAATTTTTGAAACCAACTGTGTAGCATGCCATAAATCTGATGGTGGTGGTGGTATTGGACCGAATCTCACTGATAAGCATTGGATTTTAGGTGGTGGAATCAAGAATGTTTTTAAGACCATTTCTGAAGGTGGTCGTGACGGAAAAGGTATGATTGCTTGGAAACAAAGTTTAAAGCCTTCTGAAATTGCACAAGTAGCCAGTTATGTGCTTCAATTTGAAGGTACAACACCTGCTGAGCCTAAAGCTGCTGAAGGTAACATATGGGTGAATGAAGATGCTCCTCAGGACGCTATTCCAACAGAAGTCATGGAGATCAAAACAGATTCTGTAATCGTTATAGAAAACAATTAATCATGGAAGCACCCAAAAACGAATCTTTTAGAGACTCTATTGGCACTGTAACTGAAGATGGCAAACGTGCTTGGGTGTATCCAAAAAAGCCTAGTGGTCGTTATTATGAGCGACGTAAAATCGTTAGCTATGTCCTTTTGACTTTTTTATTCGTTGCACCATTCATCAAGATTGGTGGCAATCAATTTTTGATGTTCAATGTGCTCGAAAGGCGTTTCAATATTTTCGGATTTCCATTTTGGCCACAAGATTTTTATTTGTTTGTCATTTCGATGATCATAGGTGTGGTTTTCATCACCTTGTTTACAGTAGGCTTCGGACGTATTTTCTGCGGATGGATTTGTCCGCAAACCATTTTTATGGAAATGGTATTTCGACGTATCGAATATTGGATTGAAGGTGACAGAAATAAGCAACGAAAGCTCGATCGTCAACAATGGGATGCCGAAAAAATAAGAAAACGACTTTTGAAGTGGTTCATATTTTTGGTGATCTCGTTTTTAATTGCCAATGTGTTTTTAGCTTATTTAATAGGAAGTGACAAACTCATAAAATACATTACCGATGGACCGTTGGAACATCTTGGGACACTGTTTCCGTTAATCATTTTTACAGGAGTGTTTTACTTTGTATTCGCTTGGTTTAGGGAACAGGTTTGCATCATTGCTTGTCCTTATGGACGTTTGCAAGGTGTGCTTCTCGACAACAAGTCTATTGTGGTGGCTTATGACCATAAGCGTGGTGAAGGTGAAAATGGACGCAAAAAGTTTAGAAAGAATGAAGATCGCCAAGCCTTAGGTCATGGTGATTGTATCGATTGTTTGCAATGTGTGCATGTTTGTCCGACCGGAATCGATATCAGAAACGGTACACAATTGGAATGTGTAAACTGCACTGCATGCATTGATGAGTGTGACCATATTATGGAAAGCATCAACCTTCCTAAGGGATTGATTCGATATGCCAGTGAGGAAAATATAGAAAAGAAAAAAACATTCGAGTTTTCGCCACGATTAAAAGGATATACTGCTGTATTGGTTATTTTGATTGGTGTTTTATCAGGTCTGTTATTATTGAGAAATGATGTGGAAGCACGTGTTTTAAGACTGCCTGGACAATTGTATGAACGCAAAGGTGAATCGATAATCAGTAATGTTTTTACTTATAAGTTGATCAATAAAACTACCGAAGAGATTGGTGATATTAATTTCAAATTACGAAAGTATAAAGGTGAGATCAAGATCGTTTCAAATACAGGAAATATTGTTGTTCCTGAACAAGGATTGGCTGAAGGCACCTTATTTATAGAAATTGACAAAAACAACCTAAAAGGTGATAAAAACAAATTAATGATTGATGTGTATAGCGGTGAAGAACTTATTGAAACCACAACGGTTAGTTTTTTAGGTCCGAGGAGTTATAATTAGTGATAAGTGATAAGTGATAAGTGATAAGTGATAAGTGATAAGTGATAAGTGATAAGTGATAAGTGATAAGTAAAATGAAAAAGATTCTTATGCCTAATCCCTTATCCCTAATGCCTTATGCCTTATGCCTTAAAAGTCAACATCGAAAACCGCATTAAGGATTGAACGGTATGTTTGAGCTCTCCTCTTTCGCTCAGAGCGTGACAGAGGAAGCGAGTAGTGAAAGCCTGACGCTTTTGAATGTAATGAAAAAGGGTAATGCCCTAAAAAAAATAAAAATCATGAAACTAAATTGGGGAACTGGAATCGTACTGGCCTTTATTGGATTTATAGCCTTTATCATGTATTTCGTCATTACGATGATGACTACTGAAAAATACAATACATCTTTAGTCACTGAAGATTATTATAAAGAGGAATTGGAATACCAAAATGATATTGATAAAGCAAACAATGCTAAAAATTTGTCGACCAATATCACTTGGAAACGAACAGAAAAAGGTTTGGAAATTACATTTCCTGAAAACCTGAAGGCGAATCAAATCACTGGAACAGTGTTCCTATATAGACCATCTAATAAACAAGTGGACTTTGAAACTGCAATTTCATTGTCTGACCACAATTTGCTCATACCTGACAAACGTTTATTGGATGGTCGTTGGAACATTAGAGTGGATTGGCAATATAACGGAAAATCATATCTCTACAAAAAGGAGATCGTCTACTAAATTAGAAACAATGCTTTGGTCTGCTATGATATTTGGATTATTAGGAAGTTTCCACTGTGTTGGCATGTGTGGTCCTATTGCCTTTATGCTTCCTGTGGATAGAAGCAACTCGACCAAAAAGCTATTTCAGGTTTTTAGCTACCACTTCGGAAGGATTTTAGCTTATGCCTTGATAGGCTTGGTCTTTGGCTTGGTAGGAAAGGGCTTATACCTGTTTGGGTTGCAACAGCAACTCTCCATTGCCATTGGTGTATTGATGATTGTGATTGTGCTCATTCCGATTAAAACCTTTAATGCCTATAACTTCTCAAAACCCATTTACAAGGTCATCTCCAAAGTTAAGTCGGCTTTGGGTCAGGCATTAAAAAAGAAAACAGCAGACACCTTTATGACCATTGGTTTTCTCAATGGATTTTTACCTTGCGGATTGGTATATATGGCTGTTTTTGCATCCTTAGCTATGCAAAATGCAGTACAAGGTAGTTTGTACATGATGCTATTTGGGATAGGAACCATACCTTTGATGACCACAGCCGTGTATCTAGGGAAATTCCTGAATAGCAATATAAAGCAACGTATCCAAAAAGCCATTCCAGTGTTTGTGATCATCATAGGTGTTTTATTTATAGTACGTGGATTAGGGCTTGGAATTCCTTACGTCTCTCCTGCTCCAATTGCAGATATTGCTTCTAATGCCATTGATTGTCATTGATTAATCCATTGGTGAAGTCTTAAGTTGATTTTAATACCCAAAGTCTATATTTTTATTGTAGATTTCGACATACAATACGATTTTAAATGAGTTTACATATCGAAGCAAAGCAAGGTGAAATTGCAGAAACTGTGCTTTTACCTGGAGATCCAATGCGTGCCAAATGGATTGCCGAAACATTTCTAGACCATCCCAAACGCTACAATGACGTTCGTGGTATGTTGGGTTTTACTGGCACCTTTAACGGCAAACCTGTTTCGGTTCAAGGTACAGGTATGGGAATTCCTTCAGCCTTAATTTATTGCCATGAACTGATTACCGAATATGGCGTAAAAAACTTGATACGCGTTGGCTCTGCTGGTTCCTACCAAAAGAACATCAATGTAAGAGATATTGTGATTGCCATGGCTGCCTCATCCAATTCTGGAATCAATAACTCACGTTTTATCAATGCAGATTATGCACCAACAGCAAACTTTGAATTGTTTATGAAAGTAATTGAACACGCAAAAGCCAATGACATTCCAGTTAAAGCAGGTAATGTATTATCGTCGGATGTATTTTATCAAGATGACTACGACTATTATAAACAATGGGCAGATTTTGGTGTGTTATGCGTTGAGATGGAAACCGCTGGATTGTATACGATTGCCGCAAAGCACAAAGTGAAGGCGTTGTCCATTTTGACAATTTCTGACTCATTGGTTACGAAAGAGCATGCTTCTGCTGATGAACGGGAATCTACATTTACTACGATGGTTGAACTTGCCTTGAGCACATTGTAATATCTTTTGAAATAAAATGAGCACACCATAATACGATACGTGCCCAATACAACGTTTACTATTTATGAACCTTCAACACTTCGGATTATTTTTTCTGATTTGCCTATGCTTTAACTGTGATCGAAAAATCCGGAAGATTGAGACTACTGTTGAGCAAAATGCCATTACAGCATCTGAACCTGTATTTAAATTCGATTCGCTTTACATCGCGACTGCCTTTGATTTTCCCGTTGGAAAGCCAAATGCCAAAGGCTATTATAATGCTCAGAAGTTTCAAGAAAACATGCACCTAGGAGATGATTGGAATGCTGTAACAGGTGGAAATTCAGATTTAGGCGACCCTATTTATGCAATTTCCAATGGTTACGTAAAATTTGCTGAAGATTATGGAGGTGGTTGGGGAAATGTTATTCGAATCATCCATAAAATGTCAAACGGAACCATGGTAGAATCCTTATATGCACATTGTGACACCATTTTTGTTGATGAAAGGCAATGGATCAAAAAAGGAGAACAAATAGGAACCATAGGTACTGCAAATGGGCAATATCTGGCTCATTTACATTTTGAGATAAGAGATAAGCTTGATTTACCCATTGGCCAAGGTTATTCCCAGGAAACAAATGGATATTTAGATCCGACTGAATTTATTATGGCCAATCGCTGATTAAGTTCCAAAATAACGCATAGCTTTCAAAGCAAAACAACCGTGAACATCATGAAACACTTCCTAAGTATAACCACAATATTTTTTCTGGCATTATCATCAGCTCAAGTATTGGCCCAAGATGATAAATTTATTGAAGACTATATTGAGCGACTGGAAAACTCCAAAACATACATGAGCCTTGTAGCCCAACTCATGCCAGAAGAGCATTACAATTACAAAGCTTCTCCCGAATCGTTAACATTTGCCCAAAACCTACTGCATATTGGGTATGCTATGGATTGGCACAGCCAATCTCTTTTGGGAGGACGAGAAGCAAGAACATGGCAAACCGATACCATATATAAAGTCGCCAACAAGTCTAAATCTGAAATGATCACTTTGGTAGAAAACACTTTTGATGATGCCATCAATTTGATCAAAAACTTCGATACTGATGAACTTAATGATGAATTAGATTACTTCGGATTGCAACGATCGAAGCGTCAAATCCTACTATTACTTTCTGATCATATTACTCATCACAGAGGGCAAATGCTCGTGTATTTGAGACTTAACGGACTAGTTCCGCCGAGATATGTGTTATTTCAATGATTTAGCTGAAAGATGAGCCCTTTCTGTCCCATTGTATGATATGAATCTTATGATCTACAACAACCTTTTTTCGGTAGCCAAATAAATGAAAGACCTAAGTTGTCAAAAATCGTGCTATAAGTTTGCATCTTTATACTTCTTCAAATCCTTATTACGAACAAATGTTTAAGTGTTAATAACTGAAATGACCAACACATTAATTCAAAAAGCATTTTTTTAGTATAAACAAACAATTTACACCAAGCTATCCAGTGTTTTAACTTTTTATAGCATGTTCTCAATAGTTGTTTTTAGTATCTTTAAAGCAATCTAAACCAGCCTTTATGAAAAACATACTATTTGTGATGCTTTTATTGGCATCTATTTGCCTTCCAGCTCAAGACATTTCACTAGATCTTTTAAAACAATTAAAACCGCGAAATATAGGTCCTGGAGGTATGTCTGGACGTGTTACTGCAATTGACGTTGTCGAATCCAATACCGATATTATGTATGTTGGAACCGCATCTGGTGGTTTGTGGAAAAGTGAATCTGGAGGGATTACTTGGGCTCCAATTTTTGACAAGCAAGTTACCGCTTCTATTGGTGCTATCGCCATTCAACAATCGAATCCAAGTGTGATTTGGGTTGGCACTGGTGAAGGTAACCCAAGAAATAGTCTTAATGGTGGGTATGGAATTTTCAAATCCTTGGATGGTGGCAAAAGCTGGACGTCTATGGGATTGGAAAACACAAGACATATCCATCGCGTCATCATTGATCCTACCAATCCAGACATTGTTTATGTTGGTGCTATAGGCTCGCCTTGGGGAGAACATCCAGAACGTGGCGTTTATAAAACTACTGATGGTGGAAAAACATGGAGCAAAATTTTATTTGCCAACAACAAGACTGGTGCAGCCGATTTGGTCATGGATCCTACAAACCCAAACAAACTAATTGCTGCACTATGGGAACACAAACGCGATCCTTGGTTCTTTAATTCTGGAGGTATAGGCTCTGGTTTACACATCACTCATGATGGTGGCAAAACCTGGAAAAAAATTACCGATAAAGAAGGGCTTCCAAAAGGTGATTTGGGTCGAATTGGTATTGCTATTGCACCTAACAAACCTAACATTATATATGCTTTGATTGAAGCCAAAAAGAATGCGCTGTATAAAAGTGTTGATGGAGGTTTTAATTGGAAAAAAGTCAATGACAAGAATGATATTGGAAATCGACCATTTTACTATTCTGAAATTTATGTCGACCCTCAAAATGAAAATCGCATCTACTCAATTTACACTTATGTGAATGTTTCTGAAGATGGAGGAAAAAACTTCAACCAATTGATGCCTGCTTATGGTGTGAGTAATGGTGTTCATCCAGATCATCATGCGTGGTGGATTCATCCTAAAAACGGCAACTTCATGATTGATGGAAATGATGGAGGCATGAACATTACCAAGGATGGTGGAAAAACCTGGCGCTTTATTGGCAACTTACCTGTAGCTCAGTTTTACCATATTAATGTGGATAATGAGATTCCTTACAATGTTTATGGTGGCATGCAAGATAATGGCTCATGGAGAGGCCCAAGTTATATTTGGCGTGATCAAGGTATCCGAAACAGCTATTGGCAGGAAATTAGTTTTGGAGATGGTTTTGATGTCATTCCCGATCGAGATGATTCAAGGTATGGTTGGTCAATGAGTCAACAAGGCTATGTAAGTCGATACGATTGGCAAACAGGAAACAACTATCTGGTACGTCCAACACATCCTGACCCAGAAATTAAATTACGATTCAATTGGAATGCTGCCATTAATATCGATCCTTTCGATAACAGCACCATTTACTTCGGAAGCCAATTTGTCCATAAGTCAACAGATAAAGGAGATACATGGACAATCATTTCTCCTGACCTCACCACTAATAATCCAGAGAAACAAAAGCAATCTGAAAGCGGTGGACTCACAATGGATGCCACAGGAGCAGAAAACCATACCACTATATTGGTGATTGAACCATCTACGTTAGAGAAGAATATGATTTGGGTTGGAACTGACGACGGAAAAGTACACTACACTACCAATGGTGGAGATTCTTGGACTGACGTTACCAAGAATATCAAAGGCTTACCAGAAGGCAGTTGGATTGCACAAATTAAAGCATCCAACAAAACCAAAGGCGAAGCCTTACTCATCGCCAATGACTACCGCAGATTTAACTATACACCCTACGCCTATCGTACAAGAGATTATGGTAAAACCTGGAATCGTATTGTTGATAGCAACGACGTTGAAAGTTATACCTTATCTATTGTAGAGGATCTAGAGGAACCCAACTTGATGTTTTTAGGAACTGATGATGGGTTATATATCTCCTTTGATGCTGGACACACATGGACCAAATGGACCAATGGTTTCCCAACAGTTTCCGTCAAGGATTTGGTGATTCATCCACGTGAGCACGATTTGATAATCGGAACATTTGGTCGTGCTGCCTGGATCTTGGATGATATTCGTCCCTTACGTGAATTAGCAAAAAACAAGACCATTGTCAGTCAGAAATTAAAGCTTTTTGAACCGCCTTTGGCCTACCAAGCTGCCTATCAACAACCTACTGGAAGTAGATTTGGAGCCGATGCACTTTACAATGGTGAAAACCGATCATATGGAGCTCAATTTTCCTACTTTATTACGATTGATAATTCGGAAAAAAATAACACATCAGGCCATTCAGAAAAATCCGAGGATAATGAAGATGACACTTCGACTTCGCTCAACGATCAAGATGAACTTAAAGACGAGAAAAAGGTAAAATGGGATTCCATTCATTTAAAATTATATGATGGTGAGCGCTTGATAAGAAGTCTAAAGCAAAAAGCACCTGATTCCACAGGCATATACAAATGGATATGGTACATGGATGAAGCAGGTGTTAACTATCCTTCACGACGTATTCGGGAACGCACTAACGAACCAAGTGGTGTTTCAGTAAAACCTGGAACCTATAAAGCCGTGATGAGTTTCGGTGATCAAACTTCAGAAACCATGGTCAATGTGAAACAAGACCCAAGGGTTCAACAATCATTGGCAAACATCAATGACGTTTACAACACCTCCAAGCAATTGGAACAGCTTCAGCAAACTGCAGCAGATGCCGTTAAACAATTAACTGAAAGTAAAACCATTGCCACTGATTATCAAAAGCTACTTAAAAAATTAGACAAGGATAAGTACAAGGATGAGATTAGTGCTTCAAAAGAAATTGTCAAAAGTATCGACAGTATTATTGATCAATTTTTGGGTAAGGAAGATAAACGCCAAGGCATCACTAGAAGTCCTGAAGTTACAGCCTTGCAACGCTTGAATTTGGCCAGAGGCTATGTAGAAAGTAGACAACACGGAATCACATCTACCGAAAGAACACTGATAAAAAACGCCACAATAGCCTTGGATCGTGTTTTTGATGAGACAAACTCCTTCTTTACTAACGAATGGAACACGTACAAGTCAAAAATGGAGCAACTATCAACAACACCTTTTAAGGATACAAAAACTTTTAAAACAAATTAACAACTCTAAAGCATAATATTATGAAAACCAAACTTCTGGGTCTTGCTATCTCTATGCTCATCTTTGCTTGTAAAGAAGAGGCAAAAACTGAGAACATTGCAACTCGAGACATTCAACAATATACCATTGAGCAATTCATGGATAACGAAGCTGTTGCAGGCGGAAGCTTTTCTCCCGACAATTCCAATCTACTCGTATCAAGTAATAGGTCAGGAATTTATAATGTCTATACCATTCCGGTGAAAGGTGGAGCGATGACGCCAATTACCGCTTCGGATAGCACATCCATTTTTGCTGATTCTTACTTTCCCAATGACAACAGAATGTTACTGAATGCTGATGGTAATGGTGACGAAATTGACCATTTATTTGTTCGGGAATTGGATGGCACCATCAAGGATATAACACCCGAAAAAGGAGCAAAATCAAGCTTTTACGGTTGGTCTGAAGATGATAAATACTTGTATTTCGGTTCAAATAAACGCAACCCTAAATATTTCGATGTTTACAAAATGTCTTTGGAGGATTACTCTTCTGAAATGATCTACCAAGATGATTCTGGTCTTAGCTTTTCAGGAATGTCCGACGACGAAAACTATTTTGCACTTGTGAAGTCTGTCAATACGAACGATAGCGATCTTTTTATCTATGATGTGACCACTAAGGAAATGACAAAAATCAACGATAACCAAAGTGGAAATTCTGCCCAGGATTTTTCCAAGGACAGTTCGACGTTTTATTATACGACTGATGATGGCGCAGAATTTTCATACTTAATGTCATACGATCTAGCGACCAAGGTTAAGAATAAAGTCATTGAGAAGGAATGGGATATTATGGGAAGTGGATTCACTTCGCAAGGTAGTTACATGGTTGTTTATGTCAATGAAGATGGAAAGAATGCCATCGAAGTTCTAGATGCTGAAACTATGGAACCTATTGAGCTTCCAGACTTTGGAGACCAGAGTATCACTAGTGTTAGTTTTAATGATGATGAAACCTGGATGCGAATGTATGTAGGTGGCTCAAATACGCCTTCAAATTTATATACCTATAACTTGGCGACCAAAGCACAACATAAACTTACCGATGTTCTAAATAAGGACATTAACCCAGACGATCTTGTAAGTGCAAAGGTCATCCGATTTAAATCTTTTGATGGCACAGTAATTCCTGCCATTTATTACCTTCCGAAGCAAGCTGCAAAGGACAATAAAGTACCTGCCATGGTATGGGTTCATGGTGGTCCAGGTGGACAAACACGTCAAAACTTCAGCTCTTTAATACAATATATGGTAAATCATGGTTATGCGATATTGGCCGTAAATAATCGTGGTAGTAGTGGCTACGGAAAGACGTTTTTCCAAATGGATGATAAAAATCACGGTGAAAAAGATTTACAGGATTGTGTTGAAGGTAAGAATTGGTTGAAAACACAGTCTGAAATTGATAGTGATAAAATCGGTATTATTGGAGGATCCTATGGTGGTTACATGACCATGGCTGCACTCACTTACACGCCTGATGAGTTTGATGTTGGTGTTAATATATTTGGTGTTACCAATTGGATGCGCACCTTAAAAAGCATTCCTCCTTATTGGGAATCGTTTCGCGAATCGCTCTACAAAGAATTAGGTGATCCATTTTCTGCTGATTCGGTTCGACTAAAACGTATTTCGCCACTATTCCATACCGACAAGGTTAAAAAACCATTAATTGTTTTACAAGGAGCCCAAGACCCTAGGGTTTTACAAGTGGAATCTGATGAAATTGTTGAAGGTGTTCGAAAAAATGGAGTTCCTGTTGAATATGTCTTATTTGAAGACGAAGGACATGGCTTCGTGAAAAAAGAAAATCAAATTGAGGCTTACAGTCGAATTCTAAAGTTTTTGGACAAACATCTCAAGAACAAAAACGCACCTATCGATGGTGAAACTGAAAGTACCGAAATTGAAGCAGAAGACACTAAATAAATGACCTAGTAATTAAACTAAGAAAAGCTTGAGCAAAACAGTTGCTCAAGCTTTTTGAGTTTTAAGAACATCCTTTGAATTAAAACTCTAAATTTTAAATGTTATGACAGGTAGTGTGGCATGATTGGCGACATCTTCAGAAACACTTCCAGCGAAGAAATGTGCCAAACCTTTTCGTCCATGGGTTGGAACCGCAATCAAATCGGCTCCCAAAATATTGGCAGCGTTTAAAATCCCAGCTTCAACCGTATAATCTGAAGTATAATACACATCATTCAACATGTTCAAGTTACCATCAGCCTTATTCAGAAAATCAGCAACTGTGGCTTCAATTTCCGCTGAACTTTTGAAAGCTTCTCCAGGCACATTGACATGTACAAGTTTTAAATTACCAAACATCTTAGAAGCCTTGAGGTAGGATGCGATCATTTCTTCTGAAAAATCACTTGCAAAAGCGACTGTATCGAAACTCATGTTCGTGGGTTTTTGTTTAACAACCAACACAGGTATTTCTGAATATCTTACGACCTTCTCAGTATTTGAGCCTACAAATATTTCAGCTAAACCACTCGTGCCTTGCGATCCCATAACGATCATATCTGCATTGTGCTCTTCCGCTACTTCAGCGACTTCCTTAAAAACCTTAAAATGTTTGACAATTGGTGTGACATTAACACCAGTGAGATAATCTTTAACCAGAAATTCATCAAACTTTTTTTCAGCAAGCTTTAAGAAGAAAACCATTTTTTCATTATGCTCATTTGAAGAATCGGTTACACGCCCTCTATCAATCTCGAGCATATGCAACACTAGAAGCTCAGCATTGTTCTTTTTGGCCAATATGGCAGCAGTCTCCAAGGCATATTCAGAATATTTAGAAAAATCTATAGGTACTATTATTTTATCCATGATTGTATATTTTATTAATTAAACTTAAAATGAAGTCTTTCTTCATTATTTATTGATGTCATACTTTAATTTAAACCGTCATCGAAAAAAGTTTGGCTTTAGGTTGATGCTGTTGTAATAGCAGGTCGAATGCCATGCACACATTGCGTACAAATGGCTGTCCATCTTTGGTCACCTGGATTCCATTTTTATCAATCGTAACCAACCCATCGCTTTCCATTTCATCAAGCTTTAAACCAATATCATTCAATTGTTCCAAGTATAACATTGGGTCGTTCCATGAGGTTTCAAAATGACACATAAGATTTAATATATGTCTACGGATGATCAAATCGGTTTCATTTAAAATATGACCTCTAAAAACAGGAATAATATTGCGCTCAAGCATTTCATAATACGCTTCAATCGTCTTTACATTTTGTGCAAAACCATACCAACTATCACTTATGGATGAGACTCCTAATCCAATCATCGTTTGTGTTTTAGAGGCTGTATAGCCCATAAAATTACGATGCAATATTTTATGATCCATCGCCTCATATAATGAATCGGTTTTTAGTGCAAAATGGTCCATGCCAATTTCATGATAGCCAGCGTCACTAAGCAAACGCTTTCCAATTTCATACTGGGCACGTTTCGACTCTGCTGCTGGTAAATCGGCATCCTTAAATCCACGCTGTCCGTTTCCTTTAATCCAAGGCACATGTGCATAACTGTAAAACGCGATACGATCTGGCCTCAATGATTTGGTGAGCGCTATGGTGTTGGCAACGTGGGCTTCAGTTTGAAAAGGCAATCCAAAAATGATATCATGTCCTACCGATGTAAATCCGACAGCCCTTGCAGTTTCGGTAACACGTTTTACATGTTCAAAAGGTTGCACACGATGTATGGCTTTTTGAACCGTATCGTTATAGTCCTGTACACCAAAACTCACACGAGTGAATCCCAAATCAATTAGTGTTTCTAAATGCTTCCTTGTTGTATTGTTTGGGTGGCCTTCAAAGCTAAACGCATAGTTTTTATCAAGATCAGCGTCTTTTAAGATCCCTTTTATGAGCAACTCTAAATTTTCTGAAGAAAAGAACGTAGGCGTCCCTCCTCCAAGATGAAGCTCCTTAATTTTTGGGCGATCATTTAAAATTTCGAGATAAAGTTGCCATTCCTTAAGCAATGCTTTAATGTAAGGTGCCTCAACATCATGACGCTTTGTAATGCGCTTATTACAACCGCAAAAAGTACATAGACTCTCACAAAAAGGTAAATGGATATATAAACTTATTCCTTCAGAAGCATTGCTCTCTCTAAAGGACTTGGACAAAGACGTTTTCCATTTCTCTAATGAAAACGTAGCCTCATCCCAATACGGAACTGTAGGATAACTTGTATAACGTGGACCAGCCACATTATATTTTTGGACTAATGAATTGCACATACCTGATATTATTACCAAACAACTCCCAAACTCATAAGATCCCTCGTTCTTTACAAGACGCTTGGGAGTTGTATATGATGACACTACAAAATTACAGGTCACTTTCGACTTAAAGTATGACATAAATCATATCTAGAAAAGTATATGAAAAATTTTATGGGCACCCAAATTATGATTATATTGGTTGAACAATAACCATAAATAAAAACTAATGAAACGATCTATAGTATATATTTCTCTTTTAGCCATGGCGCTTCACCTATCATGTAAGTCTGATAAAAAAGAAGAATCAACAGAAAACAGCACCTCTACTGCCACAGAAACCAAGGTTGAAGACCAAACAACTACTAAAAACACAACAACACGTCCAGATAACTTTGAAGACAAGAAAAAGGTCATGTTAAAGCTCGAAGCGAAGAGTAAAAGCAATGTTTCGGGCAGCGTGGTATTTAAACAAGATAAGGGTCTAGTGACAATGGTAGCCGTTATGAATGGTCTTTCAGAAGGAGAACATGCTATTCACTTGCATGAAAAAGCGGATTGTACTTCTGATGACGGAACATCCTCTGGAGGCCACTGGAATCCAACAGGGCAACCACATGGAAAATGGGGTGCGACATCTGGATATCACAAAGGTGATATTGGAAACTTTACCGCTAATGCCGATGGAAATGCCACCATAACCAAAACAACCGATGAATGGTGCATTGGGTGTGGTGATGAAACCAAGGATATTTTAGGAAAAGCAGTTATTGTGCACCAAGGTGTTGACGATTTCACTTCACAACCTTCTGGAGCTGCCGGAAGCCGCATTAGTTGTGGTGGTATTATTGAATGATCATATAATTCATTCAGATTTCTAAAGGATTGATGGGTTAATTTATTTTTTCATTACCTTTAGAAACCACAATTAACTATTATATGCAATTAGAACTTTTAATTTCCCAGTTCCAAAATAAAAACGAAAGTGCATTTGAAAAGTTGTATCAAATGTACAGCGACAGTATGCATGGTGTTATATTTAATATCGTAAGAGATCATCATATAGCCGAAGAAGTCATGCAAGATGTATTCATTAAGGCTTGGCATAAATCTGACTCTTATGATTCTAGTAAAGGTCGTTTTTTCACTTGGCTCTTAAACATTGCTAGAAATGCAGCTATCGACAAAACAAGGTCTAAAGCCTTTAAAGACTCCAAGAAAAACCTTAAAGCAGAATTTTTCGTAGATATCCTTGAAACCAAAGATAATTTGGATAAAAGAACGGATGCTATAGGTATTGCAAAATACGTCAAAGCCCTTGGTGAAAAATGTAAAAAAATTATTGAATTTTTATACTTTAAAGGATACACCCAAAAGGAAACTTCTGAAGAATTAGACATCCCAATAGGAACGATAAAAACTAGAAATCGAAATTGCATTAAGGATTTAAGAGCAATGGTCGTTAACTAATATGGATACAAAAGCGTATATAGAATCGGGAATACTGGAATTATTTGTGGCAGGTCAGCTCTCTGAACAGGAGAACAAGGCTGTTCAAGAGGTGTTGCTCGAACATCCTGAAGTACTACAGGAAGTATTGGAAATCGAATCTGCTGTCATTAAGTTGTCTGCAGCAATGTCGCCAAGTGATAATGCACACCTACTCCAACTTATTAAGGAAAAGTTGAGACATGACGGTCGAGATGTCAAGGTTGTTTCAATAGATAAACCTAGATACAACTGGTTTACATATACTGGTTGGGCCGCAGCACTTATAGTAGGAGCTGGATTGCTTTGGACATTAAACCAGAACAAGCAATTGGAGGTTCAAATCTCTGATGCTGATATTGAAAAAGCGTATTTAGAGACTCAAATTGAACAAGCCAAAACAGATTTGGCTGTCAAAGAGAATTTGCTCAACGTGCTACGTGACAGAAATATCATTTCTGTACCTCTAGGAGGACAAGGTAATTTTGCCGATAGTTATGCCAAGGTATATTGGAATAAAGCAGATAACAGTATCTACTTAGATGGTCAAGGTTTACCTGATGCACCAGAAGGAAAAGTATGGCAAGTATGGTCATTGACATTGAATCCTTTAACACCAACAAGTTTAGGAACCATTGACAATTTCAATAGTGATGACAATAAGATATTTGAAATTGTAAACAACAATGAAAGTCAAGCTTTTGGTATCACACTGGAACCAGAAGGCGGAAGCGAAACACCAACAATGGAACAGCTCTACACTTTAGGAGTTGTCGCGAGTACACCTTAGTTTATTAAACAATATAATTCAACATAACCTGAAGCCAGATTATTCAATCTGGCTTTTTTTATATTAGTATATGATCAACACTTGAACACCAACTATTTTTGAAGCCAGTCTACTGCTCAATGTTGAAAAACAAGAACAAGAACAAGAATTGGACAGGTACAAGGACAGGTTGCCATCAATTAAGGAGAACACCTATTTCATGGAAGCCAATTGCATAAAAAAACACCCACTTAAAAAGTGGGTGCCTCAACTAACAAAAAAACTCTAAAAAATACCATATCTCCATATGGTAAAGCTTCAATGCCGTTTTAACATAATCATACTAACTATTTAATCCCTAAAATTATGTATGACTATATTAGAACCTATAAGTAATGTTTCCTTTTATAAAAAAAGGTGTTCCTGGTGTAAAATGAATTTCTTCTACTGAATTCGTTTCGTTTTGCAATTGTGATTCGGTAGCGAATTGTGTTTCATTCCATTCTATATCGAAAAGGTTTTCAATGGCCACGCCCAAAGTGAGCTTACCAAAACTATAATTCAAATTAAAGTCGGTCACAAAATAACCTTCAGCGATGATACTATTATCCTCATTTGCAGGTCTGTCATCAATAAATCGATACCTTATTCCACCTGAAAAACCGTTTAAATCATTAATAGACAATCCTCCTGCCAAAGTAAAATCTGGTGCCAAAGGAATATAGTCTTCTCCATTTGGAGCCTCAATACTTCTAGCTTTCGTAAATGTGGCATCTGTATCTAGGTATAACCAATCGTTAAATTGATAGCGTAAGCCCAAATCTAACCCTAAACGTTCTGTTTTGCCACTAGGCTCGACTATTCCAGCATCACCTACATAGACGAACTCTTGTTCCAAGAATAAATACCACAAAGCAGTATTGAGCACTAAACGTTGTGTTGGTTTCCAGATGCTTCCAAAATCCAATCCGTAAGCCCTTGGCAAAATATCTTCTCCAAAATTATTGACAACGACTCTTGTGTCATTTGAATGGAATCCAATTCCTGATTTCAAAAACAATTGTAGATTGTCTTTCGCATCAAAGAACATGTTCAATTTCGGACTCACAATGGATTTGGTTTCAGATTGCAAATTATATTCTGCCAGTAATTTATCCTCATATAAAAACTTGAAATAATCCAGTCGCAATGCTGGTGATATGGTCAACTTTCCAAAGTCAAATTGTGCATTTACAAAAGCGTCAATATTAGTTTGATTAATATCTCCTAGTTGCAGATAGTTCAATACTGTTTTCCGGTTCAATGTTTTTGAGAGCTCCACATCAGCAACAATATCATGTCTAAAACCAAGACCTGACGTTAATACCAACTCTGTATTACCTAAAAAGGTGTTATGGACAACTGAGGTGTTAGCACCAAAAATTTGACGGTCTTCTTTTTGCTTTATTTGATCACCATTAACAGGATCTTCCAGAAAGAAGGTGAAGTTTGAAAACAGTTCAAAGGCATAATGCGAATAGAATGCATTGGTTTTCAAAACTGTTTTATCAGAAATATGTCCTAGATATTCAACGTTGAGATTTGTACGTTCGGTATCACCTCCTTCAGTATCGTCAATAGCGCCAAATCTTGTGATATTTCCATTGTCAACTTCTCGTTGAGGAATTTGTCCCGAAGCGTCCCATCGACTGGTGAAATGCGATGCCGTAAATGTTAATTTGTCATTCTTTGGGGACAACATGGTATACTTTCCAAAAATATTTAAGCGGTTAAAGTTCTGTGGAGAAACAAAGGGTCCGTCAGAAGCTAAATATTCTGTTGCTATGTAGGCATTTTGATTAGAATTGCCATTCAGCAGGTTAAAAACACCTAAGGTTCGTAACGTATTGAAATCTCCAATAGACATTGTAATTTGACTATCTTTCACATAGTCTTTTGTTGAAAAGTTCACATAACCTGCCGTGGTAAAATCGCCTTCCTTGGCATAATAAGGTCCTTTTCCGAAGTTGATTTCATCAATAGTTTCAGGGATCACGAAATGCAAATCACTATAACCTTGACCATGTGCATGAGATACCATGTTCACTGGCATACCATCTACAGAAATAGACACATCTGTACCATGATCTACATCAAAACCTCTGAGGAATAATTGCTCTGCTTTTCCTCCTCCAGCATGTTGTCCAATAAAAAGACCTGGAACTTTTCTTAAGACCTCTTGTGAGGAATTGATCGGGTTGGTGTTGAGATCCAGTCGAGTAACTGTACTCATGGCATCCAATTCCTGAGAAATAATAAGTTCATCTAACTGATAGGTTTTTTCATCCAAAACTATAGTAGTCACGATATCAAAATTAGTGGTTTCCAAAACCAGGATTTTATTTTGATAGCCAAGCAAACCGATTTTCACAGAATCTCCAATTTTACTGTTATCCAAAATAAAGGTACCTGACTCTGAAGAGTGTGCATGACTTTCAGAATTGAGGTTATAAATGTATGCCGCTTCAAGTGGCTGATTGAACTTGTTTTCAATTTTGCCTTTGAATTGCTGACAATACGCATCAACTGAAAGCAAGGTGAATGCTATCAGCATTGTTACATGGTGAAATTTCATAGATCGCGGCTTTTTAGAGTTGATTAATTTTTTCTACCATGGTTGGACCAAGCTCATAGATACTAGCTAATAATTCTTTTTTAAGCGGTTGAATTTGTTTTGTTTTTCCTGCTGCTTTATAAATTTCAGCGATATGATATAGTGTTTCAGGCTCATAGGTTTGATTGACAATATGTGTGTCAACAATTTCCAATGCAGCTCCTAAATTTCCATTTTTAAAATAAGCCCAAGCCAAAAGGTCATAAGATTGAGGTGTAGGACGATTATCAACTTCGCGTTTGGCAATGGCAATGGCATCATTCAGGTTTTTATTTTCATCAGCAAATAACAGTACATTGTATTTATTATACATATCACCATAGGCAGAATCGGTCATTTCCGTTCTATAGCTGTTTAGTGCTTGCTCATGGATGGCTTCAAAATTCAAATAATCAGCAACTTCCGCCTTTAACAAATAGTAATCAGGTGCATGATAGGTTTCAGTAACTTTATTAAGGATACGGAGTGCTTCAACAGGATTTTTTTCATGTGAATAGACAATCCATGCAATTCCCTTTTTTGCATAAGGATCGTTTGGATCTAACGCTAGTGCTTTTAAATAATGTCGATATGACTTCTCGATATCTCCAGCATGACCGTAAAAATCTGCAATGTTAGTATAAGACCATTGTTTAAGATTATCCAAGTTGGAGGATTCGGCAATCAATACAGCCTTTTCCATATAGGTAATGGCTGCATCGAGTTGGCCTTTATGGTCGCTCCATTTTGACAGACGAATGAGATAGTCAAAATCACTAAAGTTTTCAAAAGTCTTTAGATAGGCATGTGCTTGTTCATAATTGCCCAGTTCAAGGTACACATCAAACAACATTTTCCGAGTTTCTTGAAGCTTTTCGCCAAGTTGCTCTGCCTTTCCCAATAGTTGCAAGGCTTCTTTAAAACGATGTTGGGTGATATAATTATGTGCTAATGCCTTTAAATAGGAAGGATTTTCATAATTGGTTTTTTCATTGACCTTTAAAAGCTGTTCTTCTGCTTTTTTGAGATAATGAATCTTACCGGTTGCAGAAAAATAATCTGTATAAATTGCTGCTAGTTTTCGTAGGTAAGGGAATTGATTTGGGGTCTGTTCCAATTTTTTAGTCCAAAATTGTTCATTGCGTTTTGTACGCTCTAAGGTCTTGTTTTCAGGAGAGTTTAGATATTGGTCATAATCCTGAACATTGGTAATATTGGTACCTTTTGGTACCGTACAACCAAAGACTAGAAATACCATACACAACACTGATACAAGTGCTTGTTTTGAGTTCATGGTGGTGAGTTTTAAATTTTAAAGTTTTTTGTTATAAAAACTCTGAAATGGGCTTTTGAATGCCACATTTCAGAGTATGGACTAACTTTACCAAGGCGAAGCTAGGTAAGGAAATGAAGACAGGAATGGTTTATCATTTCCGTCAACATTATCGTCGGTCAAACCTGGTTTTTCCGTTCCATCTGGTCCACCGAATATGAGTAAAAGTTCTGTTGAAATAACGTCATCTGCTAGTGCTCTACCAGTCAAGACGTTTGTTCCGTCAAAAAATGTGGTTGTTCCAGTTAGAGAAACGGTAAGCACATCTGTTGCAAGAGCAGTTGTAAACTGTTCTGCCGTAAACGTCAATGCATTTGTTGTATAATCTGGATTTAACGCTAATAATTTATTTTGAAACATGCTTTGAAATGCTGCTCCTTGACCTGAAGGTACTGTTGTATTAAAGGCATCTTTAGATCCCATGTCAACAAATACCGTATTGATAGCAGGTCGACCCATTTGATCTTCCTGAATAAAAGTTCCGCTAAAATCGGGTGTTTGAGGACCTGGGATTATGGCATCATCATCACTTGAGCAACTGTATGTCATTAGTGACAGCAACATCACAAATCCTGTACATATCGCATAACTGTAGATGCTTTCCAGTACATCATTTGATTTAATAATTCTATTTATGGTTTTCATCGTTTTATCTTTTAAATTTTTTAATGTTTACTTATTGCTTACGTTTGGTCTCAACCCATACATTGACTGAATCTCCAGATCCTACCATCGATTTTGGAACTTCAACGACTACAGAAAGCACATTAGTTCCTGCGAACGTATCACTTCCAGGGTCATTGAACATACTTGCATTTCCGGCAATGATTTCGCCGTATTGAGCAAAGTCCATGAAAAACGGGTCATCCCTAGGTCCAGCAAAAAAGCGCATATTATTGTTGGTTTCAACAATAGCGTTGCTTCCATAAGCTGTGATGTCAACAACATTGAAGCCATTGGCATCCATGACCATACTGCTTAATCCTGTTTGTGAAGGTGCAATTGGCCCAAAAAAGTACATCTTACCATTTCTTGGAAGTGCCTGGATAACAAGATCTTCTGTAGCATCGCCATTGTTATCAATGTTAAACTCAATGAGTACATTCTCATCAAATGATGCCGTTCCTGTATCACCTGGAGCCAAAAGTCCTTGCATATTGGCAACAAACACCACATTATCGGTATCTTGAGCTTGAAACGCATACATGTCTGTGATATCACTTGTACCACTAGCAACAGCTGGTGCATCAATATGATCGGCCGCAATTGCTATAAAGCCAGCAAGACATATAATTGCGGCTCCAATTAAAATTTTTGATTTTTTCATAATGTTGAGATTTTTGTAGATTATTTCGTTCTCAATCATACCTACGGAAAAATAAGTGATGTGGTTTTAAAATTTTTGATGGTTCTTAATAAAGTCTACTTTTTCAGCAGAAAAAATTAACTTTGTGTGTCTTTAAATTTCAAGTCATGAACCCATCAGCCAATGGTTGGATAAAAAAATTGCTGGACGAAGTTTCTAAAACGACTTATGCTGAAACAGAAACAACATTATTTTATGATCGTCTGAAGCATGCTGGTTTTATCTATGGTAGTAATATCAAAGTGGTTCTGGATATCGTCAAACCTTTTGATTTTACTGAAGAAGAACGCTGTAAAATCAATCTGCTTTTGACCTTTTATTTCCTCTACAAAAAAGCTGGGATCAAAGATGATTTTGTGGATAGCTTAATTACCTATTACAAAAGCATCAGTGACCAAAAACGTTCTATTTTTGATGAACTTTTTGGCGACAAAACACCTGATAGTCTACTGGAGAAAATGATTCACAAACGTATTCATATCGATGATCATTTTATTTCAAAAAACTTTAATTATTTTCTGATCAATGCCTTATTGTTTGTTGATATATTAGGCTATCAAAAGTTTCTCAAAGGCGAAAAACATGTTAAGACTTACGTGACCGAACTCGAATCTGCTATTGAAACCATTATCTTTTCGGTCATTGATCATAAATCCAAAAAAACCGAATACGATCAAAACCTTATTAAGCTATTCGAAGGTTCTCTACGTTATAAAAATGCTTCTTTACCTTCATATAATGATGCGATTGCATTTATATCGAACCCATTAGAACGGTTGTATCTTATCGATTTGGCTTGTATGGCTTCATGGACGGATAAGGTCATCGATACTGAAGAACAAAGATTTTTGGACCAACTGAAACAGGATTTATCCTTGACCGATGCAATCATTGAGCGTTCTATAATGGACATCAATAATTTTTACGATGAGCACAAAGATGAAGTAGCGTTCTTAAGCTCACGAAACCTAGCTCAGAGTTTCTATGACAACAGCAGTAAAATAGTTACCAAATTAATTACGCGCAATAGCAAACGCTTGATCAAGGAACTTTCAGAAAGTAAAGAGGCTATGCTATTATTGACCCAATCCACGCAGCGTAACCTTACTGAAGAGGAACAAAAAAAGATGCAAAACCAGTTGTTAGACATCTTTAAGTCAATTCCGAGCCTAGCCATTTTCATGTTGCCTGGAGGCATGCTGTTATTGCCACTTTTTGTAAAATTCATCCCCAAATTGTTGCCTTCAGCATTTGACGACAATCGCATTGAAGACTAAGGTTTTGAAATAATATCAAAACGTCAGTAACATCTTCACTAAAAATACGTCCAATAAAAAACTGTACCAACATATATTTGCCATGGAACTCACCAATTATTATAAACTCCTTAAGATAGATCCATCTTCAGATTTAAATACCATAAAAAAGGCATTCAGGACTGAAATTGCCTTATACCATCCAGACAACAACACCTCAGAAGGTGCTCGGACTCACTTTGATTTATTAGTGGAAGCCTTCGATATTCTATCAAATAAGGACAAGCGCAAGACTTATGATGAGCTGTTGCTGAAACATTCAAACGAATCTTCAATGGTCATTACCCAAATCGAAAAAACTTCCAGTCAAGAGTATCAATATGAACAATGGCAAAAAGAAGCCAAGACAAAATCTAAGAATTATTGGGCTAAAGACCTGAATGATTTGTTGCTACTCGATGTTTTTTTAGAGGTTGGTATGAGCGGATTGTTTCATGGTGTCGATAGCTTGCTCGATGGCATTGGTGACTCCTTGGATGGTTTAGGTGATATTCTTGATGTGTTTTAGCTTAACCACTCCTTAAAATCCTTGACGCGCTCTCTGGCAACAATTACATCATGTTCGGCAAAGGTCTTTAGCTTAATTTGAAGTCTCGAATTGGTATAACTCACCATGTCCTTTATGGCATTAACATTGACATAGAATTTGCGACTAATCCTAAAGAACTTCTGTGGTTCGAGTTCTTCCTCAAGCTGTTCTAAAGTGGTATCCAACAAATAATTCCGTCCTTCAGAAGTATAAGCATAAGTGCCTTTATTTTCACTGTAGAAACATTCAATATCATCAATATTGATCAGTTTTAAATGCTGACCTACTTTTACCGAAAAGCGTTTTTTATATTCACGCTCAATCGGATTGACCAATAGCTTTTTTATATCGTTAAAATCTAAAGTCACCGACTGTTGCTGTGGTGTACGTGCTTCGTATTTAGACACAGCTCGTTTGAGATCGTCGTCATCGATGGGTTTCAACAAATAATCAATACTGTTGAGTTTAAACGCTTGTAGCGCATATTCATCATAAGCTGTGGTAAAAATTACTGCAGATTTAATGTCTATGGTTTCAAAAATCTCAAATGAAAGTCCGTCGCTAAGTTGAATATCCAAAAAAATCAAATCAGGGTGAGCATTGGTTTGAAACCAATCAATGGATTCTTCAACAGAATGCAACATGGTTTGGGTTTCCATATTCAATTCGGTGAGCATACGTTGCAAACGTCTTGCAGAAGGTTTTTCGTCTTCGATGATGATGATTTTCATTGGTGTGAATTTAATGTTTTTGTCTATGAGTCTTGATTATAATCGTTTTACTCCCAAATTGTAGTTTCAACTTTTTCCTCCTCCATAAATTTTTTGGTCTTTTTGTCTTCCCAACTTTTTCTAAAGAGGATTCTTCCTTTATAAATACGCCAAGCATGTATACTAATAGCTGCTGTCCACAACACCAAAACCGTAATATTCAATCCTGTAATGATGCTTGTATAAGGACCTTCCAACACATAAAAATTAAGAGCGATCAAGGCCACAGCTACACAGTAAAAAATGAGGTGCCAATAGAATGTCCTGATACGTCTAACATGTGCCTTGGCAAATTGTAATCTTCGATCGTCTTGTGTATTTGGTTTCATTGTTTACATTTTGAAATTAGCAATACTCAATTTTGTGTCTCTTCATCCATAAACTCCTTAATTTTTCGTTCTTCCCACTTAGCACCTAAAATAAAATTAGGGATAAAGGTTGAAGCTGCATGCAATAAGAGAAAAAATCCCCAAATGGAACATGTCAAAAAGTTATGCCATTGGAAGTAAGATTCGCCATCTTCAAGATTTCTTAAATTAAAAAAAACAATAATGGCATTTATGATTAAGAAAATTAGTAGATGATTATAAAATCCTTTGAGTTTCTCAACTCGTTTTTGTGCAATTTTATATCGCGCTTCGTACATGTTTTGTTCTTTTTTCATTATTCCCATCTGTGTTTTTCCTTATCCATAATCTCTTGTATTTTACGTTTCTCCCAATTCTTCCCAAAGAAGAAATCGGTTCCAAACACACCTAAAAAATGAAAGAACAATCCGATTCCCCAAAAAAATGCCGTAGCAAATGTTCCAAAGCTGAATAAATGACCTCCATTGGTGACAATTAGAATGATAATGAAGAGGTTAATGATGATATACGAAGCCAAGTGCCAATAAAATCCGATTAGGGATTTAACTTTTTTTTGAGCCCTCAGGTAGGCATCCTCTCTTTCAAAGTCATCTTGACTTCGATTATTGCCGTAAGGTTCTATTTTATTGTTCATAATAATTAAATTTTTAATGATGATCTAAGTAAGTGGAGGCAGCATTAATTCCAGCGTCCCTCTTCCTCTTCACGCATGTACTTTTCTATTTTTCGCTTTTCCCAATTATTTCCCAATACACCATCATTGACAAATACTTTGTAGGCGTGGAACATAATTCCGATTCCCCAACCTATCATTGGAAACCAAAACCACTGTATGGTAAAGGGCGTATAGCGATACCAAATGAATACTAAAAACGGAATCACCAAAACATAGGAAATAACGCTGTAATAAAATTCCTTGAGTTCTTCAACGCGCTTTCGTGCTCGTACATAACTGTCGTCAAAATTTGATTTAGGCTCTATTGTTTTCATAATGGATACTTGTTTTGTAAGCATTGGAATTGCTACAGCAAAACGTTTTGCTTCTTGATGGATTGATACTTTTTTATTGGATAATAATTTATAGCGTTGTTTAATATTTTCTAACCCAACACCACTGCTTTTCTTTACAATTTGCTTCGGCTGTAGGTTGTTCTCCACAACTAGCATTCCGCCCGATTCGTATATTTTGATATGTAAAGGCTTACTGCTTGTAACCATATTGTGTTTCACAGCATTTTCCAACAACAGCTGCAACGACAGTGGTACGACCTTACTGTCAGGGTTTGTAGCTCTGTCTGGGATTTCAAATACGATACTGTCTTCAAATCGCATTTTTAACAGTGACATATAGGTTCGTGCAAAATCAAGTTCTTCGTCGACCGTCACTAAATCCTTGTTTTTTTGTTCGAGCACATAACGATAGACTTTTGATAACGAGGTCGTGAACTTTTGGGCATTTTTCGGGTTTTCCTCAATTAAACTCGTTAACACATTTAGGCTATTGAATAGAAAATGCGGATCTAGTTGATTTTTTAAAGCATCAAACTTTGCACTTGCTGTTCCAGCGATAACCTTTTGTTCCTTGAGTTTGTTTTTTTGATATCGATTATAGAAAAATATGATATGGAACACTGAAATGATTGTCAATGTGATCCATAAGCCAAATGAATAACCTCTATTCCAAGAGTCATGCTCCAAAAATTCCTCAAATGTAATTCCTACATAAAATACAGCTGTTCCAGCCCTTAAAACAAAAAGTCCGATTAATGTTATGATGACTGCACCAACAATACCAACGATAATTCGTTTGATGGTATCTCCTGTTTTCCATTGGCGCTTTTCGAGATAATCGAAAAAGAACATATTGGAATATCCGAGCACAAAAGCATATAATTGATAAAAGGCAAAATCAACTAAAAAGTCATTGACTGATTCAAAATCAAAGCCATCAGACAGGAAATTTCCGATCAAGAATACGATACATCCAATGATGAACGTGAGCATGATATTTTTAGCTGACTTGGTCATGGATAATTATTTTTTACAAGATTCTGCAACCTGTTGAGCACGTTGTTTTCCCCAATTTGGGTGTAGCTCACTTTCTGGTTTAAAGTTAGCGAAAAGTTCTATGGATTTTTCGATGGTATCACAATAAGGTGCTGTATCCTGACCAAAGTACTTTGCGCTTCCCATTCCCCATTCAGCCTTACTAAATACCACTCGTGGGTTTTTAGGTGCCAAATTTTCGGCCTTGCTGTACAATTCTGTAATTTTTCCAGAGTATTTCATTCCATAAGTCATGCCATCAAAGGCTACCCAATTGGTCAATACATGAGCTTGAATGACTATAATTTCAGGATTATCCTTACTGATGGCCATTGCACTATTAATATGTTCTTGCGCCTTATCCAGCTGCGCTTTCAAGACGCTTTCGTCTTTTTCATTCCAGCTTTTCAGACTATTGATTTGAGCAATATAATAATGTGGCAACCACTCATCGGTTTCAGCTTTGGAAATACGCTCGAACATATTTTCGGCTTCGTCCATCTTATTATTTTCCCAGAGCTCAAATGCTTTTTTCATTCCTTTCTCAAAGTTCGTCTGAGCGTTTATCGCTCCCGATACGCACAATAGCGCAATGATCATTAGATGTTTCATAGTGATATAATTAAAGTGTTATAATTTGTATTACTGGTTCATTTTTGACTTCAAATTTGGCATCTTCCCATTTTGGTGGACCCATAAATCCTTTAGCATTATTGGAGCAACCATAATCTTCACTTGGAATACCAAAGGCATTTGAATCCATTTTTCCGTTGTCATTTTCATCGTGAAACAAGGAAATGGCATATTCTCCTTTTTCAATATTTTCAAAGGTCACTTCACAACTATTGTTCACTACTTTCTTTGCAGTCGCTTTAAATGCCGAATCCAAAAAAGAGGCTTGGGAATTATAGAGTGCTATGAATACTCTTCCGTTGTTACTATCCAAATTATTGATTTTTACGGTAATGGATAATTCAGAATTAGTCTGCGCCTGAAGCACATGCCCTAATATAAGAATGATTACGATTTTAATTAAAGTCTGCATGGTGGTTTGTTTTGATATGATTGTTAGTATAATGATGGTACAAATATCATGTGGAAATACACTATTTAAAAAAGAGACCTACCGAATTGTAAATTTATGGTGATGAATTGTAAATGCACTCCATTAAATATAATAATCCACTTTGAATGTACGTTACCTTTAGCAACTAAGCGTCTCTTTCGACACATGAAACACGCACTTATTGGATTGGCATTACTTTGTTTATGCGTGGCGCTTTTCGTTGGAGGTGTCCATCTTTTCGGACGTTATATCTTTAATGTGAGATCGTGCCAATTTTATAATATTGATAATATCGAATTAAGGACAGGTGTGAACATTCCAAAAGTCATTTCAACCAACTGTACTTGTACAGACAATACAAAAATTTCAAAGTTTATTGTTGATGCGGAACACGTAGATTTAAACCAATATGTGATTCGGAATGGCTTTAAACGTGTTGATCATTTATACCTCAAGGAAAATGACAACATAAATTCCACTTACAAGGTCACCTTCAATAAGAACACGGCCGAACTGATTGTTAATTTAACCTACAAAGACAATTAGCCAAATTGGCATAAAAAAGCACCATTTTTCAATGATGCTTTTAAATTATATCAAAAATAGATGTTATCTCAGTCTGTGCCTAAAACGAAAACCAAATCTGTTAAAACTCAGACCATCAATAACACAAGTGCAATTCACACTTTTTACTTCACATCCATGAGTTCTACGTCGAAAACCAATGTGGCATTTGGTGGTATCACACCTCCAGCTCCTGCAGAACCATAACCCAAATCACTAGGAATGACGAGGCGTGCCTTGTCACCAACATTCAGCAGGCAAATGCCTTCATCCCATCCTGGAATGACCTGACCAACGCCAACTTGAAAATCTAAAGGTGCATTTCTTTTGTAGGATGAATCGAAAACGGTTCCATCAGCCAACTGACCTTTATAATGAACTGAAACCATTTTTCCAGCTTCAGCAGCTTTACCATTTCCCTTTTGAATGATTTGATAACGCAAACCGCTTTTGGTCTCCTCAAAACCAGCAGCAAGCTTATCCAATTCTGCTTTTGCGGCTTCACGTTCTGCAGCAATTCGCTTTTCCCTTGCACCTTCAAAGGTTCTAAATGCTTCAACAGCATTAAAGTTTTCTGCTTCAGTTCCTTGTCTTACGATTTCCAAGGTTTCGATTTCGTCACCTTGTGCAATGGCATCCACTATATCTTGTCCTTCGGTAACCTTTCCAAAAACAGTATGATTGTTATCCAACCAAGGTGTTTCGACATGGGTAATGAAAAATTGACTACCATTAGTACCTGGTCCAGAATTCGCCATTGATAATACGCCTGGTCCATCATGCTTCAAATCAGGATGAAATTCATCGTCAAATTTATATCCAGGATTTCCTGTTCCTGTCCCAAGAGGACAACCACCTTGTATCATAAAATCTGAAATCACACGGTGAAACTTCAAACCGTTATAATATGGTGTTCCTTGAGGTTTGACAGAATTTTCTAGATTTCCTTCAGCCAAAGCTACAAAGTTACCAACCGTTCCTGGTGTTTTTTTGTATTCCAAAGCCACTAAAATCTCACCTTTGGTTGTGTTGAATTTTGCGTATAAACCGTCTTGCATAATTGTCTTTTTAAATTGAGGTGCAAAGATACACAATGATTTAGGATTTTTAAATTGGAAATGATCTATTTGGAATCAACGTTCGTTAACCACTAAAGATAATTATGGTATTTGTCCAATCACTTTATTCATTTATTTTTGTCGAAACTTTTTATATGAGCTTTATCAGTAAGTTGAAATCCGCCTTCGGACAGTCAAAAAACACAAAAACAAGCAAAATCAATGATAGCATTGAGGCTATCATTTCGGATATTTCAGACCATGAACCTTTGGCATATTCTGATGAGAATGTCCTATATGCTGGATTGAATGAATTAGGAGGTTATTATTTTTTCCAAACCGTAGTCGTTGGCACATTTAAAATAAAAACAAAAAAAGGTGCGCAACTGAAAATTGATG
The DNA here is from genome assembly GCA_030432635.1 of Bacteroidia bacterium. Lineage (GTDB taxonomy): Bacteria > Bacteroidota > Bacteroidia > Flavobacteriales > Flavobacteriaceae > Psychroserpens. The sequence continues at coordinate 172,737 of JAUIMB010000006.1, read as the reverse complement.
GACATGATTTTAAATTAGAACTAAGGTCGGATTCTGTCGAATTCGAATCAGATCCTACTGATGTCAAAGGACGTTGGATTACTAAAATCGATTTTCAGATTGAGGAAAAAGATGCAAAAAAACTTGATCGTCATCAAATCAACGAGGTAGTTCTTACATGTAAAAAGAATGAAATAGTATTTTCAACTAAAGGAAACAACTAAAAAGATAAGTAAAACGATAGATATAAAATTAATTGGCCACTTCGCTAATAAACTTTATTCTATACAAACGTAGCTCTTCATCTTCATAATCGCCTTCAAATTCTTCGACGGCTTCAGAGATTTTATCAGTTTCAGATTCCATAAAATAGTCATGGATTTCCTCTTGTTGATCTTCATCAAGAATATCATCCAACCAATAATCAATATTGAGTTTGGTACCCGAATAGACTATGGCTTCCATTTCCTTTATAAAATCGGACATACTCATGCCTTTAGACGAGGCAATGTCCGTTAGTGGCAACTTTCGATCCACATTTTGAATGATATAGAGCTTAATTGCAGAATTGGAACCAGTACTCTTCACCACGAAATCATCAGGTCTATCTATATCGTTGTCTTCAACATATTGAGCTATTAGCTCGACGAAGTCCTTACCATATTTTTTGGACTTTCCATCGCCTACGCCATGAACATTGCTAAGCTCATCTAGAGTGATAGGATATTTTAAGGCCATATCTTCAAGAGAAGGATCTTGGAAAATCACAAAAGGTGGTACCCCTAATTTCTTTGCATTTCGTTTTCGTAACTCTCTAAGCATTTTCATCAACGTTTCGTCTGCTACTCCTCCTCCACCTTTTGCAGCCGTAATAATGCCATCATCAGTATCAACATCAAAAACATGATCTTCGGTCATCATAAATGAGCTAGAAGATTTAAGGAATTGACGACCACTATCTGTCAACCTCAAAACACCATAGGTTTCGATATCTTTTTTCAAATAACCCGCAACCAATACCTGACGGATCAAAGCCATCCAATAACGTTTATCCTTGTGCTTTCCAATTCCGAAGAATGGCAAGGTATCTGTTTTGTGGGATGAGATAAGAGCATTGGTTTTACCAATAAGAACTTGTACCAAATCTTTCGATTTATACTTCTGCTTGGTCTTTTCGACCGTTTCCAATAAGATTTTCACCTCAGCTTCAGCCTCATGTCGCTTTTTAGGATTACGCACATTGTCATCCATATCACCTCCTTCTCCTGTAGCATTGTCAAATTCCTCACCAAAATAATGAAGAATGAACTTACGACGTGATACTGAAGTTTCAGCAAAAGCAACCACTTCCTGCAATAAAGCATGACCAATTTCTTGTTCGGCGACAGGTTTTCCAGACATGAACTTTTCAAGTTTTTCAATATCCTTATACGCATAAAAAGCCAAACAATGGCCTTCTCCACCATCTCGTCCAGCACGTCCTGTTTCCTGATAATAGCTTTCGATACTTTTGGGAATATCGTGATGAATGACAAACCGAACGTCAGGCTTATCAATTCCCATTCCGAAAGCAATGGTGGCCACCACGACATCACAATCTTCCATTAGGAACATATCCTGATGTTTCACTCTGGTTTTTGGATCCAATCCAGCATGGTATGGAACTGCGTTTATGCCATTAACCTGAAGGACTTGTGCAAGCTCTTCGACACGCTTTCTGCTCAAACAGTAAACGATTCCAGATTTACCTTCATTCTTTTTAACAAATCGAATGATATCTGCATCTACATTTTTAGTTTTTGGTCGAATTTCATAATACAAATTCGGCCTGTTAAATGAAGCCTTAAATGTTTTGGCATCTTGAATGTCCAAACTTTTTAAAATATCTTCCTGAACCTTTGGTGTTGCTGTGGCTGTTAAACCAATAATTGGAATATTATCGCCAATACGCTTGATGATATGCCGAAGGTTTCTATATTCTGGCCTAAAATCATGTCCCCATTCACTAATACAGTGTGCCTCATCAACAGCCATGAACGATATTTTCACTGTACGTAAAAAATCGACGTGCTCATCCTTTGTTAACGACTCTGGAGCAACATAAAGGAGTTTTGTGACACCGTTGGTAATATCTTCCTTTACCTGTTTAACTTCGGTTTTATTCAATGAAGAATTTAAGACATGCGCAACGCCTTCTTCGTTAGAGACGCCTCTTATGGCATCCACTTGATTTTTCATTAAGGCAATTAATGGAGATACTATAATTGCTGTGCCTTCTTTTATTAACGCTGGAAGTTGATAACATAACGATTTACCTCCTCCTGTGGGCATAATAACAAATACATCCTCACCAGCTACAACACTTTTAATTACGCTTTCCTGAAGTCCTTTGAATTTTGAAAAACCGAAGTATTGTTTAAGTGCAGAATGTATGTCGATTTCTTTAATACTCATTAATCCCTATTGGTATTTTTGATACATTTGCATAAACCTAAAGATAACAATTTCTGTTAAACCCATCAAACTCATAAAAGTTAAGTTTTGAACAGTACAAAAGCCATTCTTGAAACGGCAAGAAAAACCATTGATTTAGAGCGTGATGCGATAGCCAATCTTAGCCATTTATTAACCGACGACTTTGCCAATGCAGTCACTTTGATATACAACTCAAAGGGTCGTGTCGTAATAACTGGTATTGGTAAGAGTGCGATTATTGCCAACAAAATTGTGGCTACACTTAATTCGACTGGTACGCCTTCGGTGTTTATGCATGCGGCAGATGCCATTCATGGTGACTTAGGATTAATTTTAGAGGATGACGTCGTTATTTGTATTTCTAAAAGCGGAAACACGCCTGAAATAAAAGTACTTGTACCTTTGATCAAAAATGCGAAAAACAAAATGATAGCCATAACTGGAAATAGCAAATCCTTTTTGGCTCAACAGGCTGACTTTGTATTGAATGCTTATGTCGAACAAGAAGCTTGTCCCAATAATTTAGCACCCACCACAAGCACCACTGCTCAATTGGTAATAGGTGATGCACTTGCTGTTTGTTTGTTAGAGCTTCGTGGGTTTTCGAGTAAGGATTTTGCTAAGTATCATCCTGGTGGTGCACTGGGAAAACGTTTGTATCTGCGTGTTAGTGATTTGTCTTCAGTAAATGAAAAACCTCAAGTTGAGCTTAATACAAGTGCCAAGGATGTTATTGTGGAAATTTCAGAGAAAATGCTTGGTGTAACGGCTGTAGTGGACAACCGTAAAATTGCTGGTATCATAACAGATGGTGACCTACGTCGTATGTTGACAAAGAATGATGCCTTCATTCATTTGACTGCAAAAGATATAATGAGCAGCAACCCAAAACGCATTGATGAAGACGCTATGGCCATAGATGCCATGGAACTTATGGAAACACATGGGATTTCTCAATTACTGGTAGAAAAAAATGGTGCGTATGCAGGTGTTATCCATATTCATGACTTAATTAAAGAAGGTATCCTATAATGGCAACATCCAATCCTAACGAAATGTCGTTTTTAGACCATCTCGAAGATTTGAGATGGCATTTGATTCGGATTTCAATTTCTGTATTAATCTGTGCTACCATTGCATTTATATTCAGTAATTTCATTTTTGAACATATTATTTTTGCACCCAAGCGCATGGATTTTCCAACCTACAAATGGCTATGCAAGGCTTCCGAATTTATAGGTATAAAAGACACTACTTTTTGTGCTACTGAATTTCCATTCAGGATTCAAAGTAGAACCATGGCTGGTCAATTTTCAGCAGATATATGGACATCCATTTATTCAGGTCTAGTTCTTGCTTTTCCCTATGTAATCTATCAACTTTGGAGCTTTATAAGTCCTGGCTTACACAAAAACGAACGTAAATATTCGAAGGGTTTTATTTTTACTACTTCATTATTGTTCTTTATTGGTGTACTGTTTGGTTACTTCATCGTGGTGCCCTTATCGATTAATTTCTTGGCCAACTATAGTGTAAGTGCAGAAATTTCAAATGAATTTGACATCAGTTCGTACATTGCCTTGGTACGCTCATCGAGTTTGGCATCAGGTCTTGTGTTTGAACTTCCTATAATTGTATATTTTTTAACAAAGGTTGGTGTGGTAACTCCACAAATCATGAAGAAATATCGCAAATTTGCCTTAGTCTTTGTATTAATCCTTTCAGCAATTATTACGCCTCCAGATTTAGCCAGTCAAATTATCGTTGCCATACCTATTCTGATTCTATACCAAGTCAGTATATTTATATCTAAAATTGTGGTGAGAGGCCAAAAACGAAAAGCAAAAACTAAAAAAGCAGCCTAATATGTCAGATATCGTTTCCGAATTCAATGCTTATCGTTCCAAAATGAACGACGCCATTCTCGAAGACAATAATAAGGTCATCAAGCGTATTTTCAATTTGGACACCAATGCCTTTGCGGAAGGCGCTCTGGATAAGAAAACAAAGGAACTTCTCGGTTTGGTCGCATCTACGGTGTTACGTTGTGACGACTGTATTAAGTACCATTTACAATCAAGTCATGAAGCTGGATTGCGTAAAGCGGAAGTCGTCGAAGCCTTAAGCATCGCAACTTTAGTTGGTGGCACCATAGTGATTCCACATTTACGAAAAGCTTATGAATATTGGGATGCTTTGGAAGCCCAACCTGAAAACCATTAAACCCTAGGCGTTAAACTTTTAATAAACTGAAACGCGGGAATTATTGAAATCCCTATTTTCGCCAAAATCATTTGCAATAATGAAAAAACTAAGAGCAGATAATCTGATGAAGTCCTACAACGGTCGAAAAGTTGTGAAGGATGTCTCCTTGGAAGTCAACCAAGGTGAGATTGTTGGACTCTTAGGACCTAATGGTGCCGGAAAAACAACATCGTTTTATATGATTGTTGGATTAATTAAACCCAATGGTGGCAACATTTTTTTGGATAATACCGAAATCACAAACTTCCCGATGTACAAACGCGCACAAAATGGCATTGGCTATTTGGCACAAGAGGCATCTGTCTTTAGGAAACTGAGTATTGAGGATAACATTTTGAGTGTACTTCAAATGACAAAATTGAGTAAAGCCGCTCAAAAAGACAAAATGGAATCCTTGATTGAAGAATTTAGTTTAGGGCATATTCGAAAAAATAGAGGTGATTTATTGTCTGGTGGTGAACGTCGACGTACTGAAATTGCTCGTGCCTTAGCAACCGATCCAGATTTTATTCTCCTAGACGAACCTTTTGCAGGTGTAGATCCTGTTGCTGTGGAAGATATTCAGCGCATTGTAGCCCAATTAAAAAAGAAAAATATTGGTATTCTTATTACGGATCACAATGTACAGGAGACCTTGGCCATAACCGACCGAACCTATTTAATGTTCGAAGGAAGTATTCTTAAAGCTGGAATTCCTGAGGATTTGGCAAGTGATGATATGGTAAGAAAAGTGTATTTGGGCCAAAACTTTGAGTTGCGCAAAAAGAAATTGGAATTTTAATTTCAAGAATATTACGTTGTCTGCCAAACCTTAGCGGGAACACCTACCAATACAGAGCCTTCATCTAAAAAACTTTTGGTAACGCAAGCCGATGCACCAATAACAATACCATCTGCAAGTTGCAGTGGTCCAATTACCGTAGCATTAGCACCTAAAGTACAATTATCCCCTATTACAAATACTTGTTCCGAACTTTTTTTAATTCCGATGACATTTCCACCAGTCAACGTTAGGTTTTTTCCGATACTTACCTGTCCAGAAACGACACAACCTACTGATGGGTGCAAAATTATCAAACCGCCTTCGATCTTGGCTTTGTAATGAATATCAATATTTGAATACATATTTAACAGGTTCAGCAATGGAATGAAAGGTACTCTAATAATTCCATAGCTCTTACCTACTAAAAGATACAGACTTCGTTCAAACCTATACATAAAAACACCCCAAAAACAACGACCTAACCAAACATGCAAAACCCTAATTTTTCGTTTTCCTAGCATTCGCCTGACATCCTTAACAAAGAATCTAAGTTGTGTCATATTTGCATCGAATTAAACAGATTGGTTTTTAGATTTGCTGTTTTCAGCGATCAATTTCTTTTGGTATCGACCTTGAACAATATCGGTCACAACCAAAATGACAATAACAAAATAGAAGGTCGTTTTGCTCATTGGTACAATTTCATTGCCAAAAATCTTAATGTGGGCCAAATGTCCTCCTTCAGTGACCAACATAATCCCTACAATAAATAAAATGAACAATCCAAGGACTTCGTACATTCTATTTTTTGCCAAGAATACCGAAATTTTATCTGCCAATACCAACATTAAGATACCACTTAATACAATGGCAATTGCCATGACGATAAATGCCGTTGTTGCATTTTCTATATCACTGGTCAATCCAATTGCGGCTAGAATGGAATCAAAAGAAAACACTAAGTTCATGAGCACAATACTGGCAATTACTGCATTTGAGGATTTTTTGCCTTTACCTTCGTCATCAACCGCTTCATGAAGGTCAGCCTTGCCTATCATATGCCAAATTTCCTTGATAGCGGTATAAATGATGAATGCTCCACCAGCCAAAACGATCAAGCTGTGACCATTAAACGCAAAATCAAGCACATCACCAATCTTTCCTGTAAGCCATGAAAACGGTTCCTGAAAAAAATCGATAATGGAAACCAAGACAAACAACAACACAATTCGCAGTACAATAGCGATCAAAATACCTACTTTCCGAACACGCTTTTGGTCTGTGACAGGTGCTTTTTTTGATTCGAGTGAAATATAAAGTAGGTTGTCGAACCCTAGTACTGCTTGTAACATGACAAGCATTAACAAAGTAAAAATGACTTCTAACATCGTAGTCTATGATTTAATTAAGGATAAAATAATATATAACAGAATTATAATTGGTATGGCTATGAACTGAAAGCAAATCAACAGAATAATCGCAGCCGTCAAGAGAATGTATTTGAATACATTGTTGGCAAAACTGAAGTCCTTAAACTTCAAGGCAAAAAGTTTTATACCTGAATTCAGCATATAACAACTCAATATGGTAAACCCAATCAAAAACCAAGGATTGAGTATTAAGGATGTCGCTAAACTGCTATTTTGAAATTCTATTATTAAGGGTAAGGATAAAATCAACAAAGCGTTAGCTGGTGTCGGTAATCCTTTAAAATAACCTTGCTGATCTTCGTCAACATTAAATTTCGCCAAACGATATGCAGAAGCCAGCGTGATACACAGGCCTATGAGTGCAACGGATGAAACATTAAGACTTTCAAAATTGAATGTGGAATTCCAATTATTTTTGGTCACAAATTCTGGCACATTGGTACTTATTGCCAAAAGCTTGAACATGACAATTCCAGGTACCAAACCACTTGTTACCATATCGGCTAAAGAATCCAATTGTACACCAAGCGGACTTTGCACCTTAAGTGTTCGTGCTAATAATCCATCAAAAAAATCAAAGAATATCCCTAGAAACACAAAGACCGAAGCCGCCACAAAATGATTGTGAACTGCAAAGATAACAGCAATACTTCCGCAGAATAAATTGAGTAGGGTCACAAAATTAGGAATGTACTTCTTTACCGACATGTATAAGATTTGTGTAAAAATAGCAAACTATTTACGACTATTGCAAGTGGAGTACAATATCTAAAGAGATTCTCAGTTGTAATCACTGAGTATATTCTGCTTTTATATGTTGTAACAGAATAAAAATATTGTGCATCTTTGTAAAAATTTTTTGCTATTGAAAACGTATCTACCCATTGTCGCTTTTTTGCTGACTTTTTGTAGTGTTGCACAGACTAAATATTCCAACGAGTTTTTGAATATTGGTGTGGATGCTGCTGCTCTTGGCATGAGCAATAGTGTCGTTTCACACACCGCTGATGTCAATTCTGGATATTGGAATCCTGCAGGCCTGGTTAATCTTGAAGATAATGAATTGGCACTGCTACACTCTAATTATTTTGCCAATATTGCCAACTACAATTACATTGCGTTTGCCAAGCCTTTAGATGACCGAAGCACGGTAGCCATTTCCCTAATTAGATTTGGAGTAGACGATATTTTAGACACCACACAACTTATTGATGATCAAGGAAACATCAATTATGATCGTGTGAGTTTGTTTTCAACTGCAGATTATGCGCTCACATTTTCGTACGCGAGACGGCTTCCCTTAGACGGCTTCAGTTATGGTATCAATGCTAAAGTTGTTAGACGTATTATTGGTGATTTTGCCAATTCTTGGGGTTTTGGTCTTGATGCAGGAATTCAGTTCGAAACCAAGAACTCATGGAAGTTCGGCCTAATGGCTCGAGACATTACAACAACGTTTAACGCATGGTCGTTTGACGATGAGAAATTGGCAAATATCCAAAATGCTATTGAAGGACAAAACCAAACAGTTCCTGAGGATACCGAGTTAACCATTCCAAAGTTACAAATTGGACTATCAAAGAAATTTGTTTTTAGATATGATTATTCTTTGCTTACTTCATTTGATCTCAATGTGAGATTTGAGCAAAACAATGATATTATATCCACTTCCTTTGCCAGTATCAATCCTGCATTGGGATTGGAATTTGGCTATACTGACCTTGTGTTTTTGAGAGCTGGAGTAGGGAATTTTCAAAATGAACTACAAATCGATAATTCTGAAGACTTGAGCTTTCAACCAAGTCTTGGTCTCGGATTTAAATACAGAGGAATCCAAATAGACTATGCGTTTACCGATATTGGTGACCAAAGTGTTGCCTTGTACTCCAACGTATTTTCATTGAAGCTCGATTTTAGTATCTTTAGATAATGAATTATACCTGAGGAAAGTCCTCGAATTTTTAAAAAAGCCATACCTCTGAGTTTCAAATTGCACTTAGAGTACATTAAATCTCATTATTCGAGTGAACCGAATCTTACTCGCCTTACTTTCAGGATTGCTTTTGGCCTTTGGATGGCCTACTTACGGGTTTCCTCCAATTTTATTCTTTGCATTTGTACCGTTGCTCATGGTCGAACTGCAGCTGCGATCTTCAGAAACCAAACGTAAATCACTTAAGGTTTTTGGCTATTCCTATCTTTCATTTTTCCTATGGAACCTTATCACCACCAATTGGTTACGTTTTGCTGATGTATTTGGCGCAAGTTTTGCTATTTTGGTAAATTCTGCATTAATGGCAACTGTATTTCTCCTCTACCACAAATATGCCAAGCGACAGTCCCAAAATCGCAGTCTATTGTTTCTTGTAGTGCTTTGGATTAGTTTTGAAAAGCTACATTTAGTATGGGAGTTTTCATGGCCATGGCTAAATCTCGGCAATGCGTTTTCTGAATATTACACCTGGATCCAATGGTATGAATTCACTGGAACGTTTGGTGGTACACTTTGGGTTTGGCTATTGAACATTTTGATTTTCAAATCCTTGATGAAGGTAGAAAAAGATCAAATTAAAGTGGTTTTAAAACCTTTAGTACTTAAGTGTGTCGCGATTATTGGAATCCCTGTGTTTATTTCATTAATGATGTACAAGAATTATGAACACGACGGAAAGCCTGTTAATCTTATGGTACTCCAACCAAATATCGATCCTTATTCTGAAAAATATAATATGACCAATATGAAGTTTTCAGAACTTATGTTCGAATTATCAAATTCAAAACTAACAGACTCCATAGATTTCATAATCACACCTGAAACATTTTTTGCTGAAAACACGCGACTTCCGAAGTTTAAAAACGCGTTGCTAAAACGTAGGTTACAGCGTTTTATTGATCAACATCCAAATGTAAATCTATTGACAGGCATTTCATTTATTGATGTGTTTCATGACCCGTCGAAGGTGCGTTCAGAAACCAATCAGTATAATGCCACAACTTGGTATGACGACTATAATTCTGCCATCATGCTTAATGCCACTGGTGCTGTTCAACAGTACAATAAATCTAAATTGGTCGTAGGCATTGAAAATTTTCCGTATCAAGACCTATTAAAACCCATTTTAGGGGATATTATGATTGATCTTGGAGGTACGGTTGCCATGAAAACAACACAAGATGACAGAAGTGTTTTTACCTCTTCAAATTCCGAATATAAAGTTGGACCCATTATCTGTTATGAGTCCGTTTATGGCGAATTTGTTACAGGATACGTTCGGAATGATGCCAATTTTTTAGCGATAATCACCAACGATGCTTGGTGGAATACCACCCAAGGTCATAAGCAACATTTAAGTTATGCCAGATTACGTGCCATAGAAACGCGTCGGGATATTGCAAGAAGTGCCAATACAGGTATCTCAGCGTTTATTAATGCTAGAGGAGATATTATCCAACGCCTTGATTACAATGAGAAAGGTGCATTAGCTGGACAACTGACGACCAATGATAAAGTTACTTTTTATGTTAAGGCAGGCGATTATATTGCTCGTATTAGCTTGTTTGTGTTACTATTTATGTTTTTGATTGGATTTTTCCGGAGGCCTAAAAGGAAGATTTAGTGAAGAACTTAAAAAATTCCTCTTTCACTAGCTCACCAACTACTCAAAATTATTGTCCTCTGTAATAGAGAATAGTACTCAAGGTTTTTACAATAATATTGAGATCTAAAAAAACACTGCGATGTTTGATGTAGTATAAATCGTACTGCAGCTTAATCAGACTTTCATCGACTGATGCACCATATTGTGTTTTTACCTGAGCCCATCCTGTAAGACCTGGTTTGATGATATGACGTGTCTCATAAAAAGGGATGACTTTTGCGAGTTCATTAACAAAAAATGGGCGTTCTGGACGAGGACCAATTATGCTCATCTCACCAACGAGCACATTGAAAAACTGTGGCACTTCATCCAATCGAGTTCGCCTTAAGAATTTTCCAAATGTGGTAATCCTAACATCATTTTTCTCTGCCCATTTCGCACCTCCTTTTTCGGCATTTACAACCATACTACGAAGCTTAACAATCTTGAAAAGCTTCCCATTTCTACCTACCCGATCTTGAGTGTAAAATAAAGGCCCTTTATTGGCAATCGCATTTCCGAAGGCAACAAACGGCAAGATAATCAAGCAAAAAAGCAATCCAATAATAGAAAAAACAATATCGAACGTTCGTTGAAAGAATAAATATACTGTGTTTTGATTACTTCTACTAAACGGAAAGTACCTGTAAAACTCCTTACCGACAAACTGAATAGGCACACGGCTTGTGACCTCTTCGTACACCTGAGTATATTCACGAATGGAAAATCCTTGGTCTAACAAATAGATCAAGTCGTGATAGACTTGCGGTGCAATGTTTTCAGAATCATAGCTCGCCACCAAAACTTCAGATATCTTTTCCTTTTTGACGATATCCAATAGTTCATCAGGACGGAATTCTTTGAGTCCCTTGAACTTAACTAACGATTGGGCATCTGGTTCAGAGTTTATAAATCCAATTATTTTATAATAAGGGTCTGATTGATTCAGTGGTTTAACAATACTTTCAATATTTGAAATTTCGCCAACCACCAACACTTTCTTATGGAACCTAGGAACCGATATAAAAGTCACATAGGCCCATCGCCACATAAAAATAGCTATAACGAGAGTTAAAAAGAAGTATAGGATTTGTAGACGTTGTTCAGGTAAAAAAGGCGTCAATACAGGAGTAAAAAGATAAAATAAAACTGTTGTCGAAGCCGTTAATACGATATTCTTGAAGGTTACATCAAGCTTACTGGACTGCCTAAGGTCATAAATTTCAAAGATAGACCCGAAAATAGCGATGTAACACATTAGTACTAAGATTTGAACAGTATTGGTACTACTGATAATTAGATAATCGTAATCAGGAATACTCATTTGCAGAACATACAAACCCGTGATTACCATTACGATATCGAGAATACGTAAAAGAATCTTCCGTTCGGATACCTCAAAATGTATGTCTTTTTTCTTATGTGCCATTCAGAAAAACATCGGTTGCTGTAAATATATAAAGTTATGTTAAATTCTATGAATTATCTTGCTCTAATATCTCTGTCCATAATGTTTTTACATTTATCCAATCGAATTGCTCCACTTTAGATCGAGCCTTCCTTATCATATTTTCCCTATTCTCTGGATGCTCCATGATATGGCAAATGGCCTTGGTCATTTCACCGACTTGATTGGGCGAGACCAAAAAGCCATCTCTATTGTGCTCCACCAAATAAGGCATACCTCCTACATTGGTGGAAACAATAGGTAAGCCTAGTGCCATAGCTTCAATAACACTCAAAGGCGTATTATCAAAGTTGGTTGTGTTTATAAATATATTATACTGAATAGAAAGTGCTATCCATTCGTCCTTTGTAAGCTTACCTGTAAAACTCACATTAAGGTTCAGGTATTGTGCTAACTCTTTTGTTTCCAATAACGTACCATCACTATCAGGTCCTACCATACACAGCTCGGCATTAGGATAAAGTGCCTTAATCGACTCAAACACCTTGATTGCCATCTTCGGATTATAAATTTTGGAAAATGATCGCACCCACAAGAGCTTCGGAGTATTGAAATCTCTCTTTTGTTGTTGGTAATTTTCGATTTCTATGGTATTAGGGATGTATGTAACATTATTAAACCCAAATTCTTCAAAGGTATTCTTTAAATATTCCGAAGGTGAAACATTATAAGTTGCATGCTTGAATACCATGTTACTCATTTTGGGATTGGATGCCAATCTTGATGGTAAATTCCCTCCATGTAAAATTGGAATATATTTCAGTTTAAACACTCTGCAGAGTTGACTAATGATTAAGGCATAATAGAAGTTTTGGGTGCTATAGGTATCGATCAAAACGACATCTACCTTTTTACGTAATCGACATAACTTATAAATCATATGTAATGCACGATAAAGCTTATTGTGATAACTAGATGCATAGTGAACAATGTATCCCTGATTTTCCAGTAATCTCCCTAAAACACTAATATAGGAAACGTTACTGTTCTTCTTTTCTAATTTGTTTCCTATGTACAGGATTCTTTTCATGGGTTACATTTAAAAGTGCTAAAGCATACACAAATGATGGTGCTGCGATTCGCATTGAGGCATGATTTACGGTAAGAAACCAAAAGACCAAAAAAGGATAAAAATAATAGTTGTTTTTTCGCCTATGTCGAAAATCTAAAGGCTTGATCGTTAGAATAAGTAAAATGATGATTCCAAAAATACCATGTTCTCCAAGTAATCGACCAACTTCACTGTGAGAAATATTTCCATGGCCTTCCACCTCGATTCGTTGATCCTTTGCCCTACTCGAACCTATTCCTAAAAATGGATTGGAAATAAAACCTTTAATCTCATACATAAACAAATCTCCTCTACCTGTTGTTAAATCTTCCTTATCCCTACCCAAATGATCTTTATTGGCATATCTCAAATCAATGTATCCATCAGTTTGACTAGAGCTAATAAACCATGTTATCATAAAGCATCCTAAAAGCACCATACAGGAAAACATAATCGAATTCTTTTGGGCCCTCGAGCTTTGTGCATAATAAAAATATAAAAATGTAAGTATGACTGCGAAAGCCGTAATGACACCACCTCTACTAAATGTGAGCACTGCTCTATACGAAATGAGTGCCAAGATAATAAGGTTAAGCACCTTTAAATTTACGGATGATGATTGTGTAAAAAAACGAGTGGCTACAATAAATGCACCAAGCCCTAATATCATAGAAACTTGATTTGGGCCAAAACCACCTGAAGCGGCCAAGTTAGATGCCGTATTTGACAATGTATCCCTAATACTAGGCGTATAGAAAAAAACATAGGTAGTGTGGGCTATTATAGGCAATAACATTAACAGGAGAACATTATGCAACTGTTTAAGTGTTATTTTTTTATCATAGCAATATAATGTGGCAATTCCTAAACAAACAGGACCACTCAATACAAAAGCGATATTGGTTCTAAAGTTAGCATCGAAACTTAATGTTGTAGAAGCCACAAAAATAGAAGGTATAAGCAGCATCAGGTAAACGAAATAAGGATAACCTTTACCCGAAATCCCTTTATATATCATACCAATCAACGAAAAAAGGATAACCACATATTTTCCCGCTTCATAGGATATTGCACCTCTCGTCATCCGCAACAACACCTCAGCACCAACAAAATATGCACAAGCCTTGAGGACTTCGTACGTTTTTAGCTCACTAGGGCTCTTAAAAATACGGAATAGAAACACCAACAATGCGACAAAGAAATATATTTTTGCCAAATCCTTGACAAAATAGATCGCCATGCCTATCATGAAATGTAGAGCAACAGCGGTCGCATATGTGATATTATACTTCAATTAGTTTTCTAGATTTTATGGTCGTATAACGTTTAGATAAAGCTAAAAAACACCTAATACATGGAATAGGCAGTCTAAGCGAAAATACCCTTATAATTATCCAAAGGAAACTTATAATAATAACTTCTGCGTAAAACAAATGCTAAAAAGTGCGATATAAAAACTGGAATATAAGGCCTAGAATACTTCAGGAAGAAGTCATAGGTTTTATTTGAATAATTACAGACTAAAAAAGGAACTATATCAGGATAAAAATAATTATTCTCTACATTAGGTTTAGAGATGATGTGATCTTCATTAAAAGACCTAAACTCTACTTCTTTTCCTGACCTCAGTAATTGGTACAATTCAACTACGGAAAGTGGTTCTTCATTATGTTTTAGATAGAACATTATGCTTGCAGACACATCTATGAGCACCCATTTATTCAGTTTTTCACTAAACACTTCGTTGAAAGAATGCCCACCAAAAGTAGTATTAAAAGGAGCACGGGTCACTCCCCATTCTCTTACCTCAACATCATTAATAACACAAAAATTATTAAAAACCTGAACCATATCACTACAAACACCACCTTGACCGGAAATCATCATTCTAAGGGCTTTTTCAGAAGGCTCACTCAAACCTCTTCCTCCCTTAATATTGTCACTCATCCACTTTGTGATTTGTTTCACGATTTCAATTTCATCCTCTGGTTTTCCGTCTTTGAAAATCAGTTCATTGATTTTATGGAAATAAGCAGGAATATCCTTTTTCTTATTTACACTGTTATATGTAAATCCATCAATATCATCTACAGTAGAATTTTTAGACAACAGCTTAAAACGAGCAATATACAAGAACGGATGTCGTTTAACTGTCCAACGTAATTTTTTAAAATTCATGTGTTTTTTTGATATTAATCAAGGCAACTAAAATATACTTTTTTTTTTTGTCAGCCTAATAAACTGCCTCAATGTGAGAACATTGAGCAGATGATGTAATTTGCATCGCAAACATAATCATTTTTAGTTCAAAGACTTGGCAATTTTAATACATTTTCGCTTCACCATTTTTTTCCTTCAATTTTTAACAAAACATAAGTTCATTGAGCTCCTTTGCATGCAGTATCGCCAATAGTACGCAAAGCTCTTATCATTGAACTTATTATAGGTTTAATATTTCATTTATAATTCTATTGTTATAATAAGAAAACGTAAATTTATTCAACAACTCATCTTGATTGTTCATCATTTGCCGATACGCATTCATTTTAAGGCTGAGTACTTTTATTAGTTCTACACATAATGCCTCGGAAGTCACTTCTTCTAAAACATACCCATTTTGGTCTTGATTGATATAATGTCCAATAGAGGAAATATTAGAGACAATGGGTAAACACCCAAAATTCATGGCTTCGGCAATGACCTTTGGAAACCCTTCTGATGCTGTTGTAGGCATCACAAATACATGGCTTTTTTCATAAATCGAAAACACTTGCCTTCGAGGCAAAAAACCGTGAAAGATAAAAGGGACACCAGTCGTTTGCGCCAAGGTATTGAAATATTCATATTCTGATCCATCACCAACCAAATGGACGCACTCAACACGTTGTTTTTGTTCTGATGACAATAACTTAAAAGCCTTTATAATGCGCTCTACACCTTTTGGTTTTTCCAATCTACCAACATAACAGAATTGAAGTCGTCCAGACACCTCCTTAGCTTGCCTAACCTTTTGTCCTTCTTCAACGTCTTTTAGTGTCAAACACGGATTTTCAAAAGAATAGCATTGTTTAGGCTGATTTTTCCAATGCCCATTTATGGTTACCTTTCTTGATTGCTTTTTTAACATTGAACGCTGCAACCTGTATCCAAGAGGTGGATTTTTCTGATTCCAGTTTCCAGCATATTTATACCATCCTTTCTTTTTGCAAAAAAAGGTCAAATAGGGAATTAAATATACGCCAATACCAGTGGGTGTACGCAGTTGAAAAAAATCAACCTGTTTTAACGTTTGCCTTACTGTTGAAATAATTTTTGGTGCCAATTTTATGGTACGCAACTTACTTCCAACTGTCTGTCCTCCTGAAGGCGGTAAAGCCACAAACTTAATTCTTTCAGATGTATAAGGTAACGCACTTGATGGTGGTGGCTCATCATGCAGCATTGCGATATGATAAATCGTATCAAACTCTTCAATCAAGTGATTGATCTCGCTTATTGTTGGACCCCAACCTACAACTTCTCCTGTGCTGCTTTTATAATGTTCGGTATGTGAGATAATGGCAAGTTTCATAAAGCATCAATTATATTAATATACCGCTCAATGATAACATTCCAAGAATGTTGTATAGCCCAAGATTTAGAGGCTTCCTTATAACGTTCCTTTTCAACCAATATGTGTTCAATGGCATTAATGAATCCTTCTGTATCATTAGCGTCAATTAAAATCCCAGAATTATGGTTATCTATAGCATCTTCAATACCACACCCTTTACTCCCAATAGCTGGAACACCCAATGAATTAGCTTCTAAAATAGCGATGCCAAATCCTTCCACATCACCTGTTTCAGTTTCTGAACTCAACATCACAAAGATATCCGTTTCGTTTAGATGTTTTTTTAAGTTATCATCTGAAATACTTCCGTGGAACGTAATAAACTCTGAAACACCAAGGGTTCTTGCCGTATTGGCAAATGCTTCGGCCTCAGTTGGTATCCCAATACAATGGTAATGCAACTTTGGAAATTGTTTTATCAAGTGTGGCAAGTGTCGAATAACATTAAGCTGTCCTTTTCTTGAACTGACACGACCTACAGTAGTCAAAGAGGGAATACCTTTAATCTTTATCGCATCGCAATCATCCATTTTCCATTTCGTAATATCAATACCATTTGGAATCACATGGATTTCTCTTCCTAAATGAGATATAAAATTTTTGGTGAAATTAGAGACCGAAATAATATGATCCATACGTTTAAGTGAAATATCGATGGATTTTTTTAACAGTGTTGATTTGAAGTTTACTTCACTACCATGAACAACCGCAAGTGTCTTATTTCTGTAGAAAAGACTACAGCTTGCTACATTCCATAACGAGAATTTACCAGTAGCAATGACGACCGCATCCTTTTTGAAGTTTTTGAAAGTTTTCAGGATTCTGTCAACATACATTCTAAACCTCCAATTATAGCGTTTTATCCGGCTTACCAAAAAAGGTAATGACGCATCGAACTCTTCCTCTTCATTGCCAGACTCTGATCTTTGGTCTGCAATGACCGTAACCATATATCCAGCTTTACTTAAATACAATGCCAAGTTGTAAGCATGATTTCCGATACCTCCAGGTTGTGGTGGAAACTCAGACGTTACAATGATGATATGCTGTTCTGTTTTGGTCAAGATAATGTATCTATTAATGGACCTTTATTTATTTTTTTTGTAGACAAGGACCAGGATTTCATTACTTGATAACATACCAAGGGTAACACCAGTATCAAATAAAACACACCTATTAGTTGCATGGCCTTATTTTTTTTGAACGTATATGGAATAATTGATTGAGGGATATTGCGTAACAATGCTAGTTTTGAAGCCTTTGTCCCAAAATAAGTCCTAAAAAAATAGAGAACACTCGGTATAGGTCTAGGAGCCCATAATGAGGTCGTTCTAAACGCATCCCAACTTCCCATTTCACGTAATCCACCAGTCCCAGCTTTTATGTCAACACAAGAAGCATAAGGATTTGACACACACCTTAGGCCTTCTAAAAACAATCGTAATCCAAACTCACCATCTCCCATTCTTTGTTTTTCAAATTGCCTATCGAACAATCCGACTTGTTTAAAAACTTGCCTGTATAGCATAGCATTACCTGTAGCGAACTGTGAGGCTACAGCAAAGAAAGAACGTGTTTTGGGCATTTGCTGTCCTTGTGGATAAAATACACCTGCAGAAACCTTGGCATCAAAATATCTGAGACATTTTAAATGGGAAGATATCCAATCGGGTTGTACACGAACATCGTCTTCTGAAAGTGCGATCAACTCTCCCTTGGCATTTTTAATCGCTGTATTTCTAGCCAACCACAATGCTTTTTCTTCTTGTCGTAGAAGATTAATCTTTAAATTAAAATCCTCATAAAATGAAGGTTGAAATGGTTCAGATTGGTCAACAACAATGATTTCAAAATTATTATAATCCTGTTGTTCGAGGTCATGCAATACATCCTTGAGGAAAGTATATCTATTCAGTGTTGGAATCACAATACTCACCAGTGGATTCCAATCTTTTTCTAGTACAAAGTTTGACCAAGATTTATATGGTATTGAGGTGTCTATTGAACGTCGTTCGATGTGGCGTGTTTTCCAAAATGCCTTTAGTTCTATAATAGGGTTACGCAACGAAAACAATCGTAGCAAAAGCACATATACAACCCAAGCTTTGTGAAAATACTTACGGATAAAATGATAATTATCCTGAACTGATAATGTTTCAAAGTCGGAATAAGTCTCCACGTCACCAATATATCCACATTGAATGCTTTGCCATGACAAATCATACTCGACGGCATGCTTAGACACAAATCTTGAATCAGGTTTCAGTTGAGACATCACTTCTTCTGGCAATTCATAGGCACAAGGAAACACCGATTTCTTATTGAATTTCCTTAGTTGAAAATAATGAGTTGGCTGAAGATATTTCAAAAAGGAGAAAAGCATCAAATCGAATTTGGAAGCGGATTATTTTGAGCGACACCCTTTAAGTACTCAGGATAACTCTTTTCCTTTGGCAACAACAACAAATGGCATTTTCCTCTGTGCTTGACTGTTGAAGCTTCTACCAATTTCTCCCCTAACTTGAGATACCAAGCATTGTACCCTACATCTTGGCACCAATCCAACATTAATTGTGCAGCTCCTTCCATACCAAGGTTTTCAACAGTATGCATTTCAATAAAAAAGCTACATTGGGATTCTTTGGCAATTACCTTTGCAGATTCCATGACCAATGTTTCAGCTCCTTCTACATCAATCTTTATCAATTCTGGCTTCATACCATATAATTCGTATAAATAATCTAATGTGACTGTTTTGACATCCATACATGAATTAATCGAAGCAGCAGATTCGGCATGGGAAGCATACATACTACCAGCAGCACCTGAACCAATGGTATAAAACTTTATCGTCTCATCTATTTTGTCACCCACAAAAGCCGCAATATACTGGGTTCTACTTCCTAATCCGTTGGATATGATATTAACAGCAGCTTTTTGTAGTGCATTAGGGTTAGGATCAACAAGTACCATTTTCTTGTTGGCATCTTGGATCAAAGCCAATAAGGCTGTATAACCAACATTACATCCAACATCAAAGATAATATCATGGTGTTTGGCTAGGTAGAACCACCAAGCATCATCTTGGTCTGGGTTTTTTCGAATGGTTTGTTTTATCACCTTTAAAGGCACGCCACATAAATAAGCATCTTCAAATTTCAATGTATCTCTTCTAAAAACATTAGACAGTGCACTTATGGTTTTTTTTAAATTCATTCTTTTTTCTTATTAGAAATCATTGATCTTGACTGGTTGCTGTTATCTTTATTTATACACTACAGCAACCAAATGTGCCGTTTTTACGGGTGTATTTTCAACACCTCTTGACTGAAACCTGTTAATAAAATTTCCTATCAAAGTTCTGAATATCAACAAAGGACGTGTTATCCTAAACCCTTTTAAACCCCAAACCCTATACTTTCCTGCTTTAACGGCATAGTGCACATCAACTTTATCAAAATATTTTTGAAGCAAGTTATAAAGTCCTTCCCTTGTATAATGTCTCACGTGGTCTGGATTTTTGTTAGGCCCTTCATTTTTTATATAATCACCATTAGGTGTTGTAAAATAAGCCCAACCACCTTTTTCAATAACCTTAGAGACATTCTTGATAAATAAATCATCTTCTGGAACGTGCTCAATAACCTCCACACATACCACAGCTTCGTATGAAGCATCGGGTAATGTTGATTGTGTCATATCCTCAATAATAACATCTGTTATGTTGGATCGTTTCTTCTTGATATTTTTCAACAAGGATTCTGTAAAACCTAAATTCAGCATTGCTTTATCGCCACTTTCTTGTGGAACATCCAAAAGCACTATATCTGCTGGAAGGTTGATTGTATAGGGCGATTTTCGACCTCCAACATCTAAAATTGTTGTTCTTTTGTTTTTTTTATTCTGTTTAAGCAGTCGTTTTACATCCTTTCTTACCGTAACCAAATGTGTAGGCATAATTGGGAAAGTGATCCAACGCATGAACTCATAATAGGTCATAAAAATAGTTTTGCGATACAAATTTAGCTGATATCAACATAAACTTCATTGATTTTGCTAAGAAAATACAATAGTACGGATAACATAAAAAATATTAAGTAGTTATTGAATTTTTTCTGATAAAATCAAAAATTCCAACCACGGAAAGCGAAGTTTCCCATAGCTTTCTGTTAGATTCCTGCAGCTGTTTAAAGGCCTTTGGGGTGAGGGATTGGTGAAACTCAACGACATGTTGCGTAATATTGTGACGATCGTGCCAAGGCACCCAAACCATATGTTGTTTCCAATCGATATCATCAATAAACGGCAAAAGACCATCGGTATCTATGTATACTGGAATTCTTCCCATCATAAGAGTTTCATATAGACGAACAGAAAAATTACCTGCTCCTCTTACGCAAAGCACATAATCAGATTGACGCATGTTTTCATAATATTCGCGATTGGTCTGAAGCCGTAATTGTTTGGTCACAGCTCCAGCTCTGTAGTTCTCCCTATAAATGAAATTCGTCTTAATACTTGTGGACCCTTCTAATGTTTTTAGCAGCTTAAAACGTTCATAGGCTGAAGCGAATAAAGGTTCATAATCTTGTCGAAATGGGTTTTCGAAAAATCTGAACATGTTCTTCTTGATAAAACCTAGTTTATCCTTGAACTGCTTTTTTATCGCATCGCTTGCGTGTCCACAAAAACCTATAATAGGAATATCCTCTTTAGTTCTTATATCAAGTGCATTGGCCTTATATAGGCTTTTGTAAATATCGGATATGGCAACAGGCAAGCCAATATTATTATGCGGCAGCTGCCTTTTAAAGCCTCCAACCCTAAAATAACTAAGATACTCAAAGTGCTTATATACATTTCCATAATCTCCAATCACATAACCATAACCTTTTATGCCATGAGTTTTACACATTAAATTGAAACCATCGAGTTCTTTATTGTTGTAGTAATTGATAGGCTTGGGCAACAACATTACTTGTGCGATATTTATATCATCAGTATAATAGTCGGATATTCCCCATTTTTTTTTTTGTTTTTGGTCATTGCCCCAAGTTGATCCCATATAAAATGGCCTAGTTGCTATGAACAGATGCCTTTTGTCGATGTCTCCAAAATCTATGTTGGGAATGTATATATCCATAATTGAGGTGGTTTTTGTTTCCAATGGGTGACTGCAATTGTTTTAAACCGTATAAAATGAAACAAAATCCTGCTGTTGTTGCAATATATGAAACTCATCTCGTACACGCTGCATAGCAGTTCTACGAATATGGTCTTTGCTTTCCTCAGCCATTTCAATAATATCCTCTATAGTATCCTTTAACATTAATATATTGCGCTTTGGCACAACCCAACCCGTCTTATTGTGCAACACGTTTTCAGACAAACCCTCTGCGTTAGACACAACACATAACAATCCCATTGCCTGGGCTTCAAGCACAGCATTACAAAAACCTTCTTGGATGCTATATTGCAAATAGATATCGGATTGCTCCATTATTTTTTTCACTTCATCATGTGGCAACTTACCCATAAAGGTAACTTCTTCAGTTATATCCATTTGATCTGTTGCAAATTTCAATCGTTCAAATTCGCTACCTTCACCAATAATGGTATAATGAAATTTAATACCATTCTGCTTTAGATGCCACAATGCTTCCAATGTATATTCCAGTCCCTTTTTCCAATGCAATCTGGCAACAGTTAAAAATCTAATGGTCTCACTAGGACTTGACTTTTTGGTTGAATTAAAAAATCCAGTATCAATGGCTGGAGTGATGACCTTTATTTGTTGTTCTGGAACATTATAGTGCATAACATCCGTTTTCATCTCTTGCGAGAGCACATGATATTTTACATCTTTTTTGAATAATCGCTCATAACAATTGTCGTGCTTCAATGGTGACAAATACAAATCGAATCCTCTAAAACTGACTGCCATTTTTGCACCAACAACTTGGGCTATATTTTCCCTTCCGACAGCCAGCATACCAAAACCAAAATGTAACCAATCCAATTCTTTGGTAAATAAGTGCTGGTTTATCAATATCTGTTTGATTATTGTTTTGAACGGAAGGCCTTCTTTTTTATCTAGGCTATAAAGTCGATAGCTTTTTCTAGGATAAACAAAACAAGCCTTAAGTATTAGTGAAACCAGTGTCAATAGTTTCTTTAATGCTGAAATATTTAGATTTGGGGCAACCACCACATCACATAAAAACGCGTGTTGTCTTGGTTCACATTCATTTACAAATAAGGTGACTTCAAAACCTTTATTTTGAAGACCCTTTATTTTATTCCTAAAGAAGGTCTCTGAATAACCCGGAACATTTGACAATACTAGTCCGATTCGTTTGGTTTCCATATCACCCTTCATTTAGTACATTCTTATACAAATCTATCATGTTGTCAACCATTTCAAATTCGGTATGTTGGTTTTCAATAGTATCAAGGGCTCGATTCACCATTAATTCGCGTTCACTATCAGATAATCTTGAAATTTCCTCTAGGCAGTTGGCCATTTTATCTTTATCCCGAATTGGGCAGATAAAACCATTTACTTTATGCTCAATGACTTCTTCCATTCCTCCACAATTTGTCGAAAGCACAAGGGTTTTTGATGCCATTGCCTCTAAAACAACATTAGCAATCCCTTCCATTACACTTGGCAACAATAGTAAATTGGCTTTTTGTATCATTTTCTTTACCTCTTCCATAGGCAAAGCATCTAATAAAACTACATGATTTTCCAGTCCAAGGTCCTTTATTTGATATAGGAGTTCCAAATACCCTTTGGCACCAACAATGGTATAGGTAAATTGAACATCTCTATCCTTTAACACCTTACATGCATCCAAAGCATAATGATAACCCTTTATCCAGTGTGACCTACCAACTGAAACAATATTGAGGCATGATGATTTTGGGCTCATCTTATTTTCAAAGTCACTAACAGTCAAGCCACTATATACCACATCTATTTTGGAAGGTTCTGCTCCGTATTTCTGGGCCTCAATTTTGATGGCCCTTGAAACTGCATGAAAGCGATCTACCCTTGGAAAACATCTTCGATAGGAATCTGCCAATTCTTCGTCTGCTATTGGTGAATAATTAATATGTGCTCCTCGTAAACTCAAAATGTACTTGATATTGAATTGCTGAACCCATGACCAATATTCGGCGCCTTTTGCCCATTGCACATGAAAGACATCTGGTTTATGCCACAGTACAGGGTAGCATTTTACTTTATCTAGTAAGGTATATTGGGAGTTTGATTTCAGAATGGTATCCAATTTTCTTTTGTCATTGGCTTTAAAGCATAACAGAAGAAAAGTATACTTCATCAAATACCACGCCTTGTGTACTTTTGAGTTTCTATAGGCAAAGGAAGAAATGTTTGAATTGTATTTGATTTTTCCCTTTTGAAGTCCAAACAAGTACACTTCACATCCATTTTTGGACAAAGCTAAAATTAGCCGTTCAACAAATGTAGTACTAGGTATACTTCCCGAATAAATAGCTATTTTCTTTTTATCCTTCAATACACTTTGGTTAATTCATCATAAAAACTTCTGTTAAGCAACGGAACATCATAACTTGGCATTATGAAGTTATTCTTGGCATTTATAGTGTAACTATTTTATGGTTTCAAAGATAAGCAAACTAATTGACCACTAAAGAAGGAGCAATACTTATTTCAACCCGAATTCTACCAATATGTTTAGGCTACAAACAAATACAAGCGGCTGTACATACAGCAAAAAAAATATATTGAACCGTCATTAAGTTTAATTCAGATCAATTAAAATCACTCATAATCCTTAAGGTTTAAACCAAATTCGGTTACAATGGCATCAATTTTAGTTTGGGTTTGTAAACTAAGCTCTTGTCTCCAACTGCTACTCTTTTCCTTATTACTCATATTAACACGACTTTTTATGGTAGTTTTAGAACTGGACTTTTCTATAGTATTGTCTGTCCATTTATGTCCAAATCCAGACAAGAAACCAATAATCTCATTGAAACCGTTTTCAACTAAACTTTCATATGAGACTTTCATGAAGTTTTTGTAACTCATACAGTGATCATTGATATAGACTTCGGTGAGACACCATAGTGCGCAAATTCTTGACTGACTATCCAATTGATCATATTTGGCAATTAAAGCTGCATGTTTCTCAAAATACGCTTTTCTTCCATCTTCAATATTGAGAAAATGTTCACTAAGACAAAAATCTTCAAGCCAATAACCCCATCTATTTCTTTCAATGGAAGATATTACGGCTTTAGGATTTCTATAGATATGAATAATCGGGACACCTTGATTTTGCTCTAGTATATAAGGCAACAATAGATGTCCTCTAACAAATTTGCATACAACGGTTTTTTTAAAAGAGGCTAACATTGACGACCTAAGAAACCTGGCATAAGGTGCTTTAATTGTTGCGTTGAGCACAGAAGACAAAAAAGCCTCAAAATCCCTTGTTATGCTTTTTGAGTTAAAAAACGGCATATAAGCATGACGGAAATTATTTGACAAATCGGATTTCTTTACACCAATATTGGAATAATAAGAATCGGTAGTAATATGAGGACTGAACGGTTCGAATATAGATTTACCATTGACGCTGACACACACTTTTTTTTGTAGCCATGTCGTTCCACTTCTCCAAAAACCGTTAATTATGATTGTTTTTTTTGTAGAGTTTCTTCTAGCTTTATCTATTCGGTAACTCAGAATTCGCAAATAATATTTTACACGTTTTAACTTTGCCCTAATTCTTTTATTCATGATTCTATTTACTGAAAAATTTCAAAACAATATGCTTAACGCTTCTTTTACAACAACCTTCAAATTACTTATTTAATTATTTATAATACGGGAATTCTTATACGTCACTAAGCCTCGCTTTTTAGGATTATAGAGTAGCCACTCGAAATGCTGTCTTAAAGCCCTTGCAAATCTTTTCAATTTACGCTTAAAGCCGATGTGCCTTTTTATAGGTGTTGTGACCATGACCGAACTGGACTCAGTATTTGCGGCAAAGTAATTTTTATCTGCAATGCCAATTTTAGCCTTACTCTTTAACACTCTAATGGCAAACTCTGTCTCTCCGTAAGGACCACTTGTGTTTTCTAGAAAATAATCCAGACTTTCAAAAAAAGATCTTGTGGTCAAAAATGGGTTGTCACTATATTGAAAAGTATTGATATTAAAATTCTTAAAGGAAAATCTTGGGATTCGGAATATATGCTGGCTTACCGGAATTAGATGTTGAAAAACATAGTTTGCTCTATATCTCACCATATCCAACTGTCCATTACTTATAAGATCCATACTCTCAGGAAGAACGTTCAAAATTTCTGGTTTAATGATAAAATCTTCTTGAACATACATAATAAAATCACCTGTACAGGCTTTAATACCTCTATTCAAATTTGAAGCGAGACCTTGATTTTTTGAAGTGGTTACTAAGTGATCAATTTGCAATTGCTGAATGGCGCGCAAATTTTCAGGCTCGCTACCATCATCACTTACAACGAGTTCTATTAGACAATTAAAATTCAACTTCAGAATCGCCTCCAAACATTTTTGCAAAGCCTTTGGTCGGTTGTAATGTGTGATTAGGACACTTAATTTCTTAGTTGGCATTTACAAATAGTATCTAGTTGATTATGAACTTATCATTCAACATTACATTATGATGATTGTTATTTGAATAAAAATTCAGGGAAACCTTTCATAATATCATTATCAGACAAGTTCTTTATATTGACCGCTTCCAAATTAGAATTGAGGCAGGTCTCATAACAATCACATAAAACTTCTATTAAATTATTGACTTGTTGCATCCTAGTCTCATCGTCCAAGAATGGTGCGTGCAATGATAACCATAAAACAGGCTTATTCTTCTTTAGGTACTCGGCAAGTTCAGGTATTAAGGTAAACTCTCCTCCTTCAATGTCAATTTTTATCATTGATACGTCTTGAAGACCGAAAGTAGATTGAACAAAATCCCAATCCAAAACCAATACATCGTGTAAGGTTGGTGTACTCTTTTCATTTTTTAATAAGGTCGACATACTGTTGCCTACATTACCTCCAAAATTAGAGATGGTTTGGATTGTAGTCTTATTGGAGATCGCCAAATTAAATGTACTTATATTGGTTAAATTATTGCGTTGGATATTTGTTAAAAGATGTTTATAGGCAATCGGATCTGGCTCAAAACAAATTACTTTCTTGCATAGCTTCGATGCATAAATCACTGTAGGACCTATCCATGCACCTATATCCAAATAGACCGAATCAGGTTTTAAGAATTTTGATAAGACATTAAAAGTTTCGGGTTCCCATTGCTTCTTGGACGCTCTCTCCCAAAACTGGAATTGTTCTACATTAAGCTTGAGATGATGTCCATGATAATTCACAGGAACGTACCCTAAGCGCTTATAATAAAAGCCTCTAAGGGACTTTAAGAAAAGTTTTATTTTCTTTTTTAATTTTTTGATCATTGACTTTTGTATTACTTAAAGTTCATGAATTCTATAGGAAACCTAAAGAATACCGTTCTACAAATATAGAATCTATTAGAGGTTCAAATATTGACCGATATCAGGATAAACTTGTTTGATGTACCCATCATTAAGAAGTACATGTTTTTGTTCTTCAGTTAAATCTATTTTAGATAACGTATTATTATTCACAAAAGGCTGATTTATTTGATAGGTACGGTATTTTGCATGATCTACATTTTTAGGCCTTTCCTTGGGCACCTCCTCTATGTTACTGATTATTTTATTGACAAACTTAGTATTATCAAATATCTCATTTTTATATTTTAGACCAATGCCATCAAAAATTACTCGAAGATTCTTAAACTCTTCATCAAACATATCTTCGTATCTGATAAGGTATAGGTTTTTTTGTTTTTCTTGTCTGTAATGAATGAACTTTTTAATCGTTTCGATATACCTTTCCATACCATGGTTTTCAGGAATGTTGTAACTAAACCTCTTGTTTAAGGAGGAAAACACCCAAACTGGATTCCTGATTACAAAGATCTTCACATAACTAGCATATCTTTTACTTAAAAATTTTGGTAATAGAAATGGGTATTTGCATACGATATGTTTCCATAAAGGAAACTTCTTTATGATATGGCTTTCATCATATATCTCTTCGACTCCTGCCATATGACCCATGACCGATTTTAAAATACTTGTGCCGCAATGTGGAAATCCGAAAATAATTATCCTCTTCTTCATATCATTTAAACAAAAGGAGTTTACAACTTATACATCCTATGAAATAAGATGTTTTGTATTTTACAATCTCGTAATCACACATGGCTTTCAATCTTTTACCTTGCAATTTATCAATCAAATTTATTTAACAAACTTTTTCACGTAATTAGGAATAATATAATACTGACAAAGTTTATACAAATTAACACTTCCAGTTAAAGCCACCAAAATAACAAAAGGTTTGATTAAGAAAGGAATTTTTATAGGCTTAATATCATTTTTCGCTTTTTTGTACAATTTAATGCGCTCCTTATAAGACTTTGTCTTGGACAACATACTGGGAATATAGCCATATAATTGCCTGAATAGAATTCTATTGAAACCAAGCGAGGTTTCTTGGTTTAGATAAAACGGCAAATACGCTTTTACAATTTGATGCCAGTATGTAAAGACTTTCACCTGTTTACTATTATTTTTCGATACTGTTGAGTTTGGATGCCTAAAGTAAACATAGATGTAGGAGTCAATATAGGCAACATTGCAATTAAGTCCGATCATAATATGCAAATACGCATCTTCTCCCAACAACAGGTCTTCATTAAATATTCCGACTTTTTCAAAAACCTCCCTTCGATGCAAATAGGCAGGAATCCCCTGAAGACTTCCAAAACTACCAAACCACTTCAAACCAAAATAAGGTGCCTCTTTTTCGACCAATTGATGTGTTTCATCATCAGGAATGCAAGTGTGTTCCAAACCTGTTCGAGAACGAATACGCTTACCGAAAACACTTTCAATTTGAGGATTCTCATCTAATATCGTTTTTAATCGGCTTAATGAATCACCTATAAGTTCATCGTCCACGTCAAAAAAATAGATATATTTCCCCTTGGCCAACCTTAAACCTTTGTTTCTAGCTGCTGCTGCTCCTTGCTTAGTTTCATTAAGCACTATAACACGACTATCTGCAGCTGCTATTTGATTAATGATTTTAGCCGAACCGTCGGTAGAGTTATTATCAATACACAAAATCTCAATGGCATCGATACCTTGAGCACAAACATATTGATATGCACGCTCAACAAATGACTCAGCGTTAAATATAGGAATTATGACACTAATATCAATTTCACCTTCGCTCATGCAGTTTCAAGTATAATTGTTCACAACGTTCCACTTCCAACTCAATTGGGTAATGTTTTAGAACGTGCTTTCTGAAAATTTCACCTTTCTCTAGATGTTCTGTTCTTGAGAGTTCAAAATTTGTGTGAAAAGCTGTAGCCAAAGCTTCACTATTACCAGCCTCAACCAAATGCTCTGGATAATCAACTAGTTGGTCCCTAATTCCAGAAACATTAGATGCTAAAACATTTTTACCGGTTGCCATCGCTTCTAAAAGGGAAACTGGCGACCCTTCACCTCTGTCTAAAGTAGGCATGACAACCATTTCAGCAATACTAAGATAATCAACAATTTGGCGTTGTCTTCCGCAGAAAATCACAGACTCATCCAATCCTAATTGGCTCTGTAATTTTAACATTTCATTTCCATAATCATTATTGTGTTCGCCAACGATTAATAGTTTCCAACTCGGATATGCCTCGATACTCATTGCAAAAGCTTTGAGCAACACATCAATTCCTTTCACTGGAACCAAATTGGCCACACACATTAGCACTCTGTCACTGTCAGCAATACGCCATTTATTTCTGATATCGCTATTGGGTGCCTTAGGTGAGAACAAACGAGTATCGACACCTCTAGGTATTAAGGTCGTTTTTTTTATACCTCCAAAAAATTGACGCATCATATCGGTATTTTGAACAGCTATTGTTGATGCTAAACGTGTTCTGAGATGCCATGCGTTTTTAGAGGATCCTCCCCAATTCATGTTCTTTTTAGTGAACACCCATTTAATTCCTGCCATTTTAGCTGCCAAAGGTTCTGAGTAATCTGCTGCATAATGAAAACTATGAATGATGTCAGGTCGAATACGTTTTAACCTCCTACTTATCCTATAACAGCCTAAGAGTCCTTTAAAATAAGGCTTCATAGTTGTGGTATATGGAATGATATGAATAGGGATTCCAGAGGTTTCCACAACTTTAAAAAAATCACCTCTATCGTGAAAACATGCAATATGGACTTCAAATAAATCTGGATTTAGACGTTTGGCCACATGCAACAATGCCTTACCACTACCTGCCGAATCAAAGTTTGGGATAGTGTACAATATTTTTATGCGCTTTGTTGCTGATACCATTTCGCTAAGGAATAAAGGGTAAACAACACCCACTTGTAATCTTTTTTTCCACTTTGGTGCATGTTCCAGATGCGCAATAATTCGCCTTCGGAAAGTTGAAAGGTATCGATAAATTGTTTATCAAACAAAGTTTGTTTCATAGGTGCTTTCAGGTCTTTTCTCAACCATGCAGTCAAGGGTATTGAAAACCCTTTCTTAACATGACTAATTGGAGTGCCAGGAATCAATTTTGCCAATAAACGCTTTAAAACATACTTCTTTTTTCGATTTTTAAAAGCCAAAAATGGATCTATTCTTAATGCCGCTTCAATCATTGATTTTTTGAGGAATGGCACACGAACCTCAACTGAATTTGCCATACTCATTCTGTCTACTTTAATTAAGGTTTTTTGCATCATATCATAGTACTCTGCCTTTCGCATAGCATGCAGTAATTCCTTATCTGTCAGATTATTGTCAAAATCATAATTTGGCAAATTAACGTTTTTAACCGTACTTAAATTTGGGAACAGAGCATTCAAATCAGCATCATCAAACCTAGAGTGCAACCCTTGATGGGCTATGGCTAGGCTATCTTGAAGCAGCACTTCATTAACATGTTTTTTATTGAACAACAATTTATCAAAACCATAAGCTAAATAACGTAGGGGCTTTGGTAGTTTAAACCATTTCCTATTTTTTATAACCGACTCAAAACGCTGATATCCAAAGAACAGTTCATCACCTCCATCACCTGAAAGCATTACAGTACCGATTCTTTTTGCATGATGGCATAGCAAATATGTAGGAATGAGCGAAAAATCCGCAAAGGGCTCAGTGAGATGTCCCATACATTCTTCAAGGACATTCATGGCAGACGCTGCATTCATTTTATCTAAATGAAAGTCGCATCCAATTTTCTTTGCATAGGCTGTAGCAATGTCAGATTCGTCATGCTTTTCGCTATCACTACCAATCGAATACGATTTTATGTTAGGGTCATATTGTTTGGCCATGTAGGTCACTAAAGGCGAATCTATTCCTCCTGAAAGAAAGGTACCTAATTGAACGTCAGATACCATTTGCGCTTTTACAGAAAATGACAGCTCATTTTCCAAACTGACAATAGCATCATCTTCCTGAACGATCAATTCCGAAGTTTTGATCTCGGGAAACTCCCAATACCTATGTTTTTCTATAGATCCATTGGCACCAATACTAACCACCTCTCCTGGCTCTACCTGAAATGTTTTGGCAATGATCCCATAAGGTGCAGGCATGTAGTGTCGTTTCAGATATAGACGCAAGACAGCTTTATCTATTCCATTATTTTTATTCAGGTCATGCTTACTTACCTGATCATAACGACTACCAAACACAACATCACCTTTATCAAAACTGTAAAACAATGGTTTAATACCTGCAAAATCCCTGACCAAATGCAATTGGTCTTTCCTGATATCATACACCGCAAACGCATACATACCGTCTAATTTCTTTAAGGTTTCATCAATACCATAGTAAGCAATTGCGTTAATCAGCACTTCAGAATCGGTTTGGGTCTTAAATGGGATATTATAGGTTAGTAAATCTGCTTTAATCTCTTGGAAATTATAGATCTCACCATTAAATACCAAAACGTAATTAGCGTCATAAGACAGCATTGGTTGATTTCCTCTTTCTGATAAATCTAAAATAGAAAGTCGTCTAAATCCGAATTGACAATTTTTATCATTAGTCCAATAACCAGACATATCAGGACCTCGCTTTATATTAAGGTCATTTCGTTTTAAGAACGATATTTTGGGTGATAGCTGTGATCGATTTAAAAACTCTCCATAAATTCCGCACATAAGCTATAGGTTGTTTTGTTTACGGAATAAGGCCAAGGTCAATAGCATACTTAAAGGGTGAGCGTAATTAATGGCATCATCGTGTTTAAACTGTTCGTAGAAATAAGAAGTAACCGCTTTGGGTATGAAGCTCTCAAATTGACTTGAACACAGGAATGAACGCATGTGACTCTCATTTTCCTTTCCTAAAAACTGAAGTTCCCAATTGCGCTGAATGTAGGGTTTACCCATCATCTCAGACAGTTGTCGAGTGGTTTTGCCCACAATTCTGGAAGGAAGATTGTATGGGACTTTATTATACTTATAATTTAATAAATTAAATGGCTTGTTGGCATGCCATGTGATACTTGCTAATGCCGTATTACGCCTTAGGTGTGCTATTTGTAACTTTCGATCAGCCAAGTAGCGCTCTGGAACACTACAAATAAACTTACACATGTCGTCGTGATAATATGGCAAAGTCACAGGTTTGGCCGCTTCAAAAACACTCAGGTTGGTTGATGTCCAGCGATGTGCCCATTGCATTGTTTTGAAAGCACGTACCTTTGCACTGGTATTAGAAATATTGATTTTTGACAAAATAGCTTCAATTCGAGCGATTAAGTACGACCTGAAGTCTCCTTCCAAACCCCAAACATCCCAAAGTTTTTGACCAAGTTCAAAGCCCTTCTCCTTTACCATCTTCTTCAATAAATAGGGTACAATTGTCTCTTCTGTTACTGTATCTGGAGCACCTCTATCAAACAGAACATCTCCCCAATGACCTAATGACATCACTCCTTGATATTGTTTCAAATCATTAAAAATTGCCATTTGTCTAGCATGTGTGAATTCTGAATAGCACTTATTGATTTTAGCCAAATCATCAATCACATTCCATAAATAACCTTCCGTGATAAAATGCTCCTCAAATTCAAATCCGCAAGTGTCAGCAATTTTTTTACTTATACGATGTTCGGGATATCCATTTTGGAATGAATAGCTGTATGCCAATACAGGATTATTCAATTCTGAAAGTACTAGCGCTTGACTTCTACTATCTAATCCTCCAGATAATGGCAGTACAACAGGGTGATCTTTAACTTGTGTTTTGGTGATGGAGGTCAGAAGGTCAATATAGGCTTCCAAAACTTGATCAAAAGTCCAGTCTTTCGGATTATAATGCCATTCAAACCATGGTGTGCTATTGATTAAGTGACCATTACTGTCAATTTGATGTTTGGACGCTGGAGTTAGACACACCTCATTCGTCCAATAGGTATCTTGATCCAAGAAAAAACCCGTCGATACAAACACACAAATTGCTTCATAATTAAGCCTTCGTGGTCTATTAACCTTCGCAAAGGTCTGTTTTTCTGGTATTATTGATGTGGTTAAGGTAGTCATCTAAATATGAGAGGCAAGATAAAAAATGAAAGTGTCTTGACCTAAACAAATGATGGTTTATCGCATGCTGTAAGCTTATGTCTTTACATGTTTCACTGCCCATTTTTGCCAAGCGTAAATATGCCAAATAGACCAAGAAGAAAACGGTCCCTTAGAATTGTAAAAGTTCTTAACTCCAGATTTTAGGTAGTTTACATCTAAAAACTCAGCACCATAAAAAGGGATTTCAAAAATATGATGCCAAACATCTTCCTTTAATTCGTTATGCAACCAATCTTCCAAAGGCACAGTGAAACCCATTTTCTTCATGTTAATCAACGATTCTGGCACATAGTGCCCTAAGCATTCCTTTAAAACCTTCTTTAAGGTGTTGTGCTTGAGCAAATCTGATTCCAATTGCCATGAAAAATCAATACTTTCCTTATCTAAAAATGGTACACGTACTTCAAGGCTATTGGCCATGCTCGCTCTATCAACCTTGATAAGGACGCGCTGCATATGTGCGTAAAATTCATTGTGTCGCAAAGCGTGTAACAGTGTTTTTTTAGATTTTGAACCATCAAGCTGATACAAGGATTTAAGCTCATTTGAAAATGATGTGTTTGGAACCAGTTTATCTAATATATCTGGAAATACCTGTAGGTTTTTTGCAACTTGCCATTCGGAAATGGTTTCATAGTAATATGGTGCTGGTGTGGTTATGACCTTATACTTTTTCAAAAAAGAAACCAATGGTCTTCTTAACTTAAAAGGAATCTTAAACCAAACTCTATTCTTGGCAATATGGGAAAATCTGGGGTAACCATAAAACAATTCATCACCTCCATCACCAGACAACATTACTTTATGATTCTTAACCGCATGTTTAGATATTAGGTATGTTGGCAATGACGAATAATCACCAAAGGGTTCTGGACACTTATCAAAAAAATCTTCCATTTCCTCCAATATATCAGAGGGATTTGCCTTAATGATTTCTTGATTAATAGATAATTCAGTGGCATATTCAGTCGCTATATCACTTTCATCCAAATCGGTATTTGCCACCTTCAAAGTAAAAGCCTCTATATCGTCTTTATTGGCTTTTGCGTGTGCAGTAATCAACGGACTATCAATGCCTCCACTTAAAAAGCTGGCAATAGGAACATCACTGATGAGTTGCCTTTTTAGCACACGATCAAGAAGTGTATTATACAATTTTGATGTATGTGAGGTTTCCTTATACGTCGCATTGAGTGACTTCGGAAATGTTACCAATTGCTTATTACTTACGCACTTGTTACCTTTAAAAGTAATCAGCTCGCCTGGATTAACCTGAAACACATTGTCATATATGGTATTAGGCGCTTGCATATAGCCAAAACCGAAATACTCCTTTACAATTTCAGGGCGTAATTCTAGATGCTGTTTAATCCAAGGATGTTTAAAAGCCTGATCAAATTGCGATGCTGCTACAATACCATTTTCACCAAGGCCATAAAACAATGGCTTAATTCCGGCAAAATCCCTAGCCAAACTAAAGAGATTGGTCTTCTGATCTATGACGGCAATGGCGAACATTCCGTTGAGTTCCTTAATGGTAGCCTCAACTCCAATTTCATCAAACAAGTGTGCAATAACCTCGGTATCAGAAGTTGACTTTAGATTCTTTAACCCGTAAGTATCTGTTAATGTTTTGAAGTTGTAAATTTCACCATTAAAAACTAAGGTATAGCGTCTTGACGGACTATATTTTGGCTGATTTCCATTGGCAGACAAATCCAAAATGGAAAGCCGATTAAATCCAAACTGAAAATTTTGTCCTTTCTCTATCTGTGTATCATCTGGCCCTCTATGATGGGACAATTCAAGAAGACTTAAAAACTGCTCTCTAGAAGAAAGTGATCTAGTCTTATCATTAAACTCTGCTAAAAATCCACACATGTATTTTCAATTTTGACAATATAACATCCTCTTTTTAATAATCTATCAAATCGTAACCTTTACTTGACAACTTAAACCATATACCGAAAACTGTTTTTCTTAAAAACCAGAGCTTAGTTTTTGGGCTTAGATCAAACCCTTGAAACTTTATTAGATACTTTAATGCTACGCCTAATTGTTTCATCTTTAACAAGCTGGAAAATTGAATCTTGAATTGTTGCTTTAAAAAATCGGTGGTAACAGTATTTAAGTTGAAGTTCTCTTTATTGATGAATAAAAAACAATTAACGTACAACTTAGAAGGTGCTTTAAGATGATGATTTGCCATTTGATTGTCATGGCGTCTTTGACTTACCAAAACTTGATCAATCAAAACAGGTTTCAAGTTTTTTGTCAACGCTTCAATATGATACAGGTAATCTGTTGCCGTAATAATATTTTCATCGAATCTCAACTGCGTTGTTTCCAAAGCCTCACGCTTCCATAATGGAGAGTTTAAACCCCAACCTATATCAAGTAAAATGAAATCATTTATAGGATCGTCACTCCATAATTTAGTGTTCCAAAGTGTACGCTCTAATGTTGCATCGCTATCATTAAAAAAATCAGATTGACTAATTGTGAAGTCATATTCCCCAGAATTCAATGCTTTAAGATCTGTGCTCAACTTTTGAGGGAGCATCACATCATCAGAATCGAACCAATTGATAAATTGTCCTTGACAGATTGAATAACCATAGTTCCTGCAGCCTGAGGAACCTTTATTATAAGTTTTAGGTCTCTTGTGATAAGAAATCCGATCATCTTTTTGACTATACTTCAGTAAAACAGACTCTGTATCATCGGTACTACCATCATCTACAACAAGGCATTCCCAATTAACGTGGGTTTGCGCCAAAATGGAATCTAAAGTGTCACCTATTATATGTCCACGATTAAATGTTGGTATTATAATTGAAATGAGAGGTTTATTTTTCTGCTGGATTATCATGTGTTACTAGGACCATAAACTTTAATCGCTGCCTCAATTTCCGACAGTAGTTTTGATTGGTCTATTGTATTTTTCTTTAGAAGGTCTTGCTGCCGTATTTTATTGCTTTTCACCACTTCCAAATTCACGACATTCAAATTTAAGAAATCTAGTGTCTTTCCAAGGTCTTGATCAAGAGTATCTAGCCTAAGACTGAGTTTTCTAGACTCAGGGAGCTCCTTAAACACATTAGATATGCTGTCGTTAATATGGAAGTAATACCAGGTACATTTTTCGACATTTGTCATTTTTGACCACTCGTTTTCCTTCATTCCATCCACCATTAAGTCTCCTCTTAATCTATATTTGGCCCAATCATGTTTTGCATAATTAGGATATTCATCCTGCTGATACCAATCTCTCAGAACCATTGATTTAATACACGCTACAGCCTCTCTCTCGAGGTGGATGAATTTGGAATTCGGAAAATAGGTTGATAAAAACGGCACCAAATTCCATAGTCTTTGATCTGAATGAACAATTAATTGATCGTTAGTAGCACACCAAACTTTTGTTTCAAACAAGGCATCTAGTTCATCATTCATTTTATCAACATTCTTATTTTGGGCAAGATTTGTACTAATTCTTATTAATTGACGTACATTCTCATGAAACGCCTTACAATTAGGATGTTGATTCAAAATATTTGTTATTGATAATGATCCGCTTCTTCCTGTTCCAAGTACAAATGCTATTGGTTTTTGTTTATTGTCCTTATATGAAGGAAAAAAATTAGAATACTGTTCTTCACCTAAAAGTTTACCATTAACACCACCGAATGCATTATTAGATTTGAGATATTCATAATTTTTGGCATCTCTATATTTAAGACTCAAAGTCTTTTCAGAGCCTACAATTTCATAGGGCTTAACATCCCTATTTACAATAGTACCCAATCCAATGATGGCGCCTTCTCCAATGGTAACACCTGGTACAATTGAAACATTCATTCCTATCCAAACATTTTCACCTATATACACAGGCTTGTACACCGTCGTATTATCATAAGGTAATGCAGAGGCTTCATAATTATGATTTTCGGTGTAGATTGTTACTCTTCTTGAAATATGGGTATTGTTGCCAATAATCAATCCGCCTTCACTCTTAAAGTGAGCATCCGAACCTATATGGACATTATTACCAAGTATAATCTTTCTGGGATCGGAAAAAAAATGATTCTTACCGTTAACCCTAACACCAAATCCAACAGATTGAAAACCCTTAAGTTGGTTTTCTATTCTTTGCTTTTCATAGTGTTTATCAAGAGATCTGAAATAGCGATGAACCCTTTTTAAAACAGATTTTAATTTTGATTTAAAAAAGTCCCTCATCCTATTCCCATTGATATTCTATATAAAAAGATCCTCTTTTTCCCGGTAATTTACCAGTACCATAAAAATCTCCTTTTTCCACCCTAAAGCTTCCTGCTTCCTTAATATTTTGAAGCATTACTGAGCTTTCATGTACAGCTAAGTTATAATGGTATGAGCCTTCACTCAATGGCCATTTGTCAATCGTCATGTAAGCCACACCTATATTATCTTTATAGGTCACATCCAACACATCACTTCTGCATGCAAACTTAAAATTCGAAAAGTTATCTAAGAAACCAATTGACAATGATAGATTACGTTTATCAAAATTCTTATAATCTACCCTTATCACTAGCTTTTGTCCAACCATTACCGAGTTAACTTCTTGTCTATCCTTATCTAAAAAAGTTACTTTTTCAATACCGAAATCGGTTGCTACATTGGCATAATTCATGCTGCTTCCCAATTCGCTAATTTT
The DNA here is from genome assembly GCA_030432635.1 of Bacteroidia bacterium. Taxonomy (GTDB): domain Bacteria; phylum Bacteroidota; class Bacteroidia; order Flavobacteriales; family Flavobacteriaceae; genus Psychroserpens. The sequence continues at coordinate 134,580 of JAUIMB010000006.1, read as the reverse complement.
TAAGTAATGATTGATCCCTCCAGGAATATCTCCGGAAAAATCCACATATCCATTTTTCAGAACGATCAATCTGTCACATAAACTCTGAATGGCTCCCATATCATGGCTCACAAATAGCACTGTTCTTCCATCTCCTCTACTAATATCCTTCATTTTTCCTATGGCTTTCTTCTGGAACTCTGCATCACCGACAGCCAATACCTCATCCACAACCAAAATATCTGGCTCCAAAAATGCTGCAACGGCAAAAGCCAACCGCACTCGCATTCCAGAGGAATAGCGTTTCACAGGTGTATCTATGTACATTTGGCATCCCGAAAACTCAACAATTTCTTGTTCCTTCTGTTTTATTTCGGCTTTGGTCATACCCAAAATAGCACCATTGAGATAAATGTTTTCCTTTCCTGTTAATTCTGGATGAAAACCTGTACCAACCTCCAACAATGACGCAATTCTACCTTTGGTCTTAATTTCTCCTGTAGTTGGACTAGTGACTTTTGATAAGATTTTTAATAAGGTTGATTTACCAGCTCCATTTTTCCCAATAATTCCCAAAACCTCACCTTGTTGCACTTCAAAGTTTATATCCCTTAAAGCCCATACATAGTTCTCTTTGGTCGCGGCACTTCTATCATTGACTGCACCTACCTTTAAAAAAGGATCCTCTTTACCTCGAACACGATGCCACCAACGATTCAAATCATGGCTTATCGTTCCTGTTCCAACAAGACCCAAACGATATTGTTTGCTTATGTTTTCAACTTTGAGGATAATATTATTCATAATGATTATACCGTATCTATGAAAGATTTTTCAGTTCTGTTAAATATAACCAAACCAATTAAAAACAATGCTATACTGATTATTAAAGTATAGAAAAACCCAAACCAAGTAAAGGTACCTGTATCAAGAAACATATAGCGAAATCCTTCTGTAATTTGCGTAAGAGGATTATATTCAACAATCAGTGCTACTTTTGATGGGAATTTTTCTCTAGCCTCAGAGATAGGATAAGGTACCGCAGAGAGATACATTAACAATTGTACCGCAAAACCTACTAGAATTGAAAGATCCCTATACTTTGTTGTCAATGCGGAAATAATCATTCCTAAGCCCAAACCAAGTAATGCCATCATCAATACGTAAACTGGGAATAAAAGCATATGCTGATTCATGTTCGCTTCCGTTCCTTGAAAGAAATAGAAACAGTAAAACCCTAAAAAGATACCTAGTTGAATACCAAACTTTAATAAGTTGGATATTGTAATTGATAAAGGCATGACCACTCTGGGGAAATATACTTTTCCAAAAATCCCTTTGTTTGTCGTAAATGTACTAGAGGTTTTTGTGAGGCATTCCTTAAAATAGTTCCATGCTGTTATCCCAGCCAAATTGAATAAAAACGGAGGCACACCACCAGTCCCTATATTACCTAAGTTGTTAAAAACCAAGGTAAAAATAACTGAAGTAAACAATGGTTGTATCAAATACCATAACGGTCCGAGAACCGTTTGCTTATAAACTGTGACTATGTCTCGCTTTACGAACAGAAACAACAAATCCTTGTAACGCCAAATCTCTTTGAAATTAAAATCTATTAATTTCCGCTTAGAAGAAATAGTATAAAGCCATTCGTCCTTGTGCTTGGTGTTCAAAACGTGCTATTAATTGAGTTTAGACTGAGTTATTACATGTTCGAGAATATATCATTCTATATTCAAAAGCAGACTATTGTTTGAAATAGTCCCAAGTAACCTTAAGACCTTCTTTAACAGTAAATTGAGGTTTATATCCTATTAATTCCTCTGCTTTTGAAATATTAGCTAAAGAATCCCTTACATCGCCTTGTCTTGTTGGTCCATATATAGCCTCAACATCTGAATCTGCAGAGGATTTTAACGAATCCCATAAATAATTAATACTAATTCGTTCGCCACATGCAACATTGATGACCTGGTTCTTTGCTTTTTCTGAAGCGAAAAAACCGCGGATATTAGCTTGTACTGCGTTATCTACAAAAGTAAAGTCTCGTGTTTGCTCTCCGTCTCCGTTAATTTTAGGCGATTTGTTATCCTTTAATGCCTGCATAAACAATGGTATGACCGCTGCATATGCACCATCAGGACTTTGTTTTGGCCCAAATACGTTAAAATACCTTAGCCCAATAACATCGGTATTGTATGTTTTTCCAAAAACGTCAGCATAAAGCTCATTGACATATTTTGTGATGGCATAAGGAGATAATGGTTTGCCTATATTCTCTTCTACCTTAGGAAGCACTTTACTATCTCCATAAGTAGAACTTGAAGCCGCATATACCATGCGTTTAACAGTTTCAGAATCCTTGACAGCAATCATCATATTCAAGAAACCAGAAATATTAACTGCATTGGTTGTTGCAGGATCATTTATTGAGCGCGGCACAGAACCTAAAGCTGCTTGATGCGACACGTAATCCATGTCTTTAACAGCATCTATACATGTTTGTAAATCCCTTATATCTCCTTCTATCAGTTCAAATGCAGGATTGTCGAGAAACTCATCAAGGTTTTTTCTATGACCGTTAGAAAAGTTATCTAATACCCTAACCCGTTTTGCATTATACTTTAAAAGATATTCTACGATGTTAGAGCCTATAAATCCGCCTCCACCTGTTACCAAAAATGATAACTGACTTAAATCTAGATCGTGGTATTTGTGTTCGTACATTATAATCTGGCGTCTACATTTTGTTTTGGAAGTAATGACTTTACGTCAAATATCACTCCAATATCTGATTTTAAATCTTCAAGGTTCAATTGCAAGAATTCGTTATGGGATACCGCTAACACTATGGCATCGTAATCCTGCTTTAATTGCGATTGACTATCTAATAGTTCAAACCCATATTCATGTCTCACTTCATCCTTAGAAGCCCAAGGGTCATAGACATCAACATTAACACCGTATGTTTCAAATTCTTCAATGATATCAATAACTCTGGAGTTTCTTATATCTGGACAGTTTTCCTTAAATGTGATTCCTAGAACAAGGGCATTGGAATCCTTAATTCTTGCCCCTTTCTTAATCATCATCTTAACAGTCTCTTGGGCAACATAAGCTCCCATACTATCATTCATCTTTCTACCTGCAAGAATAATCTCTGGATTATATCCAGACTCAATAGCCTTTTGCGCTAAATAGTAAGGATCAACACCAATACAATGGCCTCCTACCAATCCTGGCGAAAATTTAATGAAGTTCCATTTTGTACCTGCAGCTTCCAATACAGCCTTGGTATCTATATCCAACAACCTAAATATCTTAGACAATTCATTTACAAAGGCTATATTGATATCACGTTGTGAGTTCTCAATCACCTTAGCAGCCTCTGCGACTTTTATGGAAGGTGCAGAATGTGTACCAGCCACAATAATGGATTTATACAAATCGTCAACGACCTTGGCGATTTCGGGAGTAGATCCTGAAGTTACCTTTAGAATTTTAGTTACAGTATGTTTTTTATCTCCTGGATTGATGCGTTCTGGAGAATATCCTGCGTAAAAATCCCTATTGAATTTTAATCCAGATTGCTCCTCCAAAATAGGAACACAAATATCTTCGGTCACACCAGGATAAACGGTGGATTCATAAATGACTATATCACCTTGGCTAAGTACTTTCCCAACACTTTCACTTGCTTTAATCAATGGCGTAAATACCGGTCGCTTAAGCTCATCAGTAGGTGTTGGCACTGTGACAATATAGATATTGGAATCCTGAATATCGTTCAGATCATTTGTGATAAACAAACCTTTGTCTTCTGAAGCATTAGAAGCCAATACAGATTTTAAGTGATCATCCTCGACTTCAAGGGTTTTATCAACGCCTCCTCTTAATTCTTCAATTCGTTTTTCATTGATATCAAACCCAATAACCATAAATTTCTTGGCAAACTCAACAGCCAAAGGCAAGCCAACATATCCAAGACCCAATATGGTAATTTTCTTATTGCTATTCATTTTCAGTTAAATTATAGATTTAGAAATAAAGCTCAAATCTAAGCAAAAACTCCAATTCTGCACATATTTTTTGTTGATTTCAACTTTATCTACCCAAATAATCGTTCTGTTGTAAGTTTCAGGGTCAGACTGTTGCGATAAAAGTATCTCTTCGTCCTTATATTTTAACGTTGCTGGTCCAGTGATGCCTGGCTTAACTCTTAACACGATCCTATCGTCTCCGGTGAGTTCATCAGCAAAACCCTGAACATCTGGTCTTGGACCAACAAAACTCATATCACCAATTAACACATTGAAGAGCTGTGGTAATTCATCCAACTTCGTTCGCCTGAGGAACTTTCCAAACTGTGTCGCACTTTTATCGAGATGTCCCAAATTATGTGTTTCATTGCGCAATGTTCTCAACTTGAAAATCTGAAACAACTTTCCATGTTGCCCTACACGTCTCTGGGTAAATATTCCAAACGACTTTGTATCTATGGTTGATATCAACACTAGCACTAGGATTGGGATAAATGCTAAAGGTACAAGTATCACTGATAATAATACATCAAATATACGTTTGGCAATAAGTTGTTTTTGGCTAATCACCTTATATACGTCTGAAAAAACGTTTTATTCGTTTGAATATTGAGTCATTATCACGTTCATGATAAGCATTACCATAAACACCATAACCGTAACCGTAGCCATAACCGTAACCATAGCCATAGCCATAATTATGGTTGGTTTTATGCTTATAGAAGTTAAGGACAAAGCTAATGTTCTTGACTTCGCCTTTACGATACTTAGCGTTTATCAATGATAACATGCCTTTTTTGGTATAATCCAAACGTACCATAAAAATAGTAGCATCTGCATATTGTGTGAGTTCTAAAGCATCGGTAACTAACCCTAAAGGAGGTGTATCTAATACGATCATATCATAATCCTGCCTTAATTGGTTAATCAGAATATGCATTTGATCACTCATTAACAACTCTGAAGGGTTTGGTGGTACTGGTCCAGAAGGTATAACATCCAAATTCTCAATATGCGTAGTATACTTGGCTTCTTCGAAGGTACTTTCACCAATCAAGTAATTTACGACACCCTTATCATTATTGATATTGAAATCTCCGAAAATTTTAGGTTTTCTTAAATCCAGTCCCAATAATATTGTCTTTTTACCTGACAAAGCGTAAACTGTAGCCATATTTATTGAGCAGAAGGTTTTACCTTCACCACTTACTGAAGAAGTCACCATTAAGGTTTTACCTTCATTGTTTCCCAATTTTTTATAGAAAAACTGCAAACTTGAACGAATGGACCTGAACGATTCTGCAACTGCAGATTTAGGCTTTTCATAAACAATTAAATTGTTCTTGTAATTGTATTTACCTATTAGGCCCAAGATCGGGATTTTAGAAAGCTGTTCTATTTCATCTGAACCATGAATAGTGTTATCTAGAAGAAATAAAACAAATATCAAAAACATTGGAACAAAGAATCCCATCATCAAAGCCATCATGTAATTCAGTGACTTATTCGGCCCAATCCTTCCTGAAGCACCTCCTATGTCCTTAGCTTCATCGATGATCGTAATGTCAGAAATATTAGCGGCTTTTACAATAGCTGCCTCACCACGCTTTGCTGTATAAACATCATAAGCTTCCTGACTTATTTCAAGTTTTCTTTGAATTTTCAGGTACTCTTGTTGATCTTCGGGAAGATCTGATAATTTGGCCTCTAACCTTGCAATGTTTTGGTTGATTACTGATAATTGAATACCAATGGTCTTTTTTGTAGCATCGATAGTTTCAAGAAGGACATTGACTTCTGAATCCATTCGTCTATCTAATTCCTTAAACAATCCCGAACCTTCCTTGGTTGTGTACTCTAAATTTTGACGTTCAGCAGCAAGACTTATAATCTTTGAAACACTAGCCAAAATGTTGGTTTCTTGGATCCCTACACTCGTTGGTGCCGCAATTTCGGTATAGTCAGTCTTTGTGTTTAGATACTTTTCAAGATTTGAAAGGTAGTTAAGTTTTAATTCCTCTTGCTCCTTCGCCTGATCGTATTGTTTTAACTCCTCTGAGATTTGTGTAACGCCTTCAGAGACATCAAAAACCTTATTCTCTTTTCGGAAGTCATTCATTTCACTAGTGACATCCTTCAGTTTATCATCAACAGCAGCCAAACTGCTATCAATAAACTTTATGGTATTGGTGGCATATAGGTTCTTTCGCTCCAACTCAGACCGACTTAATATAGTTGACGTCGCATTCAAATAATCGACAATCTTAGCCTTATTATGTCCTGCCAACTGCAAACGTAGCACTGCCGAAGCACTTTTATTGTATGGATTAACAATCATCCTATTCCTGTAATCCTCAACAACAGAATCAAAATTTAAAAACCTAATATAAAATTCTGAACCCGCTCCAACCTTAACATTTGGATCTATCAAAATACGACCGTTGAAAAACGGTAAATCTATAGTTTGCCCAACTTTGAATTTTTTAGAATAAACTCCAGTTGGCACCTTCAATGGTGACTTGGTTTTATCATGGTAACGTTGTCCTGTTTTATTACTGACCTCATACTCTGTAAACACTTCAAATTCATCATTGTCTAGAAAACGAATGCCTATGTATGAATTTAAGACCTGTAATTTTGCTTTATCTATTTCAAACTTAAAGGGTGTATGCTTGTATACATCTTCTTTTCTGTACTTACCCTGAACTAGATACTCCATATAAAACTGAAGTGAGTCTACCACCTTTTCATTATGTGTTCGGGTTTTCATCTCGGTGATGATTTTACTCACCTTACCTGACACACCTCCCCAATTAAATGAAATACTTGTGTTGGCAGTAAAAAAAGGATTTTGATCATTTTCTACAGAAATCAGAGAGTCTAGTTTATAAACGCTTGGCTTTCTAACATTGATAAAATACGCGATGAGCATGGCAGTACCAATACACAGCAATACAAACTTCCAAAGGTTAAGCACCTTAAATAAATAACCCCTAAAGTCAAAACTTACGTGACCTGACTCTCCCGTATCAAATTCTTCCTGTGTTCTCTGTTCCATAATCTAAAGTCTCGTTGATAATAAAACTGTTGTGGCCAATATGGACACGATCATTGCAACGGTCTGAAGGGTTTCTACTGCAGTTTTTCCGGTACCAAGGGATTTTTGAGGTAAAGGTTTAACATAAATTATGTCGTTAGGTTGAATGTAGTAATAAGGTGATTTCATCACGTTAATATCCGTCAAATCAAGTGTGTGGATCCGTTGACCTTGCGGATACTGTCTTATGATTTGCACCTCTTTTTTATTTCCAGTTACTGGAATCTCTCCAACATTAGCAATAGCTTCAAATATATTTACCCGATCCTGAAATAAAGTCACAGTTCCTGGACCACCAACTTCTCCACTTGCCGTGTATCTTAAGCCAGCCAGCTTAACTGTCACAAAGATATTGGCCGTTTCCTTAAACTCTTCCTCGAGTAATTTTTTCTTTATAGCATCTTCTATTTCTCGTGTTGTATATCCCAACACATTAATCTCTCCTAAGGAAGGAATCCTGATATTACCATGAACATCGACAGTGAAACCATCAAAATACGCACGTTCAGCACTAGACGCATTTAGGTTTACATCTCCAACCGGATTGAAAATCGTGGCATTTTCCTGATCTAAAACCTTTAATCGAATATTCAGAATATCATTGATTTGAATGCGATAGGGCTTATGTTGCTCCACCATAACTTGAGTAGAATCTAGAGCCGTGTTTTTATTTTGCAGGTAAATTGTATCTTTATGTGGAATACAGGAAGTGGCCATGACGCATAACACTAATCCTGTAATCAATAATAATCTCTTCATTGTTAGATTCCTTGTTACTCCACAAATATAGCCTATCACCATTAATAACAAAACTATTCATTGTTTTTTTGAATTGTTGCAGATAAGGTGTAATCCTTGTGTCAAAAAAAAATAATATCACTTACTTTGTAAAAAAAAATTCCATTTGAATTACCTAACCGTCGAAAACATATCAAAATCCTATGGTGAGTTGGAACTTTTCTCCAATCTCTCCTTTAGTATACACAAAGACGACAAAATCGCATTTGTTGCAAAAAACGGAAGCGGTAAGACATCGATTCTCAATATCCTTTCCGGTAACGATTCTCCTGATGAAGGACAAATCGTAATGAGAAATGGGCTTCGAATGTCATTTTTACCACAATCGCCACAATTCGATGCAAACCAAACCATCAACGATACTATTTTTAGTTCAGATTCTCCGCAATTGGAAATTATCGAAAACTACGAGAAGGCGCTCCAAAACCCAAAAGACACAAAGGCTTACCAAAAAGCATTTGAACAAATGGAAATCCATAATGCTTGGGAATTTGAATTGCAATTCAAACAAATTCTATCACAACTGCAGCTTCACGACTTAAACCAAAAAATTGGCACGATGTCAGGTGGCCAAATTAAGCGTTTAGCCCTTGCTCAAGCATTAATCAGCAATCCTGACCTTTTGGTTTTGGATGAACCAACCAATCATTTAGACTTAGAAATGATCGAATGGTTAGAGCACTATTTCGCCAAGTCACAGATCACCCTATTCATGGTAACCCATGATCGTTATTTTTTAGAACGTGTCTGTAATGAAATTATTGAACTCGACCACGGAAAATTGTATTCCTATAAAGGCAATTATTCCTATTATCTAGCAAACAAGCAAGCTCGCATCACACAAGAACAGGTTGAAACCGGAAAGGCAAAACAACTTTACAAAAAGGAATTGGAATGGATGCGTCGTCAACCAAAAGCAAGAACCACAAAGTCAAAATCTCGAATTGATGATTTTGCCGATATCAAAAAAAGAGCACATCAACGTCGAAAGGATCATAACGTCCAATTGGAAATCAATATGGAACGCTTAGGCAGCAAAACTGTTGAACTACATAACGTATCCAAATCTTTTAAAGACAAGATTATCCTAAAAGGTTTTGACTATGTTTTCAAACGAGGCGAACGTGTTGGTATCATTGGAAAAAACGGTACAGGAAAGTCAACCTTTCTAAACATGTTAACCAAAAGCATTCCAACTGATGGTGGAAAAATCGTCATTGGTGATACCGTAAAATTTGGCTATTACACTCAAAGTGGCATTACCATTAAACCGCAGCAAAAAGTTATTGAGGTCATTAAAGAGTTTGGAGAATACATTCCATTGGCCAAAGGAAGGCAAATTAGTGCTAAACAACTGCTAGAGCGCTTTTTATTTGATGGAAAAAAACAGCATGATTTTGTTGAAAAACTAAGTGGTGGAGAACAAAAACGTCTGTATTTATGTACCGTGTTAATACAAAATCCGAACTTTCTTATCCTAGATGAGCCAACCAACGACCTTGATATTGTAACCTTAAATATCTTGGAGGAATTTCTTCTTGATTTTCCAGGATGCCTTTTGGTTGTTTCTCACGACCGTTATTTTATGGATAAAATTGTTGATCACCTTTTTGTGTTTGAAGGCCATGGAATCGTTAAGGATTTCCCTGGTAATTATTCGGATTACCGTGTTTACGAATCTTCAAGACTCCCTGAATCAAAAACAGAAACAACATCAAACGACACCGAAGAAAAGGAACAAAAAAATAAGGCTAACAAGTTATCCTATAATGAACAAAAGGAATACAAAAATCTTGAAAGTAAAATTCGTTCCTTGGAACTTGACAAACAAGCCCTAGAAGAAAAATTCCATGACACCTCCTTATCGCAAGATCAAATCAACGAACTCTCACTAGAGCTCCAATCGCTTATTAACACTATAGAAGAAAAGGAAACCCGATGGTTCGAACTGGCCGAAAAATTCGAATAATGTATTTGCTAAAACTATTAAATTTGAAGAAGCCACCAATTGACCACCAATAGATGTTTCAAGTTGTTGAGTACATAAAATTCCTGCTAAAGTCGACCAACCAACACGGTGTCCACTCACCATTTGTTTATGATTTGGTCACCCAATGCTTTTACGACAAAACCAATCACCCTGAATACAAAAGTCTTTCCGCATACAGAAAGAACCTATTAAAAAACAAGGCCTTCATAAATATTAAAGATTTCGGTTCTGGTTCTAGAGTGTTTAAGTCAAACTCACGTGCCATTAATGAAATTGCCAAGACCTCTGGAACGACAAAAAAAAGAGCAGAGTTATGGTTTAGAATCGCACAGTATTTTCAACCCAAGCACACCTTAGAACTTGGCACGTCATTGGGCATTGCGACGCATGCCATTGCCATTGGTCATTCAGACAATACAATTCTTTCAATTGAAGGTTGCCCACAAATAGCAAGACTTGCCAAAAGTGAACTTTCTAAAGCAAGCATTGAAAATGTCACTGTAAAAGCAGGCACTTTTGAAAGCATTCTTCCAAAATTAAATGGAAATTACGACCTCATTTTCTTTGACGGGAACCATAACAAATCGGCCACACTGGATTATTTCAATACATTGATAGATCGAGCGCATAATGACTCTGTCTTTATTTTTGATGATATTCATTGGTCAAGAGGTATGTTGGACGCTTGGAAAACCATAAAAACCAACCCAAAAGTCACAGTCACAATCGATACATTTTTTTGGGGAATCGTGTTTTTCAGAAAAGAGCAAGCTAAGGAAAATTTTTGCATCCGATTGTAACATCAACCGCATTTTAGCGTCATATTACCATTGAATTCCATAACTTGCACAAGCTTTACACTAAACTTGAAACAGAAGAGCAAACACCTAAATTTAGTATGAGTAACGTTATTAAAATTAGAGATATCATTCGTGATTTTCAGCTTGGTCAAGAAACCGTCCATGTTTTAAAAGGCATCGACCTTGATATTGAGCGTGGTGATTATGTAGCTATTATGGGACCTTCAGGGTCTGGAAAATCAACACTCATGAACCTTTTGGGTTGTTTGGACACACCAACTGCTGGTTCCTATATTCTTAACGGAAAAGACGTTAGCCAAATGAGTGATGATGAATTGGCCGAAATTAGAAATACTGAAATCGGATTTGTTTTTCAAACTTTTAACCTATTACCAAGAACAACCGCCTTGGATAACGTTGCTTTACCGATGGTATATGCAGGAAAATCTAAAGCCGAACGCTACAAACGTGCTGAAGAAGTACTTACCGATGTAGGCCTTGCCGATCGCATGGACCATAAGCCCAATCAATTATCTGGTGGCCAACGTCAACGTGTTGCGGTAGGAAGAGCACTTGTCAACAAGCCTTCAATCATCTTGGCAGATGAGCCTACAGGAAACTTGGACTCTAAAACAGGTTATGAAATCATGAATCTTTTTGACGATATTCACAAAGCCGGAAATACTGTCATTATGGTGACACATGAAGAAGATATTGCAGCTCATGCTAGTCGTATTATCAGACTTCGAGACGGACTTATTGAAAGTGACACCAGAAGAGATTAGTTGATGGGTAATAGTAATATGATCTATTTTAGTGTTTAGCGTGCATTCAAAAAATTGCTAATGCATTTTCATGCATTACTTTTCACTTTTCACTTATTACTTTTTTAACTTGCACTTATGAAAATCTACACTAAAACAGGAGACAAGGGAACTACTGCCCTTTTTGGTGGTACACGCGTACCAAAACATCATATTCGAATCGATAGCTACGGAACAGTTGATGAACTCAATTCCCACATCGGACTTATTAGGGATCAAGACATCAACACCCATTTTAAGGACGTGTTGATAGACATTCAAGACAAACTATTTACGGTTGGAGCTATCCTGGCAACCGATCCTGAAAAAGCGATTTTAAAAAGTGGTAAAGAACGATTGAACATCCCTAAAATTTCTGAAGCAGACATCACTATCCTAGAACAAGAAATGGACCAGATGAACGACAGTCTTCCTCCAATGACGCACTTCGTATTGCCAGGCGGACATCAAACTGTGTCATTCTGTCACATTGCACGTTGTGTTTGCCGTAGGGCCGAACGTTTAGCAAGTGCATTAAACGATATTGAGCCGTTTCAACCTGAAAGCTTAAAGTATCTCAACCGACTTTCTGACTACCTTTTTGTGTTGGCACGAAAGTTGTCACATGACTTGCAAGCCGAAGAAGTAAAATGGATTCCCAAAAAAGAATCCTAGAGTACCACTTTGCAAAGCTAAAGCATAGTTCTACAGGCTTAAAAGATTAGAAATATAAGTTCTTTTAAATTATTATTTAATTAATTCGTTTTTTTCTTGACTTTTTGAACTATAATTTTATTTTTGCAGAAAATTAAAACGCATAACAATGTATTGGACATTAGAATTGGCATCCTACCTTAGCGATGCACCTTGGCCAGCAACAAAAGACGAATTGATCGATTACGCTATTAGAACAGGAGCTCCTTTGGAAGTTGTTGAAAATCTACAAGCGATAGAAGATGAAGGCGACTCTTATGATTCCATTGAGGAAATTTGGTCAGATTATCCAACTGATGAAGATTATCTCTGGAACGAAGACGAATATTAGTAATTTGAAATTCACGTTACTTTTATAATCACATAATAACGAAAAGTCTCTAAATGAGACTTTTTTTGTGCCTGATTTTTCGACCAAATGTCACATTAATAGTATCTTTGAGGTTGCAAAATTATCGAAGATAAAGCGTTGGCGACAACGTTTAAAATCATATAAATAAACACTCATGAGTTTTTTAAATTCAGTACTGAAAGTATTTGTCGGAGACAAATCCAAACAAGATGTCAAGGCCTTATCACCAATAGTGGATAAGGTAAAATCCTTTGAAAGCGCCTTAGAACAATTATCACACGACGAGCTAAGAGCTAAAACCATCGACTTCAAATCAAGAATTGCAGAAGCGCGAAAGCCTTTACAAGATAAAATTGATCAACTCCTTAAAGATGCAGAAGCAGCAGATGATATCGACAAAAGAGAAGACATGTATGTCGAAATCGATAAAATTGAAGATGACATCTATGAAGTTACCGAAGGTGTATTAAACGATATTATGGCTGAAGCCTTTGCTGTCGTTAAGGAAACGGCAAGACGCTTTGTGAATAACTCCGAAATTACGGTTCAGGCCAATGAATTTGACCGTTTGATTTCTGGAGATAAGGACTATGTCACCTTGCAAAATGACAAAGCTGTTTGGGCTAACTCTTGGGATGCTGCAGGCAAACCAATTACATGGGACATGGTTCATTACGATGTTCAGCTTATTGGTGGTGCTGCCATGCACCAAGGTAAAATTGCCGAAATGCAAACTGGTGAGGGTAAAACCTTAGTGGCAACACTTCCTGTATACCTAAATGCCTTAGCAGGTAAAGGGGTGCATCTTGTAACTGTTAACGACTATTTAGCAAAACGTGATAGTGCTTGGATGGCTCCTATTTTTGAATTCCATGGTTTGAGTGTAGATTGTATCGATCACCATCAGCCTAACAGTGAGGCTCGTCGAAAAGCATATAGAGCTGACATTACCTATGGTACCAACAACGAATTTGGTTTCGATTACCTAAGGGACAATATGGCGCATTCACCTGATGATTTAGTACAGCGTCCGCATCATTTCGCCATTGTTGATGAGGTGGATTCGGTACTCATCGATGATGCTCGTACACCATTGATCATATCAGGTCCTATTCCGCAAGGCGATCGTCACGAGTTTATCGAATTGAAACCAAAAGTTGATGAGATCGTAACTGTACAACGACGCTATTTAACTGGTGTTTTGGCTGAAGCTAAAAAACTTATAGCCGAAGGCGATACTAAGGAAGGCGGATTTTTGTTATTGCGAGCCTATAGAGGGATTCCTAAGAATAAGGCACTCATCAAATTTTTGAGTGAAGAAGGCATTAAAACCTTACTTCAGAAAACCGAAAATTTCTACATGCAAGATAACAATAGGGAAATGCCTAAAGTAGATGCAGAGCTCTATTACGTTATTGAAGAAAAGAACAATCAGGTTGAATTGACTGACAAAGGTGTCGAATTTCTATCTGGAAAAGATAATCCTGATTTCTTTGTCATGCCTGAAATTGGCATGGAAATCTCAAAGATTGAAGCCAAAGGTTTGTCTAAAGAAGAAGAAGCTGCTGAAAAGGAAGAACTCTTTAGAGAGTTTGGTGTAAAATCTGAACGTATACATACCTTAAACCAACTTCTAAAAGCCTACGCTTTATTTGAAAAGGACATTCAATATGTTGTGATGGACAATAAGGTGATGATTGTAGATGAGCAAACAGGTCGTATCATGGATGGTCGTCGTTATAGCGACGGATTACACCAAGCCATTGAAGCCAAGGAAAATGTAAAGATTGAAGATGCCACCCAAACATTTGCGACAATTACCTTACAGAATTACTTCAGAATGTATCGCAAACTTTCAGGGATGACTGGTACTGCTGTTACTGAAGCTGGAGAGTTTTGGGAAATCTACAAATTGGACGTGGTTGAAATCCCAACAAATAAACCAATCGCTCGAGATGACCGAGAAGATTTAGTTTATAAAACCAAACGTGAAAAATACAATGCTGTTATTGACGAGGTCACGAGTCTTTCACAAGCTGGTCGTCCAGTCTTAATCGGTACCACTTCGGTAGAAATTTCCGAATTACTCGGAAAAATGTTGAGTATTCGAAAAGTGCCTCACAATGTACTTAATGCTAAATTGCATAAAAAGGAAGCCGATATTGTTGCTGAAGCTGGACAACCAGGACAAGTAACAATTGCCACCAACATGGCAGGTCGTGGTACTGATATCAAGTTAAGCGATGCTGTCAAGGAAGCTGGTGGTTTAGCCATCGTTGGTACCGAACGTCATGATTCACGTCGTGTCGACCGACAGTTGCGTGGTCGTGCTGGTCGTCAAGGTGATCCAGGAAGCTCGCAATTTTATGTATCCTTAGAAGACAATTTAATGCGTCTTTTTGGTAGTGAGCGTATTGCCAAAATGATGGATAAAATGGGATTAAAGGAAGGTGAAGTGATTCAGCATTCCATGATTTCAAAATCTATTGAACGTGCCCAAAAGAAAGTGGAAGAAAACCAATTTGGTGTTCGTAAGCGTTTACTGGAATATGATGATGTAATGAATGCCCAACGTGAAGTGGTTTACAAGCGTCGTCGTCATGCCTTACATGGAGAACGTCTTCGAGTAGACTTGGCCAATATGATTTATGATACTTCGGAAGGCATAGCTGAAACCAATAAAGCGGCTGAGGATTTCAAGAACTTTGAGTTTGAATTGATTCGATACTTCTCGATGAGTGCTCCAATTTCAGAAGCAGAATTCAAAAAGTTATCTGTTCAGGATATCGCAGGAAAAGTTTACAAAGCTGCCTTCGAACACTATCGTGAAAAAATGCAGCGTAATGCAGAATTGGCATTTCCGGTTATCGAAAATGTTTACGAAACCCAACGTGATCGTTACAAGCGCATCGTAGTGCCTTTTACAGATGGTGTCAAAAACCTACAGGTTGTAACCGATTTGGAGAAAGCTTATGAAACAAAAGGCACGCAGTTGATTAACGATTTTGAAAAGAATATTACCTTGGCCATCGTTGATGATTCTTGGAAAACCCATTTAAGAAAAATGGACGAGTTGAAACAATCGGTTCAGTTGGCAGTGCATGAACAAAAAGATCCATTATTGATTTATAAGTTTGAGGCTTTTGAACTCTTCAAGGACATGATTGACCAAGTTAACAAGGATGTGATTTCTTTCTTGTTTAAAGGTGAATTGCCTACTGAAACACAAAACAACATTCAAGAAGCAAAAGCTCGTAAGCAGGAAAAACTTCAAACGCAAAAAGAGGAAATCCCTAATATGGATGAACGTGCTGCCCAAAGTAGAGCTGCAGGTCAAAACACACAACGTCAACCTGAAATTGTAGAAACCATTGTTCGTGACAAACCAAAAATTGGCCGTAATGATCGTGTGACCATCAAACATGTGATGAGTGGAGAAAACAAAACCGTAAAGTACAAGCAGGCCATTCCTTTAATCGATAAAGGCGAATGGGTATTGGTTGAGGGCTAATTAGTTCAGACTTTTTGCTCAGTTAATAATATTGGTCCACGTAGGCTTTCAAAAACCAATGTGGTCGACTAGAAAAAAGCACAACACTCAAGAAGTGACCTGAAAATGCTATCCTTAATATAATTTCAATTTAAATCCTGATAATCAACTATCAGGATTTTTTCTTACCTTGAAATCACTAACTAAACTTAAACGTCATGAGAAATGTACTAGCCACAATTATCGGATTTATTGTTGCATCACTAACCGTTTATGTATTTGAATCCCTTATTGGACATAGCTTGTTTCCTTTACCAGAAGGTGCCAATCCTATGGATATGGAATGGATCAAGAACAATATGGATCAAATACCAACAGGCGCAAAAGCCTTTGTGGTCGTTGGCCATTTTATGGGTCCAATTCTAGGCATGTGGGTTGCAGGATTAATTTCAAAAACAAGTATGGTTCCAGCTTATATTGTTGGAGGTTTGATGCTTGCAGCAACGTTCTTCAATATTTTTATGTTACCTAAAGAATTATGGTTTACAATTGCTGATGCTGTTTTGGTTATTGTTGGGTTCTTAATCGGAAAGTCCTTGGCGAAAAAGCAAATGACTACTGCTTAATGATCTTTTTTGTCACAACTTGTGACGAGGTTTTCACAGTAATAAAATAAACGCCTCGAGCAAGGCTTGTCATATCCAGATCCAAGCGACCTGAATTATTTGACAGATGTATTTTGGATTGTACAGATTGTCCGTTGATTGAGAATATAGCGACTTCATTTATAGTTTCGGCATGCTCAATCGAGATGATGCCATTGGTAGGGTTTGGATACATTTCAATTTCCGAATCCTCAGTATTAAGATTAGCATTGCTTAAGGTTTCCGGATTTGGATCAATCGTTTGAATTAGTCTAAAATCTGATACACCGTTAGTAGACCTACTTCCGCTTCCTGTATCAGTGAGAAACAAATCATAAATCAATTGATCACCTTCCATTACTGGAAACTCAGGATCTGAATCGGAATTATATCCTATTCGCAACCAAAAAACCCTTCGACCACCATTAGCGGTTATCGTTACATTGTCCCAAATGACCTCATTGTCGAGTTCACTACTAGGCATGTAGTCATAATCGAATGGAGCTGTATAATCACCATCAAATTCCAATCGCAGTTCACCAGTATAATCTGTAGTGTTCGTATTTGTCAAAATAATGTAGGCATCAAAACGATCTAAAAATGGATCATCTGGAACATAATTTGGAAAAAACTCAATTTCAATGCCATCAACAACTTCAACCCTAGGCACCATACAAACATCCTGTTGTACCATTTCACCATTATTATCTGCAAATGACACATTGATTTCCTCGGGTTCAACCACTAAACCATTGGTAAAAGCTACTGTCGGAACTAGGACATAATCACCCTGACCTAATCCAAAAGGAGTCTCATATTCATCGGCTTCAGTAGACAGGAAATCATAAATGCTCATATTATTCTGTAGGACATCAAAACGTAAAGGATTTATCACTTCATTGATCGTACAATCATCATTATTAGAAGAAATACTACTGCTCACAGTTCCTATTACTACATTAGTTCCTTCGGTATCTTCACAAGTCGAAGTCACATTCTGAAAATTATTTATGGTATCTCCCAAGCTATCAATTTCAGCTTGATTATCATCAATACACAGTGTTTCCCCATACGTGTCAAAACCACTGAATGAGTCAAGAACAGAACCATTTTTAAGGTATAATGAGTCGAAATTGTTCAAACTCACATCGAGTGTATTCAGATTGATTAAACAATTGAGATCTAAATCTGAATTATAAGGTGTAATTCCAACGCAGTTAAGCGATTCTAACGAAGGTATTTGACAAAAATCAATATCAAAAAATGTAAACGTAACATTTATGGAAGTCAAATTATCACAATTTTGAAAATCTATGCTCACTGGAACCGTACCTCCTTCATTGTTTGAAGAAACAAAAGCTACTGCACTAAACTCGATTAAATTAGTTAATCCAGAAGCATTTATGTCGTTTAATATCGAAGAAGTATCGCCTCCAATTCGAAAACGCTCCAAACTAGTAAAAGGTGTCAAATCAATAGTCTCAACACCTACGTTTTGATTCATTCCGCCTACGTTTTGGGTTTCGCTCAATGACATGGCAGAGGCATTAAGTGACTTTAAATTGACGAAGGCTTGCAATCCAGTCAAATCCAGAATAGTGAATATACCTGGATCTGCACTATTTAAGATTAAATACTCTACCGCTTCGGCTTCACTCACTTGAATTTCACCATCATTATTGGTGTCGGCATTACTGTCACCTGTACCGTCATCATCAAGATCTACACAATTATCCATTGTTAGAATGTGCTTGAGGTTCGTATCTGGAATGCTTACAATTTGAGCTTCAACTGTAAAAGCCATTGACAGTACTAGAAAGAGAATTGTAATTTTTTTCATGATAGCCATTTTAGGATTGAATCTTGTTGTAAGGTAATCAATGTTTTACAATTTCATGAATTGAATCATATTTATTTGATTTAAATTTACGTGACAATATCCTCTTAACAACTGTGTATTAAGGTTTCAACAACAAATTAGGATCCGGACAATTTTTTTTATAAAATTCCAAGTCCAAGCTTGAGCAGACACCTGGATAATCACCGACGTGACCTTGCATATCTTTAATAATCTGAAAATGTAAATGCGGTGCATAATCACCATTAACGGTCGAATCACCTAAAGTTGCGATTTGTTGTCCCTTTGCTAGTGTTTGTCCAATTTGAATATTTTCCAGAGACTCAAGACTGAGATGCCCATATAATGTATAAAACCGAATGTCTTTAATGTGATGTTCTAAAACTATTGTAGGACCGTAATCGCCAAAATTCATATTATTCTTAAAGCTATGGATTTTGGCTTCCAAAGGTGCAAAAATTGGAGTACCTGCTGCAATCCAAAGATCCAATCCAAGATGGATATTACGCTCAGTTTCAGGATTCGCAGCATTGAAATAAGCACTTCTATTATAAATGTTTCTTTTTTCGAGATAACCACCATAAGCCACTTTAGCGCGTTTTGCTTTAATATAAGAAGAAATGTATTGGTCCAATGCGATTGAAGAGGACACATCAACGGTATTTAAGTCGTCATTATCAACAGAAAGATCCAAAGGTATATAGGCCTCAGTTTTGATAGAGGGATCAAGTACATGGCATTTTGGCAATGACTTAAAATAGCTTACGAGAGTCGTCATTTCTATTGTTTAGTCCTGTAGATAAATTTTAAATCACCTATTATATACGAAAAAAAGCATGTCGTAAATAGACATACTTTAGCGTGTTGTTTTATAAAGGCCATAATGTTTATATAAGGTAGTTTTTACACCATAAATGTACAGATTTAATTTCTTAGAACAACATCACTAAATTTAGTATTGAGTATGATAGACCGCTTTGAAGCACCTTTATTCACGTAGTTCTCAATAGTTTTCTGATTGGTTAATTCATCATTCAATCTTGAGCGGTTGCCTTTGAAATACAAGCTATAATCAGAAACTGGCAATTTCAAAATCGCCTCACTATTTTCCAGGATAATATTAAGATTGGTGAAACCTTCAGAGATTTTTGAAATGATTAAGTCACCATAGCTCCCATCAATGATAGCATTTCCAATAAGATCATTAATGTGCATTTCAGAAGAGTTACTATTCAACCTGATACTATTTACGGTATTTACGTGCGCATTATCAACGTACTTGAGATTAAGTTCACCATTATTCCATAACACCACATCTATAGGCGAATAAGACACATTGATGGAAGTCTCGCTTCCATCAATGTGATTTGCTACCAAAGTAGCATGTGATATATCGGCTTTAAGGTTATTGATTACAGAAGCCATCTTTAACTTTCCGTGCCTAACATTCATATTTAGCTTGGCATCTTTTGGCATTTTAATCTTTATCGTTCTCTTGACCTTATCTCCTCTAAGCTCTACACGTCTTGCTATACCTTCACGACGCTTTTCGTGTGCTCTCTGACGTTCTTCCATGCGTTTAGCCCGTTCTTCATGACGTTTTTCTAACTCTATCTCTCTTTTGGCTAAACGCTTTTCAAGTGCTTCACTTCGCTTTTCCATTTCCGCGCCATACTTTTCGCCCCAAGCTTCCATTTTTTCTGCCCATTCACCATCAAACTGTTCTGCAAATCTCTCTCCCCAAGCTTCCATCTTCTTGGCATAATCCTCTCCAAATCGTTTTCCAAAGGCTTCTCCCCAAGCTTCCATTCGTTCTTCGTAAGACGAAAAGTCTATTTTTGCCATCTCACGTCCCCAAGCTTTCATTTTCTCCTTAAATTGCTTTCCGTATTTTTTTTCATAATCCTTGCTCCATTTTTCAAGGTAAGCCTCACCATCCTTGTTATAGGCTTCGGTATCAAAACTAACATTATTTACACCTTCTGGAAGCTCTGGTAATTCAGGCATCTCTGGCATCTCTGGAACATCAAAACGTTCCATTTCAGGCATCTCTGGCATTTCAGGCATCTCTGGCATTTCGGGCAAATCGGCCAAATGGATTTCCTCAAGAATTGCTAATTCGTCTAAATCAATTTCCAAATCTTCCAAACTGGACCATGAGCCATAATGTCCTCCCGTTGACGAGATACTTACATTACTCCCTGAGCCTTCTACTTTAAGGTTCCAATTTTTCAGTGCTTCCTGGAGTTCACTTTCTGAAAGTTTTTCACCTTCGACATAGGCTTCGACTTCCAACGAACTTCGATTCCATGTGTCGATTTCTATTTGAACGTAGCTCGTGTTTAAATCGATCGACACATCCTTCGTGACATTGATGGTCTTCGACACCTTGGTTAGTTTCTGCTGTGCCGAAACACTTGTAGCGACACACAAACATAACAACAGTACTATTACATATTTTGTTTTCATCTTTCTATTTCTATTATGCTTTAATGGTTTTGTCTTGCGACATATTTAAATCATTTAATTGTTCCTTTAAACGATACAGTAAATTGAGACGAAGCTTAAGGTTATCGATCAAGGCACTTACAGTAAGCTCATTCGGACCGTTTTCGGTTAATTCAACCGATAAGCGTTTATACTCTTGGTTGAGTTCTCCCAATCGAACCACGTACCCATCGAAAAGTTCTTTATTTTCGGGTGTTAACTTCACCTTTGAAAGCTCTAAGTTGATATTGGCCAAATAGTAGTCTTCAACCTTTTTCAAGTCAGGAGAAATATCACCAAGTGATTTCAATTGGTTTTCCTGCTTAGAATTTTTGGTGTCAACAATTTTTTGACCGTCCACAGGTGGCTGCTGAAAAAACTGTGATGCTCCAAAGGCCAAACCTATCAATACCACAATGCTTGCGGCAATCTGCAACATACTGAAACGTCTTTTGATTGATGTTTCCTCTGGCAAGGCCTCATCTAACTTTTTAAGAAAGCGAACCTCGTGACCTTGAGGCATTTTTTCTTGCGTTGCCTTGTTCTCTTTTTCAAATAATTGTCTAAGATCTTGTGCCATTTTTCAGTGGTGTTAATAGGGTTTTTAATTTCGATTTTCCTCTGGAAAGCTGTGTTCTTGAAGCAATCTCAGAAATATTCAGTATCTCTGAAATCTCCTTGTGATCATAACCTTCTACCAAATACAACATCACAACATAGCGATATTTATCTGGAAGTGTGCCTATTGCAGCTTTAACTTCGTCTAGAGTGATTGTATCGTCTATCGACCATTCGTTTTCATAAGCGATATCGACTACCTTGAGGTGCACCTCTTCCAGCTCCTGCAATTGCTGCTTTCTGGATTTTAAACAGTCTATACTCTTATTAATCACGATACGTTTTAACCAAGCTCCAAAGAAGACTTCTGCACTAAACTGATTGATTTTTGAAAAGGCTTTGATAAAGGCTTCCTGTACGATATCCTCAGCTTCCATGGAATCCTTTACAAATCGCATCGCAACAGTATACATACCATCACAATACTGATTGTACAATTGTAATTGCGCATTACGATCGTTTCGCCTACATTGTTCAATGATGTCAACTTGAATAGTATTCAAAAGTCTTTTGGTTTGGTTGAGTTCACTCTAAAGACGATGCAAAAAATAGAGTGTTGCAACTTTTTGTTACTTTTTTCAAAATAATACGAAATTATTAGAAAATGTCGTTAAGTTTCAGCATCACATTTCTATTTCATTTATCTTTGAACGGACATTCTCTAAAAATTATATTTTGCTATGAATACTTTTTTAAAGCGCCTGCTAGTTTTATTATTGATAGTCGCTGCTGGACTTTTTGCTTACTCTTATTTTGTGGAGAACATTTTTTCTCCCAGATTGAGTCCGAAAGATACTGTAGAGTTCAAACTGAATGACCTCGAGCTTGAAGTATTCTATAACAGACCTTCAAAAAAGGAGCGTGAGATTTTTGGTGCCTTGGTGCCATTTAATAAAGTATGGAGAACAGGTGCCAACGAAGCTACCACGTTTGAGACCAATAAGAACATGATGATAGATGGCATATACCTTCCTTCGGGAAAATATACATTATGGACGGTTCCGAATGATTCAACATGGAAAGTCATATTCAACAAAAAGCAGTATCCTTGGGGAGTTGATGAAAAACTGAACCCCATGTGGGATCCCAATTACGATATTCTCGAAATTGAAGTTCCGGTAGAACATTTAGAGACGGTTGTAGAACAATTTACCATTGCATTTGACAATACTACCGATAACCTTAAGCTAACCATGGCTTGGGATCAAACTAAAATTGCCGTACCTTTAAAAGTACTAAAGGAACAAACTGAATAAGTTGTCTAAAAAGCAAAAAACATCTGCATTACACGAACAGGATGGTGTTTCACAGCCCGAAATCACCAATAAGATTTCCATTTCTTCCATTAAGAAAAAACGAAAATCCCAGCCTTCAACATCGACCTTAGTCTCAGATATTTTAAACGGAAATATCACTGCACTCAGTCGAGCCATTACAATGGTGGAAAGTTCCAATCCGAAACATTTGGTCCAAGCCAATACTATCATTAAACAATGTCTATCTCATGCCAACAAATCTGTTCGAATAGGAATTACTGGAGTGCCTGGCGTTGGCAAAAGCACCTTTATAGAAGCCTTTGGACTACATTTGACTTCACTTGGCAAAAAAGTAGCAGTGTTGGCTGTTGATCCAAGTAGTTCTTTAAGCAAAGGCAGTATACTGGGCGATAAAACCCGAATGGAAGATCTTGTCAAAGATGAAAATGCGTTCATCAGGCCTTCACCTTCAGGTACCTCTCTTGGAGGTGTTGCCCGTAAAACGCGAGAAACAATCATTCTTTGCGAAGCTGCTGGTTTTGACACGATCATCATTGAAACTGTTGGCGTTGGGCAAAGTGAAACCGCAGTGCATAGTATGGTTGATTTTTTCTTGTTACTAAAAATCGCTGGCGCAGGAGATGAACTACAAGGCATTAAACGAGGCATTATTGAGATGGCAGACACCATTGCCATCAACAAAGCGGATGGTGATAATCTGAAAGCCGCAAAATTGGCAAAGGTGGAATTCAACAGAGCCTTGCATCTTTACCCACAAAAAGCAAATGAATGGCAACCTAAAGTGGTATTATGTAGTGCTTTAAATCGTGAAGGAATAGACGAACTTTGGCAATTAATTTTAGAATACCTAAGGCATACCAAATCAAATAACTATTTCAATTCCAATCGCCAAGAACAAAATAAGTTTTGGTTACTGCAAACCATAGAAGAACGGCTTAGTGCTGACTTTTACAACACACCTAAAATCAAGAATGCATTAAAGCACCAATTAAAATTGATTGAGGATGGAAAAACCACACCTTTTGTAGCTGCAGAATACTTGTTGAATCTTAGAAATTAGCCTTATACCACTGGACTTGCCTTTCAACAGCTTCCAATAAAGTTGTCTTCGGATTGTAATTCAACAATTTTCTGGCTTTATCGATATTAGCCTTGGTTCGCGATTGATCTCCTGGACGCTTAGGAATGACATTAAGTGTGATGGATTTACCCAACACCTTTTCTACGGCCTCTATCCCTTCTTTTGTAGTGTGTTCAACTTCTGTTCCCAGATTGATAATCTCACCATCAACCGTTTCGTCATTTCCTATAACACTTACAACGCCATCAACGATGTCACCAACATATGTAAAGCTTCTCCAATGCTTGTCACTTCCTTCAAACAAAGGAAACGGTTTGTCCTGCAATCCTAAAGCAATAAGCTTTGTATACATTTTTTCAGGTCGCTCTCTTGGGCCAATTACAGAGTATAACCGAAGCGAACAGGCTTTCATCATCTGCTCTCTACTTTTTTGAAGTACTAATTGTTCCGCAGCCAATTTGGTCACACCATAATGCGAAGCAGGTTTTGGAGCTATGGATTCCGGAAAGGTAGCTTCCAACCCATAAATAGATGAGGTTCCAATATTAACAAACAGCTTCAGTTGTGCACACTCCAAAGCAAAATCAATCAAATTTTTTGTGGCAATAATATTGTTACTACAGTAATCCTCAAAAGTAGAGGATAAGGAAATACCTGGCTGTGCAGCAAAATGAAAGATATAGTCAAAATCGGTCGGTAAACTTTCCGATAAATCCGAATCACGTAAGTCCTTTTTTAAAATATCTATCCCTTTTTTGCTAAGCTCTGACGCGTTTAAATTTTTAAGATCTAGACTGTAATAATCATTGAAATTATCCAAACCTACAACCTCATGACCAAGATCAGACAAGCGTTCAGCTGTGTGTGACCCAATAAAACCAGCGGCTCCTGTAACAAGTATTTTCATGTGTCCCATTTGAGGTCGCAAAATAGCAATTTTTCACAAAGAATGACGATATAAAAAGAATACTTTTGTAGTGGCAACGTGATACTATGGAATATCAATTAACAATCATTGTACCTGTATATAACGAGGAAGACAACTTATTAAGGGTAGAAAAGGAATTTTGTAATTATATGCACATTGCAACTGTACCTTCTCAAGTGCTTTTTGTGAATGATGGATCAACGGATGGTAGCCAAATTTTGATAGAGCGTATTTGCGAAAACCGTAAGGGCTTTAAATACATTGAACTAGCCAAAAACCGTGGTTTGAGTACGGCAATGAAAGTAGGGTTTGATTATGTTGACACTCCGCTTATTGGATACATCGATGCCGATTTACAAACAAGTCCGAAAGATTTCAACCTCTTGTTAGAATATGCTGCTGACTATGATTTGGTTACAGGTATACGTGCAAATAGAAAGGATAGCTTGGTAAAAAAGGGGATCTCTCGCATTGCCAATACCATTCGTCGTGCATTTACACAAGATGGCATTTTAGACACAGGCTGCCCCTTGAAAATAATCAAAGCTAACACTGCCAAACGTATTCCCATGTTTCGTGGATTACACCGTTTTTTACCAGCCATGGTTTTATTACAAGAAGGCAGAATTAAACAAATTCCTGTTCAACATTTTCCAAGGCAGGCAGGACATTCAAAATTTGGGCTGAATCAGCGTTTTTTATCTCCTTTATTCGACTGTTTTGCCTATTTATGGATGAAGCGCAGGTATATCAACTATAACATCCGAAAAAAAAGCAAGGACCTTATCTAAGTCGAAATCGGGATTGAAGATAGTTGTCTAATTTGTAAAACAGGTATCCTGATAGCATTCCGAAGAGCATTCCACTTACAACATCCAAAGGATAATGTACACCAATATAAATCCTGCTATATCCCATTGCCATTGCCCAAGGTATCATTATATATGGAATATACTTATATTTTGACTTTAACATCAAACTTGTGAATATGGCAATAGACATAGAATTGGATGCGTGGCCAGAAAAATAACCATATTGTCCACCGCAATATGCTTTCACCAATCTAAACAATCCATCGATGTCTTCATTGTGACACGGTCGTAATCTCATGACCAATACTTTTTTGAACAGATTGGTCACTTGATCTGTAAATGTAATCATGAGTGCTATGACCAATAATGTCAAGATGAACATTTTGGTATTGACCTGTTTAAAAATTAAATATGCCAGAACAGCGTAAAATGGAATCCAATTAAATTTTGTAGTATAAAACATCCAAAACGCATCCCATGTTTCTGATCCCAAATTATTGAGATAGATAAAAAGATCAACGTCAAGATTAACTAATTCTTCTATCATTATTCGTCATATCTTGAAATCTCCCTATCGTAGAATGCGGTAGCAGCATTGATAAGATTTTCGGCTTCAGATTCAATTTCCCTTTGATCATGTTCATCGAATTCTTCGAACCATTCTACTTCATCATCTTCCAGATTTATAATAAAACGTGGAAATTCAGTATGAATTACAAAAATTGCATTTGGGTAATCTGTATTGTCTCCTAATATAAACTTTGGAAGTGTCATGGTATGCTTTCTATTCTTTTGTATTTGACAAAATTAACTTTTTCGTGAGATAATTAAATCGTATGAACAATAAAATTGCTGCAATTGTTAAACCAGCCAATAAGCCCAACCAAATGCCAAAACTACCATAAGCATTTTCTTTACCGAGGAAATAGCTAATCGGAAATCCGATAATCCAATAAGATATAAAGGTAATTAATGTTGGCATCTTCACATCCTGCAACCCTCTTAACGCTCCCAAGACCACAACTTGTATACTATCGCTAATCTGGAAAATGGCAGCCGCAATCATCAACTTTGCAGCAATAGTGATAACCTCCATATTATCAATAAAGTTCTTGCTGTCATCAAGACCTACATACAGTTTGGGTAAATCATCATGGAAAACAAAAAAGACAGCACCAAAGCAAAACGCTAGAATAACAGCTAATAGAAATATGGAAAATGCGATTCGGCGCAATTCGAAATATTGATGCAAACCTTTTTGGTTTCCGACCCTAATCATTGACGCAACACTCAAACCCATGGCAACCATGAAGGTCATCGACGATAAATTTAAAGCAATCTGATTAGCAGCTTGCGGGTTTTTACCCAATAAGCCACTCAACCAAATGGCAGCTGTAAATATGGCTACTTCAAAAAACATCTGTAGTGCACTCGGGAATCCTAGATTTATGACTTTTTTTACCATTGCTCTATCCAACACAAAGAACTTGATATGGGTTACATAAGATTTTGACTTTTCTTTTTTTGTCAGCAACCACCACAAATAAGCCACCATGATCAATCTTGAAATCAAGGTTCCATAAGCCGCTCCAACAATACCTAATTGTGGGCAACCTAACTTTCCGAAGATCAAGGCGTAGTTCAATATGACATTTACAATATTTGCCAATACTGTAGCATACATGGGATATCTGGTCATCGACAGACCATCGCTAAATTGCTTAAAAGCCTGAAACACGATTAAGGGAATCAATGAAAAAGCAACTAGATTGAGGTAAGGTAGAGCGAGTTCCACAACTTCAACAGGTTGTTTCATAAAGTACAAAAGTGGCTTAGCTATGAATACTGTCAGAAATAATAGGACACTCAATATCGTACAGAGCACCAGACCATGCTTAAACGATGATTCTCCATTGGAAAAATTACCAGCAGCATCTGCTTCGGCAACCAAAGGTGTGATTGCTGTTGAAAAACCAATTCCTATAGACATCGCAATGAACATAAAGCTATTGCCTAAGGACACAGCTGCCAGCTCTGCTGTTCCCAATTGACCAACCATAATGTTATCGACAAAACTTACAAATGTATGACCCAACATTCCAAGAATGACAGGTGCAGCCAATCGAAAATTATAATTAAATTCTTTTGTGTATTGAGATAAAACCAAGTGCTTATTTTTTCAAAACGCCAAAGTTAATGTATTTACATTGGCTAAAGTTTAAATCCTTATAATTTTGAAAAACTTGATTTTTAGTATGTATTCGCCAAAAAAGATCTAAACACAAATTGTTAATAAGTTGATATATAAATCCTTAGTGAGATTAGTCGAAAACCCTTACTTTTATCACTATCAAATATCTTATTGTAGTAGGTTAGGTATTTGGGGTAGAAACTTTTTTAGCTGTTATTTTAGAGGGATTTAAAAGTTTATTGTTAAAAAACGTTTCAAGCAAAAAGGGGAATTTATTCCTCTTTTTGTCTTTTCAGTCCGCTAGTCACTTTTTTTTGGAAAGTGAGGTTTTACAATTTTTTACTCAACGCCTCCTAATTGTTTATGTGAGCCATCACAGTTAGGCATTCTATTTGAAAGTCCGCAAACGCAATCCAGCATTCCCTTTCCATTAAATATTCGATTTTCATATTTTTCGATTCGAGACGTTCGTGTTTTAGACTGCTTTGCACTGGAAAAGTGCAAAATATATCCTCTTTGCCGTCCTCTAGTCAAACTATTGAATGCAATTTTAAATTCAGGATCTGCTTTAAACTTATCCAATAATTCCTTCGGAAATTCAGGTTCTTGGCCTTTTGTATAATCAACTTTCAGTCCTTTTCTTTCAACCTCTATAGCCTCGTTGATATAATCCTTAATGTCATCTGCTTTTGCAATGACTTCAGCTTTCGATGTAAAAGAAATATATTTTGCCGAACGCGTATTTTGTCCAATTTTTTGAAGAATTTTCTTTTGGTCTTTCAAGAGTGCTCCCTTAAAAAAACTTAATGAGAAGTACGCCTTCGAACTGCCGATCAAGACTATATTCTTTCCTTGGTGCGTGTAGCAAGGGTTTCGCCATTTATAGTCTTCTTTCAATCCGCATTCCAAGATCAACTCACGAAGCATTTCCAATTCAGGTTTCCAAGTTTTAAGTTTATCAAAATAGGCTCTTACTTCAGTGTTCATTGTTGTTGTAGTTACCTGTTAATGTTATACATCCTTAGTAGCGTTTAAAAACTTCGCATTAACCATTCCTTGAATCTGTAAAACGTAGGCTTTGGATCTCGAAGAAAGGTTTTGACTTCTGTATTATTAAGTAGATAGTGTCGTTTAAAAATAAATGTCGGCTGCTTTTTGAGGGTCAAAATCACACCTTTTAAACGCATGTAGCTCGTTGGTTTGTAGATTTGGTCATCAATAGGTGCTCCTAATGTTTGCTGAATCAATATGTATGGAAAATTTATTCCAGCAGCTTTTGAAGCTTGTACACTTCCCCAAAAACGAGCATTGATTTCAATGAGTTTATAATTTTTTGCGATACTATCATAGCGTAAGTCCAAATGCGCTACACCAGACCAATTGAGTTTAGACATTACGTCCCTTACAATGCATAACAAGATCTCATCATTAAGAAAATCAAAACCCAACTGTGGTGCATAGGTCGTACTTCCTGGCAAATTACCTTTTTGAATGGTATGGACCAAAACCTCGCCATTTAAGCACAAGACACTACAATCAATATCATAACCTTCTATGTATTCTTGGACAAACAATGGTTCATTAAACTGAGTGGGAAATTCGCTTTTAGCATCAATCCTTTTAATCCCATCACCACCTTTTTCATGAAGCGGTTTGATCAATACTGGAAAGTGCACCTTCAACAAGGTGTCCAATCGTTCAGATTCTGAAGTGATATAAAACGACCTTGGATGCGGTATATCATGGGATTTGCAAAACGCTCCTAAACGATTCTTATGAATCGCGATTTCAAACGCCTCTAAATCTGGTAAATCCGTGACTTTGGCAGTTTTAGAAATTAGATGTTGAAACTTTATAAAAAAGGCTATCTCATGTTCTGCAATAGGAACAACTACTGAGATGTGATTCGCTTCTATTTCCGAATTGATAATGTCCAGCCAAGTGTGGTCATCTGGTCGTTCATAATAGTTGTAATACGATACATATCGTGAATATTTGGTTGGTGTTCGCTTTTTGTTGGATAAGACAAACAATCGATAACAATCAACCTGTGATAGGCATTGTATCACTGATAAAGCCCAAGTGCTATCTCCATCTGGAATTAAAACATTGCAAGGTTTAACCATAGGCTAAAATTAAGATAAAGGGCTATTACTATTAATATTTTTTAAACTGAAATGTGCTGAATTTGGGCCTTGGCATCATTAAATTCGGAGATCATATCTTCTATAATCTGAGCTGTTGGCTTGACATCATGAATCAATCCGGAAATTTGTCCGATTTCCAGTTCGCCATCCTCCAAATCACCTTCAAACATGCCTCGCTTTGCTCTTGCCCTTCCGAGCAAAGTTTTCAAATCCTCAACCGACGGTCCAGTTTTATATAGTTCCTGAACTTCATTAAAAAACTTGTTCTTGATCAGGCGCACTGGAGCAAGTTCCTTGAGAGTCAGTTGCGTATCACCTTCCTTGGCATCGATAACAGCCTGTTTAAAGGCTTGATGTGCCGATGATTCTTCACTTGCCACAAACCGACTACCCACCTGAACAGCATCTGCTCCTAAAATCATGACAGCCAACATGGCCTTGCCTGTTGCAATTCCTCCAGCTGCAATCAGTGGTACCTGTAATTGTTCCTTTACCATAGGAATCAAGGTGAGCGTTGTCGTTTCTTCGCGACCATTATGTCCACCAGCCTCAAATCCTTCAGCAACGACAGCATCCACACCTGCATCTTGAGCCTTAAGTGCAAACTTGACACTACTGACCACATGAACTACTGTAATGCCTCTTTCCTTCAACCATGTCGTCCATGTTTTAGGATTTCCTGCAGACGTAAATACGATCTTGACACCTTCTTCTGCGATAATCTCCATTATCTCCTTTATGTTTGGATAGAGCATAGGTACATTAACGCCAAAGGGCTTATCTGTGGCAGTCTTACATTTTTGAATATGCTCCCGAAGTACATCAGGATACATTGAACCTGCACCAATTAAGCCCAAAGCTCCAGCGTTACTTGCTGCTGAAGCCAATCTCCAACCACTGTTCCAAACCATTCCTGCCTGAATAATTGGGTATTTTATACCGAAGAGTTCTGTGATTTTATTCGCCATTTAGGATTTTATAAGTTTAAGGGTTTTAGATAAATCAGTAGATTGAATGGAAAGCAAATACATGCCTTTAGACATGCTCGATACATCAACACGATTCGAGGATGTGTCTAGGTGTTGTTCCAAAATAAGCTTGCCCAACATATCATACATCTTAACACTGATGTTATTGTAGCCATGTGGCAACTGTATATAAATGAATTCAGAAGCTGGATTTGGAAACACCTCCAGCCCAACTATATGATTCGATTCTACAGATAAGAGTTCGTCCAAAGCCATTTGAAGATTGGGAATACCGTAACCTAGGAAATAATCAGGATTATCATATTGTGATGCCGACATCCTAACATATTGCATAATTTCGTTATTGGTGGCATCTGGTCTTGCTTGCCATAAAGCAGCGATACCACCAGCCATTATAGGCGAACTAAATGACGTACCATTATTGTTGACGATTACATTTTGATCATTAATCACTACAGCGGCTGCGCCACGAGCTGAAACATCTGGTTTTTGGGTTGGCTGAAAAGCACTTCCTTGGGAACTAAAACCAGCATAATTACCATCGACATCCACAGCACCAATACTTAACACACCAACACCATCGGCTGGCGCACCAACTCCCGAAGCTCCAGAATTTCCTGCCGAAGTAACTACCAAAATCCCTTTCTCATTCGCAATATTGGCACCTTTGGTTATAAACGTGGAATTTCCATTCAAATCTTCATTACTATGGCTGTAATTAGGATTGTCATACGCTTTGTAACCCAAAGACGTATTTATGATATGTACACCTAAACTATCTGCGCGCTCAGCAGCTTCAACCCAATAGGCTTCCTCAACTGGTGTTTCACTCGATACATCTTCAGTTCTGAACAAATAATACGAAGCATCTGGAGCAGTTCCCACATATTGATCTTGCACAAAACCTGCCATGGTACTTAATACTTTGGTCCCATGATCATTTCCTGTAAACGCATGAACATTAGTATTGCGATCTACAAAATCGTATCCACCCAATAAATCACCATTATCCCGTAAACGCTGAAATGCATCCATAGTATCTACATTTGGAAACCCTGAATCCATAACTGCCACAACAATACCTTCACCTGTAAAATCATCAAGATGTAAAAAATTCACACCAATCTGTTCTATTTGTTCTTGGGTGGAGCCATATGTAAAGGTTACGTTTGTATCTTCAACAGAAAATTTATCATTCTCAACACTAATTCTAGAATTAGAATTTAAGGATTGGTCAGCAAATTCAACCGATTCCACAAAATCAAAATTATTGACAAGTGCATTAATCGCCTCCTCACTACCACGCACATAAACAGCATTGAACCACTTCGACTTCGCAAAAACGGTTATGCCTGTTTCGGGAGCTTTCAGCAATGCAATGAAAGTTTCATTAACAGGAACATCACGTTCATCAATGCTCACTCCATGAGTATTTTTTCTGTCTATGGCTTGCTGGCTTAAGATTGAGATTGGATTGTCTAGTGATGCTTGTACATTATCCTTGGCATTAAAGTAAACCCAAGCATCTTGTTGGGCAATACCATTAACACCAAAAAACAGAATGACAATCAGTAGGATATTTTTCATGGCAATAAAATAAGTGTGACCTATTCTTATATCTACTATAACGGCTAAAAGAACAGATTGCTAATTTCGCTTTAGTGCAAGTTAAGAAATAACTCCCGAACCTACCAATTCGTCATTGAGATACCAAGCTACAAATTGACCTTCGGTTATTGCAGATTGTAAATTTTCGAATTCAACATAAAGTCCATCATCAACTTTAAACAATGTTGCGTTTTCCAAAGGTTGACGATATCTTATACGTGCTTTGACTTCCATGGTTTGGCTATTTTCCAGAGCCAAATCCTCGCGAACCCAATGCAGTTCATCAGCATTTACAAACAAGGCTTTTTTTAACAAACCTGGATGCTGTTTTCCTTGACCAGTATAAATGATATTTTCCTCAACATCAGTCTCAATAACAAACAGAGGCTCTACGGTACCACCAACTGCCAAGCCCTTTCGCTGACCCTTGGTAAAATAGTGTGCTCCTTGATGGGTGCCAACAATTTTACCATCATTAACATCATAATCGATTTTTTTGGTCAAAAACTGTAATTCCTTTTCCTTGGAATCAAAATGAGGTGTTTCAGAAGTATATAGCGCTTTATCTTTTTTAATTTCAACGATATGACCTTCTTTGGGTTTTAGTTTCTGTTGAAGAAATTCGGGCAAACGTACTTTTCCTATAAAGCACAACCCTTGTGAATCCTTCTTATCGGCTGTTACCAAATCCAATTGTGTGGCAATTTCCCTAACTTCTGGCTTAGTTAATTCACCTATGGGAAACAAAGCCTTGGATAACTGCTCTTGGGACAGCTGACATAAAAAATAAGACTGGTCCTTATTTTTATCGACTCCAGCCAATAGCTGATATATGGTGTCTCCATGCTTTTCAAAAGATGACTTTCTGCAATAATGTCCCGTTGCCACAAAATCGGCTCCCAAATCAAGAGCGATTTTCATAAACACATCAAACTTGATTTCGCGATTGCAAAGCACATCTGGATTTGGTGTTCGTCCTTTTTGATATTCATCAAACATGTAGTCAACAATACGTGCTTTATATTGCTCGCTCAAATCGATGGTTTGGAATGGTATGCCTAATTTATTGGCAACCAACATGGCATCATTGCTATCATCTAGCCAAGGACATTCATCAGAGATGGTCACAGAATCATCGTGCCAGTTTTTCATAAACAGACCAATTACCTCATATCCTTGCTGCTTTAAAAGATAAGCAGCAACGCTAGAGTCTACTCCACCTGAAAGTCCAACAATTACTCTTTTCATGCTGCAAATTTACGGATTTTTAAAGTTGAAATAAACTAGGCTACCTCTCATTATTTCGGAACTTCAATCGATTAAAAATCATATCTTTAGGAAAACCAAACTCTGATGCTCAAATTCTTTAGAAAAATTAGACAAAACTTGCTTTCGGAAGGAAAAACCAGAAAGTACGTTACATATGCAATCGGTGAAATAATTCTTGTAGTTATTGGAATTTTGATTGCTTTGCAGATTAACAACATGAATCAAAATCGTATTAATGAAGATTTAGAATCCCTATACTATAAACGACTTTTAGATGATGTCAGGGAGGAAAAACTAATTATTGACGCGACTATTAATTATTCTAAGCAAGTCTATTTTCACGCTAAAAAAGCCATAGCTGTTTTCGAAAATTCTATCAATGTTGAAATCAATCCTATTGAACATCTCATTGATATGTATCAGGCAAGTCAATTAGCAGATTCATATTCAGCATCATCAACGTTTAAGGAGTTAATTGCTTCTGGTCAAATTAATCTAATCCAAAATGACAGTTTAAAAACCGCATTGATTAGGTATTATGGTACTGAATGGTCTGAATCAGGAGTATTCATTCTTGAAAATAAATATAGAGAGAATTTGAGAGGCAAAATGCCTGATGAAATTCAGACACAGATACGTTTGAATTGTGGAGATATTTACTTAAAAAACGGTTATAGTTATCTCATAAGTTTACCTAAAGAGTGTCATATTGAACTCGATTTTAAAATGGCCAAATCTGTTGTTGAAGAGTTACGTAAGGACGAGAGTTTAAAAAAAGATTTACGCTATCTTATAGGCAATGAGATAGGTAAGATTAATGATTTAAAACCAGTACAAAAGCAACTCAATGACATTATTGTTCTATTAGAAGAAATCAACCTTGATTAAAAAAAAGAAGATTTTTAATAAATCTTAATAATAACGACAGTAAAACTACCTGTATAGTTCATGATGCAAGTCGTTAAAAGATAAAAAAATCTTACATAAAATGCACTATTTTAACGACGTTTATTGTTTGCGCTTTGGGTTTTGGCTTCGCTTGGTATGATCTTTCGTTTTTACAAGTTTTCCGTTTTCATAATAGTTCCAGACACCATGCTTGAGCCCTCTTCTATAAGCACCTTCTGCTTTCAGGTTTCCTTCTGCATCATAGTATTTTGAAATCCCATGGAGTTCATCATTTTCATAGTTAAAATGCTTCAGGACTTTTCCATTTTCAGCATACCAAAATGAGGATCCATTTAACTTACCATTGACGTATATTGAATTTTCTGCTGTTGTTCCATTAGGATAGTAGACCAATTTTTCACCATCCAATTGACCTTGATCATTATAATGCTCTTTCGACATGACAGCATCGCTCTTGTTATGGTAATATATCCAATCACCTATGTAGAGTTTTCCTTTCATTTGACCTTTGCTGATGAGCTTTCCTTTTGACGACAAAAACGTAACAACTGCTTTGTTGTCATTAGCATTGAAAATCTTGACAGCACTTAATACACTTTTACCCTTATCGAGTGTGTAAAATTTGAATGTATCTATTTCCTTTCCATGATTAAATTGTCCTTCATACCGTAATTGTTTGGTATTGTGAAAAAACTTACGCCATTTCCCATGACGATTTCCGCTGGTATCAAACTGATTATAAGTACCTTGAGCAAAAGCGTTAAGAGAAGTAAGTGTTAAAATATATATAAAAATGAAGCGCCTCATTATTTTTTGTTTAATCTTTTTGTATTTTTGTTGAACAAGTTGATTTTATCAACGCATGTTGAACAACAAAAAAACTCAAAAAAATGAAAATTATTTCAAAAACTTTAAAATTGTTAATGATATTTTCTTTGGTACTTGCATTTCAAGCCTGTAACAATGACGATGATGAACCATTTGTTCCTGCACCCTTAAGTATCGTCGAAATCGTTAGTGCCAATCCAAATCTAAGTAGTTTGGCGTCAGCCTTGCAAGCTGCGGATGGTAATTTAATTGACCTCTTGAACGGAAACGGTCCTTTTACTGTGCTAGCACCAACCAATGATGCCTTTCAAGCATTATTAGACAGTAATGACGATTGGAACAGTGTAAACGACATTGATTCTGCGGTTCTCTCCCAAGTTTTACTAAATCATGTCATCTCTGGTGATTTGACATCTACCGCATTAGTTGGGTTAGGGTCTGGTTACACAAGAACCAATGCAGATGGCGCAGGAGCTGAAAACTTAAGCATTTTCTATGACACCTCAAGTGGTGTTCGTTTTAACAATGTTTCATCGGTTGTAACAGGAGGTGCTGATATAAGTGCTTCTAACGGAACGGTACATATTGTAGACGCTGTTATCGGCTTGCCAAATCTAGTAGATCATGCGACTGCAAATCCAATGTTATCTGATTTAGTTGATGCACTTACTGATGGTGGAAACATGACTTTCACCAATTTACTATCAACTACAGGTGACTTTACTGTTTTCGCTCCAAATAATAATGCATTCGGAGCATTCACAAACCCAAACAATTACGATATCAACAACATTTTATCCAATCATGTGATTGTTGGTACAACTGCCATCTCATCTAGCTTAGCCAATGGGTACATTAATACCGCAGCTATGAATGTAGACGATGACAATTTAAGTATGTACATAAATACAGAAAGCGGAGTTACCCTTAACGGAACCTCTTCTGTTATACAAGCCGATATTGTAGCGACCAATGGTGTCATCCATATTGTCGATAACGTGATTGATTTACCAACCATTGTCACGCATGCCTCTGCAAATCCAGGATTGACCAGCTTAGTAGCATCATTAGTAGAAGCTGATGGTTCTGCAGCTGATCCTATGTTGGTTTCAACCTTGTCTGGTGAAGGTCCTTTTACGGTTTTCGCTCCATTAGATAGTGCCTTTGCAGCATTATTGGATAGTAATCCAGATTGGAATTCTCCTGCAGATATTGATGATGATTTACTAAACAGTGTTTTGCGACACCATGTTCTTAACGGAAATATTAGAGCTGGCGACCTTACCGACAACTTAATGGCTCCTACTCTAGAAGGCGACATGATTACAATCAATTTACCTGGAAATGAAGGTAATCCTGCTAAAATTACAGATGGTTCTGGAAATACTGATATCGATATTGTTTTAGTAGACGTTCAAGCTATTAATGGTGTGGTTCATGCTGTTGAATCCGTATTAATTCCTGATACCATGAACTAATAATTAATAATCCATTATTATGCAAAAAGCCTTCAAAAATTTGAAGGCTTTTTTTATTGAACTACGCACTGTGTTAATTTCAACAGCTCCTATTTTTTTCGTCGTTGCTGTGCTTGTCTTTGCTGTTCGGCCTGTTCCATCATTTCAGCCATCTTCTTTTGGAACTTATTCTGTTTCTTAGGCTTTTTCTTATTCTCTTGAATTTGAGCATGAATCTTATCCTCGTCCAAGATGTAATTCTTAATCACCAACATAATGCCAATACTGATAAGGTTAGAAATGAAATAGTACAAACTCAATCCAGATGCATATTGATTAAAGAACACCAACATCAATAGTGGTGAAAAATAAATCATATATTTCATCATTTTGGCCATATCAGGCATACCTTCTTGTGTAGGTTGAGTTGCCATTTGCTGACCAGTCGTCATTTTCATATAGAAGAAAATAGCGATGGCTGCCAATATAGGGAACAAACTTACATGGTCACCATAAAATGGAATATTGAACGGTAATTCCGCAATGACATCATAAGATGACAAATCATCTGCCCAAAGGAAGCTTTTCTGCCTTAAATCGAAAGCGGTTGGAAAAAACATGAATAAGGCATAAAACACAGGCAATTGAATCAATCCTGGCAAACAACCAGCCAACGGACTCGCACCAGCTTTATTCTGTAGAGCCATGGTCTCTTGTTGTGCCTTCATTTTATTGTCCTTATATTTTTCCCTGATTTCATCAAGCTCAGGCTTTAAAACCCTAAGTTTGGCCTGTGACAAGAATTGTTTATACTGTACAAACGACATCATTAGTTTGATCAAGACCGTCATGACAATAATTGCAATTCCGTATGGCAAAAAGCTACTCAAAAAGGCAAATAACGGAATGAACAAGGCCTTGTTTATCCAGCCAAAAATTCCCCAACCAAATGGGATACTTTCATCAAGATTGTAATCATAGTGCTTAAGCACCTTGCTATCGGTAGGTCCAAAATAAAACTTGAAATTATTATTAGCTTCTCCATTGGTAAAGGTCAATGGTAATTTGGATGCAAACGTTTTTGTAAACAAGGTATCCACCTCTTCATCCTGTACCAAATCGGTTGATGTAATGGTTGCCTTTTTAAACGGTTGATCAGCAACAAGAATAGAACTGAAAAAGTGTTGACGATATGACAACCAGCGCACTTCTTCAATCAATTCTTCATCATCATTCATTTGCGCTAACTTATCGATCTTTTCTCCATCGTGCATGTAGGTCAATCGTGTGTATCTATTCTCATAAGTGATACTTTGATCATGTCTGTAGGTTTGCAATCGCCAATCTAAATCTATTGCTTGCGAACTGTTGATAACATTGTCCAAACCTTGCGAACGGATTGAAAAATCGATCATATAATCGTCCGGTTTCAATTCGTATCGATACTCCAAAAATTTAGACTCAGATACTTTAAGCTTCATTGACACCACTGTATTGTCACCATTTTTGGTCACAGAAGGTTGAAAATAAAGGTCATTTGTATTGAGTATCCTGTTATTTGCTGTTGGAAACGTGATATTAAATTGCTCATTTCCGTTTTGAATCAAGGCAATGGGAATCGAATCATAATCGACAAAACCTTTCAGTATCACTTCGGAAAGAAAGCCACCTTTATGACTAAATTTTAAATCAAACACATCGGTTTGTACTGACGTTTGAGTGTCTGTTGCTGAAGGGAGAGTAGCCGAATAGGCAAATGCACCAAGTTTGTTCTTTAAGGCTTCTACCTTAACAGAATCATTGGCGTTTTCAAACGAATAATCTTCGGCAGTTGTAACCTTGGTTTCTTCAGATGTTTTTTTGGATGCTGCTTGCTTTTCAGCTTCAAGCTGTTCCTGTTTTTCCTGTTCTGCAATTTCTTCTGGTGTTGGCTGGTTCTGCCACATCATATAAAGTAAAATGCCAAAGATTAGGATGAATCCTATGATTGAGTTAATGTCTAATTTCTTTTCTTCCATTGTCTTATTTTCAGTTGTAGACCTGTCAAGTCCAAAAACCTGACAGGCCATCATGCTATACCTTCGGATACGTCAAAAAGCTATCCAATATTAGTTTTGTGCCATAGTGGCACTATTTTTATCTGTTTTGAAATTTAGGGCTGCCTTTACAAAAGCTACAAAAAGTGGATGCGGATTAGCTACCGTACTTTTATATTCTGGATGGTATTGTACGCCAACGAACCAATTGTGTTCTGGAATTTCGACGATTTCAACCAAGCCAGTTTCAGGATTTAAACCTGTAGCTTTCATCCCTGTTTGTTCGATTTGCGACTTGTAATCGTTATTAAACTCATAACGATGTCTATGGCGTTCTTTAATACGATTGGTTTGATATACACTTCTAGCAATGCTATCTTCAATAATCTCGCAGTCCCAAGCACCTAAACGCATGGTACCTCCTTTGTGCGTGACACTTTTTTGGGATTCCATCAAATCAATCACAGGGTTTGGTGTACTCTCATCCATTTCTGTGGAGTTGGCATTTTTTAAGCCTAGCACATTTCTACTATATTCAATGACTGCCATTTGCATGCCCAAACAAATTCCCAAAAATGGGATATTATGCTCTCGAACATATTTGATAGCCTCAATCTTTCCTTCAATACCACGTTCTCCAAATCCTGGAGCGACCAAGACACCATGAAGATGCTTCAGTTTTTTCGCAGCATTGGTTTGGGTCAAATATTCCGAATGAATGGCTTCAACTTCTACCCTTACCTCGTTCTCTGCACCTGCGTGAATAAAGGCTTCCAAAATGGATTTATAGGAATCCTGTAGTTCTACATATTTTCCAATAAGTCCGATTTTAACCGTTCCAATTGGGTTTTTATGACGAGACAAGAATTGGTTCCATTGTGTCAACTCAGGAGTTGAACTTTCCAAAGCTAATTTTTTGAGAACAACTTTATCCAAGCCTTCTTCCATCATTAAATTTGGCACATCATAGATGGTCGATGCATCAATAGATTGGATGACAGCCTCTGGACGCACATTACAAAATTTGGCTAACTTATCACGAAGTTCATTTGGTAATTCGTGCTCTGTACGACACACCAAAACATCAGCCATCACACCACTTTCCATTAAGGTCTTGACACTATGCTGTGTTGGTTTGGTTTTTAGTTCGCCAGCGGCAGACAAAAATGGCACCAATGTTAAGTGAATGACAATCGCATTATTTTCGCCCAATTCCCATTTTAGCTGACGCACAGCTTCTACATAGGGTAAGGATTCAATGTCACCTACCGTTCCACCAATTTCAG
Source organism: Bacteroidia bacterium (assembly GCA_030432635.1). GTDB lineage: Bacteria > Bacteroidota > Bacteroidia > Flavobacteriales > Flavobacteriaceae > Psychroserpens. The sequence goes on along the minus strand of JAUIMB010000006.1, from coordinate 94,089 downwards.
TAATTACGATATCATAATCGCCTGTTTGACCTAAAATCTGTACGCGATTTTTGATCTCATCAGTTATGTGAGGAATGACCTGAACCGTTTTGCCTAGAAACTCACCACGACGTTCCTTTTCTATCACACTTTGATAAATTCGACCTGTGGTAACGTTGTTTGACTGACTTGTTGGCACATTCAAAAAGCGCTCATAATGCCCAAGGTCGAGATCGGTTTCCGCACCATCATCAGTCACATAGCATTCACCATGTTCATAAGGATTTAAGGTTCCAGGATCGACATTAATATAAGGGTCTAACTTCTGAATGGTAGTTCTGTAACCTTGCGCCTGAAGTAATTTGGCCAATGAAGCTGCGATGATTCCTTTCCCAAGGGAAGAGGACACGCCTCCTGTTACAAAAATGTATTTGGTCGTTGTCATGTTGCGTTGTTAAACGCAGGCAAATTTACAAAATAAAACGAGGAATTAAGCTATACTTTTTGGTTTCTTATTTAATGAAATTTCCATCTAAAATATCTCATGCTTGCGAATAAAGTCTATAGCATAAGTGATATCACTTAGAGTGTTGTCTAGAAATATTAATATCACGCTATTGTAGATAGGTCTCGACTGCGCTCGACCTGACAGTTTTGACTCAGATTCCTGATTTCAATAACATGTATCAAAATCAACAAAAACCAACACATGCGTTTCAATTAATAAAGAAAATGGCAATCATTATTTAGGATACTTGTGTTTTATCTCTCGAATAATGTGCTCCAATCCATTGACTTTCAACTCGTAAACTTGTTGCATCATTACACCTAATTTTCCTTTTGGAAAACCTTTATTATGATACCAAACGATGTAGTATTCTGGCAAATCGATTAAATAACGACCTTCATATTTACCATAAGGCATTTTGGTATGCGCTAATTTTATAAGAAACTCTTTATCTGGCTGAAGCATACTACTGAGAGCGATAATCTTGAAACTTTTGAAGTTCGGTATGTACAAATAGTGACCATTTCACTTGTGCTTCGACATTTCTAGAATTATCCGTTTGCACATCGTAACTATTCTGCATTTCTGCCAATTGCACATTTGCATTTCTATGCAACTGACGTAATTGCTCCTTTATACTTTGGGATACGTTTAACTTTGCTATTTGATGGCGTAATCTTCGCACATGAAGTTCGGTAATGTCAAAATGCAACTGTTCATGTGCCAATATGTGGTCGTTGGTTTGGGCTTTGTCATACCATGATTTTTCAGGATAAAAATGCGCTTTTGCTTCAGCATTGAAGCTTTTGTATCGACCATTTGATTCCTTAACTGAAAAAGAAAACGTGATTCCTGAAGCCGTAACAGCAACAGCATCCGAGTTTCTATCAATAGGTCCTTTAAAGTCTGACCATGTTAATTTTTTAGCATTGCTCCATTCAATCACAACTTCATCATTCCATTGAAAGTTGGACAACAGTAAGAAAACAATCAAAAGTCTAGTATACATTATTTCCAGTTAAACGTGATATCCTTTTCGATATCTGGATGTAAACTGTAATTTACAGGACAGGTATTTGCAGTATGCTCAAGAATTTTTCTGGTTTTGCCATCGGCTTCGAACGGAAACTCCAAAACCACTTTTATTTTTGAAATCCGTCTAGGATTGCTAGACATGGTTTTGGTGACCTGTGCAGTCGTCCCTTTCATATCAACGCCCAAATCCCTAGCCTTGATGCCCATAACCGTTATCATACAACTTGCCAACCCTGTAGCTACAGTATCTGTAGGAGAGAACGCTTCACCTTTACCATTATTGTCTATTGGTGCATCTGTAAGAAACGAATTGCCTGATTTTAGATGTGTACTTTCGGCACGCAAATCGCCTAAATAAGTTACTTTGGACGTCATAATTTTGCTTCTACTATGGTTAGATTATCATACTTTACCACATAAACGGCTTCATTGTAATAGCCACCAAATAGTTTTTTGGAGTAACGGAATTTATTCTCGACATATTCCGTTTCGATGTCGCTCGATGAAGCTTTATAAAGGTCTTCTTCACTTGCCAAACGCAACAACAAATCGAGAGTTAAATCAAATCCGCGAACCGCATATTTATTTGGGCTCACATTATAAACTCTTCGATAAGCTCTAACAAAAGCATTTCGAGACGAACCAATATCTGCCGTTTTATTGACTGAAGGATAGTGAAATTTTAAGTTTGACAAGTGATAGTTGGAAATTTCACGACCTTCGAAGGCTCTATTTTTATCGGTCGTCATCAATATAATTTCGATACCATTTACAGCCATTCCATTTATCATACTGATCACATTTGAAGCAAATCCTTCATTATTGGTTTCAAGAAACACAATGTTTTTTCCCTTTTGAAATACATTTTCCAAATCGGTTTGATAAATAAAGAAAGCCTCCTGACCTTTTTTATTTTTTCTAGAAAACAATTGTTTTGCAGAAGGAAACTCTGCTTTCAATTTGTCACTAACTGCCTTGTGCTTAGAGTCTGAAATCACCACGATATGTTTTGGCAATGAATCAGATTTAACAAATTTGATGATCGTTTTCTGCAATAATTCATCAGATGGAACGGTTTGGAACACATTACTATGCAATTGATTTGGCATTGTAAATGGTGATAGCACAGGAATGTTTTTCGATTTTAATTCTGAAGCCACACGATCAAAGTTCTTTGGAGTTAGAGGACCAATGACTGCATCGTACTCTGAAAAATCATTGGCTCTTAATATACTGCTGATTTCAGAAGGCTGATTTTGTGTATCAAAAACTTTTAAATGCGTTGAAATACCTAAGCGTTTTGCAGAATCAATGGCCATTAATGCACCTGCGTGAAAATCGAGGGACACCGACAAATATGGATCTTTTCGAATGGCTTTTTTTGCTTCAGCAACCGAGTCTACATCAATGCGATGTGTTCTATAAGGAAGCATCAAAGCAATTTTCTTCTGATTAAAATTCTTGAGATTGGAAGTAAGGTTCGTGTTCTCAACATCCTTGATGATGTAGGATGTTTCAACATCACCAGGTACCTTTAGTACCATTCCCAATTTAAGTCCACCATCTTTCAGTTCAGGATTCAAGGCTTCGAGTTCCTCTTGGGAAACTCCCAACTTCCTGTTAAGTGCCATATACCCTTCACTCTTCAGAACGGTGTAATAATTAAAGTTTTCTTCAACCGTTTTTTCCTCATTGTTACTAATGTTAGGTACATTTACCTCTTGACCAACCTTTAATACTTCACCAAGATTTGGATTTAATGCTTCTAATTCAGGTACAGTAATTCCAAACTTATACGCAACGCGCCATTTTCCTTCTTTTGGAAGCACAGTGTACTTTTTTATGGTGTTATTGAGTGTTACTTTATTAACTACCGTTTTATAACTCGGAATTTTTATACGATCACCTTTCCGTAGATTTTCAGAATACAAAAACGTGTTATGCTTTTTAATATCGTCAATCGTTACACCATAATCCTTGGCGATACTATATAAAGTCTGCTTACGCTTCACTTTATGCTTTTTGAATCCAATGAGTTGTTTTTCTGACTCCTGAACAGGTTCGTTCTTTACTTTGGAATTCGGAATTATCAAAACCGCACCAACATCTATAGTTTTTTTGGCATCAGGATTTAAAGCATAGATATCAAAAGGTGTTACTAAGTATTGTTTTGCTATACTTTCAATTGTTTCACCTTGTTTGACTTTATGGGTTTTGTACTCTTGGGCAGCTATGATAAAGCTGCTCAATAATAAGATTATGGTTAGAAGATTTTTCATTCAGATTTATTTTTTATCCTTGTAAAAAAAGCACTTGTTTATTACCATGTGAGTTTTTCTATTGCTATTGTTCTAGGTTAAAAACACCTCCAAGGTTAAGCAAACCTTGCAAGAGAAAGCACATGTAACTTTCAAAAAACAAATAACAGTTCTCACGTAATCGATTCCTTATTCTAATTTACCTTTTGTTTACTTTTTCAGTAATTATAGAAGTGCTACTTTCTCAGAAAATTGTCACTCCCACTCAATGGTTGCAGGTGGTTTGGAGCTGATATCATACACCACCCTATTAACACCTTTGACCTTGTTGATGATCTCATTTGAGGTTTTTTGTAAAAACTCATAAGGTAAATTCACCCAATCAGCAGTCATACCATCTGTACTTTCAACAGCTCTCAGCGCCACACATTTTTCATAGGTACGCTCATCTCCCATGACACCAACACTATTTACAGGCAACAATATTGCACCTGCTTGCCAAACTTTGTCATATAGATTCCAAGAACGCAGATTATTTATAAAAATGGCATCTACCTCTTGTAATATACGAACTTTCTCATGATTGAGATCACCCAAAATCCTAATGGCCAATCCAGGACCAGGAAAAGGATGGCGTCCTAAAAGTTGAGAATCCATACTCATCGAAGCACCTACACGCCTTACTTCATCCTTAAACAAAGCTTTTAATGGTTCTACGACTTTCAATTTCATAAAGTCGGGTAAACCTCCAACATTATGATGACTCTTTATCGTTGCACTGGGTCCTCCAGTGGCCGAAACACTTTCAATCACATCAGGATATATGGTACCTTGGGCCAACCACTTCACATCTTGAATACGATGTGCTTCATCATCAAAAACCTCAATAAATACGCGACCTATAGTTTTCCGTTTTTCTTCAGGATCGCTCTTTCCAGCCAAGGCATCCAAAAAGCGTGCCGAAGCATCTACACCTTTAACGTTTAATCCCATACCTTCGTATTGATGCAATACATCTTCGAACTCATTTTTACGAAGCAGCCCATTATTTACGAAGATACAATACAGGTTTTTGCCAATGGCCTTATGCAGCAGCATGGCAGCAACCGAAGAATCTACTCCTCCTGACAGACCTAGAACAACTTTGTCATTCCCTAAAGTCTCTTTTAAGTGCATTACTGTTTCCTCGACAAAGGCATTTGGTGTCCAATCTTGATTCAATTTGGCAATCTTCACCAAGAAATTATGCAATAATTGATGCCCATCGGTTGTATGATACACTTCTGGATGAAACTGAATGGCATAGGTATCTTCACCATCAATTTTGTAAGCAGCGTTTTCAACATCAGCAGTACTTGCTAACAGGATTCCACCAGTTGGCAATTGTTTTATCGTATCGGAATGACTCATCCAAACCTGACTTCCTTCGTGGATATTTTCAAAAAAGTCTTCATCCGTTTTAATGAAATCCAAATTAGCCCGACCATATTCCCTAGTATTTGATTCTGCCACTTTTCCTCCGGAAAAATGAGCCAAATATTGAGCTCCATAACACACGGCCAACAATGGCTTTTTTCCACGAATTTTCGAAAGATCAGGATGAAGTACATCTTGACCTCTAACTGAGTTTGGGCTACCTGAAAGTATGACTGCTTTAAAACTATCAGAATCCTCAGGAATCTTATTAAATGGATGTATTTCGCAGTAGATATTTAACTCCCTTACACGACGTGCGATAAGCTGCGTGTATTGCGAACCGAAATCTAAAATTAGGACTTTGTTGTGTTGCATGCGCAAAAATAAGGATAGATTTTAGATTGAAGATTTAGGCTAGTCGATTTTTTGTCATATTTTTTTAACAACAGTAAAAGCCAGTCAATATCATCTCTAATGAAAATGTACCCCTTTTGTCCTACCTGTCAATTTTTGAATAAAGACATATGTGGTATCTTTATGTAATTTAGAATCCAACCACTATGAGAGTCTCAACTATTGTCTGTCTCCTGTTCCTTTTGATGGGTCCAAACGCTTATACTCAAAACGAAATTTCCGTTGATAGTTTAAAACAAATTATTGCATCGACCAAAAATGATACCGTAAGAGCATCTGCATATTTAAAATTAGGTAAGCTCTATCAGTATAAAGACCCAAAACTGTTACTACAATATGCCAAAGATGGCCTCTCTATTTTTGAGAAAAGCAAACAACTTAAAGGACAGTCAAAGGCATACGGACTCATTGCTTCCTATTATAACTCTACAGGACAAATGGATTCTGCAATGTCATATACAAAACGAGGCGTACGCACTTCGTTATTGGCAAAAGACACACTAAAGTCAGCTATTCACATGTCTAATTTAGGCTATTTCTATTTTGCGACTGGAGATCATGAAAGAGGCATTGCAATTACTGATTCTCTAATGCCAATATTTAAACGCTATCGAAAAAAGGCAAGTATTGCCCAACTTTACACCTATAAATCGCAATATTATAACATGCAAGGCTACACGAATCTATCGCTTGATGCCACATATAAAGCATTAGATATTTACAAATCACTCGAAAATATCGGTAGCATAGCATCATGTCATATGTTAATAGGGAATATATACCAAGGCGAAGGAAGCCACAAAAAAGCAATCGCATCCTTTGAGGAAGCTTTAGGCCTATATGAAACAATAGATAATAAAATTTTTATCGCTCAAGCAAAATCCTACATTGGTGATTCTTACCTTGGTTTAAATGATTTCAAAGCGGCCGAAACTTTTTTAAATGAAGGCTTTGAATTATCAAAAACACTTAATTTCAATCCAAATATTGGTCGTTCATTTATAAATATTGGACGATTAAAACTTGCTCAGAATCAATATGATGAAGCCATTAATCATTTTGAGGAAGGTTTAGCTTCTTACAAGTCCATAAATATACCATATAACGAGACACGCGCTCAATATCATTTGGGTGAGGCTTATTTTAAAAAAGGAAACTACAAGGAAGCCATCAAGCATCTTAACTCGAGTATTTCCATTTCGGAACGCATTCAGGATCCTGCCAGAAAAATGGATGCCTTAAACATTAAATCAAGAGCATATGAAGCGCTCAATCAGCCACATTTAGCATTGTTAACCTTTAAAGCCAGTAAAAAAATTAGCGACTCACTTTTCAATATTGAGAGCAGCAAAAAAACTGAAGAATTACAGATTCAATTTGAAACCGAAAAAAAAGAGCAACAAATAGCCCTTCAGGCCAATCAAATTGAGTTATTGGAATCCAATGAAAAAATAAGCAACCTAAAAATATTGTTACTTGGCTTTGGTTTTTTAATGGCTCTATTTGCATTATATGCTATTTTTCAGCGTGCGAAACGACATAAAATAGAAAAAGAAAATGCTCAGGTTGAACTGGAATTCAAAACCAAGGAACTAACAACACATGCCCTTCACCTTGCCAAAAAAAATGAGGTTCTCAATGATTTGAAGCAAAAAGCGAAAATCCTAAAAGCCGATGCCAATGCTGATCCTGGTTATCAAATGCTAATCCAAACCATTAATTTCGATTTGCAGGATGATAACAACTGGGAAAATTTTTCACGCTATTTTGAACAAGTTCATAAAGACTTTGGCATAAAAGCCCAAGAGCAATTTCCAAAGATCACTAAAAACGACCTGCGATTAATGGCATTACTTAAAATGAATTTGTCTTCGAAAGAGATCGCAAACATTTTAAACATTTCAAGCGATGGTATCAAAAAAGCACGACAACGTCTTCGGAAAAAAATGGGATTAGATCCAAAAACATCACTAGAAGCAACTGTAATGGCAATCTAGCACTTTACACCCTAAAATTTAGTAAACGTTTTTGGGTAACGCTTTTGTAAAGAATTCCATAGCGACTTCATATAGGTACCATCATTCATATCCTTGAGGGCTTGTTTTGTATTAAGAATCAAGTTTTCAACTTCAGGGTAATCACTAAGAACGACATTTCTTTCCTTCAAAAAATTGCCCAACCATGCCATGCGACTTTCAAAGATATAGCCATACGTGTTGAACCAGTCTTCAAATTGTTCCTCTGATAGTTGTAATTCATTTTTATAATCATCTATGGATCGTAAAGATGCATAAGTTAACATCTTATTCGAATCCTTAGCTTTTGAAGCAACACCTTTGTTCCTATCATTTTGAAGGTTCAGTGCCATCTTGATTTCATTAAGCTCATCACGCATGTCCTTAATTTCGTCTTGTTGTTGTTTTAACTGATATGCGATGTCATTTGAATTTAAGCCTATAGCTACATTGACGTATCCAAAGGTATCATTAAGGGATTCTTGCCAAGCCACACCAATGATGTTGGCATAATCTTCGACATGCATCTCTTTAGGGCTTTTTGCCATCGCTAATCCATCGTTTTGACCAGAAGGCAATATATAATCACCTATCATTACTTTTCCGACGACCCTTACTGGCACCTGACCCAAAAAGGCGACTTTTTCGTAATTGACATTTTTAGGATCTTCAGGCAAATTTCCCAAGACAATTGGATTCGTAGAAATCACCATAATATGCTGTGCATCTAGGGTTTGCTTTGAAATTTTACCACCAAAAACTCCAACAACCTCACCAGGCTCAAATAAGGTATTGGTATTTAATTTTTCAAGATATTCAGCATAATCGGCTCCACCTGTTTTAAAGGACACTCCAACATTGTTTGTCGCACTAATGGTAAGCTCTAACAAATGAGCATAAGCAGCAGCACCTTGTACAGCCATAACTCCAGCTTCTGCAAGGTCCAATTGGGTTCCACATGCAATACCTTCTGCTACAATAAAGGCTTCCTCCAGTAAAGCTGATGTCGCATCCCAAATAAATCGGAAACTGTTATTCAACTCTGCTAAGGTCTGTCCTTCTATGGCACCAACGGCAACATTTGACGCATTTGAAAATGTTAAAAAGTTATTATTGCTACTAGGTGTTTGTGCGTCTGCACCAATCCAAATCCCATGTCTACCTCTAATTTCCAACGGATAGGAATTGGCATTGGTTTGACTGCTATTATCCAATTGCGGATTAATGATTACTCGTCCTGATAACAAACTACGTCCATAAACAATCATGGTATTTAAATTAGTATCTGCGTTTGTAGTATTGACCGTTAAGGTATTTAGAGACGATTGTTGGGTTACTGAGAAATCATTGTTGATTTGTGTCACTCCAGCAACACTAAGGGTACTGCCCAAATTGGTTGACCCTGTAGTAACCAAGGTGTTAAGTGCAGAACTCTGATTTACTGTGATATTTTCAAATATGCCATCAGAAAAATTTGAAGTTCCCAATACGTTTAAATCTCCTTCCAAGAGACTATTACCTGCCACTGTTAAATCTGAATACAAATTTGTGTCACCTCCTACAGCCAATTCACCATCAAAACTTACAAGCCCATCTACTGTTAAATCTCCTGTAAGATAGGTTGGACTTTGGTTATGAACCGTAAGATTGGCATTTAAATCGGTATTACCATCAACTGCCAAACTGCCTGAAAGATGTGTGGGACTAGAATTATTGACGAATAGGTTATTGTTTAAATTGGTTACACCGTCTACGTCTAAAGTAGATGTTGCTATAATCTCTCTATGTCGAACATACGGAATGTAGGTTAAACTCTGATAACTAAACTCCACAAAACCATTGCCATCATTAAGATCGATTTCAACTTTGAGAAACTTTTCATTGTCCCAATAAATTTGATCAAAGGTCATTAAGGTTTCAGTGGTGATTTGGCCCTGTCCAATCGTCAGGTTTATCATTCCGAAGGCATCTGTTTCGGTATCTTGTATTTCTTGATATTCGGTTTGACCAGTATTATCAATAATTGTAAACTGGACTTGAAGTGGCATGTTTGGTAAATTATTAGATGGTACATCAACGCCTGGAATTTCCTGCGGATTGTTATCTATGATTACAGCCTGATAGCTAATCCCATCGGTTTGCGCCACACCAAAAAGCCCAAGAAACATTATCAAAATAAGTGGTATAAAGGTTTTCATAATTCTAGTGTTTTTATAATGAACAATTACAACTTGGCAGATTAACGACAAAGCCAATTCCAAATTGATGATTATTAAGTTTAAGGGATTCTTGATCTGAAGTTTTATTGCCATTGATAAGTACTGTTTTGCCATAAGTATAACCAGCAACCAATGCGGTAGAGCGAGATATAGGGTATTGCATGGCTAAACCAGCTCGTGTAAAAAAAATATAATTGTTGAATTCGGCTTCACCAACCAAATTATACACTTGATCATTGAGTGTTTGTGTGCCTCTGATTAGATACTCGACCGAGACCCTTCCTCTCAAAAAAAATGAAAAATCACGCAGTCGAAATAAACGAACATCCAAACCCGTATTCAATCCCAAGTAGCTCACATCCCACTCAAAATAATTGTTCAATACACGATCACTCGCAATAGCTCCATAATCACTGTAGATAGCAGCAACGGATAAGTATAAGGTTTGATTTTTGTTGAGCACATCTCGATAGCCAATTTCCATATACGTATTGGATTTTGACAACAAGTTGTCAAGTGGTTGCCCTTTTGAATTCTTGTAATCAAATCCCGAATTGGACTTACCCAATTCAACAAACAATTGTTGGCTATAGCATTTGAACACCACCAAGAAACACAAAACCGAAAGCAACCCATACCTCATGCTACTTCTTGATTAATTTTGCCATAAACTCCTTTTGACGCATGCTTATGGTCAAGAGATACATGCCATTGGTTAGCCCGTACAATGGAATGATCAAGCTTTGAGACGGTTCAAGATCTTTAGTAAGAATTGTGCGACCGGACAAATCAGAAAGACGCATATTCAGTACATCAAAAACAGGCTCGTTAAATTGGACGTTTATCTGCTGTGTGAATGGATTTGGAAATACAATCGCGTCTAAACTGTTGGATTGGTCACTATTTAGCACAGACGCATCAATGGGTTGCAAAAAGCCTTGCCGAAGACTATAAGCTTCTGTATCATAGGTTCTTATCACACTGGCTTGTCCTATGCTTTCCTGTAGAAAATAACTTTTATTATTTGCGTAAACGATATGTGAACTTCCTTGATTGGTAAGCGTCTCCTTTTTTAAGGATTGAGCATGTCCTGTAGAATAAACCAACAAGAATGCAACTAGATATTTGAAGCACAATAGCATAAACCAACAAATTGATACTAGCTAATGTAGACTGTAATTTTAAGTATAAAAAGGAAAAAAAACGATGTACCCCTTTTGTACCCTCTGGGATGAAATGTACCCTTACAGAAGCGTTAGTTCAAGGGAATTATATCAAAATTTAAAGGGTAATCAACGTAAAATCACCTTGTAGAGGTTTCAAGGCGTTCAACAATATTGGAATCAAATTGTCACCATATTCCAGATAAAATTCTGAAACATTTTTCTGACGTTCTTGTAAACTCTGATTTGGAAACAATGCCTCTTGAATATCTGTAATACGATCGAGATGGTCACTTAGTTTCCGCTTTTGCGCCTTTAGCAATCGTTTTTCCAAATGTTCCAAACCTTTTATTTGCTTTCGCTCTTGAGCAGCCACAGCACCTTCAAAGGACTTGTCAGTTTGATTGGTGATTTGGTATAAAGCCTCGAATTGCTGGCTTAGATGTTTCTTTTGGTCTGAAAAATCGATGTCTAGCTCTGAAATTTGCCTTGTCACCTTTTCTTTCAACAGATCTTGATCCAGAAATAGATCTTCAATAGTGACATTCAGTTTCTGAAGTTTTTCGGTTTGTTTTTCTGAAATCAACAATACCGAATTTCTGAGCAATAGCATGGGAAAAACCACTTCTTGAGCTTCAAAATTAGATTTCAACTGCAACCAATACGCCAACTCACCTCCTCCTCCAATGTAACAGAGATTAGGTAATATGACTTCCTGATACAAAGGTCTCATGATCACATTAGGGCTAAACCGTTCAGGCATCTGACTAAGGTGTTCTATAAGTTCACTCTTGCTCCAGTTGATGTTGGTATTGAGCACTTGATAGCTACCATCACTTTCAACAATTCGTTCTCGAAGGCCATCCTTGATGTAAAACAAATTGATTTCCCTAGGATTAACCTGAATTTTCAGTCCTAAATCCTCCAATGCTGTATTGGTTTTTGAGACTGTTTTAAAGGCTGTTTGATCTAGAAGTTCCTTTTCCATATATGGAATGAACAACCGTTTCAACTGTTCATCATCGGCATCTAAAATCACTAATCCGTGTTCACCAAAAATAGCATTAGCCAAATCGCGTGTTGCATCTGACAAATTATCATGATTAAGGTAAGCCTTTTCAAACCAAGCTTTTAGAATTTCAGCATTGGCACCATGGCCAAACTCTGAAGCTATTGTCTTGAAAACTTCACCTAAGCCTTCAGTGGAAAATTGCCCGACTGCACCTTTTTGTTTGGAGTTCCATCGCACTTTTTTTCCTTGAAAATTAAAAAAGTTGATCTCATCAAAATCATGATCTTCACTTGCCATCCAATAGATTGGCACAAAATTATAATCTGGATAAGCTTGCTGAAGTTCCTTGGTTAAATTAATGGTCGAAATGATCTTATACAAAAAATATAAGGGTCCAGTAAACAGGTTCAACTGATGTCCTGTAGTAATTGTAAAGGTGTTGTGCTCTGCGAGGCTTTCAATATGTTGCAATGTGCTTTCTGAAGTTTGAACTGAAGCGTATTGCTTTTTTAAGCTGTCTACCAATATTGCTCTCGACTGCGTCTGCTTTTCTGTTATAAAGGCTTGAACCGACCTTTGCTTTTCTTCAATTTGCGCTTTGAAGTTTTCGAGCTTTGGAAAACGATTATAAAAAGGTTTGAGTTCTTCCTTTTCTTCTAAATAATTACAAATAAATTCAGAAAAATAATGGGTTTCCCTAAACGAAATACAGTCGGTTAGCATAATTACGTTTCAATTCGAGCGTAAAGATAAGGCTATTGACTATTTTAAGTCCTAATTTTTAGTTAATTCGAGCCTGATCACTATCTTTATCTCTCATCAATTTAAAAATCAAAACTATGGACAAGGCACTACAAACCATGATCAACAATATGCCAGAGAAAACTGGCAAATCATTAGAAGAATGGAAAAAAATCTTAGCCAAAAAGGCCTTTACCAAACATTCTGAAGGTGTTAATTTCTTAAAACAAGAACATGGTGTAACCCATGGTTTTGCGAATACCATTGTCACACTATCCAAAAGTGAGGATCATTCGGCTGAAGACTTAGTCTCCAATCAATACAAGGGAAAGGAAGCTTTATTTCCAATTTATGAGAAACTGCTTTCGGTCATTAAACCCTTTGGTAATGACATTACCATTACACCCAAAAAAGCGAGTGTAAGCGTAATTCGAAAACGGCAATTTGTGTTGATTAAACCTGCGACAAAAACACGCATCGATCTCGGACTCAAACTACCTGAAGTTCCAACGTCAGGACGCTTAGGCAACTCAGGACCATTTGGCACCATGTGTACGCATCGTGTGCAACTGAATTCATTGGAAGACATCGATAAGGAATTAATTGAATGGATGCATAGAGCTTATGAGATGGCTGGTTAAGCCTAAACCCATCTTCAATTGACTTTAATTTCACCTTTTTCCGAACAGTTTGTTTCCTTTGTTTCGAACGTAAAATGCGCTTTTGAATAAAGTGTGAAAGAAGACGAGCAGCAATTAACCCTAAAATTACTGCCCATTCCTACTTTCAACTAACTAAAAAGCCATGACCTCAACAATAGCAATATCACTGTATAAAACAATAGTAAGAATAGCTCTAATTTATATTTTTCAAGTAGTTTAGTCATAATTGAAATAGCGTATCAGAAAGCGTTTATTTTTTAATGAATTTATGATATTCGGTATCTTCTTCCTCAATAATGCTGAGTATGTACACTCCCGATCTTAGGTCACTTACATCTATGGAATTTTCAGCATCAAGCTCTCCATTGATGACCACCTTTCCTGTTAAATCTAAAATTAAAAACGTTTTATTCTCATTGTCTAAGCTTCTGTAATTTAATTTATTAGAGACTGGGTTTGGGTAGATCATACCAGATTGTTTCGCACTACTATTGGGCAATTTAGTTAGGGTTGAAGATGCCCTATTTACCGAAGTATCTACGCAAAATGAGGTTGGGAGGAAAAATGAGATATTCGATTCTGAAGCTATCACCTGATTGCTCTCTAACACGAAACCATTTTCCCATCCATAGCTATCGGTAATATCAAAAGTATACAAGCCTGGTGCCAATGGTATATTTTCAACTACTGTATAACTTGTTGGAGAATCTGGATAGTTGGATCCAGATGCTACAATAACATTGGCAGCATCGGTAATACTCCAACTAATTCCTGAACCTAAGGCGAAATTAAAATAAGTATCCGTAACATTTATGGTCAACGATAGATTTCCATTTCCTCCTAAACAAGAAGCCATTAGCGTTGTTACATTTACAGTATTACTAGGACTAGATGCATTACCTGCTGCGTCTACTGCTCTTACATAAAAACTATAATTGCTATTTTCTGTTAATCCGGTTACTGTATAGGCTGTACCAGTAACTGTTGCCACGTGTAAATTACCAGGATTTTGATATATTTGATACTCAACCCAAGGGTAATTATCTGTTGCGTAATCCCAATTTAAGTCCGTTGTTGTTTGAGTGGTATTCGAACTTATGAGATTGGTTGGAATATTTGGTGGAAGCGTATCAAACCAGACAAATTCGATATTGCTTGGTGCTGAAACATTACCAGCAGCATCAAAAGCTACTACAGTAAATTCGTAAGTGATGTTGTGTTGCAACGACAATCCTGTTACCGTATGGCTAGTGCTTGGTGTAGTTGCGACAGCAGCTCCATCTAATAAAACTGTATATCCTGTAACACCAACATTATCTGTTGAAGCATCCCATGAAAGATCAACATTACTTAAAGTGGCATTTGAAGCGACTAGATTTAAAGGTGTTGTTGGTGTGATATAATCTGTTTGTTGTGTAAGCAATCCAACAGCATGCCAAGCTTGAGCAGTAGCTATAGCTTCGGGTGAATTTGGACCAAACAATTGTATAGCGGCATAAATGGAAACTTCGCAAGCATAATGATAATTAGCCGTTGGTGTTAAATATAACGACAGACTTCTATATGCAATTTCTGCAGCTTTTTGAATTCCAATACCATTTACATTATAATTAAGGCCATTATCATTGGTACCTGATCCTCCAGCCGCTAGAAGGTAAAACCATTTGTTATGCACCCCAGAGTTGGTATGCACACCAAAATTATCATTAGATGTTGTCTGCCAATATTGGCCTAAATAGGTATCTGGTTGTTGCTTAGATTTTGGATCACTCAAAGACCGTATACCGCCTGAATAGACTTCGGCACCACACAACCAGTCGTTGCTTCCTAGTGCATGATGCTCCACCATTTCACCAAAAATATCAGAAAACGATTCATCGATAGCACCAGATTGATTGGAGTATATCAAACCTGCGGTATGATCTCCAACCGCATGGGCAAACTCATGGCCAATAATATCCATTGAAGTTAACGCACCTACATTAGACCCATTTCCCATCGAATAAAACAATACATCTCCAGTCCAGTATGCATTAGGAACAGCGCTTTGAGGTATTAAATAAGATTTAATAAGTGCACCATTGCCATCAAAGGAATTACGATTATGCTCCTGCATAAAATATTCATGGACTTGTTCAGTTCCCCAATGTAATTGAACAGCAGCAGTATTAATCGTATTGAAATTATCAGAAACACTTATTATATCTGTTGCGTTCTGTACACCATTAGTTGCATTAAAAGTCTGAACACCATTTCCATGGGTGGTTTGACGCAATCTGTAGCCAATTCTAAATTGTTCTGCCGTAAAATTTTGTACGCCATTATAAAGTGTTGTCCCATTTGCAGGAACATTATTTTGATGTATTTTACTGTGTTCAAAAATAATCTCTCCTGTATGTGCGTCTATGTAAACATCAGCGTGATACAATGGTTTATCCACATTGAGATTAAGTTTGTATACCAATCTATCCACAGCATTAATATTTTTCATTTTTGGAAAAACAACTAGGGTAGGTTTTAGCTCATTATCATTGATATTATCTGCAGACTGGTCATAGTTGTTTTCTACTTTAACATGGCTTTTTGCAATTAAAACAGCATCATCTTGTGAAATATTAGGTGTTGTATTTATTTCTTTAATTGGAAAGTAATCTCCATTAATGGCAGAAAGTCCTCCATTCTTTAAATGTGCCTTGTAGATTCCAAATTCCACAGGAATATTGTTATAATACTGTTGAAATGTTTCATGTCGCATTCCAATTCTGTCTGTTTTGGCATCTACCTTAACAAAGGATGTGTTTTCAGGTGCTTCAAAGAATTCTTTTAAAAGATTACTCCTATTTTCAGATTGTAATTTAGAGATCTCATTAAAAGTTACAAATTGAGCAATACCGTCTTCATTGGAAAATTTTGATTTTACATCTGAAGATTCTATGCTTTTCTGAGCGAAAACACATGTAACTACTAAGTGTAGCAGCCACATCAAAGAATGACTTTTTTTCATTGTTTAAAGAATTAAATTATCTATTTAACTACAACCTTTTTTGTAGTAGTCCCTTTATCAAAATCAAGTTTTAACATATAAATACCACTAGCAAAATTGTTTGTTGGTATATGACTTTCATTGCCTCTAGCGATTTCTTGTCCAGAAATACTATAGAGGATGTAATCATTCAGTCTGACATTGCTGTTAGTAATAATTGAAATTGTATTTGTATTTGAAATGATTTTGATGTCGTTTGCTAATTCTAAATCGTCTGTACTCAAAAGGGCATCTTCGGTGACTGGATTGAAACCTGTCCATAAAGCGCCTGGATCTGTGACATAAGCTCCCATTGTTCCCTGTGGAATATGAAGATGGATGTTACTACGATCGCTATTAAAGGAATCGAAAATTGAGTTTTGGGTAACAATGATTGGAGGTGTTATACTTTCAGAATACACTGAAGTCAAAGGATTATCCTTAAAAGCCCTAGCTGCAATATTAGTTATACTACTTGGTATGGTCACACTTGTTAATTGGTTGTTTTCAAATGCACCTGGACCTAAAGCCGTGATATTATCAGGAATGTCGATACTTGTAAGTTGATTTTGCTGAAAAATACCCAATCCTAATTCTGTTAGACCCAAAGGAATATTAACATTAGATAATTGATTGAAAGCAAATGCGTTTCCTCCTATTGTAATTATATTATCAGTAAAACCAATATTTGTCAATTGATTTGACTCAAATGCAGCATCTCCAATGGTTGCCACGCTTTCTGGAAAATCTATACTCGTCAATTGATTGCTTCTAAACGAAAACCCATCAATAGATACAATGTTACTAGGGTTAGAAAATGTAACACTTGTCAAGCCTTTATTATCAAATGCCTGTAATCCAATTTCCAAGACATCATAGGTATAAATCCCATTCACAATAGCTGCAGGAATATTAACGATAGTTCCTCCTGCTATATCATAATCTACAGCAGCAACAGCGTCAGGATTAATTGAGATGATTTCGTAGGTTATAAAATTTGATACATAAGTATCTCCAACACCTAAAATTTCAGTAATGGAATTAAACGCACTCCATGAAGAGCTTTCGTAGGCTCCAGAAGTTCCAGCAGGCACAAACAAATCGATGTTACTAGGAATTGTAAATGTTCCTTGGCCAGCGTTTGTCATTGTAGGAGGCGTTACAGCAAGTGAGATGACGTCATCCAAGGGGTTGTTAACAAAAGCACCAATTCCGATATTGACTAATGTACTCGGCAATGTCACTGTACTTAACTGCGCATTTAAAAATGCACCATCACCTATAAAGGTCACACCTTCAGGAATCGCGACGCTAGCAAGTGCATTATTATTCGAAAATGCATTATTCCCTATACTAGTGACATTACTCGGAATCGTGACGCTTGTCAATTGATTTACCGCAAATGTATTGTTGCTAATACTTGTAAGTCCGTCAGGAATAACTATTGCTGTAAGTGCATTGCTTTGAAACGCTCCCAACCCAATCTGTACAATACTATTTGGCAAAGTGACACTGGTTAGGCCTTTATTCAGGAACGCTAAATTAGCAATACTGGTGACATCGTATGTTTCGGAGTTATAGTCGACCGTAGCTGGTATGTTTACTGTTGTTCCGCCATTAGTCTCATCGTAAGCTGTAATTTCCACCGAATTGGGCATTACAGAGGTGATTTCATAAGTGACAAAATTAGTTACAAAAGTATCACCAACCGTTTGGGAATGGCCAATTGTGGCAACACATAACATCAATAAAAAGAGTACTTGTTTTTTCATAATTAAATAGGTTTAAGGTTATCGTAAATTTGTTTTCAGACTTTAAAAATCAGTTTTGATTAGATCTCCATTTAGTGTGTAGAAAAAGCTAAAGGTGGTACCACCATGTTCTGGTTGAAGATTAATCATGTATTCTGCTTTGGAAACATCACCAGTATCAGGAAAGTTCAGGCCAGCAATACTTAATATGGGATTTTCAAGTTGCTTTTCATCTTTCAATTTTTGGCTAGACTGTTCAACAAGTGCGCCTAGCTTGGATAGACTGACTAGTCCATCCAGTTGAAACATATAATCTGCTGCCTGCGTACCTTCAGGAACATCAATGGTAATATCAGAGTTTTGTTGCCAAAGATCTTGTGTTAAATTCCACTGACCCATTTTTAAGGATTCTGGATTTTCAGTTACTGTAACACTTACAATATTCCCAAGAGATTTATTATAGGCAATGGTAAAGTCGGTATAATAGGCAGCTCTGCCAAACTTGGTCATTAGTTCGTTTTCAATGTTTTTGAATCCTTCTGAAGTTGCAGGTTGGTTTTGGGTCGAACTGCCACATGATGACACTTGTATCATCACCAATAAGACAAACAGTAATCTAACGCAGCTTTGTTTTGGGGTCTTGTTTTTCATTTCATTTTCGATTTAATGAAATAAATGTAGTCAGCACTGCTGAGCAATAAAACACCTAAACTATTTCTGACACGTATAAATCAATAAGCGCAATACGCAACAGAATATTCGTAAATCGGAAAGGTTTGTTTTAAGCGATCGATACTTAGTTGGAGTTTCTATTTAAAAAAGCAGATACAAATGGTTCCTTTTTACGTGAAGAGACAGGAATCCTTTTTCCATTCTTTAGGTGGATCACACCAGACTTATCATATTTATCGATGAATTTCAAATTGACCATAAAGGACTGGTGGCATCTAATAAAACTGGCTTCAGATAATCGCTGTTCAAATTCCTTTAAGGTTTTAGAGACCACATATTTTTTACCACCATTACAATAGAATGTTGTATATCCCTTATCTGATTCGCAATACATCAATTCATCTAATTCAATAACTTGAAAGCTGTCATGAAGTGACAATATGAGTTGATTTTGTTGAGGACTGAAGCTCTGTTTGGCGACTCGAATTTGCTCTTTTTGTGTGGTAATTGGCAACTGACCTACCTTTTGAATCGCAATTTGCAATTCGTCAACATCTACCGGTTTCAATAGATAATCCACGGCTCCCATTTTCAATGCCTTTAAAGCATATTCTTCATAAGCTGTGATGAAGATGACCTTAAAGCTAAGGTGTTCTGTTTGCTCTAAAAAATCGAAAGCATTCCCATCGATTAAATTAATATCCAAAAAAACAAGCTCAGGCTTACAGGCATTAGCTACTATGACGGCTTCTTTCACAGATTCACATTCTCCAACGACCTGCACATCTGTTTCGATCAACTCCAAAAGGTTAAGCAGTCCTTTTCTAATATATGCCTTGTCTTCAATTATCAATGATTGCATTGGCTACAACAGTTTTATAAGGAATTACCAAGGTAACAATCGTACCTTGCGCGCTATGGTGTTTTCGATCTTCAATTTGTACCGATCCCTTGATATTAAAATCCTTAGACAGCATTTGTAATCGCTCATTGGTAATGGTAGTGGCCAAGGATTTCTTGTCATTACGCTTATGACCGTTTGGCGCATCGATGCCAATGCCATTATCTGTAATGGTACAAATTAATTCGCTATTTACATATTTAAGCTGAATATCGATTTTTCTATTTGTTTTTTGTTTTTCAAAAGCGTGTTCAATAGCATTTTCGATAAAAGGTTGAATAAGCATTGGAGGTATCTCAAACAAGGTATCATCTATATTTTTATCTACTAAAATCGTATAGTCATAGGACTGGCTTGCCTCTAGATTCTGAAGTTCTAAATAGTTATTTATGGCTTCGAGCTCTTGATTGAGTGGTACTAATTTATCTCTAGAATTTTCTAAAGTTAAACGCAATAATTTTGAAAACTTAGATAAATAATACACCGATTTTTTGTCTTCCTTATTTAAAATCATCCCTTGCAATACCGAAAGCGAATTAAAAATAAAATGCGGTGTCATTTGCGAGCGCAATAACTTTTGCTCTAGGGCAATCGTTTGGGTTTTGGTTTTTTCATGTCTCAGTTTTAAAAAGAAAATAATGCCTCCTAAAATTAAGGCGGTTATCAAAAACCCAATAACACCTAAAAACAGATTACGTTGGGTCTTTTCTAAATCTTGAGATGTTGTCTTAATAGTTTTGGTAAGTTTTAGCTCTTTGATACTTGCAGAGTCCAAGGCTTGTTTGTACTTATACTCATACTCAATTTGAGCGATTTTTTCTATTTTTTCCTTATTGAATAGTGTGTCGCTGAGTATTTTAAATTGTTTGTGATGGTCTAATGCTTTCTTATAATTCTCATTCACCTCATATATTTGGAACAATAAATCATTTACTATTTTTTGTTCTTGAAGTAATTTTAAATCATTGGCCAATTTTTCTCCTGTAATGGCATGATGCAATGCTTTAGAATAATCATTAAGCAGGATGTAGGCCTCGGCCAAACTAATATGTGAATTGCAAATTTTAAGTTTGTCGTTCAGGGACTCACTTAGTTCTAAACACCGCTTCAAGTTGCTGACAGCTTTATGAAGGTTATTCATCCTCATATTTAAACCTCCCAGTTGGTGAAGGCAAGTTGCTATACCATATTTATCTTCAATGGCTTCGCTAATAGTTAGGCTTTCTGAGAAAAACTCTAAGGCCTTTTGATGATTATTCAATGCTGCATAAGCACCTCCAATCCCAACCAAACAATGGGAAATATTTATTTTGTCATCAAGTGCTCTATAAATAGCCAAAGCAGCTTTCATGTGTTTCAAACCCTTTTCATATTGCTCCAATTCATAATGCAATGCACCAATATTTAAAGTCGCCATGGCTACTTTCCTTTGGTTACCTTCAGCTTTACTCATCTTGAGATTATTATTCAAAAACTCTAGAGCTTCAGTTGAACGACCTTGCTTCATATAGATTGCAGCAATATTATTTGAAATGGTCTGTATAACATCTTGGTTACCAATCTCTTCATTTAACGCCATTGATTTTTTATAATAATCAATGGCTTCATCTAGATTACCTTTCATGTAAGATATGTTGCCAATATTGATCAACATTTCACTTTGTCTTTTCAAGTGTCCCATTTCTTTCGCAACATTATATGCTTTTGAAAAATAATCAAGAGACTTATCAGGATCACTTTTTTGCATCGCAACGTTCCCTAAAATATTGTACACAGAAGTCAAGGCATAAGCATTACCCACTTTTTGGTATAATTCAAGGGCTTCTAAACAATCTTCAATAGCTTCATCATTCTCTGACCTATTCATATGAATTTTGCAAAACATATAAGCACTTTTGGCTTCTCCTTTGGGATAGCTAAGCTGTTTTGATAATGTATTTGCCTCAATGGCTGCAGTCTCTGCATTCACAAGATCATGCATCCCATAATATTTAAACGCAATCGTATTTAGAAGTTGTATTCTTAGCGTATCGTGTTTGTGATGGACCTTGAGTTCATTTTTTAGACTGTCAATAACTCTACTTTGCGAAAAGGAAAAGGTTTGGAAAAACAACAACAAGACGATCATCAAAACCGAAATTTTGATGTGTTTCAAGGTTGAAAAATGGTAGTCTCTAGACATAAAAAATCAAAATAGCATTATATGCTACAGAAAAGTACACCAAACCCATATTCGCAGTGTTTCAATCTATATTCGCTAAAGCTGAATCAATATTTGATTA
Source organism: Bacteroidia bacterium (assembly GCA_030432635.1). Lineage (GTDB taxonomy): Bacteria > Bacteroidota > Bacteroidia > Flavobacteriales > Flavobacteriaceae > Psychroserpens. Next base: position 72,039 of record JAUIMB010000006.1, on the reverse strand, counting down.
ACCTTAATATTAAGCAATCTGCTTTTAATTTGAAGTTAGTAGCAATCCATGCAGATCAACTTAGGAAATAACTTCGCCATACAAGTCAAAATCTTCGGCTTCAATGACTTTGACCTTGGTAAACTCTCCTGTTTTAAGATATACTTTTGAAGCATCCACCAACACTTCATTATCGACATCTGGCGAATCGAATTCTGTTCTACCTACAAAATAATTACCTTCCTTTCGGTCGATGACCACTTTAAATTCCTGGCCTATTTTAGCCTGGTTCAATTCCCAGGAAATTTGGGATTGAATTTCCATAATCTGATTGGCTCTATCTATTTTTACATCTTCAGGAACATCATCTTCCAAGTTGTAAGCATGTGTATTTTCTTCATGCGAATACGTAAAGCATCCCAATCGTTCAAAACGCATATCCTTAACCCATTGCTTTAAGGTTTGAAAATCGTCTTCGGTTTCGCCAGGATACCCAACAATCAATGTGGTTCTAATTGTCATTTCTGGCACTTTAGCCCTAAATTCCTTTAAAAGCTTGGTGGTTTTTTCCTGTGTTGTACCTCGACGCATACTTTTCAATATGGCATCTGATATATGTTGCAAAGGAATATCCAAATAATTACAGATCTTTGGTTCTCGCTTCATGATATCCAACACATCCATCGGAAAGCCAGTTGGGAACGCATAGTGTAAGCGTATCCATTCGATGCCTTCCACTTTTACCAGATGTTCCAATAATTCGGCTAGGTTTCTTTTCTTGTAGAGATCCAGTCCATAATAGGTTAAATCCTGAGCAATCAAAATCAATTCCTTGACACCATTGGCTGCCAGCTTTTCAGCTTCAGTCACCAAATCCTCAATTGGAGTGGATTTGTGTTTGCCTCTCATCAAAGGAATCGCACAAAAACTACAAGGTCGATCACAACCTTCAGCAATCTTTAAATAAGCATAGTTTTTTGGCGTAGTCGTTAAGCGTTCTCCAATAAGTTCGTGTTTGTAATCCGCACCCAAAGCCTTCAGAAGTTGAGGCAATTCTGTGGTCCCAAAGTATTGATCGACGTTCGGAATTTCCTTTTCTAAATCTGGTTTGTAACGCTCACTTAAGCAACCCGTTACGAATACCTTATCAACATCACCTGCTTCTTTTTTCTGCATGAATTCCAAAATGGTATTCACGCTTTCCTCTTTAGCATTATTGATAAAACCACAGGTATTGATAACAACGACATTACCTTCTTCCTCATGGACGACTTCCTTGCCATTGGCCTTGAGTTGTCCCATCAGCACCTCACTGTCATAGACATTCTTACTACAACCTAAGGTGACAACGTTGATCCTATTTTTTTTTAACGATTTTGTGCGCATGATCTATACTAAGTTGGCAAAGATATTGATAATTTAATCATATTGCTTTAGTCATACTTTTTCTTTTACTAAAAAATATAGCAATAATACTATATTTGCGGTCACAATTAATCCAAAATGAAAATTATGAAAAAAATCCTTGTACTTTTAAGTATAGTTTGTTTAATGTATGCATGCTCTAGTGATGATGGCAATAGTGAAAATCCGTCTGCATGTAGTTCTCCAACAGGTATTTTAGCCAATTCAATCACGTCCAATTCAGCAGTTATAAATTGGTCTTCCAATACACAAAACGTTACATTTGAAATTCAATATGGCGTAACAGGATTTGGTCTTGGAAATGGAAACACCTTGAACTCTGGCAGTACAAATGTTGCTCTAAATGGATTGACAAGCAATACGAGTTACCAAGTATATGTAAGAACCAATTGCGGTGAAAATGGTTTTAGCGATTGGGTTGGCCCTTCGAGTTTTTCAACATCGGAACAAGCCTGTAATAACCCAACAGATTTGCAGCTGTTCAACCTTATAGATGATGGTGTTAGCTTAGCTTGGTCAAGCGATGGATCGGCAATGTCATTTGATATCGAATATGGCATCTCAGGTTTCGCCATAGGAGAAGGCACCGTCATAAATTCATCGAATACGTTTATAGAGATTACTGGTCTCACACCTTCAACTCCTTATGATTTTTATGTAAAGGCTAACTGTTCAAACAGTAATTCGAGTGATTATTCTGGACCTGCAAGTATTACTACGGAAGCGGCTTGTGCGACTCCTTTTGGCTTAGATTTCTTCGATTTACTTGCTTGCTCTTTTTCGGTGTATTGGCAAGCAAATGATGAAACTTCTTGGCAAATAGAATATGGTGAAGTTGGTTTTACCTTAGGTAACGGAACAATCATAAACACATCAAATCAACCCTATGTTATCACTGAAAACCTATCTCCTGGAACAACTTACGAAGTTTATGTTAGGGCCAATTGTGGATCGCAAGGTTATAGTGCGTATTCTGACGCCTTAGTGGTCACTACAAATCAATTTGACGATTCCTTTTTAATTGGTGAATACTTGATTCAGGATGTCAATGCCACTACAGGACCTGGTAATGGAACCGAAAATTTTGAGATGGGTACTGTTACCTTGGATATTGATCCTTCGAATCCAAACAGAAGAGTTTTTTATGTTAACGTTCTTCCGGCATTTACCACTGAAGGATCTGAAATAATTTTAGAAATAAATGGATCTGGTAGTGTTACTTTAAATGATGTCAACCCTGGAGTATCTTGTGACGCTACAACACCATTTATTTATACAAGTGCTGGCTCTAACAATTCGTCTATAGATTCATGTAGTGACAATAATTTTATTGTCATCAATTATATAGAAGACCCTCAAGGTTCATGTGGTGGTCCCTTCAATTCATCTTTTAGTTTGACGAAACAATAACAATTATACACGTTAATGTATTGATACCAATTAAAGCCTAGGATTACCATCTTAGGCTTTTTTTAGTTATAGTCCTTAGGTGCCATTCTAGACATTGTGGCTTGTTCAAAGACATAAGCCCATTCCAACAGTTGCCGTTCTCTTAAACGAAAACTTACAAAAGTCAATCCTTGAGGTTCACCAGCATCGGTATAACCCATAGGCACAGTTAATGCAGGATATTCTGCGACCGCAGCTTCAGCTGCATGATAATTATTGATAGACAGTATCCCATTCAAATCGTGGGCTTTCATTAATTGATCAAAAAACTGTTTCCCATTGGAGTTTAAAACCTTCTTAATATGGTCTAATTCTGCTTCGGTTGCCTTATCTGCGGAAACTCCTACAAATAGGTTTTGCCCATAAGGCATCACATTTAAACTATCGGTTCTATTGAAATCCATGATATCCTCAATTGAAGTCAAACCTAGTTCAGGATTGGCATAGGTTTTCAAATAATTTTCCAAATCTGGTTTCATATCGAGATTCAATAATCGAATGAAGTTAGGCAAAGTAATTTCTGGAGCCTCAACTTCTACAATCTTTGCGCCATTTTCTCTCAAGACATTTAACGCATTTACATATAATGGATTGTCCATTAAGTTGGTTAACGCTCCAAAACGGGTGTCGTTCAAATTGGCAATTTCTAGTTGCTTGTAATAAAACGGACTTTCCCACAGATTATAGATTGATTTTGGATCGGACGTATCCTCTCCAAAAAGCGCATCGAGAAGGATGGAATTATCCTTTACACTTTTGGTCATGGGTCCAGCCGTATCCAAGGTAGACGAAATAGGGATAATCCCACTTCTACTCAATAAACCTACAGTAGGCTTAAGACCAACCACTGAATTTTGGCTTGCTGGAGATAAAATAGAGCCAGCTGTTTCGCTACCTATTGCTGCAACACAAAAATTGGCAGCAACAGCAACTCCACTTCCAGAGCTAGAACCACCTGTATCAATAATCTTACGGCCATAAGGATTCAAGGTCTGACCACCAATAGCACTATAGCCACTAGGGCACTCACCGCAGAAAAAATAAGCCCATTCACTCAAATTCGTTTTTCCTAAAATCAATGCGCCTTTAGATTTTAGTTGCTTTACGATAAAAGCATCTTCAGTGATATTGTTCTTTAATGCCACAGCTCCTGCAGTGGTTGGCATTCCTGATGCATTGATATTATCCTTTAAAAGAATTGGCATACCAAAAATGGGATGCTTCATTTTCCTATTCAGAAATTCCCTATCCTTTTGTTTTGCCTCTGAAATGATATTGGGATTGATGGCAATTACCGAATTTAATGACAAATCATTGTTTCTATCGAACTTCCGGATGCGATACAGATAAAACTTGACTAAGTTCTCATAACTCAGTTTACGTTCAACCATATGCTTTTGGAGTGTGATAATCCCCTTGTCCATAATAAGGGGTTTTAGATCATTATAATTGGTCTCAGTAAAATCTGCCATCTGAGTATCCAACATCTTCCATTGCTGTTCCTTATCTATAAATTTGGAATCCAATACCTTAAATTCAGCATTGTCCTTGGTAGAAATAGCACTGAGATCTGTACTTTCATTTGGTTTGGTTTCATCAGTTTGGGACTGCGTTTTGGCTGAAGGTACTTCAGATTGATTTTCGGTCTCCTTTTCCGAAGGCTTACAACCCAAAACAGCCATAAGGAAGCAACATAAAATAAAATAACGCATGGTCTAAATTTTTCTTAAAAATAAGAAAAATCAAAATAGAATTAATACCCAAAAGGGTTGAACCTATTTATAAAAATGAAAACGTATTGGGCTTTAAAAATTGTAAAAACCGAGAACATAAAAAGTACCCAAATGACAATTGCATTGTAATGTTGGCTTTTAAAACTCCGATAACAAAAGAGACCAATTCCTGAAAACACCAAAAGCATTATGAACTTTGGAAATGCAATATATTTCCACATGTACTGCGGAAGCAATGGGTTAGCTTTTGAATTCATGTAGCCATAAACGATATTTTGTACATTATACAAAACACGCATGATGGAAAATCCTAAGATTAAAATGAGTAGAACACTATAAAGCTTGTCATGTTTCAATGTATGATGTTCTATTTAAAGAAACTATCGACAAACTCATACTTATTGAAGACTTGCAAATCTTCGATGCCTTCTCCAACACCAATGTATTTCACAGGAATCTTGAATTGATAACTAATACCAATAACGACACCACCTTTGGCCGTACCATCAAGTTTTGTGACTGCTAGGGCAGTAACCTCAGTTGCGGCTGTAAACTGTTTTGCCTGTTCAAAAGCATTTTGTCCAGTCGAGCCATCAAGTACTAAAAGTACATCATGAGGTGCATCGCCAACCACTTTTTGCATGACGCGTTTGACCTTACTTAATTCATTCATAAGGTTAATTTTATTGTGCAATCGACCAGCCGTGTCGATAATGATGACATCAGCATCTTGGTTGACTCCCGATTGTAAGGCATCAAATGCTACACTGGCAGGATCTGATCCCATCTCCTGTTTAATCATAGGAACATCGACACGATCTGCCCATACTTGAAGCTGATCTATTGCAGCTGCCCTAAAGGTATCTGCTGCACCTAGTACAACCTTAAGCCCTTTCTTTTTAAACTGATAAGCGAGCTTTCCGATGGTTGTGGTCTTACCTACACCATTTACGCCAACGACCATGAGCACATAAGGTGTTTTATTACCGTTGTCTTGTCTTGGTAATTCGGGAATCACGTAATCGGTATCTTCACCAGAATTGGTTTCCGATAATAATCCTGCGATTTCCTCTCGTAAAATCCTATTTAACTCTGAGGTACCAAGGTACTTATCCCTTGCCACACGTTCTTCAATACGTTCAATGACCTTTAGGGTTGTATTGACGCCAACATCACTAGTGACCAACACCTCTTCTAAGTTATCCAATACATCATCATCGACTTTGGATTTTCCTGCTACAGCCTTATTTAATTTAGTGAAAAAGGATGTTTTTGATTTCTCCAAACCTTTGTCCAAGGTTTCCTTTTTTTCGGAAGAGAATATTTTTTTGAAAAAACTCATAGTTGTTTTAATCCGTTTTTTGTTAGGTTGCTCTATGTGCGTTAGGGATTGCAGCGATATCCTTTTTTTATGTCACCTTGAACGCAGTTGAAAGGTTTTGACAGGAAAAAAGATTTAGCGGAAAGCCCGACCCTACTCCTGCAAGGTTTCAAAAAACCTTGTGGGTATTATGGGTAACGCCCAAAAGCACGTACAACAATCTTGCCTATGTGCACTCACTGCTAAGTTGTCATGCTTGCTCAAATATAGCCATAAAAAAACTGCTTTCAAATATGAAAGCAGTTCGTGATCAAACATTAAAATGTTCAATTATTTTTTGTTGAAAAAATCATTAACCAAGTCAGGAGCCATTACTGACTCAACAAACATATAAGAACCAGTTTTAGGCGATTTCACCATTTTGATTGCTTTGGTAAGTCTTTTAGATCCTGTTTGTAATGATGCTACTGCTTTCTTTGCCATGGTACTATACTTTTAAAGCGTTAACTCTTTGTTTATTTAATTTCTTTGTGAACGGTCATACGCTTGAGGATCGGATTGAATTTTTTGATCTCCATTCTATCTGGCGTATTCTTTTTGTTTTTTGTCGTAATGTAACGAGACGTTCCTGGCATTCCAGACTCTTTGTGCTCTGTACATTCTAAAATAACCTGAATTCTATTTCCTTTTTTTGCCATCGTACGTATCTTTAACGCGTTATGCTATTATTTTAAAAATCCTTTGGATTTTGCTTCTTTCAATGCAGCAGAAATACCAACTCTATTGATAGTCTTTAATGCTGAAGTAGATACTTTTAAGGTAATCCACTTGTCTTCCTCAGGAATATAGAAACGCTTCTTGATCAAATTCGCATTGAATTTACGCTTCGTTTTGTTCATTGCATGGGAAACATTGTTTCCAACCATCGCTTTCTTTCCTGTAAGTTCACAAACTCTTGACATTTCTTCTAACTTTTATTGATGTTTCTTTAAAACAGGCTGCAAATTTAAGAAATCTTTACAATACCAACAAACATAAAGTGTTACTTTTTCAAAATTTCTTTTTCTAACATTTCGAAGGCTTTATTGGCTGCTTTGGTAATAACTTTGACCCGATGGTTCCCAAAGCTAAAGCGATCTGAGTAGACCTTCTTCTTGGTGGCTATGGCTATGTACACAATCCCAACATCCTCTGATGTATCGTCGGTTGTTGGACCAGCATTTCCTGTGGTTGAAATGGCATAATCGGTTTGAAACATCTCACGGACATTCTTAGCCATGGCTTCAGCAACTTCGGCACTCACAACAGAATATGTATCGATGATGTCCTCGGAAACATTAAGCACATTGACTTTTACGTCTCTAGTATAACTTACAATACTTCCCTTAAAATATTTTGACGCTCCAGCATTTGCGGTAATGCGCTTTGCAATGGTACCACCCGTACAACTTTCGGCTGTTGCTACTGTTTTATTGAGTTTGGTCAGTTGTGCTCCTATAATAGCTTCAATCGACAGCTCCTCCTCAAATCCGACAAAAATGTCCTCAATTTGAGGCAACAGTCTTTCAGTTTGTTTCTGCATCTCTGCCTCAATAATTGATTTATCAGTTCCTTTAGCCGACAATCGCAACCTTACCCTTCCAAGACTAGGCAAATATGCCAGTTTGATAAAATGAGGAAGCTCATCCTCAAAGCTCTCGATACGTTCAGCAAGCGAGCTCTCACCCATTCCGTGGGTTAAAAATGTTTTGTGCAGAATGTAGGGACAATTAAAACGTGTTCTTAGCTTTGGAATGACCTCATCGTCAATGAGTGCTTTCATTTCATAAGGCACACCTGGCAAAGAAATAAAAACCGTATTATTTTTTTCAAGCCACATTCCTGGAGCACTTCCAAACTTGTTCATTAAAACCAAAGCTTTTGAAGGCACCAAGGCTTGATCTAAATTGACCTGCTTAAGAGGTTTATTGACATAGACCTTCCAAATATATTCGATGTTTTTTCGTACGGATTCATCCTCGACCAAGACATCTTCAAAATAGTTGGCTATTGTGGTTTTGGTAATATCATCCTTTGTAGGTCCTAAACCACCAGTAACAATCACTATATCTGCATTAGACTCAGCTTGGGACAAGGCTTTTAAAATATGGTCGCGATCATCCTGAACCGACGTAATTTGATACACCGAAACACCTATCTTGTTAAGTTGCTTTGCTATGAATGCAGAATTTGTATCTACGATTTGTCCAATGAGAATCTCATCGCCAATAGTAATAATTTCTGCCTGCATTATTATAAATTGAAGTCAGCCTTGAGTTCTTCGGATGCTTTCTCTACTGCGGTCAATACGATTTCCAATTCTGGGGAACAGTCTTCGCCATCCTTTTCGAATTTTCCCCAATCCTGCACTATGATCAAATACTCCAATACACCCAACTCGAACAAGTCGACGGTTGGTTTCATTTTATGTGCTGCTTGATAGGTATTGAAAAAGTCCTTTTCTGCCACTGCTTTCTTTAGTCGTTGGGCATCTTCAGGCACTTCTTCTAAAAATGCTTCGACCAAGGACTTTACAAAATCCATATCGTTTCCTGCCAGTTCCTTGACTCTTGCTAATTTGTAGTGTTGTTCCATTCTTTTTATTTAACTATAATCGAAAACATCTGTTTGTCTTCAATATATCCCTTTAGTTTGTCGTTAGCAACAACCTTGCCAACTCCTGATGGTGTTCCCGTAAATATAATATCTCCAATCTTTAAAGTAAAATATTTAGAGACATATTCGATAATCTCATCGATTTTCCATAGCATCAGGCTTGTATTTCCTTGCTGAACGACTTGGTCATTTTTTTGCAAACTGAAATTTATGTCATCGATGTTTTCAAATGTAGATTTAGGCAACCAATCACCAATCACAGCTGCACCATCAAAAGCCTTTGCTTTTTCCCATGGTAAACCTTTGGCCTTCAGTTGCGCCTGAAGATCTCTAGCTGTAAAGTCAATTCCCAATCCGATTTGGTCATAATATTTATGCGCAAATTTTTTAGCGATATGTTTTCCAACTTTGTTGATCTTTACCAAGAGTTCAACTTCATGGTGGACATCTTCAGAAAAATCTGGTATAAAAAACGGTTGATTCTTAAGTAAAATAGCAGTGTCAGGTTTTAGAAATACAACAGGCTCCGTTGGCCTATCATTTTCCAATTCCTTAATGTGGTCGGTATAGTTGCGACCAATACATATGAGTTTCATTGGTAATTAAAGCAATTTATTATTCAACGACCTCAATTTAATGGAGGTGAGCACTTTTTTGGTGTACAGCGGAAAATCTGCGTTGAGTAACCATCCGAAGTAACCAGGCTCATGTTCTAAAACTTCAGTCACAAGCTTACCTTTGTGCTTTCCAAAGGAAAAACACTCTTCTCCATCTTTAGTATAACCAATAAACCCTGCAAAATCTGCATATTTTCGTCGCGAACTGAATTCTGCCAAAAACTTGGCATCATTTTCCAATTCATTATATTGGTCCAGTTGTGCCTTCAAAACTTCATAGGTTGCCATGGTATCAGCTTCAGCACTGTGTGCATCTTCTAAATTTTTATCACAATAAAACTTGTAAGCCGCACTAAGTGTACGTTGTTCCATCTTATGGAATATGGTCTGTACATCTATAGACTGACGGTTTTTCATATCAAAATCAACATCGGCACGCAACATCTCCTCAGCCAATAGAGGAATATCGAATCGGTTGGAATTGAATCCTCCCAAATCGGAATCCTTTATCATATTATTGACATCCTTGGCGATTTCCTTGAATGTTGGTTTATCTGCAACGTCAGCATCTGAAATTCCATGAACTTGCGTCACTTGTGGCGGAATGGGAATTGTTGGATTGACGCGTTGGGTATAGGTTTCCTCTTTTCCATTTGGATATACTTTTAAAATGGAAATTTCTACAATCCTATCGTTGGTAATATTAATTCCAGTGGTTTCAAGATCGAAAAAACAGATGGGCTTTGTTAGATTGAGTTGCATTAGGTGTATTTTTCTGCAAAGATAAATAGAATAAGTGGAAGTCATGTTTTTGGATTATAGAATAAATAGTCGAACTTCGTTAAGGTTAGAATATATCAACTTAGTGACCAATTCATCAAAATTGTTATGACTGTCAAAACCAACCGTATTGAATCTATTGACATCCTTAGAGGCTTAGTTATGGTTATCATGGCTCTAGACCATGTAAGGGACTACACCAACTTTGGGTATCTGTATAATGACCCGACCAACTTGGATACCACTACACCAATGTTGTTTTTTACAAGATGGATTACTCATTTTTGTGCTCCAGTATTTGTATTTCTGGCTGGAACTTCTGCTTTCTTACATGGATCTAAACAAGCATCAAAGAACAAATTGGCTAAATTTTTATTTACGCGAGGGCTTTGGCTTGTATTTATTGAATTGACCGTTGTAAATTTTGCCTGGACCTTTGATGTCGGTCTAGGATTGCATATATTCCAAGTCATTTGGGCCATAGGAGTCTGTATGATGATTTTGGCTGGTTTGGTTTATTTACCAAACAAACTGCTATTACCAATAGGACTTATTATTGTTTTTGGCCACAATCTTTTAGATGGCATAATACGACAAGGAAACGATCCTTTATCTCTATTATGGTATTTTACCCACCAACAAGGGTTTGCCGCTTTTGATGATGGGAATAGCTTGTTGTTTATTGCATATCCATTTCTGCCATGGTTAGGGCTCATGGTTCTAGGCTATTGCTTTGGGCAGTTTTATCAAAAAGGATTTGATACAACAACACGGAAAAAGTGGTTACTATATCTCGGATTTGGTGCATTGGGATTGTTTATTATCATCCGATGTTTTAATACCTATGGAAATTTAACGCTTTGGAGCAAGCAGAAAAACGAACTATTTACACTAATGTCCTTTATAAATACTAGCAAATATCCACCTTCCTTACTGTTTTCACTTATGACGTTAGGCCCAGCCATATTGTTTCTGTACGTTATTGAATCGGTTAAAAACTGGTTCACAAGCTTTTTGGTGGTTATTGGACGAGTACCGTTTTTCTATTATATTCTCCATTTATACCTCATACATGGTATTGGTATAATTGGAATCATAGTTTTAGGTGAACACTGGAAAGAATTGATTTTGACACCTCAGCGGTTTACTGGAGGTTTCTTAGCAGATAAGGGATTTAATTTGTGGGTAACTTATGCCGTTTGGCTATTGGTCGTCGCAATTTTATATCCTTTATGTAAGAAGTACATGATTTACAAATCAAATAATAAAGACAAATGGTGGCTAAGCTATCTATAAAAAGACACAAGTAAATGATAAAAGTACGGTTTCTGAACAACCGTCAATTGTACCTATATCATATTTCCCTGTTAGAATCCCAAGCTTCTAGATAATCCTTGACAGCCTTAACAAATTGCCCACCAAGTGCACCATTTACAACACGATGGTCATAAGAGTGCGACATGAACATTTTGTAACGAATTCCAATAAAATCACCTTGAGGCGTTTCAACAACTGCAGGTACCTTTCTAATAGCACCAAGTGCCAAAATTCCCACTTGTGGCTGATTGATGATTGGAGTACCCATGATACTTCCGAAGGTACCAACATTAGTTACCGTATAAGTTCCTCCTTGAATATCATCAGGTTTTAGGGCATTATTTCGGGCTCTAGTCGCTAGATCATTGACTTTTTTAGTCATACCAACCAAATTAAGTTGGTCTGCATCCTTGATGACAGGAACAATTAAATTCCCGTCTGGCAATGCGGCAGCCATTCCTAAGTTAATATGCTTTTTCTTTATGATACTATCACCTTGAACAGAAATATTCATCATTGGATAATCACGTAAAGCCTTAGCTACAGCTTCCATAAATATTGGAGTAAAAGTCAAGTTTTCACCTTCTCGTTTGAAGAATTCATCTTTTACTTTTTTACGCCAATTCCATATGTTGGTAACATCAGCTTCAATAAAACTTTGTACATGAGCTGAAGTTTGTACAGACTCCACCATGTGATGCGCAATAAGTTTGCCCATTCTGGTCATTTCTATGATCTCATCATCTCCGCTTGCAATGACAGGAGTTGCTTTTTTCTCTGATTCCTTATTTTGAACAGGAGCTGCTTTAGAAGTTTCTTGAACCTTACGCTCTGTTTTTACAGGTTCTGGATGCGAACTCCTACGCTCAACAAATGCTAAAATGTCATTTTTGGTAACACGACCGTCCTTTCCAGTACCCGAAAGACCATCAAGCTCAACTTGTGAAATACCTTCCTGCTTTGCAATATTCCTGACCAAAGGTGAGTAAAAGCGATCACCAGAACTAACAACAGGTGCAACCGTTTCCTGAGCAACAGAAACGGTCTCTTCTACTCTAGCCACAGCTATAGGTTGTTGAACAGTTTCCTGTACAGACTGCTCTGCTTCAGGCGTTTGTACAGCAGGACTGTCTTCACCTTCAATCTCTATTACCGCAATTGTTTGTCCGACTTGAACAACATCGTCCACATCGAATAATTTTTCAACCAAAACACCATCAACTTCACTTGGCACTTCGCTATCCACTTTATCGGTTGCGATTTCCAAAACTGCTTCATCTGCTTCAATAGTGTCGCCAACTTCTTTTAACCAAGAGGTTATGGTTGCCTCAGCAACACTTTCTCCCATTTTGGGTAACTTTAGTTCGAATTTTGCCATATCTGTAATCTAAGGTCGAAAAATTGTTTAATGGTTGCAAAATTAATGAAAAATCAAAACAAACACTGAGATTATTTCAATTAATTAGTTTAGAACAAAAGGACTTCGCCACGGCTTTTGGAGCTGTCACTTCCGATGATAAAGTTAGACTTTTTTGGTAGAATTTTAAATGTTGTAGAACAATTTTTAGGCGCATTGGAAAGGATGGTTATGATTGACTTAAAACTGAGATAGTTATTGTCTAGAACATATTGTGTATTATTATCATATTGATCTAAACTTGACTGAACCGATAGCTCACTTTTTAAAACCTTAGACACTCCAATTTGGTCCTTATCAGATATCAGAACATATCGTTTTGGGGAAACGTTGCCATTATGATGCCCTTTATTTTGTAACAACGGCATTAATCGCGTCCCTAACCACACCATGAGATCAAAGAAGATATTGGATTTAAAATGCTTGTCGTAAAATATTTGCATTGCTCCATAAAAGCGTTTGGCATAAGTTTTATCTTTTAACGTACTTTCTCCTTTAAAATGAACCACGGAAACAGCACCATGATATAAATTATTATATCCAGCCTTTAAAACTTTGTATGATAAATCGATATCCTCACCATACATAAAATAGTCCTCATCAAAACCCTTGACTTTGGTATAAACCGATCGTTTCATAAGCATAAATGCGCCAACAAAAATAGGAACAGGTCCTGTCTCAGTTTCGTTTAGGCTTGAAACATAATAGGACTGCGACATGCCCAAAATTTTCTTTATGGCAATTTTAGGAATTGGAATTTGTCGCTTACTTTCAGGTAAGAATGTTCCTTTGCCATCTATAAGTCTACAGGAGGTAATGCCTAGGTTTTCTTCAGATTCAGCCAATTTAAGAAGCTTATGAAACGTATCTTCTGCTACAACCGTATCGGGATTTAAAATACAGATATATTGCCCTTTGGCTTCAGCAACTCCAATATTATTCCCTTTTGAAAACCCGAAATTCATGTCATTGGCAATTAATTTCACCTCCGGAAAATGTTGCCTTACCATAGCACAACTATCATCTGAAGAACAGTTATCAACGACGATAATCTCAGCATCGATATTGGTCAATGCAGCACGCACACTTTTCAGGCAAAGCTCTAAAAAATAGCGAACATTATAGTTTAATATGACGACTGAAAGTTGCATCCAAAGATTAGGATTTTAAGGACGCCTCAAAAGGAATTCTATTGATTATGCTACGACCAAGTGTGACCTCATCGGTATATTCGAGTTCATTTCCCACTGAAATACCTCTGGCGATGGTTGATGTTTCTATTTCGAAACCCTGTATCTGCTTATAAATATAAAAATTGGTTGTGTCGCCTTCCATCGTAGAACCCAAAGCAAAAATAAGCTCTTTTATTTTTCCTTGCTTCACCTTATCCACCAAGGATTGAATATTTAGTTCATTGGGACCGACACCATCCATAGGTGAAATTTTTCCTCCCAACACATGATATAACCCTTTGAATGAGCTTGTGTTTTCTATAGCCATAACATCCCGAATGTCTTCGACAACACAAACGATATCCTCTCTTCTATTAGGGTTCGCGCAAATCTCACAACAATCTGTATCACTAATATTATGACAGTTTTTACAGAATTTAATTTCAGTACGCATGGCACTCAGAGCCTTTGAAAAATTGAGTGTTTGCTCTTTTGGTTGTCGCAGTAGATGCAACACTAATCGAAGTGCTGTACGCTTACCTATTCCTGGTAATTGCGACATTTCGTCCACCGCATTTTCCAATAGTTTAGAAGAGAATTCCATAAATGCGAATTTACAATTTGAAATGCAATTTAAGTTCAAGTTATACAAAAACCACTAATCTTTTGAAGGAGTGATTTTTCCATCTATGGAAACAAACTTACTTTATTGTTAGCTTTTTGGTTACAACTCCGCTTTGGTTATTCACTTTGACGAAATATAGTCCCGAAGCATAACTTGAGACATCGATGGTTTTTGGTTGGGTTAAATTTTCGCTTTTGGAAAAATACATCAACTTTCCTAAAGCATTGTATATTCTTATAGATACATCGTCACTTAAATCCCAAGCCAAAGTAACTTCTTTGTTTGTAGGATTTGGGTACATGTTAAGACGACTAAGCTCAAACTCCTCAAGACTCAATGTATCATCAAACAAATTTGAACGCCATAACCCACGACCATAAGTACCAGCATAGATTTTACCATCAGCAGTATTAATTTCCAGTTCACTAATAATAACGTTCGGAAGCCCATTACTGAAAGGTTGCCATTCGGTAAAAGTATTATCAATATAATAGACTCCGTAATTCATTCCTAGATACAAACCATCTTCTCCATTATCATCCCAAACTAAGGCTTGTGCACTAAAATTTGGTAAGTTTAACTTGTAAGAATCCCAAGAACTTCCGCCATTGGTAGATACATATACCTTTTGAGAACTGGTTGTTGCAATAGCAACTTTATTGGGATCTGAAGGATGGATCGCTATAGAATTAATAGATCCAGCATAACCATTTAATTGGGTCCAATTATCGATGATTCCAACAAAAGAATTCTTGTAGAGTTGAGAACCACGAGCCGCATATTGGATATTACCGTTTGTTTGGGCAATTTTTAGATGATCGAGATCTCCACCGAAGCTCTGGGATACTGTTTCCCAATTCAAGCCACCATCGGTTGACTTATACACTTGATTATATCCTGTATACAGGGTATTTGCATTAATAGGATCTTGTTCGAAAGGCGTTACCCAATTACCTGATGAAGGTGTATTTATCGAAGCTAATGAAACGCCTCCATTTGTTGATTTATATAAACTACCGAACTGCGATGTTCCATAGATCACATTAGGATTGTTCTTGTCTACAAAGCCTTCCATGCCATCAGCACCAAGCCAATCTGTCCAGTTTCCATTTGCGCCCAAAACAGAACTCCCATTATCTTGGGATCCTCCTGTGACAATTACAGGATCTGTTTGACTTAAACCAATCTTGTAGAACTGTCTAATTCCCATGCCTGAAGTTAAATCCCTGTAGTAAGAAGCATTAACTATAGTTGGTGTATCGGCAACGAAGATTCCGCCATCGGTTCCTACATACAGCTTATCATTGATATATTGAAGTATATCAACATCAGCATGACAATACCCTATATTTTGTGCATTGGCACTACCAGGAACCCACTGAGACGTGATATTGAAATTGAGGCCTCCATCAGTAGATCGCCATGTATTGATTCCAGCAATATGGACGTCATTAACATCGCTCGGATTGACTGCGATATCCATATCTCTTGGTGCTTGCCCAGTACCAGCATCATCAGGATCTTCAGGATCTGAACTGTATCCAAAATAATTTTTTCCAGCGTGATTTAAAGTCGTGAAATCTGCTCCAGAGTTTGTAGATTTATATAAATTTCCGAAGCCACCACCAGCAGCTTCAACAACATAGACTACCGAAGGATCATTTTCGGATACACCTATCATTTTTGCTCCACCTCCAAACCCAGGAATCTGGGAAAACGTATCACCTGCATCTGTTGAAATAAACACGCCTCCACTTGAAGCATATATTGTACTATATAAGCCATCTGGTTTAAATTCGACATCATAACCATTACTTATAAAAGAGAGTATTCTATCCCAATTCTGTCCACCATCAATAGATTTAAAAATTCCTCCACTTTCTACAGAACAGTACATTTTATCTGTATTGGAAGGATCAATCAATATCTTGTTAACGTTTCCACCACCTGTATCAGCAAGTACATTCCATGTAGCTCCACTATCGGTAGATTTAAATATTGTACCACTACTAGAGCCCCAAAAATAAGTTGTGCTGTCCGTTGGATCAATGGCAAGTGCATAGACTACAAGATTAGACAACTCATCTGTAAGGACCGTCCAAGTTGCACCTCCATCAATAGATCTCCAAACACCACCTGTATTGGCACCAGCAATGATATGCATTGGGTTTGTCTCTTCAACAGCAAGAGCCGTTATACGACCAACTCCAGGGTTCCACCCACTTGTAGCATTCCAAGAAGTAGGTCCCATTTGCTCCCATGAACCAACAGTTGTTCTTGCCGAAGAAAAGTTTTCATTTAAATATTGATTATAATTTTCAAGTTCATTGAAATAGAACTGTGGTGTTTTTAGCATGCCATTTTCATCCATATTTCGCAAGGCTTGATATTCCCATCGTTTGTAGGGCTTATACCCTTTACCACGTTCGGTTCCAACCTCTGCAAAGTGGATTTCGGCAGCCGCTTGGATTTCGGCAACTGTGTATGTACCTTGAGCAATCATTTGTCTATAATCTTGCGAAAAAATCGAGAAGGACGCACATAAAAATGTGAATAGTAGGATGTAATTTTTCATTTTAATCGGTATAGAGGCCTCATACATGCAAATTTTCAGCAATCATGTATATACGCTAATTATTAAATACTTATTATTGTTTGCAATTTTTTAGCAAAAGTAAGACTTTTGACTTGAAATTCCGCCAAACTCCTAAACATGTCGACAAACGCTATCATAATTCTAATCTTAGCCTATTTTGGTGTACTTATTTTAATCTCTTATTTTACTGGAAAGGAAGATTCTAATGATGCGTTTTTTAAGGCGAATAAATCTGCACCATGGTACCTTGTAGCCTTTGGAATGATTGGTGCCTCTCTCTCTGGTGTCACTTTTATTTCAGTTCCAGGCGCAGTTGAAGCCAAGCAATTTGGCTATTTTCAAGTTGTTCTAGGTTACTTTTTCGGATACCTCATCATTGCTTATGTGCTATTGCCACTGTATTACAAGATGAATCTCACATCTATTTACACATACCTAAAAGAACGCTTTGGAAATACCAGCTATAAAACTGGCTCTATTGCTTTTTTGATATCACGAACGGTTGGTGCTGCATTTCGTTTATTTTTGGTGGCCAAGGTACTTCAGTTGTTGATTTTCAACAACCTAAACATTCCTTTTCCTGTAACCGTTATTATCACCATAGCCTTAATATGGCTCTACACGTTTAAAGGAGGCATCAAGACTATTATTTTTACCGATACACTCCAAACGCTTTTCATGCTCATCTCTGTAGTGGTGACCATTTCATTTTTGGCTTCTGCTTTAGATTTAAATGGGATTTCTGAAATCTATACAAATGTGAAGGACAATAAACTCAGTAAAATATTTTTCTTTGAAAATGGAAATGATGCCCAATATTTTTGGAAAAGCTTTCTAGCAGGTATATTCATTACCATAACAATGACTGGATTGGATCAAGATATGATGCAGAAAAACCTCACGTGTAAGAACCTTAAGGATGCCCAAAAAAACATGGTTAGCTTTAGCGTTATCATCGTATTTGTAAATATATTGTTCCTGGCTTTGGGATTACTGCTAACCCAGTACGCCGAAGCACACGGTATCACTGCTAAGAAGGACGATTTATTTCCCACTATTGCAATGCTTCCTGAAATTGGAATGGTCACTTCTGCATTCTTTTTATTAGGTTTGATTGCCGCAGCCTATTCTAGTGCAGATAGTGCTTTAACATCATTAACAACTGCATTCTGTATTGATATCATTGAACTGGACAAAAAACCAAAAACGAGCCAAAAACGAGTGCGTAAACAGATACACATCTTATTCAGTTTTATTTTAATCGCTGTAATTATTTTATTTGATCTACTTTTTAAAGATGTTTCAGTAATATGGGAACTATTTAAAGCTGCTGGATATACCTACGGACCACTTTTAGGTTTGTTTGCATTTGGTATCTTAACTGCTAAACACATCAAAGACCGTTACGTTTGGGTTATTGCAATTATAGCTCCAATTGTATCCTACTTAATTAACTTGTATTCTGTTAGACTATTGAATGGATACCAAATAGGATTTGAGATTTTGATCATTAATGGGCTCCTGACCTTTTTCGGACTCCTATTGATTACAAAAAAACCGTCTATCAATACTGATCTGTAGATAACAAAACCAAAGTACAAGCCTCTTCATAATACACCTGTTCTTTTCTCAATAGGTGTTGAAACTCTGGGTTTTCAGTTCCAGGATTAAAAATCACACGCCTTGGACGCAATGATAGGACATAATCATAATACGCTTTTTGACGTTCTGGATTTAAATACAAGGTCACTGTGTCAATATCAGGATATGATATCAATTGAGAATCGATAGTGATTCCTGAAACCTCACCTTCAATTAAGCCATAGGCTACAACTTCATTATTATAAGCTACTAATCTTCTAATGGCGAGATTAGAATAACGCTGAGGCTTTAAGGACGCACCTAACACCAAAGTTTTTTTAGACATTGTATTCGTTTTGTACAAAAATAAGATTCAATAACATGACTTGATGCGTAATGTTAAAAGGGTGTTAACTATTGTTAAAAAAAGTAACACATGCAATTAATTGTCGTCTCTATTGCAACAACCAAAAATGCTTAAAATACTAATCAATCAAAAATAATGAAAACAGTTATGCAATTGTGCGTAGTCTTAATCACCATGATAGGCTTTGCACACTCTCCAAATTCCAATCTTAGGGATGGTTCTATTTCAGGAAAAGTTCTTGATGCTTCACTTAATCAGCCCTTACCGTATGTGAATGTACTAGTCACTGACCTTCAAGGTCAAACTATAACTGGAGGAATTACCAATGATGACGGC
This sequence comes from Bacteroidia bacterium, assembly GCA_030432635.1. Lineage (GTDB taxonomy): Bacteria > Bacteroidota > Bacteroidia > Flavobacteriales > Flavobacteriaceae > Psychroserpens. The sequence goes on along the minus strand of JAUIMB010000006.1, from coordinate 52,669 downwards.
ACCTTTAAAATTGAAAAGATACCAGAAGGTGAGGTCAAAGTAATGATACAATATATAGGTTACAAGACCATTTCACGGACAGTTACCATCGGATCTGGCAATTTTAACATTGATTTGGGTGAAATCAAATTGGAAGAAGACCTAGAAAGCCTGGATGAAGTTACTGTAGTTGCTGAAGTTACCACGATTCAACAAAAGGTGGATCGCAAGGTCATCAATATCGGTAAAGACCTCACAACAGCAGGAGCCACAGCTAGTGACATTATGAATAACCTTCCATCGGTAAATGTAGATCAGCAAACCGGAAATATCAGTTTGCGTGGCAACGAGAATGTACGTGTCATGGTAGACGGCAAATTGTCAAATGTACCAATTGCACAATTATTAAGACAAATTCCTTCTACATCTATCAAGCAAATTGAATTGATCACAAACCCTTCTGCTAAATATAATCCTGAAGGTATGAGTGGTATCATCAACATTATTTTGCACAAAAACACAACCATCGGCTTCAATGGAAATGTCAATTTTGGCTTAACCAAGGAAATCTTCGCTAAATTCAATAGTTCTATTGACATGAATTATCGCAATGGAAAATTCAATTTCTATGGCAACTATGGAAATAACGTAGGGAAATACGACAACTTCGGGAATATCCTGAGGCTGGATGACAACTCTGAACAAGCCTTCAAATTCAATAACAACAACAAATCGAACCTTTACAAAGTAGGCGTTGATTTCTACATGAATGACAATAACACCATCTCTTTCTTTACAAATCAAAACGTGTTCAAGGGAAAGGGCTCAGGTATTACAAGCATTCAGTTTGTAGGTGAGCCGCTTCAACGTCAAAACTTCAATAATGACACTGATAATAGAGTCGAGCAATATAATGGTGTTTACAACCATAAGTTCAAAAAGGAAGGTGAAAAATTGGATTTAGAAGTCGACTATAGTGTTTTCAATCAAGACGAAGTGGCTAATTTCAGATTTACAAATATTCCATTTCCACCAGATTACACCGATTTTGTTGACACCAATCGAGACCAAACTGTTGTTAATTTAGATTACACGAATCCTTTATCTGAAAAGGCCAAACTTGAAATTGGTGCAGAAGCACGACTGTTTGAAACCAATATTGACTACAGTTCTACGGGACTTTCTGTCAACGAAAACCAAGATGACATTTCTAATAATGGTGATGAGTTCATTCCAACACCAGCTACCGATTTCACCTATAAAAGAGATATATATTCCCTTTATATCACCTATGGCAAAACCTTTGAAAAATGGAGTTACCAAGTTGGAGCTAGAGCAGAAAGTGTAAACGAAGAGGCTTCTGCCATTCGACAGTTGGAAAACAATAGTGAAACCATACCTTTTGAGAACAATTATTTTCAAGTGTATCCTTCGGCATTCGTCACCTATACGGCAAGCGATAAAAACACGTATCAAATGAGTGTGAGTCGTCGTGTGGATCGACCAGGATTACAACAGGTCAATCCAATTAGAGAATGGAGTACTCCTTTGGTTTCTTCCTTCGGAAACACAAATCTACAACCACAGTTTACTAATTCAATTGAATTCAACTATACCAGAAAGCTAGAAAAAGGATCAATTACTGGTGGTGTGTTTTTTAGATTGGTCGAAGATGAAATCAATAGAGCCGTATTCGTTGACCGACTGGACTTAAACAAGAATATACTAACCTATGACAACTTTGAGAACACAACTGCTTATGGAATTGAAATTAGTAGTAACTACAGACCGACAAAATGGTGGAGTTTAAATGGTAGTTTCGATTTGTTTGCAAGACAACAAAAAGGAATTACTGAAGTCTTGACCGCTCCAATAGAAACTGCTACCGTAGACGATATAGAACGTTCAACGCTAGAGGTCGACAATATTGTCTATAATTTCCGATTGTTCAACAATTTTAAAGTCACAAAGCAATTGAGCTTATCATTGTTTTCAATGTATAGAGGTGAAGAAAAAGGCCTGCAATTTACTCGAAAACCAATGTTTATGGTTAATACTGGCTTGCGTTATAGTTTTCTGGAAGATCAACGTGCCACCTTCAGTTTTAACTACAGTGATATCTTTAATACAATGCGATTTGAATTTGAAGGTGACAGACCATCGCCTCAAGTTGGCCAATTCAACTGGGAAAGCAATACCTGGAATATTGCTTTATCGTACCGTTTTGGTGGTGGAAAATACAGAGCTCTACAACGTAAACAACGTGATGACAACGAAAAATCCGGAAGTGGTGGATTTTTATAATATGAACAATGTAACTATGTTCAACTTTTGGACGACATTGTTAGAAATGAAAAATTTAATAGCCTGCATATAATAGTTGATGGTTAGTGTTAATGTTTGGTTATTAAATAAGAAAACCCAAGGCGTTACTGTCTTGGGTTTTTGCCTTAACATCTAAATCTTTCTTGTTTTTTTTCAAAATTTAGGTGTGACTTTGTAATGTGTATAATATGTTATCGACAAAGTCTGTAAAGTTTTAAATCCAACATTGATTAATAGTAATGAAGGCCTTTGGTACATTTACCTTTGGTCTTCTTTTTTCTATTAAGATTCGACATGTCATTTAAACAAAACTATGGCAGCTGTTAATTGATGTTAAAAATGTTAAGGAATAAAATAAAAAAGTGTCTTAAGCGTAATCAATGTGTGATAAGTTTTAAGGCTAATCAGTTTAAAGACTCACATGGAATTAGTTTTAGTGTTTAGTTAGATTGGTTAATAGCAGAAAAATCCCAAAGGTAAACTTTGGGATTTTTTGTTTTGTTTGAATACCCTTCAAAAGAGATATACTTTTTAGATTCGGAAATAACGCATGTAATATCAAAAAAAGGATTCTACCTACGAAGGAGTTAGTTACCAACGCATCACGACACTTCCCCAGGTGAAACCACTTCCAAAAGCAGCCAAGACTACAGTATCGCCTTCATTGACCTTACCTTCCTCCCAAGCCTCAGTTAAGGCAATAGGTATTGAAGCTGCAGTTGTATTTCCGTAGCGCATTATATTGTTGTACACTTGGTCATCCCTCAAATTAAATTTCTTCTGAATAAACTGTGAAATTCGCAAATTGGCTTGATGCGGAATGAGCATATCGATATCTTCCTTTTTTAGATTATTGGCCGAAAGTCCTTCAATTATTGCCTCACTAAACCGAACAACGGCATGCTTAAACACAAACTGGCCATTCATATGAGGATAATATGACGTATCGTCAGGATCGTTTTCTTCCATAATGGTATCGACCCAACGTCCTGTGCTAGGACCCTCAAGTGCAAGCTCCTTGGCATGGGCACCTTCACTATGCAAATGCGATGATAAGATACCTTTGGTTGAATCTTCTTCCCGAGCTAATACAGCAGCTCCTGCACCATCACCAAAAATAACGGTAACACCTCGACCTCGAGTGGAACGTTCCAATCCTCCTGAATGGTTTTCACTACCTATGACCAATATGTTTTTATACATCCCTGTTTTTATAAACTGATCGGCAACAGATAAAGCATAGATAAATCCAGAACATTGATTGCGAATATCCAAGGCACCAATAGTTGGCATATCCAACATATCTTGAACACGAACGCCTCCTCCAGGGAAATACATATCTGGACTAAGAGTGGCAAATATGACAAAGTCTATGTCGTCCTTGGTCACACCTGCGCGCTCTATGGCAATCTTAGCTGCCTTCACACCCATAGACGACGTTGTATCGTCACTTGTCTCAGGATCTATCCATCGTCGCTCCTTGATACCAGTTCGCTCTTGAATCCATTCATCACTGGTGTCCATCCATTGTTTTAGATCGTTATTGGTAACAACATTCTCTGGAACATATTTACCTAAGCCTATTATTCTTGAATTGTACATTGGAAAATTCTTGCTTCGTTTCCTACGATTGCGGAAACTTTTATTTACTATAACAGAACAAATTTAACCTATTTACAAGTAAACCAAAGCTTATTCGTTATGCGTGCATAGCAAATAGATTAACGCATTTTTAACAAAGCTTTCTTAAGTTAAGAATCTATTTTAATTAATTTATACCCATTAACCAATTAGAGAAAATCATGAAACGATTTATTACAGTAATAACACTTTTATTGTGTATTTATAATTACGGTCAACAAAGCCTTAGTTATCAACAACCATCAGAAGAAATATTAGAATTGGCAGATGTAGAATTAGCACCTGGTGTTCAAATTGACAGCAAAGGAGAGCACATGGTTCTTCTCTATAGAAATCAGTACAAATCGATTGAAGAACTATCTGAAACTGAGTTAAGACTCGCAGGATTAAGAATTAACCCAGTGACTAATATTGGGAGCAGAACCAATTACTATACGAATATTAAGGTTAAAAAAACTAAAGACAAAGAGGCTAAACAAGTATCCGGATTACCTGATAATGCAAGGTTATCAGGATTTAGATGGTCGCCTGATGAAAGCATGATTGCATGCTTAAACACAACTAGCAAAGGTGTTGAAGTTTGGGTATTAAACATCGCAAAGGCAACTGTTCATAAAATCACCGATGCCAATGTAAACGCCAATATGGGCAGTACGGTTAACTGGTTTAAGGATAATAAAAACCTTTTGGTAAAAATGCTTCCAAATGACCGTAAAGAATTGATTAATACGGCTACCGCTGTTCCTACTGGACCTACTGTTTCAGTGAGTGATGGTGCCAAAGCGCAAAATAGAACCTATCAAGACTTATTGAAAACACCAAATGACGAATTCAATTTTGAGCAACTTGCGCGTTCAGAAATTAAAAAAGTATCAATTGATGGAACCATTCAAGGTTTCCTAAAAGCCGACATGTATCGAGGTATTAGTTTTTCACCAGATGGACAATATATCATGGTCACAAAAACCAAGCGTCCTTTCTCTTATATTGTGACGTACACTAGATTCCCAAGCGAAAGTATCGTTTACGATGTAAATGGTAAACGTATAAAAACAGTTAACGAAGTTCCATTGGATGAAGTACGTCCAAAAGGATTCATGGCAACTCGAATGGGCAAACGCAACATGCAATGGCGAGGAGATGAACCTGCAACCTTGGTATGGTCTGAGGCTCTTGATAATGGTGATCCTGCTGTCGAAGTAGATTATAGAGATATTGTGTATGAACTAAATGCACCTTTCAACGGAACACCAAAGGAAATTTTAAAGACAAAACAACGTTTTGCTGGTGTTGAATGGGGAAATGACAATACTGCAATCGCTTATGATTATTGGTGGAACACGAGAAATCTAAAAACTTACTTATTTAATCCTTCTAATGGGAAATCTGAAATTATTTCAGATAGGAATTATCAAGACCGTTATAGTGATCCTGGTAATTATGTTACTTCAAGAAATAAATATGGTCGTTACACATTAAACATGAACGACAACAAACTTTATTTAATGGGAGATGGTTATTCTAAAGAGGGTCAGTTTCCGTTTATTGATGAATATGATATTACCTCTGGAAAAACCAATCGTTTATACCAATCGCAGTATACTGACAAACTTGAAAGTCTCAATAGCGCCATAAACATAGAAAAAGGAGAAATTCTAGTGCGAATTGAATCTAAAAAGGAATACCCTAATTACTATATCAGAAATATCAGAACGAATAATTTAAGACCAATAACAGCATTTGAAAATCCATTTAAAAGTTTAGAAGAAGTCAATAAACGTGTTATTAGTTATAAACGTGAAGATGGTTTAGATTTGGAAGGCACACTGTATTTGCCGTTAGATTATAAAGAGGGCGAAAAGTACCCAATGATTTTGTGGGCTTACCCTCGTGAGTTTAAAGATAAGGCAAGTGCTTCCCAAAGTACTGCTAATCCAAATGAATTTGTGTATCCGTATTGGGGCTCACCAATTTATTGGGTCACTAAAGGCTATGTTGTTTTAGATGATGCTGCGTTCCCTATCGTTGGAGAAGGCGATGAAGAGCCTAATGACTCATTCAGAACGCAGTTGGTTGCCAATGGAAAAGCCGCTATTGACGCTGTAGATAATCTTGGTTATATCGATAGAAACAGGGTCGCTGTTGGTGGACATAGTTATGGTGCTTTCATGACAGCCAACCTACTATCACATTCCAATTTATTTGCGGCAGGAATTGCAAGAAGTGGTGCATACAACCGAACATTGACACCTTTTGGTTTTCAAAGTGAGGAGCGCAGTTATTGGGAAGCTCCTGAAATCTATTATAATATGTCACCGTTTATGCATGCCGACAAAATGAAAACGCCATTGCTTCTAATTCATGGTGTTGCCGACAATAATTCAGGAACCTATCCGCTGCAAAGCGAGCGCTATTTCAATGCCTTGAAAGGGCTTGGAGCACCTGTAAGATTAGTAATGTTACCAAAGGAAAGCCATGGTTATAGAGCTAAAGAATCTATCATGCACATGCTTTGGGAACAAGACCAATGGCTAGACAAACATGTAAAAAACAGAAAAGAGAAAAGCGAAAAGATTGAAAACAATGAAACCATTAAGGACTAAGCCTGTTTAAAAAACAAAAAAGCGCTTCAAAATTGAAGCGCTTTTTTTTATGTCATCTTGTCATAATTATTCAATTGGCATTTTTGTTGTCATAAATAGCTACAGATTAAAATAACATAAATGGGTTCCATTCTCAATGGAGACAAAACATAAAATTATTTATCATGACAACAGGAAATATTAATGTTTCAGTAGAAAACATCTTCCCTTTAATCAAGAAATTCTTATACAGTGATCACGAAATATTTTTGCGTGAACTGATCAGTAATGCAACTGATGCTACTTTAAAACTTAAACACCTAAGCCATGTTGGTGAGGCTAAAGTCGAATATGGTAATCCGCAAATCGAAGTCAAAATTGACAAGGACAATAAAAAACTTCATATCATTGACCAAGGCTTGGGAATGACAGCCGAAGAAGTTCAAAAATACATCAACGAGGTTGCTTTTTCTGGTGCTGAGGAATTTTTAGACAAATACAAGGATTCGGCTAAAGACACTGGAATCATAGGGCATTTCGGTTTAGGTTTCTACTCTGCGTTTATGGTTGCAGATAAAGTGGAAATCATCACGAAATCCTTTAAAGACGAACCTGCTGCGCATTGGACCTGTGATGGCTCACCAGAATTCACCTTGGTAGAAGCTGATAAAAAGGATCGTGGCACTGAAATTATTTTACATATTTCTGAAGGCGAGGAAGAATTTTTGGAAGACGCGCGAATTCGTGAACTGTTAACCAAGTACAACAAGTTTATGCCTATTCCGATAAAATTCGGAACCAAGGAAATTAATGACCCAGACTTTACGCCTAAAACAATAAAGGATGAAGATGGGAAGGAAACCTCTGAGCCGCACAAAAAAATAACCGTAGATAATATCATCAACAACCCAAATCCTGCTTGGACAAAACAACCAACAGATTTGAAAGATGAAGATTACAAGAACTTTTACCGAGAACTGTACCCAATGCAATTCGAGGAGCCATTGTTCAACATTCATTTGAATGTCGATTATCCCTTCAATCTTACAGGAATACTCTACTTCCCGAAAATGACCAACGATTTGAATATCCAGAAGGATAAAATTCAATTGTATCAAAACCAAGTTTTCGTAACCGATAATGTTGAAGGCATCGTTCCCGAATTCTTAACCATGCTTCGAGGTGTGATCGACTCGCCAGATATTCCACTTAATGTATCCCGATCCTATTTACAGGCTGATGGTGCAGTCAAGAAAATTTCATCATATATCACACGAAAAGTAGCTGATAAACTGAAATCCTTGTTCAATAATAATCGAGAGGATTTTGAAAAAAAATGGGACGATATTAAAATCGTAATTGAATACGGGATGCTTTCTGAAGAAAAATTCTTTGAAAAAGCTGAAACTTTCGCGTTGTATCCAACTGTTGATGGTGATTTTTATACGTACGATGAACTTTACAACAAAATAAAGGCCAAGCAAACTGACAAGGATGATAAGCTCGTTATCCTGTATGCTGCAGATAAGGATGCACAACACTCCTATATTGAAGCTGCAAAAGTAAAAGGATATGAAGTCTTGTTATTGGATTCTCCGATCGTTTCACACTTGATCCAGAAATTGGAAACCACTAAGGAAAACGTTTCTTTTGCGCGCGTTGATGGTGACCATATTGACAACTTGATAAAGAAAGACGATACGACCATTTCCAAATTATCTGAAGAAGAGAAGACCACATTGGATGAATTATTGAAAGAGGTCATTCCTTCAGAAAAATTCATGGTACAGTTGGAAGCTATGGATAGCGAAGCAAGTCCGTTTATCATCACACAGCCTGAGTTTATGCGTCGTATGAAAGAGATGCAGCAAACAGGTGGTGGTGGCATGTTTGGAATGGGCAACATGCCTGAGATGTACAACCTCATCGTCAATACCAACTCAGAATTGGTTAGTGATATTCTGAACACCAAAACCAAGAAAAAGCAAGAGCGTCTCATCAATCAAAGTTTAGATTTGGCGCGCTTATCCCAAGGCTTACTCAAGGGTGAAGAATTGACCAACTTTATCAAACGTAGCTACGATATGATTAAATAATTGACTTGCTGGTTTTCAGCGGTCCACGAATAGTATTAAAAAACCACTTAGAAATTCTAAGTGGTTTTTTTACTCACTACAAGATCGTTTTCACTCATTAAGGTTTGTCATTTGCTCAATTGATATTTCTAATAGTGCTTACAATGCTTAGGTTTGACTTATACTAACATCAAATTCCTAATATCATGCAAACACCTTATAAACTAGAAATTGAAAGTCCGTGTCATGAAAACTTCAAGCAATTTAAGCCAACAAACAAAGGAGGTTTCTGCGATTCGTGCCATAAAGAAGTTATTGATTTTACCAACACACCAAAAAAGGACATCATAGCCTATTTTTCGTGCAACACTAATATTAACACATGTGGTCGATTCAATAAGCATCAACTAAAAGCAGTAGTAAACGAACCGAAAAGAAAAACAGGCCTAGGCTTTCTTACTGGCATAGGGTTAACTATTATGTCCTTTCTTACCATATGGACATCAAACGCTCAAGAACCCAATAAGAAACCAAAGACTTCTACTAAGGATGATGGTATTCAATCTGTTTTACAACAAAATAATATTACGATAAAAGGAACGGTTATTACAGAGCAAGATGGATTGCCTCTACCTGGTGTTAATATTGTTTTACAGGGCACACAAATTGGAGTCCAAACTAATTTTGACGGTTATTTTGAATTTCCTGAAAAACTAAAAAAAGGTGATGTTTTAATCTTTAGCTACATTGGTCTAGAGTCACAGAAAGTCATTATAGAAAACAAGAATTCAGCATCACAAATTGAATTGAACCTAGACATGAGTGAAGCACATTGCATTATCATGGGAAAGGTAGCTGTCAAACAAATTTTCAAATCGAATGACAACTAAATGAAGGGTATAATCAAAAACATATTAATTTATGCAATTAGTTTCTCGACATGTGTTTTGGCGGCCCAAGTTTCAGACTTTAAACATATTGATTTTACTCAAGCCGACAATAGAGCTGGACTTCATGAAGGGAAAAGCTTAGACAATTTACCCTTACTCACATTTTTGCTCACAGATAGGCTGCAAACCGATGTAGAAAAATTTAGGGCTATCTACTTATGGGTCTGCATGAATATTCGTGCTGACCCTAACCAAAATAGAATTGTTGAAAAACAACAAGAGAAATTCAAAAATGACAGTCTTGGTTTTATCATATGGAACAACCATTTCAAAAAAGTAGCTTTTAAAAAGCTCCTTAAGCATCAAAAAACGATGTGTACTGGCTATGCCTATCTCATTAAGGAAATGTGCTTTATTGCAAATATCGAGTGTAAAATCGTTGATGGCTATGCCAGAACTATTACCTCTAATGTAACAGCATTGGAGTCCTTAAATCATTCATGGAATGCGGTAAAACTCAACAACACATGGTACCTTTGTGATGCGACATGGTCTAGTGGTTATATGATTAACGACATAACCTTTGTAAAAGACTTTAACGAAGGTTATTTTTTAACCGAACCAATTCTATTTGCCAAAAACCATTATCCTCAAAACAAAAAATGGCTCTTGAATGATAGTCTAAAAACGCAAAAGTTCATCGCTGGTCCAATGGTTTACGACAGCACATTCAAACATAATATTGTTCCTATTGCTCCAAACCAACTGAATTCTATAATAGTGAAAAACCAGGAGGTCAATTTTAAATTCAAGTCAATAGGAATGACTGTTATTGAAGACATATCACTTATTCAAAAATTAGGAAAAGGTGATAGAGTCTTTAAAATTTACGACATAAACAGAAACAACAACGGGATTTCCTTCAAATACAGATTTGATCATTGCGGAAATTATGATGTGCATTTAAAAATCAAAGACGACATAGTTGCCTCCTACAATTTCAGGGTTATAAAACCTTGACCCTCTCATTTAAAATCCCGTTATTGATATTCTGGAAAATTGAACCCATTTGATTATTCCCCCTTGGTTTTTTTGTAACTTTATTTTTTTCATGTCGTCTCACTTTAAACAACCAACCTCTATACATATGAAAACGGTATTTTCTTTTTTAACATTTACATTAGGCTTTCTTTTAATCGCACAAACTCAAGATCTTAATCAGCAGTTTGATGAGATCATTTCCCAAAATTACAACAACGATATGCCTGGAGCCACCATTCTGGTAGCCAAAAATGGCAAAGCCATCTATCGAAAAGCCGTTGGAAAGGCAAGTCTCGAATTAGATGTCGATATGGTGCCCGAAAATGTTTTTATGTTGGCGTCCATTTCTAAGCAATTTACAGCTGTCGCCATTTTAATGCTTGAAGAACAAGGAAAACTAAGCTTGGATGACCCAATCACTAAATTTATTCCTGATTATCCTACACAAGGCAAAACCATTACCGTTCACCATTTACTTAACCACACCTCAGGCATAAAAAGTTATACAGGTATCGGTAATTTCGTCGAAGCTGCTCGTAGAGATAAAACCTTGGACGAACTCATCGATTATTTCAAGAACGAACCCATGGATTTTGAGCCTGGAGAAGAATTCAGGTATAACAATTCAGGTTATGTGCTACTTGGTAAGATTATAGAAGTACTTTCCGAAGACACCTATGAAAACTTCATTGAAAAGCAGATCTTCGAGCCCTTAGGCATGAACAGTTCGAGTTACGGCAATAACAGGGAACTTGTTCCAAATCGAGTTGAAGGCTACGAGCAGGATGCTAGCGGTTATGTAAATGCACATTATATCAGCATGACCTTGCCTCATGCTGCTGGTGCCCTAGCTTCAACCATTGACGATATGCTGAAATGGCAAAATGCCCTCACAAACAACACCTTGATTAAAGCGACTACCTTGGACAAAGCCATAAATGGTTCAGAGCTCAATAATGGTGAGCACATTAACTATGGTTATGGCCTAGGTGAAATGAGCTTAAAAGGCGCAAAAGGGTATACGCATAGTGGTGGAATTTTCGGAACTTCTACAAATGGCATTTATTTGATTGATGAAGATGTTTATGTCATTGGACTCAGTAATTGCAGCTGTAATGATATTGGGACTGTTACAAATAGGCTAGCTGCAGCCGCAATAGGAAAACCCTTTCCTACCATGAAAGATGTGGTTGAGTTAACTGAAACGCAATTGAAAAAATGGGTTGGTGCCTATCAGTTCGAGGATGAAGCTGTTAGACATATTTTCATGAAAGATGGCAAACTCAAAAGTATGCGTGAGTCTGAAACAAACACGGTTTTTGATATTTTTCCTTTAGCAGAAGATCATTTCATGTTTGAGGATGGTGACATCGAATACAAGTTTTCCGTGTCGAAAGAAGGAAAACGACAAGTGCTGTTTATCACTGGCAATGAAAGTAAAGGCCACGAGATTGATAAGGCTATGCCTGAAGCTAAAAAAGAAATCACTTTATCTAATGCCATCTTAAAACAGTATGTTGGTAAATATGAACTTGCACCTAATTTTATTGTTGAAGTCACTGTAGATGGTCAACAAATCTTCGGCCAAGCTACAGGTCAAGGAAAGTTTGAGGTATTTGCTGAAAATGAAACCACATTTTTCGCCAAAGTGGCTGCACTTAAAGTCGTCTTCAATAAAAATGAGACAGGAGAAGTAGAAAGCTTTACCTTATATCAAGGCGGAGAAGAAACAATTGCAAAAAAAATTGAATAATGCTATATAATATCATGGTCAAAAACATCTTTTAATAATATAAATCTCACATACTAATTTCCGAACCACTTTGCACGTTCAAAGTGGTTTTTCTTGTACCTAGTAGCAGATTATCTAATTTTCCCTTAGAACATCGAGCTAACTCGTTTTTAAAAATCTTTTTAATTACCTTAAAGGAGTATCAACCAAAATCGCCAATGCGAAGTGACAACTCCAAAATAAAGGAGATATTTAAGGATTTGTCCTTTTCCAACAAGGACATAAAGATCATTGAATCTGTTTTTCACAAGGAAAATCACAGCAAAGGAGCTATCATAATGCGAGCTGGAGAAGTTGTAGATAAACAATACTATATCTATTCGGGTTGCTTGCGTTCATATTATATCGACAAACAGGGCAAGGAACATACCGTCCAGTTTGGCATCAAGGATTGGTGGATCAGTGACTACACGGCTTTTTTCACATCGTCTAAATCCATTATGAACATTGAAGTACTTCAGGATGCTGTCCTCTACAAAATGGGTAAAGACGAAAAGGAATTTCTGTACGAACAGATTCCGAGAATTGAATCCTTTTTCCGTAAGAAACTTGAACGAGCCTTTGCCGCTTTTCAAAAGCGTATCCTGTCAAATTTGTCGCAATCTGCCACGGAACGATATATCAATTTTATTGATACTTATCCTGATATTGAAAAGCACATTAAAAACTATCATATCGCTTCCTACTTAGGAATCACTACAGAAAGTTTGAGTCGCATTCGAAAAGAGCTTTCCTGTTCTTGAACATTTATTAACATACATCAATTTTTCTATAACATAATAGCACTATGTTTGCAATGTTATGCACGCATAATAGTAAATCCCTGATGATTAATAGCTAATTAAAGCGCAAGTAAACCCTACTTGCGCTTTGTTTTTTCATAGACTTAGGAACATAACCCTAATTGGAATAAAGGTTTAAACCATTTACTGCATCCGAAATTTCGTGACCTAATCGATAGCCTTCTGTACAATCCATTCTCATATGCACACCTAGAGGAACTCTTGAAAAGGCACTCTCCTCTGCCATTTCACTTATCGAACTATAATGTCTTGGCATACCTCTAAAGTCTGTTCGCCCTTCATGCGTCCTATCCGTAAAATCAATATTATCACCAAAATGTTGGATAAGAATACCCGAAGCAGCAGATGAAAAGGTAGAATGACCTGATGGATAACTTGGAAAAGATGGATTTGGCCAATAGATGAATGGATATAAGTTGGTTTGAAATTCAGGATCTATAAACTCCTGAATATATACATTTGGTCGCATAACCATATACTCATACTTATCTGCCCAACAAGATACTGCAGCATCATTGAGCGAAAATCCCAATCGTAAAAACAGCGCTAATGTTGTGTCATAATCCTCATCAAATTGAGTAACCAACTGACCAGCAATTGAAAATTGTCTTCCAGGTGGACTCATCATCAATCCTTCAACATCATCTGACCAAAATTCAGCAATCCACATATCATCATTATCCTCTAATTTAGCTGTATTTGTCATATCATAAACTTCATACATCTCATTGTAATAGTCACTATTTACCGACTCATTATAAGCGTATGGTGGCGGATTGGTTGTGGTTTCTTCAGTAGAGATCACAAAAGTTCTCACTGAAGCCCAATAAGGGAATAATGCACGTTCTTCATTAGCACTGTAGGTCCAATATCCATCTCCGATTGGTGGCTCATATGAAAACGGCTGTGGCTCTGTAATTTGTTGTTCGGCTTCCGTATCGGTTAAGCTATAAGCAATTACCTGTTCTGCAACATAATTTCCCCAATCGCGTGAATCCTGAAGCAATTGATTAGATAATCCTTGAGACAATTCAATTTCCTTCTCTTGCTCGAAATTTTCAATCGATATTCCGCTCGTACTGGAAATGTTGTACATAAAATGACTCATGACTTTTGCGTAACAACTATTCAAGGCTATTTTCAAATCAATAGTTTGTGCTCGTTGCTCACCATCAATATTCAAACCATCCAACCAATTTGCATTTGACGTATAATCAAACATGTCATGAACTGAAGTTTCGTATGCTGCCATGTGAATATAAGCAAGCGCTCTTGCCGATGCTGTAGGTCGCATTCCGTAAGCATATCGATCAACATCCAGCCATAAATCATTCCAATCTAGAACTAACTGTGTGGTTTGATCAGTCATTCCGCTTGGTGACTGTATGGTGTCATCATCGTTGCTACAGGAAGATAGGATACCAAATGCCACTAGCAATATAAGTCGCTGAAAGCGTTTAAAATTTTTCATAATTATCATTTTGATTTAATGTGATGATGACTGGTCATTCACAAAAAAGATTAGTGACGTTGCTTTATAAAAGCATACATGTATAAAGAAAATTATAAAATCTAAAGCAAAGACCATCGATTAAAGTCTAATATTCGTCGAAAGAATTATTTTATCAGATGATGTTCATGCAAGGCGATTACAAGCTTCAGATAATATTCAATCCAAATAACTATCAAACAAAAAGAGTGATTAACAGTTTATTTTAAAAACTATGGATATATTTATATAGAAAAACCTACAAATACTTAGCTATCAACAATTAACAGTTTGGGACGCATACATCTATTTGAATTTGAAGACCAAGATTGGTTTCCGTCATTTATCAGAAATTACGGTACCGATTTTCTACAGTTTTTATCCAATAAGGCAAAACTATACAAACCTATCATTCCCATTTTGGAAAAAGGGCTCAGCATAAGCAAAACCAATACTATTGTGGATTTAGGTTCTGGAGGTGGTGGTGGATTGCTTTGGCTCAATTCTGAATTAAAGTTGCGACTTCCAGAGCTAAAGATTATTCTAACCGACTACTATCCAAATATTCCAGCATTTGAACGCACCAAGAAAATGGCTGATAATTTTGAATTCATTACAACACCAATTGATGCCAGAGAGGTTCCCAAAAGCTTAAATGGACTTCGCACCCAATTTTTAGCCTTGCACCATTTTAAGCCCAGTGATGCCAAAAAAATATTACAGAATGTCATAGACAGTCAATCCTCAATTGCTGTTTTTGAAGCCCAAGAACGTAGCATCCCAAGTATTCTTGCTATGCTCTTCTCTCCTATTAGTGTACTTTTGAGTACGCCTTTTATTCGACCATTTAGCATTGGACGAATTGTATTTACGTATCTCATCCCTATTGTGCCACTATTTGTTTTATGGGATGGTGTTGTGTCATGCTTAAGAACTTATTCGGTTGAGGAAATGAATGTTCTAGTACGTCAATTAGACCAATACGAAGATTATAATTGGAAAATCAATAAAGTTAAATCGGGTCCAGGTGTTGTACTTTACCTCCTCGGAACTCCAAAAAAACAATAACATGTTAAAGCAGACCACTATTTTAATTTTCATTTTGATAGCTTCAGTTCATCAAAGCAAATCACAATCCGTCGAAAATCTAGAAGCTATTAATACGGTTTGGAAAAAATTCTATCTCGCCTTTGAAACCCTTGACTATAAACCAATGGCCGAAATTCATTCTAAAGATCTCATTCGGATATCTGGTGGCCAACGTATTTTGGATTATGACACTTATATTGACAACTACAAAGCACAATTTGAACGATTGAAGACCAACAACATCACTAACCAAATTTCATTGCGTTTTTTTGAACGCTTAAGCAATGACTCCATTGCAAGCGAACGAGGAATTTATAAACTTACAAGACACACAGACAAAACAGACAAGCAAGTCTATTATGGTCAGTTTCACGTCATACTGAAAAAGGATAATGGCACATGGCTCATTAGCATGGATTATGACTCTTCGGAAGCCAATACAATAGGAGAAGATGACTATGAAAAGGCCTATGACATTGCTAATTTTAAGCCATTCATAAAGCAGTAGCAACCCATTCCATAAGGTGGAAATCATAAGTCATAGTCTTACGAAATAAAATTACCTTTGCCTTAAAACCCACAATATGTCATTTAAGGATCTAAAACTTAACAAACCTATCCTGAGAGCCGTTGCCGAAGCAGGCTATGATCAACCTACATTAGTTCAGGAGCGCACCATTCCAAAGGTTTTAGAACACAAGGATATCATTACCTCAGCACAAACCGGAACTGGCAAGACCGCTGCCTTTGCCTTACCTATTTTACAATTACTGTTTGATCGGCAAGATGCCAAAAAAAAAGAAAAAACGATCAAAGCCATGGTAGTGAGTCCGACGCGAGAACTAGCAATTCAAATCGCAAAAAACTTCAAGACCTACGCAAGCTATACCAATCTTAGGACTGCTGTGATATATGGTGGCACCTCTATAGAACCACAAAAGGATATTTTGGCTAAAGGCTTAGATATACTCGTGGCAACTCCAGGTCGATTATTGGATTTACACAAGCAAGATTTAATTAATCTAGACTATGTTGAAATCTTGGTACTAGACGAAGCAGATTTAATGTTGGATATGGGATTTATAGATGATGTTAAAAAAATCGAACGCTTGTGTCCTGAACAGAAACAAACCTTGCTTTTTTCGGCCACAATGCCTTACAAGGTCGAACAGTTAGCCACATCAATCTTAACCGAACCTGAGCGTATCGAAGTAACACCTACGTCATCGGCTGCTAAAAATGTAGGTCAAGTTTTGTATTATGTCCCAAAGCGGAAGAAAATGGAGCTATGCCTTCACCTTCTGCGTCATACTATTAAAGGCAGCATCCTAATATTTAGAAGAACCAAATTTGGCGTCGACAAACTTCACAATAAACTTCTCGATCATGGCTATAAGGCTGAAAGGCTGCATGGAAACAGATCCCAAAATGAACGCCAGAATGCTTTAGCCGATTTTAAGCGTGGAAAGGTCAACATTCTTATTGCAACCGACGTTGCAGCTAGAGGAATTGACATCAACGAATTGGATGCTGTTATCAATTTTGACCTTCCAAACGTTCCAGAAACCTATGTGCATCGTATAGGAAGAACAGGTCGCGCTGGTGAGTTTGGGAATGCATACTCATTGTGTTCTGCCGATGAAAAAAGCTATATCAAAACCATTCAGCAATTGATTAATGTTCAAATACCTGTAGAAGTTGATCATCCGTTTCCTTTAGATCCAAAAGCTAAACCTAGCGTTCATAAAAAGAAAGGCAGCAAATACAAAAAAGGAAGAAAAGGCAAAGGTTCAAAACAGAAGAAAAAGCGCTGGTATTAAGCGATTCCTGTCCTAAAATGGAATAAAAAAATCATTGATGTTACCATGTTTTATTGATTATAAGGGTTTACTTATAGAAGCTTGCCATTGAGAGTTCCTTAATTTTATAAGTAAAAGTGATTATCTTTAATCGCAAAAGCCAACTAAATGAGCCAAGACTATAACAATCCAGCCTTTAAAAAATTACTTCAAAAACTTCAAGAAGAAAGCTGGCAACTCGAATTACTCATCTCTGGGTTTGCCATTTTTGGACTATTTACAGCCTATGAACCCATTAGCAATAGTATGGACGAGGCCAAGAACACAGAACAAATCTATAAATTCTTCATCTCTCTAATTGCACAAATTTCCTGTGCTATCCTTATTTTCAATTTACTGCTACATGTTTTGTTAAGAGGATTGTGGATTGGTGCTTTAGGCTTGAGATATGTTTCAGGAGATATTGATTATGACGAACTTAAATACAGTCAGAAGTTCACCAGATATCTGAAAAAGAAAGTCGGCTCATTCGACAGGTACATTGCCACTTTGGAAAACTATTGCAGTATCATATTTGCAATTTCATTTTTGCTGATTTTTTACGTCCTTGCCCTAACATTTACCATTGTTACCATTGCACTTATCGGAAATTATATCATTGACAGTGATTGGTTACCTGGTTGGGTTTCTAAAGGCATAGGCATTCCTTTGATGCTATTTATTTGCTTAGGAATGCTCTTTACATTCATAGATTTTATGACCCTTGGGTTTTTAAAAAAGAAAAAGTGGCTTTCTAAAATCTATTTTCCCGTTTATTGGCTGTTCAGTTTTATCACACTATCGTTTTTATATCGACCATTGATTTACAACTTTCTGGATCATAAATTTGGAAGGCGACTGAGTATGATTTTGGTTCCGTTTTATATATTAATTTTAATGCTATCATCATTCTATCATCAAAATTCCAATTACATCAATGCTAATTTGTCATCAGGTGCTATTGTGGCGAACAATAAAAACTATGAAGATCAATTAATGCTAAACAATCAGTTTACTGGAGATGTAACAATTCCTTCCAAAGTAATCAATGAATCGTATTTACAAGTCTTTATGGTCTACCAAGAGGATATCGAAGATCGCATTTTTAGTTTCAACCCAGGACTTAAACCTAAAAAAGACATTAGAGGCCTACAGAATGATATGATCAGCTTTGAATTCAATGATCACTCAAAACAAGATAGCTTAAGGCAAGCCTATCTCAAAACCTTCAATTTTATATATTCTATTCGAATAGACTCGACTAAATATGACTCTGATTTCATACTGTCGCAAAATTTCAAGAACGAATTGGGCTTTGAAACCTATGTAAACATTGACAGTTTACAAAAAGGAAGACATTTACTTAAAATTGTGAGAAAACGAATCAGAAAAAAAGACACCACGTATTGGGCCATCGAGCAGATCCCATTTTGGTACTTCAAGGATTAAAGTTGAATTCGCTTATCGTAATATGTTTTTAGTATTGGTATTTGTATACAAAGCATTATTGAAAATAACAATAAGGCATAAAACACAGTATTGGAAAATTCTAGGTTGGACAATGGATTTGGAATACTAAATTCCAAAAACCTATCAAGTCCTAAAGCGTCTAACCAACTGTCCTTGGCATTAAAAGTTCCAAAAAAGGCAAAGCCACAAATTGACATAAGGGCAATTCCCATAAGAATCCAAGACCGCTTTGAAATTAAGGGCTCGTAAGTCGTAATACTTGAAGCGCTAAAACTCTCGATTTTTGACATGACGTTGTTCGTAAAATCAAAGCTTGGTTGCTCAACTCTGGTTTTTAGCAACACTTTTTTTGAGAGTTCATCAAGTTGTTTATCTACGTTCTCGTTCATAATAATCAATAATTTCTGGTTCTAACTGTGCTTTCAAAATCGTCGCCAATCTTTTTCGGCTTCGAAACAACTTTACCTTAACTGAATTTGTGGTAATGCCCATCACCTCTGAAATATCCTTTAAGGTCAACTCTTCAAAGTAATAAAAGGTCAACAAGATACTATCCTCACTAGGCAATTGCCCAATGCAACGCTGTATTGCTTTAGATTGCTCATCTTGTTGAAGCTTATCCAAGGCATTATCCAAGGTTTTGATTTGATGTGTGGTAAACTGGTTGATTTCCACATCATTCAAATGCTTCTTGTTTTTCTTTATGCGATCTAAACTGGAGTTATATGCAATTCGATACAACCAAGTAGACAACTTGGAGTCGCCTTTAAAATTTTTAAGAGACCCAAACACCTTTATAAAGGTATCTTGGGCAACCTCTTCGGCTTCTTCCTTATGTTTAAGCATTCGCATCGTCACTGTAAAGACCAAACTTTTATAACGGTCGACCAATACTGCAAAAGCCTGCGTATCGCCTTCCAGAATTCGATTGATGATTATTTGGTCGTCGTTAGTGGTCATTTTAGCATATGACGATATTTTTAACCTAAAGGTTACAAGTGGCGAACAAAAATAATTGAATGTATCTGTAACCATAACCCAAAAGTTGTCGTCATAAACCATGAACACATAAAATTAATCAATTAAAAACGAAACACTATGGGATCAGAACTAATAATCATGCCTGTTATTGTAGGAGCAATATTTGGTGTATTTTACTTGTATTTTTCAACACGTAATAAAGAGCGTTTGGCACTGATTGAAAAAGGTGCAGATGCCAGTATTTTTGTAAAAGGCAAAAGTCACACCGCTCCAATATGGAAAGTGCTCATCCTCAATATTGCCTTACTTCTCATGGGTATTGGTGTTGGGATTTTTATCGCCTCAATTTTACATTACAATCTTGGTGTTGAGGAAGAAGTGGCATTTCCTGGAACTATTTTCTTAATGGCTGGTATTGGCTTGTTTACAGGATTTACCCTAACCAAAAAATTAGATAAGGAATAGACCAATTTAACCAATCAATCCTGAAACCACTGTCAATCGCAGTGGTTTTTTTGTTCCAACGAGTTATTATGTATATTTATAACTATTGAAAAAATCATCAAATGCTAAACAGAACAACTGCTTTAATCCTTGTATTTGTGTTAAACTGTGGTTTCTTATCACATTCTCAAAACAAGATCATTGATCATGAAACCCAATATCCCGTGTCTTATGCCACGATTTCATTTGGTGACGGACAAGGGTTGTTTGCTGATGATGAAGGCAGATTTACCTTTACCAAAAAACTATATCCTGATGTTGATTCGCTATATATCTCGGCTTTAGGCTATAAAGAACTCGCTTTGGCAACAAGTGATTTACCCAATACCATCGAAATGTACGTAGAAGCCGATAAACTTGATGAAGTCGTAATTACGGTTATTCGCAATCGGAAATTCAAAAAGGAAACCATTAAACCGTATCTCGATGATGATTATTATAAATGTTGGCTACCAACCATAGAGAGTGAAATTGCCGTTTTCTTTCCAAATGAAGATGACAAACTCAAAAAAATCACTACTGTGCTATTTCCAATCAGTTTAGAGTCTCGCGATTGGAAAAAACGCAAGCGTGCCAATGCAGATAAACGGAAGTTTTCCACATTATTCAAGGTAAAATTCTACAGCAATGATAATGGCTATCCAAGTAAACCACTGACCTATGCGAATATCGTATTTAGAGCTACTGAAAAAGATGGTGATGCTTTTGAACTCGATGTCAGTGCATATGACTTGATGATTCCTGAAAATGGCTTTTTTGTTTCACTTCAAGTATTGGGATACACAGATCAAAATGGAAAACTCTTGCCTAACAAAAAGTATAAGGAAATAAAGACCAAAAATGGCATCGTAAAAATTCCGACCAACTTTAGACCTCTACTCCCTTTTACTGATGAAATTCCATCGCACAACACATTCATCAAGCGCATATTTATCAATGGTAACAATTGGGTTCAATTTAAAAAAGGTAATGGCATTGAATCAGGCTTATTGCGCAACAACCTCAACAATTATGGCATTGGTATCGGTTTTAATGTGTATAAGGATGAATGACACAAAATTACTATTTGCCCTTAGATTTCATCACTCTAGCTCTTAGAGCTACAAATAAAATTGTTCCCAAAAGTACCAAAGGCCAAATGTAAAGTAACCCTAACACAAAACCTTCAACAATACTCCAACCATTGGCAAACCCTTCTTTACCCTTTGCAAAAAAGGTTTTGGAATAACTTTCGGGTTCTTCAGTATATTCAACCGTCTCGTACAAATCAATTTGAATAGTACTATAAGACACCTTATTAGTGAGGTATTTCAAACGGCCTTGAGCCGATTCAATTTCCTCTTGAATGATACGCAATTTTTCTTCAGTCTTAAGGATATCCTCTACTGTTTTCGCGTTTTTTCGCAATATCCCTTCGTAACGTGACTTTACTTCCAACTTGGTCTTTAACCGTGTTTCAATATCAATATATTCTTCAGTGACATCCTTGGTTGTAATATTTTCATATTCAACAAAGTCAACTACCAAACCTATAGAATCCATCATGGTATCAAAATACTGCTGTGGAATTTTAATAGTAAATCGATTTTCCTTACGATACAAATCATTTGTATATCTTAAATCGGAAATATAGGCATGGTAACGCTGTGCAATACGCTTTATGCTTCTGGTTGCCAATTTCACATTATCGACTTTGTATTTAGCGTTTGCAGACTTAATGATTTTTAAATCCTTCGGAATGGTATTTATAGAAACTTCAGAACTTAGCGTGATGTCATCTTCTGACCTTAATGCTTCATAATCCATACCAACATCTGCTGTTTCTAAAGGAAGGCTTTCCTTATAATCTGCATTCGAGTGACAAGCTTCTAAAACCAATATGAGTATTAAAACACATAAATATTTAATTTTTGATTTAACTGACATTGCATTCATAATTTTATATTTTTAATGATTATGGATCAAACCTAAATTGAAATTCTCATTTTGGGTTGTAATAGTCTTGTAAAGCCATTGTAAAACGATTTACAACGCACAACCATCTGATTTACAACGCTTAAAAATCAATGAGCACCAAAGAGCAACATCAATTCAACCTGTTAAAGAATGCAGTCGTAGCCAAATTTTTGGAGCATCATAGCGTACCATCAGATGTTAAAAATTGGAATGGTGATGATATTCTAAGGTTTCAGGAAGACTTATTTACTAAAGTAAAGGCGAGAGTGAGTGAAAAGTGGTTTTACACGTACTTCAAAAAAGACCATTCGAAATTACCTCGAATTGATATGCTCAATTTATTAAGTCGATATGTCGGACAAGAGAATTGGCATGCCTTTAGGAACGACCATCCCAAAATAAAGACACCTCGAAGAAATAAAAAAATAGCTTGGTTTGCCGCTGCACTTCCATTGTTTGTTGTGTTTTTTACTCAAATTAATTCAAAAAACGAGTTTCAATTTTGCTTCATTGACGACCTCAACGAAAATGGTATTACAAGCATTCCTATAGATATTAAAATACTTTTCAACGACCAATCACCTATATACTTAAAAACAGACAGTTTAGGTTGCTTCAACTATAGTATTAAGGAAGACCACATTAAATTTGTGGTAACCTCACCATACCATAAAACAGATACTATTGTTCGTTCGATAGATGCCAATAAAAATACGGTCGTCAAACTCGACAGTGACAATTATGCGTTAATGCTTAAATATTATACCAATGGAAATGTAACGGATTGGACCAAGCACAAAAAAAACCTTGAACAGTTATTTCATGACGATGTTAAAATTTATAGGTTATATGACAATCAAATAGGTATCGAAAAATATTCTAAAGAGGACTTCATAAGACTACTTACTATCCCAACAAAAACGTTAAAGCAAATCAAGATTTTAGACAAGCACTATGAACAGCATAAAATCAAATCCTTAAAATTTACAGTAAAATGAAAAAAATGGCTTTTATAATACTGGTATTATGCTGCATAGCTTGCAAGAATAATGACGCTTGGAAGTCTGAAAGCATGCCTCTTGAAGTCTCTACAGATTATGAAAGTGAGTTTGATGATATAGCTATTCCTACGGAAGGTATTAGTACAGAAAAATTCATGGAACTTATTGATTTAGTAAAGCTAAAACAATTGCATCCAGAATTTCAATCAGACATCAACGAACAATTATTAAACTATACTAAAGACAGTCTTCCTATATTTAATTATCCGAAAGGCTTTAGTATTTCAGACATTAAAAAGACTGATCATGTTCATAGCGTCAATGATTCTACTGAAATTTCCATCCTTAGTTTTTCGGTTACATCCAATAATCAAACGTTCAAAGACTCAGTTAAAGTAAGCATTACCACTAGACAAGATTACTTACAGGATCTTGAAGCCGTATCAATCAAAACAATTAAATTTTTACCATTTTCGAAAGAATAATCGAATTTGGTTTATTAATAATACATGAAATATGAAGATCAAAACATTTCAATCCCTAATATTCTTATGCCTTATGGGTATTGTATTTCTGGGTTCGGCCCAAAGCACTACTCTTGAAAATATAGAACAAAATAAAATGAACTTTACTAAATCCATTTTAAAATACGAATGGAATGAGCCAGATAAAGTCAAATTGTTAATTGAACCTGCTATTATTATTTCTCAAGGGAAACTATTGACATTGGGTGCTTCAAAATTTGGAGGAACTCCCGATTTACCGAAAGCAGTTTCTTGGCCAAAGTATGATGGCAAATCAATGATGTTCTATGGTCAACTCAACTTAGCAAACATTGCATCTTTGGATTATGAGAACTTACTTCCGAAAACGGGCATGCTTTATTTTTTCAGTTATTTTGTCGCTCCAGAAAGTGAATTTGGAACCGAATATGAATTTATAATGGATAAAGCGCAATATAAAGTACTGTATTTGGATGTTACTGAAAATGACCTACAGAAAAGTGACTTTCCTGTAGATTTAATTGAAGCATATCACTTTAAGCCAACAACCATGGATTTTGAATTAATCTTTCAAATTCCACCAACAACTGAATGTTCTGTTTTTGATGCTGCTAAATTGAATGCTGAAGATACTGGAACCTTTGATTCGATAATCAGTGATTATGACAATTTTGAATGTAAAGAACAGATAATTCTAGGAACACCTTGTCCTATTCAATATGGTGTAGATTGGGATTGGGCATATTCATATTTAGATATTACCAATATCAAGGATCCCACTCAAAAGGCAAAAATAGAATCGTTAAGATCAGAATTCATCAATTTATTCTCTTTTCCAATGTATGATAAATTTGAAGTCATTGGTCATTCAAATTGCTATTTCGGAATCACAAAAACCGATTTAAAGAATAAAGACTTTGACAAAACTGTATTTATAATGCAAGGTACATGATCGCTATGGCGTCGAATTGGAAACCTGAAGCACTTTCCCGTTGTAATATTTGTTTCCGTTAAGCGAAAAATCGAAAATATATTTTGCCATTTCCATAGCTGTGGTTGGCGCATCATAGTCTGGAAAAGCTTCCTTGAGCATCTCTGTTTGAACAGCACCTAAAGCCAGCACATTAAATTGTGGCCCAGTGGTTTTATACTCTTCTGCCAACAGTTCAGTTAAGGTAATAACCGCTCCCTTGCTCGAACTATATGCTGAAAGCCCTGGAAATTTCATACTCCCTTGAATACCACCCATCGAACTTATAGTTACAACATGCCCATCGTGCTTCATGAATGGCAACACGATTCTTGTCATTTCTGCGACACCAAAAACATTGGTTTGATATACTTGTTGAAAATCCAAAAAACTTGTTTCTGCAAAGGGTTTGTTTAATAGTGTACCTGCATTATTAATGAGGATATCCACATGTTTGAATTCACTTTCTATAAAGGCTTGAACATTTAGGTAATCTTCTGCTTTACATAAATCAAAGGCAAAAGAGGAAATATTATCAAAATGGAGATTGTTCACGGGTTGTGCATTTCGAGATAACGCCAAAACATTGTGTCCTTGATTTGCAAAGAGATGTACCAACTCGAATCCGATACCTCTACTGGTGCCTGTAATAATGATATTCTTACTCTTCATTCAATACCACTTCTTTTGTTGGCGCATTCATCATACCTTCTAACGCTGGAATCATTTTATTGATAAAACTTGCCATATGTTCATAATCCATTTTATCAGCTTCATCATCTACATGGTGATAGTAGTCAAAATTCGTAAAATCGAACGTAGAGATTGCATGCGCTGGTATATTAAACTCCTTAAAAAACGGAAAATTATCCGATCTATAAAATAACTGAAACTCCTTAGCCTTCGGAAAAAATCCAAGCACTTCCTCTCCTGCATACTTATTTAACGTTGGCGCAAAATTAGAACGGTTATAACCACTCATATATGCCATAGGTTTACCTTCATCTCTAGCAACACCTATCATTTCAAAATTGAGCATGGTATAAACATTGACACCTTCGTCCTTTAAACGTTTGGCCAAATGTGCAGAACCCTTAAGTCCCATTTCCTCAGCATCATATAAGGTAATCAGTATGCTACGCTTATTCGATTTTGAATGTGAAAAATATCTACCAAATTCCATGGCAGCAATGGTTCCTGAGGCATCGTCATTGGCACCATTGGCAATACTATCGCCTTCAACAATCTTCCCTTTACCAATATGATCATAGTGACCTCCAAGAATGATAAACTCATTCTTCAATTCAGGATCATTACCTTCAATCATACCGACAATATTATATCCAATTAATTCGCCAATATTAAACATATCCCTATAACTTTCGAAGTAAGGTTTAATAGCATTGGCCTTAAAGTAATTCTCGATAAAAAGGGCAGCTTTTTCAGCACCTTTTGTCCCAGTTGCCCTACCCTTTAATTCATCAGAAGCCAAGTAGTCCATACTCATCTTAATATCCTTTTCGGTAATCGTAACATTGGAACTCTTTCCATTTGTTCCTGGTTTCCCATCTTGACCTTTCATTTTAGTTGCACAGGCCATGACAACTATTGCCATACTGAGAATAAGGAGTGTCTTTTTCATTTTAATTAGCTGTTTAAGTCGTGTTTAAAGATAAAGAAAACCCGACTTGTAAAAACCAAATCGGGAAAATTTATAGTGGTGTTTTTCTACAGTTGCAGAAATATGTCGATGTTATCGTTATATCAACATCGTCACTGGATTTTCAATATAGCCTTTTAGCGTCTGAAGGAATTGTGCTCCTGTAGCTCCATCGACCGTTCTATGATCGCAAGCCATAGTTAGTTTCATGGTATGACCTGGAACTACTTTTCCGTTTTTGACAACAGGTTTCTCAACTATAGTTCCTACTGAAAGGATAGCCGAGTTTGGCTGATTAATAATCGATGTAAAGCTTTCTATGCCAAACATTCCCAAGTTAGAAATGGTAAAGGTACTTCCTTCCATTTCATCTAATGTTAGTTTTTTATTTCTGGCCTTTCCTGCATAATCCTTAACAGCCGCTCCAATTTGGGTCAAGCTTTGCTCATTGGCAAAACGAACTACAGGCACGACTAAACCATCGGGAACTGCAACAGCTACACCAATATGAACATGGTTGTTTAGTCGCATCTTATCATCAAACCATTGAGAATTTACCTGCGGATGCTGCTTCAATGCTAAAGCACAAGCCTTTATGATCATATCATTGTAGGATATTTTTGTATCAGGAAGTGAATTGTATTGTGCTCTAAACGCTATGGCATTCTCCATATCGAACTCCACATTCAAATAATAATGAGGCGCAGTGAACTTAGATTTAGCCAAATTCTTAGCAATGGCCTTTCTCATGTTTGAGTTGGCGACTTCATCAAAATCCTCCTGTCCTGTTGGCACAAACTTCCCTAGCGCAGCAGATTGTGTTGCTGGTGTATAGTTTTCTATGTCGCGTTTAACAACCCTTCCGTTCTCACCAGAGCCATTAACTTGCGATAGGTTGATACCTTTCTCTTCTGCCATTTTCTTGGCCAATGGAGATGCAAAGATTCTTCCGTTTGACGTTGAGGATGTAACCGAATTCGAAGTTGAACTTGGCTTCTCGATTGTATCTGCCTTGCCGTCAGGCAGGCTCGAAGCGACAGTAGATTGTGACTTTGCTTTTTCCTGTTTAGGAGCTACTTTAGTTTCATCTTTTGGCTCTGGTTTAGAACCTGATTCACCCATCTTAAAGTTCTTGGCAACCTCAGAAACATCTGTTCCTGCTGGACCAATAATCGCTAAAAGGGCATCGACTTTTGCCGATTCACCTTCATTTAAACCAATGTGCAATAACGTTCCCGATTGAAAGGACTCGAATTCCATTGTTGCTTTATCCGTTTCAATCTCTGCAAGAATATCGCCTTCGTCTACGTCATCACCAACATTCTTTAACCAAGATGCTACAGTTCCTTCTTCCATTGTATCACTCAAGCGAGGCATCGTTACGACGATAACACCTTCTGGAATATCCATATCTTCATTCCCTGAATCATCTTCCGAACTAGCATTTTCACTGCTATGGTCTTGAGATACTTCACTTTTATTTTGATTGGCAGCCTCTTCTTTGGTACTACTTGCTGCTCCTTCCGAATTTTTCAAAATACCAGATATATCTTCTCCTTCTTCTCCAATAATCGCCAATAAAGTGTCGACCTTTGCCGATTCGCCTTCCTCAATTCCAATATGAAGTAGCGTTCCTTCATTAAAGGATTCAAATTCCATAGTCGCTTTATCTGTCTCGATTTCAGCTAGAATGTCACCTTCTTCAACCTTGTCACCAACTTTTTTTAACCAAGTGGCTACAGTTCCTTCTTCCATTGTATCGCTCAAACGAGGCATATTTATCACTTCAGCCATAGCTTATAATTTGTGTTGTATAAATGGATAATCTTCTTGTTCATATACGGCATCGTACATCACATTTTTCTCTGGATAAGGGGATTCCTCTGCAAATTTCTCACATTCCTTAACCAAAGCTTTCACGCGTTTGTCGATTTCAGCAATATCATCCTCTGTGGCATATTTCTTATCTAAAATGACATCCTTTACTTGAGTTATAGGATCGATTTTCTTGTACTCTTCTACTTCATCCTTTGTTCTATAATGCTGGGCATCAGACATTGAGTGTCCTCTGTAACGGTACGTTTTCAGTTCTAAAAACGTTGGTCCTTCACCACGTCTAGCTCTCTGGATTGCTTCATCAAAAGCTTCTGCAACCTTTACTGGGTTCATACCATCCACTGGACCACAAGGCATTTCGTAGCCAAGACCCAATTTCCATATATCGGTATGGTTCGCAGATCGTTCAACCGATGTTCCCATGGCATAACCGTTATTTTCACAAACAAAAATCACAGGTAATTTCCATAGCATGGCTAAATTAAAACTTTCATGTAGTGACCCTTGACGCGCTGCACCATCACCAAAACAACATAAAGTCACGGCATCACTTCCATGATACTTATCACCAAAGGCGATACCAGCACCTAAAGGAATTTGTCCACCAACAATCCCATGACCACCATAAAAACGGTGTTCTTTCGAGAAAATATGCATTGAACCACCTAGACCTTGGGATGTACCTGTAGCCTTACCATACAATTCGGCCATGACCCGTTTTGGATCAACTCCCATTCCTATAGGCTGTACATGATTTCGGTAAGCCGTAATCATTTTATCCTTAGTCAGATCCATAGCATGTAAGGCTCCTGCCAATACTGCTTCCTGACCATTATATAAATGAAGAAAGCCTCTTACTTTCTGTTGAATGTAAACTGCCGCAAGTTTGTCTTCAAACTTTCGCCAGAACAACATGTCTTCATACCATTTAAGGTAGACCTCTTTAGTGATTTTTTGCATCTAGTTCGTTACTTAAAAATAAATTACAACTTAATGGTCGCTTAAGATTTAAACAAACCATGGTTTTGTCGAAATCAACGAATAACAAAAATAACACTTATAACAGTAACGAAAAAACCGAAAAACGTAAAATTTGAACGAAAACGTTATAGGAAACTACGATCAAAACCTAAGGGAAGAAGATTTGCCAATGAATCGGATTTAACCACTTTTCCACTTTCTCCCATAAAATAAATTTCAATAGGAAAATCTTGTTTCACCTCATACTCAGCAATGGCTTGTCTACATGCTCCACAAGGTGGAATTGGTGTCTTTGTTGGTTGTTTCTGCGAGCCTGCAGTTAAGGCCATGACCTTAATCTTGGCATTGGGATATTGCGAACCAGCGTAATATATTGCAGTACGTTCGGCACAAAGCCCAGAAGGATATGAGGCATTTTCTTGATTGTTTCCTGTGACAACTTCTCCATTATCCAGTAATATGGCAGCACCAACCAAGAACTTAGAATAGGGTGCATAGGCTTTAAGTCTTGCTTCAGAGGCGCTTTTCATCAACGAAGCCACTTCTTTAGGAAGCTCCTTAGAACTTTCAAACACTGTAAACGTCGATTCAATTTTTACATCCTTCATAGATAACGGCATTAGACAAAAAAACTATTGTTTTTAAGAGGAAACAATAGTTTTTTGTTTTGATGGGTGACTCGTGTCTAATATTCATCATAAGCACCATCGCCAAAACTAAAGGTCAATGAAAAACGTAAGGTGTTCTCCAGAGGGCTTTGGATTTTTGACGCTGAAAACAAGTATGACAAATCCAGATTAATCGTTGTGTATTTAAATCCTGCGCCTAGCGCAAAGAACTTTCGTGCTCCTTTCTCATCACTTTCATTGAAATAACCTGCTCTAAATGCAAATGACTCTTGGTATAAATACTCTGCACCAATGGCCCAAGTCCATTCTTTCAATTCTTCACTAAATCCGCCTGGTGCATCACCAAAGGATTGGAACATTCCTGAAAGAAAACCGACATTATTGTCCTTTCCTTCCGTAATAATGGTTTCTTCTCCTTCGTTAATATCTGGTGTTGTTGGATCATCATCATTTTGAACACCGTCGCCATTGGCATCAACGAATCCTAATAAAGGAGGTGTTGGCACTAAAAGCTTTGTCACCTCAGCAGTAACACCTAATTTATTGTATTCATCAAAGATAAAGTCAAAACCTCCTCCCAATCTCAAGTTAGTAGGCAAGAAATTCTCTCGTCCACCATCATCGTATTTAATTTTTGGCCCTAAATTTTGAAGAGCAAAACCGAAACGAGTTCGACCATTAAAACTATTATAGGCTTCCTCCTCACTTTGATAAAAACCTGAGATATCAACACCAAATGATCCTGCTGCACTAGCATTGGCATCAACCGATTGGATACGTAAATCTGATCGTAAATAACGTAAAGCAACAGCCATCGAGAATTGATCCGCCAACCTTAAGGCATACGACGCATCTACAGTAAACTCATTTGGTTTCTCAATTAAAGGTTCAGAAAATTCATCAGGGCGAATTTCAATTTCACCCAATCCAAAATACTTAAAGCTAAAACCAAAAGAACTTCGGTCGTCCAATCGATTAAAATAGGTCAAGTAAGCCACAGCAATATCATTGACTAGTTTACTCAAATAAGGTGTATAACTTACGGCAATCCCAGATTTTGCTTCAGAGAAGGTATATTTGGCCGCGTTCCATTGCTGTGAATAAGCATCCACAGATGTCGCTACACCCATATCTCCCATACCTGCTGATCGCGCATCTGGCGCAATTAACATAAACGGCACACCTGTGGTGATGACCGTTGATTGATTAGGAAAGGTTATGGTTTCTTCTTGAGCATTTGAGACATTAAACACCAATAATATGGCAAGGGCTAAAATGTATTTTTTCATAAGAATTTTTCAGTTCATAACAAGGGCTTCAATCCTTGATAATATTAGGCAAATATAAATCTTTATTATAGTATAACAAGTTTTTCAATTTTTTCGACCTGTTTATTCAAACGGTTCGAACGGACTTTCAGTTTGTAGACGTAGACACCTTTACCGATTTTATCACCAAAGTCATCACGTCCATCCCAAACAATATCCTTTGAAAGCGAGCTAGTCACTTTACTTCCGCTAGAGGTCTGGCCATTTAATGTTCTAACCAATTTACCCGAAACGGTGAATATCTGTACTGAAACGTCTAAAACATCAGAACTATTGTGATTGAACCAAAATTCGGTGTAATCAATAAACGGATTTGGGTAATTAAGTACATTGGAAATGACCAATTCTTCATCTTTGTCTCTCACTAAAAACTCGATTTCGGCAGTTGATGAATTATTGTAAACATCCCAAGCCTTTAAAGTTAGTGTATGCAAACCTGTTTCCAAATCCCTAAACGGATAGTTGAGTTTTCCATTTTGGAAATCATCTACATTGGCTTGGTAATAATCATTGAGCACAAACGGATTGGTTTCATCACCATCGATAATAGCTGTAATATCATGACCTATTCCACTTGCTGTATTGATTCCATTCTCATCAAAGAGTTTTACTAAAAGCGTTGGTTGTTCATTGGTAATGCCTCCTGAAACAAAATTCTCATCATTCATGAATAGGTTAATGACTGGACCTGTATTATCATCGGCTGCATTTTCGTTAATACCTCCAACCTCAAAGTCGAAACTATGTCCTGATTTGTCATCTAGGATATTATTCTGTTTTGAATAAAAACTCACTTTGCCTTGGCCTACTGGCACTCCAATATCCCTTGGCACAACAAATTCAAAGTCGAATTTTCCTTCGGATACTGTGGCTTGACCTTTAAAAATAGTTTCTCCAAGTGTCTTAAAATCCAATATAATTGTCCCATTGGCATCTTGAACGCCATCATTACCTAAGGTTTGACGCTCAATTTCCTTGTCGAATACAGTAGCGGTCAACACACCATTATAATTAGATAGAAAATTTCCAGCGGTATCATATACCTCACCTGACATCTTTACACGATCCAAAGCTTTCAATGGTTCATTTTGCTCGGCCAATGGAATATCATTAATTGCTGTCAATCGCACTTCAGGCCTAGCGAAAGCTAACTTCATGGCAGGATCGCCTATAAAAAACACCAATGGCCTTTGATTTTCACCAACCAATTCAGGATCATTCTTAGTCAATCTCAAGCTTTCAGAGATAGTAGGGTATTGACTTGACCCATATGCAAATAAATTACCCTGAAGGACTTCATTGAATTCTACTCCAGTATCTACTTGTATTTGACGAGTTGTAGTTATTAACCCAATTGCGCCACCATCCTTGTTCCAATATGTAAACTCACCAGACGTCAAGCGTTGCGGATTGTCAAATTTGGTAAATTCGCAAGTAATGGTCACAAACAAATTAAATTTACACACATTCCTGATATCTTGTGCATCTACTCGTGTAAAGATACGCTCAGAACTTAGTCCATCTTCTCCGCCATGTCCCAAATAATTGACCACTAAAGCACCAACTTCCATAGCATCCTTCAAGGCCTTATTCACTTCTGGGTAACGTTCACCTCCAGATGCAGACTCTTGTTGAAAGGCATCACAATGGATTTTTACGTTGTTAATAAACGGTTTTGTATTGGTAACCTCATCACCCAATTCATTTGTTACTTCTTGGAGTTGGCGTTCCCATGCTTCATCGATATCGTCAGAAACAGTGATAATATTGTTTCTCCAGCTTCCAAAAGCTTCTTCGGCATAATACCCTTCAATTTTATCAACCAATTCCTTAGCACGTTGTGGAGAATCTGCCAAAATACGTCCGACGGCAACATCCAAAAGGTCCTCATCCATAAATACGCCTTCATTGTCATCTAGCACGACGTAGAAATCGTCGGAGATAAAAGACTGTATCAAACTAAAACTTTGTAAAGAGTTCCATGTCGGAATAATATTGGTATTATTTGATATTCTGTCCTTATAATCGTAAGAGGCATCACCAAACAGACATAAGTATTTAATTCGTTCTGAAGGTGCACTTGCATTAAAATACACGTAGCGCATCATATTTCTGATCGCAGCAATATCAGGATTTCCTGAACTGAATTCATTGTATATTAAATCCAATCGTACCACTTTAACATTGAGATTGTATTTATCCCTATTGATTTGGGCCAACCTTTCTGCTTGGGACACATAATTATTTCGAGCAACAATAATATAGTCAATGTCCTCAAACTGACCTTGTTCATTTAAAAAGATCGTCCCTTTGATGTTCTGATTAGCTACACTAGTATTGGCATCACGTAGAGGTTCATAATAATTTTGACTGGAGACCGTAATGTATTTTTTTGCCAAACCAGCTACATCCTTAAAACTAAGGGTTTGGGATTGCTCTGTATTGCGTATACTCTGTACGTTATATTTATCGGTAATATCCCAAATCTCCTGAACATTATTAGCATTGGACACTGTGAACTCAGCAATTCCAGGTTCGAGAGCGACATCATTATTTTTAAAAACAAACTGTGATCCCTCAAATATTAATTCTCGTGTTGCCTCTACCGAAATATAATCCAAATACCCAAGAGAGGATGGGTTTCCAGCGTTGTTGAATATGAGATCGAAGTTAACCTCAGGAGCATTTAAGGTGACCTCATTATCAAAAACATTGCCAGTTGCTAAAATGGGATCACTATATGCTCCAAATGATAGGGTCTGTAATAGGCTTCCATTTAAAAGCACTTGCATATTAGTACCAGACACTTCACTTACACCTCCAACCAAGATTCTAACATTGGCAGGCTCAGATGACACCAAGTTTGGAAAATTGAAGCTGAACCTTCTTTCATTTTCAACATCAAACCGTTCTCCAAACCAACGACGACCAATTTTTGCCAAATTGGTTTCATCAACCTCATGGAATTGATAATCATGGAATGTATTCACTTGTATCGAAGGATTTCCGATAGGCTGTTCCATATCTTGAATTCGCTTTCCTGAGCCACCATCTGTAGTTACAAAATAATACGATCTATCCGTAAAGAGATTAATATTGGTATCACTATCCTCACTATATTCTTTTGGGCCTTCAGCATAAAACAAGATGTAGTCATTGTCATTGAACACACCATCTTCCTCGCCTATAAAACGAATCGCATTTTCGGTAAGATCGAATGGGTAAGGTTCATTATTGGCAAGAGGAAGCATAGCGCCTCCATTTCCAAATATTTTTATTGATCGAGGGTCGACATTGGTATTAACTCCCAATGAACTTAAAAACCCTTTGGTTAGGATGAAGACTCCCGATTTATCGACAAAGAATTTATGCCAAGTACCCGAACTCAAGACAGAATTCGACAATTCCTGAACACTTTGGGTTGACCTATTTGACAAGCCTCCATATTGATAATTAATCGTAAAACTGGTGATTTTTTTATATACGCCTCTATCCTTTATAATTGGAGAAATTTCAAAATACGCAGAAACATCACCTCTGGCAATAAGGTTGCGCATTTTAAACTTTGGTGTTGACGGAATTGTATTTCTCGGCAACTCTTTAAGTTCAGTTTCACTAATGTTCTCATAGGTTACCTGACTGATAGTGGCTGAATTTTTATTAACAGAAGAGGCTTCTTCCCAGTTTGCCCTAAACACCAAACCCTCTTCCCTAGAGAACCCAAAATGTTTTTTATCGAAACTTGGAACTTCAATACTTGAAGTGGCTGTCGCTAAGACAACCGAGCCTTCCCAGGAAATAGTGTATTGCTTTTGTTGGGCATACCCTAAAAACGACAATAGTAAAAATGATAACTGTAGATATTTCTTCATTAAACAAAAATTTCAAAAGCCTTGATAAAAATCACACTATTACTCATATATTAATCGGCTTGAGCATACCAATGCCTTTAAATGAATTTTCACAATCATTTAACGCATACAAATCCGTGATATTATAGAGTCTCAATTTTTTATTCAAAATTACAACAATAATTCATTTTATCAATCGTTATTAAAGTCAAAATATACCGATAAAGTGACTAAAAATCCGTTGTTGTGTATAAAAAAGAGGATGAAATGCAACTTTTTTTGCATGAAATCGGCAAAAAATATTGTCAGTTTACCTTTAATTATTATATTGCGTGTCTAAAATTAAATGAGCTTACTTAAAAGTATGGATATGAAAAACGTCTTAAATCTGAAGATTCTATTAGCCCTAGTAGTATCTTTAACAATTGTTAGCTGTAACAAAAATTCTTCGTCGAAGAATACTTCTCGAGCTACAGGATGGAAAATCAACGATAAAAATGGTGGTTTTCAATACAATGACAAATTTCAAGAACAGAAAACTGGTCCTGGATTGGTTTTTATTGAAGGTGGTACATTTACCATGGGAAAAGTACAGGACGATGTGATGCATGATTGGAACAATTCGCCAAATCAACAACATGTTCAGTCATTTTACATGGATGAAACTGAAGTCACCAATAAAATGTATACAGAATACCTGGATTGGATTAAAAGAACGTATCCGCCAGAAGAAGAAAACTTCAGATTAATTTATGAAGGTGCACTTCCAGACACTTTAGTTTGGAGAAACCGTTTGGGTTATGCCGAAATGATGACCGAAAACTATTTGCGTCATCCAGGCTACGGTGAATACCCAGTTGTTGGAGTAAGCTGGATTCAGGCAGTAGAGTTTGCAAATTGGAGAACGGATAGAGTTGCTGAAATGGACTTGCAAAACGCTGGTTACCTAGAAAGAGACACGCACCTCATGTCATCTGCTGATAGTAACTTTAATGTTGACACTTATATTAATGCGCCTACCTTGACCTATGGTGGTAATGATTCTATTATCAATCCTGAAAGGTCAAGACGTCGAGTACAAACCACAGCTGCTGGAGATACCATTAATAAATACGCTAGACGTGAATCTGGTATCATTACTCCTGATTACAGGCTACCAACTGAAGCAGAATGGGAATATGCTGCGCTTGGCTTAAGTGAGTTGAGAAGCTTTAACGTTTACAGAGGACGTAAAAAATATCCATGGGATGGTCAATACACACGTTCTGGAAAACGTAAGACCAGAGGTGATCAATTAGCAAACTTTAAACAAGGTAAAGGTGATTATGGTGGAATAGCTGGTTGGTCTGATGATGGTGCTGATATTACAGCAGAAGTTATGTCCTACGAACCTAATGACTATGGTCTTTATGATATGTCTGGAAATGTTGCTGAATGGGTAGCTGATGTATACAGACCTATTGTTGATGATGAATTCAATGATTTTAACTATTACAGAGGTAATGTATATACCAAAAACGCCATCAACGAAGATGGAACCGTAAAGGTTGTTACCTCAGATGAAATTGTATATGACACATTAAGTAATGGTCAAATCGTTGCGAGAAATCTACCAGGTGAGATCTTACAAGTAGGTGTTGACGAAAATGAAACCTATTTGAGAACCAACTTCGACAAAAGTGACAACAGAAACTTTAGAGATGGTGACGTGAGATCTTCCCGTCAATATGCCGACAGCTTTGATGAAGAGGAAACTGATGATGAAAGCAATACTCGAAAAATGTACAACGCACCAAGACACAATGTTGATAGAGATTCATTGGGTAACTTGATAAAGGAATATGATCAATCCAATGACAGAACTTCCCTTATCAATGATAATGTAAGAGTTTACAAAGGTGGATCTTGGAAAGATAGAGCCTATTGGTTAGACCCTGCACAACGTAGATACTTCCCACAAGATATGGCAACGGATTATATCGGATTTAGATGTGCAATGTCAAGAGTTGGATCTAAGTCTCAAGGTGGAGGAAAGAAAAGAAACTAATTTCTATAAAAAAGAAGAACTTTTAAGTCCTAGTCATTAACTTTATGATTAGGACTTTTTTATGACCTATATTTCCATGACCATAAACCAACTTTATGACTATTTCTTGAAATGTTCTTCAGTAAGTACTGACACTAGAAAAATTGAGAAAAATGCGCTTTTTTTTGCCTTAAAGGGTGAAAATTTCAACGGAAACACATTTGCCGACAACGCTCTTGAACTCGGTGCTTCATTTGTTGTCATTGATGAAGTTAAGTACAAAAAAAACGAACAATACCTCCTAGTGGACAATGTACTTCATGCCTTACAGCAATTAGCAACATTCCATAGAAAGCGTCTCAATATGCCTATTTTGGCACTTACTGGAAGTAATGGAAAAACAACCACAAAGGAGCTAATCAATTGTGTACTTTCCAAAACATTTAAAACTTCGGCGACTTTTGGAAATCTTAATAACCATATTGGTGTTCCACTTACGCTTTTAAAAATGGATACAGACACTGAATTCGGAATCGTGGAAATGGGAGCTAATCACCAAAAGGAAATTGAGTTTCTAACAAATATTGCTTTTCCTGACTATGGTTTGGTCACCAATTTTGGTAAGGCCCATCTTGAAGGTTTTGGTGGAATTGAAGGTGTGATTAAAGGCAAATCTGAAATGTATACCCATCTTAAAACACATGGTAAATCAATATTTGTTAACGAGAATGATCCACAACAACTAAAACAGGTGGGAAATTACGACAATGCTATAACCTATGGTGCTAGCATGGAGTTGTTAGATTCGCAGCCTTATGTATCACTTAAAGTCAACCAACATCAAATAAATTCTCATCTCACTGGAGCCTACAATTTTAATAATATATGCACGGCAATTGCAATTGGGCAACATTTTGGAATTAGTGATGACCTAATAGCTTCAGCCATTGAGTCTTATATACCAAATAACAACCGTTCGCAAATCATAGAAAAAAATGGACATCAGATTGTTTTAGATGCCTATAATGCCAATCCCACAAGTATGGTAGCTGCCCTGTCAAATTTTAACCAATTAAAACAATCTAACAAGGTTGTCATCTTAGGTGATATGTTTGAACTTGGAAAAGAAGCTGTAAATGAACACCAATCTATCGCTGATTTCGCTAACACTCTCAAATTAGAACAAGTGATTTTAATTGGAGAGCACTTTTACAACACTCAAGTACCAGATTCAACATTATGTTTTAGGTCTTTTAAGGACTTCAAGGAGAACTTCAACACTTTCCAGTTCGAAAACAACATGTTTCTTATCAAAGGGTCTCGAGGAATGGCTCTAGAGCGTGTTCTAGATTTGTTATAATACGTCAAGCCTTCCCTCCATATAAAAAATTTGGATCCTAAAACAAAAAATCCTGATTTACTAATGTAAATCAGGATTGTGATGATGTGGGTCATACTGGATTCGAACCAGTGACTTCTACCCTGTCAAGGTAACACTCTAAACCAACTGAGTTAATGACCCAATGTTCCAAAAATACAATTTCTAATTTTCAAAACCCAAAACAAGAATGAAATAGTCTTATCTCTAACCCGTTCGTTCTTCAGCATTGAAAATTGAACTTCATAAAATCAAAAAAGCAAGCTATATGACTGTGCTTGCTTTTCAATTTACTTGTGGGCGCGAAGGGATTCGAACCCCTGACCCCTTGGGTGTAAACCAAGTGCTCTGAACCAACTGAGCTACGCGCCCTGAATATTGGATTGCAAATATAGGCTAGTTTTTTAATTCCCAAAAACTTTTTAATAAAAAAATAAAATTTATTCCTGTCTCTATATCCTCACAAAAAAACACATTAAATAGTAGTGTTCAATTATAATTTTGATAATTTTAGAAACCTATAAAATATTACATTGAAGTACATCTCATTTATAGATCAATTAGGATTGGATATTGATCAACTATCCAACATCGATTCTAAAGGCATCATCAAACTACAGAAGCAACTCAAGGCAAAAGCAATGTTGGGTGATGCCACTAATCTTGGTGAAATTACACATATCATAGAACAACTACAAGATGATAGTACTAGACAATGTCATATTTTTATTGAGCACCATAAATGGTTAAAACAGCTTATTTCTGGTGGGTATGATTTGATACAACAAGGTGAAATAGATGTCGAAAAATTAGAACCTGAGAACCTTGAGGATCTGAAATATTTTCTTTCACCATACTTAAAGGAAAACCTAAAAGTGTTTTTGTCTGAGACGTTGAAAAAAGGCAAATATGTACTATTGTTAAAGGTCTTGATTCACAATTATTTATTTACGGAAGAAATCAATCAATTGGTTATAAATTTCTTTAAGGCACGATTAAATTATGCTACCGTGTACCTAAGGGAAGGTCGATACAAGGAGCAATTATCTTCTGTGGGTTTTATTACTAACAAGGTGTTTATAAACTGCCTGAATGAATATCCAGACTGTTTTAACGAAGAGATTCAGGAACTTAATTCTGAAGTCATCGATATTTATAATGCCAAACGAAAAAACGTCAACAATTATGCCTTTAGGTTTATGGCTAAGGCTATGGTCGCTTTTTCAAATCTCGACACGTCCAATGTTTTTTTGGAACAGTTGTTTGAGTCTAATGCCAGTATAGCAAGAGAGTATACATATACTTCAAGTTCAACCAGAAAAACAGGTTCTGGTTATAGTGGCTGGAGTGTTTTCATTATTATCATGATCGTGATTAGGGTTATATTTTGGATAAGTAAGAGCTCTAGTAGCTCTGACTACGAATACATTCGAGCTGGTGATACAACATTTCAATACAGTGAGCAAATGCAGCGTATCATCGATAGTTTAAAAACGGAAAGTGAGCAAAATAACTTTCCCGACATTGAGGAAACTGTCATCGAGTCTACTGATAATGAAAGTGAAGATACCGAACCAACAGAAAACGACAATCGGTTTAAATCGGCTAATCATATAAGATTTATCTATACGCTTAAGCGCAAAGTTGAACGCAAGACTTCAAATGAAGTGTCCGCAACAAAGCTCATTCCGTTTTCGAACCCTTACCCAAAAACCTTTAATGAGATCCCTACAACCAAAGACATGTCTGACAATACATTTCTAAAACTCGAAAATGAAAGTCAGCAAGATCTTATTGTTTTTAGGTTCAAGAAAGGCATTGATGAGTCCTTGTACATTCCCAAAAACGAAACAGCCTTAATTAAGGTTATAGCTAATGATTCCTTGGTATTTTATACAGGTAAGGATTTTGTAACAAGTAAGTTTTCGCATTTTAAGCGCAATACTGATCTTACGAACATGTTCCAAATTAAATGCTTTGACACCTCAGTACCCAAAGCAATCACCATTCATCCATTTAGTGATGAGATCATTAAAGTCAACAGTAGTTCTTCCGACAAGGTGATTGTCAATAAGAAAAGAAAGGAAAAACTAACCTCTAAAAACCTTGAACTTTACACCATCAAGATTAACGATTTATACACTGACTATTACAACAGAAAATTTCGCAACTAGCCGAGACCTGTTCTGCTATCGTCCTTGAATTTTTTCTGCCGTTCCTTTTCATAATCTGGAAGTAGCGCAGACAATCCGTAGACAATATAGCGCAACGATTTATAGTCTTTTTTATCAATGGCTTCGTCACCTTGTTTAAACAACTTGTCGGCTTTGCGTTGGTTGGAAAAATTGGTCACAAATTTTAAATGCAAAAAATAACTGATAAAGTTTTCATCGCTTGATTGAATGATAGCATCGTACAGCTCATCAAGTTCCTTAATTTTTGACCGAATCAAATATTTATTTCCAGAATTGATAACTTCACGTTCATTCTTGATGATTCTCGCATATTTGTCCCGAAATCGTTCATTTTCATCTTGGTTTAAACGATACTCCAAAGATGTCTTGGTATCATTATATGTCTCGATTTCCTGGGCAATCAACTTGTTTCGAGTGAGGTCATCAAAATCCTGAATCAACTTTCGCTTTTTATCATCCAACTGAAACTTGGCATCAGAGATATCATCCTCGTTAATGAGTGATGCCGCAATTTGTGTTTCAATGAGTCCTACTCGAATGGTTTCCAATTGATGCGAATATTCAAAGTTTTCTTCATCATTGGTTTCCCTAATCAAACTTTCAACGTCACCCAAAACAGTATTGATCTCCATATTAATCTTATTGATACTGATAGATCGCTCAGATTCACTAAAAACGTTCTCAAATTCTTGGTCACAACTTTGTAAAAAGATATTGATCTTTAAGTCCCTTGACTCACTGATTTCAATTTCAATTTCTATGTCTGTTCCTTTTATTAGATCCTCCTCCAAATCCTTACCCGAAATTTCAATATACCCTATACTTAATCCAGAACTCGGCAAGCCTTTGGATTTCCCTTCGATAATATTGATAATCAAGTTGGAATTGGACTGTTTCAAAATGGTTTTCGAAGCCGTTTTGTAAATTTTCTTTTTAAGCGGAAGTATACTTCCTTTGGAAAACACTTTTTCCAGTCGTGTTGTAGATGCGTCCAAATCATCGACTTCCATACAAATATCATTAGGAAGCGGTTGCCCTTGAACGTTATAGCTTCCTTGGTTGATGGCTACAGAATCTATGCTCTTGAGCACATCCAAATCTGAATTCAAGATCTGGATTTTAAACTGGTTCAATCGTCCTTCGAGCAAGGGCACAAACTCTGAAAATGAATGATCAGTGATTTGTTTTACTCCCGAATCATAACCACCATCCATCCTCATAATCCTGAAACTATGCGCTACTTCAGAATTGACCTTAGCCGTAATCAACTCTTCCGTATCCCTTGTG
Organism: Bacteroidia bacterium; assembly: GCA_030432635.1. GTDB lineage: Bacteria > Bacteroidota > Bacteroidia > Flavobacteriales > Flavobacteriaceae > Psychroserpens. The sequence continues at coordinate 10,569 of JAUIMB010000006.1, read as the reverse complement.
TTTTGCTCATAAAAAAATTTACATCCAATCGTTTTATCAGCATCATCTGATGTTTCTGTCTTAACCTCTTCGGAAACAGTCATGGGTTTAGAGCCAGCATAATACGCTGCGCCTAAAACCACTGCCGAAGTTGGATCTATGCTTGAATTAACTTCAACACCTATGGCTTCAGATATGCGTTGTCTAATCAATGGCACATAAGTACTGCCACCAATGAGCACCACACGTGTGATTTGCGAATTGAGTAATTGATTATTCTTAATAACATCTTGAATGAAGTTGATGGTCTCTTCGACCTTTGGCTGAATCAGGCTTTCAAAATGTTCACGTTTTACAGGCAATTGCTCATAAAAGTTCGCTCCATTGATATCGATATCTAACTCTATTTCGGTCTCTTCATAGTGAGAAAGTTCTTTTTTTGCTTCTTCAGCAATTTTCAAAAGTTCAAAATAAAGTCCCTTGAAACTTGATGATTTAGACTTTAAATCCTTCCAAAGATTGCGTAACCCTAATTTCTCTTCAATAAACGGAACTATCAATTTCTCAACAATGAGATTGTCAAAATCGGCTCCTCCTAGATAATTGTCACCTAAATTATCCTTGACTTTCAATTCACGATCATTGACTTCAACCAAGGCCACGTCAAATGTACCACCTCCAAAATCGTATACGATCCAGTTTTGTTTTTCAGAAATATCAATATTTGACGTATTCGCAAATGCCAAACAGGCTGCAATAGGTTCCTGAAGCAATACAACTTCCTTAAAACCTGCCATATATCCAGCCTTTTTGGTCGCATTGGATTGTATGGTATCAAAGGATGCTGGAATGGTAATGACCACAGCATTCATGACTTCCTGATCGTTGACAAAGTTTTTCAGTTCCTTTAAAATGTAGGATGACAATTCTATTGGAGAGCGTTCCTTATCGATTGCAGGAATATGAAAGGTATCTTGTGTACCCATTTTCCGCTTGAACAGCATGCAGATATTTTCAGCGTCTTTTTCAAGATAATCAAGAGCTTTATCTCCAATGACCGTTCGATTTCCACGGAAAGCGATACAAGAAGGCAATGTTTGTTTTAAACCCAACGGGTTATTGTAGATCTTTACATTTCCGTTGTCATATTTTGCAATAAGACTATTGGTAGTTCCTAAATCTATGGCTAAATCAATGGTTTTCATCTAAGTCTATTCTACGATTACAATTCCCTTTTGAAGGAGTTTGGTTTGATGGTTTTCGGTATGATAAATGGTAGGCTTCAACACTTTGGTAATGATTGAGCTTTTGGTCAAATCACCCAGAATATTTGCTTCCACATCTGTCATTTCATTACGATACTTTTGACCTATTGGATTGACTATTTTATAGCCCATGATTTCAAACTCATGGTAAATGCGATCCAAGTAGCGATTGGAACCGTCATAATTATCTTTTTTTAATTTAAGATCAAGGGCGAAAATTTGGTTGATTATTTCAGTCATGTATTACAGCATATTGAAACATGAAAGATACAACTTTTTAATAGTTAGACGATTTCGGCCACAACAAAAGTACTTCCACCAACAAATATTAAATCGTTTGGTTGGGCGTTCAGTTTTGCAGCCTTCAAAGCATTAACAACACTACTGAATACCGCTGCATTTAATCCATAAGTCTCCAGGGAAGAATACAACACTTTAGCATCCAACCCACGAGGTACATTGGGCTTACAACAGTAGTATATTGCTACTTTAGGCAATAATGGTAATATGGTATCAATATTTTTATCATTAACAACACCAAAAACGACATGAAGCTGGTTATGGACTTCAGAGTTCAACTGTTCGACGACGAGCGAAAGTCCTTCTTTATTATGTGCCGTATCACATATAATTCTCGGTTGTTCTGACACAACCTGCCAACGTCCTTTTAATCCTGTGTTCGGTATAACCCTTAGCAATCCCATTTTAAGATTTACTTCGGAAATGTTAAACGAGGTTGTTTTGTTAAGTACATCAATGGTTTGTACCACAGTTTTTATATTGTGGATTTGATAATTTCCTTTCAAATCACTTGAATAATTAGCTTTGACCAAAGTGTCAGCAAAATAAATATCGGCTTGCCTAGCATTGGCCATATCACGAAAAACAGGTTGTGTTGCGCTTTGGGTTTCTCCAATCACTACAGGGACATTTGTCTTGATAATGCCAGCCTTTTCTGATGCAATAGCTTCATATGTGTCACCTAAAAATTGCGTATGATCAAATCCGATATTAGTGATGACTGAAACTTCTGGAGATATGATATTGGTGGAATCCAAACGTCCACCCAAACCAACTTCGACAACAGCAATGTCAACCTTCTGCTTTGCAAAATAATCGAAAGCCATACCTACGGTCATTTCAAAAAAAGAAAGTTTGTGAGATTCTAGAAAAGGTTTATTCCGTTTTATAAAGCCGATAACAAACTGCTTACTTACACAGTGTCCGTTGATTTTTATGCGTTCCCTGAAATCCTTTAAATGAGGTGAAGTATACAATCCTACCTTATAACCAGCTTCTTGTAGAATTGAAGCCAACATATGACTTGTGGATCCTTTTCCGTTGGTTCCAGCGACATGAATACTTTTAAATTGACGTTCAGGATGGTTTAAGTGTTGTGCTAAATTAATGGTATTGGAAAGGTCCTTCTTAAAAGCGGTTTTACCCTGTCGTTGGTACATGGGTAATTGTTTAAACATCCAATTGACAGTCTCATTGTATGTCATTAATTGGTAGGTGTAAAGTTGATGGTCACTTTACCATATTGACGTGCAGGAGCCTTAGAATCTGCTGGCCATTTATAGGACAAGGCAATTTTTTTTGCCTGTGCTTTTAGACAAGCCGTGGCATTATTACTTCCTCGAACTCCAGGTGTTGCTTCAATAACGCTTCCACTACGATCAACAACGATATCAACAACGATGAGACCATATTCGTTTTCACAACCATCATACATCTTATGTGTAGGTGTTCCTCTTCCATTAAGCCCATAGCCCATACCTCCTTTTCCAGAGCCTGGTGTTCCTCGATATGGAGCATAAGAAGGATTGCCATCTAACTGACCTTTATCACCTCGTCCATCACCTGGCCCTTCGCCATTTGAAGTTGGTCCTTCAGAATTTTTAATCCCACCAAGCATTTTATCAATGCGATCCTTTTTGTCTTGTTCCTCTTTGGCCTTTCGCTCTTCTTCTTCCCTTTTGAGTCGTTCCAATCGTTCAGCCTCAGCTTTTGCTTTTGCTTCAGCTTCTTTTGCTTTTTTAATGGCAATAGCTTCGGCATCTTCATTAGTCATGACTTCTTCCGCTTTAGGGGTGGTTTCTGAAGTTTCTTGAGGCTTTGACGTTTCAGTTTGAGTATCTTCCTTCACAGGAGATTCATTTTGTCTGGATTTAATCGGTTGGGTTGGTTGCACATTTCCACTTCCAACAGGCGAGTTTCCGAAGTTAACCGCAACACCATACTCGATAGGAGGATCGATATAAGGTGGTCCAACCACAAACAGCAGCAATAATAAAATCGCCACGATCAGTGTGGTAATCTTTGCTGAATTTCGTTCGTGTTTGGTCTCCAAATACTTCATCTACTTTATCTTTTGCCTAATATGATTAAATCTAGTATAGCAACAGTTATTCCAAATTTAACATGAACTCTAATTATTTGGCTTTACAGCTAAAATCACCTTGAATTTGTTACGATTGGCAATATCCATGACCTTGACAACATTTTCAACAGGCACCGATTTTTCAGCACGCAACACAATGGTTGGTTGTTCTTGGGAAGATAGCATCGCAATCAGTTCATTTTCTAGAACACTTTCACCAACCCTCTTTTGATCAATATAATAAGTCAAGTCCTTCTTGATACTTACAGCTACCGATTTTTTGTTTTCGGTTTTTCCACTGGCTTTTGGCAACAAAATGTCAATGGCGTTTGTTGTTACCAAGGTAGAGGCCAGCATAAAAAAGATTAATAACAAGAATACAATATCTGTCATGGACGACATATTGAATTCCGGTGTTACTTTATTTCTTCCACGTAAATTCATTAAATAGGCTCGTTTAAGTGATCCAAAAACTCTAATGAATTCGCTTCCATTTGATATACAACCTTATCGGTTTTAACTACCAAATGGTTATAGGCCATATAGGCAACAATACCAACAATAAGACCTGCAACAGTTGTTGTCATTGCTGTATATAATCCATCAGAAAGTTGTTTAATATCGATTTGCCCACCTGAATTTGCAATTTCGAAAATAGACAGAATCATTCCAATAACGGTTCCTAAAAACCCAATCATAGGAGCAACACCTGAGATTGTCGCCAAGATACTGACATTCTTTTCGAGACTGTATATTTCTAGTCGTCCAGCATTTTCAATAGCGGTATTAATATCTTCCAAAGGCTTACCAATACGAGTGATACCTTTATTGATCAATCTTGACACGGGAGAATTATCCTGCGCACAAAGCATCTGCGCCGAATCAATTTTACCATTGCTAACATGATCCTTGATTTGATTCATAAAATTAGAATCTACTTTTGAAGCTGCCTTTATTGCGAATAAGCGTTCAAAATAGATGTAGATGGCAAAGATCAACATCACAAATAACAATGCAATGATAATTTGGCCTGCCGTTCCTCCACTCCCAATAAGTTCGATAATTGATAGTGTTTTTTCGGTTGATTCGGCCTCAGTCAGTACTTCTGATGCGTCTTGAATATTACTTTGTAACATCATATATATTTAAGATTGGAATACGTTTATTGTTGTAATAACGTGGTTTTTAATTCAAAAGTATAAGTCCTAGAATAATGTTCTGGTGAACATAAATGCGATTGCACCAACTATGAACCCAATAAAGGCTAGCCATGATATCTTTTTGAGGTACCAGAAAAAATCGATTTTTTCCATGCCCATAGCCACAACACCTGCTGCAGAACCGATGATAAGCATACTTCCTCCAGTTCCTGCCGAATAAGCTATAAAATGCCACAATTCGTTATCAATTGGCTCGGAAAACATTCCCAAACTTGCTGCAACCAAAGGTACATTGTCTATAACCGCAGAACCAACACCCAGGAGCAATACAACTAAATCTGAAACACCTTCACCATGCAACTCAGTGCCAAGCATAGGCATGGTTTCCTGTAATGTTGCAGCAAACCCGAATAGAATACCTAAGGATTCTAAGGCAGCAACAGCCATTAAAATTCCGAGGAAAAACAAAATACTCGGCAATTCAATTTTTGAAAGCGAATGATGTACAGGACTGTGGTGTGCATGTTCATCACTTTCCTCAGTATCTGTTCCAGATATACTAAATTTGGAATTACTATAAATTTCCGCAAAAATAGCGACAACACCAAGTGCCAACATCATACCTACATAAGGAGGTAGGTGGGTTACGGTTTTAAAAATCGGTACAGAAACGATTCCTCCCAAACCTAGATACAACATAGTTGAACTAAATCTGCTTTTTGGTCTATCTTTGTCTTCTTCTATATCCTCTATTAAGTCTCCTTGGAAAGGTTTCATAAAGGAAGCCACCAAAAAAGGAACAAGCATACATAAAAGCGAAGGCACAAATAGATACAAGAATAAATATCCAGTCGACACTTTTTTACCTATCCATAACATTGTGGTCGTTACATCTCCAATTGGAGACCAAGCACCACCTGCATTAGCTGCTATAATAATTAATCCTGCATACCAAATACGTACGCTTCGATCTGAAATCAGTTTTTGAAGAATTGAGATCAATACTATGGTTGCCGTTAAGTTATCAATAATGGCAGAAAGAAAGAATGCTAAGAATCCGAAGATCCACAGAATTCGTTTTTTACTCTTTGTCTTAATAAACCCTTTAATGGTAGAAAACCCGTCAAAGTAATCTATGATTTCTACAATGGTCATTGCTCCCAATAAAAATACGAGGATTTCAGCCGTTTTACCTAGATGATGCAACAAGGTCTCTTCCATCCAATGCATCTTATCTTCATGGCCTAAACTATCAAATCCATCGACTAAGCCATGACTTCCCGAATCAAACCATTGAGAAAAGGAATCTATACCTAGTGAGATCAAGGCCCAGCTTATGGCCATCATTACCAGAGCTGGAATGAGTTTATCAATTTTAATGCTGTGCTCAACAGTTATGGCAAGGTAGCCTAGAACAAATACTATAACGATAATGGTTTCCATAGTTATGGGATTAGATAAGTTGGGTTAGGGCAATCTCGAAGGCGGTTTCGCTTATGCCTGTTTTCGTTTTATTTTTATTGTAAACCTTTTTTATGGCCTTTCGGATGGTTTCCGAAGTATCATTAAAAATAGCGTCATCAGTCATTTTTACCTTACGTTCCATGAAATAGGCAAAGACTCTCGCCATTCCACAGTTAGATATAAAATCTGGGATAAGACTGACTTTGTTATCGGTATATTCCATAATTGGTCCAAAAAAGATTTCCTTATCCGCAAAAGGAACATTAGCTCCACAAGAAATGACCTCTAGACCAGTATTGATCATGGTATCAATTTGTGCTTTCGTAATTAGTCTTGAAGCCGCACAAGGTGCAAAAATTTCAGTTTTAAGCGACCATATTTTCTCGTTCATTTCATTGAAAGGAAGTAAATGATCACTTATTAAGGTATTACCTACTTTATTAGAGTACAACTGAGTGATTTCATCAAAAGTAAAACCTTCTTCTTTAATCAATCCTCCTGCTTTGTCAATGATTCCAACCACCTTTGCTCCCATTTGCGCCAAATAAAATGCAGCAGCGGCACCTACATTACCAAACCCTTGAACGATAGCACGTTTTCCTTTCACCGAATCATTATGGATATCATAAAAATGACGTACTGCCTCAGCGACACCATAGCCAGTAATCATATCGGCAACTGTATATTTCCTGGTAACGTTTGGAGAGTACTTTGGATTTTCAATAACCTTAATAACACCATGTCTTAGTTGCCCTATTCGATTAATCTTATCTGCTTGTGTTGGCTTAAAATGCCCTTCAAAAACGCCCTCTTGAGGGTGCCACACACCACTTTCTTCAGTAATTGGGATGACTTCATGAATTTCATCAACATTGAGATCTCCACCTGTTCCATAATAGCTTTTCAACAATGGTGATACAGCTCTATACCATCGTTCTAACACACCCTTTTTTCTAGGGTCATGTGGATCAAAATTTATACCTGATTTTGCCCCTCCAATAGCTGGACCAGAAACTGTAAATTTGACTTCCATTGTCTTTGCCAATGATAACACTTCATTCATATCGAGTCCTTTTCGCATTCGTGTTCCACCTCCTGCAGCACCTCCTCTTAAGGAGTTAATAACTGTCCAACCTTCGGCATCAGTTTCGGGATCTTTCCAATTAAAAACAATTTCTGGGGCTTTATTCTCGTACTTTTGGAGTAGTTCTTTCATTTACGAATTCATGAATTAGGGTTCTTTATCTAATCAGAAACAGTGCATTTGAATAGAATGGCATTTGTCAGATATTTGGTTAACAAATATAAAAAACTATACAGCTACAGTTCAGTATTTTTAAATAATTTTAAGGATTATATATTACCCCAGAACAGTGATCGTAATCAGCTCCCGTAACGCTTGACAAACAATTGACTTCATTACGCAATCTTAGCACTCCCAATAATCCAAAAATTAAGGCTTCTTTAAAGTTTATAAGATTTTCATCAGGTCTGATCAACTCAAAACTCTTTAAGCTTTTTATACGGCTGATAAGGAAGTCATTAAAGACACCACCTCCTGTAAATAAAGCTTTAGAATTCACATTTATCTGATCAACTATTTGCATTGCAACGTGCTCTACATAGGTTCTTAATATATCGCTTTCAGAACAATCCGATGCTTCCAAAATTGGAACAATATTATTGTTGACCCACTCTAGTCCTAATGACTTAGGAGCATCTTCTTTATAAAATGATAGCTTATTGAGCTTTTCTAATGTTTCTTGATGAATGGATCCGGATTTTGCAACAGTTCCATTTATGTCGTAATCAAATCCTAAGCGCTTGGCATAAGCATTCATTACAATATTAACAGGGCAAATATCAAATGCGATACGACGTTTATTTATTTCAGATGAGATATTTGCAAAGCCTCCTAAATTGATGCAATAATCATACTCTGAAAACAACAAATGATCACCGATAGGCACCAAAGGTGCGCCTTGGCCATTCAATGCTACATCCATAGTCCTGAAATCACATATGACTTGGTTATTGGTAAGTTTTGCAATTGATGGTAAGTTACCAATTTGATATGTTAGTTTCTTATCAGGTTGGTGCAAAGCAGTATGACCATGTGAAGATATGGCTGTTAGACTTTTGAGTTCATATTTATCTATAAAGTCATTTATCAATTTTGAAAGATAAACGGTATATTCTTCATCGATTACTTTTAACACATCAATTTCATGATTGGTTAAATCATCAAGTTTCCGGGTCCAAATATCTGGATATTTTACGGTTTCAGAATAATGTATACAGAAGCTCCACTTTTCGTCATAAACAAAGGTGATAAACGCTAAATCCACTCCATCTAAAGATGTCCCAGACATTACTCCGATTACATTGTATGTTGCTTTTGCCATATTGAGTAAAAATAGTAATCCTTATTGAAAATATACTATTAAACACTTATCTTTGACATCATTCTTTAACAATTCAATAATTTTACAAAAACATGGATTTTAGCCTTACCGAAGAACATATACTGATTCGCGACGCAGCTCGTGATTTTGCGCAAACCGAATTACTACCAGGTGTGATAGAACGTGATGACAAACAACAATTTCCACAGGAATTGGTAAAAAAAATGGGGGAACTCGGGTTCATGGGTATTATGGTAGATCCAAAATATGGTGGTAGTGGTATGGATGCAACTTCTTATGTGTTAGTTATGGAGGAGTTGTCCAAAATTGATGCTTCTGCTTCGGTTATGGTTTCCGTAAACAATTCATTGGTTTGTTATGGCCTAGAAGCTTATGGGAATGAAGAGCAGAAACAAAAATATCTAACTAAACTTGCAACTGGAGAATGTATTGGAGCATTTTGCTTAAGTGAGCCTGAAGCCGGTAGCGATGCCACCTCACAAGCAACAACTGCTATAGATAAAGGAAATCACTATGTTATTAATGGAACAAAAAACTGGATTACCAACGGTGGACGTGCAGAGGTTTATTTAGTAATAGCACAAACCGACAGAGAAAAAGGGCATAGAGGAATCAACGCTTTCATTGTTGAAAAAGGAATGGAAGGATTTGATATTGGACCCAAAGAAGACAAATTAGGTATTCGAGGTAGTGATACTCACACATTGCAATTTAATGATGTGAAAGTACCAAAAGAAAATAGAATTGGTGATGACGGATTTGGATTTAAATTTGCGATGAAGACTCTATCTGGTGGACGTATCGGAATTGCAGCTCAGGCATTAGGAATCGCATCAGGTGCTTATGAACTGGCACTCAAATACTCTAAAGAGCGAAAAGCCTTTGGGACCGAAATTTGTAATCATCAAGCTATTGCATTTAAACTAGCTGACATGTATACCGAGATAGAAGCCGCTAGAATGTTAGTAATGAAAGCTGCTTGGGATAAAGATCAAGGAAATAATTACGATATGTCTAGTGCAATGGCTAAGCTATATGCAAGTAAAGTAGCTATGGAACAAACAGTTGAAGCTGTTCAAATACATGGCGGAAATGGTTTTGTAAAAGAATATCATGTCGAACGGTTGATGCGTGATGCAAAAATCACTCAGATATATGAAGGAACTACTGAGATTCAAAAAATTGTGATTTCCAGAGGAGTAATTAGAAAATAAAGCCTCTTCTTCTCTTATATAGGAATTATAAATAGAAAGGCCTGATATTTAATCTTAATAAATATCAGGCCTTTCTATATTAGACAATTATATATAATAATATATATTACAAACAAAAAACCCCTACACATATTACGGTGCAGGGGATATTCAAAAAAGGCGGCGACCTACTCTCCCACGGATTGCAGTACCATCGGCGCAAATGGGCTTAACTTCTCTGTTCGGAATGGTAAGAGGTGAGCCCCATCGCTATAACCACCTTAAGCTGTTTCGGCCGCTCTGGCCGTATGTGTTGACATATTGAAAAAGTTACATTTGTTTCGTTACCCTGAAAAGAACAGGCGCACAATAAGCCTATGGGCTATTAGTACTACTCGGCTGTGACATTACTGCCTTTACACCTGTAGCCTATCGACGTGGTCATCTCCCACGGCCCTTTAAAGAAATCTCATCTTGTGGTGGGTTTCGCGCTTATATGCTTTCAGCGCTTATCCCTTCCCAACGTAGCTACCCAGCAGTGCTCCTGGCGGAACAACTGGTACACCAGAGGTTGGTCCAACTCGGTCCTCTCGTACTAGAGTCAGATCCACTCAAATTTCTAACGCCCACAGTAGATAGAGACCGAACTGTCTCACGACGTTCTGAACCCAGCTCGCGTGCCACTTTAATGGGCGAACA
>JAUIMB010000021.1 GCA_030432635.1 Bacteroidia bacterium | reverse complement strand
ATTGAGTACTTCCGTGAGCACATGGGAATTTTGTGAGCTACCACTCTGACAAGCACTTCCTCTAGAACAGGCTATTCCTTTTAAATCCAATTGAAATTGCAACAACCCAGATTTTTCTGGTGCAATTGGCAATCGAACATTCAACAAGGTATAAGTACTGGCATCAAAATCGGAACAACGACCATTAAACGCAACATCTGAGAAAACATTTGTCAAGCGATCTATGAAATAAGCCTTTATCCCTGAAATATGCTTGCGCTCTTCTTCTAGATTTTCATAAGCCCTAAACAAAGCTTCATCCATGCCTACTATATTATGAATGGATTCGGTTCCTGCCCTAAGACCACGTTCTTGAGCTCCTCCAAAAATTGAAGCTCGCAATCCACTATTTTTTCGAATAAAGGCAAAACCAACACCTTTAGGGCCATGAAATTTATGAGCACTTGCTGCAATAAAATCAATAGGGATTTCCTTTAAATCCAGTTTATAATGCCCAACCGACTGTACCGTATCGCTATGAAATAATGCTTTATGGGATTTGCAAAGCTCCGCAACCTGCTTTAGGCTGAGCTTGTTCCCTATTTCATTGTTGACATGCATCAAACTCACCAATGTTTTATTGGACGTATTTTTCAACAGACGTTCCAAATGCTCGACATCAATGTCACCATCAGATTTGAGGTCAACATATTGCACTGTAATATTATACTCGCTTACCAATTGATCAATTGTATGCAAGACAGCATGATGCTCAATTTTTGAGCTAATGATTTGGGTAACTCCAAGATCACGAACAGCACTTTTCAACACTAAATTATCAGCTTCCGTACCTCCTGAAGTGAACACAATTTCAGAAGCAGCAACATTAAAATGAGATGCGATTCGCTTTCTTGAAGATTCAATCAAGGATTTAGATGATCTTCCATAAGCATGTGTTGATGAGGGATTTCCAAAATTTTGAAACATCACTTCAGTCATGCGGTCAATAACCTCACTTCGCAATGGTGTTGTTGCTGCATTATCAAAATACACTGTTGTCATAACGTATTATTTCCAGTACAAAGATGCAACTTTAAAAGGGTTTAAAAAACTCTGTCCAAACGGTTCAAAATTATTTGTTAAAGCAAGCCTCGAAATGAGCAATTCTTTTATTTTTGCTTTAAAATCGATAATCATGAGACAACTCCTGTATATTATTTTTCTTGTAGGTTTCTTTTATTCCTGTGATGATGGCGACGTATTTGAAGTTACTTTGGAGTTTGATCAAGAGCTTGAACTTTGCATTGACGCTAACCAAGGCGATAATCTTCTATATGACACCAAAGTCAATCCAGCAGAATCCTTGACCTTACTATTTCCTATAAATAATAACGAAGAAATTTTTGACCCACCAGAGCAGAATTTTGAAAAGATATTGAATATTGATGGCAGCAATGTTATGTTCAATTACAGAAGGTATAATGGAAATCCTGAGGATCTCATTTGTGCTGTAGTACCAAATCCTGGCACCACCATCATTGAGGATTATGCAGCAGCAAGTGGAGCTGAAGCTGTTTTCATGTCCAGTTATGAAGATGATGACAATGATGGTATTCCATCAGAATTCGAAGGTCGAGGTGAGCAAGCTGAAGATGGCAGTTATCCAGATGCCATAGATACAGATGGTGATGGTATCCCAAATTATATCGATCAAGACGATGATAATGACAACATACCGACAGCAGATGAAGACCCAGATCCAGATGGAGATGGTGACCCGTCAGATGCGCTCAACACAGATTTTGATTCTGAAATGATGGCTGGAAGCAATATCTTACCGAATTACTTAGATAATGATGATGATGGTGATGGGACATTAACCATAAATGAAGATGAAGACAGTGATGGTTCTCCTTTGAATGATTTTGACGAAGAAGATGAAGATCCAAATACAGCTCGTTATTTAAACCCTAATGTTTCTGAGTCATTTGATGCAGGAGCAATGGAAACTAATGAGTACACAAGAACGGTAAGAGTAAGGGTCACAATCCTCGAAGCCAATATTGGGATTGCCAACCTACAAACCATTGACATGGGAACCTACACGCTAAGTATTCCCTTAACAGGCGGACTTTTAGATTAAGGCGTTGCCTTTTGTTTGACATATACCTCAGTTGCTCCTTGTCCGTATTTTTGGTAATCAGCTGGATAATAGGAGACATTAGAATATCGCCTAAAAAGATATTCCAACTCAGACTTTAAAACACCATCTCCTACACCATGAATAAACACGATTTTCTGGATGCGTTTTTTTAAGGCAAATTCCAATTTATGTTTTGCAGTATCTAACTGCATATTCAGAATATCAAAATTACTCAGATGCTGATAACGTGTTGTAATTTGCTCAATGTGCAAATCCACCTCCATTGTTGGAAGGTTACGCTCTTTCGGTTTAACCCTGATCGATTTGTGGGACTTCACAAATTCTTTATCACGAATAATTTGATTAATGTTTTCTCCTGCAAACACATCTGGAGTCAACACCCTTTGCAGGACCACTTCGGATATTCCATAAGAAAGCCTAAAACCATCTTCAGTTTCTATGGACACAACACCTGCTGAAATGTCTCGAATCACACCATTTAGATCCTCATCAATTACCGTAACTCGGTCACCAATTTTCAAACTCATATTTGATTGTCGTTTTGATCTTCGTTTGAATCATTTTTACTTGGAATGTTTCTCGAAACACTATAAATCCCAAACATCAACACAATAATTCCAGAAACCAGCAACAGCTGATTCTGTTGTTGTCCTGCTTGTGCGTAAATCGCTATAATTCCACCAATTACAATAAATATATAGCTCAAGGTTCTTGACATAAAAAAATGGTTTTAGTTGAAAACTCTGACAAAATTATAACATTTTAGAGTTTTGTTAACACTTCATCGAAATTACTTGCGGAATTTATAAAAAAAAGTAATATTTATTAATTAAATGCCTTAAAACTAACACTTTAATACTGCTGAAAATGAAATACCTCTTTAACCTAAAAATGTCTTTATCATTAATTTTTCTATTGGTGACAGGAATGAGTTATGCTCAAGTCGGAATCGGCACCACCACACCATCAGATGGTGCTCTATTGGATTTAAACAGTTCAAATAAAGGACTATTAGTGCCTAGAGTCAATATTGCAAACCTGAGCACTATAGCACCTATCACACCTGGCGCAGCTTCTGCAACTAACGGTTTATTGGTTTGGAACACCAATGGTACTACAGGAGTAGGCTTTCATTATTGGGATGGTAGTGATTGGATACCAATTGTTGGTGGCACACCTACCGATGATTGGACGCTTTTAGGTAATTCTGGTACTGATGGAGGTGTAAATGCAACTACATCTGGGACAAATTTTATTGGCACAACCGATGCACAACGATTAAAGTTCAGAACTAACAACATCGAGCGTATGGAAATCTTATCTTCTGGCGAAGTACAAGTTGGTGCCTTGGCAGAAATTGACCCCTTTCTTGGAGACACCTTCACCTCAAGAGGAGATGAATACCCTATAAATGCTTGGGCTGACGGCAACTCATCAGGAGGCTTATTAAGTACAGCATATTATGCTAGTCAAGATGGCAATGGCGCACTTTTTTTTGGTCAACATTATTCAGACACTAATGCAGGTATTGTAGTTCAAATGGAAGATTTTGATAACACTGATGATGGTATTAGAATTCTTCACAATGGAGGCGGAAGTGCCATAACGGCTCAAACACAAGATCTAGATGCCCTTGGAACAGGTGTAATTACAGTAGGTGATTTTGCATATACTGGTCTTGATATTGATGACCACATAGGAGTCAAAGGTCAATCCATAACTGTAAGCGCTTGGTTTGGCATTGGCGTTGAAGGTGAAGGGAATTGGTATGGTGTTCATGGCATTCAATCCGGAAATGGTTATGGTGTATATTCCACAGGTGACTTCGGTGCTTCTGGAGCTAAGTTTTTTGCAATTGACCATCCACTTGATCCAGCAAATAAATTTCTTAGACATGCCAGTATTGAATCCAATGAAATATTGAATTTATATAGAGGCACTAATGTTTTTGACTCTAACGGAAGAGCCAGAGTAGCATTACCAGATTATTACGACGCTATAAACACCAACCCGAGTTACCAACTAACTGCGGTAGGTGCCTCGATGCCAAATATTTATGTAGAACAAGAACTAAAAAATGGTATATTTGTAATTGCAGGAGGTATTCCTGGCAAAAAAGTGTCTTGGCAAATTACTGCTGAACGTAATGATCCTTACCTGCAACAAAATCCAGATAGAAAAATTATGGAATTTGATAAAGGATCAAAAAAGGGGAAATACCTGATGCCAGAACTATTTAACCAACCTAAGGACTCTAGAATTGGACATTCGAAAAGCAAAACCTTAAAGACCTTAGACAAAAAGAAATCTAATAAAAAGGAAGATTGATCCTTAAATTAAAACATTATGAAAATTCTACTTTTTCGAGAATCCAAATCTAACTTTATAAGGACCTTCATCTTATTATTACTATTGTTTTTGGCATCCTTTATTGGGTTGGCTCAAGCCGATTTACATGTGGGTACCGGAAGCTATGTCTATGTTGACGGAACTGCCTTCACAAGTGGTCCTACTGTCGCTCCTTTATATGTAACAGGAGACATCAATCTTGTGGATAATATTACCGTTCCTGAAAATGGTAACATCTATCTTAGAAATGGAGCACAATTGCTTCAAGGGAACACAGCTAACAACTCTGGCGACGGACAACTAAGCGTCTATCAAACAGGAACATCCAATACCTATATGTACAATTATTGGGCCTCGCCTGTTGGTCAAAACTCTGGAGCGGCCGGAAACACAACTTTTAGACCTAACAATATTCTTTATGGAGAAACCGCTGCTCCAATAACAAGTTTGCCAGCAACCTATGTCTCAGCTCCTAATTATGATGGTGTGGCTGGAACGCCTCCTGTAATTGCAGATTTTTGGTTTTACTCTTTTGTGGGCACTTCAGCACCTCCAAACGAATATAATGATTGGGTTCAAATTAGTTCTACCGCAGGAAATTTACCTTCTGGTTATGGTTTTACCATGAAAGGAAACCCAAGTGGTGCACAACAATACGATTTTAGAGGTCGAGCTAACAACGGACTTATAACCGTACCAATCAATGCGAATCGAGAGACACTGGTAGGCAACCCATATCCTTCAGCAATTGACGCTAGAGCATTCATTCATGGCAACAGTAATAACGCATCTATAATTAATGCTGCGACATTATCCTTTTGGGAACAAGATCCTGGAAGTTCTACGTCGCATGTCTTGGTCAATTATGCTGGTGGCTATGCGACTTATACCATTAATGCTAGCGGACCTGTTGTTGAATTGTTTACACCAGCGACCTTCGATACTTATAATCCTGATGGGACTTTGAATACGGTAGGAAGCACTAGTGCTACAGGTAAAAGTGTATTTAGATATATTCCTATAGGACAAGGTTTTATGGTGGAAAGTGATGGTACTGCTGGATCCATTCAATTTACAAACACTATGCGTGTATTTCAGAAAGAAACTGCAACGCTAAGTGAATTTTTCAGATTAACTTCAGATGGACAATTTGATGATCTTCCTGAAAGTTACGAAGCACAATACACAGAAGAAGGATTATCTATAATGCCTGAAGGTTATATGCGTTTTAGACTCAATATGGATTTCAATGACACCTATACCAGACAATTGGCGCAAACATTTCACGATACTGCTACCGATGGTGAGGATTATGGATTAGAGACCATTGGATCAGAATCGCATGCCAGTGATGCGTATTGGCCTTTAAATGACAAAAAATTCAATGCTTTGGCGTTTGCGTTCGACGAAGAATTACGAATTCCAATGATAATTGAAGTATCCGAAGCCGAAGGACTAAGTGTTAGGTCCAGAATTTTTGATGTTCAGAATTTTGAGGAATCACAGCCAATATATTTCCATGACAAAGACACAGGTATTTATACCGATTTAAGAGAAGAACATTTTGAGATCTTTTTGGAGCAAGGTGAATATACAGATCGTTTTGAAATTACCTTCCAACGTGAAAGTTTATCTGAAGAGGAATTCAACGTCTCAGCTGATTTTGAAGTCTTTCAGAACATCAAGAATCAAGAGTTAACAGTTTTAAACCCTAACGGTTTTGATGTTGAATCGGTAATACTTGTTGATGTTACAGGAAAACAAGTCTTAAATGCTAAAAATCTTGGCGTGCAATCAGATTATCATTTTTCGACCAGAGCCCTTAGTGAAGGAGTTTATGTGGCTACTATTGGTATAGATGGCAAACATGAGTTCTCAAAAAAGGTTATCATAAAAAATTAGGTTGATCTTCCTTACTTACAATTTCATTATTTTTACGAGATCGTAACTGTTACTTTATGTCTCCAGAAGAATATATGCTACCTTGCCTAAACAAAAAGCTTTTAGGTATTGATTGTATGGGTTGTGGCATGCAACGTTCCATATCCTTGATTCTGCATGGTGATTTTGTTGCTGCCTTTCACATGTATCCTGCAATATACAGCCTTATAGCCTTATTGGGTGTAATCTGTTTAAATTACTTTATAAATTTCAAATATGCTTATAAAATTATTGTTATTTTGGCTATTGTAAATGCCATTATAATTCTTGGCAATTTTATATTCAAAACTTTTTTCAACTAACTCTTATCTTATGGAACAAAATCAAACCCAGGAACAATTACAAAATTCAACTTTAATCTTAGTGTTAGGAATTCTTTCCATAGTCACTTGCTGCTGCTATGGTGTTATTGGTTTAATACTTGGAATTGTCACTTTAGTGCTAGCTAAAAAAGCAACTGCCATTTATGCAGAGAACCCAGATCTTTATACAGGTTTTCAAAATGTGAAAACAGGAAAAATACTAGCGATAATTGGATTGGTTTTAAGTGCCATCTATCTTTTATTTAGTATTTGGGCAATTATGACTTTTGGTTGGGAAGCGCTTCAAGATCAAGAATTATTGCAAGAGAGAATGAGGGAAATGATGGAACAATAGATTCCAAATAAATATTAAAAACCCTCAAAATTAAAACTTTGAGGGTTTTTCTTTTTATAAAAATAGTATATCTATGCTATTCAAACTGCTTTAAAGTTGTAACTATAATAGATACACAATCTAATATTTCCGATTCTGTCATCACTAGAGGTGGTGCAAATCGAATAATGTTTCCATGAGTTGGTTTTGCCAAGAGTCCATTGTCTCTCAAAGCCAAACATATATTCCAAGCTGTATCACTATCTTCATCATCATTGATCACGATGGCATTTAAAAGTCCTTTGCCTCTAACCAATTTCACAATAGTGCTCGTTTCGATGTATTTGTCCATTTCATTTCGGAACAACTCACCCAGATGAAAGGCCTTTTCAGCAAGGTTTTCCTCCTTTACCACTTCAAGAGCAGCAATAGCTACTGCAGCTGCAATTGGATTACCTCCAAATGTACTTCCATGGTTTCCTGGTTGAATGACATTCATAATTGCATTAGTCGACATCACAGCTGATACTGGATATAGACCTCCACTCAATGCCTTACCAAGGATCAAAATATCTGGCTTGACATCTTCATAGTCACAAGCCAACAACCTTCCGGTACGAGCAATACCTGTTTGCACCTCATCTGCAATGAACAATACATTGTATTTTTCACACAATGCCTTGGCATTCTTTAAGTAGTCTTCACTCGGTACATAAACACCTGCTTCACCTTGTATAGGCTCAACCATAAATCCTGCTATATTAGGATTACTTTCTAAAACAGCTTCCAAGGCATTCAGATTGTCATATTCAATCTTAATGAAGCCATCAGTATAAGGTCCGAAATTTTTTCTAGCAACTGGATCATTGGAAAATGATATGATTGTCGTCGTTCTTCCGTGGAAATTATTTTCACACACAACAATTTCCGCTTTATTCAAATCAATACCTTTAACCTCATAAGCCCATTTACGGCAAAGCTTCAAAGCCGTCTCTACAGCTTCTGCCCCAGAGTTCATAGGTAACATTTTGTCAAAGTTAAAATACTCTGTAGCATACTTTTCGTACTTGCCCAACATGTCATTATAAAATGCTCTTGACGTCAACGTTAACCGTTGTGCCTGTTGCGTCATTGCATTTACAATTTTTGGGTGACAATGCCCTTGGTTTAATGAGGAATAAGCCGATAAAAAATCGTAATACTTTTTACCCTCAACATCCCAAACGTAAACACCTTCACCTCTACTCAATACTACTGGCAACGGATGATAGTTATGCGCGCCATACTTGTTTTCTAGTGCCATCGCTTCCTGCGATGAAATGTGGTCTAAAACAGCCATTTTATAAAAATTTTAAAGGTTAATATCCAAACAAATGGATATCTAAAATGTCCATTCCTTCTGTACCTTTATTCTTTCGAACCTGTATTCTTTTTTATTAGTGAAGTAGAATACTCGAAAAAGCAGCGTGGGAGAGAAATCATCCCTAGAGGCACGCAAATTAATCATTTTAACTTGTGATTAAAAGTCTTATTCAGAAATTTTTCCAGACAAGGAAGACACCTGAAGCTCAAGACGTTTCAATTCCCTAAGAATTGCATTTTTATCCATTTGCATCCAAGCAAATATTTTCAACATGCTCACACCTAATAAAAAAATCAAACTTCCAAATCCCCACATTATTAGCTCATTGGTTTCAGCGCTATTAAAAAAATTGACAAGACAATAAATGAACAATCCAAAGAATACCAAGGTCATGATATTCATTAAAATAAGGATCCATTTATTCTTGCCCTGAAACAGGCCACCTATCATTCCGATGACATTCTGTTCTTCCAGTTCATCGTAAAACTTCGCTTCCTCCTGCGTTAAAGTCTCCTTTATCAGTTTGTCGATATCCTCCATATGTGTTTTCATAATTGTTTGATTTTTGCTTCATTAATTATTCGAAGCAGTTATTGTGTCCTTGTTTTATATATTAATTCCGTCTTTAGTTTTTCCCTAGCATGAAACAATCTTGACTTGACCGTCCCTTCTGATACATTCATCATTTTAGCGATTTCTTTCAGCGAATAATCCTGTGTATAAAATAAGCGAAGAACAATTTGTTGTTGCACTGGCAATTTCCCTATGGCATCAAGCAACCTTGCCCTTATTTCTGAATTGTCTTCCTCTTCATGAAAAACTGTTTGTTCCTGCTTTAATTCATTCTCCTTAAAGCGTTTTCTACTTTTCTGTCTGAGTGCATCCATCGATTTTGAATACACAATCCTGAAAGCCCATGATTTAAATCTTGAAGGGTTTTCTAAATTGTGCAACTGATGAATAATGATCTGCCAACAGTCTTGTGCAATATCTTTAGACAAATCGGCATCCTTTACCAACCAAAACGCTTTTTTGCAGAACTCAAGATGCCAACGCTTAACTAACTTTGTCAAGGCATTTTTATCACCTTGCTTGTAAGCATTAATGAATGCAGCATCAATATGTTTCTGGTTGTTTTTCAATCAAGTATTCTTAGTTTTACTGATGTTATCTTGTAGAAACCCCTTAAGAAATAGACCCAAATACTGTATCTTGGTCTTTTTTTGTTTTGTGAAAAATACTGCTCAATATTATTAAAAGCCTCCTCTATCAGTGCATCGTGTAGCCACCTAATCATTACAGTCCAAAGTAAAGTAGCCCTTATGGTTATGGTATTCATTCTAATTTCATGAATGACTTCAGTTTTATTTTTTGAAGCAACTTGCAAACTCAGCTTATGTATACCATCAAAACCAACTGGCTTGGTGAATTTAAATACAATACAACGACCTTCATTTTGTTCTATAATGGTATATCGTATTCTACCATGTCCACCTCGACTGCCAGGATTTAATCCATTATCCAATTTCATCGCTGGCCAATTGGCTTTTGGCCAAATCCTATCCTCTGCTGTGGCTAACGTCTCGAACAATTTAGCAACTTCAGATTGAGGTTGATTAATGAATCTTTTGTGAATGTTTATGACCTTCATTATATTTTCAGTAAAATAGTAAACAATGCCTATATCATCGCCATGTACTCATCTAGACTTTTGTTTTTAACCGAAATCATCAATTCTCGAACTCCTTTTCAATAAAACTGAAATTTGGTAAGCTAAATTGAGGTGAAATTTGTTCAGATCAGGCACTTTTTTGAAAGACATAGCCTTAGCTACGGCTAAAAAAGTAACAAAATATGAGCGAATCTCAACCATTTCTTAGGAAATTGAAAACGTCAAAATGAGTACTATATCACCAAGACGTAAAATTCCACAAAAGGTTCAATTTTATTTAAAAAAAGTTGCAGCATAATGGTTTTATCCAAAATTTCATTTGGAATTTAAAGATAATCCTATTTCCGTAGTGATTATCTCCTATGATTATTATTTTTGCCGCATGGCACGACGAAAAAACAAACGACAATTTTTTGAACATGTAGAAGTAATTGATGCTGGAGCGAAAGGCAAAACAATTGCCAAGGCTCCTGATGGTCGCGTGATCTTTCTTTCGAATGCTGTTCCTGGTGATGTTGTGGATATTCAGACGTTTAAAAAGCGAAAAGCCTATTTTGAAGGTAAAGCCACTGCTTTTCACAAACTGTCAGATAAGCGAACCGAAGCTAAATGTGAGCATTTTGGTGTTTGTGGCGGTTGCAAATGGCAGCACATGGACTACCAATTTCAGCTAGAGTATAAGCAAAACGAAGTCATTAATAATCTCAAACGCATTGGTCATTTGGACCTGCCAGAAGTGACACCTATTCTCGGATCAGCTGAGACCTATTTTTATCGTAACAAAATGGAGTTTTCGTTCAGTGACAGTCGATGGTTGACCCAAGCCGAAATAGAATCAGACGAGGAATTAGGTAATCGAAATGCCTTAGGGTTTCATATTCCTGGAATGTGGGACAAAATATTGAACATCAATAAGTGTTGGCTGCAAGAAGACCCTTCAAATGCCATTCGTAATGCCATTAGGGATTTTGCAATTGAAAACAATTTTGAATTTTTCAACACTCGTCAGCAAACAGGATTATTACGCACCATGATGATACGAACGTCATCAACAGGAGAAATTATGGTGGTGATTCAGTTTTATAGTGATCACAAAACAAAACGGGAATTATTACTTGACTTCATTGCTGATACATTTCCAGGGATCACCTCCTTGCAATATGTTATCAACAACAAAGGTAACGACACCATTTATGACCAAGAGGTAATATGCTATAAAGGACGTGATCATATTTTTGAACAAATGGAAGGATTGCGTTTTAAAATTAATGCAAAATCCTTTTATCAAACCAATTCAGCTCAAGCCTATGAACTCTACAAAATAACGCGTAATTTCGCTGACCTCAAGGGCAATGAGCTCGTTTACGACTTATATACTGGAACCGGAACCATTGCGCAATTTGTAGCCAAACAGGCCAAACATGTTGTGGGTGTTGAAGCGGTACCTGACGCTATTTTAGCTGCAAGGCAAAATGCACAATTAAATGGCATCGAAAACGTTGACTTCTATGTTGGTGATATGAAAACCGTGTTTAACGCGCAATTTATTACGCAAAACGGTCAACCAGACGTCATCATTACCGATCCACCTCGTGATGGTATGCACAAAGACGTTGTTAATCAAATATTAAATATCGCACCAAAAAAAATAGTTTATGTAAGTTGCAATAGCGCAACACAAGCTCGAGATTTGGCATTAATGAAAGCCCATTATGATATTGTGAGAGTTCAAGCTGTGGATATGTTTCCGCAAACGCATCATGTAGAGAATGTTGTACTTTTGGAAAAACGAAAATAAAGCTGGAATTAGCATTCTGACCATAAATACGAAATTTTAAACATACTAAATACTGAATACAGAAATATTGAAACGACTACTGATCATACTCTCATTAATTTCTTTTGTTGCTCTTTTAACTTGGAGTTGCGAGAAAGATGATATTTGTCCGGCAGATACTCCAACAACACCGCATCTTATTATTAGGTTTTATGATATTTCAGATCAGGATGAATTTAAAAACGTACGGCAACTTACCATTGCAGGATTAAATGATGATGACTCCGTTGGGGAATTAATTCCTGTGAATACTACCAACCCAGATTCTATTGTATTACCGTTGCGTTTCCAAAATGAAAATATAGAAACCGTTTCCCGTTTTCAATTGATAAAGGATTCCGATTATGCCACTAATGACAATCCTGATGATGAACCAAATATAGATGTCATTGAAGTGAGGTACACTCCTGAGTTTGTATATGTATCACGAGCTTGTGGCTACAAGAGTGTTTTTGACCTTTCGCCTCCAGGAGGTATTAGTAAAGAGAATGATGGTGATAATTGGATTACGAGCTTTGAAATTATTAACGAACGAATAGAAGATGAATTTGCAGCACAGGTCATTATTTACCATTAGCCTCATGCTTTTGATGCTGTTTCCTATGGCATCCCAATCGCAATCTAATGAGAATCCTGAAAGGACTTCAGACACTTTAGTATTTAAGCAAAAGTATGGTCTCAGGCTTGGCGCTGATATTGGCAAAATTTTGCGAACTGCCATTGACGATGATTACACAGGTTTTGAGATCAATGGTGATTATAGATTGACCAAACGAATGTATCTCGCAGGAGAGCTAGGAACTGAAGAACGTCGCATTGCCACAAGTTTTTTGGATGTGA
The DNA here is from genome assembly GCA_030432635.1 of Bacteroidia bacterium. Taxonomy (GTDB): domain Bacteria; phylum Bacteroidota; class Bacteroidia; order Flavobacteriales; family Flavobacteriaceae; genus Psychroserpens. The sequence continues at coordinate 27,725 of JAUIMB010000021.1, read as the reverse complement.
CTGCAACGGGTAGCTATTTTAAAGCTGGTATTGATTATAACTCCTATACCAATTGGCTCGATATGCAGAACATGATATTCTTTGGCTTTAGAGGTGGTGTGAGTACTTTTAACCAAAGTCTCAATAGCTTTACGGTTTATAATACCGATCAGTATTGGCAGAATCAATTTACCGATAATCCGAACCGTGAATTTAAAGGACTTACAGCCATTTGGGCTGAACTAATGCTTGGTCTCAAAGCCGAGTTATTGACTAATCTTTTTGCAGGACTCAACGTTCAAATTAAAGCCATGGTCAATGAAAACGAGCCAAACGGATTAGAAAACCTATACGTTCCAGGATTTAACAGAACTTATGACAGTGGTCGATTTGGCATTGGGTTTGGATATACCTTATCGTACCTTATTCCTATATATAAAAAAGATAAAAAAGTCGCTGTTGATAATGGAGAGAACTAATAACGAACAACATGTCTATTCGTTCATATACTTTCCTTTCTTACTCCCTTCATACATGACGTACTTAACCAAGCGCGATTCTAATTTTGCATTGTATAGATGGATTTTGCGCGAAGGCCTTAACCCAACATGCTTTATAGCTTCTAAGTTAGAGGTAATAAACCAGGCGTCAGTTCCAGGATAACCTTGCTTTAAGGTATCGCCTATATTTTTATAAAAGGCTTCCATATCAATATCCAATCGCTCTCCATAAGGCGGATTAAATACCATATGCAACTTGGCGTCACCACTTTTTTGGGTTTTGAAGAAATCTTCGTGTACTATGGTTATGAATTCGTCCAAATGCGCATTCTTTATATTGGCTTTAGCCTTAGATACTGCACTTGGTGCTTTGTCATAGCCAATGATTTTATGATGGAAGTCTCTGGTTTTCTTCAAAAGCGATTCTTCAATTTTTTCAAATAAATCAACATCCCAATCCTGCCATCGTTCAAAAGCAAATTCCTTGCGCATGAGATTTGGCGGAATATTGCACGCAATCATTGCTGCTTCAGCCAATATGGTTCCACTGCCACACATGGGATCCATAAAATCACATTGACCATCCCAACCCGATAGCAGGACCATTCCTGCAGCCAACACTTCATTTATTGGAGCGATATTGGTGGCCGATTTATAGCCTCGTTTATGCAAGGATTCACCTGATGTATCCAACGAAACGGTACAGACCTGTCGGTCAATATGCACATTGATTTTAACATCTGGAAAACGCAAATCAACGTTTGGCCGTTGCCCTTCTGTGTTTCTAAATTTGTCCACAATGGCATCCTTGGTCCTTAACGCCACATATTTGGAATGTGTGAACACTTTAGAATGAACTGTAGCATCAACAGCAAGGGTTCCCGTTGGTTTCAGATAATTGTGCCACGGCATATTATACACACGATCGTAAAGATCCTGTTCGCTAACAACGCGAAAGGTTTTAATAGGCTTTAAGATTTTAATAGCAGTTCGTAATGCAAGGTTTGCCTTGTACATAAAGCCCTTATCTCCTACAAAACTTACATTTCTAATACCCTTTTTGACGTCCATTGCACCCAATTGAATGAGCTCACGTTCGAGAAGTTCCTCAAAACCATATAAGGTTTTTGCCACCATTTTATAATTATCATCCATGCTGTAATGCTTATGCTAGACTAGATGACAAAAATAGAGTATTTTTGTGGCAACCAAGAGACTGTTTTGAAATGTTTATTTCATATCGATACGTTTGTTTACGGTATGGATAACAACTAAATATATGACTAAAGACACCCAACAATGGTTTGCTTCGTGGTTCGACACGAATTTTTACCATATCCTCTATAAAGACAGAGACCATAAAGAAGCACAAATATTTATGGACAACCTTTCGGAGTATTTGAATCTCCCTGAAGGTGGAACGGTTTTAGATCTGGCTTGCGGTAAAGGAAGACATTCCGTCTACTTAAATGGTCTTGGATACAATGTCACAGGTGTGGACTTATCAGAAAACAGCATTGCTTACGCCAAACAATTTGAAAATGACACCCTTCATTTTGAGGTCCATGATATGTGCAAACCATATCACAAACAGTTTGATGCCGTTTTTAATTTGTTTACAAGTTTTGGATATTTTGAAAATGAAGATGACAACCTCAAAACGATTGAAGCCATAAAGTCCAATTTAAATGCGCAAGGCTTTGGTGTTATCGATTTTATGAACAGTAATTTTGTTATTGAGCATTTGGTTGAACAGGATACGAAAACTGTGGAAGGCATTGATTTTCATATGAAACGTCAAGTTATAGATGGTTATATAATAAAAACCATCTCCTTTAACCATGACAATGAGGATTTCACATACAATGAACGTGTTAGAGCGTTTACCTTATCGGATTTTGAGGCGTTATTTGAAAAAGCTGGCGTGTATTTATTGGATGTGTTTGGAGATTACAAACTAAGGCGCTTTGACAGTAAGACATCTGAACGCTTAATCATGATATTCAAATAAAACGTATTCATCAACAGAACAAGGATTTACTGTTACTCGGAAAACAATCATGAACAAATACTTATTTCCATTATATGCTGTAATTCTAGGTATCATCATTGCGATACTTAGTAAGCATAAAAATGCCATCTACACAAAGCTACTACTCTCCTTTAGTGGATCATTCTTGTTGGCTTTGACGCTTTTTGATTTATTGCCAGAAGTATATGAGCATTTAGACGCAAAAGTCGTAGGACTCTTTGTTATGTGTGGTATTTTGCTTCAGATCATCTTGGAATTTTTCTCAAAAGGTGCCGAACATGGACACGTTCATATTCATAAAAATGAAACTGCCTTCCCTTGGTTGCTATTCATTAGCTTGTGCTTTCACAGTCTTTTAGAGGGGTTTCCCATACATCAGCATAATGACATGGTCTATGGTGTGTTAATCCATAAAATTCCTATTGCCGCATTAATCTCGGCTTTTTTAATTCAATCCAAGTTTAGCAAGCTGCAAATTGCGATTTTCTTGATTCTATTTGCTTTGATGACACCCTTGGGAACATTAATTTCAAACACTTCTGAAATTCCTGTGAATTACCTAATGCGAATCAATGCCTTGGTTATTGGTATTTTCTTTCATATTTCAACTACGATATTATTTGAAAGCAGCGAAGGCCATAAGTTCAATCTTTCAAAATTAGTTGTGATCATATCAGGTATTGGTATCGCTTACGTAATTTGATTTTGTATGTTTTCAAAGGAAGAAAGTCGCATACTCAGACAAGAATTTTGGACAAGTTTTGGAAAGTCGTTTCCTCGGAAATGGATTCTATACAATACAAAACTAAAAGGGTTCGCCTTCAAATTCCATTTTGACACCAAAAAAGCATTAATAGCTTTGGATTTAGAAGATGATCTAGAAAACCGAATCAAGTATTGGGAAAAACTGAAAGCTCTTGAATCTATTTTAAGGGATGAATACTTACCTGATGTCGTATTTGAAGAGGAATTCTTTCTTGAGAATGGTAAGGAGATTTCCAGAGTATATTTACCGTTGCACGAAAAAGTGTCCATTCACAACAAAAACACATGGCAGAATGTTATGTTGTTCTTCAATAAGAATATGGATCTGTTTGAGGCTTTTTTTGAGGAATATCGTGATATCTTGGATGCGTAATAAGTGCTAAGAGCCATAAAAACAACCACTTGTCGGTAATTTTCTTGTCGTTAGTATCCATTTACTATATTTCGACTTGTTATGAAAATCCTACGTCTCACCTATGTTTTTGTCCTTCTTCTGTGCGCATGTGAAAAGGATGCCTATGTCCCTGAGGAATTAAATTCCACCTTCAGGTATTTGGATAAGTCCATGAACACGAATGATATCACAAAGCTAAAATTGGAAGTTGACAAGGGATTTCCACCGTTTTATCACAAATTAGAGATTCAGGAAGACATCGAATCAAAACTTTCAAAAAATGATGGTAAATGGGAAACCGTCAACGTTTACCTTGATTCTCTTGGTGTCAATGGTACAACTGATAAGTACGGACTGATAATTAATATGTATCAAAATTATCTCAATGATGTTGATATCAATATCACTGAAGAAATCAATATTATGACATCCTATTGGTCTCCTATCCACTCATGTGATGCAATCCAAAATCAACAAGCGACACATAACTTTCAAAACATTGAAATCAATGATACCATCTCTGTACAACTACCAATAGATGAGCATGAAAATGCAGTTGACTATTTTTGTCCAGATATCGATTGGACCTACCAAAACAACCATGATTTGGAAATAGAAGTCATAATCAAAGAAAAGATCAATACCAATAACCAAAATTATTTTAACGCTGAAATCGTATTCATGAGCAATGAATACGCGACCATTCGTGCTTCTGAATTCAGCACAGGTGATATGATAAAAATTCCCTTAAAAACAGCATGGAAACTAATACCCAAATCATGACCCAATCGCGTTACTCTTCTCTCTCATTCATGCTATATGGCTTTGTCGTCATTACCGCAATAGTATCCATTCTTGAAACTGCTGTTTTTGCATATATGCACTACGGACTTGAGCATGGTTATAGAATTAGAAGGTTCTCCTACTACATTCCGTGTTTTGCTATCATTACTTACGGTGTTACTGCTGTATTATTGGCACTAATTGCCAAAAGAAAATCTCGAACAGGTATTGCGCCAACCATTCCGAAGCTAACCTTAATCTTATGTCTCATAATAGCCATTTTTCTTCAGTTTTATACTGAAAGAATCTCTGATTGGCATTTATCCATACTCTTCGATGATCTCTCAAAAACGGAATACATGAGCTCGGTAAATTTTGGAAAACTCTTTGATATTGTTGAGTACACTACCCTTATCTTGCGATGGGCTTTTATTATTTTCGGTTTGGCATTCTTTTCTTATATGCTGAAAACCGACAAAAGAAAATCATAAACTACATTGTTATTCCGTAGAAAGAATAGTCCTTGATATTATTGTCGCAAGTGAATTTGAATATCACAACAAGGCTCACAAATAGAATCAATCCAATGACTGAAAGCTTTACAAATCGAAGGCACAAGCCATGCTTTCGTTTAACGATACAAAAGATTAACACAAAAGCATAGATCACCAATGCACATATTGTAGGCACAAAAAAAGGGCTCTTTTGAAAACGGTCATAAATATGGGTGTAATCTCCTTGACAAGTGTATTTCATGAGTTTCAAAAACTGACCAGGTGTAGGACGACTGATATAATACGACTGTGTCTCAAATTTCCTTAGGATCATCTCAGTATCAGCAGCATCCAAATCGAATTGTTTGTGCTTTATTTTTAAATGCAGTTCTTTTGCCAATGCTGCCAACACATTGGTGCCTTTGATACGATAATCGGTATTAGTCGAATCGTTTATCAGAGCTTCAGCAACATCAAAGGTTTTTGAAAAATCAGCAATTGTAAACGCTTCAAAATTAAGTCGGTCGATGTCCTCGGAAGAAAAGTTGATGATGTCCTCCTTGCTCAATGTAGATTGTGAAAAACCCATTTGAAAGGACAATAACACGCTCAGAATGCCTAAAGTAAATCGAAAGAACATCATTGCATACTATATTTTTGCTTTTCAGTATAATAGATTACCAGACTCACTGCTTTCTCTAAAACAGCTGTGTTAACCGTTGGGTTTGGTCGCAAGTTTTCCAGATGGCTACCATTGAACGCATGAAAAATGTCCTTGTTTCCCGTGTCTAAATTTAATATATACCGAATCTCATAGCCTTGCCCCTTAATATAATCAAAACAGCGTTTGGCAGCTTGCATTAAATAATCACCAGAAATATGGTCTACAACTATATGATGTTTAACATTATTCTTTTGACAAAGGATTAAAAACCGTCTACATCTATCGCTCGTACCATTGTTTAAAGACCTGAAATTTTCTTCGTAGGTTTTATTGTGGGAATACAACAAATGGGTTTGAAAACAAGACAGGCTCTGGTCTTTAACTAAAGACATAAACCCATAAGTATCTGAAGGATTCTCACGTATGTTTAAATGTGTGGGATGTGTTTCACAAGCAATATCATCACATTGTTTTAAATTTTCATCTAAATCGACCACCTCTATAACTTGGTCAGAAACGTCTTTAGTGTTCAAAATTACCAAACCGTCCATGGTATCGTTTGGCATTTTATTAAGAATAGCACCTTTTTCTGAACAAAAACCCACGGGTTTTCCTATAGAATCAAATATAGAAGATGAATAGGATGCTGCAGCAACAAGTATGATGTCGTTTTCTGATTGCAGCGTTTTAAATTTTTTATAAGCATCCCTAACCACATATGCAGACTTCACTTTTTTTCCATTACAAGTATCAATCACCATATTGTAGATACGGTACTTATGCTCTTTGTCATTTATGACCTCCTCATTGATAATTGTGTAACAATTGTCTTGGGCAATTAAAGGAAAGGATAGGATAAAAAGCAGAGCATAACAAAATCCCTTGGCTCCCTTTTTAACCCATTTTGAATAATGGTGTGACATCGCTAAAATTTGAAAAGCCAATATAGATATTTGATCTTTTCAGAAGGAAAAATAATAGGTGTAGTGCTGATTATCAATGATAAAAAACAACAGTGCATCGTTTTTTAAGATAAACGACACCCTAATTACAGTTACATCATTTTTAATTATTGATACATCGATCTGTAGCTTGTTTAAGGTACTTGATCGCAGTTTTCACATTAACCCTTGTATCGTAAAGTATTTCATAGAAGTCATTTTGCTCGAATACCTTTGCGACACGATCATTATACTTATAAGGTATCAAACCTAGTGATCTAAAACCTGAACCATCCCTAGTGTGTTGATAGTTGTCAAATTTATAGGCAAGTTCGCCTTGTTGCAGCGTATATTCAAAATCGAAACTGACCATACCAACATAAGTTTCTACATCATTAATGCGATATGGAAATTGCCAGCTTCCTTTTATAAAGGATGGTTTACTTTGATCTTTGCTGACATAGGTATCGTCTACACCAAACAAGATTAGATTGTCAATAATGCATTGAAACACTTCAGCATCAGCTTTATTGGATGCTATCTTGAACTTACCGACAGACTGCAATTCTCCATTACTGTTAGCCATCATAACGACATTATTCAGAAAATTGCGCTCTGAGTATTTATTGACTTCCGTAATGTCGACTCTAGAATCAACCAAGTAATCCTTGTCTTTGTAACTAATCATTCCGAAGGAAAAATATTTAAACTTTGGATGGTCAATGGTCGCAAAGATGCGTTTGACTCCCATTTCCCTATCATAACGATCCTGTTCATTCAAAACCTCGTAGGTCATAGAATCAAAATCAAGGTCGAAAAGCTCAACTTTTGAAGCCATGATATTATATTTGAGCATAAAATCCTTCTCAACAGTGGTTCTATAATTTTCTGGGAGACTTAAATACGCTTGTTGCTCTTCCGCTTTTGACCATTCTGCTCCATAGATTTTCTTGAAGTTTTCCCAAACAGCTTCTTCAGGAATAATTAGTGATTTAAACAATTTGACATCTTTTTCAACTACCGACTTCAAAATCAAATTGCCCAATACCTCATAATTACGTTGCTGAGCTAAGGTTACTTGAAAGCTGATGAAGATTAAAAGTGCTACGGCTAAATTCCTATAGTTCATTACTGATTATATCACATAAAAATAAATCATGAAAAAGTGGCATATGGCTCCACCCAAGACAAAAAAATGCCATATCACATGATTGAAGGGTATTTTTTCTATGGCGTAAAACACTATACCTAGGGTATAAAAAGCACCTCCTGCAAACAAGAGATACAATCCGTTTGTGGCCATTCGATCTGCTAACTTCGAAAAATCAAAAACAATTAGCCAACCCATTACAATATACAAAATGACCGAAAAAGTTTCGAACCTACCTGTAAAAAACAACTTTAAAATAAGTCCGAAAGCCGCAATTCCCCATACGATCCAAAACAGAATCCAACCTAAACTATCGGGTAACATAATTAGCAATACAGGTGTATAGGTACCTGCAATAAGCAAATAAATACTGATATGGTCAAAAATTCTGAAATAGTGCTTCCGCTTATCATTTTTGGTCGCATGATAAAACGTAGAAGCCAAGAACAACACAATGATGGAGATGCCGTAAACAATGACACTAAACAAAGCATAAGGCACCTGTTTTTGTAAAAATAGAATGAGCAATACCAAACCAGCAACTCCCAATACGGCTCCCAAACCATGGCTCCATGAATTTAGGCGTTCTTCTAATTGGCTTTGTACACGCATTAATTTTGAGTTTCAACAGTAGCCTTATTGTGCAACCATTTATCGGTAAGGTCGTAATAATCAAAATCAAGGGCTGGATCTTGACGTTCAAGCTGTCTATTTTGAAAGGCACGTTCCAAAATATCCTCGATTAAAAAGTCTTCTTTTACGGTCATTGGATCGAACTCCTTTTTTAATGAAATATCAAAAAGACTGGCAGTAACATTGAATCGAAAAGCACGCCAACCATTTCGTAGTTCCTTAATGAGATCATAAGTTGTTTTTCCGGTTTGACGATGAATGAGCTTGACTAAAATTTGACCTTCGGTTCGTGTTAACTTTTTGAGTTCAGAAGAAAATTCGTCCTCAATATATGTTTGTATTTTTTTTGCGTATCGTTTCTGTTTGCGTTTGCTGTCTAATGTTGCCAAGCGTTCATTCAAACTCATCAAACGATCGGCTGCTAATTTTGCGTAAGGATACACCTTAAGTGTTTTACGTTTCAATATTAAATATTTGATACGCTCTTCCTTGTTCGAAAACTTAAGTTTGTGCAACAATAAGACCTCATTAAGATCTATGGCCGTTTTTGGAATCGAGTCGCCTTCGACATAGTAGTATTGCACATTTGTAGAATCCTGCTCGACAGGTTCAGTTTGCGAAAACGCCAACAAAGGCAAGCATAATATAAGGCAAACAAATGATTTCATATTTAGGACATATCTAAAACCGTTCCAATTGTGATCGATCTTGAGTTCAAAATTACGTATTTGTGTCTTTTAAAACCTTTATTTCTTGTTAATATTATATGAATCACGGAAGATTGTGACAAATCTCACAGAACTATGTGCCGTTGAAACCTTCCAAGTTTTAAATACAAATTTAATCAGAGCTTCTGTCGGTTATCATTTGATTGCCTATCTATCAATTTGTTGTATGGGTCTACTCCTACTTCGGTTGGTTTCTCATCAACAATTATGGATATTGTGTTATTGATTTCAGTAATCTTATGCTTTTTGAGATACAGCACTTTTTCCTTCTTATCTTCATCCTGACTTTCAGCAAATATTCCAATGTCGATATAATCTTCCAATTGTACCGAATGTATTGGTCGTTTCTTCCCGTCAGCTAGATAAGAAATAGAATCACGTCCTTCTTCGGAATAATACCGCTTTCCTTTTTCGTTATTACGATACTTACTAACATTGAATTCGATGTCAACTTTATATTTTCCATTGTCCATTTCAGTGGAAGTTACATCTACAATTCTATTATCATACAAGGTAATGGTCTCGAACATATCCTTGATGACATATCGCAAACTGTCTGGCGTAACCGCATTGATATGATTTACCATATCGATGGATGTGGTGTAAGGTGGATCTTGAAATTTCACTTTCTCAACATAGGATTTGAGCGCATTATTAAGTACAGATTCTCCAATATAATCGCTTAAGGCATAAAACACCAATGAGCCTTTTTGATAACGAATATAGCCTTGTCCGTCGTTATACATCAAAGGTTTTTCCCGTTTGCTTTCAAAGGTTCTTGCCGTCAAATAATCATCCAATGATTTTTTCAGGAATTTACGCATTTGGGATTTTCCCAATTCCTTTTCAAGAACTTTTAGCGACACATATTCTGAAAGGCTTTCAGAAAGCATCGTCGCACCCAAAACATCGGCTCCAATAACCTGATGTGCCCACCATTGGTGTGCCACTTCATGAACCGTAACCGCATATGTGTAGTCAACTCCTCCTTCTTCACTATCATCAACTTCGGCGATAAAGCCTGCATCACCTGCAAATGGAATGGTATTTGGGAATGACTGCGCAAAACTTCCGCTTGGGAATTCCACAATACGCAATTGACGATGTTGATATGGACTGAAGTTTTCGCTATTGTATTCAAGCGATGCCTTCATGCCTTCCATCATACGCTCCAAATTATATTCATGCCCTTCGTGATAATAGATCTCAAGACTGACATCATTCCATGTATCGCGTTTCACTTTGTATTTGGCTGAATTATAGGCATAAAAATTCAGGATTTTGCTATCCATTTTATAGTGAAAATAGCGTCGACCATCTTCTGTCCATTCCTTCTGAAGATAACCAGGCGCAATAGCAATTTGATCGCTTGAAGTACTCACTGTGGTTTCAAAATCAATCCAGTCACTATCCTTGGAAATGTACGTATTGCCTAATGCAGTGGAGTCACTTGGGTGAGGTCGTAACGCATTAGGCGGCAAATCGTATTTTTTACGTGTTTGGTCATCGGTCAATTCTCGCGCACTACTGTAACCCAAACTTGGGAACAGCTCAAAATTGTTAACGAATGTTCCGTTGGAAACGATAGGCGAATTTTTATTAAGCATGGTATTCGGCTTGTTGTGTACTTCAAACTGCAAACGCATAGTATCTCCTACTACCATTGGTTGTTTTAACCGATAAATATCAAAATCATAAATGGTATCTTCCAATACCAAATCATGGGCACGATCAAACTCAAAAGTACTTGGGTAATCATTATGGTTCAAGAAAATGCTATCTATAGCGCGTTCGGTTTTATTGACAAGAACATATTCTCCTGAAGCCTTGAAGTCCCTAGTGTCAGGAAAAATATCCAAATTTGTTTTTACCGAAACGATTCGAGGTTGATGAGCATGTTCGTATTTCTTATACGTTTTTTCCCAATCCACTCGCAATTGTTCAACCTCTTTGGAAGAATACCTCGTTTCGTCAATATTTGTTGCTTTAAAAATACTAAATCCAAGCATTAAAAAGCCTAGGGCAAAAATGCCTAAAGCGATGGCTATTGGAGTTTTAAACCGTGATTTAGCTATCAAGATACGCTCTTTGAAAGATTGAGGCAACCCTCTCACCCAAAACAGCGATGCAACAATCATAAGTGACAAACCACAAAGCACCCAATATAATTTATACAGTATATAACGACCTAATGAATCGCCATAACCATTCATGTCATTATATCTAAATCCAGGGCCTTCATTATACTTGAACAGGTCTTGTTCTACACCTGCCAAAGAAAGCAATGGAATTCCAATAGATAATACAATCATCACGAACAATCCTAGATACGGATTGCGGATCAAAGTCTGAACCATCAAGGCCAAAAAGGCCCAAACCATATAATTTAGGGAACGTAATCCAAACAGTTCCTTCACATACAAACCAAGTTCTATATCGTAATACCCTTTGTAAAGTTGAAACAAAATACCTGCGACCATCACTACAGACAATAACAACAATTGCATTTTAATGATGGCAATAAATTTTGATAAAAACAAAGACCAATTCGGAATTGGAGTAACATCTTCCAAACCGTTCATTCTACTTATTTTACTTCTGTTTACCAGTAAACCAGCATACAAAAATGTACAGATATTTATGGAGAGCGTAAACAAAGCTCCTCCTCTCAACATACGCCAAGTCCTTGGGTAAGTACTTGTTCCATAAGGATTAGCAATGTCGGCCAAGGAGATCAACACTAAAATTAAGCCTACTAGAATGATACATATAAAAGGCCAACTCTTAACAATATACTTGAATTCGATATTGGATATTCTCCAGGTGGTCTTTAAATTTTGGATAAAGGAATAATCAAAACCCACTTTCGGCAAATCAATTCGAGTAATGCCACCGAAATTTCGCTTCGTAGAGCGCTCGCCTTTATCCTTTCTGAAAAAAGATATCGAAATAGCATTTTGGCTAAAGGAGAAAACTTTATACACCAAACCAAAAATCAAACTTGCGACTGTTAGCCAAATTAGACGATTGTATAATATTACTTCCTTGATTGGAATACGGAGTTCATTTTGTTCGGCAACCGTCCAATAACGTGTGTAGTATTGTATGGCTGCACCACCATATGGATCAACCAATGCTGCAGCATAGCGGAATTCTGGATCTGAGAGAAAACTTTCTGTTAGGCCTTGTACAAAAAGCAATAAAATAATAGTGATAAAACCAGCGGCAATGTTCCTCGTAAAAGTGACTACGGCAAAAACAATAGCGCCAAACAACAGAATATTGGGCAGAATAAACAACCAATACGCATCAAAATATGACTTTAAATCAAAGCCTGTGATGAGTTCTGAATTGGTGCCTGGCATTCTATAGCCAATAAACATACCAATCCCAATCATCATGACAATGCAAGTAACGATGACTATAGAACTAAAAAACTTGGCAAAAAGATAATTCGCTTTTGTAAATGGATAGGAATACAAAATGGTGTGCATTTCACTTTTGTAATCGCGATATACCGAGACACCTATTATTGATGGAAACAAGAAAAATATAAAGATTGACAAACCTATAAACAGGTTGGTCACTCCTATTGGAGAGTTTACGATTCTAGACGAACCTGTAGTGGCTGTTACACTATCAAATATACCAGCTGTTTCTGCTGCAAAAAACAAAGACAGCAAAAAGAATATTGTCATGTAAATATAAAACGCTGGTTTCTTTAACCAGTGCCTCAATTCGTGTATAAATATTGTCGAAAACATAGATGGTGTTTTAATGTTGGATAGGTCTAATTAGCTTAACACAGGTTCATCTTGCTTTAAAGCAATAAAATACACGTCGTCTAATTGCGGTTCCGAAGTTTTAAAATCCACGTCAGGCTTTTCTTCAGAAAACACACGTATGTTTAAGCTATTATCCTCATTGTAACTTGAGGACAATACATTATACTTGGCTTCATTTTCCTCTAAATCATCCCTTGCAATAGTTCTAGTCCAAAGCTTACCTATCAGTTCTTTTCTTGCTTCGGAAGGTGTTGCATGTTTTAAAATGCGTCCACCATTCAAAATGGCCATATCATTACACAACTCCTTGACATCTTCAACAATATGAGTAGAGAAAATGACCGTACAATTGGTTCCAACTTCTCGAAGCACATTTAAAAAGCGTCTTCTTTCAGCTGGATCCAAACCAGCAGTTGGCTCGTCAACTATAATGAGTTTTGGATTATTCAATAGCAATTGAGCAATACCAAAACGCTGTTTCATTCCTCCAGAATATCCTGCCACATGCTTCTTTCTAACGTCATACAAATTGGTAATTTCCAACACTTCCTTTACCAAGGCTTGACGTTCTGTCTTAGAACTCACCCCTTTAAGCGTCGCGAAGTAGTCCAACAAAGCTTCGGCAGACATTTTTGGATACACACCAAACGATTGCGGTAAATAGCCTAACAATTTTCTGAGTGCCATTTTATCTTCCAAAACATTAATGTCACCAAAATGAATAGATCCAGAATCAGGTGACTGCAAGGTTGCGATGGTTCTCATCAACGAGGACTTTCCCGCTCCATTAGGACCTAGTAAGCCAAACATTCCTGTCCCAATTTCGAGATTGAGATTATCAATGGCCTTGACCCCATTTTTATAAGTTTTGGTAAGATTTTGAATGACTAATTTCATGTAGTTTTAGTTTTGTTAGAATCGCTTTTAAAATCGAATAGGTGTAAAAATAGTTGATTTTGTTACAAAAACTTTTAGTATGCCTCTAAAAACAGAATATTCCTTTTTATTTTTACACAAATACTAAAACATCCAACATGGCAAAAAAACGTATACTCAATAAAAAATCACTTGACTTCCTAGAAAAATACCTAAACAATGCCGCTCCTACCGGTTATGAATGGGACGGACAAAAATTATGGATGGATTACCTGAAACCTTATGTCGATGAGTTTATCACAGATACTTATGGAACAGCTGTTGGCGTGATCAACCCGAAGGCCGAATACAAAGTGGTTATTGAAGGCCATGCTGACGAGATCTCTTGGTATGTGAATTATATTTCAGATAACGGACTCATTTACGTGATTAGAAATGGTGGAAGCGATCATCAAATTGCTCCTAGTAAAATTGTGAATATCCATACCAAAAAAGGGATTGTTAAAGGTGTATTTGGCTGGCCAGCCATTCATACTAGAAATAGAGCTAAGGAAGAACCTCCAAAACCTAATAATATTTTTATAGATTGTGGCTGTACAACTAAAGAAGACGTCGAGAAACTAGGCGTTCATGTTGGATGCGTGATTACTTATCCTGATGAATTCCATATTCTTAATAAAGATAAATTCGTTTGTCGCGCCTTGGATAACCGAATGGGTGGATTTATGATTGCTGAAGTCGCTCGATTGTTGAAGGAAAACAAAAAGACATTGCCTTTCGGGTTATACATTACCAATTCAGTGCAAGAAGAAATTGGTTTACGTGGCGCAGAAATGATTACCCAAACAATCAAACCCAATGTTGCCATTGTTACTGATGTTACACACGATACCACAACACCAATGATCGACAAAAAGAAAGAAGGCCATCTCGAAATAGGCAAAGGCCCAGTAGTCGCTTACGCTCCAGCGGTTCAACAAAAACTACGTGATTTAATAACTGATACAGCCGAAGCCAAAAAGATTCCTTTCCAACGCTCTGCCTTATCGAGAGCCACAGGAACTGATACCGACGCATTTGCTTACAGTAATGGTGGTGTAGCTTCAGCATTGATATCCTTACCGCTACGTTATATGCACACAACCGTTGAAATGGTGCATCGTGATGACGTGGAAAACGTCATCAGAATGATCTATGAAACCTTGCTCAAGATCAAGGATGGCGACACTTTTTCTTATTTTGAATAGCTTCAAATAACTTATAAACCGGTTTGTTTACCAATCCACAAATAGAACATTTAGCGCAAAAGTCTACAAATGGATGAACTGATTGATGTTGTTGATAGAAGCGGAAACCCTACAGGAAAAGCCGTTTTAAAATCTGAAATCCATAAAAAAGGATATTATCACAATACTGCCCATTTGTGGCTGTTCACTTCGGAAGGACAAATCCTACTGCAACAACGTGCTGCAACTAAAACAATCTGTCCGTTACTTTGGGATGTTTCAGTGGCTGGTCATATCGATGCTGGTGAAACACCTGAAAAAGGCATCATTCGTGAAACCAAGGAAGAGATTGGTCTGGATATTTCTGAAGAACATCTCAATAAAATTGGTGTTTTTGAGTGTTTTCAATCTTACGAAAACGGTATCATCGATAATGAATTCCATCACACCTATATTGCTGAAACCCATAAACACATTAATGAGTTAATTCCGCAAAAAGACGAAGTAGAAGCCTTAAAATATGTCAGTCTTCAAGAATTCGAGTTGCTATTGGAACATATTGGCACCAATAATCATTTTGTAGCAACCAATGTTCATTATTATAATATGGTTTTAAATGCCATCGCTGAACGAATTAATCAATCACCACACTAAAATCATGAACTTACTCTTACTCGCTTTTGCTCCTGTTGTTGTTGTCATTTTATATGTCTATTACAAGGACAAGTATGACAAAGAACCTAAAGGACTTTTGTTGGCGAATTTCTTGATGGGAGCCGTAGTGAGCATCATTATAACCACGATTATTTATTATGGATTGGACATTGTTTTGCCGTTAAAAGACAAATTCAGCGTTCCTCAACAGTTTGTGAAAGCGTTTTTGGTAGTAGGTCTAACCGAGGAATTCAGTAAATACATCATCATTAGGTTCTTTGCCCAACCACAGCGAGCATTTGATGAACCTTTTGACGGTATCATGTATGCTGTAATGGTTTCTATGGGATTTGCTGCTACTGAAAATGTGCTCTATGTAATTGAAGGTGGTTATATCACTGGAATTCTCAGAGCATTCACTGCTGTTCCAGCACATGCGACATTCGGAATTTTAATGGGATATTTTATGGGAAAAGCCAAGTTTTCAAATAAGCGCATTCAACTTAATTTACTCGGACTTTTACTTGCTGTGACTTTTCATGGGTTTTACGATTTCTTCTTGTTTATTGATTTCATTCCTGGAATATGGGTTGGTGCTTTCATTTCGTTGATCCTAGGAATTATATTATCGCACAAAGCCATAAAAACCCATCAAAAGAACTCGCAATTCAAACCAAACGACAGTTAAATTTTTCCCATAAACAACTTGAGGTTCCTTTTAGGAAATCTGAACAGCAGTATTTACTAGAATATTAATATTTCCTTATATTTATAAACTCAATAAAACACCATTATTTATGAGTCAATCCTTCAAGGTGAATGTCAATAAAACCTTTGATTTTGATATTTCAGAAACAGAAAACGCCAAACTAAACAGCATCAAGACTTCACCTAGCTCCTACCACATTTTACATCAGAATTCTTCATTTAAAGCCAAAATTGCAGCTTCTGATTTTCATAACAAATCATATGAAGTTATAGTTAACAATAACACATACAATGTAAACATTTACAACGAATTAGATGTTCAAATTAAAGATATGGGCTTTGAAGTTGGGAGTTCTAAAACAGTTAATAATATTAAAGCGCCAATGCCTGGTCTTATCTTGGAAATTAACGTCAAAGTCGGCCAGGAAGTCCACGAAGATGACACCCTTCTGATTTTAGAAGCCATGAAAATGGAAAATGTCATTACCTCTCCTAGAACTGGAGTTATAAAGTCTATTGCAGTTGAACAAGGAAATGCCGTCGACAAAAACCAAATGTTAATAGAGTTTGAATAAGGTTAACAAGCACGATTGCAAACCTAAAAACCATAAGAATCAAAACAATTCCTTCACGGAAAATTACAACATGAAAAAAATACTAATCGCTAATCGAGGGGAAATTGCCATTCGCGTCATGCAAACGGCTAAAAAAATGGGCATTAAAACCGTTGCCGTATACTCAACGATCGATCGTCACTCACCACACGTAAAATATGCTGATGAAGCAGTACTTATTGGAGAGGCACCTTCAAATCAGTCGTATTTAAAAGGCGAAAAAATTATAGAAGTTGCCAAATCCTTGAATGCCGATGCGATTCATCCAGGTTATGGTTTTTTAAGTGAAAATTCAGAGTTTGCCGAACTGTGTGAAGCCAATAACATCATTTTTATTGGTCCGAAATCCAAAGCCATTGAAATGATGGGTGATAAATTAGCCGCAAAAGATGCAGTTAAGGATTACGATATCCCAATGGTTCCTGGTGTTGATCATGCAGTGACCGATCCAAAAGAAGCCATTCAAATTGCCAAGGATATTGGGTTCCCAATACTTATCAAGGCTGCAGCAGGTGGAGGTGGAAAAGGCATGCGTGTCGTGGAAGCAGAAAAAGATGTTGAAGAGCAAATGAAGAGAGCCATTAGTGAAGCAACATCTGCATTTGGTGATGGTTCCGTTTTTGTAGAAAAGTATGTGGCTTCACCTCGTCATATCGAAATACAGGTCATGGCTGATAGTCATGGCAACGTACTTCATTTGTTTGAGCGCGAGTGTAGTGTCCAACGTCGCCACCAAAAAGTGGTTGAGGAAGCACCATCCAGTGTATTAACACCTAAGCTAAGGGAACGCATGGGACAAGCAGCCATTAACGTCGCTAGAGCTTGTGATTATTTGGGTGCTGGAACCGTTGAGTTCTTATTGGATGCCGATCATAATTTCTATTTCTTGGAAATGAACACCCGTTTACAAGTCGAACACCCTGTCACCGAATTGATTACAGGCATTGATTTGGTTGAATTGCAAATCCGAGTAGCTCGAGGTGAGGCATTGCCGATCACACAAAACGATCTTGAGATCAATGGTCATGCTGTTGAACTTCGTGTTTACGCTGAAGATCCATTGAATAATTTCCTGCCTAGCGTTGGAAACCTGGAAACTTACCAATTACCAATTGGTAAGAATATTCGTGTTGACAATGGTTTTGAAGAAGGCATGGACATTCCCATTTATTACGATCCTATGCTTTCAAAACTCATCACCTATGGAAAAACAAGAGCAGAAGCAATTCAATTAATGATTGAAGCCATTAAGGATTATAAAGTTGAAGGTGTTCAGACCACACTTCCTTTTGGGAGTTTTGTATGTGAACACGATGCTTTCCGAAGTGGAGATTTCGACACACATTTTGTCAAAAAATACTATTCTCCTGAAGCTTTGAAGGCCAATCAGGAAACTGAAGCCAAAATTGCTGCTATGATTGCCATAAAACGATACACTGAAGAACAAAAATTACTTAGAGTCCCAAAATAAATTAAAATCGGAATTGATACGTCAACTTACTTTTAAGATATCGTGACAACCCAACTAATAAACAACATCAAATGGAATCCAAAATACAAACTCTTAACGAAAAGCTACAACAAGCCAATTTAGGAGGTGGACAAGCTAGAATCGATAAGCAACATGCCAAGAAAAAGTTAACTGCTCGTGAGCGCGTCATGTACGTTTTAGATGAAGGCTCATTTGAGGAAATCGGAGCTTTGGTCACACACCGAACCAAGGATTTTGGTATGGAAAACCAAAAGTTCTATGGCGATGGTGTGGTTACTGGTCACGGAACCATTGACGGTCGATTAGTATATGTCTTTGCTCAGGATTTTACGGTTTTTGGCGGATCATTATCCGAAACGCATGCCGAGAAAATCTGCAAAATCATGGATCTAGCTGTTAAAGTCGGTGCTCCTGTTATTGGATTAAACGATTCTGGTGGTGCTCGAATCCAGGAAGGCGTTCGGTCTCTTGGAGGCTATGCTGACATTTTCTATCGCAATGTTCGGGCTTCAGGAGTCATTCCGCAAATTTCAGCCATCATGGGACCATGTGCTGGTGGTGCCGTATATTCTCCTGCGATGACCGATTTTACGATAATGGTCGAAAACACAAGCTATATGTTTGTGACTGGACCCAATGTCGTTAAAACAGTTACCAACGAAGAAATTAGCAGTGAAGAACTTGGAGGTGCCAGTACACATTCAAGTAAGTCTGGTGTTGCTCACAAAACTTCTTCGAATGATGTTGAGTGCCTTGAGGATGTAAAAACATTACTGAGCTATTTACCACAAAATAACAGAGAAACTCCTAAAGCTGTTCCATTTGACCTTAATGAAGAAATTCGGGAAGAATTGGCATCAATTGTTCCAGAAAACCCTAATAAACCTTACGACATGCATGAGGTAATCGAGGGAATCATCGATAAGGATTCCTTTTATGAAATCCATAAGGATTATGCCGAGAACATTATCGTCGGATTTGCACGTTTAGGAGGGAAATCCATAGGAATAGTTGCCAATCAGCCCATGTTTTTAGCAGGTGTATTAGATGTAAATAGTTCGAAGAAGGCTGCCCGATTTGTGCGCTTTTGTGATTGCTTTAATATTCCGCTTTTAGTGTTGGAAGATGTGCCAGGATTTTTACCAGGAACTGACCAAGAATGGAACGGTATTATTGTTCATGGTGCAAAATTGCTCTATGCTTTCAGCGAAGCAACAGTGCCAAGAATCACAGTGATTACAAGAAAAGCTTATGGTGGTGCTTACGACGTGATGAATTCCAAGCATATTGGAGCTGATATGAATTTTGCATGGCCAAGTGCCGAAATTGCAGTAATGGGTGCCAAAGGTGCTGCTGAAATCATTTTCAAAAAGGAAATCAAATCTGCTGAAGATAAAGATGCCAAATGGAAAGAGAAAGAAGCAGAGTATGCTGAATTGTTTGCGAATCCGTATAGTGCAGCCGAACGTGGTTTTGTTGATGAAGTGATTCTTCCAAAATATACCAGACGGAAACTTATTAAGGCATTTGCAATGTTAGACGGAAAAGAAGTGGATAGACCTAAACGAAAGCATGGCAATATTCCACTTTAAATCTCTTTAGTGAACGCGTCCGTAGTAATCCAAGTCCACAATTTTGCCTTTTGTTGTTCTGTAGTCGTTACGTATCGTTCCTTCTAATACAAAACCATTATTTATGGCCACTTTCCTACTAGCCAGATTTGTACTCCCTATACGACATAGCAGCTTTTTAAAGCCATAAGATTCGAGCAGTATATCAATTACAAGACCTACAGATTTTGAAGCGATGCCTTTGCGAGAATACTCCTCATCCACAAAATAGCCTAACTCAGCTTTTGGAATGTTCCAATCGATATGCTTTACATCAACCAAACCTACAAACCTATTAGTGGCTGTATCGGTAACCATGTAAGGAAAGTAACTTCTATTCTTGATCTTTTGTTGAATATCTTCACAATAAACCAAGGCATCTTGAAGCGTTTTGGTTTTGGAAACGGTACCTGCAAAAAAATCTTCAAGATGTGATCTATTCCTGTCAATCAACCCAAAGAAGGCTTCAGATTCTTGTGGCTGTAATAGCTCAATTTGGTAATGGCTAAAACCTCTCATATCTTAAGTGTCCAATAATCGTCGATGGTAATTAATCTGCCCTAAATGATAAGTCAAATGCATCACTAGATGGATTAAAAAATATTCGGTAGTCATGGTGTACTCAAACACGTTCCGTTTGTACTCCTTTTGCAGATCCGCTTCTGTCAAATTTGACAAGGTCTGCTCAACAATCACAATCGTATCATCGACTTGTTTTAGGAGTTCGGTTCGAGGTACATTCTTTTGAGAAAACTCAAGATCACGTTGACGCTGATAATCAGTATTTCCCAAAGTTGCTCCAATAAAATGATTTAGATTTCCAATAATATGTAAGCACAAATTCCCTGAGGAATTTGCAATCCCTTCAGCTGTCTTCCACAGATTAGCTTCAGAGTCATAATGATTGACTTCAGCTTTTAGCGTCATCAAATCCCTTTTAAATAGTTTAATTAGCGAGTTGGTAAGCATGTTTTTTCAGAATTTAAGATAAAGATAGCCTAAATATGATTCGCTAGAGTTATGCTTTTTTATTATTTTTAAATCTATTAATCCTAAAAAACACACAATGAAAAGATTATTACTTTCTGTAATCACTGTTCTGGTTTTCTCTTTAGGCAATTCACAATCACCTGAGGAAATGAAAGCATGGCAACAGAGCATGATGCCAGGCGAACAGCACCAATGGCTATCCCAATTTGACGGTAAATGGGTTGGAGAGGTTAAAATGTGGATGGACCCTTCCCAGCCTCCATCGGTATCTAAGATGAAAACCATTAATGAGATGGTAATGAATGGACTTTTCCAAAAATCCACCCATACTGGTATGATGATGGGCATGGAATTCAACGGTGAAGGCTTAGTTGGATTTGACAATGTGAAAAAAGTGTTCAATTCAACTTGGATAGACAACATGACAAGCAGCATTTCAGTAATGAATGGAACGCTCAGCAACGATAATAAAACCCTTACTATGAATGGCACCATGACTGATGCTATGACTGGTAAGGATTTAGACATCAAGCAAGTATTGACTTTATTGGATAAAGACAAGCACATTTTTGAAATGTTCATGGTCATGGATGGTAAGGAAATAAAAACCATGGAAATTACTTATACAAGATAATTTTATCTGTTATGTGATTTAGGCATAAGCTGAACCTGAAGTTCAAAACACTGATGGTTTAGCTTTTTTTGATTCCAGTATTCTTTAATTCAATGATCAATGCCATTGCATGCTCAAGAATTGACTTAAATTTGCGCCATGCAAAAACAACCAAGTTTCAAATTTGAGTTTATCGCACTCATGGCATCATTGATGTCTATTGTTGCACTATCCATCGATGCCTTATTACCTGCCCTTCCTGACATTGGTCATACTTTACAAGTGGTAAAACCAAGTGACAACCAAAAATTAATCACTATGATATTTTTGGGCTTGGGTTTTGGGCAACTCATTTTTGGACCATTATCTGATAGTTTTGGTCGTAAACCAATGGTTTATTTTGGGTTTTTAATTTTTGTGATCGCTAGTGTTGTTTGCGTTACAACCAAAAGTTTTGAGATCATGATTGTAGGACGCATTTTTCAAGGTATCGGACTTTCTTCTCCTCGAACAATCGCCATTGCAATGACACGGGACACGTATAGTGGAGATTTTATGGCAAAGGCATTGTCTATTATCGTGATGTTTTTTATTCTTGTCCCTATTGTCGCTCCTACATTCGGACAACTACTCTTGGATTTCTTTGATTGGAAAGCGATTTTCAATGCTAATGTGATAATCGGACTTTTAATCGTGTTGTGGTTTTGGAAACGTCAACCGGAAACCTTGATTTCAGAGCATAAAATCAAATTTACCCCTAGTATATTTGTCACTGGTGCCAAAGAGTTCATTCGACATCCCGAAGCCATAGCATTCACTTTAGTTTCAGGGTTCATAACAGGTTCCTTTATGGTCTATTTAAGTACGTCCCAACAGATTTTCCAAGAGCAATATGAGCTTGGGGAAATGTTTCCGTATATCTTTGCTAGCACTGCCTTCTCCGTTGGCTTTGCAACCTTCACCAATAGCCAACTTGTGATGCGATTTGGTGCTTTCAACATTGCCTATAAAGCCAGTGTTGCTTTTGCCTTGATTTCAATATTGTATGTAGCTATATTTTACACTGGTCAAAATCCAAGCGTACATATATTAGTCCTTTTCTTCTTACTTCAGTTTTTTGCTGTTGGTTTCCTATTTGGAAATTTGAGATCCTTGGCAATGGAACCTCTTGGTCATATTGCAGGAATAGGATCGGCTATCAACGGATTTGTTTCAACGGTCATGGCTGTTCCAATCGCCAACTATATTGGAAGCTTTGTAAAAACCTCTGTATTACCTTTATTTATTGGTTTTTCTATTTTCGGATTATTATCCCTATTAGTCTTTGTCTATATGAAAGGAAGACACCATGGAAAGCTCATTGAATAACTACTTTTACCGTAACACACCCAACATGGTTTGTAACTTATGAACGGTCTCATTCCATTCATCCAACGGTTCGGAATCTTTCGTAATTCCTCCTCCAACATAAATAAAGGCCTGTTGTGCCTTAAGTTGCATGCAACGTAAATTGACGTATAAGTCGCTTTTAATCTTCAAGCTCGAATAAGCACTATTTTCAACATTTCGCCTATTGCTGTTTCTAGACTTAGAAGTTTTGATGTTGAGTTCGCCTAAAAAACCAGTATAGTATTCGCGATCATAGCTTTCATTTTGCAAAATAAAAGTCTTAGCGATATCCTTTGGCATACCACAGACAGCTGGTGTAGGATGCAAGTAGCCAATAATTTGATTCAAAGCTTTTGGATTAAAATTTCCCGATATCTCAGATTTTAAATGCAATAATTGTCCCGCTCTAACAGTTTGAAGCTGATGCGTTTGAATGTTATGAACATAAGGTTTTAAAGTAGTCTCAATGAAATCGGTAACCCACAACTGCTCTTCAAGGTTTTTCTGATCCCAATCAACTTCGGAGGCCCCTTTGTAAGGTTGAGTTCCAGCCAATGACATTGTTTTAAAACGTTGCCCTTCAACCTTGAGTAATGTTTCAGGAGTTGCTCCTAGCCAAAGCCCTACTTTTGGGTGATACCAGATATAAACAAAGGCCTCAGGATACGACACTAAAAGTGATTCAAAAATAGAGATTGGATTATCCTCAGAAATTGGTACAGTTTCCATTCGAGAAAGCACAACTTTCTTTAGCTGTCCGTTGGCTATTTCATTTATCCCTTTTTCAACTAATGCTATATGTTTATTGTAGTTTTCCGCAATCTTATTGGTTCGCTTTCTGAAAAACACATCTTCCTCAACATTTGTATCTGGAAATAGCACAGTCTTTACCTCACAAAACTTCAATGGGAATAAAATTGACTTTTTATTTGAATCAAACGGAGCAAAAACAAATCCGCTTTCAGTGAAATCCTCAATATGATATAGCTCCGAGTCTTGTTGACACAAACATTTAACCAAACGCTCTTTTGGCTTACGATAGGCTACAAAAGGTTTTTGCAAACTATAGCTTGATGTAAGCGCGTCGAAAAAATCGCCTTGCAACATATCTATTTCTTTTTTGGAAGAGCAATGGTTGACAACTTACAAATTGAAATTAAATTGTCATGGTCATCGGTTATTCTGATATCCAACAACTGTGTCGTTCTACCTTTATGCAAAAAAGAGGCTTTAGCATACACATAACCTTCAGAAACACTTTTTATATGATTGGCGGTAATCTCAAGTCCACGAATAAAAAATTTCTCAGTATCCATAAATATATGAGACGCAAAGCTTCCAACACTTTCTGCGAGAGCAGCTGTCGCACCTCCATGCAAAACACCATCTGGTTGGTGAACACGAGAATTAACAGGCATTTTGGCAATTAAAAAATCTTCACCATAATCCACAATCTCGATGCTCAAAGTTTCCATTAAGGTGTTTTTGCAAACTGAATTAGCTCTAGCTATAATTGTTTCTTTCGACAATTGCATAAAAATCCATTATTTTTAAGGTCAAACATGGAAACAAAAATACAAAATGAATTCTTCAGAAAAGGAAATTTCCTATCCCATTACCAATAGTTATTCCACCTTGAATAAGCATACCGACAACACAAAGCATGTATGGTTTGTTTGTCATGGTATGGGTTACTTAAGCCGCTATTTTATTAGATATTTCAAAGATCTTAATCCTGAAGAAAACTATATCATTGCACCTCAAGCGCAGAGCAAGTATTATTTGGGATCGAAATTTAATCATGTAGGTGCCAGTTGGTTAACGCGTGAAAACACATTCGTTGAAACCCAAAATGTCTTGCAATACTTTGATGCCATCTTCAATCTTGAAAACATTGTGGATATCCAAAACCTCATTGTGCTCGGTTACTCACAAGGTGTGAGTGTGGCTATGCGCTATATTGCCAAAAGACAAATTCAATGTTCGCAATTGGTGTTACACTCTGGAGGCATCCCAAAAGAATTAAATGCTGAAGACTTTGCTTTTTTCAACGGTCAAACCAAGCTCATTTATGGCACTCAAGACGAATATTTGGATGATAACAGAATGCTATCCGAAGTTTCAAAAGTGAACAATTTATTCGGAAATTCAGTAGAAATAATACCATTCAATGGTGGTCATGAGATGAATACATCTCTCATACAAAACCTTATAAAAAACGAAAAGTAGTTATAAAATATAACTACTTTTCTCTTTAAATAATTGTTTGCTATTACATCAATTTAATGGACTAATTCTTTTTATTGGATGGAACTATTTTCTTTATAAGGCTTCCTCTGTTAGTAGACACCTTAATGAACAATATCTGGTCATTAGCATCAGAGAGATCAACCTTTGTGATGTTATCGGAATTTTTGTTGAAATTCTTGATGTAGACTTCTTCCAAAATCACTCCGCGAATGTCCATGACTTGAATTGAAACGTCAGTCTTATAATCAAACGTCATATCAATATTCAAATCCTTTTCATAAGGCACAGGATATGCCTGGAAACTAGGTTTTTCTAGTACTTCTTCATCACAAGGATACACTTCAAATTTGAACTTTAAAGCCATCTCACATTCAGTTCCTTCTCCTACTGTGTAGATGATTCCATATACTCCTGGTTCCATTTCCATAGGATCGATACTATAAGTTCCATCATAATTATCGACCACACCATATCCAGAATAAACACCACCTTCAGGCGTACCTCCAGACAATAGTATTGGGTCATCTTTTTCACATGCTGTCATTGACTGATGTCCAAAACCTTCAGTAGACAGAGTTGAAATTATCAAGGTAACGCTATAAGAACATCCGTTCTCATCATAAGCTTTTGCTGTAACTGGAGAATCCTTGTCTGTATATACATTCCCATCAAAATCCCAAAGATAGGATCCATCTTCACCACATATAGTAACTTCCTCTACAACGTCTTGAGTTTCTGGATATTCATAGACTTTAACTGTAGCATAGTCTTCAGGACAATTACCGTTTCCTGAAACTGTATATGTATATACACCGTTAATAGGACCACTCCATATTCCACCTTCGTCTGGTTCACCTCCTAAGGCAGCAAATAGTTGGTCTTCACTTGGATCTGAACCAGCACAAACTGATAAATCCGCATCTTCACCTGCGTAAGGTTGAGCTGTCTCAGAAACATCCCAAGAACAAGTCTCCTCACTAAATGTGGCTGTCTCATTGCATTTAAGCTCAGGCTTTTCAGGTTTCACTCCAGAAATTTCCCATTCGCAAATCGCACCATTAAAAAATGTACTTTCGTAACAAGCTGTCTCTGGTTCTAATGGTAGCTCTCCCGTAACGTCCCATTGGCAAGTCTGCTCGTTGAAGGTTGCTATCTCGTAACACGCTAATTCAGGTTGCAATGGTTGTTCTCCTATTACATCCCATTGACAGGTCACTTTGTTAAAGGTCGCTGTCTCATAACATGCAACTTCAGGTGCTGTCGGTTGTTCACCAGCAATGTCCCATTCACAGGTCTGCTCATTGAATGTCGCAGTTTCATAACATTCTATAACTGGTTGTAACGGTTTCCTTCCCGTAACTTTCCACTCACAAACTATATCATCAAATGTTGCGGTCTCATAACAAGTAATTACTGGTTGTTCAGGCATTTCACCTACAACATCCCATTGACAAGTATCATTATTAAAAGTCGCTGTCTCATAACAAGCTGTTTCAGGTTCTAGTGGCTGCATTCCTGAGATGTCCCATTGACAAGTTTGCTCATTGAACGTTACTATCTCGTAACACGCTAATTCTGGTTGCAATGGCTTATCTCCTTCAACGTCCCATTCACAGGTTTGCCCATTGAAGGTTGCTGTTTCGTAACAAGCTAAAACCGGTTCATCTGGCTGTTCACCTGTCACATCCCACGCACAAGTTTGATTATTGAATGTCGCTGTCTCATAGCAAGCTAACACTGGTTCTAATGGCAACTCTCCAATAATATCCCATTCACAGGTCTGCTGGTTGAATGTTGCGATCTCATAACATGCTGTTTCTGGCTCTAATGGTTGCTCTCCTGTAACCACCCATTCACAATTTTCTTTAATAAATGTTGCTACCTCAAAACACTTAAGTTCAGGTTTTAAAGGCATATCTCCAGAAACTTCCCATTCACATGTTTGCTCATTAAATGTCGCTGTCTCATAACATTCTATCTCAGGTTGTTCAGGCTGCCCTCCAATTATTTCCCACTGACATGTTTGAGGATTGAAAGTTGCATATTCAGAACATCCCGTTTCCGGCTCCTCTGGCTGCTCGCCAGTAACATCCCACTGGCAGGTTTGCGTATTGAATATGGCCGTTTCATAACAGGCTGTCTCTGGCTCCAACGGTTGGTCGCCTGTGACGTCCCACTGACAGGTATCATTGTTGAAGGTGGCCGTCTGCCAGCACTCGGTCACGGGTTCTGGATCCTGTCCGCCTGTAATGTCCCATTCACAGGTCTGTGTATTGAACGTTGCGGTCTCATAGCAGTCCGTTTCCGGCTCTTCTGGCTGATCGCCAGTAACATCCCATTGACAGGTTTGCATATTGAATATGGCCGTTTCGTAACAGGCTGTCTCTGGCTCCAATGGTTGGTCGCCTGTGACGTCCCACTGACAGGTATCATTGTTGAAGGTGGCCGTCTGCCA
>JAUIMB010000028.1 GCA_030432635.1 Bacteroidia bacterium | reverse complement strand
ACGGTCACAGGTCGAAAGCCAGCTCATGCGCCCCGAGTCACACGCCCGGCAAGTCAGCCCATTTTCCTCGCGAAGGGTTCTCATGTGTTGGATGCAGCTCGCCTCATCAGGGAAGCGTTTGAAAAATACTTGAGTCGTCATCAGTTCCGATTTGAGGCCAAATCAACTCCCTCACATCGTAACCCACTTACGTCCTACAATCAAACGGGTAAACATAAAAATCAAAACGATATGAAATTGATAAATCTTTCAATACAAAATAATGCTTTTGTTTATCATTTTGAACCTATTACAGGGGCATTATTACGTAAGAATAATGAAAAACTCAATGTAAAATTTTTAAAGTCAAAAGTTAAAAAGGTTGAGAATTGCTTAAGATTCTGTGATAACCCATACTTACTAAAAAAAACGTCAGCTAAATTCCACCATTCAAAGGGGCCCATTTTTTTGATAAGGTATGCTAAATCTTTGGTTTATTTATGTAAATATTCTTTCCTTTTAGGTAGAATCTGGTCGAGATTAGGTTTTGGTTATTTTGATACTACGGAAGAAGCTATTCATTTTTTTAGGAAATCTTTTCCAGGATCTCTACAAAATGATTTATGTTACCCGCGTACCCTATTTGCTGCGAGTACATCCAAAAAGTTCAAAGGAAATGGCGTAATTTTTATTGGTGTATTTTTACCATCAAACACCATGCATGCTTGGATTATTGAAGATGAAAGAATAGTAGACCCTTATGATGGTATTTGGCTAAATTATCAACCGGTAGCGGCATTATATCATGAATAAAGAATTCATAGGAACAATAAAAGAGCCACATATTAACTTTATACAGGTAAATAATGGTCTTTTATTGCCAAACATTTGGCATTTAATACAGGCTGGCGCTTGGCGAAGTGCAAGTGTTGAGCATTTTGAATTCAATAATATTAAAGGTGTCCTAAAAAGAAACGAATGGAAGCCAGTATTTCAAGAGGTAATCTCTATATATCCTGGTATGATTTGGGATAATACTCTGAGAAAAACCAAAGACAATACGTTCATTCCCAAGTTGTTTGAAATAAAGTGGAAAACTGTATTACAAGCAGCAGCGGCTTTCTTTAACCAATTTGAAGGTAAAAAAATAGGTGTACAACTAAGTGGGGGGTTGGATTCGAGTATTATAATTGGCTTACTAAATGATTTAAAAATTCCTTTTTGGTTGGTAGGAATGACTACAAACAGATACGAATTTAGAACCGAAAAACATATACAAGAATTATTAAAACCACTTGCTCAAGATACTATCCTTATTGATTATGATGAGCATTTGCCATTAAGTCATTTGTTAAATGTCCCTGCTCATCAGTATCCTGAAATTTTATCGATTAACTACAATTCGGAAAACGCTATGGCATTAGCATGTAAAAAATTAGGTATAGAAGTGCTTCTAACTGGTGATGGTGGAGATAATTTATTTGCTGAAGAATTACCTATGAACCCAAATGATTGCCCATGGTTGCCACAAGTTTTTAACGATCCATGGCCTGCCGACTTAATTTATGCTCCACAGGGTGTAAAATTAGTGCCATTTTTTGCCGATGAAGGTTTTATGAATTGTATTTATAATTTAAGACGCGGAAAAGAAGAGGATAACGCAAAACGATGGGCAAGGAAGTATTTTGAGCGTATATTACCGCAGGAATTAGTAAATTATAATTACTGCGCTGATTTTTGGGGTCTATATATCTCTGGTTTGCAAAATGCAATTCCAACTATTGAAGGATTATTTAAACAAGCGTTTGAGTTAACAAAAAGTAAAGCTTTTGCAGATACAGAATTTGAAAGGTTAATAAAGCAAGATTTGTTAAATGCTAAAAAAGAGATGTATCAGGTAATTGAAGCTCGAACAGCTTTTGTTGTTTGGCTTAATAGTTTAAAAAAAGTGGAAGGTGTAATATGAGAAACGGATTAACGGGTTAGGCCGCCATGAGCTGTAAATACGAGGATTTCGGTGCTGTTGCCATGGTGGCAAGAACCTGGATGGCTTGCTGTCCCATTTTCAATCGATTGTTGAACCGGAAGTTGAACTCATGGAGGTACGATTGGAGATGATCTCGGCTGACATGGTGATGGATTCCACGCACTCCGTCCTTCAGGTTGAAGATGTGCCAATGAAGCGCTTCGAAGTTCGCTCCTTGGGCACTGTCTTCAACGTTGAGCCATTTGCCCGTCAGGGCGCTCAAGTAACCTTTCCATCCGTCCGTGGTCACAACGGCCGAAGCCTCAACGGCCGCTTCCAAGACTTGCTTGAGGGACGCTCCAAAAGCATTTTCAATCACAGTAGCACGGCACCGCTTCAGCTTCGCTTTCCTTCTCGTCATGTCGCTGTAATCGACTTCAACAGACACCAACACGAGGCTTTTGCTGCCCTTGCTGCGCCCTCGCTTCCCTTCTTCGCGTCCTCCAAGAAACGTTTCGTCAACCTCAACGTTTTCAGCAAGTTGATGCCCTTCCTCGCACGATTTCATCGCCAGCTGCACTTTGCGCTTGAAGAACCAAGCCGTTTCCTGGTGTCCACCAAACTGACGAGCCAGCTCGCACGCACTCATTCCCTTTTTAGTCGTCGTCAAAAGATGAACCATGGCAAAGGCGGAGGGCAATGGAAATTTGATTTTGTGGAACAATGTGTTCGCCGTCGCCGATTCATCGAATCGACAGGATCAACAACGGCGGTGGTGGCGAGTCCGCCCCTTCACCGCATGGTCGTGGCCGCAACGGCGGCACACGAATCCGTCGCCCCATTTTTGGTCCGCCAAATACGATTTGCACGATTCTTCGCTGCCAAACTTGAGCATGAATTCAATGTTTGTCAGTGTCTTTGCCATGGTCATCCTGGTTTGATGTTCCAAAACAAGACCCTCACTTCGTATCCTATTTACGATGTGCGCACTAACCCGTGAATCAGTTATGAGAATTTTAGTAAATGAAGCTGAGTTCGATTTTAAAGCCTACAACAAAGAAATAAGTAGGCGAAATGGCATTGATTCTAATACTTCTGTAAATGATGTAAAAGCGCATTTTTTTGCAACCCTTGAAGAAGTTGGGTCAATAATTAAAATTAGCAACAATACGGATTTAAGTAAGTTACAAGATTTATGCAATCAAGCAGATGTAATATTTGCTAGTTTTCATGAAGAGCCACCGTTAGGGATTTCTTGTAGGTTATTAAAACATACAAAAGGTTCTTTAATGTTAACTGGTGGTTTTTTAAATAGATGGACATTTATGAAGACTACTATGAACATTGTAACTAGTCATCAACAAGCAAAACAACTTACTAAAGGATTGGGAAAAGGCGCTCCCTTAATCTCCACTTTTATTTCAAGAATGAATACAAAGGATTTTCGGTTACCTTCAAAATTAGAAAGGATAAAAGCCAAAGAGTCTTTTGATACAAACGTTAAAACATTTCATTTAATATTTGGTGGTAGATTTATTGCAAACAAAGGTATAGCCCAAATAGTAAGAGCTTTAAATTTATGGCCTCAAAAAAACATCAGACTTACACTCGTTGGAAGCTTTGAACGAGACTTTTTTATTTATCAAAGTAATGCCACCCATGCTACTTTCCCTAATTTTTTTGAAAGAGAAATTTTAGATAAAAATAAGAATGTGAATATAGTTTGCTTACCTTCAATGAAGCAGGGTGAACTTCGAAATTTATTTTGGTCAGCAGACTGTTTTGTGTTTCCTTCATTTCATGAAGATGAAGCTATTGGAACCACACCAAGACTAGCAATGCTTTGTGGAGTGCCAGTAGTGGCTACAGATTTTTCTGGTTTTGCACAGCTTTCAGAAACAAATACAAGATTACTCAAAACTTATGCAACATTAGGTGGTGTAAGATTTAGTTTAAACCAGCTTGTGAATGAAATAGTTGAAATTAGAAATTGGCCAAAGCAAGAAAAATGGAATAAAATTAAATTTAATTCAGAGTGGTTATTAGAATTTGGTAATACAGAAAGATCTAAAAGCGAATTAAAAAATGCAATAGAAGAATTATTAAAACAACCCGTGGGTGAAATACCAGAAGGAGGTTGGAGGTCTAAAGAAAGATTTGAGAATTGGATTAATGTTGCACCAGAATTATTTAAAGAAGCTGTATTAAGAGCAGAAGAAAAACAAATTGAAGGATTGTATGTTGATGGAGTTGGTTATACTGATGGGGGATGGTTTTCGGAACCACATTTTTTAAAAGCAATACAATCAATTCACACAACTTGTCCTGATGCTCCACAAGCTAAAGTCAACATGATTTATAGAGGTTTTTGGAGACTTTCTATACTTGAAAGAGAGAATGCTATAATAGAATTTGGTTTTCCGGGTCCCAGAATTTTGAGGTTTAAAGAAACAGAGTTTGAATTATTAAAATCATGTAATTCATTTTTGGCAACAAACGATATTTTGTTTCAGCCAAAAGAATGCAATCAATTAGTAGTGATACAAAAATTAATAGATTTAGGGTATTTAGTACCTGACGAATTTTGAAACAAATTATTGGATGGTCCATTAGAAAAAAACAAATGATGAATCAAGAATTATTTCAAATCGTTTATGCGGTAGACAGAGAAAATCCTGATGAAATTCACCCGTATTTTGTTGAAGAGTCTGTAGCAATTCAAGATGCTGGTGTTCTCGTAGGCTTAAAACCAATTGCTGAGGCTACTAAATTAATGTATAGAGGCACTTCGATAAGTCAAGCAGCAAACTATCCTAAAGACGAACGTTATATAAACAAAGTAAATAATTATTTTGACTATTTATATATGTCCAAATATTATCCGTACATAGAAGAACTATCCATTGAAACATTTTTTTCGGATGATTTAAACGAAAGTGTCATAGAGGAAATAAATAAAAGAGGCTGGATGAAATGTTTTATAAAAAAAGATATCATAGCTCTTGAACACATTGGGGAAGGTAAATCAGTATGGCCTCAAACTAGTTTTGAGGAAATGCTTAAACTTTATAATGAATATCCTTTTGAAGGCAAGTTTTGCATTAGAAAATATGTGGATGATCAAAAATTAATTATCGAAGAAGAGCGCTATTGGGTATTCAATGGCAATATTTATCATCGCCACAATAAAATACCAGCTGTTGTCAAAGAAGCTGCTAAGCGACTTGACAAATTAGGAAGTAAATATTACACTATTGATGCTACTCCTGAATTTGTAGTGGAGGTTAACCCAGGCGAATCATCTGATCGACATGCAGTAAATTCGGCTGAGCTTTTCGCGAGTTGGATTAAAAGGGAGTTTGTCAGTAAGATATCATATTGATTTTTTTGGTTGATAGGTAATATTTGGCTCTTTTGGTTTTGCTAAAGGTCGGTTTGTGTGTCGGGCAAAACCAAATGTGCCAAATGCGGGCTGGCTAAATTTGTTTTTAATAAAGTGCGGTGAGGAAAAAAATAAAAAATATTGTGTCAGCTTGAGTGTCGCGTTATTCGTTTCTCAAAGGTCTTTAAACAGCGAAAATTTCTGTCGAGTTTTTATTCACCGATAATTTGGTCAAGATGTCAAAGTCCGATTTTAGAAGTCTGTTTTGTCGTGTTACGGTCGTTCTCTAGGCTTGCTTGTAACGTTTTGCAGCTTGGCGAAGTGGCTGATTTCGAAGCACTTACATTCAATTTAGCACCAAACTTCATTTGAGATCCAAATGTTCAATTTAGCATTGAACCCGCCATTTTGCCAAACTGCTGTTAGCACCAGTTTTTTATTTTCCTGAGTTCCGCACTGGATCACCAAAGGTGGAATACTGATTCGTTCAGGAGTTGGTGAATGAATTTTTGACGTCGAATTCATTTTGGAAGCGAGCTCCCTTTGCTGCTCTGTTTTGATCATCATGTACTCGATTGTTTTGCCTGTTTCAGGAATGAACCCGTGGAGCGTTTTGATGGTCGCTGCATTTTCGATGCTCTCTTGAATTGGCCATGGACATCCGCTTTTCTTGAGCAATCGTTCGGTCCTCCCCCCCAGTTTTAGCTACAGCAAATTACGTAAATTCTACTTTTGGGTTGTTGCCTTCCGAGCTGATCTGGAGAAGACCGTTGATTTGAGCTTCTCGGTGCTTTTTGAACTCCACAGGAGGCATGTCCATCAGTGCTCCGTGCGGCCTTTGGTTGTTGTACTTGAATTGGAACTTTTCGGTCTCGTTCCATACTTGCTGTAAGGAATCGAACAGAAAGCTGTTGAGTACTTCCGTGCGATAGGTGCCGTTGAAGCGTTCGATGTAACTGTTCTGGGTAGGTTTGCTTGGTTGGATGAACCGAAGTTCAATGGCGTTTTCTTTGGCCCACAGTGCGAGCTTGTGACTCCGGTATTCTGGGCCGTTGTCAATTCTGATTCTTCGTGGCTTACCATGGAAGTCAATGAGGTCGTCCAGCGTGCGTGTGATCCGTTCAGCAGGCAAAGAGCGAGCGATGTCGTAGCCGAGGTACTCGCGGTTATAATCATCCACCACATTGAGTATTCGAATTTTGCTGCCATTCAAAAGGCTGTCGCTCATGAAGTCCATGCTCCAGGTTTCATTTGGCACAATGGGTTGTGTCAAGGGCATCTTAGGAAACGCCAATCGACGCAGTCGACGCTTCCGAATGACGGGAAGTTGCAGCAAATGATAGATGCGCTCCGTCTTTTTGTGGTTCCACCCATGGCTTCTTTTAAAAACCTTAGCCATCATGCCCTAGCCGTGGGTGGGGTTTTCTTGCGCGTATTCACTCACCAACTTCAATGCCTCACTGTCGTCGCGCTTGCGCTTGTAGTAGAACATGGAGGAAGACAAGCCGATCACAGCCAGGGCCCTTCGCAGGCTGATGCCGCAGTGAGCGAGCATCATTTTGAC
>JAUIMB010000020.1 GCA_030432635.1 Bacteroidia bacterium | reverse complement strand
CGGAATAAGCCATAGGTTTTCTAGGATAGACTGGAAAATACAAATTTCATTTCTGTGGCGATTTGCAGACTGCGATTGATATAGGTTTCTGTTTGTTGTTCAGTGCCATCAGATAGTTTAGGATCTTCATAAGTTAAGGCAATGCGTTTGTCACAGCCAAAAACCATAGGACAACCTTCATCTGCAGCAGAACAGGTCATAATAGCTGCAAAATCGGAGCTTGGATTGAAGGTGTCTCCATAAGCTTTTGAAAATCCGATCACAGCAGGCTCATTAGGTGAATGTTTAATGGCATAAACAGGGTTTTTGCCTTCAGATAAATTTGCAATTTCGAAGCCTTGGTTGGCAAGAGTGTCTACAACTTTTGGGAACAACGCTGAGGCTTCGGTCCCACCGGAATAGGTGTTGACATTGCCAATATTAAAATACGCAGCCATAGTCCGTGCCCAAACCTGAGACAGATGACTTCGTCGCGAATTGTGTGTACAAATAAAATTCAGGCGTATGGGAAGTTTTGAAGATCGTTTATTCTTGATATAATCGATTAAGGATTGCAATACCTCTAGTCGTTCTGAAGCAATGACTCCAGTATCTAATGTTTCAATAATATTGGTGATCGGTTGATACATGGTTGGTGTTTTTTGGTGTAAATATACATATTAAATCGTAACATCGCAATATTACGATTATAAAGATAAATTAAAAGCCAGAATTCGTGTTCTGGCTTTTAAGATTATAATGATTTAAACCATTCCTGAAATTGTTCACCAAATAGGAATGTTGGTTTCATTTTGCCTCCTAATGCGTTTACCAAACTCATAATCCAAGCAACCAATACTACCAACCAAGCAATCCATCCAATAAACGGAATGATACTGACAAGGCTCAATAAAATAAGGCCAAGCATTTGTCGGATATAAAAAGATCCAAATTCACTTTTGTTTCCATTATTCATGACCAACGCGATGATCCATCCAATAAGTGTGAAATGCGCTATAATGGCTACATTCTTGCCATCGCTAAATACTTCTTTTGCATCATCGGCAAACTCACTAGCTTTCTCTTTAGCATCACTGGCAAATTCTGAAGCTCTTTCCTTGGCTTCGTTAGCTAATTCCTTGGCGTCTTCAGAAAATTCTTTTGCAGAACTACTAATTTTATCGCCAGCTCGTTTGGCTGTATCTTTTGCGTCGTCCAACATATCGTTGAGGTCGTCGCTTAAGTCTTTATTATCGTCAGACATAGCTTTATGTTTTTTAAGTGGTTAGATTATAAAATTAAGAAATTTGTTCAAGATATTGGTCTATAATCGTAATCATTTGTTACATAAAGGCTGAATCGATAGGTTCCCACAGTTCAATTTTATTACCATCATTATCTAATATCCAGCCAAATTTTCCGTAGTCATACACTTCCATATCTCCAACAATTGTAACGCCTTCTTTTTTTAAGCTTGCCAAGAGTTCTTCTAAATTTTCAACACGATAGTTGAACATGAATGCTTTTTTCGAAGGTTCAAAATATTTGGTATCGTCAGTAAATGGACTCCATTGCGTAGAACAATCTTTTCCGTCTTTATCTTTCCACCAAAATGTACAACCGTAATCATCGGTATTAAAACCAAGATGCTTTTTATACCATGCCTTTGATGCTTTTGGGTCTTTTGTTTTAAAGAATAGACCACCAATTCCTGTGACTCTTTTTTTCATTTGTATTCCCTTTTGGGTTCAATTTGGTTAAACTTACACCTACCTTCAAGGCTAATAGCACCTTGGAAGATGGTTTACTTTTTCTTCAATGCCGTTTCGTAGATGTCAATCCATTCCTCACAAGACATTTTTCTGGTGAGTTCTCCAATTAAATCGTAAGGGATCTCATCCAATTTTTTAAAACGAATGCAGCTTTTTCCCATATCCAATTTGCGCTTACAATGTTTAGGGAATTCGTTGACAAACCAGTCATGGAGTTCCTTTTTGGCATAAATTCCACTGTGATACAGGTTTACAGAGTTTTTTTGAGACGCAAAACTCATAAATGGCAAAGGCGTTTTTGGATCACAGTGATAGCCATCTGGATATACCGAATGAGGAACGTAATACCCAATCATTTTGTATTGAATTCCTTCTTCAAAACCTTTAGGAAGATTGTCCTTAATTACATTTCTGAGCTTTTTTAAAGTGTCTTGACGTTCCTCAGGAACCTGACTGATATAGTCTTCTGGAGACGTGGCATTGTATTGCATAATAAATTATTTACGTTGTAAAATTAATCCTGAAATTAAAGATATGATAAATCCGATAATAGTAACAAGAACGAACATGAACAATGCAGCTATGCTACTTGTAATTTCAAAGTGTGCGTCTTCTTTACCTTGTTCCATCATTTGTTGTTGGTAGTCTTGAAAAAAGTTAGGATTGATAAAGGCGGTATAGATATAATCCGCAACTGCTATTCCAACACCTACAAACACTGAAATAAGTATCCCAATAGTAATCGATTTGCCTAACGAAATAAATCCTTCATTGACTTGGTCGCGATAGTGTTTGATTCCAAAAAATATGAAAGACAGTGCAAGACAAATGGAAATATAGCCAAACAGTTCGTTGGTACTATAGTCTAAATTATCTATTCCAAAAACCAAATGAACTATGAATATCACAAATCCTGTGATGAGACCGTACGATCCGAATTTGATTACCGTATTTTTCATGGTATGATATTATGTTTAAGTTATTTAGATATGTTGGTCAATAAGTATGGTGTTTCCGTCAGGATCATAGAACACAATACTTGCTGGTCCAGATGCTGATCCATCGGTTTCACGTTCCAATTTGATGTTCTCAGATTTCAAATGTGTTTCTATGGTTCTTACATCATCATACTGTTCTAGAGTTTGGGCATTTTGATCCCAACCAGGATTAAAGGTCAAAATATTTTGCTCAAACATGCCTTGAAACAAACCAATGATTGAATCACCATTTTTCATGATTAAATAGTTCTGTTCAATGTTTCCAGCAAAAACCGAAAAGCCTAAAGTTTCATAAAATTGTTTTGAAGCATGAATGTCCTTTACAGCCAAGCTTACTGAAAATGCACCTAAAGTCATAAGATTATATTGAAGGGTTAATACTAATGCAAAACTATGAGAGCCCTATAAAACAGCACTCATACTAAAGTACCAAAGCGCTCATACTTTCGTTTAAATGTAATGTTTTTTAAATAATATTATGGGTTTTTGCAATTTGTAGCGCTTGCGTGCGTCGTTTTGCATTGAGTTTGGTAAGTAGGCTGGAGACATGCGTTTTTACCGTACTTTCTGAAACAAAAAGTTTGTCACCTATTTCTTTGTTGGATAACCCTTCGGAAATTCCGATGAGCACTTCATATTCGCGATCGCTGATATCAAAATCCTTTATTTTTTGATGATCTATCCCTTCGGAAGGCACAGTGTTTTGATGCAAACTTTTTTTATTGATGACCACACCAATTACAAAAAATACAATGGCAATAATGGCAATGATTATTTCAATTTTCAGATTGCTTGAAATGAACGCGTATTTACTCAGCTGAAAAAGAAGTAGTAAAGCCAAAATAAGAAGTCCGAAAATAAGGATGGTTTTTTTCATCTTTTGTTTGCGTTCTATGCGCTTATTTCATTTGATTCCAGAAGGATGGTTCGCTTCATTTTATATCACCTTGTATCATAAAAGCCTTAATCTTGTCGACAATCGTTTGTGCCAATTTTTCTTTGCTTTCAATCGTCCAACCTGCCACATGAGGCGTTAGGATAACGTTGTCGGCATTGATTAAATATTGAAAGGCCTCAGGTAAATTTGATTTTTTGGCTTTGCGCATCCATCTAAATTTAGGCTCTTCCATTTTAAATAAATGTTCAAAGGATGTCTTTTCATATTCCAAAACGTCCAATCCAGCACCTAGAATTTTTTTGGTTTCCAATGCTTCCACTAAATCTTCGGTGACGACGCTTTTTCCACGAGCTGTATTGATCAACCAAAAGGGTTTTTTAAATCCATTGATAAATTCCGAATTGACCATACCTATGGTCAAAGGAGTCTGTGGTGTGTGCAAACTTAATACATCTGCTTTTTCCTGAAGGACTTTAAGGGATACTTGTGTAGAATGTTCATCTCCAACATTGGGTTTGATGTCATAACATAGGACCTCGACATCAAAGCCTCTCAGTTTTTTAGCAAAAGCCTTGCCCATATTTCCATAACCGATGAGTCCCACAGTTTTCCCATCGAGTTCGATGCCACGATTGGATTCCCTGAGCCATTGACCTTGTCGTACTTCCTTATCAGCTTTGTTAAGTTTATTAAAAAGTGACAATAGCATGGCTAGGCTATGTTCACCAACCGCATTACGATTACCTTCTGGAGCAGCAATTAAGTGAACACCTTTACTTTTGGCATAATCACAATCGATATTTTCGAGACCAGCACCAACACGACCAATAAATTTTAAGTTGTTTGCAGCATCTAAAAATGGTTTATCGATACTAAATCGACTTCGAATAATGATGCCGTCATACTTCGCGATTTTGGCTTCAATCTCTGCTTTTGATGAGGTATAGTCCTCATCATTGGTCAAGCCTAAATCTACGAGTTGGTTGATCAGTAAGGGATGATTGGTGTCTAAATGGAGTATGTTCATGCTTTTTTTTAATTCCTTAGATGCTTTTGAACACTGTCGAATTTGAAATCTACTTTAAATGAAAACATTTTACGAAGTCAGTAACACATCTAGTATGTCTCTAGCTAAATTAAGCAATTATGAATAAACAAGTTGCGCCTGATGGACTAGTCGATCGCGTTAGTGATTGCAGTGGAAATCCTTTTGGCTTGGCAAAAGATTGCAACGGAAAGCACGGCCAACCGAAGCGTTTCAGTTTTTGAAACATTTTTGCGAAGGCGTTTGCGAAGGTTGGAACGCCCAAATTAAATACCTAATATCAGTTTCGCGATCCAGAAGTAAATAAGAATGCCGAAAATATCATTACTAGTGGTAATGAATGGACCTGTGGCAATAGCTGGATCAATACCTCTTTTGTCTAGAAACAGTGGAACGAACGTGCCAATAAGACCAGCAACAATAATCACTACAATAAGTGAAATTGAAATCGCGAGAGCAGTGGTAAAACTGGATTTGGTGATCCAAACAAAAAGGAATAGGAAAATTGCGAGGATTGTACCATTCAATGCAGCGAGTAACATTTCCTTGATTAGTCTGCTGTTTATACTTCCCTTAACATCATCGTTCGCTAAACCTTGAACAATAATAGCGCTCGATTGTACACCAACATTTCCTGCCATTGCGGCAATTAATGGTGTAAAAAAGAACAACAAGGCATATTTTTCAAAGGCCTCATGAAAGCCTTCCATAATTAAAAATGCACCAACACCACCAACGAGACCTAAAAACAACCAAGGCAAACGCGCTCGTGTGAGTTCGATGATGCTGTCGTCAGAATCTACATCGCCTGTAATACCAGCTGCCATTTGGTAATCTTTGTCAGCCTCTTCCTTTAAGACATCGACAATATCATCGATGGTGATACGACCTAACAAGGTTTGATTATTGTCGACCACAGGAATAGCTTCCAAATCGTATTTTGCCATGACTTTTGCGACGTCTTCCACATTGTCATCGACATTGACCCAATCGACAGAGTCTTTATAGATATCAGAAATTTTATGGTCGCTTTTGGCAACGATAAGATCTTTGAGTGATAAGCGTCCGATAAGTTTTTCTTGCTTGTTTACGACATAAATGGAGTGTACACGGGTCACTTCTTTTGCTTGTCCTCGAATGCGTCGCAAGCATCCAGCGACTGTCCAAGTTTCATAGACCTTCACCAATTCCTTGGCCATTAAGCTACCAGCCGTATCGTCATCGTAGGTGAGTAGTTCGGTGATTTCATCACGATGTTCGTCATCTTCAATATTGGAGATAACTTCGGCCTGACGTTCTTCAGGGAGTTCGGCAATTAAATCGGCAGCATCATCGGTATCGAGTTCTTCGATTTCTTCCGCAATTTCTTTTGCAGAGAGATTTTCGAGGATTTTTTCACGAACATCCTCGTCCAGTTCGGTAAGGATATCAGATGTTGTTTCAGAATCCAGGAGTTTGATCACATATACAGAATCCTCTAAATTGAGTTCATCAAGAATCTCGGCAACATCGGCATAGTGAAACTCATTCAACAACTTTTTTAGTGCCTTGTCATCGTTTTTGGAAACCAACAACTCTACATTTGCGATGAGGTCATCGGTAAGTTCGAATTGTATGTTTTCTTTTTCTTCTATCATGACGTTAGGGCTTGACCGAAGTTGGGAGTTTTCGAGTCACATCGTTTTTTGGGAACGATTATGACTATTTAATGTTCATCGTTTTCAATATGTAGTGTAAGCTCTACAAAAGCATCGACACTGAGTTGCTCAGGTCGTTTGCCAAATATAACATTTGCTTTTAAATTATCGGAAAGATTAAAGCTTTTTAAGCTATTGCGCAATGTTTTTCTACGTTGTTGAAACGCTGTTTTTACGACTTTGAAAAATAAGGATTCGTCGCAAGGGAGACTGTAACTTTCTTTTCGTTTGAGTAATAGCACACCAGAATCGACTTTAGGAGGTGGATTAAACACTGAAGGTGGCACTGTAAATAAATACTCAGTATGGTAGAATGCTTGTGTCAAGACTGAAAGAATACCATACACTTTTGAGCCTTCTTTAGAGCAAATGCGTTGTGCGACTTCCTTTTGGAACATTCCTGAAAATTCAGGAATTTGATGACGAAGTTCCAGCGTTTTAAAAATAATCTGTGTAGAGATGTTATACGGAAAGTTGCCAATAACTGCAAAAGGGTCATCCTTGAAAATCAAGGACATATCATATTTTAGAAAATCCTGTTCATGGACACGATTGGCTAAATGCAGATAGTTGGCTTTGAGGTATGCTACCGATTCGGTATCGATTTCAATAACATGGGTCGTCGTATCTTTTTCGAGCAAGTACTTTGTAAGCACACCCATTCCTGGGCCGATTTCCAGAACGTGGTTGTAACCCTTTAAAGATAAGGTGTCTGCTATCTTTTTGGCAATAGTTTCGTCCTTTAGAAAATGTTGACCTAAATGTTTTTTCGCTTTTACTTGGTCTTTATTGTGCACAGTGAATTATGGGTTTTTTGGTTGTTTTATTGATACAAAAATGATCATTAGAGCACATCCAAAGCCACTTATAAAGCCAGCAATGGTTTCCCAAGGTTCATTATCATAACAGAGGTAAGCCATAAGAACACCAAAGAATAGCATTAAAGCACTAATCAGACTTAAGGTTATTTTGTGACGGTATATGGTTTGGTTTGACATGCTATTAAGTGAATTTAACGGAATATTCATCTAACACTTGAAGCTCTGTTCTGAAAGCCAATGATTTGTCAGCAAATCGTTTTAGGCCATCTTGTCGAAGGCGATCGGCATCTTCCTTGTAATAGGCATCCAAGGCTTCTCTTGAATATGATCTGTACTGTATGGAATAGGTTTGTCCACCCATTTCTTCATCGACCAAAACCTTGGTTAAGGTAGCTTTTTCAAATTTTCCTGTCGCTAAAACTTGCGGAATGTGTTCTTTTATCCAAGTCAGCCATTCGTCATGAATGCTGTCATCAACATTGACGGTTACATTATAGATATAAGTCATTAGGTCTG
Organism: Bacteroidia bacterium; assembly: GCA_030432635.1. GTDB lineage: Bacteria > Bacteroidota > Bacteroidia > Flavobacteriales > Flavobacteriaceae > Psychroserpens. Next base: position 33,275 of record JAUIMB010000020.1, on the reverse strand, counting down.
TTATAATTTATAAATCCAGTGTAAATAATAACAACTCTTCATCATTTTCGAAGGGTTGCACTCTCTTTTGGTAAGATAAGCCTAATTTTTCCAATAATTTAATCGAAGCTTGATTTTCTGGGAGTGTAATGGCGCAAATAGTGGTTATATTGAATTTGTGTTTGGCGAGGTGCAAAAGTGCCGAAGTACCTTCATAACCGTATCCTTTACCATAATATTCTGGCAATAAGGAAAACCCGATGTCAACATAGGCTAAGACGTCTCTTTTCAGCAAACCAAATGAACCGATGGGTTTTAAGTCTTCAGATTTTAGCATCACCTTATAATAGCCGTAATCTTGTGTTTCATAGGCTTTCAATTGGTTGTTTTTAAGGTAATTGGCAGCTTGATCCACCGTTCTTACATTACGATCACCAATATATCTGATCCATCCTGGCGTATTCATTAGCTCTAAAATGAAAGGCGCATCATCTAAGGTGAATTTAGTAAGGACGAGACGGTCGGTTTCTGCAACAATCATCAGTAGAATAAGAAAATTAATATGTGGGACACAACATATGGTTCAATTAATAGCATCACCTCTCAACATCCTGAAACGTTTTCTGGCTTCTATGAAATAGATACTATCTTCATGATTGAAGATGATATTCTCGTAGAGTGATTTTGCTTTATCAGGATTGGCAAGTTCATTTTGGTAGAGTTCAGCCAAGTAAAAATGAGCATCATCAGCTAAAATTTCATCTCTATAATTGTCAATTATATACTCATAATTAGCAGCAGCTTTATCAATTTGGTTGGTTTTTTCAAACAGTTTGGCTTGCATAAACAAAGCTTGATCTTCGATGCTTTCGCCTTTGTGATTTGTTAAGATTTTATCCAACAACGCAATGGCTTCATTGTTTTTATTTTGGAAGGACATCAAATCGGCTTTGGAGTAGAGTTTGAGTGCTGTTTGAAGTGAATCTTCATCCTTGTTATCTGAAATGAGCAATTTTAAATCCAAGGCATCATTTGCAATAAGTTGGGATGTTGATGATTTTAGGATTTTTAGTTGCGACTCAGCCCAATCAAAATCCCCTTTAAAATAACTCGTTTTGGCTACTTTGAATCGTGCTTCTTGCGAAATGGTACTATTTTTTAGGTTCGCCTGGATTTGCGTGTAGTATATCAAAGCTTCATTGAAACGTTCTTGAAATACAAGGATATCACCAAGCTTTAGTTTGACCATGGCTTCCTGAAATAGAGATAATGGTAGGTCTAAACTTTGTTTTAGAAAATCACTAGCTGCTTTTGGTTGGTGTTTATGGAAGGCCAGAAAATCGCCATAGGCAATTTGCAAACCAATCGTTTGTTCGAATTTACCATATTGTTCGAATAGAGCTTGAAATTTGGTGTCGATGTCATCGAACTTCTTTCTATCTGCATTTTCAATGTCGATTTCAAGCATATATTGATGTGCAGTTAATCGCGTGTCGATATCCTGCGAATTGTCCAAGATAAAGCTGAAAATGGTATTGGCAATTTCATTTTCCTTTTCCTTTACTGTGGTTTGTGCAAGGTCCAAAACACGACTTAAGCTTTCCTGGCTTCTACGATATAGGGCTTTTTCCTGAGTAAAGGCTTTGTCATAGTCTTTCTGTTGAATATAAAGCCAACTCAACATATCGTACCAATAAGGTTCTGGGTTGGATTGAATTTTTTTGAGTAAGAGTTTTCGAAGGATCAAATTGTTTTCGTGATCCTTATTTTCTGAAACAAATTCACTGAAAGCTCTTTTGGCATTGCTTAAAAAGCTTGGTTTGGATTCGATATAATCGATGTAGTTGGAAAACAATAACTCGATATTACCTTGCTCACCATAAATACGAGCCATTTGCATGTGAAAGTTGAACTCAGGATTGATTTCCATTCCTTTTTGGTAAGTTTTTAAAGCCTGTTCCAAGAGAGAATGATCTTCGAATTTTTTAGCTATACCATAAGTATAACTAGGTCTTTCATCAATTTTGAGTATGGCGTCATTATAATATTTATTGGCCAAAGCCATACTGTCTTTTAACTGATAATTGTATCCTAATTCTACAATAAGACCAGGATAGTTGATTTCTTTCAAACGCTGTCTAATGACACTTTCTGCCTCATCATAGCGCTCCAATTGCTGAAGCGTCTCAATGATCTTATAAATGTACTTAGAGCTTTTTTTCTTTTCGTTGAGTTTTTGATAGGTGAGAAGTGCCTTTTCAAACTCACCTCGTTTGAAATAATCATTAGCTACTTGTTCACTTTGTGAAAACACCAAATGGCAGCTCAATAGGGTTAAAATGAATAAAAGACGACACATGTAACTCATTATTTATGTAAATATAACAAATGCAATTACGAGATATTGTGAATGTTTTTATAATTGTTTTGCTGAAATGTCAAAAAAAAATGCCCAAACGCAAGTTCAGGCATTACCATTCAAAATAAATGTGCTATTAATCATTTCTTATTATATGATTCAGTTATTCTGCATTGGTCTTTTGAGGTGGACGTATTATCTTTCTTTTAAAAAAAGACTTTCATTGCCAAGGTTACAAGTACAACTAACAATGTTAAACGTTTTATATCTTTCATAATTAAGTAGGTGTTTCTGATTTGGAGTACTAACTTGACAAATAATTACTGAAAAACAAAAAAAAACGCTAAAAAATCGTTGAACAACGTATTTTTTTAGCATTTTAACGATAATAAATAGTAAATTTCTTACAAATTTAGATTTTTTCAAATCCAGTATACGGAATAAGAACCTCAGGAATTTGTATACCATCCTCTGTTTGATAGTTCTCTAAAATACCAGCCAATACTCTTGGAAGTGCCAAAGAACTTCCGTTAAGTGTGTGGCATAACTGTGATTTTCCATCTTGGTTTTTAAACCTCAATTTTAAACGGTTGGCTTGAAAGGTTTCAAAGTTTGATACACTAGAAATTTCCAACCAACGATCTTGAGCCGTGGAGAATACTTCAAAGTCGTAGGTAAGGGCAGAAGCAAAGGTAACATCGCCTCCACACAACCTTAAGATGCGATAGGGTAATTTAAGTTCGCGTAATATGTCTTTAACATGTGCAATCATTCCTTCAAACGCAGTATATGAGTTTTCTGGGTGCTCAACTCTAATGATTTCTACCTTGTCAAATTGATGCAGTCTATTAAGTCCGCGAACATGCGCTCCATAGCTACCGGCTTCCCTTCTAAAGCAAGGTGTATAACCTGTTATGCCAATAGGAAGGTCACTTTCAGCAAGCAGCTCATCCCTAAAGAGATTGGTTCCTGGGACTTCAGCAGTTGGAATTAAGTATAGGTTGTCAGCTCCAACATGGTACATTTGACCTTCTTTGTCAGGTAATTGACCTGTCCCAATACCAGATGCTTCATTGATTAGATGAGGCAGTTGGTACTCTGTATAACCAGCAGCTGTATTTTTATCAAGAAAATAAGTGATCAAGGCACGTTGCAATTTTGCTCCTTTACCTTTATATACAGGAAATCCAGCTCCAGTAATCTTGTTACCAAGTTCAAAATCTATGATATCGTATTTTTTTGCCAATTCCCAATGCGGTAGTGCTTTTTCATGTAGTTTAGGGATATCACCTTCTCGAAAAATCTCTTCATTATCTTCGTCACTATTTCCTAGAGGGACAGAATCATGTGGGACATTTGGAATCTTGTATAGGAGCTCTGTCAAGGCATTGGCCTTATCATTAAGCGCTTCGTTATATGCTTTCGAATCTTCTTTAAGTTGGGATGTTTTCTCTTTTAGTGCATTGGCTTCAGCAGCTTTACCACTCTTATAGAGGTTGCCGATTTCTTTTGAAATGCTGTTGGATTCCGCAAGGGTATTATCGAGTTTGGTTTGCAATTGTCTACGTGACTCGTCTAAAGCAATGACCTCTTCGATCATTTCTGTAGCATCAATATTCCGTTTTGCAAGACCCTTAATGACATCGCTTTTGTGCTCTCTAATAAATGCAACCTGTAACATGACTATAATAATTTAAAACGCCAAATTTAAGCAATTGTCAATGATTCTCATCTTGATTTGATGGCAAAATCCAATCATGATGTTTAAAATGATTCCATTTCACACTAGCAAGGTCAACCTTAGGATCTATAAGCTGCTTACTTGGTTTTCCATTAACACTAACATAAGAGGTTACATAGACCTCGATATCCATTCCTTTTTCAGCATAAATGCGTTTTAATCGTTGTGCAAACTGCCACATTACATCAGGTTTAGCACTTACAGAACGAATTTGTTTTTGGGTAAGGTAATCTTTCAGGTTTATTTTACTTGCTGCATTCGTGGCTTTATCGACGACCATAAAACTGGTGCTTCCTCGTTTGGTGCGTAGCATCATTCGCCAAGATAATCTATGGCCTTCTTCGGTCCATAACACATGGTCAGGTATGAAATAATGTCTCAAAGGCAAGGCAATTTGTATGACAAAATACATTATCAACAAGGTCTTAAATACTGTCGCATATCCAGGTGTTTTGATGTTATTTCCTTTATAGATTTCTTTCCGTTTTAGAAAGCATTTCTGAATGGTTTCAGGTTCAAAAAAGAACACAAAAAAGGCTAAGGCCAAATACGGAAAGATGCCGACTTGGAAAATAAACGAGTTGAACAAGTGGAAAAAGATTGAGGCAATGAACGCAATTTTCCGTGTTCGTTTCCACAGTAATGCAGGAATGATTAGACCGTCATATAGAATTCCGCCATAAGCTATCATGTAATGAATGAATTTCTCTTGAAGGACATCACCAACCAACACATAATGTTGTTTAGCTCTCATTAGCATTTCTGGAACTGTTAAATCGATCCAATCAGGATAAATTTTGGCAATAGAAGCGTAAGTATATAATATGAACAATTGAATGATAAACAACCAGCGACACCAATTAGGCATAGAGATCCGTCTAAGGCTTGGATTTTGCCTAACATCAATTGAAGCATATTTATGTGCAGGCATGATCACCATAATAAAACTGAGTATCATCAAAAAGTAGTAGTGGTTATTATATGATGATTTTTGCATTAAATAAGTGGCAGACCACATTAGCGCAAAAGCCAGCATACTCATTCGGTACTTATAGCCTAACATTACGAAAAGCCCAAAAACGCCCATCACAATATAGTAGACATACATCCAATTACCAGGAAGAGGTTGTAACCAATCAAACCCAATAAAATTGAAAGTGAATTGAGGGTCGATCATCACGCGCTTGACCCAACCTGTAGCAATGGCACCAACGCTTTCTAGAAATATCAAGAGTCCAAATAAAACCCTAAAGACAATCAGAGCGCTATTATCAATATGCTTAAATAAAAACTTATTCATGGTACATATCTATATACGCTTTGGACTGTTGCTCATCAATTTTGAGTTGATCCTTTAGTAGCGAGACGGAAACAAATTTTTGTTCGTCGCGTAAACGATGCAAAACCTCAATTTTTATGGTCGCATCGTAGAGATTGGTATTTAAATCAAAAAAGTGAACTTCAATGGATTGTTTATGCTCATTAAACGTTGGATTTGTTCCTATATTCATCATTCCAAAGATAGTTTTGCCATGATAACTTGATTTAACTACATAAACACCATTTTTGGGAATAAGTTTATAGTCTTGTTCAATGTGAATATTTGCAGTTGGAAATGACAAGGTTTTTCCAATTCCTTTTCCTTTTATTACGATACCAGTCAAAAAATAGGGATACCCTAGATACGTGTTTGCGGTATGTATGTCACCTTCAGTTAAGGCTTGCCTGATTTTGGTTGAGCTTACAGCTACATCCTGTACATCTTGAGCAGATATTTCCTCTACGGAAAAATCAAAAATAGCACCATAACCTCTTAGATCCTCTATGTTTGCAGTACGGTTTTTGCCAAAATGATGATCGTATCCTATAATAATATGTTTGGCATTTAACTCTTCGACTAATATCTGTTGAACATAATCACCTGCAGAAAGACTTGCAAACGCTTTTGTAAATTCCTTAACCACGAGTTTGTCCAACCCAAATTTAGTAAGCATGGCTTGGCGTTCATTGATCGTATGCAATAATTGAATTTTGAAATCAGGTTGCAATACCATTCTTGGATGCGGAAAGAACGTCAATACAACAGAAGTTAATTCTTTTTCCTGTCCAGTTTTAACCAAATGTTCAATGATTTTTTGATGCCCAATATGAACACCATCAAAAGTACCGATGGTAATTATCGACCCGTTTTTAAAAGAAGAGTTGGTAGAAACTGTGCTCAATTTTAAAGTTTTGGTAAAAGTAATTATAATCGAATGTAAATAAAAAGAGGGTTGAAAAAATTCAACCCTCTAGTATTGGATTTATAGTAGGACTCTATTATTCTTTGATAAATGGTAATGTTACCGAAGCATCGTCCTTAACGATCTTAATAAAGTAAGCACCATTGCTTAACGCAGAAGTGTTGATAGAAAGGTCTTGTTCGTTTTCTATTGTTACTTTATTGATCGACTGACCTAAAATGTTTACAATTTCGTAGCTATTAGGTAAGTTTTCGTTATTACCAACTTTAATATTCAAATGACTTGATGCTGGGTTTGGATAAATGTATAAATTTCCATTTGCAAAATAGTCATCAGTACTAAGCGTGTTGGTTGAAATTTGAGTTGTTTCAGTGTCAGAGAATTCTCCACCGCTAAAAATAAGCGAGTCATCATCTGTTCTCAATTCATAAGAACCATTACCCCAATCACAGCAAATACCATCACCATAAGAATCATTAATGGTAAATGTATAGCACATATCAGGAACAACTGCAAATGTCTCGTTGATTGGTGTTGAATTATTATTAGTATATGGTCCACCTGTAGCTATTTCCCCAGATTCGTCACTAAATGACCAAGTTGTTTCACTACCATAATCATCAGGAATTAATGTAAGTCTAACTTCAGTAGTTTCAGCGAATGAATCAGATCCAGTAAACGTAGCAGAAGCAGCGTCATTACAAGCGCGTTGATCAGCATTTCCGTTAGGAGAAGAGATAGAAACGTTAAGTGTGTGTTGACCACCACCAGCTGTAACAGTAGGAAGGTCAATATCAACAAATTCTCCATTAGCTAAGTTGCCAGTCCATGGGAAATCGGTAGACGTTCCACCGTCAACATCGTAAGAAATTGTAGCAGATGTCAATGTGACTGTACCATAATTCTGAATTCTAATGTTCGGAACAACTTCGCCTGAACATGCAGCACCTTGAGTAAGCATGTTTACTGCAATACTTCCGTCGTTAGATACATCAGCTAAAGGATTACACTTATCTGATGTGGTTGTATTAGGTCTATTAGGCGCACCATTCATAACTGCAATGACTCTTGCTTTTTGATCATTCGTGAAAATGTTCATACAGGCATCATCAGTGTAGTCCATGTAATTTCTAACCATATCAAGGTTTCCGCAAGATTGATGTGTCGTAGGACAACCAAAGTTTGGTGCATCAACAGGAGGAGTGTCATCACACATGTCACCACCAGCACATCCACCTTGGAATGTATGGAAAAGTCCTAAATAGTGACCTACTTCATGAGTCATTGTTCTTCCGAGGTTGAAAGTTCCTGGGATAGTTACTCCTGGTGCATCATTACTACCAAAATAAGTGTAATTAGAAACCACACCATCAGAATTAGCAGGACCTCCAGGGAATTGAGCAAATCCTAAAAGAGTTGGGTCTGAGAAATTAACCGACCACATGTTCATGTATTGTGATGCATCCCAATATGTCATAGGTTTTAGTACGGTATCGGTGTTTCCACCTGGTCCAGACCAACTTGTGCTAACAGCCGACATATCAATTCTATTGATACCATTAGTGACACAGCCGTCAGGATCTTGTTGAGCCATACAAAACTCAATTTCCACATCAGCACCATCAGGATCTGTGTTAAATCCTCTTGTACCTACCATTCGTCTATAATCTTCATTAAGAACTTGTATTTGAGATAGAACCTGAGCGTCAGAAATATTTGCTCCAGTACCTATAGGCTCTCCATTATGAATGACATGTACAACAACAGGAATGGTAAATTGGACACTTCCTCTTAGGGCACCTGATGCTATTTGTCTTTTGATTTCGGCGATTTTAGGCGCAAGTTTACGCTCAAACGAATCGCTACCCATCATGTTTGGGTTGTTTTTTAAGAGTGCTGCGTTATACTCGTCTGTAGCACACCTAATATATCCGTCTACGGGTTCAGATAAATCAATACTTGTTTTTTGAGCATTCACTGAAAAAGAAATGGCCAATAAGCTCAAAACAAATAATTTAAGTGTAATTTTTTTCATGCTTATGTTTTTTACGAATTTTAGTCTACTAAAATAAACAATTTTGCACGAAGTATTAAGGAATTTTTAAGAAACTGTAAATTTTAACAAAATAAAGGAAAAGGATTGTATGAAAACATTTTTTTAAAGGAACGTAGTTAATATCTTTATGGCAAAACACATCTTAATTATGAAGCATGCATTACATTTTAGGTTTACTTTATTTATGACGTTGGTTTTTGGTCTAAGTTTTTCCCAAGATAACATTTGGACCAAAACGACAATAAAGCCAGATTCTGAGACCCTTTCAAGGTTTCACTTAGAGTCTTCAAAAGTTAAAACGTTTAGTTTTAATTCTAATCTTTTAACACAAAGAATTCAGGCTGCTCCTCTCAGAGGCGCATCGAATTCCATTTCGACAACAATCATTGAGGTTCCAACGTTCGACGGCCAATTTGAGCAATTTAGAATTTACGAATCTCAAATTTTAGCACCTAGCCTGGCAGCACAATTCCCAGATATAAAATCTTATGTTGGTTATGGAATTAAAGACCCTAAAACACGATTGAGTATGAGTGTTTCTCCAATGGGAGTTCAAACCATGATATCCTATATTGGTAAGGAAACGGTTTTTATGCAGCCCATAACTCACAGCTCCAGTGACTATATAGTTTACAGAAAATCATCAAGGGGTCACTATGAAGATCAGTTTGTGTGTTCTACAATTGATGAGGTTGCTAGTGATTCAAAACATAGATTGGTCACGGACAATCAAAGAGATGCAGATGATCAGACCTTAAGGAGTTATAGGTTAGCTGTTTCTGTAAATGGAGAATATACCGCTTATCATGGAGGAACAGTTGGTGGTGCATTGGCAGCGATTAATGCAACACTAACTCGTGTCAATGCAGTATTTGAGACAGATATGGCCATTACATTTACTTTGGTAGATGCGCCAGAGCTGATTTTCACTAATGCCAATACAGATCCTTATTCGAATAATCTTGGAGCTTGGAATGTGGAATTACAAAATACGCTCACCAATACCATAGGCAATGCGGCTTATGATATTGGTCACATGTTTGGAGCTTCAGGAGGAGGTGGTAATGCAGGTTGCATTGGTTGTGTTTGTGAAGACGATACCGCAAATCCAAATGATGAAAATAAAGGCGCGGGAATTACGTCTCCTGCTGATGGTATTCCTGAAACAGACACGTTTGATATTGATTATGTGGCACATGAGATAGGACATCAAATGGGAGCTAATCACACGTTTTCCATGAATACGGAAGGAACTGGTGTAAATGTTGAACCTGGAAGTGGAACCACAATCATGGGTTATGCTGGGATAACAGGCCCTAATGATGTTCAAACCAATAGCGATGCCTATTTTCATTATGTAAGCATCAATCAAATACTTAACAATGTCGCTACTGCGCCTAATAATTGTGCCATGACTACAGCGATCTCTAATAATCCTCCTATTGCGGATGCAGGCCAAGATTATGTTATACCAAATGGAACGGCATATGTGTTACGTGGATCTGCGACAGACGCAGATGCAGGCGATTTGCTTACATATTGTTGGGAACAAAATAACAGTGCTCAGGTTACCAGTGCGAGTTTTGGTCCAACTGCAGGAGTGGGAGCTGTTGCAAGATCGTTGCCACCATCGGAATCACCCGATCGGTATATCCCAAATTTTCAAAGGGTTTTAAATGGCCAGTTAACAGAAACAAATCCTTCGGTAAATTCTGATTGGGAAACTGTTTCTACCATAGGAAGGTCTATGCAATGGGCTTTAACCGTTAGAGATAGAGATGCTAGTGCTACGGGATTAAACGGGCAATCTAGTTTTGACTTAATGAACATTACTGTAAGTGGTTCTGCAGGTCCATTTACTGTGACGTCTCAAAACGATGGTGCCATATGGTTAAGTGGAAATAGTGAGATGATTACATGGGATGTTGCAGGAACAACTGCAAATGCTATCAACACTTCAAATGTGAATATTCTATTATCAACTGACGGAGGTCAGAATTTTGATACGGTTTTGGCTGTAAATACCGCTAACGATGGTTCAGAGACGGTAGCTGTTCCAAATGTAGTTGCGCCATACTGCCGAATTAAGATAGAACCAGTGGATAATATATACTATGCCGTAAATAGTGCCGTGTTCCCAATAAATGCAGAGGTAGAAACCACTTGTACACAATATGCTTCGGGTGATGTGTCTTTAGCCATTCCTGATGGACCTGGAGGGAACGGTAATCCTGGGCCACCAGTAGAAAGTATGATCAATATTCCTGATTCTGAAAACATTGACTTCATTAAGGTGTATTCAAATGTATCCCATACTTATATCAATGATTTGATTATTGAGGTGATTCATCCTGGCGGAACATCAATGAACGTTTACAATAGAGATTGTGGTAGTGAAGATAATTTGGATGTTATTTTTAGTGATGGTGCTCCTGGGATAACATGTGCTAACCCTACATCTGGTGAGTACAGTCCAAGTGAGCCTTTGGCGGTGTTTTCTGGTTTGGACAGTAGTGGAGACTGGACAATGTCGATTACCGACAATTGGGATGCTATAACGGGAACGTTTAATGATTGGTATATTGAAGTCTGTACGACTACAGTGACGCCATTAAGTGTCAATGAATTTGCTGTAGGCGAGTTTGTTATTTTTCCTAATCCGAACAATGGAGAATTCACAATTAAGTTAGATTCGAGATCAAACCAAGATATAACGGTTGATGTTGTAGATGTTAGAGGAAGAAGAATTTTTAGTGATGTTTACACAAATAATTCTGAATTTAGTGAAGTTATTACACTGAATCAAGCACAAACAGGATTGTACCTCGTGACTGTAAGTGATGGTGACAAGACAACTACTCGAAAGATAGTAATAGAATAACTTGGTTTAAACCATTAATAAAAAGAGAGGTGAAAGCTTCTCTTTTTTATTTTCCGTTAAATGAATTCATGGTGTTGCTCACACCAGCTAACCCAAAGGATTTTATAAGCTCGATTGCTTTTTCCAAACGTTCAGGGAGTTTTGAAATTTCTTCATCGTTCCATTCACCTAAAACATAATCAACCTGTCTTCCTTTACTGAATTCATTGCTGATACCAAATCGGAAGCGATTGTATTTGGTCGTTTGAAGTTTATCCTGGATATCCTTCAATCCATTGTGACCACCATCACTACCTTTGGTTTTAAGACGAAGGCTTCCAAACGGTAAGTTGAGGTCATCTGTAATCACCAGTAAGTTTTGTAAAGGGATTTTTTCCTTGGTTAACCAGTACTGTACGGCCTTTCCGCTAAGGTTCATATACGTGTTTGGCTTTAGAAGAATAAACATTCGCCCTTTCAGTTTATAGCTTGTAATGTCGCCAAGTTTTTGAGTTTCGAAAGTTAGATCTTCCTTTTCTGAAAGTGTATCTAAAATCTTAAACCCAATATTATGTCTGGTGTTGGCGTATTTTTCACCAATATTACCTAGTCCTACGATTAGAAATTTTTTCATGGGATCAGTTTTCTCAGCATCAAATGATGACGATTTTCGTTTAAAGAGATTGCGAATAAACTTACAGATGGCTCTAATATTTCCGTAAAAATAAAAAAGCATTCTAAATAAATAGAATGCTTTAAGTATTTAGAGAATAGCTGTGTTTTATTCTTCAGCTGGAGCTTCTGCTGCTGGAGCATCTCCTCCTTCTGGAGTAGCTGCTGCTTCTGCACCTTCTTCAAGCTCATCTTCATCATCATCTTCGTCATCAATGATAGCCGTTCTAGCAGTCTTGATTTGAACCACTACAGTGTTATCATCATGCAATAGAGTATAACCTTCACCTGCTAATGCACCAACATATAATTTATTTCCAATTTTAAGTGGTGTAATATCAGCTTCCAAGAAATCTGGTAAGTTCTTTGGTAAAGCTTTTACTCTTAACTTACGTCTGTTTCTACGCAATACACCACCATTAAGCACACCTCTCGAAGTACCTATGACATGGACAGGAATATCCATAGCAATTTCCTTGTCTTCGAACAAACGGTAGAAATCTACGTGTAAGATTCTATCGGTTACAGGATGAAACTGAATGTCTTGAAGAACAGCGTCATAAGTTTCTCCATTTTCTAAGGCAATCACAACTGTATGCGCATTAGGCGTGTATACAAGTTTTGAGAAAGCCAGTTCTGGTGCAGAGAAATGCACGTTTTGGTCTCCTCCGTATAATACGCAAGGAACCTGTCCAGCATTACGTAGGGCCTTCGTTGCCTTTTTGCCCACGCTTTCTCTTTGAGATCCGTTGATTGTAATTGATTTCATTTTATATATTAATTTAAGTATTTACTTCTTTTGGTAACAAAGTACATTTGCTACATTAAAAATTTTGAGCTTATCGATTTGTTATAGTGTACGTTGTGCATGACTTCTGCAAATAAATCTGCACAGGTTAGAACACGTATTTTATTACTTTTTTGTTTTAGAGGAATTGAATCGGTAACGATTAATTCTTCCAATTTGGAATTTTCAAGTTTATGATAAGCATCACCAGATAAAATCGGATGTGTGCATATAGCCCTAACACTTAAGGCTCCTTTTTCCATCATTAAATTGGCAGCTTTGGTTAGCGTACCTGCCGTATCAACCATATCATCTACTAGAACGACATTTTTTCCAGTGACATCTCCAATGAGTTCCATGTGAGAAATGACATTGGCTTTTGCACGCTGCTTATAACAAATTACAACATCGCTTTCCAAAGCTTTCGAGTAAGCATAAGCACGTTTTGATCCTCCCATGTCAGGAGAAGCAATCGTTAGATTGTCGAGTTCTAGAGATCTTAAATAAGGCAAAAATATTGTGGAAGCAAATAAATGATCGACTGGTTTTTCAAAGAATCCTTGGATTTGGTCTGCATGTAAATCCATAGTGATTATTCGAGTTGCACCAGCTGCCTCTAACATTTTTGCCACCAATTTTGCGGCAATTGGAACTCTTGGCTTGTCTTTACGATCTTGTCTAGCCCATCCAAAATAGGGCAACACAGCAGTAATATGTCTTGCAGATGCTCGTTTTGCAGCATCGATCATTAATAACATCTCCATAAGGTTTTCAGGACCAGGATGCGTCGAACCAATGATAAATACTCGGGCACCTCTTATAGATTCCTCAAATGAAGGTTGAAATTCACCATCACTGTATGTTGATGTAATCACATTACCTAAGGTCACGCCAAACTTCTCAGCGATTTTCTCGGCAAGTTCCTTGCTTTGTCCGCATGCAAATATTTTGGCTTCTGTTACTCCTGTCGACATTGATAATGTGTTGTTTGCGTGGATTGTAACACGCTTTCTTTTAACGAGGTGCAAATTTATAAATTTATTTCGTCTGAAAAAGTATAAAACCTACTAATTTTAGTGGATTGTAATAAATAATTTTATAATTTTGCTGTCCGAAATTGCTCAAGTGGCGGAATTGGTAGACGCGCTGGATTCAAAATCCAGTTCTTTCGGGAGTGTGGGTTCGATTCCCACCTTGAGTACATATAAAATCCGTAATTCATTATTTGTTAAATGATTACGGATTTTTTTTGCTTTTATAAGTTGTATGATTGAATTCGTTTTTAATTCGAATTTTTATAATATTCTACTGCTTTTTCAAGTTTCTGTTCTATTCTTTTTCTGAGCTTTAAGGGTTTTTGTACTTCAATACTGTCTCCAAAACCAAGAATGAGTCGTTCCAATTCAAAATTAACCTGCACAAGAATATTAAAGATCACACCATCTTCCGTTTTTTTGATTATACGTTGTGAGGGATGAAAAGGTTTGGTGATGACATATGGAGCATTATGTCTATCTACCCAAAATTGAATGCGTTGCGGACGTGATTTTGATACAGTTACACCAACGACATCTTTGTAATATATATCACCATCAATGTTGTAATCTATATATTCTATGAAATCTATTGTCGTTATTTTGGACATTCTGTCCAACGCTAAGGTGATCTGTTTTTCTCTATGAGCCGCCAACAAAAACCAACGATTGTTAAATTCTTTAAGTAACTGTGGGTGTACAGTCATGGTACTTGATTTTCTAGCTTTAAACGACTGGTAGGTCACTTCAATTACTTTTTTGTTCTGAATGGCCTCATAAATGTCATCGATGTACTGCAAACCTTTGAGTTGCTCGTTTTTTTCTAGATGGATTATAGCACGTTTGTTTTTTTGTGATGAATATACCGAATCCTCCAAACGTTGCAATACACCATCCATCTCCTTGAATAATGAAAAATCCTTAAACTGACGTAACACTTGAATGGCTTCGTTCATCACCTTCACATCCTTGTCGGTGACAGGAATATTAATGATGCTAAAGTCTTGATTCTCGTATTTGTAATACTTTCTATCATAAACAACTATTGGCGCATTATAACCCAACTTGTCACTACGCATCATTTGGATATCCAATTGCACAGTACGCTTACTTACATCAATATCCTTTCCTTCGTATTCATAAAGTGCATCAGAGCAAGCCTCTATTAGATCGTTAAGTGTCCATTGCCTATAATGATTCTGAAGGCATTTATCTATAGTCTTATATCGAATGAGTGCATTTTTGTTGATCGGCATTTGAAATTTTTAATTCAATTTAAAATAAAATATTTAGTACGAAAAACTATTGCGCAATTCGGATAGTATTTTGTACAAATGTTTGAATTATGGAGGCTTTAAAAAGTAGAATGGTTGATGTTTTGATGTAAGAAATGGGTTTTGATCATTTTGAGCAACATCTCTGCGACAATTATTTTATGCATAATGAATCTTGAAAATCTGAAAATTAATCCTAATATTTGTGCTCAAGCAATTTGAAAAGCATACCTATATGAATCAATTAATACCACATAATTATGGACGCAAATCTGTGCTATTGTTGTTATATATAGTTTAGGAAAACGATATGAAAATTGTAAAAGCGTCCATATTTTATAATTTGGACGCTTTTTTTATGAAAAATTTTCAATGTCAAAACAAAATGTATTGATTAACTACATATCAGGCTTTCAGTGACTTACATTTCCGAAGTAATTCGGGCAAGCTTTTTATTGCTTAAAATTAACATAACTAATTGATAATCAATAAAATAAATTAAAATTTGATTTGGAGTTTTCAAAAATTCCACTTTATATTTGTGGCGTAAAATCTAATAAACTTTTCGATGACTCAGTATAAGTTACTCAGTTAAATCGAATTAAAAAACGAAGTAAAATGTTATATGCAACTATAGACAACTGTATAATTGGAGAACCAGGTTCTTCAATATATACGCTTCGTGACATCTTTCCAGATAAATAACTCCTTTTTTATCATACAAAGAGTCCGAAGCCTAAACGTTTCGGACTTTTTTTGTATGTCCTTCTTTCTAAGAATTTCAGACTTATAACTTCCGAAAATGCGTATCACCCTTAAAACGGGAGGTTGAATTGAAGGCCATTGCAAATGCAAAAGTGCTTTCTCTAAAAAAGTAAATGCCAAATTAAGATATGATTACATATTATCTAACTACATGTAGTGAAGGTTTAAGTGGCTTTACATAGATAATCATCTAGTAAAGAACATTATAATGAAAACAAATTGGAACACACAGAACAAGAACATAAGACAAGGTGCTTATATCGCACTTGTTGAGAAGACATATAACGAAAACAATAAGCCAATACGTTACAACGGTTCTATGGAATCGATGCTTGGCGAATTCTTTTCTAGAACCAGCAAGAAAAAGCACCTCTGGAAAAGAAACACTCTTAAGAGGCTTCTGGTACACCTTTACAATCAGAAGTGCTATGCTTTGCTCAGAAATTACAATAATGTCAATGTACTATATCACATCAGTACATTTGGAAATGCTATTGTAAGGCCAATTGAAGCTTGGGAAAGCAATACCACTAATACTGAAGGTCAACTACACGCCTTGATTAGATATTGTTTTGCTCAGTTTGATACGCCAAGGTTTTTGGAACGTTCATTCTTTGGAAATCAAAAGAAGCATATGCTTTGGTATGTTCAGTTAGGAAAAGGAAAAAGCGTAGAGGATTTAGCCAACCTACCAATACAATTAACCAGTAGAATGGCTCATGAGTTTAGAAATGCACCTTCGTTCTTAACGATTAATGAAGCATTTCGATATGCCCAAGCCCTAGGTTTCGGAGCCTCTACGAAAGTTGCAAAATTGATTGCGTTTTCAAGATTGTCAATTATTAGAGAACACCAAGAACCGTTTTGGGCATCTGTAGTACAGTTTTTTTCTAAGGAAGCAGATTTAAATGTCGGTGAACTAGATGGAATCGTAGACTATCTCACGCATAAGTATCGTGATGATCCATCTTTTTCCATGAAACATAGAACGTATTGTGCACTGTTAAGTCAGTCCCAAGAATGGCATCAAATGGTATACCAGCAAAAAAATGCCAACAGCTATTCTTGGAATCCATCTGGAATTACGCCTTTGTATCTTGAGGAATTAGTTGACGATAAAATGATTGTCTACAAAACAGAGGAACTTCTTAGTTCTGAAGCACTTCATGACGAAGGAAATGCCATGCAACACTGTGTTTCAGAATATGATGAGGATTGTGAGGAAGGACGATGTTCAATCTTTTCGTTGCGACAAGAGGTTGAAGGAGAGCCAATGAAACGTTTGGTGACCCTAGAAATTGGATTACCAAATTATGAGATTGTTCAGGCGAAAGCAAAATGCAATCAAGAGCCAGATCGTAAGTCCATGGAATTAATTGATCAATGGATTGATAATTCCCAGGTGCAACGAATGGCAGAAATGGCTTACCAGCAACCTCACGCTCATAACGCACCACGTGCTTATGATAGATTGGTAGAACGTAGGCAGATGAACGATGAGCAAGATTATAATTTAGCCTTAGTGGTGAAAATAATCTTCTGGATTTTGTACATCCTCTTTAGGGTGATGGTAATTTAAAGCTAAGAAGGCGATGTATTCGCCTTCTTTAAAACTAAAAAACAATGAACACAAATTTATTAAATAACTACGTGCTAAAAGCAATGGACGCTTATCCATACGAGCTAGAGGAAACCGTAGAAAATCTAAACTATGCCTTGTCCTATGAAGCTAATAATGCTTATGCGTTGTTTTTAATGGGACGTTTACAGGCAGAGCAATTTGGCGATTACGAAAAAGCCAAGCAATATTTTGCTGAAGCCTTGGCAAATAAAATGGATTTTCATAACGTGTACCAACACTATATTTTGGTTTTGATCTGGAATGAGGATTATGTAGAAGCGCAAAAGCTGATAGACTTTGCTTTTACAGTAAAAGGTCTTAATAAAGGTGTGGTCCATTTGCTTCAAGGGCAACTGTTTGAAAATATTCAGGCTTATAAAAAAGCGATAAAAGCACTTAAAAAGGCAAAGCTTCTTGGATGTAATGACGGATTTGTATGTTATGTGAATTCTGAAATATCAAGAATTAAAAGCAAAATGAATCCGAAGAAAAATAAAACTTCCAAAGCCAAAAAGAAAAATAAAAGGAAGTCAAGAAAGACTAAAAAATAATTTACTACGCAAAAAGATTGCGTAATACCGTAAAACATTTGCATAGTGGTTAATAAAAGTCTTTTGGAATCAGACTTTTAAGTAGTGCTCCGCCAGACAAGGACGCTGGTGGAGCTTAATGAAAAAATAAAGAAATGAAAACAAAAATTACAGGGCACGATTTAATCGCCATGGGTTACAAGCAAGGAAAGTGGATGAAAGAAGCCATTGCACACATTAATTCCAATGATATCAACGGAGAGACTTTAGAAAGGTATTTGGAACAGTTTAAATCACCCGAGCCAATGACATTGCATGACAAATCTATTGATTTTTCAATCAATATAAAGGCAGAAAGCGAACTGGAGGAAGATAATGTGTCCAAAGTGATCAATTCCATGGAAACCTTGATGAAAACACCAACATTGGTTGATGGTGCTATAATGCCAGACGCTTGTCCTACAGGACCTGACGGCACCATTCCTGTGGGTGGAGTAGCAGTAGCGAGAAATGCCATCCATCCTGGCATGCATAGTGCAGATATTTGTTGTTCTGTAATGCTGTCCGATTTCGGAAAATTAGATCCTAAGGCGATATTGGATGCTGCCCATGACAATACGCATTTCGGACCAGGAGGACGTGATAGAAATTCACAATTTCGTTTTCCAGACGAACTAAGGAGAGCCTTTGAATCCAACGTGCTCTTAAATGATAACCAAATGATTCAAATTGCACGTTCGCATTTAGGAACACAAGGTGATGGTAACCACTTCTTATTTGTAGGAACTTCTAAAAAAACAGGAAACACAATGATGGTAACTCACCACGGATCGAGAGGTCCAGGTGCACGATTGTTTTCTAAAGGAATGAAAATCGCAGAGCGCTTTAGAAAGGAGTTATCACCTGACACCAAAAAGCAGAATGCTTGGATTCCTTTTGAAACTGAAGAAGGACAAAATTACTGGAATGCCTTACAGGTGATAAGACAATGGACGAAAACAAATCATGAAGTGATTCATGATTCGGTAGTTGAAACTTTAGGAGCAGACATTGAAAACCGATACTGGAATGAGCATAACTTTGTTTTTAAGGATGGTGATTTATTCTATCACGCCAAAGGAGCGACTCCTTTAGATCCTAAGTTTATACCAGATATTACAGGTCCAAGATTGATTCCTTTAAATATGTCAGAGCCTGTGTTGATTGTTGAAGGTGAGACCACTAAATCAAATTTAGGTTTTGCACCTCATGGTGCAGGTAGAAATGTGAGTAGAACCCAACATAGAAAAAGTAAGTCAGGTAGCATCATGCAAATTTTTAATGAAGAAACTAGAGGTTTGGATGTTCGGTTTTTTTCTAAGGAAATTGATATTACCGAATTGCCAAGCGCATATAAAAATGCAAAGACCGTAAGAGCACAAATGAATGAATTTGGGTTGGGAACGGTTATCGATGAGGTAATGCCTTATGGATGTATCATGGCAGGTGACTGGCAAAAAAATGCACCTTGGAAGAAAAGAAGGAATAGAAATAATGAGAAAAGAAATACTAAATAAGTTAAAACAAATAGAGCAAGATAAGCGTATAGAAATCTTATTCGCAGTTGAATCGGGAAGTAGGGCTTGGGGCTTTGCTTCTCCAGATTCCGATTATGATATACGCTTTGTTTACAAACATTCTAAAGATTGGTATTTAAATCTTTGGGAGCAAACCAATACTATACAATTTATGACTGAAGATGATTTGGATGGTTCAGGTTGGGATATACGCAAAGCGTTGCGACTTTTGGCAAAATCAAACGCATCTTTCACAGGGTGGTTATTTTCGCCAATTGTATATCGGGCAGATAATGATTTCTTAAATGCCATAAAAAAAGTTGCAAACGCTAACTTTAACCCTGTTTCTGGATTTTATCATTTTCATAGTATGAACAAAAGTTTTGAGGAAACATTGGGTTCAGAAAAAATGACACTGAAGAGTTTCTTTTATGCTATCCGAACTGCGCTTTGTGCCAATTGGATTTATAAAAACGAAACGATTCCACCTGTATTGTTCAAGGAGATGTATTCATTAATCGATGATAGCTATCATTCAAAATTAGATGCACTTATCACATTAAAAAGTGAACGTGTTGAAAAAAGCAATGAGCCTGTAGAAGCAGATTTAATACATTTAGTAAAACATATAGTTAATGAAAACAACAGCGTTAAAGCTAAATTAGCTAATAGAAAATCTAATCCAGCTGATTTTAATGCCTTGTTTTTAAAAACACTAAAATGATGACAATAGAAGCATTAAAAGCATCAGGGCATATCATTTTTGAATGTATAAGTGGAAGTAGAGCTTATGGATTGGACACACCTACATCAGATACAGATATAAGAGGTGTGTTCATTCTTCCTAAAGCACAATTTTATGGGTTGGATTATATTGGTCAAATCAATAATGAATCTAATGACATTGTTTATTATGAACTGCGAAAGTTTATAGAACTTTGTTCAAAAAATAATCCCAATATCTTAGAATTATTGAATGTTCCTGATGAGTGTATACTTTATAAGCACCCTATATTCGATGACATAAAGTTAGATAATTTTTTGTCTAAACAATGTGAAAAGTCATTCGCTAATTATGCTTATGCTCAAATCAAAAAAGCAAGAGGTTTAGAAAAGAAAATTGTAAACCCTGTTGAAAAAGAACGTAAGTCAGTTTTAGATTTTTGTTTGGTGTACCAAAGTGGAAAAGCAATGCCTTTGCGCACTTTCTTGGAAATTAAAAATATAAAACAAGAAAATTGTGGGATAGCTAATATTTCGCATCTTAAAGACTGTAATAATCTATATCATAGTTTAGAGATTCCTTATAAAGGTATCATAAAGAATAATAGAGCTAATGATGTTGCTCTAAGTTCTATACCGAAGGGTGAAGAAGCTATAGGTATGTTATTCTTTAACAAAGATGGTTATTCAACATATTGTAAAAAGTATAAAGAATATTGGGATTGGGTTGAAAAACGTAATGAAGAACGCTATAGAACAACCGTATCTCATGGTAAAAATTACGATTCCAAAAACATGATGCATACGTTTAGGCTATTGCATATGGCAAAGGAAATAGCTTTAGAAAATACAATTAATGTAAGACGTTCTGATAGGGAATTTCTACTAGATGTAAAGAATGGTAAGTTTGAGTACGACGAGTTGGTAGCTTGGGCTGAAGAACGAAAATTAGAGTTAGAAGCATTGTATGCTGCTTCTAATTTGCCTGAAAGACCAGACTTAGTTAAAATAAACGATTTATTAATACATACTAGAAAGTGCTTTTATAAGGAAAAGAATTAATTTGAAAAAAAGTCTCATATTTGCAAAGCAGATGATATTACAAAGATTACATATAAGTCAACAAGCAGAGCCGTGCCTCGCTATTTTTCGTTCAGAATATAGTGAGCGATTAGGACGCTATGTGGTTTTTAGAAGTAATTAGCAGCAATTATTGACCATAAATCATTATAAATTTTTAGGCGTCCAAGTAAAATTGGGCGCTTTTTTTATGGAAATTTTTAAAATAATGTTTAGAAGCTAGAAAAAGGTAACATAGAAAATTGAAACTGAAAACAATTGGGAGACAGACTGTTGTATAAAATGTTCAATATCCGTAGATATACGGACAGGAATTCTATTGCCTAAAACAACATAAGTAATTGATAATCAATTAATTAAATTGAAATTTTTCTTGTGTGTTTCAAAAAATGGTTTCATATTTGCAATGTCAATAAACAATAAATAATTAAAGAACAATGACATCCCATCTACAACATAGTTTATCATTTAGTTTGTGTCTTCGCTCGCCGAAGTGCTTAGAGCTGTTTTATAGTTATAAGCAAAATATGCAGCGATTTCGGGAGAACACTTATGTTGTGAATTGATTTAATATGACACAATATAAAGTAGAGCACCTCCCAAAACGAGGTGCTTTTTTTATGATTTGAATTTGGAAGGACAAGCCAATGGGCGGTGGCCACACTCTTGAAAAGTGTTCGGAGATAAAGACTCGTGTGGGTTCGACTCCCACTCCTTCCGCAAGACTGAGAGGATAACGATGGTTGGTTTACTCGCTTTGGAAGCGAGAGGTTGCAGGTTCGAATCCTGCCTCTCAGACGAAAGAATTAAATCAAGTTTACTTGAATTTGATTTTCAATGAGTTCAGATAGGAAAGACAAAGTCAATCCTGTCTCTCAAACAAAATAATGGAGAGTAGGTAAATACTGGTTTGTTACGCTTGACTGCTAATCAAGTCCATGTAAAAGTGGTGAAGGTTCGATTCCTTTGCTCTCCGCAATAAAGAAAGACAAGGTGGCTGAATGGTTAAGGCTACGGATTGCAAATCCGTCATTTATGAGTTCGAATCTCATCCTTGTCTCAATGATTAGGTAGTATCAAACTTGTTTGAAACTGCAATGATCCACTTTTTGATTTGATGAGAAGGCGCAGCAATCTCATCCTTGTCTCAATAGGAAGTGTTGAGCAATTGGTTGACTCGCTAGACTGTAAATCTGGTCTCTTCGGAGCTTGTAGGTTCGAGTCCTACCACTTCCACTTGTACCACAATAGTTATTCGACTGTCTCTCGAATAGCTATAGGTTATAATCCGTAACCGTGTGGTACTTTCTCTGGGAAGATAACGGTGGTTGTTTGTTCGCTTTGGAAGCGAGAGGTCGCAGGTTCGAATCCTGCTTCTCAGACGAAATGTTCCGTTGGTCAAATGGTTAAGACGCCACACTTTCTATGTGGAATTAGGGGTTCGATTTCCCTACGGAATACGATTAATAAATGTGGGGATGGTGAAATTGGCAAACACGCCTGACTTAGAATCAGGATTTTGAGAGTTCGAGTCTCTCTCCCCATACTATGCTCCAATAGCCCAACTGGAAGAGGCATCGGGTGTAAGCCTCGTGTAGTCTTGGTTCGAATCCAAGGTGGAGTACATAGACTCGTGATGTAAATGGTGAGCATACAGGAATTTGACTCCTGAGGTATAGGTTCGAGTCCTATCGAGTTTACAACATATGGTGTCTTTAGTTTATTTGGTAAAACATCTCACTGTGAATGAGAAGAACAGGGTTCGAATCCCGAAGTCACCCTAAAAGGAACAATAGCAAAGTTGGTCAATGCGACGGACTGAAAATCCGAAGATACAGGTCTGATTCCTGTTTGTTCCACAGTTTAGGAGTATAGTTTAATGGATAAAACATTGGGTTACGATCCCGAAGATGCGAGTTCGAATCTTGCTATTCCTGCTAATTTTAAAACCAAAGCTTACTACACAAAATAATTGCTTTACAAGATTAACCCTTTTAATTAAACAAAATAATTATTTTTGCGTATAAAATACGCATATGAGTAAGCAATCTATAAAACTTTCAGTTGATGCTGTTGTATTCGGTTACGAAGAAGGAGAAATATCAGTATTACTGATTAAACGAAAGTATGACCCTTTTAAAGGTAAATGGGCAATTCCAGGTGGATTTGTTAAAGATTACGAATCTTTAGAAAATGCTGTAGAAAGGGAACTACATGAAGAAACAGGGGTAAAAATAAGCTATCTTGAGCAGTTGTACACTTTTGGAAAACCCTCGAGGGACCCTAGAGGAAGAGTTGTATCTGTAGCTTATTTTGGTTTGGTTAGACCCAATACATTCAAAATCTCTGCTTCTACCGATGCAGAAGAAGTGGCTTGGTTTAATATTAAAGACTTACCTCAACTAGCTTTTGATCATAAAGCGATTCTTAAAATAGCAATAGAACGTTTACAAGGCAAGATTACTTACGAACCTATAGGTTTTGAATTGCTAGATAAAAAGTTCCCATTTTCCGATTTAGAAAAGCTGTATACTACTCTACTAGGAAGAGATATTGATAGGCGCAATTTTAGAAAGAAAATAATAGGTCTAAATGTACTAGACGAGCTAGATGAAAAAGTATCAAAAGGTTCAGGAAGACCAGCTATTTTATTTCAGTTTAATCAAAAGCGCTACTTCCAACTTAAAAAGGAAGGAATAATTTTCGAAATATAATTCGTTCATAATCAAAACATTAGATATTTTGCGTAAAAAAAACGCAAAATAATTTTGGTGAATTTATTTTCTCAATCTATATTTGTGTTATAATTACGCAAATTAATAATTTAAAACCCAAGGTTATGTTAGGAATAAATTATATCAAATTCGATTCAATGAACTATGTGATTCATTATAAAGGAGGTAAGATTAAGAAGGAAGGAAGAGGTTTATCATTCTTCTATTTTTCTCCAAATTCATCTATTGTTTCTATTCCTGTACAGAGTAACGATTTTCAATTTGTATTTAATGAAACTACAAAAGACTATCAAGAAGTTACATTGCAAGGGCAAGTGACATATAAAATTCAAAACCCAAAGCAACTCGCTGAAACTTTAGACTTTACTGTTAATAAGAAAAAGCAGTATTTAAAGAATGACCACGAAAAGATTCAACAACGTATCATAAATGAAGCTCAAACGGCTAGTGCCTCTATCTTGCAGCGCTTAAGTTTAAAAGAGGCTTTAAGAAAGCTTGGGGAAATTGAAACAGAAATATTTGAGAGCATTCAAAAATCAAAGACTGTTCAAATGCTAGGTTTAGAAATATTAAGTGTGAACGTACTTGGGGTTTCTCCAAATCCGGAAATGGCTCGTGCTTTGGAAGCTCAAATGAGAGAATCTTTACAAAAGGAAGCTGATCAAGCTATCTACGAGCGAAGAAACTTTGCTGTAGAGCAAGAACGTATGATAAAAGAGAGTGAATTAAATACTGAAATTGCAGTTGAAGAAAAGCAAAAGCAGATTGTTGAAAAGAAAATGGAAACAGATGTTGTCAAGCAGCAAAATGAGCAGAAACTTAAAGAAATGGAAATGACCTCTAACATTACTTTAGAAGAACACAAAAAAGAGTTAATTGATATTCAGGTAACAAATGAAAAGAAAGAAGCCGATATGAATGAATATGTTCTTAATGCTAGATTAAAACCCTATAAAGAACTAGACTGGAAAACGCTAATGGCTATCAGTAATAATGGCAATGACCCAAGTAATAATATAGCTTTGGCTTTTAGGGAATTAGCTGAAAATGCTGATAAAATTGGAAACTTAAATATTTCTCCAGAACTCTTGGATACCATTATAAATAGTAAATCATAAGTAAAATGAACTTTGAAAGAGCAATCATTATAAGGGATAAAACAAGACTTGAGCAACTAATAGAAAGGTTTAACTCAAAAGCTCAAGCCAAGTTTTACATTGAACGATCTGAAGGTGATTTTGAATATTATGAGATAGAAAATGATACATTCTATAAATCTTTGAATAAAATTCAAGAGATCATTTCAAAGCGTTTGAAGTATAAAGTTATTGATCGCTCATTCCTTTCAACCTATATTTTTACTGAACAAGATTTAGTCGTAGTTATAGGTCAAGATGGATTAGTTGCTAATACAGCTAAATATGTAAATGGCTTACCAATAATCGGTGTTAATCCAGATTCAGCTCGCTATGACGGGATACTATTAAAGCATACACCTGAGAAATTAGATTCTACAATCAAAAGTGTTTTAAAAGGCGATGTTACAACTAAATCGGTAACTATGGCTAAAGCGACATTAAATGACGGTCAAACCCTTTTGGCGTTTAATGATTTTTATATCGGTGCAGATTCACATGTATCATTTAGGTATGATATTGAGTTCAAAGGCAAAAAAGAAAGGCAATCATCAAGTGGAATAATAGTATCTACAGGTGCTGGTTCAACAGGCTGGTTAAGTTCAATATTTAATATGAAGAATAATATAAATGGATATGACAACTTTAGTGAAAGGGAAAATCAAGCTCAATTAGAATGGGATGATAACAAATTAGTTTTTGTAGTTAGAGAACCTTTCTTAAGTAAAGTAACACAAATTGATATTGGTTTTGGGATAATAACCAAAAGACAAACATTAAAAATTGAATCAAATATGCCAACTAAAGGCGTTATTTTTAGCGATGGTATTGAATCTGATTTTTTGAATTTCAATTCAGGAAGTCGTGTAGAAATTGGCATAGCAGATGAAAAAGCAAATTTGATAGTATAAAATGAAAATGATTACACTTTACAGGCCAATTGGATTAAAGGAATTAGAGCAAATAATTGCAAGCAATTTTTCCAAGTTCCCTCCAAGACTAGAATGGCAACCTATTTTTTATCCTGTGATGAATGAAGAATACGCTTGCGAAATTGCTTTAAAATGGAATACAACTGATGAGTTTTCTGGATTTTCAGGTTATGTAACCAAGTTTGAAATGGATGCAGATTATATTGAAAAGTTTGAAGTTCAAAATGTCGGTGGAGATATTCATAACGAATTATGGGTGCCATCGGAAGAAATGGAAGTTTTTAATAGCAAGATAATAGGAAAAATAGAGATTACTAAAACCTTTTTAGGAGAGAATTTTAAAGGAATAAATAATGAAATCATAATAGACATCATTAAAAATACAGAAGTAAAAGAACCATGAGTTTATTAGAGAAAATACAAGGTGGAGTTATTGGAGTTGCGGTTGGAGATGCATTAGGCGTTCCTTATGAATTCTTATCCAGAGATGAAATGAAAGAACGACCTGCAAAGGAAATGATAGGATATGGGAGTCATAATCAACCTGCAGGTACTTGGTCAGATGATAGTTCTCTCACTTTTTGTTTAATGGAAGGTCTCTTGGATGGATACAGCACTCAAAACATCGCTGACAAATTCATCGCATGGTATGACGAATCTTATTGGACACCTCATGGACATGTATTTGACATAGGAGTTACAACAAGACAATCTATTTTCTATATGAAAAAAGGACACACGCCAGAAATTTGTGGTGGAATGGATGAATATTCAAATGGTAACGGTTCTTTAATGAGAATCTTGCCACTAGTGTATTTTATAAAGGATATTGAGAGCATTGATGAAAGGTATAAAATAGTTAAAGATATTTCGTCCTTAACGCAGGCACATTTGCGCTCTGTTATAGCCTGTTTTATTTATGTAGAATATGCCCTAGAACTACTTATAAATAGTAATAAGATTGCAGCATATCAAATCATAAAAAATCGAGTGAAGACTTTTCTAAACACCAAAGATTTAAATCCACAAGAGTTAGGGTTTTACTATGATATTCTTGAAGATGATATTTATAAAATCGAAGAAAATCGTATTTCTGGAAGTGGTTATGTTGTCAATTCCTTAAAGGCCTCGCTATGGTGTTTTATCAATACAGATAATTATGAAGATGCTGTAATTAAGGCAATAAATTTTGGAGAAGATACAGATACAACAGCAGCAATTACAGGTGGTTTAGCAGGTTTGTACTATGGTATAGGCTCAATACCTAAAACATGGAGAAAAAGGCTTGTTAAATATGATGAAATCGAAGATTTAATATTTAGATTTTATAAATCATTAGAAAATGAAACTGAAAGTAAAACCATATAAAGAGCAATTAAAGGTTTGGCCTCAAAAAGGGCATCATATTATGGCGCAATACGATGAAAGCAAAGTCATTGTATACCAATCCTATAGTCCAGAAATTGGAAACTTTGCTGTAAGGCATCAATTTTTTGGAGGTGCATTTAGTCTGAACAGAATGACATGGATTAAGCCTAATTTCCTTTGGATGATGTATCGCAATGGATGGGGAACAAAAGAAGGGCAAGAAGTCGTTTTAGCGATTCATCTTAAACGGGATGTATTTGAATACTATTTAGATGAAGCGGTTTGTTCTAGTTTTCAAGCTGATATGTACAAGGAAAGAGAAGCATGGCAAGAGGCAGTTAAGAATTCAAACATTCGCTTGCAATGGGATCCTGATCATGACCCTTTTGGTGCTAAGTTAGAAAGAAGAGCCATCCAGCTTGGAATAAGAAATGGAGATATCGAGACATACGCAAAGGACGATATTTTAGAGATTGAAGACATCTCTGAGTTTGTACAGATACAGCATCAACTTGTTCTAAATAATAAATTGGATAAACTTATAATCCCAGAGGAAAAACCTTATATACCTGCAAATAAAAATACATCCAAACGATTAAGGTTATCCGATATCTAACTGTTCATCAAATAAGGATGTTATAGTTGCCTGCCTAAATTCCAACAATGATAATGGAATCCTGTTTGTTTTTATTTCATAATTATGGGTTAGGCAAACCTTTTTTGTTTATTGTCATGAAATTCACGTAAATTTGAAATAACCCACATACGCATTCATTATGATTGACAACTTTCTGTCAAATTTTCAAGATGGCGTCTATCATGTACTCCATATCAAAGCCTACGATCACATTCTCTTTTTAGTCGTACTCACAGTCGCTTACCTATTCAAGGACTGGAAACGCATTTTATTGCTAGTCACCGCTTTTACAGTTGGTCACTGTGCATCTTTGACCTTAGCGACTTATGATGTGGTTCGTGTCAATTCAAAATTGATAGAACTCCTAATTCCTATAACTATACTCATCGTGGGCCTATTCAATATTTTTACCTCAGGAAAGAAATCACACGGCAAGCCTTTTGGGTTGCTATTCTTTGCTACGCTGTTTTTTGGGTTAATTCACGGACTTGGTTTTGTAACTACTTTTGAAGATATGATCTCTAGCGCAGAGAGTAAACTATTAGCCGTATTGGAAATCGGTTTGGGAATTGAGGTTGGTCAATTGGTGGTTGCCTTCATAGTGATTTTTCTAAGTTTTTTATGCCAAACCATCTTTAGGTTTTCAAAACGTGATTGGGTAATGGTCATGTCTGCAATTGTAGTGGGATTTGTATTGCCAATGTTAATTCAGAATGAATTCTTCAGCTAAAGGATCCTTTTAAAACGTAGGATTAGTTAAATTTTAACGTTAGCAAAGTCTTAAAAGCCATTGCACCTCTCGAATAATTAGTACATTTGATATTCAGCAATGCTGAGATGAATTGCATATTTGGAAGCTAAACACATTACATGTCCAAAAAAAAACAATTACGATACGATAAGGCTTATCTTAGGATTGCCAAAGAATGGGGAAAGTTGTCACATTGTAAGCGCAAACAAGTTGGAGCCTTGATTGTGAGGGATCGCATGATTATTTCCGACGGTTACAATGGCACGCCAACAGGATTTGAGAATTATTGCGAAGATGATGAAGGTTATACCAAATGGTATGTCTTGCACGCCGAAGCCAATGCCATCTTAAAAGTCGCTTCATCGACCCAATCCTGTAAAGGCGCAACATTGTATATCACCTTATCCCCTTGTAAGGAATGTAGTAAGCTCATCCATCAGGCTGGCATAGTTCGTGTTGTGTATCATGAAGCTTACAAAGATGATTCTGGATTACGTTTCTTAAGAAAGGCAGGAATCGAATTAGAGTTAATAGAAGATGTAAATGTCTAATGTCAATCGATAAAAAATACATACCATTCATAATTGGAGTTGCTATTGCAGCTGGTGTATTTATTGGTGGAAAACTGAACTTTAGTGACACATCAGATCGTTTGTTCACGTCAAATAGCAAAAAGGACAAACTCAATAGACTCATTGATTATATCGATTATGAATATGTGGACGAGATCAATACAGACAGTATCGTTGATGTTACTGTTAATGGTATACTTGAAAATCTCGATCCGCATTCTACATACATTCCCAAGAGTGAACTCGAACGTGTCACCAACAATATGAAAGGTGATTTTGTAGGCCTTGGTGTGAATTTCTATACCTATAACGATACTATAACCGTGATACGTACCATCGAAGGTGGTCCAAGTGAAAAAGCGGGTATCAAGGCTGGTGATCGCATTTTAATGGCAGATGGTGACTCTATCTTCGGAAGGGAATGGTCTAACGCAGATATTATAGACAAGCTAAAAGGCGAAAAAGGCTCTAAGGTCAAACTTTCTGTGTATCGAAAAGGAGAAGACGAATTATTGGAAATCAAGGTCAAACGCGATGTTGTTCCGATTCGAAGTGTTGATGCATCCTACATGCTTACCGACAATTTAGGTTATATTAAAATCAATCGCTTTGCCGAGTCCACATATCTCGAATTTAAGCATGCCTTGGATGAACTTCAAGATCAAGGTGCCACAAAATTGGCTTTGGATCTTCGGGATAACCCAGGAGGTTTTTTAGGTATTGCCGAGCAAATTGTCGATGAGTTTCTCGAAGATGATAAGCTCATTTTATTTACCAAAAATAAAACAGGACGGGTTGAAAAGAGCTTTGCCACACGTCGAGGCGATTTTGAAGAAGGCGAAGTGTTCATTCTTATCAATGAGAGTTCAGCTTCGGCTAGTGAGATTGTTGCAGGTGCTTTGCAGGATAATGACAAAGGGACCATCGTTGGGCGTCGTAGTTATGGAAAGGGCTTGGTGCAACGCGAAATGTCCCTTGGTGATGGTAGCGCAGTTCGTTTGACTGTATCACGTTATTATACACCAACAGGTCGCTCCATTCAAAGGCCTTACGATAATGGTAATAAGGATTATTACAACGACTATTACAAACGTTTAAGCAATGGCGAATTGGACAATCCAGAAAGCATGGAAATTGCCGATTCATTGAAATTCACCACACCTGAAGGAAAGGTCGTATATGGAGGCGGAGGAATCATACCTGATATCTTCGTGCCTTTAAACACAACACATCAAAATGAAACACTTAATTATTTAAGCCGTCGTGAGTATGTAAGTAACTTTGTATTTATGGAACTCGACAAAGATAGAACCGTGTACGAAGGTGTTGAAGTCGAGGATTTTATTGCAAATTTTGAGGTGAGCGATGATGTGGTGCTTAAGTTTCAGGATTTTGTCAACCTAAGGGAGCGTACCAATATTACTTTTGTCGCATATCATGACCAAATGAAACGTATGATAAAATCTGAATTGGCTAATCAGCTCTTCGGAAGCAATACTGCTGAGAAAATACTGAATGAATCTGATGATATGATCGAGGAAGTTATTCTACTAAGTCAGGAAGAAGACTCAGAAAACGATTGATGATCTTGAATTAATCACTCGATTTATTGTTAACTCCTTAAATATCCATATACTAAATAACCTATCATTATCAAGGATGCAATACCCAAAACAAGTGCAACTTTAAAATTGAAAGCTGTGGCTTCAATTCTGGTTTTCGTATGAATAAAATCAGTAGAGGTATTTGAAACTTGATAGATGCTTTTGCTACCCGTTACAATAAGATGAAGCGTGTCGCCTGGATTGACGTATTGTAAAAATTGAGTTTCATTAAAGGCTGCTCGGTAAATGGATGGAACCTTGTAATCAATTCCGTCAATTGTCAACAGATAGTGATCAGATGATTTTCCACCTCCAATCACTTTATATTGCTGAAATTCCCCATAAACGTCATAGGTGTCTTCTGGATCGTTTCTTAAGGAATATGAATAAAAACACACGACAGCTATGGTCAAGCCTAATACAGTTCCAATGACTACGTCACGCTTGGATGTTGTTTTCGCCATTAGAAGTTAAATCTTATCATGAACCTTAGTGTGCTTGCCATTATTCCAAAGGGTTAAAATATCCGTAGCAACTTGCGCACCACTACCAGAAGCAATCGCAAACTGACTGCGCCAGCCAGCTAAGGTTCCAGCGACATACAAGCCTTCATCCACCAAATGGTGGTCGTTCTCTAGCCAAATACGCGCTTTTTCAACGGCAGCTCTTGGGTGCGGTTTGGTGTACTGCTCAAGGCCTTTGATGTTCATTAAGTTGGTGTAACCCACAGCAACGACTACAACCTTTGATTGGTAGCTATTTTTGTTGGTGCTTACTGTATATCCTTCCGAGGTTTTTATCACGGAAACGACCTTTTCTTTTTCTATTTGGTTAACATGTGGATAGACGTCCTTGAGTTGTTGCTTTCCACTGTCTAGGATATCCATTCCCAGTGTTCCTGGTGCCAATCCTAAAACATTATTAAACAGTGCACTTTGAAGATGGGAAGCCCTTTGGTGCATGACAATGGCTATATGCTTGTTTTCGGCATAGGGTTTTGACTTCGCCGAGCCTAACACAAGAGCACATGACATACCAGCTGCGCCACCACCTATAATAAGTGCATCAAAGTTCATTGCTTGCCCTTTAGTTTTTGATCAATGCGTTTTGAAAAGCGCAGTACTTGCAATAGAACAATAGCACATAGTGATGCCAAAATGGTAATTAAGGCAATAATACTTTGACCTTCGAAGAGATTATCAAAATTGAGCATTGTGGCATTATAGATAATTAGCGCAAGGGCAATTATGGTCACGATGATGGTAAAATATTTCATCTGTTTCTGTTAATTCAAATGTAATGGTTCGTTGTATATTAAGAAACCGGTTTAAAATGAACATGGTTTAAGCCAGTTCAAACAACGCCTTGATATTGTGGGCAAATAATTTTACGGCAATAGCCAATAAAATCACACCAAACACCTTACGGATGATGTTGATTCCATTTTGGCCTATAAGACGCTCAATTCTAGCCGATGTTTTCAATACGATAAAGATAATGATAACATTCAGAATGACAGCAATGATGATGTTCTCGATTCGAAATTCAGCTCGCAACGATAACAAGGTTGTCAAACTACCAGGTCCAGCGATCAAGGGAAAAGCCAACGGAAATACAGAAGCAGTCATTTGAGTCCCTTCATCTTGTTTGTAAAGGGTAATGCCCAAGATCATTTCCAGAGCTATGAAAAATAGGATGAATGCACCTGCCACTGCAAATGAATTCACACCAACACCTAAAAACGATAAAAGTGTTTGTCCGAGAAATAAAAAGAACACCATGATCACACCAGCGATGATGGACGCCTTCTCACTTTGAATATGTCCAACTTTTTTCCTAAGATCAATAACAATAGGAATGTTACCAATGATGTCGATTACCGCAAATAGTACCATAAATGCCGTAAATATTTCCCTAATATCTAATTGAATATCCATGACTTTCAAAATTTTCCGCAAAAGTAGTCTATTATTACAGATTTATCACATTAACTTAATGTAAAGTTTGTCTATTTTTGTACTCTACATTTGTTTGGATTGATCATGTTTCAGTTAGGTAAAACCATTGTTTCAGAAGCTATTATCGAAAAGGATTTCGTCTGTAACCTGTCGGCATGCAAAGGTGCTTGCTGTATCGATGGAGATGCCGGAGCTCCTTTGGATAAGGAAGAAGTCGAAATTTTAAAAGAGGTTTATCCCAAGGTCAAACCCTTTTTGCGACCTGAAGGTATCGATGCAATCGAAAAACAAGGCACACACAT
>JAUIMB010000019.1 GCA_030432635.1 Bacteroidia bacterium | reverse complement strand
GGATCCAAAACAGGTGCAAACAAAGGCATCATCCAAAACATCAACTTTCAATATAATGTAAGAGCCGAAAATCGAATCCAAACAACCGACGAGTTCTTTTTTAAGTCAGAAATGTTTGACGAGGCAAAGATTGGTGCAGTACACTCGGTTCCAGTTTCGACCAATTTTAAGGTGTTTAAGTATTTCAGCATGAGTGCGAATACCAGTCTGGAAGAAACTTGGACTTTCAACACCATCAATAAGTTTCAGGATGAAGATGGCACCATTGTAACTGAAGACCTTAAAGGCTTTGATCGTTATTTTACCTACAACTTCGGAACGAGCATAGGAACGACTGTATATGGTATGTTCAATTTTGAAAAGGAAGGTAAGGATCCAAAGATTCAAAAGATCAGACATGTTATGCGTCCGTCAATAAGCTATAATGTGAATCCTGCTTTTGACAATTATTATGATACTTTTGAAGTCATCGATGCTGATGGAACCACTGCTGACGAAGTGAGAAGAGAACAATTCACACGTTTTGAAGGTTCTATTTTTGGTGTACCAAACCGCACATATTCGAGTTCCGTAGGAATTTCACTTGGCAACAATTTTGAAGCTAAGGTTAGGGATAGGGACAGTTCTGCCACAGAACCTAAAAAAATCATGTTATTAAACAACTTAAATTTCTCTACGTCCTACAATCTTGCTGGAGATTCCTTACAATGGAGTCCATTGCGTGTTTCAGGAGGCACGACGTTACTCAAGGATAAGATGAATGTGAATTTTGGGATGGTTCTCGACCCATATGCCCTCGACAATAACAACCGTAAAATTGACCAGTTCAATATCGATAATGGTGGAAGTCTTTTCAGATTGACTTCTGCAAATCTAAATATCAGTTACTCACTGTCGAGCAGTGAGTTCGAAGGAGATGGCATTGACGAAAGCGATCCTGCCATTCAAGAATCCCTAAGAAGTGGTGGACGTGCAGACGATCTTTTTGGAAAACCACAGGATTTTGCAGATCAGCGGCTTTCAGATGACGATCGCGACGCGACAAAAGATGATGAACCCACAGAGTTCTACAAGCATAAAATCCCTTGGAGCTTGCGTTTGGCCTATGCTGTGAATTATAACAATTCGGCAAGACAAAATGCCATCTCAAACAACTCGCTCATGTTTTCTGGAGACATCGAACTCTCCAAAAGATGGTCGGTAGGTGCATCATCAGGTTATGATTTTGCCAATAAAGGATTTTCTCAAACACAATTGCGCTTTGAGCGTGACCTCTTGAGTTGGCGAATGAATTTCACTTGGGTTCCTTTTGGACCATATAAACAGTGGAATTTTTTCATAGGCATACGATCTAATTTGCTTAAGGATCTAAAATACGATAAGCGACGACAACGCGATAGACAACTCTAAACACACATTCATGAAGACCATCATCAACACACCCAATGCGCCTGCTCCAATTGGACCATACAACCAAGCTGTACTTACTGGAAACATGCTATACACTTCAGGGCAAATTGCCATTGATGTAAAGACCAACGCACTTGTTATGGACTCCATCGAAGCAGAAACAGAGCAAGTCATGCAAAACCTTAAAGCTGTATTGGAAGCAGCCAGTATGGATTTCAATAATGTCATAAAAACAAGTATTTTCATTAGTGATATGAACAATTTTTCGGAAATCAATGCTGTGTACTCGGAGTATTTTGATCCTGAAACAGCTCCAGCAAGAGAGACCGTTGAGGTTGCTAATCTTCCAAAGTTCGTTAATGTTGAAATTAGTATGATTGCTGTAAAATAGGATCA
Source organism: Bacteroidia bacterium (assembly GCA_030432635.1). Classification (GTDB taxonomy): domain Bacteria; phylum Bacteroidota; class Bacteroidia; order Flavobacteriales; family Flavobacteriaceae; genus Psychroserpens. The sequence continues at coordinate 44,008 of JAUIMB010000019.1, read as the reverse complement.
AACCAAGTTATGAACAAGCATTTCTTGAAAACTTCATAAGAGAACTGTTTGTTAGGTGTTTCATAGTTTTAAATTTGGATTTAAACCAATAAACACCCAAATTATGCTTAAATTTTTACTAGTACCTATTATCCTTTTGTCTTCCCTTTGCTGTATTGCACAAGACGATTTTGAAAAGGCCTTGGATTCTATTCAAACCTTGGACGATGTCAACATTTTCTTTAAGAAGAATAAGAAAGCTAAAGGCAAAGTTATTGTGTTCAACGAGGAGAAACACAAAACACGAATGGCCGAAAAAATCTTCAAAATGAGTGTTGGCTCAAAAAAATACTTTAAGGACAGCCCTCAAAAAACCTATTTTAAGGTCATCGAAAAATATCAAATTCCTTATTACAGAGTTAGCTGTGTCTTTCTTGATGGCAACAAAAAATCGATGGAAGAAATCGACAACATACGGCAAACAGTTATTTCAAAATATGGTCAAGGCTATCGTTTTGAAGACTTGGCAAGACATTATTCCATGGATTTGACCGCTAAGCAAGGCGGTGATTTGGGATGGTTTACCGAAGGTGACCTACACCCAGATTTTGAGTCGGCTATCATCAATGGGAGTCATCAAGTTGATGATTTATTCACTTTGGATATTCCAGAAACACAATCCTATTATGTGGTTTTGGTTACCGAAGACAAAAAACTTATTGAAGAGGCCAAGGTATTGAAAGTCACCGAACCACGGAAATAAATGCAGTTATTCTATAATGCCAACGTAAATCCTGAAGATACCGAAATACGATTTTCAAAAGATGAAAGTCGCCACATCGTCAAAGTTTTACGAAAAGTAGTTGGCAATACTTTACACATCACTAACGGCAAAGGATGGTTGTTTTTGGCTGAGATCAGTTTGGCAGAAGCCAAAAACTGCATTGCGATGATAACCCATGCCGAATTACAACCTAATAGACCATACCATCTTCATCTTGCAGTCGCACCAACCAAGATGAATGATCGCTATGAATGGTTTCTTGAAAAAGCCACCGAAATAGGTATAGATAGCATCACTCCTATTATCTGTGACAATAGCGAACGACGCGTTATAAAAACCGAACGTTATGAAAAGATCCTACAATCGGCAATGAAACAATCCTTAGGCTGCTACCTTCCTCAACTCAATGAGGTCTGTTCATTTACGGATTTTATGGAACAAAACATGGAAGGACAAAAATTTATTGCGCATTGTGTTGAAGACTCTAACAGACACACTTTAAAAGGTCAGTTAAAAACTTCGGAAAACACAACCATTATTATTGGTCCAGAAGGCGATTTTAGCAAAAAGGAAATAGAATTGGCCTTAGCAAAAGGTTATGTACCTGTAAGCCTTGGAACCTCACGACTTCGAACAGAAACCGCAGCAATTGTAGCATGTCATTCGGTATCATTTAGTAACGATCTACAACTTTAATTGAGAAGACCCAACTATTTTTAAATCAGTATTTTGAATAACACAAATTAGTTTTAATTGATCGCTGTTGTTTACCAAATCTGGAATCTCAATTAGAACTTTGCCTTCAGAAGTTTTCAGTTCTGTATACGATTCCGAAACAACAATATTGGAGTTTTTCAAAGTTCTGTTTCGGTTTTCACCTCTAGGGATTTTGGTATGACGCTCCTCAATCACCAAAACCGTTCGCAACATCTTATTATCAATATCACCCAAAATTCCATAATCAAAACCTATAACACCTTGACGTTTCTCCAGCGCTGTGATTTCCACTTTATTTTCTGCATCCATTTTCGAATACTTACGTAGTTTTCTGTGCATCTCCATAACATTAGAACCCACAAAATGCGCACTGCCATTTACCACAATTTGTGGTGTATACATTGAACTATTATTAAATTTTTGACTGTATTGTCGTTGTTTTTCACTAAACGATTTTTTGCTAAATGGATCCTTCCATCCAATATAGTTCCAATAATCCACATGATATGACAAACCTATAACTGTTATGTCTTCCGTTTCTTTTTGTATTGTATCTAACAACTCGTCAGCTGGCGGACAACTTGAGCAACCTTGGGATGTAAAAAGCTCAAGCACAACTACAGGTGGAAATGATTTGGTGTTTTCAGACGAAAACATTACTGAAATTATAAATAACGTTAAAAGGATGTGTTTCATCTTTATTAATTTTTATTTTTGGTCTATGAGAGTTAGTTCGCAACAATTTGTAAATCTTACAGTAGTAATGGTAATCGTGTTAAATTTAGCAACTATCAATGTTGCTGGTCAAGATCTTGCCATTCTTAAATACAAAGGTGGTGGCGATTGGTATGGCAATCCAACGGCATTGCCCAATTTGATTGCATTTTGCAATGACAATATCAAGACAAAAATGAACACTAAGCCAGAAGTCGTTGAAGTTGGCAGCATTGATATCTTTCAGTTTCCCATGCTGCATATGACTGGCCATGGCAATGTTTTCTTTTCTGAAGAGGATGCTGAAAACCTTAGAAACTATTTAATTTCTGGCGGATTTCTTCATATTGATGACAACTATGGCATGGAACCATACATCAAAAAGGAATTGAAGAAGGTATTTCCCAATAAGGAACTGACTGAACTTTCAAAAAACCACGAAATTTTCAACACAGCATACAGCTTTCCTCAAGGGCTTCCCAAAATCCATGAACACGATGGAAAACGACCTCAAGCATTAGGTATATTCCATGAAAACAGATTGGTTGTCCTTTTTACGTTTGAAAGCGACCTTGGTGATGGCTGGGAAGATCCAGAAGTCCACAATGACCCTGAAGATGTCAGGGAAAAAGCACTGCGAATGGGAGCTAACATTGTGAAATATGCGTTTGAAAATTAAAACCATTGTCAGTCGATAATTGAAAATTGACAATCGAACATGCAATTGACCCACTACAACAACAACTTTACTAAACGTAAATTTCCCATCACCTTAGTTTGTGATAATATTTCGAATGCACCCAATATCGGAAGCTTATTCAGGACCTCAGATGCGTTTGGAATTGACCGCCTAGTGTTATGTGGCGAGCATATTCCCATGGGTAGGAAAATGACCAAGACTTCAAGAGCTACGGAAAAGTATATCGATTACGATATTCAGGACAATGCCTTAGAAGTGATCAAGACCTTAAAACATGAAGGCTTTCAAATCATAGCTTTGGAAATCACCAGTAATAGTCAAGACATTCGCAACTACACCTTCCAAAAACAGCAAAAATATGCCTTGGTCATTGGTGATGAAAACTTTGGAATTTCAGAAGCGGTGTTAAGTCTATCTGATGCTGTGTTGCATATTGAAATGTATGGTAAAAACAGCAGCATGAATGTTGTGCAAGCCACAACAATCGCCTTATTTGAAATGACAGGTCAGTTGTTAGCTTAGTTTTTATATCTTTAAATCATGAATTCGAAAACCATAGCAAACGGTATACTTAGAGCTACAGGAATCATAGTGGGTATTTTGCTTCTTCTCTATTTTCTGTATAAAATTCAGTCGGTTATCGTTTATATTGCAATTGCTGGTGTTATTTCGCTAATTGGACGACCGATTGTACTTTTTTTAAGACGGAAACTAAAATTCAACAACACTGTAGCGGTCATTGTAACTATGGTGATTTTTATAGGTTTGCTTTTGGGACTAATCAGGATGTTCATTCCATTGGTAGTCGAACAAGGTAAAAACCTATCGCTCTTGGACATTAACCAACTTCAGCAAAATGCAGAAAACCTCTATGTGGAAATCACCAAATATTTCAATATTAGTCAGGTGGATGTCCAGGAATCCATAAAGGACTCTGGGTTGTTATCAAAAATGGATTATTCGGTGTTCCCAAATTTTTTGAATTCATTTTTGGGTGGTTTGGGAAGTTCCTTGATAGGTTTATTTTCTGTATTGTTTATTTCATTTTTCTTTCTGAAGGATAGTCGATTATTTGAAAATGGCATATTAACTTTCATCCCAGACTCTAAGGAATCTCGCTGGAAGACCTCTTCAGAAAAGATAAAGGATTTACTCTCTCGCTACTTTGTAGGGCTGATTTTTCAGATATTGATTTTGTTTGTTCTATACACTATTATCCTTTTGGTCTTTGGAATAGACAACGCTATAGTCATTGCGTTTTTATGTGCCTTATTGAATCTCATTCCCTACGTAGGACCATTGGTGAGTGCCGTTTTGATGGTGGTTCTTACCATGTCTAGTAATCTCGGAGAAAGCTTCAGCGAAGTTATTTTACCCAAAACAACTTATGTAATGATTGGTTTTGTGGTCGCTCAATTGGTTGATAATTTCTTCAGTCAGCCATTTATTTTTTCAAAAAGCGTGAAGTCACATCCATTGGAAATATTTTTAGTCATCATTATCTCTGGATTGTTGTTTGGCATTGTGGGCATGATTGTCGCTGTGCCTTGTTATACAGCAATCAAGGTGATTTTGAAAGCGTTTTTATCAGAAAACAAGGTTGTCAAAAAACTAACGCAAGACCTCTAATCATTATCACATGATAACTCAAAGCGCCTAAACACTTTCTGTTTGAATCTGAAAATCCTAAATACTGAAATCCAAGCGTTCATAAACGACAATCTTTCTGTAGAAATATCAAGGCTCTTGCTAAAAGGAACAAATTTCAACCAGGTTACGACCCGTGAAATCATTGAGCAAATTGAGGCAAAACTAAAATGCAAAAAGAAGCTGCCCACATGGTACGCAACCAAGAACATCTACTTTCCGAACAAACTCAATATAGAGCAAACGTCTTCGGAAGTTACTGCGCAATACAAATCACTACATCTAAAAGGACATACAATTGCTGACTTAACAGGCGGATTTGGTGTAGACAGTTATTATTTTTCAAAACACTTCAAAAGCGTTACACATTTTGAAATTGACAAAAACCTATCTGAAATTGTAACACACAATAACACGCAATTAAAAATCGAAAACGTGACTTGTGTGCCTAAAAATGGTATTGAAAGTATTTTAGATTCAGAAGATAAGTATGATTGGATATATATTGACCCATCGAGAAGGCATGATAGCAAGGGAAAGGTCTTCTTTTTAAAGGATTGTTTGCCTGAAGTTCCAAGTCGTTTGAAAAAGCTATTTGGGAAAACTGAGAATATTGCCATTAAAACCTCACCTCTATTAGACATTTCAGCAGGCATAAATGAGCTTAAAAATGTACATACCATACATGTCGTGGCAGTCAAAAATGAAGTAAAAGAGCTCTTGTGGATATTAAAAAACGGTTTCAAAGGAGATATTTCCATTGAAACCGTAAATATAAAAGCGGACGCTCAAGAGGTGTTTAATTTTAACTTAAAGTCTGAGTCCCAATCTACACCAAGCTATGAAAATCCTTTAAAGTACCTTTACGAGCCAAATTCGGCAATTCTAAAAGCAGGAGGATTCAATCGTTTAGCGGAACAGCTCGAAGTATTTAAATTGCACCAACACTCACATCTTTATACCAGTAATGATCTTGTAGCATTTCCTGGTCGTGAATTTAAAATAGAACAAATCATTCCTTACAATAAAAAATCTGTCAAATCCCTAAAAATAACGCAAGCGAACATCACCACAAGGAACTTTCCTGAAAATGTGCAACAGCTACGTAAAAAGTTCGGGATAAAAGACGGTGGAAACACCTACATCTTTTTCACAACAAATTACAGTAACAAAAGAATTGTTCTGGTGTGCAGCAAGCTATAGCTAGAGAGCGAATGGAACGCTTGGTAACAAAACGTTGTCTGGTCCAACTTCCATATCAAAACTCATACAAGTGGTCATTTCATGGGAAACTTTATCATCTCCTACTCCTGTAACGCTTTTTGTAACGCTAAATATAATCGTATCTGGAGCAAAAGTTAAATACCCAGAGGCGTTTCCTGGAGCTAAATCTGTAACAGTATGCAGAATAGTGCCTTCCATATTAGCAATCTCTAAGGTAACAGATGTCGTGCCATTATTAGTAATTCTTGCTTGCGGATCTTGGTTGTCACAGGGATCCATAACATCAAAAGAAACAGCAGGCTGTTCAAAATCGAGAGCAGTTTCGGTTGCCTCTATTTCAACTTGTTCAACCGAACAATTAAGGCAAGTTGTAGTCACAATTGCAAATGCAATTGCATAGTTAAGTAGGTTTTTCATTGATTTGGGGTTTAATGAAATATAGAGCAAATGTAGACTAATATTTTAATAAAACAAATAAAATTGTCGATAAAGTGAGTATTTTGTTCGATGAAATACTAATCTAATGTTTTAATAATCTTGAGATAATATCAAACAAAAAAGCCACTTCTATAAAGAAATGGCTTCTTGTGATCGCGACAGGATTCGAACCTGTGACCGTCTGCTTAGAAGGCAGATGCTCTATCCAGCTGAGCTACGCGACCATTCAATCTTATAACAGAATAAGATGAATTTTAAAAGTCGGGGTGGCAGGATTCGAACCTGCGACCTCCGCGTCCCAAACGCGGCGCGATAACCGGGCTACGCTACACCCCGAAAAGGCTATCTTTTTTCACAATTTACAATACAAAATTACTGTAAATTTTCGAGGTGCAAATATATATCTTTTCTATAAAAATTGATAATTTTTATACTTAATTTTAAACAAAATTTAGATTTATGACTAATGTTAAGCACTATATCTTGGTTATTAGCCTATTAAGCTGTTTGGCGTGTGCTCAAGATAAAAACCCTGTCAATAATGCACACTCTTACGAAATAGTGGTTTCAGATTTAAGAAACCCTTGGGGATTCACTTTTCTCCCAGACGGATCGATGTTAATTAATGAAAAGGAAGGCCAGCTTATTCATTACAAAGATGGCACAAAGACCACTGTCGCAAATCTTCCAGACATTTATAATCGTGGTCAAGGTGGTTTAATGGATATTGAATTGCATCCCAACTATACGGAAAATGGTTGGATATACCTTACTTATGCGTCTACTTCAGGAGAAAATAGAGGTGGTCATACTGCGATAATGCGTGCAAAACTCAAGGATAATGCCTTGGTTGAAAATGAGGTGCTATACAAAGCTTCACCAAACACTACAAGTAGCCGTCATTTTGGATCAAGAATAGCATTTGACGATCAAAACTTTCTGTTTTTCTCAATCGGTGAGCGTGGCAATCGAGATGAGAACCCACAAGATATCAGTCGAGATGGCGGAAAAATTTACCGCATTAATGATGATGGAACAATCCCAAATGACAATCCCTTTTTAAATGAACCCAATGCCAAAACAGCAATTTATTCCTTTGGACATCGCAATCCGCAAGGGATGACAATTCACCCAGAAACTGGGGAGGTCTGGACACACGAACACGGTCCGAAAGGAGGAGATGAAATCAATATCATTCATTCTGGTAAAAATTATGGTTGGCCTGTGATCACCTATGGAATCAATTATGTTGGTACTAAAATAACCGATGAAACCGAACGTGAAGGCATGGAGCAACCTCTTCACTATTGGGTGCCTTCAATCGCTCCAAGCGGAATGGCCTTCATCTCAAGTAATAAGTACAAAGGCTGGAAAGGACATTTATTGGTTGGATCATTGAAGTTTCAGTACCTAGATCTTTGTCACATTAAAAATGGAAAGGTTGTTAAGGAAGAACGCCTATTGGATGGCTTGGGCAGAGTGCGATCTGTAGAACAAGGTCCCGATGGCTACATCTATGTTGGCATTGAACAATTAGGAATTGTAAAATTAATCAAAGACAAATGAAACCAATCATCAAACTACTACCCTCTGTCCTATTATTCATGGCATGTAATTCATCAGGAAAAAGCAAGATAGCCATAGAGAAAAATGATTCTAAAGAAAAAGCAACATTACAAAATCCCAACCTCAAGCTCAGCATGGATCGTGGCGAAGCCATTTATTCCGATTTTTGTATTACTTGTCATTTACCTAATGGCAAAGGTGTACCCAACACCTTTCCGCCTTTGGCCAAATCAGATTTCTTAATGAATAAACGCAAGGAAAGTATTCGAGCCATAAAATTTGGACAGTCTGGTAAGATCACTGTCAATGGAAAAGTATACAATAATGTTATGGCACCTTTGGGCCTAGAAGACCAAGAAATTGCTGATGTCATGAATTTTATCACTAACAGCTGGGGAAATACTAATAACAAGTTAATAACTGAACAAGAAGTTTCGATGATTGATGAATGAACTTCTTCCATAATTATTAACTTTGTTATGTAAATTATCTTTTTCATTAACCTCGTTTTCGAGTTAATTTTTTACTATGCTCATTATTGGAATTGCTGGCGGAACAGGCTGCGGAAAAACAACAGTTGTTAATCAAATATTAAATGAATTACCCGAAGGTGAAGTTGGTGTCATCTCTCAGGACTCCTATTATATGGACACATCACATTTGAGCTTTGATGAACGCGTGAAAATAAACTTCGACCATCCACGCTCTATTGATTTTCAATTGTTGGAGTCTCATTTGAAACAGCTAAGAAATGGACAAAATATCGAACAACCCGTTTATTCATTTGTGAAGCACAACCGCACTGGAGACACCATTAACACCAAACCAAGAAAAGTGATGATTGTTGAAGGCATATTGATATTGACCAATCCTGAATTGCGTGAAATGTTTGACATAAAAATATTTGTGCATGCGGATAGCGACGAACGCTTGATTAGACGCTTGAAACGTGACATATCGGAACGAGGCCGTGATATCGACGAAGTCTTAACAAGGTACCAAACAACCTTAAAACCCATGCATCAGCAGTTTATTGAACCGATGAAAGAGTATGCCGACATCATCATTCCTAACAATAAATACAATACTGTTGCGATTGATATCGTAAAAACCATTATCAATCAAAACCTCAACTGATGTTCAAATATTTCAAAAATATCTTCATACTCGTATTTGTGGTCTTTGCCGTTTGGATGCTCTTTATCGATTCGAACTCCTTATTGATACATCGTGAATTGAATGAGGATATAAATGACTTAAAAAATGAGAAGGAGTATTACAAAAAGGAAATTGAAAAAGACAAAAAAGCCATTAAGGATTTGAGTACTGATGAAGGTATCGAAAAACTGGCACGAGAAAAATACTATATGAAAAAGGAAAACGAGGATATTTATATCATCGAATATGAAGACAGTTTAAAACTTGAGAAAAAGGATGAATAGACCATTATTTAATGAATTCGAAGGCGTGTCCTCCAAAGCTTGGAAACAAAAAATACAAGCAGATCTCAAAGGCGCAGATTACAACGACACTCTGATTTGGAACACCAATGAAGGCATTGATGTAAAACCCTTCTATCATACTGATCAATTTGAGGATGCGAACTTTGAATCTGGAACCAAGGCCAGTACTTTCAGTATAAATCATTCTATATACGTGGCCAACACTGAGCGTTCAAATTCAAAAGCTATTGACGCGCTGTCAAGAGGTGCCGAGTCCATTGAGTTTATTGTACCATCTGCAGATGTTTCAATACCAGACCTAATAAAGGGAATTGATCCTGCTTCCACTCCAATATGTTTGACATTGCAATTTTTATCTTCAGAATATGTAATGCAAATTCCTACACATAACAATATTACTGTTCATGTTGATATTATAGGACAATTAGCAAGGACAGGAAATTGGTTCTTCAATCTCGAAAAGGACCACAAACATTTTGAATCTATAGTAAAGTACTGCAAAACCTTGTACGTAGATTTGTCTCTTTATCAGAATGCTGGCGCTACCATGGTACAACAATTGGCATACGGTTTAGCACATGTCAATGAATATTTAAATCATTTTGACAATACATTAACTTCTTCCAATAAGAAAGAATTGAATGTCTGTTTTAATGTTTCAGTAGGCACAAACTATTTTTTTGAAATATCAAAGCTCAAGGCTTTAAGGCTATTATTTGAAGTTGTAGCAAACGCTTATGACTGTAATCCTAACTGTCAAATTCACGTAAGTCCAACAAAACGTAATAAAACCATTTATGATTACAACACCAATATGCTGCGCACAACGACCGAATGTATGAGCGCTATTTTGGGTGGAGCCAACATAATTACAAATTTGCCTTACGATGTCGTCTTTCATAAGGCCAATGAGTTTGGAGAACGCATATCAAGAAATCAGCTATTGGTACTGAAACATGAAAGCTACTTTGACAAGGTCGACAATCCTTCCGATGGTGCCTATTATATCGAAAGCCTAACGGAGCAACTCTGTGACAAAGCCTTGCAAGTTTTTAAGGACATAGAACGTAACGGTGGATTCTTATCCCAACTAAAACAAGGGACCATTCAAAAGAAAATCAAGGAAAGTGACCAAAAAGAACAAGCGCAATTTAATGCTGGAGAACAGGTTTTACTTGGTACAAACAAACATCCCAACAAGCACGACAAAATGAAGTCCGAATTGGAACTCTATCCGTTTGTGAAAACCAATCCGAGAAAGACTTTAATCGAACCTATTATAGAAAAACGTCTATCAGAAACTTTAGAACAAGAACGACTCAAAACAGAATAAATCAATCTAGATTATGAAATTAAAATTAGCACTTATAGTATTGACACTTTGTCTATTCAATTGTAAACAAGAGACAGCTCAAAAGCAAGAACAAATTAATTTTGACTTCAAATACCCGAGCGCACAAAAACTGCTCGATTGCGACAACTTGGACACCTCTCTTTTTCAAGAAGCGATGCAATCCTTCGAAAATGATATTGTCAAGTTCTACACTCCAGACCAACCTGTGTATTCTCGTGCCTATAGCATTTTTGTGGGTCAGGCCTTAGGCAATAAAGTAGATTACAGTAAATTGGTTTCCGAACATTCCAAAACAGTTTTTGAAGCTTTAAAGCAAGACAAGCGCTTATGGATTGACAATGCCGATGGTAGTAAGGTCAATTTTCAGCATCCTATCTTCAAATGTATTGGTGCCAACATTAAAGACGAACCTTTAAGAAAAACGTACAATGCACTCATCGATACCAATAGTATGAGCATGCGCATGTTTGGTGGTCAATTGCGACGAAAAACCTTCGATATGAAAGACGACAAGTACCTCGCAACTTTTGTGGCATTGGAATTGTTCTATGGAAAGTTTTTCGATATAGACTTTAATGCTGAAACTTCAACCGAAAACGAAGCTTCTACAACATTGGAGAAGCATGATGCACATGATGGACATAATCATTAAGGGTTTATGAGAAAAGATATTCAGCATATCAATATAAAAAAGAACACAGGCAGACCGAATGCCGAAGCATCAACCAATTTTGCAACTGCTGAAGGTATCGATGTCAAATCTTCATATTCAAAAAATGATATAGAACACCTTGAACATCTCAATTTTGTTGCTGGAATTGCTCCGAATCTTCGTGGTCCCTATTCCACTATGTATGTGAGAAGACCCTGGACCATTCGGCAATATGCTGGTTTTTCAACTGCGGAAGATAGCAACGCATTCTACAGACGAAACTTAGCTGCAGGTCAGAAAGGACTTTCCGTAGCTTTCGATTTGGCCACACATCGTGGCTATGATTCAGATCATGAACGTGTTGTTGGTGATGTTGGCAAAGCTGGTGTTGCCATAGATTCGGTTGAGGATATGAAAATCCTCTTCGATCAAATTCCCTTAGATAAAATGTCCGTTTCCATGACCATGAATGGTGCTGTATTGCCAATCATGGCATTTTATATTATTGCTGCGGAAGAACAAGGTGTAAAACCCGAACAATTGGCTGGAACCATTCAAAATGATATCCTTAAGGAATTTATGGTGAGAAATACCTATATCTATCCGCCTACGCCTTCCATGAAAATCATTTCCGACATATTTGAGTATACCAGTAAGCATATGCCCAAGTTCAACAGCATCAGTATTTCTGGATACCACATGCAAGAAGCTGGAGCGACTTGCGACATTGAATTGGCGTATACCTTAGCTGACGGATTGGAGTATATCCGAAAAGGACTAGAAGCTGGTATGGATATAGATACTTTCGCTCCTAGGCTATCGTTCTTTTGGGCCATTGGCATGAACCATTTTATGGAGATTGCAAAAATGCGCGCTGCACGAATGCTATGGGCAAAATTGGTAAACCAATTCAATCCCAAAAATCCTAAGTCATTAGCACTACGTACACACTGTCAGACGTCAGGATGGAGTTTAACGGAGCAAGATCCATTCAACAACGTGGCACGCACAACCATTGAAGCTGCTGCTGCGGCTTTTGGTGGCACCCAAAGTTTACACACCAATGCCTTGGATGAGGCAATTGCCTTACCAACTGATTTTTCAGCGCGTATTGCAAGAAATACACAAATCTTTTTACAAGAGGAAACTGGAATCACAAAAACCGTCGATCCTTGGGCAGGCAGTTATTATGTTGAAACTTTAACACATGATATTGCCCAAAAAGCCTGGACGCTCATCGAAGAGATTGAGGGACTTGGAGGAATGACAAAAGCTATCGAAGCTGGTATACCCAAGTTACGAATTGAAGAAGCTGCGGCTCGAAAACAAGCGCGAATCGACTCAGGACAGGATATTATTGTTGGTGTGAATAAATTCCGATTGGAACAAGAAGACCCAATTGCCACCCTAGAGGTCGACAATCAAACGGTTCGAAATGGGCAAATTAAACGTTTAGAACATATCAAGGGTACTCGAAATGCTGAAGCTGTGGATCTTTCACTGAAAAAACTCACAGAGGCAGCACAAACAGGTAATGAAAATTTATTAGCTTTAGCCGTAAATGCTGCAAGAGAACGTGCAACCTTAGGTGAAATCAGTGACGCTCTCGAAACCGTATTTGGACGATATAAAGCACAAATCAAATCTTTTTCAGGCGTGTATAATAAAGAAATCAAGGATGATGACAGCTTTAATAGAGCAAGACAACTCGCTGACCAATTTGCAGAGCAAGATGGACGACGACCACGCATCATGATTGCAAAAATGGGACAGGATGGTCATGATAGAGGCGCAAAAGTTGTCGCAACTGGTTATGCTGATGTTGGTTTTGATGTTGACATTGGTCCGTTATTCCAAACACCAAAAGAAGCTGCCAAGCAAGCTGTCGAAAATGATGTACATATTTTAGGTGTATCTTCTTTAGCTGCAGGACATAAAACCCTTGTACCTAAAGTAATACAAGAGCTTAAAAATTATGGTCGGGATGATATTATGGTTATTGTAGGTGGTGTCATACCGAAACAAGATTATCAATTCCTTTTTGATGTAGGAGCAGTTGCTGTATTTGGTCCTGGAACCAAGATTAGTGATGCTGCAATTAAGATTTTGGAAATATTAATTGATTGATCATACCCATGAACTATTACTTCAGCCTCTTCTTATTAATTGTTTCAGCTTCAATGTTTTCTCAATCGGAAGGACAATCCTTTTGTGATGGTAATCCTGAGGCAAATTTCTTCGTCTTCTTTACAGGAAAAAAGTATGTAGTCTGGCAAGACACCTACTATATCGAACATGCAAAAAGCACAAAAACACTAAACAAAAACGAGTATGTAGAATTCGAGCAAACTTGGGAAAACGGAGCAGTTTATCAACTTTATATCAGAGAAGATGACGGAACGATTTTCCAGTATGAGGATTGCTGCGATGAAGACACTGTTAGGTTACCTGCCGAAATTAAAGAAGGTGCCATTTGGCAAACAGCTGATGAGTTAAGCAACTATCAAATATTGACTACATCTGGAACGCTTAAAACTCCTTTTTGTGAATATAAGAACTTATTGGTCTTGAAGGCTACTTTCAAAAATGGTGTCTTTAATTTTTATTATCAAAGAGGTTATGGCTACATTGGCTGTACGGTCGACGGACAATTAATTTCTTATGTTTCGCCAAGACATCCTGCCAAAAATTGATGAACTATCAACACAATTTGTCGAAATAAGCTGACCTTTCAGCACTATACAAAGTGCTCTTTTACACACCCAATGTTAACAACTTCCGCTTTTAAAACACAGAAATAATCGTATTTTTACGCTGTCTTGACTGAGATTTTCAAAGGCTAATTGAACCAATGAAAATATGGGTTGAGCTATTTAATAAAACCAAATCATTTAATGGGTAAAATCATTGCAATCGCCAATCAAAAAGGCGGTGTCGGTAAAACGACAACATCAGTAAACTTAGCAGCATCCTTAGGAGTTTTAGAAAAAAAAGTCTTGCTCATTGACGCTGATCCTCAGGCCAATGCCACATCTGGGCTTGGTATTGACGTAGAAGCTGTTGAAAATGGAACCTACCAGTTGTTAGAACACACAACTTCAGCCGAAGAAGCTATAGTAGCTACTGATTCTCCAAATCTGGACCTGATTCCTGCGCACATCGACTTAGTTGCTATCGAAATAGAACTGGTCGATAAGGATGAGCGTGAATACATGCTAAAAAATGCTATTTCGCACCTTAGGGATGCCTATGATTACATATTGATCGACTGTGCACCATCACTCGGTTTGCTTACCCTTAATGCGCTTACCGCTTCAGATTCTGTGATTATTCCGATTCAATGTGAATACTTTGCCTTGGAAGGCCTCGGAAAGTTGTTGAATACCGTAAAAAGTGTACAAAAGATTCACAATACCGATCTGGATATAGAAGGTATGTTATTAACAATGTACGATCAACGCTTACGCTTGTCTAATCAAGTGGTTGAAGAAGTTCAGAAACATTTTAGCGATATGGTATTCGAAACCATTATCCAACGCAACGTAAGATTGGGAGAGGCACCAAGCTATGGTGAAAGTATTATCAAATATGATGTGAGCAGCAAAGGCGCATCCAATTATTTGAGTTTGGCAAAAGAAATCATAAAGAGAAACGCATAATGGCGAAGGCAACAAAAAAACAGGCACTGGGAAGAGGATTATCTGCGTTATTGAAGGATCCTGAAAACGACATCAATTCTGCAAAGGATAAAAATGCAGATACCATTATTGGCAGCATCGTGGAATTGGATATTGATTCCATTGAAATCAATCCGTTTCAACCACGCACCAATTTCAACGAAGAAACCTTACGTGAGTTGGCCTCATCTATTAAAGAGTTAGGCGTTATCCAGCCAATAACCGTTAGGAAATTGGATTTCAACACCTACCAACTGGTTTCTGGCGAACGTCGTTTTCGTGCCTCTAAACTAATTGGATTAACTACAATTCCTGCTTACATTAGAATTGCCAATGACCAGGAATCCTTGGAAATGGCCTTAGTTGAAAATATCCAACGTCAAGACCTGGATCCCATTGAAATCGCACTGTCCTATCAACGCTTAATCGATGAGATTGCTCTCACTCAAGAGCAAATGAGTGAACGTGTTGGAAAAAAGCGTTCTACTATTGCCAACTATTTGAGATTATTGAAGTTAGACCCTATCATTCAAACTGGTATGCGCGACGGATTTATTTCCATGGGTCATGGACGCGCAATAATCAATATTGAAGACCACGATGTTCAATTGGATATCTACGAAAAAATCATTACTGACAAACTATCGGTTAGGGCTACTGAAAGTCTTGTTAAGCAACACAATAATCCCTCTCCTAAAAAAACAGCCAAAACTCAGGAGCTTCCTAAGTTTGTTAAAAAAGGCATAAAGGATTTTTCAGAATACTTCGGACATAAAATTAGCGTTAAGGTATCAAGTAACGGAAAAGGGCAAATCACCATTCCTTTTCATTCTGAAGAAGATTTCAACCGTATAAAAAAACTGGTACAGCGTGCTAAATAAATTAGGATACACCCTTCTTTTATCTTTCTTTTTCTGTGGCTACATACTAGTCGCACAGGAAGATAAAACCGATGATGTGAGTACAGAGATGATTGTGGTTCAAGACACCGTAAAGACCAAACGTGAACCCATCAATATCCTTGGACCTTCGAAAGCTGCCTTTTACTCAGCCATCTTGCCTGGATTGGGACAAGCCTACAACAAAAAATATTGGAAAATTCCAGTTGCCTATGCGCTTATAGGAATCCCTGCCTACTTTTATGTCAAAAACGACAAGGATTACGATTTATATCGTGATGCCTACAAACGACGATTAGCTGGTTTTGAACAAGGGTCGGTTGGAGATCCTTTTCCGAATGTCACCAACGACGGTTTGATTAGGGCTCAGGAAGTGCTGCGAAGACGAAAGGAACTCTCGTTACTAATCACCTTAGGCATGTATGTTTTAAATATTATCGATGCCAACGTCGATGCACATTTGCTTCAGTTTAATGTTGATGAAGATCTTTCATTTCGACCACATATGAAGTATAATGAAATGGAAAACACGACAAACCTTGGTCTTACATTAAATTTTAAATTCTAAAGCATGAATATTGCGTTGCTAGGCTACGGAAAAATGGGACAAGCCATCGAAACGATAGCTGTAGAACGTGGCCATAGTATACTTCTGAAAGTTTCCAGCACAACTGGAGACTACACGCTCGACAATATTGATGTTGCAATTGACTTCAGTTTACCAACTACTGCGGTCAAGAATATATCGAAGTGCTTAAACAATAATGTTCCCGTTATCTCTGGAACTACGGGTTGGCTGGAAGACTATGACGACATCACAACCTTGTGTAAAACCAAGAATGGTACGTTTTTATACGCTTCCAATTTTAGCTTGGGTGTCAATATTTTTTTTGAGCTCAACACGCAACTCGCAAAGCTCTTAAAAGGTTTCCCGCAATATAAAGTTAGTATGGAAGAAATACACCATACCCAAAAACTTGATGCTCCAAGTGGAACAGCGATTTCCTTGGCAAAGGATATTATAGAGCATTCCGATTATAAAAATTGGACAATGGATGCTCCCAAACAAAATGAGATTGGTATTTTTGCCAAACGTATTGAAAATGTTCCTGGTACACATGAGATCAATTACATATCTGAAGTGGACAGCATACAAATTAAGCATACAGCGCATAATCGTCAAGGATTTGCCCTTGGTGCTGTAATTGCGGCCGAATATGTGCATGGTAAAAAAGGCATATTCACCATGAAGGATGTCTTAAATATTAGTTAATCTACCTTTTCGATGTAACAATTTCAAATACGTATCAACTCACACACAAATTAGATGTTATGACTCTTACGCAGTGGTTCTTATTTTTAGTGATTATTCAAATCATTCACGGATTAGGCACATGGAAACTTTATGTAAAGGCTGGACGACAAGCTTGGGAAGCCTTTGTTCCCATCTATAATGCTGTCATTCTGATGAAGATTATTAATCGTCCTTGGTGGTGGACCTTCCTACTCTTTGTTCCTATTGTGAATCTTATCATGTTTCCGGTAGTTTGGGTAGAAACTGCTCGAAGCTTCGGAAAGAATCAATACATCGATACTTTTTTGGCTGTTGTTTCGCTTGGATTTTATAATTTTTATCTGAATTATGTAGCCGATGTTGCATATATAGAGAATCGTAGCCTTCAACCGAAATCGGGTTCTGGAGATTGGATAAGCTCTATTTTATTTGCAGTAGTTGCAGCAACCATTGTACACACCTATTTCATCCAACCGTTTACAATTCCAAGTTCGTCGTTGGAAAAATCATTATTAGTTGGTGATTTTCTGTTTGTAAGCAAGTTTCACTATGGAGCTCGTATTCCAATGACAACCGTTGCAACACCTATGGTTCATGATACCATTCCTGTTTTAAATGTAAAATCGTATTTGTACAATGATAAGATTGAGGAAAACAAAACCTCGTTGCGGAACAAGTTACAATTGCCTTACATGAGAATTCCTGGTTTTGAACGTATAAAACGCAATGACATTGTCGTCTTTAATCAACCAGCCGACACTCTTCTGGATATGAATGACTTCAATCCAGATCGCAATTACTACAAACCTATCGACAAAAAGACCAACTTAGTCAAGCGCTGTGTTGGTGTGGCTGGAGATTCCTTGGAGTTAAGAAATGGCTATGTCTATATCAACGGTCAAAAGAACGTTCTTCCTGATCGTGCTAAACTACAGTTTTTTAGCACCTTAACTACCAAAGGCGATTTTAGGACCTTACTTAGCAAGTACGACATCACTGAATATTCTGGTGTTTATGCACTTAGAACCGATATTTGGAACAACGACCGAATACAAAATTACCTTAAGGAAAATGAGCTAAAACTAACCGTTGTTTATTCCGATTCATTGCAAACCCACTTGGTTGGCGGTTTAACCCAAGAAGTTTTTAATCAGTTGAAGTTTAGCCAAGTGCCAAACAAAGTCAATATCAATACTACAGAAGCGCTAGCCGAACGTATCAAGAAAGACCCAAATGTGGTTCGTCTTGATCGTGTTAATGCTCAAGGACGAGATACCAAGATTTTTCCGCATGATCCATCCTATCCATGGAATTCTGATAATTTTGGACCGATTTATATTCCGAAGAAAGGAGCTACTGTAAGCCTTAACATGGAAGTATTGCCATTGTATAAGCGTGTAATTTCAGAATATGAAGGAAACACATTAACTACCAATGGCAATCAAATCCTTATCAATGGAGAGCCAGCTTCATCCTATACCTTTAAGCAAGATTACTATTGGATGATGGGAGACAATCGCCAAAACTCCATCGATGCAAGGTTTTGGGGCTTCGTACCTTTTGATCATGTCGTGGGAAAACCTGTCTTTATCTGGATGAGTTGGGACGGTCTTAAGAATCCACGTTGGGAACGTTGGTTTACTACCGTTGGTGGTTCTGGTAAAGCAACATCATATCTTATTCCTTTTGTGGTGGTATTAGCTGCTTGGTTTGGATTCAGTTATTGGAGAAGGCGAAAGAAAGCTAACTAGAATCGCTATATACGATGGAGCTGTTACTGCATCCAACTTATTTTCCAAACATAGCTCATTTTGTGGCAATGTTGCAAGCCGACCATATAGTGTTCGAAGTGTGTGACAATTACCAAAAACAAACCTACAGAAACCGTACTTCCATATATGGAGCCAATGGCAAATTGGATCTTAATGTTCCTGTTATTTATTCTCAAAAAAACAGACAATCCTATTCAGAAGTTAAAGTTTTCAATGACGAGCCATGGCAATCCCAACATTTAAAGTCTTTGGAGTCGGCCTATCGCATGTCTCCCTTTTTTGAATTTTATATTGATGACCTGATGCCATTATTCAAACAGGAATTTGAGAGCATCATGGAGTTGAATTTTAAATCTTTGGAAATTATCTTCGAGTGTTTACAACTCCCACTGTCCTACTCTATAACTAAGCGTTTTGAGTTACAACCTAAAAACTCAAAAGATGCCAGAGTATTGGTTAATTGCAGAAAGGAAGTGCCTCAAAACTTCAAGCCTTACACACAAGTATTTGGTCTCAAACATGGTTATATATCAAACCTTAGTATCTTGGACTTGCTTTTTAATGAAGGTCCGAACACCGAACTCTATTTAGGATCACAAGCCCTTAATCTTATATGATATTACCATTTAACTAGCGGTTATGTTTGGTTATTATAAACTTTAAGAGAATATAAAGCACATAAGACAAGTGCGACACTGCGATATCAAAATTACTTCAACTTCACCTTTGCCATAATGGGATAATGGTCACTATATTTCACATCAAAGGTTTTAAATGAATTGATATCAAACTGATCATCCACTAACACAAAATCGATACGAACAGGAAAGAACTTAAAATCGAAAGTTCTACCGAAACCGTTTCCTGCTTCGACAAAAGCGTCGATCAAATCGCCTTTGATTTCCTTATACACATATGAATAAGCTGTGTTGTTGAAATCACCACAAATAATCATTTGATATGTGCACTTGTTCTTATGTTTCAGGAAGAGTTCGGCTTGCGATTGTTGCGCCTTGAATGTTGTGCTGACACGCTTAAAAAGGTTTTCAGAAGTTTCCTGTGTCAGTGTTTCAGTTTTTGGATTAATCTTGGACGATTGAAGGTGTACATTGTAAACCCTTATGGTATCACTGTGCATCACAATATCGGCAAAGATGGCATTATTGGACGTGTTTGGAAACTCGATAGATCCAGAGTTGACGATTGGAAACTTCGATAAAATGGCTTGCCCATTTTTCACCTTATCACCAGAAAGATGTTCATATTTTTGATAACCTTCAAAATCTACTGCTGCATCTGGTCTGTACTCTTGCATGCACAGAACATCCGGACGTTTATCTAGAATAAAGCTGGAAATATTTTGTTTCAGGTTTGGGTCATCTATCCAGTTAAAGGCATTAAACAAGCGCACATTATAGTTCATGACAGAAAGATTTTTACTGTCATCCACATTTTTTGAAGACGAAAATTTATAAAGTGAAAAGAGATAACTATAGCCAATCCCCAAAACCAAAAGCGACAACAACAACTGCCGTTTCACCTTGAGTAGCCAATAGACTAAGAAGAGGATATTGATCATAATCAAAAATGGAACAGCTAAACTTAATACTGAAAGAAAGGCAAATTTTTCAGGTTCCAAATACGGCAATAAATAAGACAAGAGCAATGCAAATGCCATCAACGAATTGACAACAAAAATGAGCTTCTCGTATCCTTTTAAGTTTCGCATGTTAATCCTTTCCCGCTTTGAACAAAAATGCTTTTTCTTCAGCAGTTAAACTTTCATAACCACTTTTACTGATTTTATCCAAAATAAGATCTATTCGTTTTTGTTTATTAAACTCATTAAATTCAGACTTATTATGACCAGCAAAAGACTTCTTTTTCTGCTTTCGGTGTACGGTCTTGAGCGTTGATTTCGGCTTAAACCAATTCGCGACACCATCCATAAAAGCTCCAAACCCCTTACCTATATCCTTACCTTTTATCAGTTGGGTAGCATAGAGATAGCCCAATAAACTTCCTCCTAAATGGGCAACACGTCCTCCTTGGTTTCCGCCGAACATTAGTCCCAGAACATCAAAGGCAACCAAAGCAACACCAATATGCCATAGTTTAATTCGTACGGCAAAAAATTGTGCCTCACGATATGGCATATAGGCACAAATGAAAATCAACAAAGCATTCACTCCTGCTGAAGCTCCTACCAATGGACCTACAAGCCGAGAAAAATTAGCTGGCAATACATTGTAAACAGCCAAAAAGGCGAGTCCGCCAGAAATGATCCCAAGAACATAAATGTTCAATGATTGTTTGGAAGGAAATAAGTTGACCATCGTTCGAGATACGAAATACAAAACAAGCATATTGAACAGTAGGTGAAACAAACCATAGTGTACAAATCCGTAAGTTATTATCGACCAAGGCTGCAAAATAAAATCAAACGCATCCTTAGGCAGCTCAAACCAATTTAAAGTGCTTTGTCTTGGGATTCGCCGAATTACCTTGATTAACCATCCCACAAAAAACACCAAGACATTTATGGCAATGATCTTTTCAAATACATTGAGTCTTTTGAGCTTATCCTTTATGTCGTAGGTCAATGATGTCATCTATCCCAACGATTTTTATTGAATTGTGTTTTTTTCCAATACCACATAATAAGAAAACCTGTAAGCGCACCACCAATATGAGCAAAGTGACCGACATTAAATCCAAACATCGAAGTACCTCCAGCAATACCAGAAATTATTTCATAACCTAACAATAACGGAATGAAGTATTTAGCCTTTATAGGAATTGGGAGAAATATCAACATCAATGAACTATTAGGAAATGACATACCAAATGCCACCAATAGTCCCATCAATGCTCCTGAAGCACCTAAACTTGCAGTTCCAAATAAACTATTAAGAGATTGAACTTTCTCTTCTCCAACTATATTATTCCATTCAGTGTAAAATTTACCTTCATTTAAAATTGAAACAATTGAATCCATTGAATATTTACCACTTTCAATAAGCTCACTAGTTATTGAGTAAAAGTTATAATAATCAATTGCAAGCGGTAAAATTGTGGCTCCCAAACCGCAAGAGAAATAAAAAAGTAAAAATTTATTTCTTCCTAATATCTGCTCAACAGGAGATCCAAACATCCATATTCCAAGCATATTAAATAAAATATGCAAAATAAATATACTCACTCCATTCCCAGTACCCACGTACGAAGCGTGCATAAACATATGTGTTATTATCTGCCATGGTTTAAAACTATCACTTAATGGAAAATGCATGGCAAAAAGTTCAGTAAAAACTTGACCATATTGACCAACAGCTAAAGTTCCTATCCAAAAAAGAACATTCAGTATTATCAAATGTTTCACCGTATCGGTTATTCCTCTCATCATAAGCTTACATAAATTTTTTATCAAAGTCATCAACACTCATAGTGATGAAAGTGACTTTATTTGTTGGTGATACCGAAGGTTCCTTACACGCAAACAGGCTATTGACCAAGTGCACCTGTTCTTCCTTATTCAAAGCTTGACCTGTTTTAATAGCTAAACTCTTCGATAATGATTTTGCAAACAAGTCTGTAGCACTAAAACTACGTTCTGGTACTTCCTGTTCAACATCACTAATAAGCTGTTCCAAAATCATGGATACTTCACTCTCTGAAACATTTATAGGCACTCCAGTAATTTCTAATTGATGATTATTGAGCACTGAAAACACAAATCCAGTACGCTCCAAATCATCCTTTAAGCGCTCTATAATCTCCATATCTGTAGGCGAAAACTCCAATGCCAATGGAAACAACAGCTGTTGGCTTACCGCTTGTTCGACAGTTAAATACCTTAAAAAGCCTTCATACAATACACGCCGATGTGCTCTGTGTTGATCTAGAATCATCATACCCGACTTTATAGTACTGATGATGTATTTATTATGCAATTGGTACGTGGTTTGCTGGGATTCTATGGAAGTACCTTCAGAAAATAACGAACCACTATCAGCATCGCTTTCAAACTCGATATTAGCATGTTCCTGAGATGATTCCTTGGGTTCTAAGCCAACATAAAGACTTTCCCAATGGGCAACAGGTTCTTTTTTAAATGATGGTGACTTTTGTCCAGCTTTAGAAGCCGAACGATCTTCCCGAAAAGGATTGAAATCCCGATCTACCTCAATGGTTGGTGTACTACTACTTCTATTTTTATAATTATAAGGCGTGTCCAAGTTATCGTCACGCTCAAAATCCAAAACAGGTGCGATATTAAATTGACCTAAACTATGCTTGACAGACGATCTCAAAATGGCATAAAGCGTGTGTTCGTCATCGAACTTGATTTCAGTTTTTGTTGGATGAATATTGATATCAATGGTTTTTGGATCGACCGTTAACTTTAAAAAATAACTCGGATAGCTGCCATCCTTCACCAAACCTTCATACGCAGAATTGATGGCATGGTTAAGGTATGGACTCTTTATGAACCTATTGTTTACAAAGAAGAACTGTTCGTTCTTACTGCGCTTGGCAAATTCAGGCTTTCCAACGAAACCAGAGATTTTTAGCACTTCGGTTTCTTCTTCAACAGGCACTAATTTTTCATTGGTCTTAGCTCCAAATATATTCACCACACGTTGTCGGTAATTACTTTTAGGAAGATTAAAACTCTCACTTCCATTATGGTACATTACAAAGGCAATATCAGGATGTGCCAAAGCGACTCGATGAAACTCATCAATGATATGACGTAACTCAACATTATCGGATTTCAGGAAATTTCGTCGTGCTGGAATATTAAAAAACAAATTCTTAACCGATAATGATGTACCTGTTGGCGTAACAGTTACATCTTGATTTTGAATCGTACTGCCTTCGATTTCAATAAGTGTTCCTAGTTCCTCATCTTCAGGTTTCGTTTTTAATTCGACATGTGCAATAGCAGCAATACTTGCCAAAGCTTCGCCACGAAATCCCTTGGTGTTTAAATTAAATAAGTCTTCTGCTGCACGAATTTTAGAAGTAGCATGACGCTCAAAACTCAGTCGAGCATCTGTCGGACTCATACCTTTTCCGTTGTCAATAACCTGAATTAAGGTTTTGCCAGCATCCTTCACTATGAGTTTAATCGTATCCGAATTGGCATCGATGGCATTTTCAAGTAGTTCCTTTACCACAGAAGCAGGACGCTGCACAACTTCACCAGCTGCAATTTGGTTGGCAACATGATCCGGTAACAATTGAATGATGTCTGTCATTAGCGATTTTGGAAGAAAATGGATAAATCGAAATCTATTATAAACAAGAAGACTAGTACCAATACGCCTATGATTAAAAGCACACGACGGTTTGCTCCAGTTCGATCACTATTATATTTGTAATCTTCAATGGCATTATTGAACTTCTTTTTGATGCCTTTATTACTTCCAGCTGTCACTCGAAAATCATCAAATTTGTGCTTGAGTTCAAATGGACTGCCCTCGCCTTTATAGTAACGAGGTTGATAACTGTAACGTTTATTTTTCCTTGTGCTTAAAATTCCCATAATGCTAGATCATTTTGTTTCAATATGTCAAACCAAACAATAAACCAGGTTTTACATACATCATTTGATAAAAGTACTGATAAGTCGCTTACGGACTTTCGTAGTGTGTTAATATAAACCACAGTGCAATTATCATACCTAAACCAACCAAAAGCAAGACAAGCGATGTACCTTTTTTGCTGTTATGCTTTCCAGTACCTCTTAACGTTTCCCATTTCGTTTTAAGATCTTCGTCTTTCTTTGACTCCCTTAGATGTCTTGGTATATAAGTAAAGCGTTTATGTTTTCGTTGTTGAAACAAACTTTAACTAATCTTAGTCATTCAAAAGTACAGAATTTACAAGGAAATGAAGACTGTTGATTATTAAAAATTGTTAATAATCAAGATTGCCAATGAATTGAAAGTTGAACATTCGGATGTATTATCCCGATGACATGATGAAAACTAATGATTAGCCACTCGTATCAACATTAATCCTAGTCACAAACCACTGAGTCCACTTCCTCCTAAACTACATGTTCCTGCGCAAATCGGCCATTTTTATTGCAGCTATAGCGGCTTCCGTTCCTTTATTACCATGTTTACCTCCAGAACGGTCAATAGATTGTTGCATGGTATTATCGGTAAGAACACAAAAAATAACTGGTGTGTCAGAGTTGACATTCAGGTCTTTGATACCTTGGGTAACACCTTCGCAAACAAAATCAAAGTGCTTGGTCTCTCCCTGAATCACACAACCAATGGCAATAACGGCATCCACTTGATATTCAACCATCTTTTTGCTTCCGTAGATCAATTCAAAACTACCAGGTACGTTCCATTTTATGATATTCTCTTTAGTAGCACCACAATCTATTAGCGCCTCATATGCGCCACGAAAGAGTCCGTCGGTAATTTCATGATTCCATTCAGAAACAACAATCCCAAACCGAAATTGTTTCGCATTTGGGATTGTGTTTTTATCGTAGTTTGATAAATTATGATTTGCAGTTGCCATTGTTAGTTTCTGTAAAAACAGTACTATTGGTTATCGACTCCGTCGTTGAAATCGAATAGTTTATTTCAATTACTTTGTAGCAGCCTCTGCCCTTCCAATAAAGGCATCAATATTCTTGGCCTGGTCCGACTCAGAAAACTCAGCTTTGATACGCTTATAAAAATCTAAGGCTTTTTGAGGATTTCCTAATGTTTCGGCAACTCCTGCAGCTTTAAATAAATACATTGGTGTCGTATAATCATTGGCAGAAGCTTTAATCGCCTGCTCATAATAACCAAGCGCATCTTCCAATTGATCTAATTGGACAAAAGCATCTCCAAGACCTCCTTTTGCAATTGGACCTAAAACAGCATTATCGGTATCAAACTCATTCAAATACTTAACAGCATTTGTATAATCCTTGGTATTTAAATAGGCCATACCAGCATAATAGTTAGCCAAGTTGCCAGCAGGTGTACTACCATATTCATTGGCTATATCAACTAAACCGTATTTTCCTTCGCCTCCATTAAGAGCTAAATTGTATAACGAATCCTTATTTGTTCCAGCCACAGCTTCATCAAAATACTTTTGGGCTGTATACATTTCGTTCATCGCTTCCTGTGCTTTAGGCTCTGCAATAAATTTATTGTAACCTAAATAAGCCAAAACCACCAAAGCAATAACACCCACAACAGTAAAAATACCTTTCTGGTTCTTTGCCACCCAATCTTCTGCCTTATTTGCACCTTCATCCAAGGTGTTGAATACTTCTGCAGTTGTAGATTCTTGTTCTAAAACCTCAATCTTTTCGCCTTTCTCCTTGATTGGTTTTGGTTTGTAGCCTCTTTTCTTATATGTTGCCATAATTCTGTATTTGTGCCCGCAAAAATAAAATTTTTATTGGGATTTAAAAGGTAAATTATTTGTTATTTTTACTTCCTTATTTGTTAAGTGTCATCCTTATAAGGCATTTCCTATTAAATTTATGGTTTTAAACACGCTGAGCTTAGTTAATTACAAAAATTTCGAGAGTCAAGATTTCGAATTTGACACTAAAATCAACTGTTTTGTCGGTGCAAATGGTGTAGGTAAAACCAATGTCCTTGATGCGATTTATCATTTGTCCTTTGGAAAAAGTTATTTCAATCCGATTGCTGTTCAGAACATTAGACATGATGAAGATTTCTTTGTTGTTGATGGTATTTTTGAAAAACTTGATAACACAGAAAAAATAGTTGTGTCCTTAAAACGCGGACAAAAAAAAGTTATTAAGCGCAACGGGAAGGCTTATGAGAAATTCAGCGATCATATTGGCTTTATTCCATTGGTCATTATTTCACCAGCCGATCGTGATTTGATCATTGAAGGCAGTGACATACGTCGGAAGTTTATTGACAGTGTGATTTCGCAAAGTGACAAAGTTTATCTTTCCAACTTAATAAACTACAACAAAGTCCTATCCCAACGCAACGCACTTTTAAAATATTTTGCGCTTAACAATACCTTTAATGCCCAAACCTTAGACGTCTATAACGAGCAATTGCAATCTTACGGAAATGCTATTTTTAAAACACGTGATGAATTCCTGAAGACGTTTATCCCAATATTCAAATCACGTTATGAAGCCATTAGCAATCACCATGAAACGGTTAATTTGCACTATAAAAGTGACTTGTTTGAAAACGACTTAAAAACGCTTTTAACATCAAGCGTTAATAAAGACAAGGCTTTACAATATACAAGCGTAGGTATCCACAAAGATGATCTCATATTTCAAATTGAACAGTATCCTATTAAAAAATTTGGAAGTCAAGGCCAACAAAAATCATTCTTGATTGCCTTAAAACTAGCGCAATTTGATTTCATCAAACAACAAAGTGGTGTCACTCCACTCTTGCTACTCGATGATATTTTTGATAAATTGGATGAAAACCGAGTAGCACAAATCATCAGCTTAGTCGACAATGATGATTTCGGCCAACTTTTTATTAGTGATACCCATGCCGAACGCACAGAAAATATAATCAAGCAGATTCATCAATCCTATAAATTATTTAAACTTTGATAGCGAGCCTTCAACAGCACATCAGATATTTGGCAATAGGTATTTTAACAATAGTATTGCTAAATTGTTCAAACGACCCTGAATATTATATACCGTATTTAAACGGCTATTGGGAAATTGATGAAGTCATTCTTAACGATGGTGGCAAAAGAGACTACAGCTATAATGACACCATCGATTTTATTGAGGTAACAGACAGTCTTTCAGGCACTAGAAGAAAATTAAAGCCTACGATTTATGGCACTTATGAAACCTCAAAACACATCGAATCATTCCATATAAAACTAGAAAACGACAGTCTTAACATTTACTATGAAACGCCTTATTCTAACTGGAAGGAAACCGTTTTGAAAGCCAATGAAAATCAATTGACCATTTTAAATAGTACCAATAAAGATGTGTATATTTATAAACGTTATGAACCCATGGATATTAATTTGGAAGAATAACGCACACATAAACCAAACATAAAATGGCAAAACGACAGAATGATCATCTACCAATTAGCGACATCCTAAAGGAATTTGTCGATTCCAATAAGTTACAAACTGGTTTAAACAAGGTGGATGTTAGAGATGCTTGGGTGAAAATGATGGGAAAAGGAGTTAACAATTACACGACTGCCATTAATCTTGATCGTGATGTTCTTTATGTCTCATTAAGTTCTAGTGTGCTACGCGAAGAGCTCAGTTATGGCAAGCAAAAAATCATTGACATGCTCAATGAGTCTCTTGAAAAGGATATCATAAAAAAATTGGTGTTACGATAATTGTATTCTCAAAATACCTCATCATAATATAACGTTCAACAACATCCATTTATGAAAAACATAAAACTACTTACCACATTGGTCCTCACCATAGCAGTATTTTATGGTTTAAATACCAAATTAGGAGCTGTACCTCCTATTGGAAAATTTCTAAATCCAGCCAACGGTGTCTGGCAAAACGAAACCAATGACGTTATCGATGGAACAATTGCAATAAATGGACTTAACGCTACTGTTACCGTTCATTATGACGAACAATTAATCCCTCACATTTTTGCAGAAAATGAAACTGATTTATATCGTGCCCAAGGCTACATTACGGCTAAGCATCGCTTGTGGCAAATGGAATTCCAAACCCATGCTGCTGCAGGACGATTGTCTGAAATTCTGGGAGAAGTTGCGGTCAACTACGATCGTGAAGAACGCAGACGAGGTATGGTTTATGGAGCCGAGCAAGCATTACTCAAAATGATGGACGACCCTCAAACATCAAGGTTTTTAGAAGCTTATAGCGATGGTGTCAATAATTATATCAATAGTTTGGATGAATCGGATCTTCCTGTTGAATATAAATTGTTGGACTATAAACCTGAGCTTTGGACTGTCAAAAAAACAGCCCTTTTATTGATGTACATGACCAAGATGTTGGCCAGTCGTAATCACGATTTGGAATATACCAACATTTTGAGAAAATTTGGAAAAGAGCGTTTCGACTTTTTATATCCTGACTTTTATGAGGTTAATGATCCTATCATTCCCAAGGAAACTGATTGGAGTTTTATTGACACTGAAATTACCGAAACACCTCAAAGTGAGCTTCCATTAGACTCCATATCACAAACCATTACCAAAACCCATCCAGATAATGGTAGTAATAATTGGGCCATTTCAGGTTCAAAATCAGTAACAGGTAATCCAATTTTGGCCAACGATCCTCATTTAGGTTTGAAGCTCCCTTCCGTTTGGTTTGTGATGCAGCTTAGCACACCAAATCATAAAACCATGGGAGCGACATTACCAGGTGCCCTTGGTGTAATCATCGGATTTAATGAGCATATTGCTTGGGGTGAAACCAATGCCACACGCGACGTCATGGATTGGTATAAAATCGAATTCAAGGATTCCAAGAGAACACATTACAAACATGACAACCAATGGAAACCAACAACTGTGCGTATGGAAAGTATAAAGGTAAAAGGACAAGAAGCCATTTTGGATTCTGTAATATACACACATCATGGACCAGTAACTTACGATCATAATTTTAAATCCGATAATGCAAAATCAGGTTACGCCATGACATGGGTTGGACATATTGGAGGCAACAACCAAAAGCCTTTTTTAGATTTGAACAAAGCCAAAAACTACGACGACTATCTCAATGCCATAAAACATTTTTCAGCACCAGCACAAAACTTCGTTTTTGCATCAACCGAAGGTGATATCGCCTTATGGATTCAGGGTTTATTACCAAACAAATGGAAGGGTCAAGGAAAGTTTTTAATGGATGGCTCCAATCCTGAACACGATTGGCAAAGTTTTATTCCTCAAGAATATAATGCACACACCAAAAATCCAGAACGTGGCTTTGTAAGTTCGGCCAACCAACACCCAGTCGATGAAAGTTATCCGTTTTATGTGTTTAATGATGGCTATGAAACCTATCGTAATCGTGTCATCAATGACTTCTTCAGAAGTAAGGACAAATTTTCAGTTGAAGACTTTAAAGCCTTGCAAAACAATAATTTTAATTTAAAAGCATCTGAGTTACTACCCTATATATTTAAAACGATGGATGCATCATCGTTGACTTCGGAAGAACAGTTAATGTATGATCAAATCAAGTCTTGGGACTTCTATAGTGAAGTTGATGATCTAGCTCCAAGTATTTGGATGACATGGTGGCATAAACTGTATAAGCTCACTTGGGATGAGTTTGAGGTTGAAGATGAGGCGTTAAGCACGCCATTCACCTTTCAGACCATTGATATGTTGACCAACCATCCAGAAGATGAATTTATGGATATTGTGTCCACTGAAGATAAAGAGACAGCTGAAGATTTATTTCTTATAACCTTCAAGGAAACCGTCAAGGAACTTCAACAATGGAAATCTGAGCATGGTGATTTTACCTATGGTGACTATAAAGCGGCTTTTGTTGGGCATCTATTGCAAGCATTACCTGCATTTTCTCGATTTAATATTCCCATTGGAGGTGATCGCAATACCGTAAATGCTGCCGCTAAAAATCATGGTCCGTCGTGGCGAATGATTGTCGAACTCAGCACTCCTCCAAAAGCCTTGGGCATTTATCCTGGCGGACAATCTGGTAATCCAGGAAGCAAGTATTATGACAATATGATTGATGATTGGGCTGCTGGACGTTACTATACATTAAATTTTATGATGAATGTTAATCCTGAGGACAGTATGTCTACCCAAACTTTAATACCTTCAAACCAATGACACGAAATAGCATCAATTTTATCATTACCATTGTAATTGCAGTTATTCTATCTCAATTTTTGCCTTGGTGGTCTGTTATGGTTGCAGGATTTGTTTCTGCCTTATTTTTCAGTTTAAAAAAAGCAGCCGTTTTTGTTGTTCCTTTTTTGGCCATCTTTTTATTCTGGTCTGTGTATACATTTATATTGAGCAGTAGTAATGATTTCATCCTAGCCAAGAAAATATCTACCTTATTTTCTCTTGGAGGAAATCCATATCTATTAATTGTAGTTACTGGTATCATTGGAGGCTTTGCTGCAGGAATTGCTGCTTTATTGGGTAAACAATGTAGCCTTTTGGTAAAAACATAAAAAAAGCGCAACTTCTCAGTTACGCTTATAAGATATGATATGTAAAATGCTTAAAACATCTCTCTTCCAGAAAAATGGAAGGCACCTTCAATCGCTGCGTTTTCATCACTGTCACTACCATGAACAGCATTTTCACCAATAGAAGCCGCATATAATTTTCTAATTGTACCTTCTGCCGCTTCTGCTGGATTTGTCGCTCCTATTAAGGTTCTAAAATCCTCAACAGCATTATCTTTTTCTAAGATCGCAGCAACTATAGGACCTCTTGTCATATATTCTACTAACTCTCCAAAAAACGGTCTATCTTTGTGGATTGCGTAAAATTCCTTTGCGTCATCTGTTGTCATTTGGGTTAATTTCATTGCGACAATCCTGAAACCTGAAGCAGTGATTTTTTCTAAAATTGGACCAATATTCCCTTTTTCAACAGAATCTGGCTTAAGCATGGTAAATGTTCTATTTGTTGCCATTTGTTTGTATTAATTTATTCTAAAAATTTATATTCAATTCTATTCGCTGTCTAAAAATTGCTTTAAAACCATCTTTGGAATCAATTACCCCTTTCCGCAATTTTGGTGCAAAAATAAGGTATTTGTTGACAAAAACAACAGAACACAATATTAAAAAATTGTATCTTCGCCTCCTATGAAAAAAGACGACATCAACAGCATTAAAACACTCTTGGAATCTCCCAAAGCAATCGCCATAATTCCACATAAAAATCCAGATGGCGACGCCATTGGTTCTTGTCTCGGACTTTATCACTACCTCAAGCTTTATGGTCATAATGCGAAAGTTATTGCACCAAATGACTACCCTGACTTTCTAAAGTGGATGCCAGAGGAAGCAAGTATCCTCAAATATGATTCGCAAGTTGAAGAAAGCAATGATTTTATAACTAAGGCCAATATTATTTTCACCTTAGATTTTAATGGCTTAAGTAGAATTGGAGACATGCAGGATGTCGTGGCATCTGCCAAGGCTATCAAAATTATGATTGATCACCATCAGCAACCTGACGATTATGCGACTTATAAGTACTCTGATGTTAGTATGTCTTCGACTTGTGAGATGGTCTACAACTTCATTGAAATGTTAGATGATGTCAATGCAATTGATCGTACAATTGCAACTTGTTTGTATACTGGAATTATGACCGATACAGGTTCTTTCCGATTTCCATCGACGACCAGTGCAACCCATCGAATCATTGGTTATTTAATTGAAAAAGGAGCAAATAATTCTGAAATTCACAATAACATTTATGATACCAATAGTTTTGATCGTTTGCAGTTGCTTGGACAAGCACTGTGCAATCTAAAGGTAATTCCAGAATATCGCACAGCATACATTACATTATCCCAAGAGGAACTCAATAAATTTAATTACAAGAAAGGAGGCACAGAAGGCTTTGTCAATTATGGCCTATCACTCGAGGGCATCATTTTTGCCGCCATTTTTATTGAAAACCATCAAGAAAACATTATTAAAATTTCCTTGAGAAGCAAAGGTGATTTTTCTGTGAATGAATTGTCTAGAGCACATTTTAATGGTGGTGGACATACAAATGCTGCTGGAGGCAAAAGTGATTTAAACATGAGTGATACCATTGATAAATTTATTAGTATATTGCCTCAATATAATGAAGACCTCAAAGCATAAAAAACCTATAATGCGCATTTGACAAACGAGACTTGAAATTTATATTAGATGCTCTATTTTTTTGTCAATGCCCATTAAAAATTATTAAAGATGAAATTCATCAAACTCTTAGTCATCATCCTACTAATGGTGAGCTGTAAAACACCCGAAGCACGACAACCAGAGCGTGTACAATCAGGTTCATTTATCAAGGAATCTGCCGAGCGTAATAAAAAACTCAACGCAAAAGAGCATAAACGTATTGAATCCATAATGGCAAATCATCCTGAAAATGATTATGTGGCATCCCAAAATGGATTTTGGTATTATTACCACAACAAATTGGAAAAGGATACCATAACACCGCAATTTGGTGATGTAGTGAATTTTGATTACAATATAAAAGACCTTTCAGGCAATACAATTTATTCTAAAGCTGAACTTGGCACTACTGAATATGTAATGGATAAAGAGGAAATTTTTACTGGTTTACGTGAAGGCTTGAAATTGATGAAACCTTCAGAATCAGTGACTTTTCTGTTTCCTTCCCAAAAAGCCTATGGTTATTATGGTGATCAAGGAAAAATTGGAACCAATATTCCATTGATGGTCGATGTAACTGTGAATAATATAAAACAAAATCAATAAATCTAAATATACAACTATGCAACTAATGAGCAGAACACTCAAATTTTTAATGCTTTGTTTACTCGTAACAATAACCTCTTGCAAGGAAGAATACCCTGAATTGGAAGACGGACTTTACGCAAAAATCGACACCAATAAAGGGACCATGATTGCCAAACTTTTTTATGATAAAGTTCCGGTAACTGTAGCTAACTTTGTAGCATTAGCCGAAGGTACGCACCCAATGATGAGTGATGAATTTAAAGGAAAACCTTTTTATGATAGCTTAACCTTCCATCGTGTTATGGATAAGTTCATGATTCAAGGAGGAGACCACACTGCGACAGGTAGCGGAACACCAGGTTATAGATTTACTGCAGATTTCGATCCTTCGTTAAAACATGACAAAGGCGGTATTCTATCAATGGCTAACAGTGGTGGTTTTAATACCAATGGAAGCCAGTTTTTTATTACAGAAGTTCCATATCCAAGTTTAGATGCCTACGATGGTGAAGGCAATTTAAAACCATGTGACCAACCACGTGTAAGTTGCCATTCAGTTTTTGGTGAATTGGTAAAAGGAATTGAAGTTCAAGATTCAATTTCGAATGTGAAGGTTGCAGCTAGAAATAAGCCTGTTGAAGATATCGTAATGACCAAAGTAACCATTATTAGAAAAGGATCTGGAGCTAAATCATTCAATGCGCCAAAAGTGTTTGAAGAAGAGCTACCAAATGTTGAAGCTGACATTGAGCAGATTCAGAAAGACCGTCAAGCTAAAGCCGAAGAAGAGCAACGCATTAGAGAGGAAAAAATAGCGACAGCCTCTGCAGTAACAGTAAAATTGATAAAGGAATATGAATCAAAAACTACAGCATTACCTTCCGGACTTAAAAAATACGTTATTAATAAAGGCGAAGGCCCAAAACCAAAAGTTGGCGATTCAGTGAAAGTGTATTACGAAGGTTACTTTACCGATGGTCGTTTATTTGATAGTGATCGTGTAGAAATTGCCAAAAACTATGGTATGTTTAACCAAAGACGAATGGATGCTGGGATGTATGGACCAACCAAAATGCCAGTAAATCCAGATGCTGCCATGATTTCAGGTTTCAAGGAAGCCTTAGCTGGTCTTAAGACAGGTGAGAAAGCATTTTTCTATTTGCCATCGCATTTAGCCTATGGTGAGCGAGGTAACAGAGGAATTCCTCCAAACACTGACTTGACATTTGTTATTGAACTTATTGAGATTGTATCGAAATAATCACCGTAAAAAGTATAAAAAAGCCCTTACGACTAAAGTAAGGGCTTTTTTAATTCATTTAGGTTACAGTGGACTAAAGATTATCCTCAACACATAGATTCATCAGTCGATTCTTTCTTAGCATATAGCAAAATCCTATTTCTTAGGAATACGCTTCAATATTTCTAACACATACAACCAATACTTTTGCACTGAAGAAATCTGCGCACGCTCGTCTGGTGAGTGTGCTCCTTTGATATTGGGTCCGAAACTAATCATATCCATATCTGGATAATTAGTCCCAAGAATACCACACTCCAATCCTGCATGACATGCAGCAACATGAGGTTCTTCACCATTATTGAGTTCCTTATACAATGGTACCATTAGCTTTAAAATATCCGAATCCATATTTGGAGCCCAACCTGGATAATCACCACCAAACTCGACCTCACAACCAGTAAGTTCAAAGGTGGCTCGCAAACCATTGGCTAAATCCCATTTTGAACTTTCTACAGAACTACGCGTTAAACATCCAATTTTTATTTGTCCGTCCATAATAATAACACGAGCAATATTATTTGAGGTTTCCACCAGTTCAGGGATGTCAGGACTCATACGATATACACCATTCAAAGCAGCATATAAGGCTCTGGTCAATCCTTCCTGAACACCAAGATCCATAATCTTCGAAGGTGTTTCTATTTTGGAAATTTCAATCACCAAATCTGGTTCCATGGTTTTATATTCTGTCTTTATAGCGTTTGCCTGAGCCTTCATTTCAGAAACAAAGACAGTTTCATGAATCTTATCTATAACTATGATCGCATTGCTCTCTCTTGGTATGGCATTGCGCAAGCTTCCACCATCAATTTCAGAAATTCGCAAACCGTATTTTTCAAAACCATCAAACAACAAGCGATTCATCAACTTATTGGCATTGCCTAAACCTTCGTGGATTTGCATTCCCGAATGTCCACCTTGCAGTCCCTTTACAGCAATCTTGAAACCCGTTTTGAATTCTGGTGTTTCTTCCTCCTCATAAGTCCTAGTCGCGGTTACATCTACACCACCAGCACAACCCACTCCTATCTCATCGTCTTCCTCAGTATCCAGATTGAGTAATATATCACCTTTGAGCAATCCGCCTTTTAGTCCCATTGCTCCTGTCATTCCTGTCTCTTCATCGATAGTGAACAATGCCTCTATGGCTGGATGTTCGATTGTCTTACTTTCTAAAATGGCCATAATGGTTGCCACTCCCAATCCGTTGTCAGCACCAAGGGTCGTGCCTTTGGCTTTGACCCAATCACCATCTACATACATATCAATACCTTGGGTATCAAAATCAAAAACGGTATCGTTATTTTTTTGATGTACCATATCCAAATGGGATTGCATCACGACGATTTTACAATCCTCCATTCCTGGTGTTGCTGGCTTTTTTATAATGACATTACCAACCTCATCCTTTATGGTTTCCAATCCGAGACTATTTCCAAAATCCATCATAAACGCAATCACGCGTTCTTCTTTTTTTGATGGTCTAGGAACAGCATTAAGATCTGCAAATTTGTTCCAAAGGGCTTTAGGTTCGAGTTGTCTTATAGCTTGACTCATATGTGTTTTTTGATTTAAGGATTAGTAGACTTTCTTGATCCCACTTTTTTATTGAAAAGTGGTTTCTCTATGAATGCGAAGGTACAAATTGGAATTCACTTTTACTAAGTATCCTAGGTTTCGTTTTGATAGATTAAAGCAGGCAAAAAGTCTATGTACACAGTCGCTACTCCTGATTGTAATGGTATCCTCTGACGGTCACGGCAGAGATATAATGGAAAGCAGGATACCAACTTCGCAAATATGCCATATGTTGCGGTTCGTATCATCGTAATTAGTATTTTTGGTCTATGCGCAAACACAAAAAGCTCATCCTTAGCCTATCCATTATTCCGCAGGTGATTTTCCTGAAACTACTTGCCTTATATCCTGAATTTGTCGAAGCGGTGTATAGCCATGGGATTTACATATGGATTTCTAAGTTAATGCGTTATGCCTTTGGGTGGTTACCATTTTCGGTTGGTGATGTATTGTATACACTTTTAGGCTTGTATGTGATGCGTTGGTTTATTGTGAACCGAAAGCGAATTGTTAAGGACACCAAACGTTGGATTATGGATGTGCTTTCGGCTGTATCAGTTGGATATTTTGCCTTTCATGTGCTTTGGGCCTTTAACTATTATCGCTTACCGCTTCATAAATCACTGGACATTGAGCACGACTACACTACAGAAGAATTAATTGGCCTAACCAAACAATTGATCACTAAAACCAATGCGCTTCAATTTGCGCTCGCCAAAAATGATTCCGTAAACGTCGAGATGCCCTATACTAAATCGAAAATCCTAAAAATGGTGCCTGAAGGTTATGATGCCTTGTCAAAGGAATTTAAGTATTTAGCCTATCAGCAGAGAAGCATCAAACGTTCATTGTATAGTTTGCCGCTCACGTATATGGGATTTTCAGGGTATTTGAATCCGTTTACCAATGAGGCTCAAGTGGATGGATTGATTCCGAGTTTTAAGTTCCCAACAACCGGAAGCCATGAAGTGGCTCATCAGTTGGGTTATGCAGCAGAAAACGAAGCCAATTTTATAGGAAGCATGGCTGCGATGCATCATCCAGATATTTATTTTAATTATTCAGGATTTGCCTTTGCTTTACGTCATTGTCTAGGCGAACTCTACAAACGTGATGAAACGACCTACAGCGCACTTTTGGAAACTATTAATACTGGCATCCTTAAAAATTATCAAGAAGTACGAGAGTTTTGGGATGGTTATAAAAATCCGTTAGAACCAATATTTGAAACGACTTATGACCGTTTTCTAAAGTCCAATAATCAAGTTGGAGGTATGAAAAGCTATAGCTATGTCGTTGCGTTATTGGTAAATTACCACAAAGACCATCCGATCCAGTAAAGCGTGTGCTTCTAAGTGATATGAAGCAGCTCTTCTTTACCGAATAGAAAACGTTAAAATGCAATATTTTGTCCTTATGTTTTCAGGTTAATCTTTATCTTTAAGAACTAACTCAAATGCTTCATTTAAATGACAAAATTCAAGTTTGCAATCGCATTGTGCTTTTGCAGTTTTGCTTTATTTGCGCAAGACTATTTTCCAAAAAATGATGGTGTAAAAACCACCAAAACCAATCTTCAGGCATTTACCAATGCCACCATTTATATCACGCCAACCCAAGTTATAGAAAACGGTACTTTACTAATTAAAGACGGTAAGGTAGTTGCATCTGGCAAGCAAGTCAACATTCCTAAAAATACCGTTGTTGTTGACCTGGAAGGAAAGTTTATATATCCATCGTTTATAGATATGTATTCGACTTTTGGTATCAAAATTCCAGAACGTCCTTCAAGCGGAAGTGGTCCGCAATACGACTCCAATCGTACTGGATATTATTGGAATGACCATGTTATGCCTGAGAACAATGCCATTGAACGATTCGAATTCGACAACAAAAAGGCCAAGGAACTTATGGGTTCTGGTTTTGGCGTCGTAAATACCCATATTGAGGACGGAATTATTCGAGGCACTGGAGCACTTGTGGCTTTAAATCCTACCGATGGCAACAACACTAGAATACTCGATAGTCGTTCTAGTCAATTTCTATCATTTAAAAAGAGTAAGGCGTCGCGTCAATCGTACCCAAGTTCCATCATGGGAAGTATGGCTTTGTTACGTCAAATGCACTATGATGCCGAATGGTATGCCAAAGGGAATAGTAAAACCAAAGACCTATCATTAGAAGCCCTAAATCGCAATAAAAGTCTCGTTCAGATTTTTGCCGCTGAAAGTCGTACCAATGCACTACGCGCAGCTAAAGTTGGTAATGAAATCAACATGAAATATATCCTTTTAGGAGGTGGTGACGAGTATGAACGCATCAATGAAGTTAAAGCAACAAATGCAGCATTTATCATTCCTGTAAATTTTAGAAAGGCTTATGATGTTGAAAACAGCTTTTTGACAGAATATTTGTCCTTGAGCGACATGAAAGCTTGGAACCAAGAACCTGCAAATCCAAAACTACTTGCCGAAAACGATATCACCTTTGCATTTACGGCAAACGGATTGAAATCTACAAAATCATTTCTCGGAAATGTACGTAAAGCAATAGAGTACGGACTGCCTAAAGATAAAGCACTTGCCGCTTTGACAACAATTCCTGCACAATTATTGGGAAAGGCTTCTGAAATTGGCTCACTTCAAACTGGAGCGTATGCCAATTTTCTGATTACTTCTGGTGATATTTTTGACAAAAGCAGCAAAATTCAGGAAAACTGGGTTCAAGGTCAAAAAACCGTTATCAACGATATGAGCACCAAAGATGTTACAGGCAATTATGAATTTAAGCTCGCAGGTGAAGATTATAAAATGTCACTTAAAGGCACTGCTAGCAAATTAAATCCTGAAATCACAAATAATGGCAAAAAGCGAGGTGCAAAGGCCAGTCTTTCTGATGATTGGCTTTATGTTTCCATGACGACACAAGACACCACAAAGCAAGAATTCATTCGGTTGACCATGAATGTTGCCAAAGGCAATGCCTTCAATGGAAAAGCAATATTTCCGAATGGAAACGACATGACATTCTATGGAAAGAAATTAACGCAAACCGATTCGATTTCAAAAGATAAAAAGAAAGAGACCAAAGCAAAAGAACCTAAGACCATTGTTCCTATCACCTATCCAAACATGGCTTACGGATTTAAGGAAATACCAAAAGCCGAAAACTTATTATTTAAGAACGCAACTGTGTGGACCAATGAAAATGAAGGCATTTTACAAAATGCTGATGTACTGATCAAAAACGGTAAAATCGCCAAAATTGGGAAAGACCTGTCAGATGGCTCAGCAAAAGTTATAGATGCAACAGGAAAGCACTTAACTGCTGGGATTATTGATGAGCATTCCCATATTGCTGCCTCATCTATCAATGAAGGTGGTCAGAATTCTTCTGCTGAAGTAAGTATTGAAGATGTTATTGATGATGAAGACATTGACATTTACCGTAACCTTGCAGGAGGTGTCACTTCGATCCAAATTTTACATGGTTCTGCAAATCCTATTGGTGGACGTTCGGCCATTATCAAATTAAAATGGGGAGAATCTGCAAACAATCTTGTTTATAGTGACAGTCCGAAATTCATCAAATTTGCTTTAGGAGAAAACGTAAAGCAATCCAATTGGAATAGTTTTTCAAGATTCCCACAAACCCGAATGGGAGTTGAACAATTGTATGTTGATTATTTCAATCGTGCTAAGGCATATGACCAAACTAAAAACAGTGGTAAACCCTATCGTAAAGACATTGAAATGGAAGTACTTTCCGAAGTGTTGAACAAGGAGCGTTTTATTTCATGTCACTCCTATGTTCAAAGTGAAATTAACATGCTAATGAAGGTTGCCGAGCGTTTTGATTTCAATATCAATACCTTCACTCACATCCTTGAAGGCTACAAGGTCGCAGACAAGATGAAAGCCCATGGTGTTGGTGGTTCTACATTTAGTGATTGGTGGGCTTATAAATATGAAGTTAATGATGCGATTCCTTACAACGCAGCAATTATGCACAATGCTGGTGTTGTTGTTGCAATCAATAGTGATGATGGCGAAATGTCTCGACGATTGAATCAGGAAGCTGCAAAATCGGTAAAGTATGGTGACGTTAGTGAAGAAGATGCCTGGAAATTCGTAACGCTCAATCCTGCAAAGCTTCTCCATATTGACGATCGTGTAGGAAGTCTTAAAGTAGGAAAAGACGCAGATGTAGTTCTATGGAGTGACCATCCTATGTCAATTTACGCTAAAGCGGAAAAAACGATTATTGAAGGTGTCACCTATTTTGACATTAAACGCGATGAACAAATGCGAATGCAAATTAAGCAGGAGAAAGGAGATCTTATCAATCAAATGTTGCAAGCCAAGAACAAAGGTTTAAAAACACAGCCAATAAAGAAAAAAGAGAAAGATCAAATGCACTGTGATTATATAGACCATGAACATCACTAAAACTAAAATCATGAAATACATACATACACTTTTAATGGTTATTGCCATTTCGAACATTTCATTAAGTTTTGCTCAGCAAACACCAGCTCCAAAACAAAGCAAGCCTATTGCCATTGTTGGAGCAACTGCTCATTTAGGCAATGGTCAGGTCATTGAAAATAGTTTAATCACATTTGAAAATGGTAAATTGGTACATGTCCTTGATGGAACTGTTGCTAAAATAGACCTATCCAATATGGATATTATTAATGCCAACGGCAAACATGTGTATCCAGGTTTTATTGTTCCAAATTCAACTTTGGGACTGGTTGAGATTGATGCTGTTAGAGCAACCGATGATGATGCCGAATTAGGGGATTGGAATCCGCATATTAGAAGTTTGATTGCCTATAATGCCGAATCAAAAGTTGTTGAATCTATGCGACCAAATGGTGTTTTATTGGCCCAAATTACGCCTCGAGGAGGACGCATTTCTGGCACCTCATCAATAGTACAATTGGATGCTTGGAACTGGGAAGATGCTGTTATTAAGGAAAATGATGGTATTCACATGAATTGGCCGAGTAATTTTTCAAGAGGTCGTTGGTGGCTTGGTGAAGATCCAGGGATGAAGGTCAATAAAAAATATGAAGCCCAAGTCACTGAAATTTCCGAATTTTTCAAAAATGCCAAGACTTACTTGGCTGGTGATCAAAGTGTTCAGCATTTACCTTATTTGGCGATGAACGGATTGTTTGATGGTAGCAAATCACTATACATTGATGTTGACGATGAAAAAGGCATTACTGATGCTATTCAATTTGCTAAAACACATCATATTCCATCAACTGTAATCGTCGGTGGATATCATGCGCACAAAGTTGCTAATCTCTTAAAAACCCATAATATTCCTGTACTATTACAGCGTGTCCATAGACGACCAGGAAATACCGATGATGATTATGACATGCCATTTAAATTGGCCAAGTTGCTTATGGATAAAGGTGTGACCGTAGCTTTGGAAACTAGCGGACAAATGGAACGCATGAATTCCAGGAATCTTCCATTTTATGCTGGTACGACTGTGGCTCACGGCTTGACAAAAGAACAAGCTCTACAACTCATCACTCAAAATCCGGCTAAAATTCTAGGAATCGACAATCGCTACGGAACGCTTGAATCTGGGAAGAGTGCCACGCTATTCATTAGTGAAGGTGATGCGCTTGACATGCGAACCAATAAGCTTATCCATGCGTTTATAGATGGACGACAACTTAGTTTGGAGACCCATCAAACGACCTTATGGAAGCGATATTCCGAAAAGCTTGAAGAATCTAAAGATTAATTAAAAAGAGGGCGAAGCGCCTAGTATTGTCATTTAGAGCCTCTCATTCACTGAATTTAATTTATTGAACCAATTCGGCATCTTGAGGCTTTTGGAAAAATTCAAGATCGGTTTTGGTTTCTGAAACTGTGATTTCAGTGAATTCCACATCATTACGCTTTGTAGTTGGGAAATTATTTTCATAGTTATACCAGGTAAGGCGTTTTGGGAGCTTGAGTCCGTTTATGGTTTGCCAATCACTATACTTTATAAAGTGGAATTCTTTACTTTTTTCCTTGGAAAAGTACGTCACTGTATAGGCCAACCAAACCATTTCATGCGTTTCTGCGTCGAAATATATAATGTATTCATCATCAGGTGACTCTCCTACTCCACTCTCATAGGAGATTTTAATTCCTGGATAAGTATGCCTTTTAAAAACAAGTGATTCTACATCTTCATATATAATTCCATCATCAGCCAAAACAAAAGGCATCGCATAAAAATAAAACATGAGATTATAATAAAACTTGGGATTGCCTTTATATTCGGTTTCTTCCTTTTTTTGCAACCACAAGGTGTTTCCATCATGTCCAATAACGTGTTTTGGCATATCGATATGGGAATACCTGTTATATAAATCTGTAGTCGTTACTTCATCTCCAGATTCTTTTGACATAGTAAACTTCAGCGTTTGCATCTGCTGCCAATTATCCAGTCCACCATGGGCTTCAAAAACCTTAGTGATATTTTCTGGATAGATGCTTGTCGTGACATCCAAGTGTTCAGTTTTGTAATCAATAGACGGTTCGGTTTGGGTTGTTTTTTCATCTTTACATGACATAAAGATGAAGGCTATTGCTGGAACGATCAATTTCAGTTTCATGACTATCTGTGTTAGTTTTCCCTTTGGACGAAAAGGATTAAGGAAGATTACAAAAAAACCTCAGAAAATTCTGAGGTTTAAACTTTATGTACTCTAAGTTTATTTAATGACCACTTTTCGTGTTTTCTGTTGTTCGCTATTTCTAACATAGACCACATACACACCATCACTTACTTTAGACACATCAACTTGGTTATTAAGTTTATTATGATCAAGCTTTATTGATAACACTTGTCTACCTTGAATATCATACAACTCTAATGTTGTTGTTTCTTGTAGTTGCCCTGTTACTACAACTTCTTTTGAACTGTTGAGCGCAAAGATATTTAGTGTGTTTAGGTTAGCTTCAATAGTTGATAATGCATCTTCAGAAGTTCTTAAAAAGAAACGTCCTGTACCTGATATATTAGTCGTTGGTGCTAATACATAATCACCTGTATTTAATAAGGTCGTTGTATTTACTACAACATCCTCTAGATAGACATTTACTGAAGCTGGTAAAGTTGAATCTGAAATACTAAAGGTGATTTGTTCACCTTGATTGGCATGAACACCCAAAGGAATTGAAACATCTGACAACTCTGAAGGGCTTAGTGCTTGAAGTGCGATGGCTTTACCCTCGTTATCTTGAACTAAGTGAGAATACAAATTGGCATCATCAAAAGTTTGAGCATCATAACCAACATCTAAACCCTGTGTTGCATTAGCATTAAAATAGAACTCTGTTCTTGCTGATTCACCACTTATATTCAAATTAAGTTTCAGATACACTAACTCCGCATTACGACCTTGGACAAAGTCGTCGCTTGTTCCTGTTGATCGCATCGCTGGAGTAAACTCAAGATCATAAGGCCCTGTATTTGTGGCATCAGCACTCACAAAAAATCCTTGTCCAGGCGCGATTAAAGTTGCTGCTGTTGTATTTGCTAAGTTATAAACTGTCCATCCATTTTGAGCACTACCATCATAACCATAGATAGCAGCAGTAGGTGCATCAAATAATTGAATATTTGTGACACCTCCTACATCATGGTTAAGGAAGTCCTGAACATTCAAATATGAAGGATAAGGGTTACCAACTAAATTCCATTCTTGACGAATTGGGCCTGAGTTCTCTATGTTATTTGTAACTGTTCCATTTTCAGCTGTACCAGAAAA
>JAUIMB010000018.1 GCA_030432635.1 Bacteroidia bacterium | reverse complement strand
TACATCAACAATGTACTTAGTGTTTTGTGTAAAAAAATACCCACTAATAGGGATTTTAAAAGTACATTACATACACAACAGAATGAGATTGAATTTTTATAAATGTAGATTTGGTCAATTGGATTTCCTGAAAATAAGTAAATTCTGTCAGAAAGGAATTGAAATCGGTCAAATCATTAATTTTTTCGGTTAAAGGTCTTCATTAAAAATACAATTCATGTTTTCTCCAAATAAAAAAAGCCTCAGAATCTAATCTGAGGCTTCTTATTATTTATAAAGGATGATATTAGTCCTTAATTAATTTTTGAATCACAACTTTATCGTTGGAAGTCAGTTTTA
The DNA here is from genome assembly GCA_030432635.1 of Bacteroidia bacterium. GTDB lineage: Bacteria > Bacteroidota > Bacteroidia > Flavobacteriales > Flavobacteriaceae > Psychroserpens. The sequence continues at coordinate 45,732 of JAUIMB010000018.1, read as the reverse complement.
CGAAATACAATCCAGATTGTAATTCGGAAATATTGAGTTCCAACTGTTGTTGATTACCTGTATTGTTTTCTTGGATTAACTTTCCTTGAATATCCACTATGCTAATGGTAGCATTCGAAAGATTATTTAACTTGATCGTAACGACATCTTGAGCTGGATTAGGGAACATATCAAAACCATAAGCGTTGACTTCTGCAATAGAAAGTGCATCCTCCACAAACTCACTATCAAAACGATTGGTGATTACTGGTGCATTGAAATCGAAAAAGATCGCAGCCGTATTCGGAATGATATCACCAACGGCATAACCAGCTTGAGGTTTTACTCTAAAATACACATAACCTTGACTACCTTCTGCATCATCTTGTTCGGCTGGCAAGTTGATATCGTCAAAATACCATTCGAGGTCATTTTCGGTTCTAGTCACCACATAATCATGGCTTGATCTAAGCATCTGGAATGTAGATTCATCCAACTGGTCATCTAAACTGTCTTCAATAGTAACAAACGTTGCTGGGAATGTTCCCAAGTTTTGGAAACGAATGGTATAATACAGCCATTCATCTGAAGCGGTAAAATTGTCATAATTGATTCTCGGACCATGGCTTTCCATCTTATCGTTTGGATCCCAAGAGCCAACAACCATTTCTGATAATGTCGAATAGTTATTGCTCGCTACCATGTCATTACCATCTGTGACATAATTTGCTGTATTGGTCACGATATTACCCAAAGCTACAGAAGCTGGACAGGTTAATGTGATATCTATATATTCAATTGCTCCTGGTTGTAAGTTTACAAAATCAACCGTAAATCCATTAGCCGTATTTGTTATGGTATAGTTCGCATTAGTGGTACTCGCGCTATTAAAGACCAATAATGGATCTGCTGTAAACTCTACGGTTCCCGAAACAATTGTAGTAAACCCTAGGTTTTCCAACACAATATGATTTTCATGTGAGAATCCAGGTCTTGGAGGTGTCCAGTAATTTATCAAATATACCGCCAAATCCTCACAGCTTTGTTCTTCAACAACAGGAAAGTCAACAGTAACAGTAGTTCCTGTCGCAACTGAAATATTTTCAAACATACCTACTGAAATATCATAGCAACCTGCAGATTCTTCGTATAAATTGAAATTGATATCATAAGTATCTGTTTCGTTGGCGCTGATAATCTGGAAACTTCCAGTAGAGGAATTCACAGTATTAATCATTCCATCTCCATTTAACTCATAAGTAAAGTATCCATTTGAAAAACTGAACTCATTCGTATCGTAAAGCGCATTTCCGTTGGCATCTACAAAGGCATTGACTTCAATAATACCTACTGAAGACGAACAGAACACATCAAAATCGAATTGCTCTGTACAACAACCACTTCCATTGGCACAACTTACCGAGCCATCAGTATCAAAACGTAAGGTCATCGAGCTTCCACTGGACGTATAGGTCAATCCTGCAAAGTCACCATCATTTCCATAAGGCAAATTCGGATTCATCACAGATCCATCAGAATCTATAATTGTGATTTCATCAAAATCCATTTCAGTTCTTCCTGCGTTAAAAACCATCGTCAAGGTTGAACCATCACTACTCTGGAAATTGAATTCTGTATCATCATTATTTCCATAGCAATAGGTTGTGTTAACGACACCATCTTCACAAATAACAGTTTGATTAGGGTTAGCTCTCGTGGTAAAGCTAAATTCTTCACAGTTTTCAGCATCACCATTATCATTATACGCTGTTATTGTCACATAATAAGTAACCTCATAATCCAAGGTGTCTAAATCATAAGTCAAGACGTTTCCTACATCCTCATTGTCTAAAACTTCAGTCCCACCAGAGGTGATTCCTACTGAAAGTTTATAACCATTAACCACTCCTGATGACTGTGTCCAAGTCAAATTGGTATTCTCATTGACGTCTTCTGCTCCATTTTCAGGAAGTGTCATTATTGAGGTACAACCTGGAATTGCATTGAGATCAACACACGAGACGTTGTAATCAATAGGTATGTAATTTTCAGAAACACAACTAAATACTTGATCAGAATCAATATAAACAGTAATGGAATCTCCTGTAGATGTGAATGACAATCCTGTAAGGTCACCATCATTCCCATAGAACGTGGCTTCTGGATTAAGGTTTGTCGTGCCATCAGAATCCAAGACTACAAGTTCATCCCAATCGGCCTCAACCTGTCCTGCATTAAAGTACACTTGCAATGGTGTTCCATCAGTACTCACATACATATATGGTGTGGCATCATTAATATCATAGCAATAACTGGTATTCACAGGTTCGGCACCACAATCTACTTCAATTGGGCAACTGGAATCTGTTGTTATCGTGAATTCTGCAATACTAAAGCACGCATCTGAAACGTTTTGAACCCTTACATAAATAGTTTCAATCGCATTTGAAGGTACATAAGTTTCCAAATTCGTAATCGGATTGAAATTTGCATAAGCAAAGTCGATGAAATTATAAAAGCTTACAATCACATCTGATGGGTTCTGAGCACCAATAATCTCAGGAATCAATGCTGTTAAATTATAGGTTGCGTTAGGCTCACAACTCGATAGATCCACTGGATTGTTTGCTATAGGTGCATTGCCTCCAAGAATGACATCAACACTCGCCACACTAACACAACCAGCCCAAATATCGGTAACTTCCAAAACATATTCTCCTGGTTCGAAAACAATAATCTCAGGAGTGGTTTCACCTGTACTCCATGAATACGAATATTGTTGGTTGTCATTAAAGATTTCTGGTATCAATACTACCTCTTGCCCATCACATATTGTATAAGGCCCATTAAATTCCAATTGTGGATTTAATATGAAATTCAGGTATATTTCGGTAATGGTCCAATTACCCGATTGAATATCTTCTACCCTCACAAAAACGACTGAAGCATTACTTATGACTGTATAGGCTTGCGGATTAGAAATCGGATTATTTTGACTTTGAGCATTGGTCAATGAGACATAATAGCCAAAACTGTAATTTGCTGGATCTTGTCCAGCTACAAGGTCGGCTTCATGAACAGTGAGATCATAATCAACTGAGGTGTTAAAATCATCAACACACACAAACGCTTCTATTGGTGAGGCGTTAACACAATCGGTTTCTACGACAAGTTCTATTGTGGTTATACCATAGCATTCTGTATCTATCGATGACACCCTTACATATAAAGTTTGGTTGTAAGCTGTTGTATTTGTATAGGTAGGATTAAGCGCATTTACACCAGCTTCGGCATCTGCTAAAGTTTCATGAATCGTCATCTGACTAGGTGTTCCTATCGCTATAGAAATTTCATCAACTATCTCAAGTAAATTGAAGACGTAAAAACCATCACCATCGTCATCACATACAACTTCGGCTTCAGGCGTTGGCAAGTCGTCAAATGCTCCTAAAATCACCTGAAAATCTGTAAATGACGTACAACCATCTGGCGTTATTATTTGCAACTGATAAAAACCAGATTGCGTAACCGTCAACAAAGAATCTGTTTCACCAGACAATATGAAACCGTCAAGGTACCATGCAAAACTAAAATTTTGATCCCCAAATCCAGAATCTATTACAGCCGATGTACTTTCACAAAATTCATAAACATCTGACAAGTCAGGAAAAGGTGCCAAACCAACAATTAAATCAAAGGTCTGGACAATGAAGTTTCCTGTTGAAAGCTCCTCAACTCGTACAAAAATCGTTTGTGGATTTGACACATTTACATATGGACTTTGTAAGGCATTGATTTGTGCGTCAGCATCAATCTGTGTCTCATGATAGGTAACTAGGTATTCATTTGGACTTAAATCACCTAAAACGATTGCATCATTTTGATTAAGGTCAAAGTCGGCAAAACCTCCATTGTCAACCACACCACATAGGTATAAGTCTAAAGGCGGATTAACATTTATTTGAGCAAAAGAAGTTAAAGAAAAAACAAGGGCAATTAACAAGAAGAGTAATTTTGATTTCATAGATGGTAAATTAGTTTTATATATCACTACTATAACAAGCTCATCTATTAATTTCCTAGCCTGAATCATTTTAAGCATGAAATTCACCTAAACTTAAATCTGTAAACTAGGATAAAAGATTGCGGATTAAAACTGTAAATTTGCGGTGATTCAAATATACCGAATAAATCAAGAAATGTATACAAAAGAAATCACCAGTACTCAAAATTCGTTGGTCAAACAAATTCTTTTGTTGAAAGAAAAGTCTCGCGAACGTCGAAAGACCAATACATTTGTCATTGAAGGTTTGCGCGAATTGCAACTCGCCATAAACGCAGGTTATAGAATCAACACAGTCTTGTATTATGACGCATTCATTTCAGAATCTGAATTGACTACACTGTTACACACGAATACTGAACGTATTCGAATCTCGAAAATCGTATTTCAAAAATTAGCCTATCGAAGTACAACTGAGGGCATTATTGCAATTGCAGAAGGCAAACATAACAAAATTGAAGATTTAAAATTTCAGAACAACAACCCTTTGATTTTGGTTGCTGAAGCTCCAGAAAAACCTGGCAACATAGGCGCTTTGCTTCGAACCGCAGATGCTGCCAATGTAGATGCCTTTATCATCGCCAATCCTAAAAGTGATTTATACAATCCAAATGTGATCCGTTCAAGTGTCGGCTGTGTATTCACAAATCAGGTAGCTACTGGCTCGACTGGTGAGATCATCAATTTCCTGAATCAAAACAATATTAACATCTACTGTGCAGCTTTACAAGCATCTGAACCCTATAACAAGCAAGATTTTGTAGCGCCAACAGCCATTGTGGTAGGCACTGAAGCTATAGGCTTATCAAACGAATGGCTTCAGCATGCTACACAAAATATCATCATTCCAATGCAAGGCAAAATAGACAGTATGAACGTATCGGTTGCAGCAGGAATCCTTGTTTTTGAGGCAAAACGTCAACGTGATTTTAAATAGTATTTATGAATCCTACACTACTTTTCTACATTATTATTAGCATCATTGTCGTAAATTTTATTGTTGACAAATTTCTTGACCATTTAAACGCAAAACATTATGACGATCCTATTCCTGATGAGCTAAGTGATGTTTATGATGAAACGGAATACAAAACCTCTCAAGCTTACAAGAAAACGAATTACAAGTTTGGTGTTTGGAGTTCCCTTTTCTCGATTGTTTTGACCCTTTCATTTTTGTTTTTAGATGGCTTTGAATTTGTCGATAATATCGCTAGACAGTATAGTGACAATCCGATTGTGATTGCCTTAATATTTTTTGGTATCATCATGTTGGGAAGTGATCTCATTTCTACACCCTTTAGTTACTACAGAACGTTTGTCATTGAAGAACGTTTTGGGTTCAACAAAACGACCAAGCGTACTTTTATTTTAGATAAAATCAAGGGCTTACTGATGATGGCCATTTTAGGTGGTGGCATTTTAGCCTTAATCATTTGGTTTTATGAACAGACCCAAGATTTGTTTTGGTTATTTGCTTGGGCCATTGTGACCGTATTCACGGTATTTATGAATATGTTTTACTCCAGACTAGTCGTTCCGTTGTTTAATAAGCAAACTCCTTTAGAGGAAGGTGAATTGCGTGATAAAATATCTAAATACGCTAAATCGGTTGGGTTTCGCCTGGATAAAATTTTCATCATTGATGGTTCAAAACGCAGTACCAAAGCCAATGCCTATTTTTCAGGATTTGGCAGTGAAAAACGCGTGACTTTATATGATACCTTGGTGAATGATTTGAACGACGAAGAAATTGTAGCGGTTTTAGCACATGAAGTTGGGCATTATAAACGAAAGCATATTGTCTTCAACTTGGTGGCTTCAATTATCCTTACAGGTTTAACCTTGTATGTGCTATCCATATTTATTTCAAATCCATTACTGTCCAATGCGCTAGGTGTCAAAATCCAGAGTTTTCATGTCGGATTGATCGCCTTCGGACTCCTCTACTCACCCATTTCTGAAATTACAGGTTTGATGATGAATTATTTTTCGCGGAAGTTTGAATACCAAGCCGACGATTATGCTAAGGCGACTTACAGAGCTGAACCTCTAATCTCATCGTTAAAAAAATTATCGAAAAATAGTTTGAGTAATTTGACTCCACATCCTTCATATGTCATTGCCCATTATTCGCATCCAACTTTATTGAATCGAGTTAGAAATTTAAAAGCAATACTAAAACAATGAAACTACAACTAATCATATTCGTATTCATAGGCTTTTCCACTTTCACATGTAAAGAATCAAACCCAAATAACGAAATAGATGAAGGCACGATACAAAACAACATCTATAAAAGTGAAGAAATTGGCTGGGAAATAGAAATCCCTGATGGTTGGGAAATTGTAACCATGGAAGAATCTGATGCGTTTCAGAAAAAAGGCTTGGATATTATGGAGCCGATGTTGGACGAAAATATTGATGTTAGTAAGCTTAGAAATTTATTGAGTTTTAAAAAAAATATGTTCAACTTATTTCAATCAACTTCCGAACCCTATGAAATCGAATATGATGGTGAATGGGAAGAAAACAACAAAGCCTTAAGGGAATTTCTTCTAGACGCATATCAGCAAGAAGGCATTGAAGTTACTGCTTCAGATATCACCACTGAAATTATCGATGGCTTAAAGTTCTACACCTATACGTTCTCCCTTTATGACAAGAATGGAAACGTTATTTTAAATCAAATTATGTATTCACGTTGGCATAATGGTTTTGACTTTGGCGTAAACATAAATTACAATGATGAGGATTTAAAAACTGAAATGTTAACTGCATTTAGGAATTCAAAGTTTAGAAAAATCAAAAAAAGTAAATCCTAACACCATAACATTTCAAAAAGAACAGCGTGCAAAATAAAAAACCCATTGCACAATAAAATTGTTATGCTTACTTTAGTTCTATGACTGAAGTAGACATCGAAAAAGAAAACGCTGAAATCGCCAAAGCTTACAAAGAATTACTCAAAGTAAGCTATCGCGACCTATCTGATGAGGACAAAAAGCTCATTCGTCAGGCCTTTGAGGTTGCTGTCGATGCTCATAAAGATCAGCGTCGAAAGTCTGGTGAAGCCTATATTTTTCATCCCATTGCTGTTGCCAAGATTGTAGCAAGTGAAATTGGCCTCGATGCCACAAGTATTGCTGCTGCCCTACTTCATGATGTTGTTGAGGATAGTGACGACTATACCAAAGATGACATCGAACGTCTCTTTGGTGAAACTGTTGCGCGAATTGTCGATGGCCTTACCAAAATTTCGTCTTTGAGTAAAGAAAAAGACGTCTCTACCCAAGCTGAGAATTTCCGTAAAATGTTGCTCACGCTCAACGATGATGTGCGCGTGATTATCATAAAGATCGCAGATCGCTTGCACAATATGCAAACCATGGATGCCATGCGTCTCGACAAACAGGAAAAAATAGCTTCAGAAACCTTGTACATTTATGCACCTTTGGCACATCGTATTGGGCTTTACAATATTAAAACAGAACTCGAGGACTTAGGGTTAAAATACACCGAACCTGAGGTTTACAACGATATTCTAGAAAAACAAAAAGAAAGCAAAGCCGAACAGGATGAGTACATTCAGTCGTTTAAAAAAGTAATTGTAGACTCGCTAGATAAGGAAGGCTTAAATTATGAAATAAAAGGTCGTCCAAAATCGATTCATTCCATTAGAAAAAAGATGGTCAAGCAAGGCGTAAGCTTTGATGAAGTTTATGATAAGTTTGCCGTAAGGATTATCTATAAATCCGATTTTAAAAATGAAAAGTTTCTCGCCTGGAAAATATATTCCATAGTAACCGACCACTTTATTCCCAATCCGACGCGATTGCGAGATTGGATTTCCTCACCAAAATCTACGGGTTATGAAGCTCTTCACATTACCGTAATGGGTCCGAAAAATCGATGGGTTGAAGTGCAAATCAGAAGTGAGCGCATGAATGAAATAGCTGAAAAAGGTTATGCAGCGCATTATAAATACAAACAAGGACACACAGCTGAAGATGCATTGGATTCATGGATATCCAAGCTACAGGAAGCTTTGGAAAGTAATGAGACCAATGCTGTGGATTTTGTCGAGCAATTTAAACTCAACCTCTATTCAAAGGAAATTTTCGTGTTTTCGCCAAAAGGTGATTTAAAATCATTACCCAAAGGTGCCACACCAATCGATTTTGCATTTAGCATTCACACTGAAGTTGGTATGAAAACCAAAGGAGCCAAAGTAAATGGTAAACTTGTGCCATTAAGTCATGAACTTCAAAGTGGAGACCAAGTCGAAATAATGACTGCAGAAAATATCAAACCCAATCGAAACTGGTTGGATTATGCGACCACTGCGCGAGCAAGAAGCAAGATTAAATCATCCTTAAAAGCTGAAAAGAAGGATGTTGCCGAAGAGGGTAAGGAAATTCTAAGAAGAAAGCTAAAGCAATTGAAAATCACACTGGATGAGAAGTCTGTTAATGAAATGGTCAACCATTTTAAATTAAAAACCAGTCTTGACTTATTCTATCGTATAGGCATAGGAACCATTGATAACAAAATGCTCAAGGAATATGCTTCATCGCGAAGCAATATGTTCATGAGCTATATTAAGAGTAAAATTAGGAAGCCAATCATTGCTCCAGATTTAGATAAGGATGAGATAACCGCTAAATATGATCAACTGGTTTTTGGCAAGGAAGAAGAACAGCTCGACTATAAACTTTCTTCATGTTGCAATCCTATTCCTGGTGATGATGTGTTTGGTTTCTTAACCATAAATGATGGTATTAAAGTGCACAAAAAAAATTGTCCGAATGCCTTAAGCCTGCAATCCAATTATGCCTATCGCATCATGAAGGCTAAATGGATAGACTCTACGCAGCAAGAGTTTGCCACTCAAATTGTACTTTCTGGTATCGATAATCTTGGTTTGGTCAACAATATCACCCAAGTGATATCCTCAAACATGCACGTGAACATGAAGAGCCTCAATTTTGATACTGATGATGGTGTGTTTTCTGGTAAGATCAATGTTGTAGTGACCAATAAAAACATGCTTCATAAACTCATCAATAATCTCAAAAAAATTAATGGTATCCATAAGGTCTCGAGAGTATAAAAATTTGTAAATTTGTGGCTTGATTATGAATGATAAGACTGAACAAACAAACCAAGAGATTGTAAAGAATGTATTCACGCAATTTTTAGAGGAAAAAGGTCATAGAAAAACACCTGAACGCTATGCCATTCTTCAAGAAATCTATGATAGTGATGACCATTTTGATATTGAATCCTTATATATCAAAATGAAAAACAAAAACTATCGTGTAAGTCGTGCAACGCTTTATAACACCATTGAAATCTTAATGGAATGCGCCTTGGTGAGAAAGCATCAGTTTGGGCAAAATCAAGCACACTACGAAAAGTCTTATTTTGACAAGCAACACGATCACGTCATTATGACCGATACTGGAGAAGTCATCGAGTTTTGTGATCCTAGAATTCAGTCAATAAAAAAAACAATCGAAGAAGTTTTTGACATTTCAATCTCTAATCATTCACTCTACTTTTACGCGACAAAAAACAAACCAACTAATTAAAACATACAATGGCAGTAGATTTACTACTAGGATTACAATGGGGCGACGAAGGCAAAGGAAAAATTGTTGATGTACTCACCTCCAAATACAATATTATTGCACGATTTCAAGGTGGACCAAATGCTGGTCATACCTTAGAATTTGATGGTATAAAACATGTCTTGAGGACTATACCTTCAGGTATATTCCATAATGATGCCATTAATGTGATCGGTAATGGTGTGGTTATTGATCCAGTGGTTTTTGTTCAAGAATTGGACGGTTTAAATCAGTTTGATATCGATTATAAATCGAAATTGATTATTTCTAGAAAAGCCCACATCATATTGCCTACGCATCGTTTATTGGATGCGGCTTCTGAAACAGCTAAGGGCAAGGCAAAAATTGGATCGACACTTAAGGGTATTGGACCAACTTATATGGATAAAACCGGTCGTAACGGCATTCGAATTGGTGACCTTGAATTAGAAGGTTGGAAAAATAAATATAGAGCTTTAGCCAATAAGCATGAAGCGATGATCCATTTCTATGATGTTGACATTCAATACAACCTTGAAGAAATGGAAACTGAATTCTTCGCTGCGGTTGAACGCTTAAAGGAATTGCAATTTATCGACAGTGAAGAATACTTAAATGAGGCGCTGAAAAACAACAAATCCATTTTAGCTGAAGGTGCACAAGGCTCCTTATTGGATATCGACTTTGGCACCTATCCGTTTGTAACGTCATCCAACACAACCGCTTCTGGTGCCTGTACTGGTTTAGGCGTTGCACCTAATAAAATAGGAGAAGTTTTTGGCATTTTTAAGGCATATACAACTCGTGTAGGTTCAGGACCATTCCCAACCGAATTGTTCGATGACACTGGAGCCGAAATGGCTCGAATTGGTCATGAGTTTGGTGCTGTTACTGGTCGACCAAGACGCTGTGGCTGGCTAGATTTAGTTGCCTTAAAATATGCTTGTCAAGTCAATGGTGTAACCCAATTAAGCATGATGAAAGGTGATGTACTGTCTGGTTTTAAAACTCTAAAAGTATGTACTGCATATAAATACAAAGGTGAAACCATCTCGCATTTGCCATTTAACATCGAAGCAGAAAATGTCACGCCTATCTATACTGAATTTAAGGGCTGGAAAGAAGACCTAACTAAAATGAGGGATGTTTCAGAGTTTCCTTCAGAATTGAATGACTACATTGCGTTCTTGGAAAAAGAGTTGGAGATTCCGATAACCATTGTTTCCGTTGGACCTGATAGAACACAAACAATCAATCGACAAGGCTAATTTCAAGATATCAAGTAAAGCTCATCGGCCAACGGGTTGTGCGCTTCTACTAAAAATCTGTTAAGTGACGTCCTTCCTTCAAGATTATACTTATTTTTGAGCAAAAATTAATTGGCTTGAATTTTAATTTCAGATATATATTCTTCTTGATTTGTGTTGTTTCTGTAACTATGGGTTACGCACAACAACCAAAGAAAATCTATATTGAATATTCTGGTTTTACCGTCAAGGATTCCCTTAAGGGTGACAATGTTACCACCTTCGTGAGAAGTGACCAAGGACAAATCCACATTATTCATGAAGGCGTAGACATGTGGTGTGACAAAGCATTGTACTATCAAAATGAAGACTTTATTGAAGCCTTCAGTAATGTACGGATGAAGCAAGGCGACACCATCAATATGACATCCAAATATGTCGAATATAGTGGCATCACGCAGTTGGCTTTTGCGGCAGGTGATGTTGTCCTTACCGAACCACAATCTACACTAACCACAGACACACTTTATTTCGACAGAACCAAACAGCAGGCATATTATAAGAGTAAGGGAAAAGTAGTGCGAGATTCGTCAGGAACAATTACAAGTCAAATAGGTCGTTACTATATGAACGATAGCAAATATCGATTCTTAAAGGACGTTGAGTTGGTGAATCCTGAATACACCTTAAATACCAATCAGCTCGATTTTTATTCTGAAACCGGTCATGCCTATATGTATGGACCATCGACCATCGTTGGAGATTCGAGCAAGATATATTGTGAGCGTGGATTTTATGATACCAATAATGACACAGGCTATTTTATAAAGAATTCAAAGATTCACTATAACAATCGGCTGGTTGAAGGCGACAGTCTATATTTTGACCGTAACCAAAGTTTTGCTTCAGCGACCAACAATATAAAGGTTACAGATACCATTAACAAAAGTGTTATCAAAGGGCACTATGCTGAAGTCTTTAGAGCAAAGGATTCTGTGTTTATTACCAAACGTGCGCTCGCCATTACGGTTCAGGAAAATGACTCGCTGTACATTCATGCCGATACCTTGATGGTTACTGGCAAGCCCGAACATCGTATTACAAGAGCTTGTTATAATGCCAAAATGTATAAGAGCGATATGAGTGGTAAGGCAGATTCCATTCATGCTGATCACAAATCAGGATTGACACAACTCATTAATCTCGATCGCTTTTTTAAGGGTGACGCCTTTTCCACAAAGCGACGGCCTGTGATATGGAATCTAGGAAACCAGATGACAGGAGATTCCATTCATTTGATTTCCGATGTGAAGAAAGAAGAACTTGATTCACTTAAGGTTTTTGATAATGCTTTCCTAATTAGTAAAGACACCCTAAGTGGTGGCTTCAATCAAATTAAGGGTCAAAAGTTATACGGACTCTTTCAGGATAATGAACTCTACAATGTCGACATTATCAAGAATGCCGAAATCATATTTTATTCGAGAGACGATAAAGACACCTTAATAGGTATCAATAAATCAAAATCGGGAAGCATCAACTTACAATTTGATGGCCCTTATAAAATCATCACGTTGTTCAATCAGGTTGATGGTGACATATATCCAGAATCCCAATTTCCTGAAAATGCTAGGAAATTTAGAGGGTTTGATTGGAGAGGTGAAGAACAACCCAAAAGTGTCGAAGATTTGTTTAGTGATGATCCACCTTTAGAACTTCCTGTGATTAGAGGGCTGGATCCTTTTGTACCAGAAGAAGAGTTCTTTGACGAAGCATTAATGGAGCGCGTTGAAAATGCAGGTAAAAAGGACAAAGACAAGGTCAATAAAGCCTTGCGCCAAATTCCGGAAAAGCCTAAAGATACAGTAAAACAGACACTCAAAACCAAAAAGCCTCAAAAGCTAAAAAAGTCTGTTCAAAAAAGCGCAGGAAAGCAATGATTTCCGATTTCTATAAATACCAAGCCCAAACAACGCCTCACCCATTGGCAATGGAAATTTCCCATGCTGAGGGATGCTACATATACGACAACAACCAAAAACCATATCTCGACTTTGTAGCTGGTGTTTCTGCCTGTAGTTTAGGCCATAAGCATCCAAAGGTGGTTGATGCCATTACAGCGCAACTGGATCGCTATTTACATGTTATGGTATATGGAGAATACATTCAGGAACCTACTGTAGCACTAACCAAACTGCTCGCTTCCCTCCTTCCGAAGCCTTTAGAAATGACCTACCTAACCAACTCTGGAACAGAAGCTATTGAAGGTGCGTTAAAGCTCGCTAAACGAGTTACAGGTCGCAGTGAAATTATAGCTGCCAATCATGCTTATCATGGTAATACCATGGGATCAATGAGCGTTATGGGTTATGAAGAACGTAAGCAACCGTTTCGGCCATTAATTCCCGATGTTCGTTTTATCAACTTCAATTCGGTGGAAGACCTTCAGTATATTACCAATAAAACAGCAGGAGTTATTTTAGAAACCATTCAAGGAGGTGCAGGCTTTATAGAGCCAACTAACGGTTATTTGCAGAAGGTAAGACAGCGATGTCACGAAGTTGGAGCGTTGTTGATCCTTGATGAAATCCAACCAGGATTTGGTCGGACTGGAAAACTCTTTGGATTTGAGCACTATAACTGTATCCCAGACATCCTGGTCACAGGAAAAGGTTTGGGTGGAGGTATGCCTATAGGTGCGTTTACGGCGTCTTCAGAACATATGAATCAGCTTAAGGACCAACCAAAGCTTGGCCATATCACTACTTTTGGAGGTCACCCAGTTATTGCAGCTGCTGCACTAGCAACCGTAAAGGAAATTGTAGAAAGTCATCTCATGGAAGAAGCCTTACAAAAGGAACAACTCATTCGAGAACATTTGCAACATCCTTTGATTTCAGAAATAAGAGGTCGTGGCTTAATGTTGGCTGCCATGACAACTTCGGCCGATATTACAAATGAAGTCATCTTAAAATGTCAAGAACAAGGATTGATTTTGTTTTGGCTACTTTTTGAACCAAAAGCCATCAGAATTACACCTCCTCTTACCATTTCAAATGAAGAAATCATAAAAGGATGTGACATTATCAAGTCCGTTTTAAACTCAATTTCGGCATAGTTTATGCCAAGTTATTTGTATATTAAGTAGCTGATTACGAACTAAAAACCCTAAATCATCTTAATTCGTACTCTATAGCTGTTAACTATTTTGTTGAAAACATTACATCCCAAAATCGAAATTTTTAACTGATAAGAGTACTTTTATTTAAACCAAGAACGCTTTGCTTATGGAATTTGGTCTACCCGAAGACAACAACAAAATTTCGCTTACTAGATTTGAGTCCATGCTCAAAACCAACAATGTCCTCTTTTTTGATTCCTCTGAATTTGAAAATATCATCCATCATTATTTAGAAACCGGTAAAATTGCCTTAGCAAAAAAGGCAGTTAAATTAGGACTTGAGCAACATCCTTCCTCCATCAATTTAAAGCTTTTTCAAACGGAAATTTTTGTGCTCGAACAAAAATTTGATGAGGCTGATACACTGCTGAACGAACTTCATATCCTAGAACCAACCAATGAGGAAATATACATTCAAAAAGCGAATGTACTTTCAAAACAGGATTTACATGAAAAGGCAGTTGGTATTTTGTTGCAAGCTTTGGAAATTACCGATGACAATGAAGGGCTTGCCGATTTATATGCGCTTATTGGTATGGAATATCTTTTCTTGGATCAGTTCGATAATGCCAAAACATATTTCAAGAAATGCCTCGATATCGATATTGAAGATTATTCGGCATTGTACAATATAATTTATTGTTATGATTTTTTGGAGCAAAACGAAAACGCCATAGATTTCCTCAACATCTATTTAGATAAAAATCCGTATTGTGAAGTAGCTTGGCATCAATTGGGAAGACAATATTTCACGATAAAAGCGTACGATAAGGCATTAGCGGCTTTTGATTTTGCCATAATTTCCGATGATAGCTTTGTTGGTGCATATCTTGAAAAAGGCAAGGTTCTGGAAAAGAAAAAGTTATATCATGAAGCCATAGAAAACTACAAGATCACCTTGGCTCTCGATGAGCCAACCTCATTTGCCTTATTAAGAATTGGGCACTGCCATGAAAAATTGGGCAATAATGATTTGGCGGTACAGTACTTTTATAAAACGGTTCATGAAGATCCGTTATTGGATAAAGGTTGGATTGCCATTACCAAGTTTTACAACAAACAACAAAACTACCAAAAAGCCTTATTCTATATTAACAAAGCCATTAATATTGATGCTGAAAATGTATTGTATTGGAAACTTTATGCGCAAATTAATTTAAGGCTTAACTTTCTGGAAGAAGCCGAACGAGGTTTCAAGAAAACCTTGGATTTGGGAAATTATGAATTGCAAACTTGGCTCAGTCGAGCAGATGTTTTAATTGCTCTGGGAGAATATCAGGCATGTATTGTCAATTTGATTCAAGCAGCTGAATTCTATCCTGAAACAGCCGAAATTGAATTTCGTTTGGCAGGTCTGCACTTTACGCTTCACGAAAATGCCAAAGGGCACTACCACCTAAAAAATGCACTTCTTCTCAATTGTGAGTATGAGTTTATTATGGAAGAACTATTTCCGAAAGTCCTTCAAAAACCTTCAGTGAAAGCGCTTATTTCCCAATCGAAAAAGTAAATCCAGGCAAATATCATAAACTCGTGGTTTGCTTAAAATGAAGTTGCTGGCATTTATTGACCAGATACATATCGCTCTATTTTAGTCATTATAAAATCTATCGTATTTCCTTGAAGCATTAGTCGTGGATGTTTCTTACCTTTGAGGTTCTCACCTAAATCATACAATGCAAAGACGAATAAAGGATTACATCGTTATCACATTAAAGGGCATTGCCATGGGAGCCGCAGATGCTGTTCCTGGTGTTTCTGGCGGAACCATTGCTTTAATTTCAGGAATATACCAAGAGCTAATCACTACAATTGGTAATATCGATTTTTCATTGATAACCACACTTAGGCAAAAGGGGTTTGCAGCCTTTTGGTCAAAACTTAATGGTAGTTTCCTTATGGCACTGCTAACTGGAATTGGCGTTAGTTTTGTCATTTTCATGCGTATTGCAAAATACTTGCTCGAACAACATCCTATTTTGATTTGGTCTTTTTTCTTTGGATTAATCATTGCAAGCATATGGTATGTTGGTAAGCAACTCGAAAAATGGAACCTTGCTATAATTGTAGCAATGGGCATTGGTGCATTGTTAGCTTATTACATTTCTACATTACCATCATTAGCAGCAAACGATAGCGAAATTTTCTTGTTTTTTGCTGGAGCAATCGCGATTTGCGCCATGATCTTGCCTGGTATTTCTGGGTCTTTTATATTGGTGATATTAGGAGCTTATAAAACCTTAAGTGATGCCTTACATGACTTTGACATCAAAAGAATAGCCATTTTTATGATTGGTGCACTTATTGGTTTATTGAGTTTTAGTCGTGTCCTAAAGTGGCTGTTTAAACATTATCAAAATATAACATTGGCATTACTTACCGGATTCATTGTAGGATCATTGAATAAGGTATGGCCTTGGAAAAGAACCATTTCTGTGCTCAATGAAAAAACAGGCAACATTGAAGATTTTTTGAGCATTTCTGATGTAGGCACCTTATCCATTTTTCAACAACAAACTAATGATTTTGAAACCTACAAAACGGTTTTAGAGGAAAGTATCTCACCGATGTCCTACTCTGGAGATGCACATTTGGTTTGGGCTATTGTATTGATGTTCGTTGGCTTTTTAACCATTTTCGCCCTAGAAAGTATTGACAAATCAAAATCCGTTAAATAATGGAAAGCACCAGAAGATTTCAGGATCGGTTATTTTTGGTGATTAAAGGGCTTGCCATGGGAGCAGCCAATAAGGTTCCTGGAGTGTCTGGTGGTGTGGTCGCGTTTGTAGCTGGCTTTTACGAAGAGTTTATCTACTCCTTACAACGTGTTAACAAAACTGCATTCAAGTTGTTGTTCAATGGTAGATTCAACAGTTTCTACAGGTACATCAATGGAAAATTTCTTGGTTTACTTTTCTTCGGAATGATTGTGAGTTATTTTAGTGTGTCGAAAATCCTGGATTATTTTCTCGTACATTACGAACTCTATGTATGGAGCTTGTTCTTCGGAATGATCATAGGCTCCATTTATTATATCAACAAGGATTTCAAGGACTGGAACACCAAGAGCATCAGTTCACTTTGCATTGGAATCAGCCTTGGTGTTGCCATAAGCTTTTTAGATCCAGCAACCGAAAATGACAACTTGATATTTGTATTTTTCTGTGGTATCATTAGTGTTTCAGGAATGACACTACCTGGTTTTTCTGGGTCTTTCATTCTTATTCTTTTAGGGAATTATGTGCTACTATTGGTAGATTCAGTAAATGCCCTTTATGATACTTTTGCTGAACTTGTAACTGGTGATTTTAGTTTTGTTCAAAATGAAAACCGCATCAGGCTACTGAAAGTGCTAGGTATGTTTACGCTTGGTTCTGTGGCTGGTTTAGTTACGTTTTCACATGTTCTTAATTATGTACTCAAACATTACAAAAGTATCACCACAGCATCGATTATCGGATTCATTATCGGCTCGTTGGGAGTGGTTTGGCCATGGAAAAGGACCATTTTTAAAATGCAGAGCGATGGTCTTTTTATATTGGATTCGAGAGGTGAAAAAATCATTGCCAATTATGAACGCTTCTTCCCTGAGTTAAATACTGAAACTTATCTTGCCTTAACTTTTATCGTAATCGGTATTCTCATTGTTTTGGCATTGGAATGGTATGGACAACGTACAAATAAAATCAATGGCTAGATTCGGACTCATAGGAAAGCACATCGACTACTCATTCTCAAAAGCTTATTTTTCAAAAAAGTTTGAGGCTTTAAACCTACCATTTACTTACGAGAATTTTCATTTAGAGGATATTTCAGAATTCCCGTTGTTACTAAAGGAAAATACAGATATTTCTGGTCTCAATGTAACGATTCCTTACAAGGAAAAAATAATACCTTATCTAGATGACATTGATAAGAAAGCTAAAAACATTGGTGCTGTAAACACCATTTCAATTGACAGAAAAGGACGGTTGAAAGGCTACAATACAGATTGTTATGGATTCAAGAAATCAATACAGCCACTCCTAAAGAAAAGACATAAAAAAGCATTGATTCTAGGTACAGGAGGTGCCTCAAAAGCTATTGCCTATACACTCGATAAGCTCAGCATAGAAGTAGCATATGTATCGCGATCCAAAGAAAAGCAAGCAAAATTCATATATGACGATCTGTCTTCTGGTATTATAAACAAATACAAAATCATCATCAATTGTACACCAGTGGGTACTTTTCCCAATACTAACCAATGCCCAAATATTCCTTATGATGGTATTTCAAAGGGTCACTTGCTTTATGATTTGATTTACAATCCTGAGCAAACTAAATTTTTAGAAGTAGGAAAGCGTCAAGGTGCTCAGTTGTGCAACGGACTTCCAATGCTTGAGTTGCAGGCTGAAAAAGCATGGAAAATCTGGAATAAGACGATTTAATCCATAACCATTATAATTAGGGCTTCTTTTTTGTAAATCAGGCACATGTTAGTATATTAGCTGTCCAATATAAAAACATTGAAAAATGTCTGAGAATGATAACCTGCGTGATGCAGATGGAAACGAAAAATTGAATACTACTGAACGTCCGCAAACAACAAACGATGAAACGGGTTCAACTGAAACTGAAGTTGAAACTGGAAGCGACACCACTAACACTTCAGGTGAAGCAAACCATGCGGAATCCATAGAAACGGTTGCTGAGGAAGTTAAGCCAGAATCATCACAAGATAGTGTAAGTGAAACAGCTACAGATGTTTCTGAAGGAAAGGATGCCGAGCCTGAAGCTAATGAACTAACTATTGAAACTACTGAAACCAGTGCTGACGACGTACATTCACCTTCCGAAGAAAACCCTGAAAACGAGGTAGAGACTACAGAACCAGAAGCCAATACGTCAAATGAATCCCAATCGGATAGCGAGTTAACCACTTCACAATCTGATGCGCATGTTGAGGCGATTGAAAAGGAAAATGCTGAAGATGCTGAAGATGACGAAAATGCCGAACGACATGAGGTAGAGTCCAAAGATTACCATTCTATGTCGATGGAACAGTTAGCCATCGAACTCGAACAATTGATCGCCAATCACAAAATACAGAATATCAGAACTCAGGTTGACGATATCAAATCAGAATTCAATTCAAAATTTGATGCCTTAATTGAAGAAAAAAAGGAAGAGTTTATCAGCCAAGGTGGCAATGAAATTGACTTTTACCATGCGTCACCTGTCAAAAAGCGTTTCAACGCAGCATATCGTAATTATCGCAATGGGTTAAACGCTTACTACAAGGAACGTGAGAATAATTTGAAGGCTAATCTTGAAAAGCGCCTGAAAATTATAGAGGAAATCAAAAGCCTCGTCAATACTGAAGAGAACATTAACACCACGTACAATCATTTCAAGGATTTACAAGAGCAATGGCGAAATGCTGGTCCGATTCCAAGAGACCGATACAATAATGCATGGAATTCCTACCATCACCATGTTGAAATATTTTACGATGTTCTCCATCTCAATCGCGACTTACGTGATATGGACTTCAAGCACAATCTTGAACAAAAAACCAAGATTATTGAACGTGCTGAGGAACTCGCAAAAGATGATAACATCAATCGTTCGTTTAGGGAATTGCAAGTGCTTCATAAATTATGGAAAGAAGAGCTTGGTCCTGTTGCAAGAGAGCATCGCGATGATATTTGGGAACGTTTCAGTAATGCTACCAAAACTATTCACGATAAGCGACAAGCCTATTATGCCGATTTAGATAAGGCTCGAGAAAAAAATCTAGAGCGCAAAGAAGAGATTATCGGGAAAATTAATGAGGTGGCTGCCGATATCACGAATTCCCATCAAGGATGGCAAAAGAAAATAAAGGAAATTGAGGCCTTAAGACAAGATTTTTTCAATGCTGGACGTGTGCCACAAAAGGTCAATGAGGCTACTTGGACAAAATTCAAGGAAGCCGTTAGATCCTTTAACCGAAACAAAAATGCCTATTACAAAAACCTTAAAAAGGAACAGTACGATAATCTTGAGAAGAAAAAGGCGCTTATTCAAATTGCCTTAGACAATAAGGACAATGAGGATTTTGCTGCAACCACGCCTTTGATGAAGAAAATTCAAAGTGATTGGAAAAAAATTGGGCATGTTCCGCGACGGGACAGTGATAAGATTTGGAAACAATTTAAAGGCGCTTGCAATGCTTATTTCGACCGATTGCATGCCGAACGCAATGAAGCCAATAAGGAACTTATGGCTGCCTACGAACAAAAGTCGGCATTATTGGATGAAGTGAAAGGTTTGGAATTATCTGGAAAACCAGCCGATGATATCAAGACCATCAAGGAAAAGATCACAGCTTGGAAAGCCATTGGCCATGTACCTCAGCATAAACGATTTATTGACGGAAAGTTCAACAAGGCATTGGATGTTTTATTTGGAAAACTCGATATGGACAAGGCAAAATTGGAAATGATCAAGTTTGAAAATAAGCTTGAGCATCTTTCGCAACCAAACGATACACGCCTTCTCGATAATGAACAAAATTTCATCAAAAAGAGAATTTCCGAGATTAAAGGTGAAATCAACCAATTGGAAAACAATATGCAATTCTTTTCCAATGTTGATGAAAGCAATCCTTTGGTTCGGGATGTGATAAAAAATATCGATAAGCACAAAAAAGACCTTTCCATTTGGAAAGAAAAGCTAAAAAAGGTCAAAGGGATGTATTCCTAACACCTTCTATAAAACAAAAAGACCATCCCGAAAGATGGTCTTTTCTTCTTTTTCATAGCAATAATCAATTTTATTACTACACTTATATCTACGAAAAAACAGGACATTTGGTTTTATTGATCAATTTCGGGAGTGCATAATTCTGGAATGTGAAATGCTTAAATTTATTCCTTAACTTTAGAACATGGATGAACTGATCAAAACATTTTACATGGCCTTTAACCATTTGGATGCTGACACTATGGTTTCCTGCTATCACGAAGACATCGTTTTTGAGGATCCTGCTTTTGGAGTTCTTGAGGGAACGCGTGCTGGAAATATGTGGCGCATGCTATGCGAAGCACAAAAAAAGGAAACCGATTTTAAGGTAATCTTTTCAAACGTTAAAACTGATGGAAATTATGGCAGCGCAAATTGGGAAGCTTTTTACACGTTCAGTAAAACCAGACGAAAGGTGCACAATAAGATTTCGGCGGAATTTGAATTTAAGGACGGAAAGATCATAAAGCATACCGATCATTTCAACTTGCATAAATGGGCAAAACAAGCCTTGGGTTTAAAAGGATTCATTTTAGGTGGCACAGGTTATTTTAAGACCAAATTGAGGCATCAAACCAATACTTTGTTAGACAGGTTTGAACATAACCTGTAATACAAAAAGCCATATCATTGAGAACAATCATAATGACATAGCTTCTGTAGTATTCTTTATACTGTTTCTTTTTAGGGACCTTGCATGGTTTACTTTATGTTTCAGTATGTGAATATACTTGCAACAGTCCAAAATACATGCCAAAATTAAAATAAGTGCCTGACTTTCAATTTATAAATTGAGGAGACAAGTTTATAAGATGTGATATAAAGTGGCTGTCATTGATAAATATTAAAGCCTTTGAAACTTGCCTTTTGGGTAAAAGACGGAAGACAGCTCTTAGGAATATTCTGGTCGCTTTCCAATGACGCCTTTATAAAATGATCTCATGAAATTGAAATCGGCATCGACATCATCAGTAGGATAAAATGGTTCTGAAATATGATTTTGTTTATTCTTGAAATCCAAGGTAAACATGATAATGGGCACATTTGCTGCCTTGGCAATATAATAGAATCCTGTTTTCCAATGCTCGACCTTCTTACGGGTTCCTTCTGGAGCTAAAGTCAATCTAAATTCGTCCTTATCGTCAAACAGCCTAGCAATGGCTTCCACTTTATTTTGACCAGAAGTTCGATCTAATGGTGCACCACCTACAGCTCTAAAGTACCATCCAAATGGCCATTTGAAAAGCTCTTTCTTAGCGACAAAGTTAGTTTTAACGTTGACAATCTTTCGAAGTAGGATTCCTATAAAAAAGTCATGCCAGCTTGTGTGAGGTACAGCAATAATAACCGACTTTTTAATGGTATCCTTTGAAAAAGTGGTATTACCAGTAATTTTCCAACCTAAAATCTTGAAGTAAATGAAACGAGCCAACCATCGCATATCACATCTGTTGATAAAGGGACTTTAACTTAGCCCTTGTAATGACTTGTTTCCAGTTTTTACCGATGGCATTCTCCCAAAGTGGCTCTAATCCCATAGCAACATCAATCATGGTATCAAACTCATCATCACCCAAATCGGCACAAATACCTTGAGGTAATTTGATGTCATGTTTTTCTTTCATCTGCTTGAATAATTTGACCCCTTCAGGATAAAACTCCTCTAGATGATCAAATACGATACAATTTCCAATACCGTGTTTAGTTCCTAAGAGATATGAAAGTCCATAACTCATCGCGTGAGCCACACCAACTTGGGAATAGGCAATACTCATTCCACCATGCCACGATGCCATCATGAGTTTATCCTGTGCCTCTGATTTTGAGAGTGAATCTTCAATGAAAATTTCCTTGCATAGATCATAGGCCTTCTCACCATAGCTTTGGCTAAAGGCATTGAGATAGGTACCATTTAAGGATTCGATACAATGAATATAGCAGTCCATTCCTGTGTAGAACCATTGGTCCTTAGGAACCGTTTTGGTCAGTTCAGGATCCAAGATGACTTGGTCAAAAGGTGTATAATCAGAATTAATACCCAGTTTTTTATCAGGTCCAGTAAGCACAGTGGTTCGTGACACTTCAGCACCAGTTCCAGATATAGTAGGTACACCTACATGGTAAATTGCTGGAGTTTTCACGAGATCCCAACCTTGGTAATCCTTTGCCTCTCCTCCATTTGTTAACATAATGGATACGGCTTTGGCAAGATCCAAAATTGTTCCGCCTCCAATACCAATAATTCCTGAAGGTCTATCTTTATGGGTCAAGATGATTTTTTCGACCAACTCATCAACTTGCGAGGTTTTTGGTTCATACTTGGCCGAAACATAGATCAGTTGATCATCATAAGCTAAAGGAATCCTAGAGGTAATATCTGGATTTCCTTTGAAAACATCATCTACCAAAAATATAAATGGCGCCTTACTGTTTAAACGTTTCGGTGAAATAATATCACCTAACTGATTAAAACTGCCACGTCCAAACACAATTCTGGACACCATTGGATAATTCTTATAACTCATTTATTTGTCTTCGTGCAACAAAAATAAAAACATAGTTGGATTTAATCTTTACATATTGAAATAATGTTCCGATTTTTCTAGTTCATAGCATTTTTAATTTGTTACAGGTTGGTTAAATATGTGTATTAATTCGTTTAAGCTTGATATCGTTTGATACGCTTTGTTTTTTGTTTCATTTTCGGTAACCTGTTCATGTAGCCAAGTTGTATGAAAAGGAACGTGAATGGCTTTGGCTCCTATTCGCACTAAAGGCAAAATATCCGATTTTAATGAATTGCCAACCATCAAAAACTCTGACGGTTTTATATCTAAATGTCCCAAAAGGCTGCTGTAATTTTCGTCCTGCTTATCACTAAGCACCTCTATATGATGAAAATATGACGTCAGATTCGATTTTTCGAGTTTTCGTTCTTGGTCCAACAAATCACCCTTGGTCACTAAAATCAATCGATGAGTTTTTGATAGCGCTTTCAGTGTATCCTCTACACCATCCAATAACTCTACCGGTTTATTCAACATCGCTTTCCCAAGATCAATAATCCTTGATATGGTTTCATTTGATACCGTTTTATTGGAGAGTTGGATTGCCATTTCAATCATGGACAACACAAATCCCTTGATACCATAACCATATAGAGGAAGGTTTTCGATTTCCTTTTTGAACAACTCCTGATCTATGGTATTGGCAGTTTCATATGGAGCTAGAAGTTTGGCAAATTCCAATTCAGCTTCACGAAAATAAGTCTCATTGACCCAAAGTGTATCATCTGCATCAAAACCAATGACTTTTATATGTTGATAATTTGAATTCACTTTTTATTCCATAATTGTTTAGCACGTTCTAAATCTTCAGGTGTATCGATTTCCACACCTTGAATTGTAGTCTCGACCATTTTAATACGCTTGCCATATTCTAAATAGCGAATACATTCTATTTTTTCGGTGGCTTCAATAAACTGCATTGGTAACCGATAAAAATCCAGCAAAGCTTCTTTCCTAAAAGCATATATTCCTTTATGCTTAAAATATCGAGCTCCAGCCTTTCTGTCCCTAGGAAATGGGATTGGACTTCTTGAAAAATACAAGGCAAAATTATCCTGATCGACAATCACCTTTACGGTGTTGGGATTATTGATTTCCTCCCAATCATCAATTTCAACCATCAAGGATGCCAAATCGATGGCTTTTTGGTGATCGTCCTTAAAGACACTCAACACCTTTTCCAAACTTTCACGCTCAGTAAATGGCTCGTCGCCTTGTACATTAACTACAATATCGACATCCAAATCTGCCACAGCTTCGGCAATTCGATCACTACCAGATTCATGCTCTGTTTTGCTCATAATGGCTTGTCCTCCATTTGACGTTATCTCGTTGAAAATAATATCGCTATCTGTAACGACAAACACCTCATCGAATAATTTGGTAGCAACCGTGGCCTCATAAGTTCGTAAAATAACGGTTTTACCTGCAAGGTCTTGCATGAGCTTACCAGGAAAACGTGATGCACTGTATCGTGCAGGAATCATCGATATGATCTTCATTTGATTAGTTGAGTATTGTGTATAAAAATATAACTTTTATAGGACATCGAGAACATTTCCTTCAGAATTAAGATTTATTAAGATTGACCTCAATGGCAAGTATCATGACATGGACGACACAGAAGCCTATTCTTCAAAAAAATCACCCTTAAACCCTAAAAGGTACAATTTTTCAGTAGCTCGTGTTGTCGCTGTATATAACCATCGTAGATAGTCCTTGTCAATCCCATTAGGCAAGTATGGTTGTTCAACAAAAATGGTGTTCCATTGTCCTCCTTGGGATTTGTGGCACGTTATGGCATAGGAGAACTTCACCTGAAGCGCATTAAAATATTTATTTCCTTTTATCTTAAGGAATTTTCTATAGTTGGAAGCTTCATCCTCATAGTCCTTCTGTACTTCCTGATAGAGTTTATTACTGTCTTCATACGTCAATGAAGGCGTTTCAGCATTGATGGTATCTAATATTAAAACCGTTTCGAACGGTCGCATTCTTGGATAATCGACCATTTTAACCTTCACTTCAGCAAACCGAAATCCATAAAGCGAGGTTATTGCGAATATTTCAAGTACTTCAATAATATCTCCATTGGCAATAAATCCAGCTTCGGTCGTTGGTTTGATCCAAAAATAATTGTTTTTAACCACCATAAGAAAATCGCCTACCGTCAATTCGTTTTCATTAAAAAGTATGCGATTTCGTATGTTTTGATTGTAAAGGTTGGCACGCTTATTACTTCTCACAATTATAGCAGTTTCCTCATGGCCATGCTGACTGTAAGCATCATTAATTGCATCCATGACTTCATAGCCATCTACTAATCTGACAATATCTGTAAACCCATTGAGCTTAAATTTAAAAGATTCAAAGAATTCGTGTTCCAAAGCCTCCCGAATTCGTGTCGCATTGCTCAAAATTCCAGAGTCCTGATCTTGTCTAACAACCTCATCCAACTCAATACTCGTGATACGTTTATTATAGTTAACATCTAGTTTTTCAGCATTCAAGGCTGGAGAAAATTCAGATTTCACTGGTGGCAATTGGGCTTTGTCTCCAATAAGCAACAGTTTACATTTATAACCAGAATAGACATACGTCATGACATCGTCAAGTAACGATGTGCTCTCAAAATCCTTTGAGTCGTTTGGAATATCGGGAATCATGGATGCTTCATCAACGATAAAAATAGTATTTCGATGCTTGTTTGGTTGCATCACAAACTTCACACCTCCTCCTTTTGACTTTTTTGGAAAATAGATTTTCTTATGTATTGTAAACGCTTCTTTCTTGGAATAGTTGGAAATAACCTTTGCAGCTCTACCAGTTGGTGCCATCAATACCGCACTCTTTTTGGTTTCCCATAAATTAGACACCAATGTACCAATAATACTGGTTTTACCTGTACCTGCAAAGCCCTTGAGCAGATACAGAGCATTAGGAGCATCATCATATACAAATTTTGCCAACTGATCCAACGCAATTTGTTGTTTATTGGTTGGTTCAAATGGAAATTTCTTAACAAGTAACCTGTAAAAATCTGATGATGTCATACCAGTTGTCAATCGGAAATGAAATGCAATATAACATATATTAATAGAACAATTTTATGCTATTGCCATAGGATTTTTGTTATAGAATATGAAAGTAATTTTATATCTTTCAACTTTAATTGAATTTCATCTGCAATCTTTTGACCAACAAAAAAAAATTGTAGATTTGCGTAACTCCTTAAAACAACATAAAAAAAACTAACTATGTTAAATGTAATTCTTGTAGTTGTAGGTCTTATTTTATTAACCATCGGAATTGTTTGGGTAATTGATAAGTTTGTCCCTAAAAAATTAAAACCTGTCCTTAACTTGGTACTATGGGCTTTAATCTTCTTCTTAGGTTACCTCACATTTATGTCTGTATATGGTGAAATCCAATTTAATCAAACTAAAAAGGAACGTTACCAAAAAGTCATCACTAAATTAAAGGATATTAGAGATGCCCAATTGGCCCATAGAACTATAACCAAAGAATTTGCAGGAGATTTTAACAGCCTTGTTAAATTTATCGATACCGCAAAGTTTACCATTACCCAACGTCGAGATTCAACGATTATTGATGAAGAGTTGACCAAACGTTTTGGTGGTGTTGAAATGACCAAGGACATCGTAATTGTCGATACCCTAGGGTTTGTTCCTGTTAGGGATTCGCTTTTTGGTGCAGATCCAAGGTACAAAACCATGATGAACCTTCCAGAAGGTGTTGGTCCATCTGGCACTAAGTTCAACCTAAAAGCTGGTCGTTTAGAAGATGGAAAAGGTATTGCTGTTTTTGAAGCTTCGGTTGACAAAGAGGTCATCTTATTTGACCAAGAAAAAAACTTAGTGGCAAAAGAAAAGGAAGTCATGTCGGTTGATGGTGTTAGAGGACCTAAACTAAGAGTAGGTTCTATGGAAGAAGCAGACACCAACGGTAACTGGCCTAAAAACTTAAGTAACGACTAAACCTTTGAAACCATCCAGTATAAAAGCATTGTCCATTCAAATTCGTTTGAGTGGACTTTCTTTTTGCATTTTAAATCGGTCGACTTCAACAATAGAACTGTTAGAGCATGTGACTCTAGAAAAAAAGGCAACGCCTTTTGAGCTTTTGAACATAGTCAAAAACAAAATTGAGTCGAATACCGCTTATAAACAAGATTTTGAAACGGTAACCTGTATCTACCAAAATGAAATGTCTTGCCTTGTTCCCAAGGATTTATTCGATGAAAACCATTTGGCCGATTATTTAAAATTCAATTCAAAAATCCTTAAGACCGATTACATCAGCCATGATGAGATCATTGCTAATGGAAGCATGAATGTTTATGTTCCGCTTATGAACATTAACAATTATCTTTTTGACACCTATGGGAATTTCATTTACAAACATGCATCTACCATTCTCATTGAAACCTTATTTGACCTTGGGTCAAAGTTTTCTGAAGAGAAGTTATACATCAATGTCAATGATTCGACCTTTGAAATGGTTTTCATCAGAAAGCAAGAACTCATTTTTTATAACAGTTTTGAATATCATACCAAAGAAGATTTCATCTATTATATCTTGTTTACTATTGAGCAATTACAGCTCGATCCAGAAACCTTGAAAACGATGCTTTCTGGAGCTATTGAAAAAGACGACGTACTGTATGATATCGTATACAAATACATTCGTTTTGTTGATGTTGTCCATCCAAACCACGATTATACGTTTAAGTCAGAAGCAGCCAACAATTCGCGACATAATGATTTTATCATTTTAAGTAGTTTTAGATAATGCGTATCATTTCAGGACAATATAAAGGACGTCGCATTACGGCACCAAAAAAATTACCAGTTCGACCAACGACAGATATGGCTAAGGAATCCCTGTTTAATATTTTGAACAATCACTTTTATTTTGATGAAGTTTCGGTTTTGGACCTTTTCTCAGGAACAGGGAATATCAGTTATGAATTTGCATCTAGAGGCACAACCCAAATTACTGCTGTCGATGCGCATTACGGTTGTATCAAATTCATCAATGACATCGCAGCGCAGTTTGAGATGAGCATCACAACCATTAAAAGTGATGTATTTAAGTATCTCGAAAAATCAGTACAACAACACACAGTTGTTTTTGCCGATCCACCTTATGGGTTTTCATTGGAAGAATTTTCAAGAATACCTGAGCTAGTCTTAGAAAACAACCTTTTGGAAAACGATGGAATGCTTATTGTTGAGCATTCAAAGCATACAGACCTATCAGGTTTAAAAGGTTACTCGCACTCAAAGAGTTATGGCGGAAGCGTTTTTAGCTTTTTTCTGAATAAAAAAAGCTCTTCAGATTAAACCCAAAGAGCCTTTATAACACAGCAAATCTATAAGCCGAATTCTGTACATTTCTGTTTTTATCAATTAAATTCATAAAAAAAGAAACGTCCTTATCATTTATCTACGTTTACCATTACTGGCAAACTTTAGCTGTCTACCCTCTAGCATCGCACGTGCAGCGCTCAACCGCTAGTATACATGACATTGCACCACATAGAGTTTACCTGATTTCACTACAGCATAACCTGTACTTGCTTTCTGTTGCACTGTTCCTCACCTTTCGATGGATGGCTGTTAGCCACTATGCTTGCACTATGGTGTTCGGACTTTCCTCCATTCACAATTATGAACAGCGATAAGGCGATTTACTGCCACAAATGTAAAGTAAACCATCACGAAAATCCAAATTCCATTCATAATACCTCACTTACAACTTCAAACGTATGACTTACATCCATCAACCTTGTTAATAACTCTTATCAAATCACTAATACATAATTCCGATATTCACTATGAATTTTTAACTTTGCTAGACTAAGTATTTTCTATGGAACATTTCGTCGTATCGGCACGCAAATACAGACCACAAACCTTTAAGGATGTTGTTGGTCAACAGGCTATTACCAATACATTGATGAATGCCATTGAAAACAATCACTTGGCACAAGCCTTGTTATTTACTGGTCCTCGAGGCGTAGGCAAAACCACTTGCGCACGTATACTGGCCAAAATGATCAATAGCGATGAAAACACGAGTGAAACGGAAGACTTTGCGTTCAATATATTCGAGTTGGATGCCGCTTCAAATAATGGCGTTGATCAAATTCGTGAATTGACCGATCAGGTTCGCATACCGCCTCAAGTTGGAAAATATAAAGTCTACATCATTGACGAGGTACATATGCTTTCACCTTCGGCTTTCAATGCCTTTTTGAAAACTCTGGAAGAACCTCCAAAACATTGTATTTTTATCTTGGCAACTACTGAAAAGCACAAGATCATTCCAACAATATTATCACGTTGTCAAATCTTTGATTTTAAACGTATTACTGTTAAGGATGCTAAGGAATATTTGAAGTATATTGCAGAAGAACAAGGCATTACAGCTGAAGATGATGCCTTACATATCATTGCACAAAAAGCAGATGGTGCTATGCGTGATGCACTTTCAATCTTTGATCGTGTGGTTAGTTTTTCAGGTAACGAATTGACGCGACAAGCTGTAACCGAAAACCTAAATGTTCTTGATTATGAAACTTACTTCAAAAGCACGGAGTTGATTTTGGACAATAAGATTCCAGAGCTATTGATACAATTTAATGACACGCTTTCCAAAGGCTTTGATGGCCATCACTTTATTAGTGGCTTGGCTTCTCATTTTAGGGATTTACTAGTATGTCAAAATGAAAAGACCATCGAACTTTTGGAAGTTGGTGAAGATACCAAAACAAAATATGAAGCGCAATCCAAAAAGGCACCTTACGGTTTTCTCATAAAGGGCATCGAACTTGCAAATGATTGCGACCTAAAGTACAAGGGTAGCAAAAATCAACGTTTGTTGGTTGAACTCTGTCTTATGCAGCTTGCCTCTATCACTCATGATGGAGAAAAAAAAAACAGTAAACATTACATAATTCCGCCTTCATATTTCAAATCTAAAGGCATCTCT
Source organism: Bacteroidia bacterium (assembly GCA_030432635.1). GTDB lineage: Bacteria > Bacteroidota > Bacteroidia > Flavobacteriales > Flavobacteriaceae > Psychroserpens. The sequence continues at coordinate 15,301 of JAUIMB010000018.1, read as the reverse complement.
CCTATTCCTGTTGACATTCCTAAACCTAAAGACAATGAAAATATAGGTTCGGAAGAAACGCACGACGACAACCAAAAGGCTGTTGAACACACAGAGAACATTCCTGTTACTGCTGAACCTACTCCTGTATTGGATCTCAAGAAGGACCATCGCACCTCTGGTTTATCCCTTAAAAGTATTCGCGCAAAGAAAGCGCATCAAATCAAACAAATGGATGTAATCATTGATGCTGAGGATTTGCCAACCAAGACTTTCACAGAAGCCCAATTTAACGATTCATGGAACGACTATATCTCGCAACTGCACAAGAAAGGAGAAAAAATCATGGCATCCATTTTAGAAATGGGTAAACCAAACTTGTCAGGAACAGACATTCAGTTGGAGTTTCCCAATGAAACATTAAAGGTAGAATTAGAACGTGCACAATATCCGTTAATGGATTTCCTTCGCAAATCCCTAATGAACTACGATTTAAAGCTTGATATTAGTGTTAATGAGGAAGTTGCAAAAAAGTATGCCTTTACTGCCCAAGAAAAATATCAAAAACTAAAAGAGAAAAATCCGAATATCGAAGTTTTAAAAAAGACTTTCGGATTGGATGTCTAACAAAAAGAACATCATGAAAAGAATCCTATTACTCTTGACCCTAGTTTTGCTTATCGCTGTAATGTCTTGTGACCGAAGAAATAGTCGAAGTGCACAACTAAAACAAGCGGTTTCTGAATTCAAAACCAAACAGAAAACTTTACAATTTAACTCATACTACCCAGAACATCATACTCAAATTAAAATCGATTCGGTCATTTCAAACACCTTCAAAGTCAGTTTGAATAAGTTTGCTTCAACCAAAAATCATATTCGATTAAATGAAACCCATAAAAACTCAAATAATGTTCAAAACTACCATCGTGTCTTTGAATGTGACGTGACGGTTTCTGTTTTAGAGAACATTGTTTTAAAAGAGCGCATTTCAGTAAGCTCCTTTCCCTTGAAAAAGTCTACAGAGTTCTGGGCCAATGCAACGCTTGAACACGTTTGGGTAAATCAAGAACAATCAAACTCTAAGCGTTTATCGCTAGGGATTTCATTTATCAATCCGCAAACAAGCCACTTTAAACTTTATGAGATGCAAATAGACCAAAATGGTAACGAACGTTTTATTTTAATCGAAGATCAAACTTAAATTATGCTCGGACTAAAATTACCAACCGATCCACGTTGGGTAAATATTGTTGAAAAGAATATCGAAGACATTCTTACAGACCATGCCTACTGCGAACAGAAAGCCGCCAGCACTGCTATTTCGTTGATTGTAAGCTTCCCAGAATACACCGAATTAATACAAGAAATGATCGCATTGGTCAAGGAAGAAATCAGTCATTTTAAAATGGTTCATGACAAAATTTTGGAGCGTGGTTGGATTTTGGGACGAGATCGAAAAGATGAATATGTCTTACAACTGCTGAAATTCTTTCCTAAAGGTGGAAGTCGAACTACCCAACTTGTACATCGTTTGTTGTATGCTGCTTTGATTGAAGCGAGAAGCTGCGAACGTTTTCGGTTACTTTCTGAAGCACTTGAAGACAAAGAGCTTGCCGAATTTTACAGAAAACTCATGGTAAGTGAGGCCAATCACTATACCATGTTTCTTGGTTTTGCGAGACAATATGGAGAACGCGAAGAAGTTGATAAAAAATGGCAACAACTTCTTGAATACGAAGCCGAAATCATGAAAGAATTAGGGAAAAAGGAAACTATACATGGATAATTTTCTTAGCTTTATGGAAAGCTAAGCACCATGAAAAACGTCTACCTATCCTTTTTGCTCATATTGTCGTCACTGTTCACCATAGCTCAAGAAGAAGTTGAACTATTTGGCGAATGGTTTTTACACCATAGGACCTATGGCCCAACAACTATTTACCCACCATATACAGCTTCAGAGAATTACAATGTTGTACTGAATTTCGGGTTGCTTCCACCAAGTGCAAGCTATCCGTTTCTTATTGACAGTTATGGTCCATCAACATCATCTTTTGAAGGTCGATTTGAGGTCGAAAATGGCACTATGGAAATTTTTAATGTGATAGAGATTGTTTCACCTTGTGAACATCCTCCCATGGTGTGTTCGTTTTTTGAAGATTACAACAATGACATTTTGTTTGATCCAGATACTGTTAACCAAACAGGAGAACATGTTCTTAGTTACGGCATTGAAGGTGAAGATGATGATGCGATACTTACCATCATAAATGAATCCAATGGTGAACGTGCAGTTTATGGAAGACAACCAGCCGTGTATAATGATATTACAGGGAATTGGTATTTGCAATTCATCAATACTGATGGTGTACAGCATGATAATTATGTAGGTGAGATTACTATGGATTTTACCGAATCAACTGGAGAATACGAAGATACACAGGCATTATTTGGAAGTACACCATGTAATGGCTATGTTGGAAGTTATGCGTTAGATGGAAATACGTTCACATTTTTTCAATTATTTGTTTTGGCGTCTTGCGGTACTGATGCAGCAGGTCTATATTACGAGAAGTACAGTGATATCTTATATTCAGATGATCTAAATATATTAAGCTATGAAATTTCAGGTACTGGATTAGAAAAAACTCTAACCATCACCAATTCTGATTCTGGGGATTTTGTGGTCTTTGGTCAAGAATCACCAACAGCTACCTTATTCCAAACATGGTATTCCTATAGTACTGAAACCTCAGACGGTATCTTTTATCCTTCACCAGAGGATATCGTCACCTTCGAAATGTCCCCTTTTTCTACTAACCCTTATGGAGGTATGGATATAACAGGATATGGAGGCTGTAACGATTTTTTTGCATCACATTATATCTACAGCTCAAATTTAACTGAATTTGCTTTGGGTTTTAACAACCAAACTTTAGTTGAATGTCTTGATAACACCTACGAACCGATTTATTTTTCAGTGCTAAATGACGAACCCGATGCCATTTTTAACTATGAGTTACAAGATGAAGGAGAAACACTCATTCTCACCAATTCTATCGGTGATATCTTAACATTTGGAAGTCTCGAACCACCTACAACCAATTTACTTGGGGAATGGAAGCTACATTATATTGTCGTCGATGATATCCAAATGAATAATCCTGGCACTGCCACACCTACACTAATCTTGGATTCTTTACCAAATACCATAGGTTTTCATGCCGAAGGAAACGCAGTTTGTAATTACTATTCCATTGACTATAATTTAAATCCGCAACAAACCTTAGCAATCAACTTTATCGGAATAACCTTGAACGATTGTGAAAGTACCGAAGAAGGTAATTATGAATACAATTATTTCAGTAGAGTACTGGTTAATGAATCTGCAACAGGTGAACTTAAATATGAACTCAATGGCACAGATAATGATGCTACACTGGTTTTAACCAATCTTGACAATGGCAACCAGGCATATTACGGTAGACAAACCCTATCCATTGAAGACCAAGTACAACAATCCTTTAGCATTACATTGGATAAAAATCCAGTTCATGATTTGCTTTCAGTTTCCGGCAACAACCTTCAACGGATAAACTATGAAATTTATAGTATTACTGGCACACTGGTATCCAACGGAAAACTCAGTTCTGATACCATTGATGTCAATCAGTTGCAATCTGGCCTCTATTTCTTGAAAGTTTCAAATGAGGAAAATAATACTGAAATCCTGAAATTCATCAAGCAATAAAAAAAGCCTCAGTAAAACTAAGGCTGTGTAAAAGTTATAATGATTGTCATTCAGAATGACACTTTTTTTATCTTTAAGTTTGATGCTCAAGGCTTATATCTTTATACCAAATCCAAACTGAAACGTTGTATTTTGAGCTTTTAAGTCACCAACAACATCTTGGTTTAGAATATTGCTAAAGCCATAATGCACGCGCGCATCAATGAATAATTCATCTGTGATCATGTACTCAGCACCTCCAACACCAGAGAATGTCAACGTTTCAAATGCATCACGGTTTTTCCACGTTTTTAAACTTAGCATCGGTCCGATACCAAAGGTAAAACTCTCACCTATTCCAAAACGAGCCATAATTGGCATTTGGATGTAATCGGCTCTTAAGTCTTCGGCTTTAGCTCCTTCAGCGGAATATTGAATTTCTACATAAGCAGAAACATTGTCTGAAATACCATAATCCACAAATCCGCCAAATGCAAATCCGTTTCTATGTTGATTAGTAAATGTTGCATCAGGATCAAAATCGAGATTGGAAATATTAAGTCCAGCTCGCACTCCGTAACTGACTTCCTGTGAAAAAGACACCGTTGTAACAGCTACAAATAATAAAGTAAGTAGTAATGATTTCATTTGCATAAATTTTTTAATTAGAGATTCTCATACCATGAGATATTCATCAAAATTATGCTAGTTTATAGCAAAGATTTGAGAAGGCTAATATATGATGAAATTTAAAAATACAAAATAAATATTGGTCATCTTACTTGAAAACTCGTCAAAAACCCTCTAATTTCTAGAGGTTTATACTCGATACCGTATTGTAGTAAATGCTTTTAATGATACCATCTGAAAGTCCGATTTTTGGCACATAAATGTCTTTAGCACCACTCCATTTCATAGCAGAAAGATAGATTCTAGTTGCAGGAATGATCACATCTGCACGATCTTGATTGAGCTCCAATTCAGTAATACGTTCTTCATAGGAATAGGTTTGGAGCTTATTATAATAGGAAGTTAGGTAAAAGTATGTTAGTGGCTTACCTAACGCTTTACCAGATATCTTGAATATTTTATTGATGTTTCCTCCAGATCCTATCAAATCCAACACGTCATAGCCTTGGGTATTAGCCTTTATCCAACTTTCAAGTTCTGACCATGTTTCCTTTTTAACAATATCATTAAGTAGCCTTACAGTTCCAATTTTAAAGGATTTTGAAGCCACGGTCTTACCATGATGGAATACACTAAACTCAGTACTTCCTCCTCCAACATCAACATACAAATAGGTTTTATCTTCCTTGATATATGAGTGTAAATCGGTTGCCGCAATAATGGCAGCTTCTTCTTCGCCTCCAATGATATCAATATCGATGTTCGCTTTACTTGAGATCAATTGAGAAACTTCCTGACCATTTTCGGCTTCACGCATTGCAGAAGTAGCGCATGCCTTATAGGTTACAACCTTGTGCGATTTCATCAGCAATTTGAATGCAGTCATGGTATCCAACATTCGATTCTTATTGTCTTCGGAAATTTCCCCAGTTAAAAAGACGTCTGCACCAAGACGTATTGGAACACGAACCAAAGAGGTTTTCTTGAACTTTGGAGGCTGACCTTTTTGCTCAATAATACTAGCTATCAATAATCGTACAGCATTAGAACCAATGTCTATCGCTGCGTATTTTTTTATACTTAACATTTAAGTGGTTAGTTTTTTCTCAAAATAGTCATAAAGGGCAAATTGGGCTCTTGTTTTTGGCTTTTCATTACGACGGTAATCGTTGCTTTGCGATTCGTCAATAATTCGTGCCTTGACATTATCTCTCCAGCAAATGTCAAAAATATCCAATAGCTCTTGTTTAATATCTTCTTGATAAATTGGGCAGCTGACCTCTACCCTATGCTCAATGTTTCTGGTCATCCAATCGGCTGAAGATATATAGACCTTCGGTTCATCATTATTACAAAACACATACAATCTGGTGTGCTCTAAAAATTTGTCGATAATACTAATGACCTCAATATTCTCACTCATCCCTTGTATTCCAGGAATCAAACAACAAATACCTCGAACAATCATTTGAATCTTTACTCCAGCGCGACTCGCTTCATAAAGTTTATCTATCATTTTATAACTGGAAATACTGTTTAACTTTAATTTTATATAGGCAGGTTTTCCGAGTTTGACGTTTTCAATTTCAGTGTCAATCAAAGCAAACAACTTTGATTTCGAATAATGTGGCGATGTGATGATATGTTTGTATCTGTTAATGCGATAATTAGTGTGGAAAAAGTCAAACACCTTATTCACATCCTTTAAAATTTTTTGATTGGCAGTAAACAGGGTGAAATCGGTATATATTTTTGCCGTAGATTCATTAAAGTTTCCGGTACTAATAAATCCGTAACGTTTTACACCATTGTCCTCTTCCCGTTCTATAACGCAAATCTTACTATGCACCTTTAAGCCAGTGACACCAAATAACATATCAATGCCTTCATCTTGCATTTGTTCAGCATAATCAATGTTTGCCTGCTCATCAAAACGTGCCCTAAGTTCTATAACTACCGTAACTTTTTTTCCATTTTTTGCAGCATTCATAAGTGAGCTGGCAATATGTGAAATCTGTGCCAACCTATAAATAGTAATCTTTATAGAGTTCACTTTTGGGTCAAGGGCAGCTTCGCGAAGAAACTTCACGACATAGGCAAAAGTTTGATAAGGCGTATGTAGCAGATAATCTTTTTGAGCTATAGTTGTGAAAATGCTGTTTTCTAGACTTAGACCCTTTATTTGCAAAGGCTTGATCTTTTTGTAGAGCAAATCACGTCTTCCGAGGCTCGGGAAATCCATATAGTCACGACGGTTATGGTAGCGTCCTCCAGGAATGACACTGTCCTTATTGTCAATTCCCATCTTAGACATCAAGAACTCCAAAGTTTCATCATCAATGGTTTGATCGTACACAAACCTTACCGGTTCTCCAATTTGTCGGTCTTTAACACTGTCGGAAATTTTTTCAATAAAACTCTTACTCAAATCACTATCAAAATCCAATTCACCATCCCTAGTAATTTTTATCATATTTGCTGAGATGCTATTATAGCTGAAGATATTGAATATATCATCCAAACAATAGCGTAATAAATCATCTAGAATCATGATATAGCTTCGGTCTCCTTTATTAGGCAATACGACAAACCGATCCATGGATTTGGCAATTTCAATTAATGCAAATTGCTTCTCATTTGAAGTCAATTCCATTTTAACCGCCAAGTAGGCAGCACTATCCTTTAAATGCGGCAATTTAACAGAGTCGTTTAGGATAATTGTTACTAAAGCCGGACTTACTTGATCAATGAAATAATTTTTAATAAAATCGTGCTGTTCATCATCAACTTCATTTTCATCAATAATAAAAATGTTTTCCTCTTCTAATTTATTCTTGATATTACTCAAGATATCAAGACTATAGTTTTGCTGCTTGATGACTTCCTGAGTAATAATGTCCAATAATTCGGCAGCCTTTATACCAAGCTCACTTTTACCTCCTTTACCGGCTTCATCAATTCGTTTTACAGTGGCATAACGTACTTTAAAGAATTCATCAAGGTTATTTGAGAATATTCCTAAAAATCTAAAGCGTTCGATTAAAGGAACACTATCATCTGCAGCTTCTTGCAACACGCGTTCGTTAAACTGGAGCCAACTTAATTCTCTATTGATGTAGGAGTTTTTTTCTTTTGTCATTATTTTAAATCTCTGGGAAAAATCGTAAAACGAGTTGATCCACGACCTACTTGAGACCATGAATCTACCTCAAAATCAATAACCGCCAAACCACTTGTTGGCAAATTATCGATATAGATGTCTCCAAATATATTGCAAATTGACGTGAAAGCATGATTATGACCAAAAATCATAACAGTTTTATAATCTTCATTCATCGACTTAATGAATTCCATGACATTTTGACCTCCAAAATCATATAGATCTTCAATTATTGAAAGGCATTTTGCTTCAATTTTCAGGTTTTTCATAAAAATCTTACAGGAGGTCAATGCACGATTTGCAGGACTTGAAAACACAGCATCCGGAATAATCAGTCGTTCTTTAAAAGATTGAGACACCAATTCTGCGTCATTAAAACCTCGCTTTTTTAAAGGTCGTTCACGATCAATAACATCGTGTTCCCATGATGATTTTGCATGTCTTGTAAGTACTATTGTTTTCATTTTTTATCGATTAAATGCAAATTTTATCGTCAAAATGTTGCATAATTCCGTTTTAACGAGTATTTTGCACCCTTTAACATTTAAATTTGTCATTAGAAAAGGTAATGATTTCATTTGTTCAATTAAAATATTGTTTAATAAGCCCAAATCAAAAAATATATTAAGCCCAAGTCAAAAGTAATTAATATATCCATTTACCAAGCATTGGTTGCCAATGTTCTTCCCTCAAAAATTGGAATTCTGATATTAGCCTACAAAGCACCTATCAGTTTTATTTAGTTTTTTTAATTGACATCGCAAAGCGAAGCTATATAGTACTATTATATTATGAAAAGAATTACTATAATCTTATTAGTATGCCTGTCTATGGCGTGCTCTTATGGACAACAATCATTAGAGTTAAAGGTGAAGAAGTCTTCAGATTTACCATTAACTACTACTGAACATCTATACCTCATAGAGATTACCAATATATCTGGTAAATCACAAAAATTCAATATTGTAACCGATAATATCTCATGTGAAGGCATGCAGCAGTCAAAACAAGTGCTACTCAACAATCAGGTTTTGAACAGTCAAAAAACAAATGCCTTTACTTCTGAAACCATTGGAGCCAAAAGCACTATTGAATTTTATGTAAAAATTTCGCGTAAGTCAGATACACCTTTAGGCAAATGGAATTGTACCGAAATAAAGGCTGTTTCTGATAACAATGTTATTATTAGTAATGCGCTCACGATAAAATCCCTAATCCCAGATCCTAAAAATTTCAACTAGTCCATCCAAAGACAAGTTCCAAACAAACTGTTACCTATGAAAACTGCTATTAATCATAAAGCATTTCAAAAAACCTTCTTGGTCATTTTGACCTTGATAGGTTGTTTTAGTTATGCACAGGTTCTAGACTCATTTACACCTAGATTTAATGAGACACTAAAAGGTGATTATACCATGATTGCCAATAATATGTTATCTAGAACGGCTACTCAAAGTTATAACGGTACATCAGGAAACCATAACTTTTCTGATAATGTCTATGTTGATATTGATGGTATGTTTGATGCCAACAACGATAATATAGATGACACTTTTAACTCTAGTAGTGCCAACTATTCTAATCCGCGTCCAGCATTGGCTTGTGTTACTACATACAAAGCTTATTTATATTGGGCAGCAGCCGATAGAGAACCTGGGACTGACCCAAACTCTGAAAATCAACCCAACTGGAACTACAATGATATTAAGTTGATGCTTCCAGGTCAAACACAATATACAACCCTTACTGCCGATGACGTTATTTATCGTGGTCGAGATTTTCATATCGATAATGATCCTTACATCTGTTTTAAGGATATTACTACTTTAGTTGAAGATCTAACAAGTCCTTATGGGACATACCAAGTTGCCAATGTTGAAGCAAAAACTGGCTCTGTAACTGGCCATGGTGGAGGAAACATTGGAACTTCAGGCGGCTGGCAAATAGTATTTGTGTACGAAAGTCCGAAATTACCAACCAAAAACGTCAGTTTATTTGATGGCTATGCCAATGTGACGAGCTCTGTTAACAATTTCGATATTACCTTTAGTGGTTTCCAAACGGTTCCAACAGGTAACGTAAATGCAAATGTTTTAATCGGTTCTCTTGAAGGTGATAGGGATTTAAGTGGAGACCAATTACAAATTCAAAATACCGCTGGCAACTTTGTGGCAATTACAGCACCACAAAGATCTAGCAATAATTTCTTTAATTCAAGAATTACCATTGGCAATTCAGATTTCCTAGATCGAAATCCTGCCAGTCAAAATACGTTAGGGTTTGATGCTGCTGTATTTAACCTAAATAATACAGGAAACGCATTAATCACCAACAATCAAACTTCAGCTACCTTAAGGCTGACCTCAAATCAAGAAACTTATGGTTTATATTTAGTTGGTCTTAGTGTTGATGTTTGGGCACCTAATCTTGGTCCTATTGACATTGTTTTAGAATCTGGTGCCACACCTACAACTGCTGGGAGCACACTCGGTTTTAGTTTTGACATTCAAAATACGGGTAACGATGATGCATTAAATTTGACTATTTCAAGTGTTTTACCGCCTCAGGTCGTCGGATTTACAGCAACTACCTTACCTTCTGGAGTAACATACACGTTCGACACCAATACCAATGAAGTCATTTTTACATTTGCGGATGGGATGCTTGATGTGGGTGAAAGTTTGTCCAACGTAGAATTCGATCTTGTTCTACAGGATGAATGCTATTTCTTGGAAACCGATTGTAACCTTGAGTTCGATTTTCAGTTTACTGCATCTTATACAGGTAATCAAAATCCAAATGTTCAAACCACTTTGTCTTCTGCTGCCTTAAAAGAATGTAATCAAGGTGACTTATTGCCTTTAGAAATTGAAGTTGAACAACCTGTTGTAAATTGGGCAACTGCGCCTGGAGCTTTAGATGTTTTTGTCGAGTGTGACGATGCAGCCGCACTTACTGCTGCCCAAAATATGGAACCTGAAACAGACATTTGTAATTTTACATTGGTCAAAACTTCAGGAGCTTTCTCGTCAGAACCTAACTGTCCGAATAATGGATCATATACTAATACTTGGACGTTTACTGATGCATGTGGTGTGACTATTCAAGAATATGTACAAAACATATTTATACAAGACACGAATGCACCTAACCTTAACATTCCAAATGATATCTCTATTGAATGTGGTGAAAGTACTGATCCATCTGATACAGGTGAAGCTACAGCTACAGATACTTGTGGGTCTGTTACCATTACTTATGAAGATACTACTGTACCTGGTTGCGGAAATACTGAAACCATTACTAGAACTTGGACAGCTAAGGATGACTGCGGAAATGAAGTTTCTGAATCACAAACCATTACGGTTGTTGATACCACAGTCCCAAGTTTAACCATTCCTGGTGATGTAACTCTAGACTGTAGCCAAAATAATGACACTACGCCTTCTGCTACTGGTCAGGCAACTGGATCTGATACTTGCGGAAGTGTTAGCATCGATTATTCTGATGCTATAGTTTCAAATTGTGGCAATACACAGGTCATTACAAGAACATGGACTGTTACTGATGACTGTAACAATTCAACTTCAGGTGTTCAAACAATTTCTATCGTAGATAATAATGCACCTTCTATTTCTGTTCCTAATAATGTGCAAATTGAATGTACTGAAAGTACTGATCCTACAAATACTGGAACAGCTACTGGAACCGATACTTGTGGAAACGTCGAAATTACATATACCGACAGCAATGTTGCCGCTTGTGGAAATACACAAACAATTACTAGAACATGGATTGCGACAGATGATTGCGGACTTACAGCAACAGGAACCCAAACGATTACAGTAATAGACAATACACCACCTGACCTTTCAGGATGTACTATTGAAGACACAACATTGGAGTGTACGGCAGACAACAACGAAACACTGGCGATAGCTTGGAACAATGCTAACATTGCTGCATTGGAAACATGTGCAACTGATAATTGTGACACAGATTTTTCTGGTCAGATAACATCTGACTTCGATTATAGTAACTTAAACACAATATGTGGTCCTTGCGGAACTATTGATGTGACTTATACTGTAACAGATGACTGTGGAAATGACACAACTATAAGCGCTACCTTGACTTTTGATGATCAAACCATTCCAGATTTATCAAATTGTACGGTTACTGATCAATCCATCGAATGTTCAGGTAATGATAATGAGCAATTGGCAAATGATTGGAATGCTGCAAACATTGCTGCACTGGAAAATTGTGCTGATGATCTTGGAATAGCAGTAAGCTCTAACTATGCTTATTCAAACTTATCATCAACTTGTGGTCAAGGTGGAACAATTCCTGTGATATATACTATTACGGATGATTGTGGCAACTCAACAACATTAAATGCTACGCTGACATTAGAAGACAATACACCTCCAAACCTTGACAATTGCTCAGTTACAGATCAAACTTTAGAATGTTCTGGTGATGATAATGAGCAATTAGCCGATGATTGGAATGCTAACAATATTGCAGCATTAGAATCGTGTGTAAGCGATTCATGTGATACTGATTTTTCAGGACAAGTAACTTCTAGCTATGCCTTTAGTAACTTAGACCCTACTTGTGGTCAAGGTGGAACCATTGTTGTGGTTTATACCATTATTGATGATTGCGGAAATGAAGCGTCTTTGACTGCTACATTAACTTTAGAAGATACAACACCTCCAAACCTGGATAATTGTTCTGTTACGGATCAAACGATTGAATGTTCTGGTGATGATAACCAGCAATTAGCCGATGATTGGAACGCTGCCAATATCGCTGCGCTAGAAAACTGTGAAACAGATGCTTGTGATAATTCACGATTTGTTGCTCCAGACACTTCTCAATTTGCAAGATCAAATGCAGTGGTAACCTCAGATTATTCTTATTCGAACTTAGTTTCGACTTGTGGTCAAGGTGGAACGATTACAGTGACGTACACGATAACAGATTCCTGTAACAATGAAGCGACACTTACTGCCACATTGACTTTAGAAGATTCCAATGCTCCTGACCTTTCAGGTTGTACTGTTGAAAATACAGTTCTTGAATGTTCTGATACTGAAAACGAAACATTAGCAGATGCTTGGAACGCTTCTAACATAGCTGCTCTTGAATCATGTGCTACCGATAGTTGTGATACTGATTTTACTGGTCAAGTTACTTCAGACTACGACTTTGATAACCTCAATACAACTTGTGGTCCTTGTGGTACCTTAAATGTAACTTATACAATTACTGACGACTGTGGAAATGATACAACATTAACAGTAACCTTAACCTTTGATGATGGAACAATTCCTGATCTTTCTAATTGTACCGTTACTGACGAAGCTATTGAATGTTCTGGTGATGACAATGAGCAATTGGCAAATGATTGGAATGCAGCTAACATTACTGCACTCGAAAATTGTGCCGATGATTTAGGAATTACGGTGACTTCTAATTACGCCTTCTCTAATCTTACCACTACATGTGGTCAAGGTGGAACAATTCCAGTAGTGTATACCATTACTGACGATTGTGGCAACTCTACTACATTGAGTGCTACCTTAACTCTTGAAGATACTACACCTCCTAGCTTGGACAACTGTACAGTGACAAATCAGTCTATCGAATGTTCTGGTGATGACAACGAACAATTGGCGAACGATTGGAACGCTGCTAACATTGCTGCGCTTGAAAGTTGTGGCGCTGATGGTTGTGATACCGATTTCAATGGTCAGGTGACTTCTGACTATGCCTATACAAACCTGGTTTCGACTTGTGGTCAAGGTGGAACGATTGCAGTGACCTATACCATTACTGATGACTGTGGCAATGATGTCACGCTCAATGCTACTTTGACATTAGAGGACACAACGCCTCCTAGCTTGGACAACTGTTCTGTAACAGATCAGTCTATTGAATGCTCTGGTGATGACAACGAACAATTGGCGAACGATTGGAACGCTGCTAACATTGCTGCGCTTGAAAGCTGTGGTGCTGATGGTTGTGATACCAATTTCATTGGTCAGGTGACTTCAGATTATGCCTATACAAACCTGGTTTCGACTTGTGGTCAAGGTGGAACAATTGCAGTGACCTACACCATTACTGATGACTGTGGCAATGATGCGACATTAAATGCGACATTGACTTTAGAAGACACAACACCTCCTAGCTTGGACAACTGTTCTGTAACAGACCAGTCTATCGAATGTTCTGGTGATGACAACGAACAATTGGCGAACGATTGGAACGCTGCAAACATTGCTTCGCTTGAAAGTTGTGGTACTGATGGATGTGATACCGATTTTAATGGTCAGGTGACTTCTGACTACGCTTACACAAATCTCGTATCAACGTGTGGTCAAGGTGGAACGATAGCAGTGATCTATACAATTACCGATGACTGCGGAAATGCGACAACATTGAGTGCTACATTGACATTAGAGGACACAACGCCTCCTAGCTTGGACAACTGCACTGTGACTGATCAGTCTATCGAATGCTCTGGTGATGACAACGAGCAATTGGCGAACGATTGGAACGCTGCTAACATTGCTGCGCTTGAAAGCTGTGGTGCTGATGGTTGTGATACCGATTTCAATGGTCAGGTGACTTCTGACTATGCCTATACAAACCTGGTTTCGACTTGTGGTCAAGGTGGAACGATTACTGTGGTTTATACTATAACAGATGACTGTGGAAACACAACCACTTTGAATGCTACTTTGACATTAGAGGATACATCAGCTCCTGACTTATCAGCTTGCACAGTAGAAAACACAGTTCTTGAATGTTCTGATACTGAAAATGAAACATTGGCAGATGATTGGAATGCAGCCAATATTGCTGCGCTAGAATCATGTGCTACCGATAGTTGTGATACCGATTTTACTGGTCAAGTTACTTCAGACTATAACTTTAATAATTTAAATACAACTTGTGGTCCGTGTGGTACCCTAAATGTAACTTATACGATAACTGACGATTGTGGTAATAGCACAACTTTAATTGCAACCTTAACCTTTGATGATGGAACCATTCCAGATTTATCAAACTGTTCCGTAACAGATCAGTCAATTGAATGTTCAGGTGATGACAACGAGCAATTGGCAAATGATTGGAATTCAGCTAACATTACTGCACTCGAAAATTGTGCTGATGACCTTGGAATTACAGTGAGCTCTAACTATGCTTACACAAATCTCGTATCAACATGCGGTCAAGGTGGAACGATAGCAGTGATCTATACAATTACCGATGACTGCGGAAATGCGACAACATTAAGTGCTACATTGACATTAGAGGACACAACACCTCCTAATTTGGACAACTGTGCTGTAACAGATCAATCTATCGAATGTTCTGGTGATGATAACGAACAATTGGCGAACGATTGGAACGCTGCAAACATTGCTGCGCTTGAAAGCTGTGGTGCTGATGGTTGTGATACGGATTTTACTGGTCAGGTAACTTCTGACTATGCCTATACAAACCTGGTTTCGACTTGTGGTCAAGGTGGAACGATTGCTGTGGTTTACATTATTACTGATGACTGTGGAAACACAACCACTTTGAACGCTACTTTGACATTAGAGGACACAACGCCTCCTAGCTTGGATAATTGCTCTGTAACAAACCAAACTATCGAATGCTCTGGTGATGACAACGAACAATTGGCAAACGATTGGAATGCTGCCAACATTGCTACACTTGAAAGTTGTGGTATTGATGGTTGTGATACGGATTTTACTGGTCAGGTAACTTCTGAC
>JAUIMB010000005.1 GCA_030432635.1 Bacteroidia bacterium | reverse complement strand
GATTACATGTATCTTTAGATTATAAAACACCAAATATGGTATATTTAAAAACAGCGTAAATCAATTTTTAACCTGTAGCCATATTTCAGGACTAGACATATATGAGTTGTCAGATTATGAAAAATATGATTACACTTTTCATCTTGTGCGTGACCACGATTCTCAATGCTCAAAGGTCTGACATGGAATATAACACAAACTTAATCGACAGAGATTTCATCGCACCTTTGGACCTTAAGAAAATCTTGTTCTCTTCAAACGAATCTGATCAAAAAATTAATTTATTACTTGAAAAAACCAATGACTCATTGCTAACTATTTATCTTGTAAACAAATCATCAGATTCATTGAAAATTTCAAGTCAAGACGAACATTTATACATGATTCAAGAAGCAAAATCAAATGATGGAAAATGGAAACCGATTGAATATTGGAAATATTCTTGGTGCGGATTAAGTTACATGAAAGAAAACTGGAACCGAACGGAATAATTAAGACCGTATCAAAACAATACAATGGGAATATCAAAACAAAAATCAGATTTAAACTTTTAAATGATAACAAATCATATTATTCCAATTCAATCGATGGAAATGTAAATATATCTCATTTTGAAATCCCAGATAATATCACTGAATACAACACATACAAGCTTATAGAAAAAAGAGGAAGTAGGTCTTTACTGAAAAAAGTAATCTTTTTAGAGCCCAATGCGATAGAAGAATACAACAAAGTAATGGATGACTTCATCAAAAAATTAAAAAAGAAGAAGCAAAATTAATATACGTAGTACAACAATGTGTATAGTCTATTGCTCTAATTGGTTATGAGAAGGAAAAATTCTTACGTAAAATTTACTATATTTAAAACACGGAAATCAGTGCTGAAAAGCGCACGTTTTCCATCGGAAATCCAGCCGCACGCGTGCGCTGAATTCCCGCAACAAACCATACACGAAGACGTTGTATGCAATTTTGAAAGAATTAAATGCGAATTAAAATAATCTTACTTCTTTTTTTAATTCTTACGTCTTGTGAAAAAGAATGTAAACTAAAACCTATAAACGAAAGTTTATTCGACTTAAGTAAAATAAAAAACAAATATTATCTTACTTCTGACAAAAGTGAAATTGACAGTATAAATTTAATAGAAAAGATTGATTTTTATGAAAAGACTTCTTTTAAAGGTCTAATGAATTACAGAGAATGTCAACATGTTAAATCTTATATTATGGATTTTCAAGACAAAGAAATTCAAATTCATTTAATCAAGAGAGAAAATGGTGATTATGAATTGAATATTTTCAGCCAATGTATTTCATCAGTCGATGGTTTTAAAGTAAATCCGTCTGAATTGACAACCAATAAATTTGTTTTCGAAAGAACAAGTTGTGGACTAGGAAAATCAGATATCGAACAAATTATACTAAATGGATACAAAATTGAATCTATAAAAACGGCTGATAAGAAAACTTGGAAATTGAATAAATAAAAACTGCATACAACAACGTGTATAGTTCATAGTGTCTAATCAAACTTCGCGAATTTCTAACGAAATCCCGCAACTCTTCAATCCTTTTTAATTAACTTAGTCTGAAACACTACAAACCATACACAACACGTTACCTGCAATTTGAAAAAAGCAATCTACATATCAATTTTACTGACTTTAGGAATTTGGAACTTTTCATTTTCTCAAAAAACGGAAGTGGAAAAATATTATGTTCGAGTTGATACAGCTTTTGTAACGGAATTGAAAAAAGCGTATGAAACATCGACAGAGGAATTAATGAAAACCTTGGAAGTCAAAAACGAGAGACGCGAAAATTTAGGCTTTGGCTATCAATTAAAACAAAGTGGAAAAGGTCTTGGGAGTATGACAGTTAATTATCAGATTTTGTATTACAAAAACGAAATTGTTTCTTATCAACTAACAACACGCATTCCGAATAAATCAAAGAGACTAAAAAAGCTTTACAAGGAAAAACTATCTACTCTTTTCAAAGTTAATGACGATTATAAAGTGGAACCAATCTATTTCGGAATTGACAACTCAACCGAACCGTTAACTGGAATAGAAAAATGGAATAATAACAACCTGAACGAAATAATGAGTCCATTTATTGGAATAACTTTTGGTAATTACTGTGGTTATGGAATGAGCTTAATGAACAACAGAAAAGTGTTTGATGGATTAATAAAAAGTGAAAATTGTGAGTATTTACTATACAGCAAAAATCCAGCAACTCGATTAATGGCAATTGAATTTTATCATTGTAATCTGACTGAATTTGGTGATGCTCAAAAGAAATCGATTGAAACTCGAATTGAGGAATTAAAAACAAAACCAATGCTGACTGAAACTTGTTCTGGCTGTATTGTTGGTGGAAATAGAACTGAAAAAATAATAACGGAATTAAAAAACTGCAGGTAACAATGGCTATAAGTAATTGCTTCTGTTGGTTAAGCAAAGGAATTTTTCTTACTTTTAATCCAAATTAACCAAAAGCGGAAAATCCGTGCGAACAGCTCGCGTTTTCCATCGGAAAGCCAGCCGCTCGCGCGAGCTGAATTCCCGCAACAACTCATAGCCGAACACGTTGTGCTTAATTATTTCTCACTCAAACGGAATTAAATAATTATTCTAACTTTAGAGAAATTCCAACCAATGATAAAATTCTTTCGAAAAATTAGACATAAACTACTCTCTGAAAACAAATTCAGTAAGTACTTAATTTATGCAATTGGAGAAATATTTCTTGTGGTGATTGGAATTTTAATTGCACTTGGAATAAATAATAAGAACACTTCGAGAATTGAATCTGAAAAGGAAGTAATCATGCTAAAAAATCTAAAAAACGATTTGGAAGCGGATATAAAACGATTAAACAAAGAAGATTCACTTTATGCAATTCTTGAATCAAAAACTGCCAAATCAATTGATCTCTTTTACAAAGCCAAAACTTCTGAAGATATAGGTGTTGTTGATGAATTGAATGATGATATGTGGAATGTTTTATATGTTAACAACAATACATATCTCGAAATGATTAATTCTGGCAGCATGTATAACATGACAAATAAGACTCTTCAGGAAAAAATAATTGCACATTATTTAAATTTAAATGCAGATAAAGGATATATCAATGAAGTTAATGATGAACAGGCATTTTTATTTGACAAATCACCTGACTTATATCCTTACAAATTTTTAGTAAATCAATTAAAGAATCCAAAGATTGATATAACAACAATAGATACTACTTGGATAAACAACCCTAATTCGCCAACATACTTAGCTGTTGAACATTATCTAGACACTAAACAAAGAAATAGTAATACATATAGAAGGACAGTTTTTAAAAGAAGTATTCGGAATACCAAAAGACTAATTGCTGAAATCAATAGCGAGTTGAACAACAGATAAAAATAACGCAAGTGCAACGTTAACCAATGATAAAATTTTTTAGAAAAATTAGACAAAATTTACTTTCAGAAGGAAAAACTGGAAAGTATTTTAAATATGCTATTGGAGAGATTATTCTTGTCGTTATTGGAATTTTAATTGCATTGAGCATAAACAACTTGAAAAATTATCAAGACGATAGAAATGAAGAACAAATATTACTTCAAAATTTAAAACAAGAATTTACCAAAAATCTTAATGAATTAAATGCTGATCATAAAATCAATCTTAGAATGCTAGAAGCAACATATCAATTTTTAGAAACTGATAAGCATCTAATAAGTACTAAGCGGATAGATAGTTTAATGGGTCAATTGTGCACATTTGCAACTTTCGATCCAAGTATTGGATATATAAATCAAGCTATCAGCTCAGGTAAATTGGATTTAATTCAAAGTGATTCACTTAAAATTCATCTTAGTCAATGGTCAGGAGAGTTAAATGATTTAAAAGAAGATGTTATCATAAGACGAGAACATTGGCTAAATCATTTACTTCCTATTATTAGAAAGCATATTCCAATTAGAAACTCAGATGCCACACAGTTTAGACCTGATTATCTAAGACAAAAGCAAATAACTCCTTTGAGTGTTTCGGAGGAAAACTATAAGAAATTAATAACTTCTCTTGAAGTAGATGGAACCATTTTTGATCATTATATGAACCAATATTATGTTTTTATCAATGAAGAAAATATTGAATCTTATATAAAACGTGTTTTGGATTTAATTGAAAGGGAGTTAGATTAAAATAACGTAAGCACAACAACGTGTATAGTTTATAGTGTTTAATGAAACTTCGCGGATTTCTAACGAAATCCTGCAACTCTTCCCTCCTTTTTAATTAACTTAGTCTGCAACACTACAAACCATACACAAACACGTTGTGCATAATATTGGAATGACGAATCACGAATTGACATTTAGTAAAATAAAGAAACTTCTGAAAACTAATTTTCCGGAAAGAGTTTCGGAATTTGAAAATGGAACTCATCTGACTTTGGATTCAGAAAATGAAAACGAATCGTCAATTTGGATTGAACTCGACGAAGGTGGACAATTAACTGTTGGATATGGAATTAGTCATATACATTATAATCAAAAATATGATGACTTGAATAAAGGGTTTAATGAATTCCTTCAATTTTTGACCTGTAAGAAACGAAGAATTGATTTCTATAAAGGCAAATTGGCATACCGAAATGAATATGAATTTGAAGATGGAAATGGGAATTGGAAAAACTACGGAACAGTGTTGACTTGGGCTTATCCATTTTGGAAAAAGACAGTTAAAAAAACAACAACTCAAAACGGATTTATAAACTATGCGGAAATTGAATCTGAAATTGAGGAAATAAAAAATACTATGCACAACAACGTGTATAGCTCATAGTGTTTAAAGGAACCTCGCGGATTTCTAGCGAAATCCTGCCACTCTTCCCTCCTTTTTAATTAACTTAGTCTGCAACACTACAAACCATACACAATACCGTTACCCAACATTTGAGAGAAACATTGAGAAAACGAAAAATCATAGGAATTCATCTATTAACTTTTGTCATTTTGACGATAGTTCTATTTTTTTCGGCTGAACCATTATTAAACAAATTTGCTTCGGGAATTCACAATGTTGGAATGTGGCTGAATTTGATAATTTACGGAACAATTGGAATTTTAGTTTTGACTGTAGTTTCGTGCTTAATATTTATAAAACGGACTCATTAATATTTTGAAAAAAGTAACGAAAAACAACCTTGAACTGAATTTAAAAGAAGCCACTTCTTCCCTATTAGAAATGGCGAGAAATTCTATTTGGAATAAAATTTCGGATAATACAAGTTACATAATTTCGGAAATAGTAAATGACGAACGGAATTTTTTTGACAAACGAATTGAACGCAAAAAAATAAACGATAAAAAAAAGCCTAAATCGCTTGAGCAAATAACGAGTGAATTAAAAGATATTTATGAAAATCTGTACGACATAAATTTGTACATATATAAAAGTAAAAAGGAAAGTACGATAATTGAAATTCAATACTATCCGAAATCATCACTTGAGTCTGACTTTCATGAAACTGTAAAAGAGAATAATCCAATGTTACATTGTAAAATCGGACTTCCGAATTATCGAAAAAATGATTCCGAAAAATTTGATGTGAATTGGGAATTAGGTGGAATTCGTCACGAGTGGAATAGTTTTTTGGGTAAAATCCGATTCAAGATTTATGAATATAAATATCAGAAAAAGAAAAGATTAAGAAATAAAAACGTTGGGTAACACCGTGTATAATTCATTGCTCTATTTGGTTGAATGAAAGAAAAAATCTTACATAAAATTCACTATATTTATTACTCGGAAAATTGTGCTGAAAAGCGCACGTTTTCCGCGGAAGACCAGCCGCACGCGTGCGCTGATATTCCGCAACAAACAATACACAAACACGTTGTAGCCAATTTTGAACTGAATCACAAATGAGATATGCTTTTGATGAAAATGATAAAAAAATAGAGGTGTCTAAATCAGGAGAACAAGGAAAATGCCCTGATTGCAATTCAGTCGTTATTGGAAAAAAAGGAAAAATAAAAATAAAACATTGGTCTCATAAAGCAAATAAAGATTGTGATAATTGGTATGAGCCAATTACTAAATGGCATTTGAATTGGCAAAATAAATTCCCTCTTGACAATCAAGAAGTAACTCTAATCGATACAAAAAATATAAGACATCGAGCTGATATTGTATTAAATAACAAATTAGTTATAGAAATTCAGTACTCGCCTATTAAAATTGATGAAATAGAACAAAGAGAAACCTTCTATGGAAAAGAAGGAATGATATGGATTTTAAACGGAAAGAATTTAGCTTCTAACTCTGAATTACATTATCAAACTAACAAAAAACTAAATTCAATTTGCATTTCAATTCCAGAATATTTCACTGATATCCATAAATATGATATGGACAATTTCAGAACAAACTTATTAAATAAACCTCTTTTTAAGGAAATATTTGACAATAAGAATTTCAAGAGTCTTGATATATCAAATGGCTCGCATTTTGAAATAGAATTTCACGAAAACTTTAACTCGCAGTTAATTACCTACGAAATTCAAAATCAAATTAATGAATTATGTAGAGAATTATATTCTTGGGAAGCAAAGAGGTTTTTTGGTCACGAATTTAAAACTGAACTTCATAGGCATAGTGGAAAATTTACAAACATTAATTTACATAAAAGATACTGGCGACAATTTATCGACCGAATGAAATACCCAGTGTTTTTTGACAAATTAAATGGACTCGAAAATGACCATTTATATTGGTATCAAGAAAATAAAATAGTTGAAAAAAAAAGGTTTTTATCGAAATATTCAAAATATGTATAAAAACTGGCTACAACAACGTGTATAGTCCATAGTGTTTAAAAAAGTCTCGCGGATTTCTAGCGAAATCCTGCAACTCTTCTCCCCTTTTTAATTAACTTAGTCTGTAACACTACAAACCATACACAACACGTTGTGCTTCATTATTCTCACTCGAACGGAATAAAATAATTATCCTAACTTTCGAGAAATAACCGACCAATGATAAAATTCTTTAGAAAAATTAGACAAAATTTACTTTCAGAAGGAAAAACTGGAAAGTATTTTAAATATGCAATCGGAGAAATAATCTTGGTGGTAATTGGAATTTTGATTGCACTTCAAATTAACAATTGGAATGAAAACAGACTTCAACAAAAACAATTACTATCTGTATATGAACGCACCTTATCAGATATAAATAATGATATACAGGAGTTTACTGCAATTGTAAAACATCACGATAGCATAGAATATATTTTTAAAAGAGTAATTAACGATTCTATTACTCCAGATTTATTTGATGTGGGATTATCAAGGTTAGTAACAGCAAATTCAGTTGCAACAACGTTGAATACAACAGGTGTAAATCAATTAAAAGCGTTGAATACCAACGATAGTCTGTCGCTTAAAATAATTGAAATTTATGACCAAATGAAGCTCATAATTATTGACAATTTAGAGATAAGCATTAATAACGAGAGTGAAAATTTACAAAAGATATTTATGGAAAAGTACGATTGGTATCCAGAATATATGAGTAAAACCATTATGCAGAACAATAGCAGTAAGGAACTGCAAGATTATTTTCTTTACAGTAAAGAATATAGGCATCACGTTGTTAATAACTACAATTCAAGGTATCCCAATTATGTCACCTCTGTAAAATTGTCCATAAAAATCCTTAATGATATTACTGAAGAATTAAAAATAGTGTTGGACAAATCTTGAATTGATTAAGATGGAATTGGAACTACATAAATAACGAAAGCACAACAACGTGTATAGTCCATAGTGTTTAATGAAACTTCGCGGATTTCTAACGAAATCCCGTAACTCTTCAATCCTTTTTAATTAACTTGGTCTGAAACACTACAAACCATACACAACACGTTGCCAGTAATGCACAACCGAGTCCATGATTGACAAAAAAATTTACCGATATTCTAATGTAGAATTACTTGATGTCATAAAAAACGGAATTGATAAAACTGAGGTTGGGAAAGCGGAATATGAATTGCAATCTCGGAACTTGACACACGCTGAAAAAGTTAAAATTGAATCTGATTATCTGAAGTTTAAGAAATTTCAACAGAAACGGAAAACAGAACCTTTAACAACGGAAGAATGGCTGACATTTTTTATACTGCCATTTTTCACACCTAAACCGATTGGAAGAAACGATCATTTCTCTGAATCTGAATTGGAACGATTTGAAAAATATGGCTTCAAAGAAAAAATAAAACAAGCTCGTAAAGCTAAATTTCTAGGAGTAATATTTTGGATGATAACATTAACTTTTATAGCTCTTATTATTAGATAATTGATTTCCTTAAGCACAACATACAACAATGTATATGGTTCATTGCTTAGTTTGGTCAAAGAAAGAGAAACCTTACGTAAAATTCACTATATTTAAAACACGGAAATCAGTGCTGAAAAGCGCACGTTTTTCCATCGGAAAGCCAGCCGCACGCGTGCGCTGTCATTCCGCAACAAACCATACACAAACACGTTGTAGCCAATTAGAAAACTCACGCAAATGACACAAGAAATATATCAGAAAGCCATAAAGTTTGCTGGAGAAAAACATAAAAATCAAAAAGTACCTGGAACAGATGCGAACTATTTGTTACATATTTCAAATGTTGCAATGGAAATCATTTTAGCTCACAATGAAAATAAAGATTTTGATATAAATTATGCAATACAATTAGCTCTACTTCACGATACTTTAGAAGATACCAAAACTGAATTTTCAGAACTAAAGGAACAATTTGGAGAAAAAGTAGCTTTGGGAATTCAAGCTTTGACCAAAAACGACAATCTGACTTCTAAAAAAGAGAAAATGACAGATAGTTTAAACCGAATTAATCAATTGGAAAAAGAAGTCGGAATCGTTAAACTAGCGGATAGAATTACTAACCTTCAAGAACCACCAAAGTTTTGGGGAAAAGACAAAATATTGAATTATCTGAATGAAGCCAAATTGATTAACGAGATGTTAAAAAATAAAAATGAATATCTGAACACAAGGTTAAAAGCTAAAATAGTTGAATACAAAAAATACGCTGAATAAATAACTGGCTACAACAATGGCTATAAGTAATTGCTTCTGTTGGTTAAGCAAAGGAATTTTTCTTACTTTTAATTCAAATTAACCAAAAACGGAAAATCCGTGCGAACAGCTCGCGTTTTCCATCGGAAATCCAGCCGCTCACGCAAGCTGCATTCCCGCAACAACTCATAGCCGAACACGTTGGCAAACATTTGAGCAAAACAGAATGAAACAAACATTATTACTATTATTTATCTTTTTTTTGAGTTGCGGAAACAAAAACAAAACGGAAAAGTTTGATAATGAAAAATGGATAAGTGGAACTCAAATTGAGCGTGGAAATATGTCGACTGATTTAGTTGAAAGTCAAATATTAATCGGGAAAACGAAATCGGAAACAATTGAATACCTTGGATTTCCAAAAGATAGCACTAACACGAATTTTCATTATTTGCTGGACTTTGGATATATGACACCATTTCATTTGGATGTGAATTTTGGCAAAACTGATTTAAAAGCAATAGAAGTGACAATTTCTGATTAAAAAAATTAACAACCTTTTGAAAAAAGAAATAATAAATACTTGGAACGGAAAAAAAGTCGAATTAAAAATAAGTTCTGACGGATTTTGCTATTGTCCAGTTTGCGGAGAAAAAGCAAAGAATAAGGAATGGAGACCTTATGACGAAACAGGACTTCCATCATACGATATCTGTTCGTGCGGATTTGAATACGGATTTGACGATAGTGGAGAGCCACCTTATGAAAAGAGTTGGGAGAATTATAGAGAAAAATGGCTAAATAATGAAATTGACCAATATTTTGGAAAAAGAATGACTAAATCCGAAAAACTGATTCAACTAAAAAATATTGAAATTGAATAGCGGAATAAATAATAAAAACGATTTGCCAACAACGTGTATAGCTCATAGTGTTTAAACAAAACTCGCGGATTTCTAGCGAAATCCTGCAACTCTTCCCTCCTTTTTAATTAACTTGGTCTGCAACACTACAAACCATACACGAACACGTTGTACACAATACCCGAAAAATGCCGAGAATTGAACTTCAAACTGAAATAAAAGCTGATAGACATATCGTGTTTGACTTGTCTCGAAGTGTCGATTTGCACAAAATATCGACAGAACAAACTAATGAAGAAGCAATCGCTGGAAAAACAAGTGGATTAATTGGAATGAATGAAAGTGTTACTTGGAGAGCAAAACACTTTGGAATCTATCAAAATCTGACTTCCAAAATCACGGAATATGACCGACCTAAATACTTTGCAGACGAAATGGTTAAAGGAGCGTTTGCCGAATTTAAACACGAACATCACTTTAAGGAATCGAATGACGGAACTTTAATGACCGACTTTTTTGATTATAAATCACCTTTCGGAATTTTAGGCAAGTTAGCGGACAAGCTCTTTCTTAAAAAATATATGACTGAATTACTAACCGAAAGAAATCGAATTGTAAAAGAGTTTGCGGAATCTAACAAATGGAAAGAAGTTATAAAATGAAAATCGGAACTAAAATACTAATCCTATTTCTGACATTGAGTTTTGTTTCTTGCAAAGGAATTTCACAAGAAACAGAAACAATAAAACCAACAACTGAATTTGACTTTTCATCAGTTGAAAAATTTCGAAACACAAAACTTCAAGGTCTTATTATTAATGATTATGATAGCATACTTAGTCCGAATCAAAGACAAGAACTATCAGATTTAATTTATAATTATAACATAAAAACAACTCGACAAATTGTAATCGTAACAATTGATAGTATCTCTCCTTATTCTGATATTGTAAAATATGCAACTGATTTAAGTAATTATTGGGGAATTGGAGACTCTGAAAAAAATAATGGATTGACTATAGTCATCTGCAAACCATGTCGGAAAATTGGAATAGCAGCTGGAACTGGAACTCAAATAGTTTTGACAAACGAAATCTGCAAAGAAGTATTAGACAAAACTATTATTCCAGAATTAAAAAATGGAGAATATTATAAAGGAATTAAAAATGGAGTGACTGCGTTAATAGAAAAATGGAATTAAAAGTACAGTGTACAACAACGTGTATAATTCATTGCTCTGTTGGTTAAGTGAAAGAAAAATCCTTACGTAAAATTCACTATATTTAAAACACGGAAATCTGTGCTGAAAAGCACACGTTTTCCATCGGAAAGCCAGCCGCACGCGTGCGCTGTCATTCCGCAACAAACCATACACGAACACGTTGTAAGCCATTAACATACCATCTTGAAAGAATTTTTAAAAAAAATAAAACTTATTCAATACTTGACAACAAACATTGATATTCAAAAATCTCAGTTTGTTTCAAAATTCAGTCAAATTGTTGATGAAGGAAGTACAGGATTTTTTTTTGATACTTTTGATATCTTTACTTCAAGTGAAAATGAATATAAAGGACAAGTTGGAATTGAAGGATTCAAAATAAAAAGGAGAAGAAAATTATTCGATATGGGTATGAATTTGGCAGTTGCACGCGGAACTTATCGACAAGATAATGAGAAATTGATAATTGAAACCGAAATAAATGGATTTAGCGGAATCATGATCCCTTTTTATGTATTTGCCATTATCTTCTATTCTATATTCATCGCTGGTTTTCTTATGTCTGATAATTTTGACGGAAATGGTGCTGGCTTCGCATTACCCTTTATATTTATTCACGCAGCCCTAATGTTTGGAATACCTTATTTTGTAATGAGGAGAAGTGCAAAACGAATGAAATACGAATTAGAACGTGAATTCTACTATATGACAAAAAGTTAACGGCATACAACAACGTGTATAGTTCATTGCTCTGTTGGTTAAGTGAAAGAAATTTAATACGTAAAATTCACTATATTTAAAACACGGAAATCTGTGCTGAAAAGCGCACGTTTTCCGCGGAAGACCAGCCGCACACGTGCGCTGCCATTCCGCAACAAACCATACACAAACACGTTGTGGTACATTATTCAACTAAGGCAAAATGAAAAAAAACAAGAACATTGATAGAAGAACTTCATTAAAGATTAGTTCTTTAGCATTATTAGGCTTAGCAATTCCCAATATGCTATATTCGAACCAAACTAAAGAGAATTTTTTTAAAATAGCTGAAAGCGATCAAATAATACCTGAATATTTCCCAAATATTTCGCCTAAAATTATATCAGAGGTTGTAGGCAAGTCTCATTTTGACTTAGACCGTGTAAAAGAATTAGTGGATAAAAGACCCGAACTTTCTAGATCAGTCTGGGAATGGCGATTTGGTGATTTTGAATCCGCGATTGGAGCTGCTTCACACGTAGGTCGAAGAGACATAGCATTGTATCTAATGAGCAAAGGAGCTAGACCTACAATTTTCACTTTTGCAATGCTAGGACATTTTCAAGTCGTTAAATCTATTATAGAATCATCAAATGGTATACAAAAAATCACAGGACCTCACGGTATTAGCCTATTAGATCACGCATTTGCTGGAAGAAGAATGAAAGATGATATGGTGGACAATGAAATAGAAAACTTAGAAAAAACAATTGAATATTTAGAGTCTTTAGGAAACGCAGATGGTGAAAAGTATATTGATGTAAGTCCAGAAGATCAAAAAAAGTATATTGGTGATTATAAATATGGAAATGGTAAAAATGAAGGCTTCACTATTAGTATCAATATGAGAAAATTGCTTTCCATAGCACCAATTGGTGGATTTGGAGGAGCATTATATAAAATTGGTGAGAATAAATTTACTTATAATGGAGCTCCTTCTGTAATCATAACCTTTGAGAGCACGGATGAAGTCATTAGAAGTCTTAATATTACAGATCCGGATGTAAACATAGTAGCAAAGAAAATCTAGTGCAAATTAACGTACCACAACAACGTGTATAGTCCATAGTGTTTAAAGAAACCTCGCGGATTTCTAACGAAATCCTACAACCCTTCCCTCCTTTTTAACTAACTTAGTCTGCAACACTACAAACCATACACAACACGTTAGCCACAAGCCATACAGGTCATTAAAAAAAATTATAAATCGCATAAGAACTATGAAAACCACACAAATTGTATTCTTGGTCATTGGAATTTTAGTCCTATCCTGCAAACAACAAAATACTATCAACAAAGAACCTTTAGAGTCGTTAGAGGAATTAAAATCTATACCAAAATATCTCTATGCTACACCTGATTCTTGGAAAGAAATAGAAGAAAATTTTAGCGGAAAGGGGAAATTCGCAAGTGTCAATTTTTTAAAGTTTAAACCTATGGCAGACTATACAGGAATTGAGGTTTCGAATAAGCAAATAGGCAAAACTGGAAAAGAAGTTTATAAACACTACATCAAATTAGTAGAAGAGATTATAGAAGAAAACAATTATGGGCGAGTATTATATTTTGGAGAAAGCAAGAATTTTTTTGTCGGCCCAGAAGATGAAACTTGGGATGGATTCATACTGGTTGAATATGAATCAGTACAGGATTTCAAAAAATTCATCAAAAGTGATGAGTATAAGAAAATTTCACCTCACAGAGCCGCTTCTTTAGATGACACAAGATTATTACCTTCGACAAGGTTTTTAATTGACTAATTAAGATTAATAAAAAGCCAGTGGCTAACAACGTGTATAGTTTATAGTGTTTAAAAAAGTCTCGCGGATTTCTAACGAAATCCTGCAACTCTTCTCCCCTTTTTAATTAACTTAGTCTGAAACACTACAAACCATACACAAACACGTTAGCTGTAATAGTCAATGAAAAAGATATTAGCCATATTATTAGTTTCTTATTTTTTTAGTTGTAACAAACGAACAGAAAAAAGTATTACGCCATTAAATAATGATGAATATGCTGTTTTGATTGAACAGCTCTCGAACAATAAAACAGTTGA
This sequence comes from Bacteroidia bacterium, assembly GCA_030432635.1. GTDB lineage: Bacteria > Bacteroidota > Bacteroidia > Flavobacteriales > Flavobacteriaceae > Psychroserpens. Next base: position 232,007 of record JAUIMB010000005.1, on the reverse strand, counting down.
AAAAGACTCATTAAATATTCAATTTCAACTAATTGGATTTTTAGAAGCATTTAGTAATTCGACTAACGCTGAGAAACCAAATGGCGAATACCGTTCTGAAAACTATCCAAAAATAATAGACAAGGCATTCCCAAAAGAAAAACTTACTCTCTTCTTAAGTGAAAAAGAATATACTACATTCGCGGAGGAATATTTTGGGCAAAAATTATACTTAGTGAATTCAACAAATTCAAAAATTGATTTTTTTGCTCAAGATAGTCGCCTCGATATTCAGATAGAAGCATTAGATAAAAACGGAAATTGGAAAGCAATAACTTATTTACCTTCAAGTTCTTGTGGAAACAGTTACCATACTATTACACTTGATGAAAATGAATATTGGGAATTCAGCATTCCTGTTTTCAAAGGAGAATTTAAGACTAAGATTAGATACTCATTAAATCTAGAAGAAGACTTACATTTGAAATCCAATAAAATTGACGCATTCATTAATTTAGAGCAACTTGATGAAAATAACAGACAAGATTATTATCCAACTAATATTATGGATCCAAGTCAAAATTAATTACTACAACAGCTAACAACGTGTATAGTTTATAGTGTTTATTCAAAATTCGCGGATTTCTAGCGAAATCCCGTAACTCTTCAATCCTTTTTAATTAACTTAGTCTGCAACACTACAAACCATACACAACACGTTGTACGAAAGCATGATAAGTTAATTGCATGAAAACAAATAAAGAATTAAGTGTCTTGTTTGACCAACTTAACTACGATTGGATGAACTTATATCAATCAGATATAGTTAAAAGGAAAAGCTACACTGAGTTCGTTTCAAGTTTAATTCTCAAACATTTTGATAAAATTAAGTGGGTAGATAAAGGGTTACGCAAACAAAACTTTAAAATAAAAAAGCATATTGGAGTATGTAACTTACAAACATCTATTAAACAGATAACAGAAAAAAGATTTTGTTATGCTTTATATAATAGCGGTAAGTTTGAACTTTTTGGAAAAGTAATTGATTATGAGATTCCACTAACTGAACCAAATCAAGGTATTGACAAGAAAAATCACGGTAAAATCGACTTTATTTCCGTAAAACAAAATGAAATATATTTCTTTGAGGCAAAAGCTAACTCAAATGAGTCCGTTTTAAGAGCAATCCTTGAAATCTATGTTTACCTTTTTCGATTAATTAAATATAATCGTCTTAAAACATTAATAAATGACTATGGTAATTATCAAAAGGTTATTCCTGCGGTAATATTATTTCATAACACTTTACCTGAAAAGCAACTTCAAAAATTAGAAGACCATCCAAATCTTTTACTTTTACTTAATAAAATCAATAAAACTTTTAACTATAATGGGATTTCTAAAATAAGATGTTTCTCCACCGATATTTCTAAATGCATTAATGAAAATATTCTTAAACAAGAAAATGGAATAATAAAATTCAATAAGCAACCAACTATTGAAGAAATAGTCTATTAAATCTAGATTGTAAATATGACAATGCCATCGTACAACAACGTGTATAGTTCATTGCTCTGTTGGTTAAGACAAGGAAAAATTCTTACGTAAAATTCACTATATTTATTACTCGGAAAATTGTGCTGAAAAGCGCACGTTTTCCATCGGAAAGCCAGCCGCACGCGTGCGCTGAATTCCCTCAACAAACCATACACGAAGACGTTGTACTTAATTATGAGGATGAACTTTCCTGAAATAGGTTGACTAAAAATTAATCATTTAATTATAGTCACTTATGAAACCACAAAAACAACACTGGCGAAAAAAAAGCTACCAAAAAGCAACTTTAGAGACTAAACTTTTAGTCGTTGACCAAATCCTAAACGGACAACTATCGACAAACTTCGCTTCTAAAAAGTATGATGTCCCTAGAACCACCATTACCTATTGGTTGAGAAAATACAGTACCTTAGTGCAACAAAATACAGGTATGAGCAAAAACGATGAGATTAAGAAGCTAAAGGAAAAGATTGAAGAACTAGAATTTGTAAAAGACTTCCAACAAGACATCATAGCTGATATGGAACTCATTACAGGCGTCGATATGTCAAAAAAGTCCTTGCCCAAGTCACTCGCGAAAGAGATAGAACGAAAAAAGAAAAACCGTTTAAAAGAAAATGGATCTATCAGTGCCTTGGAATCTCTAAACAAGCCTTCTACAAAAGACTCAAAGCCCAACAAAAAAAAGAAATAGATCATCAAAAAATGATTACAATGGTCAAAGGCTACCGTAAAAAAGTAGGCTCTAAAACTGGTGGAATCAAATTACATAAAGAACTAAAGAAAGACTTTTTAAATGCTGATATTAAAATTGGTAGAGATAAGTTCTATCGGTTCCTCAGATTAAATAATCTTTTGATTCCAAAAACTAAAAATTACATCACAACTACAAACTCAAACCATATGTACAAAAAATATAAAAACATCGTAAAAGACCACGTCCCTACTCGTCCTGAACAACTCTGGGTAAGTGACATCACATACATCAAAACACAAAATGGCCACAACTACTTAGCACTAGTAACAGATGCCTATTCTAAGCAAATAATGGGCTACAAACTCGATAACCATATGAGAACATCGCTTTGCACTGATGCGCTCGCTATGGCTATTAAAAATAGAAAATACCCACAGGAAAAGCTCATTCATCACTCAGACAGAGGATTTCAGTACTGTAACCCTAAATACACCGAGTTTGCAGAAAACAACAACATTACTATGAGTATGACTGAACAATACGACCCATACGAAAACGCTGTGGCAGAACGAATTAATAGAACACTCAAATATGAATATGGATTAAAACAAACCATTAAGAACACTGATCTAGCTCAAAAAATGACTGAGCAAGCTGTATATATTTACAACAATCTTAGAACACATTTCAGCCTGGACTTAAGAAAACCAGTTGAAGTACATTTGAATCCGGATATCAAATACAAATCCTATCGAAAAAATAATGTAAATTTACCTGAACTCACCATTTAAAAAAGAGCAAATATTAACCAAAAAGAGTCAACCTATATCAGTATAATACAATACTGTTGTCATTATGGTCTACTGTTTTTACACTAAAAGTGTGTTTTGTGTTGGTTTCATTAATAACAACTATCTCCTTATCTGTCTTCACGGTACCCATTATTGTTTCCCTTGAATGAGTGTTGGTTTATGATAGCGTTATTCGATTTTTGTCTATCGCCACAAAAGACGAATTAGTTGTTCTATAATTTATAAAGGCGAGGGCTTTTTGAGAAACTTCTGATCCTTGTTTAATCTGTAAACGTGAATTTAATTTAGACTTTTGTTTATCATAAATAATTGAACTGTCGTCTTTTTGACAAGCATAAAAAACAACAAAAAAGCTAAGTAATAAAAATGAAGATTTAGTAAGGTATTTCATATTAGAAACATAGTTTAGGAGATTGAATAGAGCTTATAGTATCTAAATATAGAAAAAAATCTAAAAGCGAAACGACTTTTATACTATGTTTTTAAGAGAAAAAATTCAAGGCGCAGGATTAGGTAATTCTGCATGCACTTTATTAATCGCTTTTAAAACGTTATCGTTCAATTCGAAATTGATACTATCAATATTTTCTTCTAATTGTTCCAAAGACGTCGCACCAATGATATTACTCGTCATAAATGGTCGATCGGTTACAAAAGCCAATGACATCTGAGCTAAACTCATATTATGGTCTGCAGCGATTTGCATATAACGTTTGGTTGCTTCGGTGGCTTTGTCTCCACTGTACCTTGCAAATCGTGGAAAGAGTTTTAGTCTGGCATTGTCTGCAGCTGTTCCTTTAATATACTTTCCAGATAATACGCCAAAAGCCATTGGCGAATAGGCTAATAAACCAATGTCTTCTCGAATGGCGATTTCAGCCATATCTCCTTCAAACACGCGATTTAATAATGAGTATGCATTTTGAATGGTAATCATTCGAGGTAAATCATTCGCTTTTGATTCTTCCAAATAACGCATAGTTCCCCAAGCTTTTTCATTAGAAATACCAACATGACGAATTTTTCCTGATTTGATGATATCATCTAACGAATGTAAGATCTCATTGAAATTGTCTGTCCAAGGGTCATTGGTATTATGGTTGTAATCTCGAATACCAAAGGTGTTGGTATTGCGCTCTGGCCAATGCAACTGATACAAATCGATATAGTCCGTTTTGAGGCGTTTTAGACTGTTGTTAACAGCGTCTTCTATTGCTTGTTTGCTAAATCCGTTGGTTCGAATATGGGCTGTATAATCTCCTGGTCCAGCAATTTTTGTGGCCAAAACGACTTTGTCCCTTTGACCTGTTTTTTCAAACCAATTACCAATAATACGCTCGGTGTCAGCGTAGCGTTCGGCAGTAGCCGGAACAGGATATAACTCGGCAGTATCAAAAAAATTAATGCCTTTATCAATAGCCATATCCATTTGGGCAAAACCTTCCTCTTGGGTATTTTGATTGCCCCAAGTCATGGTGCCTAAACATAGTTTACTGACTTTGATATCGGTTTTTGGCAGTGTAGTATATTTCATGTTGGGATGTTATTAGTATGGTGTAAAGATAAGAAGACCATTCACCGAGATAAAAATTGAATGGTCTAATTTTAAAATTAATAATATATAATTGTGTACTGAAATGCCTTCAGAATGCATTAAATCTCATTGAGAAGTTTTGAAATTTCGTCAAGTTTAGGGGTAAGAATCACTTCAATTCTTCTGTTTTTAGCTTTCCCTTCAGCGGTGTCATTACTTGCAACTGGTGCAAATTCGCCTCGACCAGCTGCAGTTAAATGTTCAGGATTTATGGCCTCATTTTCTCTTAAAATATTGACAATGGCTGTGGCACGTTTTGTAGATAAGTCCCAATTACCACTTAGCTGTGCATTACCTTTATAAGGGACATTATCAGTATGACCTTCAATTAAAATATCAATTTCTGGATTGTCAGCCAATACGCTACCAAGTTGTCTCACAGCTTGCTTCCCTTGAGCGCCAACTGCCCAACTTCCAGATTCGAATAGTAGCTTATTTTCCATAGAGACATAGACTTTTCCATTGCGTTGCTCGACGGTAAGCCCTTTACCTTCAAAATTGGTAAGTGCTTTTGAAATGGCATCTTTTAGTTTAGACATGTTAGCATCTTTAGCAGCGATAACATTTTCTAGTTCAGCCACACGTTGCGAACGGGATTCCAATTCCTTTTTAAGTTTTTCGAGTCTTGCATTTTCAGCAGCTAAAGCCTGTTCCTTAGCTTCTAATTGGGCTAACAGTTCTCTGTTTTTTTTGGAATTCGCAGAAATTTCTGCACTGCTATTTTTTTCCAACGCCTCATAGGAGGCCTTTAAATTATCGAGATTGGTTTTGGTAGCTTGGTAGTCGTCTTGAAGTTGATTCCGTTGTGCTAATGTTTGATCATAATCTTTTTGAAGACTTGCCAATTGGTTATTGGCTTCGTTTAAGGCTGATTCCAAATCACGATTCTGATCTAGTAGTTTCCGATTTTCCTTCTTGAGATTCGCATACTTGTCTTCTAAATCCGTATAGATTTTTTTAGACACACAAGACGTGGTTAAACATAAGGCTAATGCTATTAATGACAATTTTTTGATCATAGGGTTGTTATTGTTTAATCGTTGATTAGTTTAATAATTGTAGGCATGTTACATCGCAGGAATTATCTGTTATATTGTCGACTGTTTGCCAAATACTGTGCATAAATTATTGAGCATCGATTTCCACCAAAATCGGACAATGGTCACTGTGAACGGCTTCGGTTAAAATAACGCTTCTTTTGATGTTTTCTTGTAATGGCTCACTTACCATAGCATAATCCAAACGCCATCCTTTATTATTGGCTCTTGCATTGGCGCGATAACTCCACCATGAAAACTCTTGTTTTTCTGGATGTAAGTAACGGTATGAATCAATAAAGCCGCTATCAATAAATTCACCTAGCCATTGACGTTCTTCTGGTAAGAATCCAGAAACACCTTTCATCTTCGGGTTGTGGATGTCTATTTCCTCGTGGCAAATATTATAATCGCCCAAAACAACAAGATTTGGTTTTTCTTGTCGAAGTTCATTGAGGTATTGGTGTATCAAGTTCATATATTCAAACTTATGGGCCAATCTTGCATCATTGGTTCCAGAAGGCAAATACATACTCATAATTGAGAGCTCACCAAAATCAACTCTTAAATTGCGACCTTCATAGTCCATGGATTCAATACCAGTACCATACTCGATATGGTCAGGTTCAGTTTTGCATAAAATCGCAACACCACTATAGCCTTTTTTTTGGGCACTAAACCAATAATTATACGTATAGCCAGCGCCTTCGATGGCTTCAATATCGATCTGTTCTTTCATAGCTTTAATTTCCTGTATACAGATGACATCAGGATTGGCACTTGTAAGCCAATCAATAAAACCTTTGTTCATTGCAGCCCGAATGCCATTTACGTTGTAAGATATGATTTTCATGATATATACTCTGTGATGCCGACGTTTTGGTGGCATCTTTTAATTAAATGTGATTTTCAAGCGAAAATAAATAATACTGTACTTTTACACTATCATTTTAAGGGCATTTTAACCATAAAATAATTTCCGTCTTTACAAGTTAATATAACGAATGAAAATTGCTATTTCACTTATCTGTTTGATGCTATCGTTATGTGCGTTTGCGCAGGAAGATACAACATCCAATTACAGAAAGAAAATGATGGCAGTTAGAGACTCCATACAAATTGATACAGTGAGTATTAACTCGAGTCTATTCTTTTTAAGACGGAAAAATAATACGGTCATCGACACTTCGTTTTACAAAATAGACTTTGCAAAAGCTTCCCTTGTTTTTAAAAAACCGCTAGATGTCGATTCAGTTGAAGTGTCCTATTTAAGGTATCCAGACTTTTTAACACGGAAATATGCTCAACTTGATGAGAGTATTATTGTTCAAAATACCGATAATATTCAGAGACTCTATAAACTGAACCAATCTAATATTAAACGCAATTTCACACCCTTTGATGGATTGGTAACCTCTGGAAGTATTTCAAGAGGTGTGACCATTGGAAATAACCAAAATTCGGTACTCAACAGTGAGCTGGATTTACAGATTACTGGAAAATTGAGTGATAAGGTGTCGTTGCGAGCTTCAATTCAAGATGCCAATATCCCATTACAGGAAAGTGGTTATTCGCAACGATTGGATGAATTTGACCAAGTGTTTGTCGAATTGTTTAGCGACCGTTGGAATATTCGAGCAGGTGATATTGATTTAGTGAATCCTAACAGTTATTTTGCACAATTTACCAAACGTGTTCAAGGCCTTCAGGTGAGTGCCAATTTTGGCGAAGACGATTCAAAAACAACTCTTTTTGCTTCTGGAGCTCTGGTTCGTGGACAATTTACCACCAGTCAGTTTATCGCTCAGGAAGGTAATCAAGGACCATATAAACTTACTGGCCCAAACAACGAATTGTTTGTGCTTATCGTATCAGGAAGTGAAACGGTTTATGTCAATGGAATTCCTGTAGAACGTGGCGAAAACAAGGATTATATTATTGATTATAATGCTGGAGAACTCATATTTAATTCGACCTATCCCATCACTTCTGAAATGCGAATCACGGTAGATTACCAATTTAGTGAACGGAACTTCTCTAGATTTACCATTTTTGGAGGCGGTAATTATGAGTCTGAAAAGCTGAAATTAGGCATTTCGGTTTATTCAGAATCGGATGCTAAAAACCAACCATTACAACAAAATCTTTCACCTGAACAAGTGCAAATTCTTTCTGAAGCTGGTGATGATCAAACCCAAATGGTGGCTCCTTCAGACATTCAGGAAGCTTTCGATGAAAATCGAATTTTATACCGAAAGGAAATCGTCAATGGAAATGAAATTTTTGTGTTTTCGAATGATCCTGAAGACGAATTATATAGTGTGCGATTTACATTGGTTGGTGCTAATCAAGGTAATTATATCTTGATTAATAGTAATGCCGTTGAAAATATTTATGAATATGTAGAACCTGTAAATGGTGTGCCACAAGGGAGTTATGAACCGATCGTACGACTTATTGCACCAGAACGATTACAGGTTGCGGTCATTAATGGCAACTATAAGCCTAGTGAAAAAACGGATATTGTCTTTGAGGTTGCTGGAAGTAAAAATGATATCAACCTGTTTTCAGATATTGACGATGGAGATAATGATGGTTTTGCGGCTAAATTGCGAGTGAATCAAAGCCTTATAAAAACGGATAGCCTTTGGAACTTGAGCGCATTTGCTGATGCTGATGTCATCAATAAGAACTTTAAGACCATACAACGTTTGTATCGCGCTGAGTTTAATCGTGATTGGAATTTGAATGATCCTTTGGGACACCAACTCTTATTAACTTCAGGTGTGGATTTGTCCCATGCTGAAAAAGGCATGGCAAGCTATAAATTTGAGCATTTGAATTTTTCAGAGAATTTCAACGGAAACCGTCATAACCTCATGGCAAACCTTAAGTTAGAACGATTTAATATCTTTTCAAATTCAAGTTTTTTGAGCAATAATAGCACGATATCCACTTCAACATTTGTAAGGTCTTTCAATAGAATCACCTATAGTTTTAAAAACAATTGGGTAGGTACAAAAATTGCTTTGGAAGATAGTGAGCAACGTGAAAAGGAAACCAATTTATTAACCAATTTAAGTCAGCGTTTTAACTCTTATGAAGTCTTTACGGGTTATGGAGACAGTACAGGTGTTTTTGTGGAAATTGGTTATAAGTATCGTGTTAATGACAGTTTACGCAATAATGACATACGACGTGTAAATACATCCAATACGTATTATCTGAAATCCCAAATCATCCAAAATGAGACCACACGCTTGGGTTTATATGCCAATTATCGAAAACTGAAAAGTGAGGATGCTATGGTCGAGGATGAGAGTTCCTTAAACTCCAGATTGAATTTCAATCAGAGATTTTGGAACAACCTCGTACTTTGGAATACGGTATATGAAACCAACTCTGGTACCTTGCCGCAACAAGATTTTACGTACGTTGAGGTAGAACCTGGCCAAGGCAACTATACGTGGTTCGATTATAATGAAAACGGTATTCAGGAGTTAGATGAGTTTGAAGTTGCCCAATTCTCTGATCAAGGCAGTTTTATTCGTGTATTGCTACCCAATCAGGTGTTCGTGAAAACACATCAAAACCGGTTTAGCCAAACTTTGACCTTTAATCCAAAGCAGTGGTCGGTTTCGGAGAACAAGACCAAAATGTTCTGGTCTCATTTTTATAACCAAACGTCATATTTAATTGATCGTAAGAATAGAAGAGAAGGCGATGGATTTAATTTGAATCCATTTTCGTCCGATGAGGAAAATCAATTGGCATTGGAAAGAAGTTTAAGGAATGTGTTGTTTTTCAATAGAGGAAAGCAACGCTACACAACTTCGTATACTTTTTTGTCGAACACTAACCGAAGAATACTTTCAATCGGTTTTCAGGAAAATAGATTGACCAGTCATCAACTTCAGTTTAATCATAAATTTTGGAAGAGTTGGTTATTCAATTTACAATCAAGTTTTGAGGTCAATGAGAGTTTGAACCAGAATTTTGAATTCAGGAATTATCAATTGGATGAGATTCGTCTTCAGCCAAAGCTATCATATATTTTTAATGAAAATGCGCGTTTCGATGTATTCTATCAATATACGTCCAAAGAAAATGTGATACGCGATAAAGAACAATTGTTCCAAAATAATTATGGTGTGTCTTTTACCTATAATAACGCCAATAAGTTAGCGCTAACAGGAGAGGTCAATCTATTTAAAAATGAATTTACGGGAGATGCCAATACACCTGTAGCGTATCAAATTCTGGAAGGACTTCAACCAGGAACCAATTTTACATGGAGTTTGCTAGCTCAAAAAAAGCTTACCAAATTTTTGGATTTAAACCTTAATTACTTTGGAAGGAAAACAGAAACGAGCAAAACCATCCATACTGGAACGGTACAGTTGAAGGCTTATTTTTAAAGCAAAAAAACTCTCAAGTTTAACTTAAGAGTTTTTATTATAATGATCCCATTTAAATGCTATTCCATTTTCTTCAACCAATGTTTAACATCAACTTCCTTTTTTATGATGTCACGTACATCTTCGATCTTGACGCGCTGTTGTTCCATCGTGTCACGATGACGAATCGTTACCATTTGGTCTTCTAGTGTATCGTGGTCTACGGTAATGCAAAATGGCGTTCCGTTGGCATCTTGGCGACGGTAACGTCTTCCAACGGCATCTTTTTCGTCATAGGCCACATTGAAATCCCATTTTAAATCGTCAACGATTTGTTGTGCGATTTCTGGTAAGCCATCTTTTTTCACCAATGGTAAAACAGCGGCTTTTGTTGGTGCCAATACAGCAGGTAATTTTAAAACGGTACGAACGCTTCCATCTTCTAGGGTTTCATCTTCAAGAGCATTGGAGAAAACAGCCAAGAACATACGGTCCAAACCAATGGATGTTTCTAGTACGTAAGGTGTATAACTCGCATTGTCTTCGTGATCGAAATACTGAAGTTTCTTACCTGAGTATTCCTCGTGTTGTTTTAAGTCAAAATCAGTTCGTGAATGGATACCTTCCAATTCTTTAAACCCAAAAGGAAACTTAAACTCAATATCAGTGGCAGCATCTGCATAGTGTGCCAATTTCTCATGGTCATGAAAACGATAGTTGTCGTCTCCCATTCCAAGGGATGTATGCCATTTTAAGCGTGTGTCTTTCCAATAATCAAACCATTCTTTTTGTGTGCCAGGCTTGATAAAGAATTGCATTTCCATTTGCTCAAATTCACGCATTCTAAAGATGAACTGTCTTGCAACGATTTCATTTCTAAAGGCTTTTCCAGTTTGAGCGATTCCGAATGGAATTTTCATGCGTCCAGTTTTCTGGACATTTAGGAAATTGACAAATATACCTTGGGCAGTTTCTGGGCGTAAGTACAAATCCATGGCGTTTTCAGCCGAAGCACCAAGTTTTGTACCGAACATAAGGTTGAATTGCTTAACATCGGTCCAATTTTTTGAACCTGTCAAGGGATCGGCTATTTCCAATTCTTCAATTAGTGCCTTGACATCTGCTAAGTCTTCATTTTCCAACGACTTTCCAAGTCGTTTTAAAATCGTGTCTATTTTTTCTTGATACCCTAAAACCCGTCCGTTTGTGCTTACAAATTCAGCTTGGTCAAACGCATCTCCAAAGCGTTTGGCTGCTTTCTTGATTTCCTTCTCGATCTTATTTTCAATCTTCGCACAATAATCTTCTACCAAAACATCAGCACGATAACGCTTTTTTGAGTCCTTATTATCAATTAAGGGATCATTAAACGCATCGACGTGGCCTGAAGCCTTCCAGGTTGTTGGGTGCATAAAAATCGCCGCATCGATCCCAACAATGTTATCGTTCATTTGGACCATGGATTTCCACCAGTAGTCGCGAATATTCTTTTTGAGTTCAGCACCATTTTGTGCATAATCGTATACAGCGCTCAATCCATCATAGATTTCGCTACTTTGAAACACGTAACCGTACTCTTTTGCGTGAGAGATTACCTTTTTAAATTGATCTTCGTTTGCCATGCTGCAAAAATAAAAAACCGCTCCAATTTACAGAGCGGTTTTGGTGAAATTATATAGTGTTGGCTATTTAAGTTTTACTTCAGTACTTCCAAGCTTTCTGTCTTTATGGAAAATCGATACATAGTAAGTTCCACTTACCAAAGGTTGTTCATTAATGTCAGCATCGACATCCAAGCATACTTCGAGTACTTTATTATCATAATATACAACTTCCTTAGCGCTGTAAATCAGTGAGGAATTTCCAAAGTTGATAGCTCCTTTATCAGCAACTACATTGTTTCTCGGATTTAATACTTGAATGTATAGTTCTTTCATTCCAGCTTCGGTCAAAGAATTTTCAGCAAGCGTAAAACACACTTCAATACTTTGAACGCGCTTCGCTTTTGAACTAGGGCGTTTCACACCAAAGAATTTTTCAAATCCTTCAGCTCTAAATGAATTAGCCGTTAGTAAGGCTCCTTTCTCAATACTTTTTTCTAGGGTTTCGTTTTCCTTTATTAAGGAGTTGTTAGCCCTTTTTTGACGTCTCAATTCATTGTAAGCCAATCGCTTTTCCTTTTCTAGACCTTGATTGACTTCATCGAGGGAATCAATGGTTTTGAACAAAGATTTATTCTTTTCTTTTAAGTCAAAAAGTTGGGATTTAAATTTTGCCAGTACCGAAAGGTCGCTACGAAGCATACGCAGAGAATCTAAAGCAATTTTAGTTGTTTTCTTAGCGTCTTCCAATTGGGAAGAAATCAGATCATTTGAAATGGAAACGTCATCATATCGTGTGATCATTTGGGAGAGTTCACTTTCAACGAGCTTCTTTTCTTGTTCTAAAAATTGTTGATGTGCAACAATGGATTTGTAACTTGTAAAACTGTAAACAGTTAGAATGGCAACAGCAACGACCAAAGAACCAATTATTAATCTGTAGTTAAATGATTGAGGGTTAACTATCATTATTAATATTTCGTTATTTTATCCTGCGAATCTAGAGAATATGTCATTGATAATTAATTTTAATCGTTGAAATGATAAAAAACTTGTTAAACTTATTCTTTCCCAAAATTTGTAGTGCTTGTAACTCACAATTGTCAGATAATGAAATACAAATTTGTACAAACTGTAGGTATGAGTTACCACTCACAAACTTTCACGATGATCCTGAAAATATGGTTCATAAAAGGCTTTATGGACGAGTGCAATTGGAGCAGGCTACTGCGTTACTTCATTTCTCTAAAAAGGGCATTGTACAAGGGCTTATGCATAATTTGAAGTATAGAGGACAAGAGTCAATTGGTCAGTTTTTGGGAGAGTGGCTAGGAGAAGAACTCAAACATGTTGAGGCATACAAGGCCGTTGATGTTGTCATTCCAGTTCCTTTACATAAAGCAAAACTCAAATCCAGAGGATACAATCAAGTTGATAAATTTGGAATAGCCTTGGCTAATGCCTTGGAAGCGGATTACAATGCTTCAGTTTTGGTGAAAACCACCAATACAAAAACCCAAGTGTTTAAAGATCGAATAAAACGACAGGAGCATCAATCTTCTAATTTCAAAATTGTCGATTATTCGATATTGGAACACAAACATCTTCTATTGGTAGACGACATCGTTACCACTGGAGCAACCGTTGAGGATTGCGCAAATCAATTACGAAGAATTAAAGGGATTACCTTAAGCCTGGCGACGATGGCAATTACCGATTAGAAATACTATTAAATTGGTGCTAATTGTTTTGACGATAAAAGGCATTGTTGTTATTTTGTTGAAATTTGAATTTGGAATGCATAAAACGCTGTTACAAGGATTTGTTCTTATCGCTATCATTGCCGTTTTCATGGGTTGTGCCAATAGAGGAAATCCATCCGGAGGACCAAAAGATGTAGAAGCCCCAAAAATATTAAGAGAAGTTCCAGAGAATTATTCTACTAATTTTGACCGTAAGGAAATACGCATTTATTTTGATGAATATGTCAAAATAAAAGACCTTCAAAAACAGCTCATCATCTCTCCTCCAATGCGCACAGAACCTACCATTACACCATTGGGAACGCCAAGTAAGTATGTGAGAATTATTATCAACGACACACTTGAGGAAAACACAACGTATGCTTTTAATTTTGGAGAAAGTATTGTCGATAACAATGAGGAAAATCCTTATGAATACTACAGGTATGTGCTCTCTACTGGAGCGTTTATCGATTCGTTGTCTGTAAAAGGACGAATTTTAGATGCTGAAAATCGAGAGCCTGACTCCTTCGTTTCGGTCATGTTGTATGAACGGGATTCGACCTATACCGACTCAACCGTATTTAAGCAAAAACCAAAATACATTACCAATACTTTAGATAGCCTTACAACATTCAGTATCGATAATATCAAACCAGGAACCTACAAATTAATAGCCTTAAAAGAAGAGAATGGTAATTATACCTTTCAACAGGATAGCGATAAGATTGGTTATTACGAAGGATTCATAACTGCACCAACCGATTCGTTCTATACCATTAAGCTATTTAAGGAAGAACCCGATTTTGATGCCAAACGTCCAAAGCAGGTTGCCGGACAAAAAATTGCATTTGGTTTTGAAGGCGATTATAAAAGCATGCAAATTGAGATGCTTGGATCGAAGCCTGAAGGTTTCAAAACACGAATTACAAAGGATCCTTCCTCAGATACATTGTTTTATTGGTATCGACCAAAAATTGAGCTCGATTCCGCTGAATTTCTAATACGTAATAAAACTTATATTGACACCATCAAGCATCGTTTTAGAACGATAGATAAAGATACTTTGGTGGTGAAATCGACATCATCAGGTACCTTGAGTTTTAATGATGACTTTAGTTTTACAGCAACTGTTCCAATAGTGAAGCTCGATAAAAATCGTATATCGATTATCGACAAGGACTCACTTAATGTGCCTTTTGAGAGTGCCTACAATGAATTGGATAACACGTACAGCCTTCAGTTTGAAAAGAAAGAATCTGAAACATATAACATTGAAATACTCCCAAATGCCATAGAGGATTTCTTCGGAAATGTCAATGATACACTCAGTTTTACTGCGCGAACTAAGACACTTTCCGATTATTCCAACATTCGGGTGACCTTGGTGAATGCTAATTATCCTATGATTGTTCAGTTAACAAATGATAAAGGTGAGGTCAAATACGAGCAATATGCAACTGAAAGCCGTTTGTTTGATTTCAGGAACATCACACCTGGAACTTATTATGTAAGAGCCATTTTTGATTCCAATGGTAATCAACGTTATGATTCGGGTCGTTTCTTGGATCAGCGTCAAGCCGAACGCGTCGCACATCATCCTGATTTGGTCGATGCTAGAGCTGGTTGGGATTGGGTTGTGGAGTTTATTCTAGACTAAAATCATCGCGATCCTTCAAGAACCCTAGCTTTTCTCGATATTTGATAATATGGTCTTTACTGAGCGTGACAATTTCTGTGAGGTCTTTACCACTAGGAATTGTGTCCAAGCGTTCACCCAAAACGTCATAGGCAGCAGTATGTCCACAATATTCAAAACCATTACCATCCAAACCTACACGATTAACACCAATACAATAGCTCATGTTTTCAATGGCTCGAGCTTTTAGCAGTGCATCCCAAGCTGTAACTCTCACCTTGGGCCAATTGGCAACATATAATAGTAAATCGTAGTCTTCGGTGTTTCTTGCCCAAACTGGAAAGCGGAGATCATAGCACACCAACGGTTTTATTGTCCAACCTTTGTAGGTAACGACCAATTGTTTTGAGCCAGCTTTGTAGGTTTTATGCTCATGAGCTAAAGTGAAGGTGTGTTTCTTGTCATAATACTGAATCCCACCATCAGGAGACACAAAAAGCAAACGATTATAAAACACATTATTCTCAGTTATCACAACACTGCCTGTAATGGCTGTATGGTGTTCTTTTGAAAGGTTTTGCATCCAAGAAACAGTAGTTCCAGTCATGGTTTCAGCCACCTTTGAAGCATTCATTGTGAAGCCAGAAGTAAACATTTCAGGAAGAATGATAAGATCTATATCTTCAGAAATGGCATTGATTTTTTGACTGAAAAGCTTGCGATTAGCTTCTGGGTTTTCCCATGCCAAATCAGTCTGAATTAGGGCAACTTTTAGATCATTATTCATGTTTTAAAATTACAAAATTCAATAATAAAATGGCATAAAAAATCCGTTTCAGTTGAACACTAAAACGGATTTTATAGTTGTCGATTTGTGGCCTTTAGAGTTTTCCTTTCGCTTTCTCAAGCTTTTCTGATAGTTTTTGGATCTTATCTAGCCATTTCTGCTCGTCATTAGGAGACAACTTACCTTTGTTTTTAAGTTTGTCGTACTTTTTTTGTGCCTTGGCAAGCTTATCTTTTGCATCGTCAAAGTTACTTTGAAGCTTTTCTTTCTTTTTTCTGGCTTTTTCAGCTTTTTTTAGTTCTTTTTGAGCCTTTTTTGCCTCTTTTTCAGCTTTTTTTTGAGCTTTTTCTGCCTTTTTCTTTTCTTTTTCAAGCTTTTCAGTTTGTTTCAATTTGGCATCTTCGGCTTCTTGTTTCGCTTGGGCTTCGGCATTCTTAGCCTGATCTTCCAATATCAATTTTTCTGATAGGAGTGCAGCTTCCTTCAAGATCGTCGCGCGTTGTTCTATGCTAAGGGTTTCGGTGACATCTTTTCCGTCAAGAAAGATCTTTTCATTCTTTACCTCATAGATTTTACCTTCTTTTTCTACTTGTTGTGCAAGTACTGAAGTGTTAAAGGCTATTATGGTCAAAAGTGTTATCCAATATTTCATGGGTGTTTTATTTAATTACGGTGTACATATATAGACACAAAAGTATAGAAAAGGTCACTTTATTTTCTAAATTTATCACTACGAAATTGTAACAATGGACCTCACGTATAAAATATGTAAACTAAGTGACTTGGATCGCTTGGTTCAAATTTCACGACAAACCTTTTGCGATGCTTTTGAAAAGGATAACAATCCTGATGATTTTAAAGATTATGTCGATTTAGCCTTTAGTGAAACAGAAATCCGGAAGGAGCTTCTGGATAAGGATGCGCAGTTTTATTTTGTATACTGGAATGATAGTTTAGTTGCTTATTTCAAATTGTGTGAATTTGCATCGCAATCTGAAGATTATGGTGATCGAGCGATCGAATTATCCCGAATTTACGTGTTGAAGGACTTCCAAGGTCATGCCATGGGATCACACATGCTCCAAAAAATTATCGCTATTGCCAAGAGCAAAAGGAAAATGCTCTTATGGCTCGGAGTGTGGCAGAAAAACCCAAAAGCTGTTCGTTTTTATGAGCGTCACGGATTTGAGATTTTCGATTCACACTCTTTTTACATTGGAAAGGATCGCCAAACCGATTGGCTCATGCGATTAGATTTGGTTTAAAATTGCTGCAGCTGCATTTAAGGTTTCATCGGTTTTTGCAAAACAAAATCGCAACACCTTATCATCGCGTCCTTTTTCATTGAATACTGATAGAGGAATAGAGGCAATACCATGTTCAATAGTTAATTTTTTAGCAACATCAACATCGTTTTCTGAAGTGATTTCTGAAAAATCCAAAACTTGAAAATAAGTGCCTTGTGATGGTGAAAACTTAAATCTTGAATCTTTGATGAGGTTCAGGAACGTATCCCGTTTTTCCTGATAGAAATATGATAGGTTTTCATAATGCTTTGAACTTTGCAAATAGTACGCTAAGGCCTTTTGTGTTGGATGATGTACCGAAAACACATTAAATTGATGTACGCTCCGAAATGCTTCCATCATATCTTTGGGAGCACAACAATACCCAACTTTCCAACCAGTATTATGGAAGGTCTTTCCAAAAGAAGCCGTAATAAAGCTACGTGCCTTTAACCCAGAAAAACGACACACACTTTGATGTTGTTGTTCATCAAAAACAATATGTTCATAGACTTCATCGCTCAAAATGATTATATCAGTGTTTTCGGTAAGTTCTTGGAGTTTGAGCATGTCCAGCTCAGACCAAATAGTTCCGCTTGGATTATGAGGTGAGTTGATGATGATCATTTTGGTTTTTTGTGAGATCAGCTTGGTTACAGCTGTCCAATCGATTTTATACTGTGGTGCTGCCAGCGGCACAGCTATAGTTTTGCCTCCATGAAGTTCAATTGTTGGTTCGTAGCAATCATATGCAGGTTTGAAAATGATAACCTCATCACCTGGTTTTATAAATGTGGAAATTATCGTGAAAATCGCTTGAGTTGCACCAGCTGTTATTGTAATTTCAGCATCTGGGTGGTAACTAGAATTGTAAAGCCTTTCGAACTTTTTTGAGATGGCTTGACGAAGCTCCATAAGTCCAGCCATAGGAGCATATTGATTGTAGCCAGAGTTCATAGCCTTTGAAACCGCATCAATCAGCCTTTGGTCACTCTTGAAATTCGGGAAGCCTTGGGATAAATTGATCGCATTGTGTTTGTTTGCCAAAGCACTCATAATGGTAAATATTGAGGTTTTGACGTTGGAAAGTTTAGGTGAGAGTTGCATAAGGTAAATATACTAAGGATAATATTTATAAGAAAAAAGAGTTCTATAGTCATCCATCATCTTGACAAACATTATCAAAACACTAGTCCCTATATTTTTTTTAGTTCTGCTTGGTTGTGTAGACCATTCGGAAAAACCGTTGGCCATCACCAAACCTCAAGTAGATTCAATTGCTGTAAAAGAGGTAGGAACAAAAGCTTCACGACAGACTTTAGATTCGTTGAAATTAAATATCAATTTCAAACCTGAAGGTGATTACAACAGGCATGTCGACATTATTCGTGCAGATAGAATTTATTTCAACACCTTGTACCGTAGCAATCCTAAAAAAGCGATCGACAGTGCTTCAACTTACTTGTATTCTAAATTACTAAATACGATTGTTCCGCATTGGTATGGTACAAATTGGGATTTTAATGGTCATACCAATATACCGAATAAAGGTGAAATTGCTTGCGGATATTTTGTGTCCACCACATTAAAACACTTAGGATTCAATCTCAATCGATATAAAATGGCACAGCAAGCAGGTTTGAGAGAAGCCATTACGCTTCAGCCAAAAGACGAGCTTAAAATTTTCTCAAACCTTTCATATGAATCATTAAGAGAAGGCCTTAACTCGATTTATGGCAATGGGATTTACTTTGTCGGTTTGGATAATCATGTAGGTTATGTAATTATAAAGGATAAGGACTTATACTTCTTACATTCGAGTTACTGTGTAGATAAGATCCTTATCGAACCCGCTGGGATTTCGCCATGTTTTGACTCCAATATCTATGTGTTTGCTGAAATTTCCTCGAACAAAGGTCTCATGGAAAAATGGATTTTAAATGAACGGTTGGTTGTGCCAGCTAACTAAGGTTTTTTTATCTTTACGTGCTTTAAAATTAAAATACGCTTACTATGAGATTTCTGAAAATTATTTTCTTTTTTATAGCATTTCAACTGTCTGCACAACAAGGTGGTATGTGGATTCCATCGTTGTTGGAAGGCATGAATGAATCTGAAATGCAAAGCCTTGGTAGTACATTGACCGCTAAGGATATCTATGATGTTAACAATTCAAGTTTAAAAGATGCCATTGGTCATTTCAATGGTGGTTGTACGAGTGAAGTGATTTCACCAAAGGGCTTATTGCTAACCAATCATCACTGTGGTTATAGTCAAATTCAGTCACATTCTTCATTAGAAAATGATTATTTGAAAAATGGTTTTTGGGCAATGTCCTTAGAGGAAGAGTTACCTAACAATGGCTTATATGTTGAGTTCATAGTGCGCATTGAAGATGTTACTGAAGCGATGCTTTCAGGTGTAACCGATGCGATGACACCAAGGGAAAAACAGTCTAAGATCGACATCAACCAAAATAATGTGTTGAAGGCAGTTGAAAAAGAAGAATGGCATGGTGTTAAGATCAGGCCATTTTATAAAGGCAATCAGTATTATTTGTTTGTTACTGAGCGTTTTGATGATGTTCGTCTGGTTGGTGCTCCTCCAAGTAGCATAGGCAAATTTGGAAGTGATACCGATAATTGGGTTTGGCCACGTCATACAGGTGATTTTTCGATTTTTAGAATATATGCCGATAAAAACAATCGTCCAGCCCAATACAGCAAAGACAATGTTCCTTACAAGCCGAAACACTTTTTACCAATCTCTCTTGATGGGATAGCGGAAGGCGATTTTACTATGATTTTCGGATTTCCTGGACGAACCAACGAATATTTGCCAGCAGTTGCCATAGAACAAATTACCCAAAAGGTCAATCCAGCGAAAATTGGAATTCGAGAAGCTGCTCTAAAGGTGATTGATGCCAATATGAAAGTAGATGACCAGATTAGAATTCAATATGCGTCCAAGCAAGCACGTATTGCTAATGCTTGGAAAAAATGGATTGGTGAAAATCTCGGAATCAAGAAAACTGGTGCGATAGCCATCAAAAAGGATTTTGAAAATGAGTTTGCCAAAGCTGTAAAAGCGCAAGGGAAGGACGCTCAATATGGTAACCTACTTGGTGATTTTGAGAAACTTTACAGTGACTTTGAAGATGTAAATGTAAAGCGCAATAGCTTTATTGAGGTTTTCATCCGCACGAACGAATTGATGCAAATGGCGTTTCGGGCAACTCAAGTTGAAAATGCTGCACTTCAAAGTGATGCTGCCTTCGAGAAGGCGAGGCAATCGATGATTGATCGCCTAAAAGGCATTCACAAAAACTACAATGTCAATGTTGATAAAGGTGTCTACAAGGCTGTTATGCCACTTTATAATCCTGATGCGGTAGATGCGTCGATTTATGACAAGACTGCCTTTACCGATTTGGATAAGGCCTTGGCCTTGTTCGAAGGTGATGCCGAAACAGTCGTTAAAAATCTTAATAATGATGTCGCATATCAATATGCCAAGCCAATGGTTTTAGAGTTTTATATGAGATTGGAGCCAGAATTCCAGGAGACCAATACTCAAATTAATGCGCTTCAAACACAGTATATGAAAGCACTCATGGAAGTGATGCCAAAAGAACGTTATTTTCCTGATGCCAATAGTACACTTCGTGTCACCTACGGAAAAGTTAATGGCTATTCGCCAAGGGATGCCATTTATTACAATCCGGTGACCTATTTAGACGGTGTTATCGAAAAATATGTACCAGGTGATTACGAATTTGATGTGCCACAAAAGCTACGTGACCTATATGAATTGAAAGATTACGGACAATATGCTGATAGCAATGGAAAGCTGCCGATTTGCTTTTTGGGAACAAATCATACAACTGGTGGAAACTCTGGAAGTCCTGCCATTGATGCTGAAGGAAATCTCGTTGGTTTAAATTTTGATCGCGTTTGGGAAGGTACCATGAGTGATATTTATTACGACCCTGAAATTTGCAGAAATATCATGGTCGATTTGCGTTATGTACTGTTTATAGTCGATAAATATGCAGGTGCAACACATTTGATTGATGAGATGAAGCTTGTGCATCCAAAGCGATAATTTTTAATTGGTCATTTCAAACCTACAAGGCTGTTAAAACCTTATAGGTGTTTGTTATAAGAAAGTGCCTGTTTTTTCGTTATGGATACATGAAAAGTCGAGTGTCTTATATCATTTTCCTCTTTACCTTAATTACTGTTGCGCAAAAGAAGGATGACCTCAAAACCATTCATGTTTTTGTCGCCTTATGTGATAATGTTAATCAAGGTATTGTTCCGGTACCTTCAAAATTGGGAAATGGTCAGGATGTTAAAAGTAACCTTTATTGGAGCGCACTTTATGGTGTGAAAACTTATTTCAAGAATAGTGAGGATTGGACTTTTATATCTTCAGAAAAGAATATAGGAAATCATGTTTTAGAACGTGTATTATTAAAGCATAACACTTCAAATACCTTCCTTTTGGCTGATGCTTATGATGGGAAGTATATCAAGCAAACTATAATAGATTTTTTGGAAGCTTCAGCTGGACGTAATCCTATAGCTGTTGTTTACAAAGCACAAACCTTAAAATTTGGCGGGAAAGCACAGCTTTTGTCATACATTGGTCATGATGGACTTATGGAATTTGATGTGGAAGGAAACTTTAAGCCACTCAATGACGATGAACGAGATGCGATTATATTGGCTTGTATAAGTAAAGATTTCTTTAAACCGTATTTACAAAAAACAAAAGCCAATCCGTTGGTTTGGACCACTGGTCTTATGGCTCCTGAAGCCTATACCTTAAAATGGGCAATTGATGGTTGGATATTAAATGAATCAGATACCGAGATCAGAGAACGTGCTGCAAAAGCCTATCATCATTATCAAAAATGCGGACTTAAAGGAGCGAAGGGATTGCTGGTTACTGGATTTTAAATCAATTTATTTGTCCAGTTTGTAAGTACACCATCACGTCGTTGATACAAGTTTTTAGATTGGTCTTGATTTCTGATTCCCAAAAACGAAATACGGTAAATCCTAAATCCTCCAGTTTTTGATTGACTTGACGGTCACGTTGCATATTGCGTTCAATTTTGGGTATCCAAAAGTTCCGATTGGACTTAAGTTTGACTTTGCGTTCGTTCCAATTATAGCCATGCCAAAATTCACCATCGATAAAAACAGCGAGTTTATACTTCTCAATGCTCAGGTCAGGTCGACCTGGTAATTGCTTGCTATCCACACGATAACGCACATTCTTTTTCCAAAGCGCACGTCTAAATAGGAGCTCAGGTTTAGTGTTCTTTCCACGAATCTTACTCATGATTTTTGAGCGTTTTTTTGTGGTAAAGAAACCTGAAGCCTCATTAAAACGAGGTACTTTTATATGGTTTTCGGAATAGGACATTGCTCTATCAATATAAGCATTTTAAAGTGTATGTCATTCAAAAATGAAATGATTATGCTGTCTTTACGATGTCATCTATAATCTTTACATGGTGGTTGGTGTGAAGCCATAAAAACTTAAGGACTCTTTTGGTGTTGATATTTCCAAAAATAGGATGTTTGAAATAGGCGTTTTTATCTAAATTGGAAATTCCTTTCACATTTGTTTTGGCTAAATCTATTTGTGAGATTAAGTCTTCTTTTAAAATAGTTTCTGGAGGTCTGACATATTTTGGAGCTCTAGCTTTTCCTCTAGGAAAAAAACCAAGTGTAAAAAATAATTGTCCTAGAACACTAAAATTGGCTTCATAAGTACTTGGATCAGAAGATTGTAATGCCTTAACTACACTATTTATAACCTTTAGACTATGATCAATATGCCAAGCAACATTACTTTTGGAAACTTTAGGGTTGGACACTTGGTGATTGTCTAAGTGTGATTCTATTTTTTGGATGGCGAAATCGAGTTTATTGGAATTCATGTGTAGAGTTTTTGTGAAGATAATGACTTATTTCGAGTTCGCTTAAATTTTGTACAATCTGTATGGAAATGAAAAACCCTTACATTTTTGCAAGGGTTTTGTAGTATCTATAAGTGAAGCGATCCCAAACTGGGAATGCTAGTGACTTTTTAATATCTATAGTGTTCAGGTTTGTAAGGACCTTCAACAGTAACACCTATATATTCAGCTTGGTAAGGAGCTAATTCTGTAAGTTCAACACCAATTTTTTCCAAGTGAAGTTTAGCTACTTTCTCATCTAAATGTTTTGGTAGCATATACACTTCATTTTTATAGTTATCGCTGTTGTTCCATAATTCGATCTGTGCCAAAGTCTGGTTGGTAAATGAGTTACTCATTACAAAACTAGGGTGACCTGTAGCACAACCTAAGTTCACAAGGCGTCCTTCAGCTAGAATAATTATATCTTTTCCGTCAATCGTATATTTATCTACTTGTGGCTTGATTTCAACTTTAGTGTTTCCGTGGTTGTCGTTAAGCCAAGCCATTTGAATTTCATTATCGAAATGACCAATATTACAGACAATAGTCTTGTCTTTCATGGCTTTGAAATGCTCAGCGCGAACGATATCTTTGTTTCCGGTAGTTGTAATAATGATATCAGAGTTGGCCACAACAGTTTCCAGACGTTTTACTTCAAATCCATCCATAGCAGCCTGAAGCGCACATATTGGATCAATTTCGGTAACCGTTACGATACTTCCTGCACCTTTAAAAGAAGCTGCAGTACCTTTACCAACATCACCATAACCACAAACCGTAACGCGTTTTCCGGCAAGCATCACGTCGGTTGCACGACGAATAGCATCAACTGCACTTTCCTTACAGCCGTATTTATTGTCAAACTTTGATTTGGTTACCGAATCATTCACATTGATTGCAGGCATAGGTAGTGTCCCTTTTTTCATACGCTCGTACAAACGGTGAACACCAGTCGTGGTTTCTTCGGACAATCCTTTAATGCCAGAGGCTAATTCTGGATATTTATCCAAAACCATATTGGTTAAATCACCACCATCATCCAAAATCATGTTTAGAGGCTTACGATCTTCACCAAAGAACAATGTTTGTTCGATACACCAATCAAACTCCTCTTCGTTCATACCTTTCCATGCGTATACAGGAATTCCGGCATCAGCAATCGCAGCCGCAGCTTGATCTTGAGTTGAGAAGATATTACATGAACTCCAGGTGACCTCAGCTCCAAGCGCAGTTAAAGTTTCGATTAGCACTGCAGTTTGGATCGTCATATGAAGACATCCAGCGATTCGAGCACCTTTAAGAGGTTGACTGTCTTTGTATTCTTCACGAAGACTCATTAAACCTGGCATTTCGGCTTCAGCTAATTCAATTTCTTTCCTTCCCCATGCAGCAAGAGACATATCTTTTACTTTGTATGGTACATAGGTCGTTGTTTTTGTACTCATTGATCTTTTTTTCTTAATTATTAATTAAACAACACCTTTGGCTTAAGCACTTAAAATAATTACATTCGCTTATTAAAACATGCCATATTAGCCTTAGGCCGTGCAAAGATAACCATTAAGTTTCAGATAATTAAATGCCTGTTTATAAAACTATTCATCCAAATTCAAAAACGACCGTTAAAATCTGGAAGATTACTGAATCTTATGAGGATTTATTTCAACCTCTTGATTTGAAGCAAAATAGCCTAGATCGTGTTTTGGGAATGAGAAGTGAAATCCACCAACGTGGGTTTTTGAGTGTTCGTCATTTATTGAGGGAATTTGGTTATACTGATCAGGATTTATTTTATGATGATTATGGAAAGCCACATCTAAAGGATGGGACACACATTTCCATTACACATTCGTTTACCTTTTCGGCTGTGATTATCAGCTCTGGTGAAGTTGGTATTGATATCGAAAAGCAGAGACCCAAAATTGAGATTATTGCTAATAAATTTGTTGACTACGAATTCAATTATTTAGATACCAATACCGAAGATTATGTGCGAAAGCTAACTGTGATTTGGGGAGTCAAAGAATCCTTATATAAATTATTTGCCACACCAGGTATGTTATTCAAGGAGCATTTTTTGGTGATTCCGTTTATGTTAAATGATGGTAAAACGGTAGCTTGGATTGATTACGAAAATAAAAAGTACAGATACCAAACCTATTTTTTTGAATTTGAAGGGTTTACTTGTGCCTATGTGGTTAACTAAAGACAAAGACATAAAAACGAATTCAACATATCACCAAATTATCAAGTCGATTGCTGAAGGCCAAAAGGGTTTGGCAGTTCTTATTGATCCGGATAAAATGATGCTTGAAAATGTGCCAGACTTTGTGCAAAAATTAAATGCATCAATTGCTACTTACATATTTGTTGGAGGAAGTTCAGTAGATGATTTTGCCACAGAAGCATTAGTGATTGAAATTAAAAAACATACACAGTTGCCAATTGTTTTGTTTCCAGGAGATGTCACTCAAATCACAGATTATGCCCATGCGATATTATTTTTGTCGTTGATTTCAGGAACTAACCCTGAGTACTTGATAGGAAAGCACATTGACGCTGTTTCAAAATTAAAACATTCAAATTTGGACGTCATTCCGACAGGCTATATTTTGATAGCGAATGGCAAGCAAACAGCTGTAGAAAAAGTGACGAGAACCAAACCTTTGTCACGAGAAGATATCCCTAGAATTGTAGACACAGCCAAAGCTGGTGAACTATTGGGTATGCAATTGGTATATCTAGAAGCTGGCAGTGGTGCGCTACATCCTGTTTCCGTAGACATCATTAGTGCAGTGAAAAAGGAAGTAAGCATTCCTATAATTGTAGGTGGTGGAATACGAAACACACAACAAATGGAAAGCGCCTATCAAGCAGGTGCAGACCTCGTTGTTATAGGAACTGCTTTTGAAGACGACGATCGCTTTTTTGATAAACTAAGAAAAAAAACATGAAGATATCTGTAGAACTAACATTAACACCTTTGCATGATGACTATGAGCCAGCCATCATACATTTCATAAAGCAGTTGCGTGCTTCAAATTTAAAGATCATCGAAAATCCGTTGAGTACTCAAGTGTATGGAGATTATGATGAAGTCATGAGCCTTTTGAATTCAGAAATAAAATCAGCACTTCAACTCGTTGAAAGCGGTGTGCTTTTTATAAAGATTGTAAAGTCAGATCGTTCAGATTATGAGCCACATTTTTGAATTTCTTTTCGGTCAGTATAAATCATACGAAACCTTTGACGTTATTTTGGAGTTGATTGCAGTAGTTTTCACAATTGCATCGGTCATTTACTCAAAAAAAAATAGTGTTCTAGTATTTCCTACAGGAATGATTTGTACTGCGATATTCGTGTATCTTCTACTGAAATGGGGTTTGCTTGGTGACATGATTATAAATGCGTATTATTTTATAATGAGTATTTATGGTTGGTGGATTTGGACAAGAAAAATAGATGATGTGCAAGTCACACCAATTTCCAAAACAAGTAACAAAGATTGGCCTTTTGCAGTTTTGTTATTTGTTGGAGCAGTAGTGTTTATCATTGTTATTTATATGATCTTTGATAAATTTAATACTTGGACGGCTTATGTTGATACTTTAACTACAGCGATATTTTTTGTAGGGATGTGGTTGATGGCAAAACGTAAAATAGAGAATTGGTTATTTTGGATTGTTGGTAATATCATAACAGTTCCGCTGTATTTTTATAAAGGTCTAACGTTTAGTAGCATCCTTTATATCGCATTAACAGTCATTGCCATATTCGGTTATAACGCATGGAAAAAACACTTGAACAAAAACCTACAGACTGTTTAAAAGTCGTGTTGTTTGGCCCAGAATCTACTGGAAAAACATCTCTAGCTGAAGAATTGGCACATCACTATAATACGTTATATGTCCCAGAATTCTCGCGCATTCTCGCCGAGACTAAAGCAACACAAGGGATGATGTTGACCAAAGATGACGTCCTGCCCATTGCTGTTGGCCAAATGCAATTGGAAAATAAGCAAGCGTATAAGTGCAATCGGTTATTAATTTGTGATACCGATTTATTGGAGACTGAAGTGTATGCCAAATATTATTACGAAGGCTATTGTCCTGATAGCGTGGAAAAATATGCACGTATAAACCATTATGATTTGTATTTATTGACTTATATTGACGTCCCTTGGGAAGCCGATGGAATTCGCGATCAGCCCAAAAATAGATTGCAAATGTACCATATGTTTGAACAAGCCTTGATAGACCTTAAAAGACCCTATGTAGTTGTTAAAGGCTCATTTGAAGAACGTTTGCAAATATGCAAAACCCAAATTGACAAACTTTTAAAACAAAACGATTGAAATTTTCTAAAAAAGACATTGTCCAAATACAAAAAAAAGGATTAACAGTTAAGAAAGTAGAGCAGCAAATAGAGTTGTTCCAAAACGGACTGCCGTTTTCAAACCTTGTTTCCGAAGCCATTATTGGAGATGGAATTTTAAAGCTGTCTGAAGATCAACAAACGAATTTAATCGAACGATTTGAAGCAAAAAAAGATGGAATTTCCATATTGAAGTTTGTCCCTGCTTCGGGTGCAGCAAGCCGTATGTTTAAATTTCTCTTTACGTTTTTAGACGAATACAATATTGAGGAGGAAAGTATAAATGCCTATATCAACACCCACAAAAACAAAGATTTGTACGTGTTTTTTGTCGGTCTTGAAAAATTTCCTTTTTACGATATTGTTATGGATCGATTGAGGGCTAATACACCTAATTTTGATCAGTTGTCTACCGATGAACAACGTTTGCGATTTGTACATATGTTGCTTGATGAAAATGAACTTAACTATGGAAATTTTCCTAAAGGATTATTGCCGTTCCATAAATATAAGGATGGTACTATTTCCACTGCTTTTGGTGAACATTTATATGAGTCGGCATTGTATTCTGAAACGGATGCGCCAACAAAGCTGCATTTTACAATTTCAGAGAAGTACAATTCCAAGTTTGACGAAGAGTTTGAAAATATCGAGCAAAAAATTGAAAAGATCACAGGTTCTACCTTTGATATTTCGTTTTCATATCAAAAGGAATCCACTGATACCATTGCAGTAACTACCAAGAACAGGCCGTTTAGAGACCAAGATGGTTCCTTGTTGTTCAGACCTTCTGGACATGGCGCTCTGCTTGAAAATCTAAATGATCTTGAAGCCGACATCATCTTTATTAAAAATATTGATAATGTCGTAATAAAATACTACAAGGAAGACGTTGCTAAGTATAAAAAAATATTGGCAGGCATCTTATTGGAATTACAGGAACAATCATTCAAGTATTTAAACAGATTGGAAAAAGAAAACCTTTCCGAGGAAGAATTGATTGAAATTGCTGAGTTTTTGGTCAATAAAATGAATGTACGCATTAGCCCTGAGTTTGAAAAATATTCTAAAAAGTACCAAATTGAATATTTGACCGAAAAGCTAAATCGCCCAATTCGCATTTGTGGTATGGTAAAGAATGAAGGTGAGCCTGGTGGTGGACCGTTTTGGACCAAGGATGAAAGTGGAAATGTGTCACTTCAAATTGTAGAATCTGCTCAAATCAATAAAAAGAGTAAACAACAGAAGGATATTTTAAAGAACGCTACGCATTTCAATCCAGTTGATATTGTATGTGCAACAAAAAACTATAAAGGAGAAAAGTTTGATCTCAAGAAATTTGTAGATCCAAAGACAGCCTTTATCACAATGAAGACCAAAACTGGGAAAGATTTGAAAGCTTTGGAACTTCCTGGGTTGTGGAATGGAAGTATGGCCAATTGGAATACCGTCTTTGTAGAGGTGCCACTCATTACCTTCAATCCTGTGAAAAAGGTTAACGACTTACTTAAAGCACCACATCAAATCAAATAATATGTTTGATGAAGACGCTATAGTAAAGGAATTATCATTTAAGGCTATTCGAAGTTCTGGACCTGGAGGCCAACATGTTAATAAAACAGCTTCGAAAGTAGAGCTAACGTTTGATGTGCAAAACTCTCAAGTGCTAAATGTGCCTCAAAAGGAATTATTGCTAACCAATTTAAAGTCAAGGCTCACAAAGGAAAAGATACTGATACTTCAATGTGCTGAAAGTCGAAGTCAGCATAAAAACCGAGCGCTAGTGATTCAGCGCTTTTTGGAATTGATCCAAGACAACCTCATACAAGAAAAAGATCGTATTCCAACAAAAATTCCAAGAACGATTGTCAAAAAACGATTGGACGATAAACGCAAAAACGCTGAAAAAAAGGCGAATAGAAAACCACCTAAAATCGATTGATAAAATTTCAGGAATCGTGATGTGTAAATCAGAAATCTGAATTACCTTTGCGACGTTCTCATAAAGGGGTGCTTTTTTTTAGTAATTAAGTCTTCAGTACCTAGCAGACAGATAATTTAACTGTTTGCAATGCTACTGTAAACGGTCTGCTAAAAAAGGCTGAGATCATACCCATTGAACCTAGAACAGATAATGCTGTTTAGGGACTACGAACGTAAATAAAGTGTCTACTAGACATTTTTAGTGAGTATCAAAAACAAAGTGTTTTGTTTTTGGATTACGTTCAAAAATCAATTTTAACAATAAAGAATAATCACCTCTTTTTATTCGATTATAAGTTTATAGTCGTATGAAATTTTTATTCAACAATTTGTCTTCATTATGTAAGAAGCCGATCCACGTAAGCGTATTAATTCTTGTCTTACTTTCATTTAATCTATCAGGATATGCACAAGAAAAGGAACAAGATTCAACCAAAACAGAAACTTTAGATGAGGTATTGGTAAAAGCTGTTCGCGTCGATGCGACATCACCAATTACACATACCAATGTATCCAAGAAGGAATTGGCAAAGCGAAATCTGGGACAGGATATTCCAGTGTTATTAAATTATTTGCCTTCAGTTGTTACCACAACAGATGCTGGAGCAGGAATTGGTTACACAGGGATTCGAGTTCGTGGTATCAACGCGCAATCGACCAATGTTACCATAAACGGAATTCCATATAATGATGCCGAATCCTTAGGGACATTTTGGGTAAATTTAGGGGATTTTGCATCTTCGGTAGAAAGTTTACAATTACAAAGAGGCGTGGGAACTTCTACCAATGGTTCCGGAGCATTTGGAGCCAGTATTAATGTATTGACCGATGCTGTGTCCAAAACATCCAATGGTGAGATTTCTAATTCCTTCGGAAGTTTTGCTACTCGAAAGCACACCGTAAAGTTTAGCACAGGATTAATTGGAGCTGATGCCGAACGTAGTCGAGGAATCGAGATTGCTGGTCGCCTTTCAAATATTGCCTCAGATGGTTATATAGACAGAGCTGAAACCGACTTAAAATCATATTTCCTCCAAGGGTCGTATGTTGATGATAATACCTTAATCAAAGCCATCACTTTTGGTGGCAAGGAAGTAACCTATCAAGCATGGAATGGGATTGATCGAGAAACCTTGGAAGATAACCGCACTTTCAATCCGTCAGGAGCCTATACCGATGCCAATGGAATGATGAGGTTTTATGACAATGAAGTTGATAATTACAATCAGGATCATTATCAGTTACATTGGAATCAACGTTATAACAATAGGTGGTCAACCAATTTGGGTTTAAACTATACTTACGGAAGAGGATATTTTGAACAATATAAGGAAGACGAATCTTTTTCTGACTATAACCTCACACCTCTAGAGATTGGGTCAGAAACTATAAATGAAACCGATTTGATAAGACGTCGCTGGTTAGACAATGATTATTATGTGATTAACGCAAGCGGAAATTTTAAGAACAGTAATATCAATCTTATTTTTGGAACTTCGTACAGCCTTTATGATGGTGACCATTTTGGTGAAATTGTTTGGGCCGAATTCGCCAGTAATAGTGAAATTCGGGATCGCTATTATGAAGGTAATGGTAAGAAAACCGATTGGAGCGTGTTCACAAAAGCGACATATCGCATCAACGATAAAGTGAGCTTATATGGTGATTTGCAATTGCGTTTGGTAGATTATAAAACTACAGGATTGACTTCTGATAGAATTCCATTCAACGTTGATGAAAACTATTCTTTTTTTAACCCTAAAGCAGGAATAACCTACAAGCTCAATACCAAAAACAGTTTGTACTTTTCTTATGCAAGAGCAAACAGGGAACCTAATCGCGATGATTTTGAAAACAACCAAACGGTAAGACCTGAGCAACTCAATGACTTTGAGCTAGGTTGGAGGCATGATTCCCAAAAATTCAGGTTACACGTAAATGGCTATTATATGTTATACAATGAGCAATTGGTGTTAACCGGTCAAATCGATAATGTTGGTAATCCAGTAAGAACCAACAGTGGTGAGAGTTACCGTTTGGGTCTGGAAGTCGATGCTGCAATCGCCTTGGGCAACAAATTTTCAGTACAACCCAACGTTACTTTAAGTACGAATCAAAATAAACAAACTTTTGAATCTGTAAATGGTCAATTGGTCGACTTAGGAAATACTGATATCTCTTTTGCACCAGAACTTATCGCTGCCAATGCTTTTGTTTTTCAACCAAGGGAAGGGTTTCAAATCGCATTGTTAAGCAAATATGTTGGCGAACAGTTTATGGGCAATACTGAAAACCCAGAATCGAAATTGGATAGTTACTTCGTTAACGATTTTAATATAACCTATGAATGGAAGACAAAATCCATATTCAAATCGATCGTATTTTCTGGTTTGGTGAATAATATTTTTAATGAAAAATACGTGTCAAATGGTTATTTTGGGTCTTTCGATTTTGAAGATTCTGAAAGCCCAACTGGAATTTCAACTGGATATTTCACAGGATTTTATCCGCAAGCCACAACGAATTTTTTAATTGGACTAACATTGAAGTTTTGATGAAAGGTTGTTGATCGATTAATTGTTCACCACAAGGGTATTTCCTGACACCGAAACACGGTATTCCTTGAGTCCACATTGTAAAGGTGGTCCTTCAGGATCAGGTGCACCAGTAAATAGGTTATAGCGATTTTCGTCAGCACAACCGCAAACGACTTCTAGACCATCACGTTCCAAAAATGAACAACCGCTTGGGATATGATTGGGATCTGCAGCATCCCAAGCCCTAAAACTATCGTTGCCGACATTTATGACATAAACGCCTCCAATCCCTTGGTTTGGAATATACGCTACTTCATTGATAAACATCAAACTGCTGTATTCAGGTAAATTCATGTTCAATGAGGCACTGACACCTACATTCACCAAAAAATTACAGTTTGCCACACTGTCATCTTTGTTGCAAGCAATTAGTAATAAGATAGATAAGTAGGACGCTATTTTTTTCATTATTGATGATTTATTTTGGCTTGCAATTTACAATATTTTGAACCCGAATTAAATATTTTGTATCTTTGCCATACAATCTCGTGCAAGCGGGATTTTTTCTTTAGTCCCGAACTTGTTTCGGGATCTTTTTTAGATGTAAGACTAGAGATGACAATTAGTAAACGAATGAATTATGAGTAAAGTATCCTATTATACACCAGAAGGATTAAAAAAGTTAAGGGAAGAATTACAACAGTTAAAAGATATTGAACGTCCTAAAGCATCTCAAGCTATTGCTGAAGCAAGGGATAAAGGTGATTTAAGTGAAAATGCCGAGTATGATGCTGCCAAGGAAGCCCAAGGCATGTTAGAAATGAAGATTGCTAAGTTAGAAGAGACTTTAGCTGGTGCTAGAGTGATTGATGAATCGCAAATGGATACCTCTAAAGTCTTGGTGTTATCTAAGGTGAAAATTAAGAACCAAACCAATGGTATGGAAATGACCTATACTTTAGTTGCTGATGGAGAAGCCGACTTAGCATCTGGAAAAATCTCTGTCAATTCACCAATAGGTAAAGGTCTGTTGGGGAAAGCGGTTGGTGAAGTTGCAGAAGTACAGGTTCCTAATGGTGTCATGAAATTTGATGTTCTCGAAATCAGTAGATGATTTATGATACGCTGAGCGCAGTCAAAATAAGTAAGCGCTATTAAATCCATATGAAAGGTTCCTAATAATTGGGAATCTTTTTATCTTTATACCAAATCGTCTTATTGAAAGTAGCAGCTGAGTCAATTCATAGCATATTAATTGGTCGCTACAACCTGCATTTGAAAAATTCAAGGAGGCGCAACAGGTAAAACATATGGCATCAATTTTCACTAAAATTATCAACGGCGAAATTCCTTGTTATAAAGTTGCTGAAACAGAAGACTTCTTTGCTTTTTTGGATATCAATCCAAATGCCAAAGGACATACACTTTGCATTCCGAAGAAAGAAATCGATAAATTGTTCGATATGGATAAATCGGCTTATCTCGGACTTATGGAATTTTCAAGAGATGTAGCCAAAGCCATAGAAAAGGCAATTCCATGCGAACGTGTTGGATTGACGGTCATTGGGTTGGAAGTTCCGCATGCGCATGTACATTTGATTCCTTTAAAAACGATGGAAGATGCACGTTTCATGAACAAAGCATCACTCTCTCCTGAAGAATTTGAAGCAACTGCCCAAAAGATTGCCTCCTTTTTATAATGGATTATTTAAAGTTGGACATCTAAACTCCTGTTGGTTAAAACGTCAGTATTCCCATAGAGAATAGCACTATAAGAACAATAATCAGAAGATCGACAATAATAAAAACCCAAGCTAACTTTTTCAATTTGAGAGATTTTGGTTTTGATTGTACGGCACGTCGTTGATAGGCTACAACTTGATCTATTCCATCGGTCCACCGTATGGGAAATATATCTGTATGGCATGTATGGCAGTGCATTTCTTCAACCCTATCTGTAGAAATGGCTTTGTAAAACGAATTTTCAACAAACCTCTGCTTGAAGGTAAGTACTAAACCGTCATTAGAATAGCACTCAGGGCAGTTGTTGTTGAGTCGTACTTCCTTTAAGGTGAAGTATTGTTTTGAAGCCATGCTTAATTGTTCTTATCTCACACTAAGATACTTTTTTTAATGAAATTTGCATAGTTGTTCCTTTGCCAATTTCAGAATGTAAGACCTTTATTTTTCCATTGTGATAATCTTCAATTATTCGTTTGGCCAACGATAAACCTAAACCCCAACCACGTTTTTTTGTCGTGTATCCTGGTTGGAAAACTGTATTGTAGTTTTGTTTCGATATACCTTTTCCGGTATCTGTAACCAAAACTTTTACATATTTACCGTCATCTTCAATAGCCAATTTTAACATGCCTTTTCCTTTCATGGCATCAATAGCATTTTTCACTAGATTCTCTATGGTCCAACTAAAAAGTTGCTTGTTGAGTTCCGCATGAAGTTGTTCTGATGGTGCCGTGATTTCAAATTCAATCAATTTAGAAGATCGTGTTTTTAAATATTCATAGGAGTCAAGGGTTTCTTTGACGACGTCCATTTTCTCAAGTGTTGGCTTTGACCCTATTTTACTAAAACGATCTGTTATGGTTTGCAAACGTGAAATATCCTTTTCAATTTCAGATAAATAGTTTGGATTAACATTTTCATTCCTTAAAATTTCGGTCCAGCCAACTAAAGATGATAATGGTGTTCCAATTTGGTGCGCTGTCTCCTTCGCCATTCCTGTCCACAGCTTGTTTTGGTCAGCAGTTTTAGAACTCTTATAAAAGAAATAAGCCACAGCAGCAAATAAGAAAATGATCAATAACAGCGCCAAGGGATAATATTTTAGCTTGTTGAGAAGAGGCGAATTTCCGTAGTAGAGCGTTTGATTACTGGCTGCGATATGGATGGGTTGGTTTTCCTGTTCGTAAGTTGCGATAAGTGTTTTTAGGTTTTCGTTTACATATTTGGCTTCCTTGATATTGTGTATGGAATCGATGTCTGTTTTGCGAAGAATATTTCTGAAATTATCGACGATTGAATTGGAATCAACAAGAATCATTGGAGTTGTATTATTATTGCCCAAAATTTCAAACGCCAAATCCAAATCTGCCAAAATATCATCACTATTGTTTTTGTTCGACTCTTCAATCGCTTTAAAAATGTCTCGTTGGGCAAAGGAAGTAATTTCCATTTTGCTACGTTCTTCGGCCTTGAAATTCTGAAAAAAGATGTAGGTATTCCAAAGAATGAGAGAGATGATTAATAAAGAAGCCACAATGATGATCCATCGCGTCATATTACGGTTTATGGTTAATGCCATGCACTATATATTTTGAATTTTAAATATAAAGGATTTATGTTAATAATATTGTGTTGTGTTGCGCTCAATTCATTTTTATAACACTCACAATATAATTACATTTGCAATTCAACAAATTCAAACTCCTGAAGCCAGTGCATTTGGGATGAGACCAATACAATGACATCATTTACACCAAAAGACTTATCAACTGGACGAATGCATGGGTATTTGTTAAGTGCTGTGGCACCAAGACCTATCGCTTTCGCTAGTACTATGGATGCAGAAGGAAATCCGAATTTATCACCATTTAGTTTTTTCAATGTCTTTAGTGCGAATCCTCCAATTATGGTCTTTTCTCCAGCAAGACGCGTAAGAAATAACACGACCAAGCATACCTTGGAAAATGTTGAAGCCACCAAGGAAGTGGTCATCAATGTGGTGAATTATGATATTGTCCAACAGATGTCATTAAGCAGTACCGAGTATGCTAAAGGCGTGAACGAGTTTGAAAAAGCTGGATTGACCATGTTGGAATCTGAATTGGTAAAACCATTTCGTGTTGCCGAATCTCCAATCCAATTTGAATGTAAGGTCAATGACATCATTCATTTGGGTCGTGAAGGAGGAGCAGGAAATCTTGTGATTTGTGAAGTAGTAAAATTGCACATCTCAGATGACGTTCTTGATGATAATCAAGTGATTGTCCAGGAGAAATTAGATCTTGTTGCCAGAGCAGGCGGTAGTTATTACAATAGAGCAAAAAAAGGATTTTTTGAAATTCCGAAGCCTATTTCAACTTTAGGTATTGGTGTAGACGCCATGCCTGATGTAGTTAAAAATAGCATGATCTTGACAGGCAATGATTTAGGAATGCTAGGAAACGTAGAAAACTTACCAAATCAAGATAACATAGATCAGTTTATTGACGATGTCAGTGAGCGTTATCCAAATATCAAGACAATGTCCCATCGTGAAAAGCATAAAATTGCCAGAAACTACTTGAGCTATGGTGATGTTGATAGTGCATGGAAATTGTTACTGTCTTAACCCGGAAAATTATAAATTAATATAAGTAATACAAGAATGGAAGTACAAGGAAAAATCAAAATGATTGGAGAAACACAAACCTTTGGAAGCAACGGTTTTAGAAAGAGAGAGTTGGTAGTAACAACTGAAGAACAGTACCCACAGCATATTTTGATTGAGTTTGTTCAGGATAAATCAGATCTATTGAATAATTATCAAGTCGGACAAGCAGTAAAGGTAAATATCAACTTAAGAGGAAGGGAATGGGTCAACCCACAGGGCGAAACTAAATATTTCAATTCAGTCCAAGGCTGGCGAATCGAAGCTTTGCAATCTGAAGCTGGAAATATGCCACCAGTGGCTCCAACTGAAGCTTTTGAGCCTGCAACAAACTTAAATGAAGACGATCACGACGATTTACCGTTTTAAATCAAAATGAGTACAACATTTAGCAAGATCTAAATGTTGAAGAAGAGGCCGAACCATTTGTTTCAAAACATTTGATTCGGTCTTTTTTTTAATAAAAAAGTCCCGAAGTACTCGGGACTTAGTATTATGGTTTTAGGTTTAACCTTTACAAACAAACTCAAAAAAAAGCAATGATGAACAAAAATTATATCGTAAAGGTCATATCAAATATGACGAAAAAACCCAAACTTTCAAAGGGAATATAAAGATTTAACATACCAGTTTTCAGTTTCATTATTATATTGATAACATGTATTTTTTAAACAATGACATCAAATTTCCGGATGTGTCACTAGCCTCAAAAGAAGGCATTATTGCTATTGGAGGTGATTTAGCTCCAGAGCGATTGGTCTTGGCATACCAAAGTGGTATTTTCCCTTGGTTTGATGATGACGAACCCATTATTTGGTGGTCTCCAGACCCTAGATTTGTTCTATTTCCGAAGGATT
The DNA here is from genome assembly GCA_030432635.1 of Bacteroidia bacterium. Classification (GTDB taxonomy): domain Bacteria; phylum Bacteroidota; class Bacteroidia; order Flavobacteriales; family Flavobacteriaceae; genus Psychroserpens. The sequence continues at coordinate 194,761 of JAUIMB010000005.1, read as the reverse complement.
TAAAGGTGTCTAAGAGTATGAGGCAAGTCCTTAGGAATTCTGATTTTGAAATTACAGTCAATGCCGATTTTAAGGCAGTAATACACCATTGTTCTAATATTAAACGTGATGGACAACAAAGTACATGGATTACCCAAAACATGATATCGGCTTACTTAGAATTACATGAGATGGGTTACGCGTTATCGGTTGAAACATGGCGTAATGGTAATTTGGTAGGAGGACTTTATGGTGTAGATGTTGGAAATGGTGTATTTTGTGGCGAGAGCATGTTCAGTTTGGAAAGCAATGCAAGCAAAGTGGCTTTTATAACCTTTGTGCAACAATCAGATTACAAACTCATTGACTGTCAGGTGTATACCAATCATCTGGCTAGTTTAGGCGCGAAAGACATTCCAAGGGAAGTCTTTATGACCTATCTTGGTTAAAGCTTTAAATCTACTGATGTATTAAAAAACACGGTCTCTTCGGTTTGAATGTTAAGTTTGTCTAATCGCAGTTCGACACCAAATTCAATATTTAAATTCTTGCTGAGCAGGATGCCAAAGGTTGGTGATAAGCGGTATTCAATTTCTGGCTGACTTATTTTAGTACTTGTGAGTAACCCTTCGTTGGTAACGACCAAATAGGTTTCTCCAACATCTAACTTTAGACCTTGTAATGGTAGATCGAGTGCTAAGCGATATCGAAATCGAAATGCTGTAAAGTCGTTATAAAACCGTTGTTCACTTCTAACTCTATGTCCAAAGCGTAAAGTTTTAAAGATCGATTTCCGATTGAATTGTTGTGTCAAACGGATTTCATTACTTGAGTCCTCAAAGATATCACGGTTTCTATACAAAACACCTAATGCAATACTGTGTTTTAAATCGAGTTTTAAGGTTGAAAAATGACTTATTTGTGCTTGACGCAAACGATACTGGGTCGCATCGTCAGCATAGACAAAAGCACGAGAACTCAACCCAAAATTGACACTATAGGATTTGCTGATATTGCGCCTTAATGCAAATTCGTGTTCATGAAATATTTCAGTGCTCTCTTGGGCAAACACATTCATACCAATAAAAACAAACAAAATTATAACCAGCGTTCTAGTACATAATGTATTCATAGCTATCTGGTTGTAAATTTCTCGCGTTTAGGAACTGTCCTTCATGATTGAATGTAAGCTCTTTTAGACTCCAGGATGAATTTGTTTTCATGGCAACAATCATTTCATAGTTTGAAGAAAGATTGCTTCTGTTGCTTAACACATAATTTAAGAAGTTTGTTTCAGGAATATCAGTGCCATATACATACTGTTCTTGTATTTTGACGAGTTCGAATTTGCTGGAACGCTCGTTCAAGTACTGTTCGATTTGCTCGAGAATAGGAATTGGGAGATCTCGCTTTTTAACGGTAACTTCGATGTCCTCAAGGTTTCCCGAACGATCAAATTCAACACTGTGCCAATATTTTTTGAACTTAAATTTTGATTCGAAACTTTCTTTTTCACCATCAACTTCCTTATAAAAACGAATGCGTTTCACCTTGCTTGGTAATGAATTAAAATGCGATTGTGCGATTTTTGGAAAAGCTTCAAGTTGAATCCTTGTTTCTTTTTCATCCTTGGTTTGGCATGATGCAGTTTGCCAGGATAGTAACAAAAGTAAACTTAAACATAAGCAATTTTTGAAGCAGGTCTTTCGCATGAATGTATCAGTTAAGGTTACACTTCGTCATATCTAAAACAAGAAACCTCATGGTCATTGACCATGCCTGTGGCTTGCATATGCGCATATACGACCGTAGAGCCAACGAACTTAAATCCGCGCTTTTTTAGGTCTTTACTAATGGCATCACTTAAGGGTGTATTTGCTGGTGCCTTGCGGTAATCTTTAAGTTTGTTCTTAATAGGTTTGTCATTTACAAATCCCCAGATATAGGAAGAAAAAGACCCAAATTCATTTTGAATAGCCATAAAGGCTTGTGCATTGGTAACCGTAGCCTTGACTTTGAGCTTGTTTCTAATAATACCTTCATTTTGAAGAAGTTCATCTAGTTTGGATTGGTCGTATTTGGCTATTTTTTTATAGTTGAAATTATCAAAAGCCTTTCTGAAATTTTCACGTTTTCGTAATACTGTAATCCAACTAAGACCAGCTTGAAAGGTTTCTAAAATCAAAAATTCAAATAATGTATCATCATCACGAACCGGAACACCCCATTCTTCATCGTGATATGTTTCATAAAGTGTGTCGCCTTCACACCAACCGCATCTTTGTGTTTTCATAGTATGGTTTTTGAAAACTAAAAATAGTAAGTTTTTATGTAAATTTTCGTCTTAACCAAAATGGAGTTTAAAAGTATTTTCAGTAGATGACAAAAATCATATGTTGGATAAGGAATATGACCTAAATTTCAACTTTCAAAACTATGGATACATTGAAACAAATAACACTACAGGATATTATTCGACAGAGCTTAAATAACGCAATGTCATATCAAGCTTATCGCGATCTAGTAAGGACTATGGTTGATACCGAATCTACCACTGGTCATGACAAAAGTCAAGCCTTGATCAACTACACCAAACTCAACGACAGACGAATGAAGCGTTGGGACAAGACCTTAAGGATTTCAGAAGAAGTCAAGGATAAGGTGTCTAATTTCAAAGGTCAGGTGACTTGGTTGGTCATTACAGAAAGTTGGTGTGGTGATGCAGCTCATGTGATTCCTGTGATACATAAAATTGCTGAACTATCTGAACATATTGAGTTGAAACTGGTTTTGAGGGACGACAATGATGAACTCATGTCTCAATTTTTAACCAATGGAGGCAGAGCGATTGCCAAACTTATCATGATTGATGATGAGACAGGTGACGTACTTAATACCTATGGTCCTCGACCATCTGAAGCGACTAAAATGGTCAACGCATATAAAGCCGAACACGATAGTTTGTCAGCTGAGTTCAAGGAAGCATTACAACTTTGGTACAATAGGGACAAGGGTCAAAATACTATAAATGACCTATTGGATTTGTTAAGTTGAGCTTACTTTCCTTTGAAGTAATACGTAATTGATCCAATTTGCTTATTGCGATTGGCTGAAGTGAATATAGCGTTTTTGGCATATTCCAAAGCGGTATCGATCAAGCATTGATTTGAGCTTGAAGATGACGAGTTAATATAGGTGTCAACGACTTGCCCATTTGCATTTACCGTAATGTTCACAACGATTTTACCACCAACTTCGCACAGGTAAATTGGAGGAGGTAATTTGATCTTATCTCTATTGGAAAGCGAAAATGACACACTACTATTTGCATTGCTTTTTCGTTTTACATCTTTTTTGTTTGTTTGCATTGCAAGTACGTCATTGGCTTTATTGAAGGAGTCGCGTTCATTGTCTTTGAGTGCATAAGATTTTGATGATGATCCTTGGCTGTCAGACGTAAGAAACTCTTCAGTATTAGATGACATGTCTTCAGAAGGTTCAGGTGTATCTAGCGATTCATCATAGGCATCAACCGATTTGAAATTCCGCATCATTTCCTTGAATTCCTCGTTTTCATTGAAAGCTTCATTGGTTTCTGGATGCGCATTGGCCATATCCTCGAGTGCCTTTAGCTTTTCAAGTGCCTGTAACTCTTCTTCAGTTTGTGGTTCAAGTTCGTAATAACTCTCTGCAATGAATTGGGTGTTTTTTGTAATATGAAAACTAAACATTGCCAAAACCAACGTTCCTGAAATTAAGAGCGTAATAAGAAGTGCTTTATGTTTTTCTAAGAAATTCAAGTAGGTTTATTCTAATTTGTCGGTATCTTATATACGTCAAAATAGCAAAAAAAGATTATTTTCCTAAGGTTTGGGCGACAGAGCGTCGATAAAATCTAAAGGAGTTACAGCATTTTTAACATCAAAATCTCCAATTTTTGTACGTCGCAATACTGAAAGATGAGCACCAGAATTCAAGGCTTTGCCAAAATCATGCGCCAAGGACCTGATATAAGTGCCTTTGCTACAAACAACTCTAAATTGAATTTTAGTCCTATCGATATTCGTAATCTCAAATTCTGAAATGCGAATGGTTCGAGGTTTGATTTCAACAGTTTTACCTTCACGTGCATAGTCATACAATCGCTTACCGTCTTTTTTTAAGGCTGAAAAAATAGGTGGAAATTGTTCAGTATCACCAATAAAGGAATTAGCAACTTTATGGATATTGTCATCTGTAATGTGGTCTGTTGGAAACGTTTGGTCAATTTCCGTTTCCAAATCATAGGAAGGTGTTGTACTGCCCAAAACAAATGTGCCTGTGTATTCCTTGTCCTGACCTTGAAAGGTGTCAATCTGTTTGGTCATTTTACCCGTACAGATGATGAGCAATCCTGTTGCCAAAGGATCGAGCGTTCCCGCATGACCCACTTTTATCTTCTTGATGTTAAAGGCTTGCCTGATTTCCCAGCGCAATTTATTGACCGCTTGAAAAGATGTCCAAGTCAAGGGTTTGTCTATAAGTAGTACTTGTCCGTTTTTAAAATCCTCACCAGTCATTTTAACGATTGTAAAGTGCAAAACCGATGGCAATAATTCCGACAACGGTACAGTAGATGGCAAAGTAGGATAATTTGCTTTTCTTCACGAGGGCAATCATCCATTTGCAGGCGAATAATCCTGAAACAAAAGCTGCGACGAAACCAATCCCTAAACTTGTAAAATTTGCACTTTCATAAGTAATGTCACCACTTAAAATGTCTTTGGCGATTTTTCCGAAGATCAAGGGCACTACCATCAAAAATGAAAAACGTGCAGCTTTGGTTTTATCATTACCCAATAAAACGGAAGTCGAAATTGTTGCTCCAGATCGGGATATCCCAGGAAGCATGGCAATGGCTTGAGAGACACCAATGACGAAGGCATTTGGAAAAGAAACTTTTTTATTCGTATCCTTGGCTCTGTCGGCTAGGAATAATAAACCAGCTGTTACAATAAGCATGCAGCCTACAAGCAAAATATTTCCGCCAAATAACTGTTCGAGTTGTGCTTCGAAAAAGAGTCCGACAATCACAGCAGGAATCATGGACAGACCAATTTTAAATAGGAATTGCATATCCTCATTCCACTCAAATTTCAGTATGCCTTTAATGATCTCCAAGATGTCCTTTCGAAAAATAACGATTGTACTAAGTGCTGTGGCAAAATGCAAAACCACAGTGAACAACAGGCTTTCTTTTGGAACAGAATCATCACCAAGAATGGCTTTGCCTAATTCGAGATGACCACTTGAAGACACAGGTAAAAACTCAGTGAGTCCTTGGATTATTCCTAATATGATTGAATTGATAATATCCATAGTTGGCAAATATCAACTAACGACGTTCAAATTCCAAATGGAAAAAAGAATATTCAGAAGAAAATAAAATCTCAGGATTTAGAATCCTTATTCGGATTTAACAATATGGCGTACACCTGAATGCCAAAACCAATCAGAACTAGTGTTGGAGCTAAACGAATGCGTCTCCAACTAAAAATGGATGGGTCAAAAACATTGGGATCGTCACTTCCGCCACCAGACATTAGGATAAATCCGAGTAAGATGCACCCTAATCCGATAAGCATGAACTTGTAATTCTTTTTACCAAATACAAAGTCGTGTTTTGCTGATTCTTTGCGTTTTTGTTCTCCCACGTTTAAATTGATATAAATGGCCTACTTCGCTTTTAGGTCGTAGGTTCAGTTAAATTCAGTAAATATGATCTCGTCACCAAGTTTCATTTGGGAAATATGTTCAGACGTTATTCCTCCTAAAACTTTAGCTAGGTGCAAAGTAACAGTTTTATTTAGAATTTTAGCGTTAAGGGAATCTAAATTTAGACCTTGCTCCAATCCACGATTAATATAATAATAGTCCGTGCCGCTATCATGAAACACAATATCATTTGATCTGCCTTCTGAAATTTTGGTTATAGTTATGGTTTCAACCACGCAATCTTCAGGTTTCGGATTGTCAATAATACAAGCACTAAAGCAAAGCAAAAGAAGAATGATGGGAAGATAGTAGTACTTTTTCATTGGTAAAGGAAATTGGTTGACAGTTTCAAAACGACAGTCAAAGATCATTTATTATCTACAACCAAAAGGTACTAATAATATAACTGATCGGTCTTTAAATTCAGGAAACGTTGTGTTGCGATAAATGTACTAATCCAAGTGATTACAATTCCGAGCAAAAAGATCAACACAAACAAAGCAGCGATTAAAACAGGTTTCTGAAGTAGTTCCAGTTCTGGGAAGGTTTGGTTGAGGTAATACAATACAAATGCCATACCTACCAGTGCAACAATAGCTCCAATAACTCCCAACTGAATGCTTTTCATTACAAAAGGTCGTCTAATAAAACGTTTGGTCGCTCCAACCATTTGCATGGTTTTGATGATGAAACGCTTGGAATAGACAGCTAGGCGAATTGAACTGTTAATTAACAACACAGCAATCAAGGTGAAAATAGCACTTAAAATCAGGACCCAAAATGAAATCTTCTTGACATTATTATTCATGATCTCGACCAAATCGTTATCGTATTTAATGTCTTCAATAAAGGCTTTGTTCGATAGTTCGTCAGCGATACCATCTAAGGTTTCATTGGTGACATAATCCGCTTTAAGATAGACATCTATGGAATTTTGAAGCGGATTTGCACCTAAAAATTCCATAAAATCCTCACCAATATCCGATTTTACAATTTGAGCGGCTTCTTCCTTGGATACATATTTAGCTTCCTTAGTATACTCTGCCATAGCAAGACTTTTCTTGAGCTGATTAATTTCGACATCCTTAGCAGAATCATTCAAATAAATGGTCACAACAACCTGTTCCCTAAAATGATCTGCAACTTTTTTGGCATTCAAAAGTAAGAGTCCGAGACATCCCAATAAAAATAAGACTAAAGCTATACTAATTACCACAGAAAAATAAGAAGAGATTAGTTTTCGTTTTTGATATTGGTCAAAGGATGTACTCATGTATAGTTGCAATTTGTGCAGTAAAAATATAAAAGAATTTGTTTGTATAAGGTTTACAACGCATAAACTTTCAATTGTGTTGTAATACCTTTAAATTTGCCTTTTTTGATTCGTTTTGAGTCAAGACAAAAATGAATAGATCGAATCAAACGATAAATTAGGTCCGACAAGAAAGGTTATGAGATATAATTTTAATGATATAGAAAAAAAGTGGCAAAAATATTGGTCAGAACACCAAACATTTAAAGCTGAAAACCAAAGTGATAAACCCAAGTATTATGTGCTGGATATGTTTCCTTATCCAAGTGGAGCAGGATTGCACGTAGGCCATCCATTAGGGTATATCGCTAGTGATATTTATGCCAGATACAAACGACATAAAGGCTTTAATGTATTGCATCCTCAAGGGTATGATAGCTTTGGACTGCCTGCTGAACAATATGCCATTCAAACGGGTCAGCATCCTGCGATTACTACAGAAACCAATATCAAAACCTATCGTCGTCAATTGGATCAAATCGGATTCTCCTTCGATTGGTCTCGCGAAGTGCGCACTAGTGATCCGCAGTATTACAAGTGGACACAATGGATATTCATTCAATTGTTCGACTCGTATTATTGTAAGGATTCAGATAAAGCCAAACCGATTTCAGATTTGATTTCGGTGTTTGAAGCTGAAGGAAATGCTTCAATAAATGCTGCTTGCGACGAAGATGTTACCTTGTTTTCTGCTGAAGAATGGAATAGTTTTTCATCGGAAACACAACAAAAAGTCCTTTTAAAATATAGACTCACCTACTTGGCTGAAACTGAAGTCAACTGGTGTCCTGCACTCGGAACAGTCCTAGCAAATGATGAAATCGTCAATGGTGTGTCAGAACGTGGTGGTCATCCAGTGATCCGTAAAAAAATGACACAATGGAGCATGCGTATTTCCGCTTATGCTGAACGACTGCTTCAAGGTTTGGAAACCATTGATTGGACCGATTCCCTTAAGGAAAGCCAACGCAATTGGATAGGTAAATCGGTTGGTGCTGCAGTAACCTTCAATGTGATTAATGATGAAAATGTCATGTCGAGTGCAGTCGAGAAGTCTCAAATCGAAGTCTTCACGACACGACCTGATACCATTTTCGGAGTCTCTTTCATGACCTTGGCTCCAGAACACGACTTGGTCTCAAAAATCACGACAGACGCTCAAAAGGCCGAAGTTGAAGCCTATATTGAAGCCACAGCCAAACGAAGTGAACGTGATCGTATGGCTGATGTTAAAACCATATCAGGTGTGTTTACAGGTGCTTATGCCGAACATCCGTTTTCAAAAGAGCCGATTCCGATATGGATTGGCGATTATGTCTTGGCGAGTTATGGCACAGGAGCAGTTATGGCTGTGCCTTGTGGAGATCAACGTGATTACGATTTTGCAAAGTATTTCAATATTCCAATTCCTAATATTTTTGAAGGTGTTGATATTTCTGAAGAAGCTTATACCTCAAAAGATAATGTCACCATTGCCAATAGTGATTTTCTGAATGGCATGAACTACAAGAAAGCGACCAAACGTGCCATTTTTGAGTTGGAACAACTGGGACAAGGTAAGGGCAAAACCAATTACAGATTGCGTGATGCTGTGTTTTCGCGACAACGGTATTGGGGCGAACCGTTTCCAGTGTACTATGTCAATGGCATGCCACAAATGATTGCTACTGAACATTTGCCACTTACGTTACCAGATGTTGAAAAATACTTACCTACCGAAGAAGGAGAGCCACCTTTAGGTCGTGCTGATGTTTGGGCTTGGGATACGGAAACCAATACCGTTGTTTCTAATGATAAGATTGATAATAAAACGGTTTTTCCATTAGAATTGAACACCATGCCAGGATGGGCAGGAAGTTCCTGGTATTTCTTTAGATATATGGAAGAACAAGCCAACAGAAGCGAAGCTTTTGCAACGGAAGACGCCTTGAAGTATTGGGAAAACGTAGACTTATATATTGGTGGAAGTGAGCATGCAACGGGTCATTTGTTATACGCACGTTTTTGGGTGAAGTTTTTAAACGATAGAGGCTTTGTTGGTGTTGATGAGCCCTTTAAAAAGTTGATCAACCAAGGGATGATTTTGGGAACGAGTGCAATTGTTTATCGCGTTGCTGGAACGAATCAATATGTTTCCAAAGGGCTGAAAGATAATTATCAAGTTGAAGAAATTAGGGTTGATGTTAATTTAGTTAACGCATCTGATGAAATTGATATAGAAAAGCTTCAACAATGGCAACCACAGTTTAAAGATGCCAAATTTATACAAGAAGAAGGCAATTATATCGTAGGCCGTGAGGTGGAAAAAATGTCAAAGAGATGGTTTAACGTCGTCAACCCAGACAATATTTGCGAGCAGTATGGAGCCGATAGTTTGCGTTTATACGAAATGTTCCTTGGGCCATTGGAGCAAGCAAAACCTTGGAATACAGCTGGTATCACTGGTGTACATGGCTTCCTGAAAAAGCTTTGGAAACTCTATGTTGGTCAAGATGGCTTAAATGTTAAGGATACTGAGCCTTCTAAAGATAACCTAAAAACCCTTCACAAAACCATCAAGAAGGTAGAAGAGGATATCGAAAACTTTTCCTTCAATACGTCAGTATCAACCTTTATGATTGCAGTTAATGAGTTGACCGCTCAAAAGTGTACCAGCAAGCAAATCCTAGAGCCATTATTGATTTTAATTTCACCGTATGCACCTCATATTGCTGAGGAACTTTGGAGTCAATTAGGTCATGACAGGTCGATTTCCACAGCAGCTTTTCCGAAGTTTGAAGAAAAACACTTGGTAGAAAGCAGCAAGAATTATCCGATTTCCTTTAATGGAAAAATGCGTTTTACACTTGAGCTACCTTTAGATATGAGTAAAGAGGACATTGAAAAAACAGTGATGGCTCATGAAAAAACCATGGCGCAATTGGATGGTCGTACACCTAAGAAAGTGATTGTGGTTCCTGGAAAAATTGTCAATATTGTAGGCTAAGATGTTAAAAAAAGTTGTTGGAGTACTTCTCATTGCCATTGTCATCAGTGTATTTTTGATATCACTTAATGAACGGGAATTTGATCCTACAGATTGGAATAATGAACCTACCTTGCGCTACAAAATGTCTAAGGATATTATTGAAAATGAACGTTTCATCGGCAAACGTAAAGATGAGATCATTCAACTCTTAGGCGAACCTGAAGTTTCCAACTTGGAAGGAAAAGAACATTTGATGTACTCTTTAGGGAAAGCACCAAGTTTTTTTGAATCTAATGATGAGCGACTTATCATTCTTTTCGATAATTCAGTAGTCACTAAAATTATTCATTCCAAAGACTAATACGATTTGTTATTACGGTAAATCCTAGTGATAAATGGTATAACGATCACGAGGTAATTACTGACAAAATTTCCTATTGCAACATTGGCGCATTTTTTGCAATTGGATTAGAAACTTCTAACCTAAAATTTAAAAAAAATGACTGGATTAACAGGATATTATATATTAATTGGTGCCATAGCACTAGTCAGTTGGTTGGTGAGCAATCAGCTGAAACGAAAATTTGCGCAATACTCTAGAGTACAATTGCGAAATGGTATGAGTGGACGTGAGATAGCTGAGCGTATGTTGGCAGATCACGGCATTTCAGATGTTGAGGTTATCTCTGTAAGCGGACAGCTTACTGACCATTATAACCCAAAAAATAAAACCGTAAACCTCAGTGAGGCTGTGTATAATCAAAGAAATGCTGCAGCAGCTGCAGTGTCAGCCCATGAGGTAGGTCATGCCATTCAACATGCACAAGCATACAGTGCCTTAGGTATGCGTTCGGCATTGGTGCCAATTGTTAGCGTGACTTCAGGAATGTCACAATGGCTCGTGATTGGCGGATTGGTGCTAGGTGCAGCAGCAGGTGTAGGCTTAGGATTTTGGGTAGCAATCGCTGGACTCGCGTTTATGGGATTTGCGACATTATTCAGCTTTATTACCTTGCCAGTAGAGTACGATGCCAGCAATCGTGCCTTAGCTTGGCTAAAGAACAAAAATATGGTCACGCCAGAGGAGTACAAGGGATCTGAAGATGCCTTGAAATGGGCAGCAAGAACCTATTTGGTGGCTGCTATTGGAGCTCTGGCATCTTTGTTATATTGGGCGATGCAGGTGTTTGGTAGCAGAGATTAGACACTCGAAACATATTCATATGAAACCGAACGTACAATAATTGTGTGGTTCGGTTTTCTTTTACTACCTTCATGTTATTAATTTTAAAACCGTATTATGGAAAACTCTAATATGAGTCCATTCGAAAACTTCGATGGTAAATTGGTAGTCAGTAGGCTCAATGATGCAGAACGCGTCGCCTTTTATAAAAAGACCTATGCACATGTTGCTGGTGGTGTTTTGGTATTTATTCTTTTTGAGTGGTTATTATTGCAGAGTGATACCATAGTTGAATTTGCCTTGTCCATGACGCAAGGTTGGCGATGGTTGATCATGCTTGGTGGATTTATGTTCATTACTAACTATGCGGAAGGTATGGCATTGAGAACCAAGGACAAAAACATGCAGTATCTTGCTTATGGTCTTTATATTTTGGCTGAGGCCTTTATTTTTGTGCCACTCATTTATATTGCAGCTTATTACATGGAATCTGGACCAGAGATCCTTAATCAAGCTGCCATTGTTACCCTAGCATTATTTACTGGTTTATCTGCAGTGGTATTTGTTACCAAAAAGGACTTCTCCTTTATGAGATCAGGTTTAACGATTGGCTTTTTTATAGCTATAGGACTGATTATCGCTGGATCATTGTTCGGATTTAATCTAGGACTTTGGTTTTCAGTTGCAATGTGCCTTTTGGCAGGAGGATCGATATTGTATCAAACTTCTAACTTGATTCATAAATATTCAGAAGATGAATACATTCCAGCATCATTAGGTCTATTCGCCTCACTTATGCTTTTGTTTTGGTATGTTTTGAGTATATTTTTGTCTAGGGATTAGGTTTTTCAAATCTTAATTTGACGTTCGATTTGCTGATCTAAGGAAATAAAAGTTTCGGTTCTCGAAACACCAGTAATGGATTGGATATCGCGATTCAACACATGCATAAGATGCTCATTGTCCTTGCATAAGACCTTGATAAATATGCTCCAGTTTCCTGTGGTGTAGTGACATTCGAGCACTTCAGGAATTTTTTTTAGCTGTTTAACCGCTTCAGGATTGCTCATGGCTTTATCTAAGAAAATACCAATATAAGCCATAGTGGTATAGCCCAAAACCTTAGGGTTGATTACAAATTTTGAACCCGAAATCAATCCGGATTTTTCGAGTTTCCGTAGGCGTTGATGAATGGCAGCACCAGAAATTCCAACCATTCGCGCAATTTCAAGAATTGGAGTTCGAGCATCTGCCATTAAGGCTCGTAAGATCTTTTTATCGATACCATCAATTTGTATGTTTTGATTGACTATTTTCATGACTATACATTCAAAGGATTATAGCCTAAATACGGTACGTCTTTTTCAGTAAATACGATACCATAATCCTGAAGTTCCTTCAAAATAGGCTCATACACGTCCTTAGCGATTGGAATTTGAACACCTGGAGTTGTGATTTTTTCATTAAGAATGGCCAATGTTGCCATCGCAAGAGGTAATCCAACCGTTTTCGCCATAGCAGTATAAGTTTGGTCCTCTCCTGTAACTACCATATTGGAGTCAATTTGATAGCGTTTTCCATTGAGTTCATAACCAAACTTATGATACATGACAATCATGTCTTTATCATTTTCCGCAAGTGTCCAACTGTCCATTAATATTTTTTGAAGGATTTGCGCTGGAGTCGCCTTTTTGAGTCCGACCATCTTTGTCGCACTAAAAATGTCAAGTTCTTCCAATTTATCCCAAACAATATCATCTTGGTCGATTTTAAGAGCATGTCTAAACTTTAATTCGACAGAATCGGTATGGCTGTAAGGCAGGAATGCATTAACAAAGTCGCGATATGTCATGTTTTCACTGTCATCTATAGTGTAACTGTCATCGGTTAATCCAAGTTGTACAAACATGTTCCAAGCACGACTAAAACCTACACGACGCATGGTTCCACGATACAAGGTTCTGACATCGTTCAATCCATAAACCGATTGGTATTTTAGCGAATCGCGATTGGCATATGCTTCAAATCGTCCGAAGCCTTCAATTTCCAAAAACTCTGTTCGTCTGAACAATCGATTGTAAGGGATGTATTTATAGGAATTCTCCTGAAGAAATTTTGCAGCGCTACCTTGTCCTGCAACGACGACATTTCTAGGATTCCATGTGAATTTGTAGTTCCAAAGATTGTCATCGCTTTCGGGAGCTACAAGTCCACCAGTAAAAGACTCAAACAAAATCATCTTTCCACCTTTCGCACGAATCTCATCAATGACTTGCATTGCACTCATATGGTCAATTCCTGGGTCAACACCAATTTCATTCATGAAAATGAGTCCCTTTTCCTTGACAGCATTGTGTAAATTTTGCATGCCTTCACTCACATAAGAAGCTGTGACTAAATTTTTTCTGTAGGTTACACAATCTATGGCAACTTCTAGATGGAATCTTGCAGGAAGCATGGAAACTACAATGTCGGCACTTTGAATGGCAGCTTGTCTAGAGACCTTATCAAATACATCCAATGAAATAGCATTGGCGTTTTCATGATCTCCAATGAGTTTTTTGGCATTTCTTATATTAATATCACCTACAATAAGGTGCAGATCTTCTTCAGTAGATTTATCTAACAAATACTTAATGAGATATGAGGCAGATTTTCCAGCACCAACGATTAAAATTTTTCGCATAATGGGTCGAGTTGAGTAATTTTGTTAAAGAATCTTCAAATTGAAAATTTCAAAACGAAATTACTAAATACTAAGGGTTCTAAAAACCAAAATCTCATTTATATATGAACAAAAAAATTCTTGTTGCCGGATGCTTACTAGGAGTGATTGCAATAATTCTAGGAGCTTTTGGAGCTCATGGATTAAAACCTAAGATTTCCCATGAAGGGCTTCAAACCTTTGAAACAGGCGTAAAATATCAAATGTATCATGCTTTGTTTCTATTGTTCCTAGGAACCAATTCATTTCTAAAAAATACGACAAGGAACACGATATTTTATCTTGTGGTGGTTGGTGTTGTGTTTTTTTCTGGGTCGATCTATGGATTAGCTACAAATGAGCTTTCTCCAATCGATTTTAGACGAATAGGTTTTGTCACTCCAATAGGCGGATTACTACTAATAATGGCATGGTTGGTCATGTTGATAAACTTTTTGAAAATCAAGTCCGATAAATCCTAAAATAGTAAAGCTACTTTAAAATAATGTGTAATTTTGCATTGTAAACAACACAAAGAAAATTATGGTAAACCATACACAAGTTACGAAAACGATTTCGTTAGATACATACGGTATAAAAGATGCAACGGTTAGATACCAACTATCTCCTGAGCAACTCCAGGAAATTGCTGTCGAAAAGGGACAAGGTGTCGAAACTTCCAATAATACCTTAGCTGTAAATACAGGAGAATTTACAGGACGATCTCCTCAGGATCGATTTATAGTGAAAGATGATATTACAGAGGATCGCGTTTGGTGGGGAAATATTAATAAACCGTTTGATTCTGAAAAATTTCAGAAATTGTACGAGAAAATCACGGCGTATTTATCTGGAAAAGAAGTTTTTGTTAGAGATAGCTATGCTTGTGCCGATGATAATTATCGATTGAATATTCGTGTTATCAATGAATACCCTTGGAGCAATATGTTTGCCTACAATATGTTCTTGCGTCCTTCGGAAGAAGAATTGAAAAATTTCACACCAGAATGGACTGTGGTTAATGCGCCAGGATTCATGGCTAACCCAGAAGTAGATGGCACACGTCAACATAATTTTGCCATACTCGATTTTACAAGGAAAAAGGCGATCATTGGAGGAACAGGCTACACTGGTGAAATAAAAAAGGGTATATTCTCTGCATTGAACTTTATTCTTCCTGTATTCAAAAACACATTACCAATGCACTGTAGTGCCAATGTTGGAAAAGAAGGTGATACCGCAATTTTCTTTGGCCTATCTGGAACAGGTAAAACAACTTTGTCAACAGATCCAGATCGCAGTTTGATTGGTGATGACGAACATGGTTGGACTAATGAAAATACGGTGTTTAATTTTGAAGGTGGTTGTTATGCGAAAGTGATAAACTTATCAAAAGAACAAGAACCTGAAATTTATGATGCGATTAAACCTGGAGCCATTCTAGAAAATGTCATAATCAATGACAAAGGTGAAGTCGACTTTGCTGATACTAGTATCACCCAAAATACAAGAGTAAGTTATCCTATTTATCACATCGATAATATTAAAAAACCGTCTATTGGTACCAATCCAAAAAATATATTTTTCCTTACTGCAGATGCATTTGGTGTTTTGCCTCCAATTTCAAAATTAACTCCTAGTCAAGCGGCATATCATTTTATCTCTGGATATACGGCAAAAGTTGCAGGTACCGAAGCAGGAATCGATGAGCCTGTACCAAGTTTCTCAGCTTGTTTTGGTGCTCCATTTATGCCTTTGCATCCTACCAAATATGCTGAAATGCTAAGCCATAAAATGAAAGAAGCTGGAGTCAATGTTTGGTTGGTGAACACAGGTTGGACAGGAGGTTCTTACGGTGTTGGTACTAGAATGAAATTGAAATATACTCGAGCAATGATTAGCGCAGTGCTTAATGGCGATCTAGGATTGTATAATTATGACGATTACCATATCCATTCTGTGTTTGGTGTGGCACAGCCAAGAACTTGTCCTGGTGTACCTAAGGAAGTGTTGAGTCCGCGAACAACATGGAACAACGACGAAGCTTATTATAAAACAGCATTTAAACTCGCTAATGCGTTTCGTGAAAACTTCAAGAAATTTGAAGATTATGCGAGCGAAGAAATTAGAAGAGGTGGTCCTCAGCGTTATGCTTTTTAAGCCTTGAAGGAATTATCAAAAAAAAAGCGATTTCATTTGAAATCGCTTTTTTTTGAATAGATGTAAGGTCCAAGCAAATTACTTTCCTTTGTTTACCTTATCAATATATTTTTGTAATGCCATTGTCATAGATGGTGTTTCAGGTGTTGGTGCTGCAATGTCCACTCTCAGGCCATGGGATTCCACAGCTTTAATGGTTGTATTGCCAAACACTGCAATACGCGTATCATTTTGTTTGAACTCAGGGAAGTTGTGAAATAAAGATTCAATTCCTGACGGACTGAAGAATACCAAGATATCATAATACACATTTGCAAGATCAGATAAATCACTGATAACTGTTTTGTAGAATACAGCTTGTTTCCATTTCACATTCAAGTCGTCAAGTATCTCAGGAACCTGAGGCTTCAATTTGTCTGTTGTAGGTAATAGAAAACTTTCATCTTTGTACTTCTTGAATAAAGGTACTAAATCTGCAAACGTTCGTTTTCCAACATAAATCTTACGCTTTCTGTAAACCACATACTTTTGAAGGTAATACGCTACAGCTTCCGACTGGCAAAAATATTTCATCGTATCAGGCACCTTGAAGCGCATTTCATCGGCCACTCTAAAGAAATGGTCCACAGAATTTCTACTGGTTAAAATAATAGCAGTATAATTGGAAAGATCGACTTTTTGCTGTCTGATTTCCTTAGCCTCAACTCCTTCGACATGGATAAACGGTCTGAAATCGATTTTTACTTTTTGCTTCTCCTGAAGATCAAAGTAAGGTGAGTTTTCAATTTTAGGTTCTGGTTGGGACACTAAAATGGTTTTCACTTTCGTCATATTCCTTTAAGCGGTTTTAAGCGTTGAAATCTTTAATTAACTTATATAAAATCAGATAGGGTCCGATTTCAAGAGCGCAAAGATACAAAATAAAATAGAATATGTTGTTTAAAAGTTGTTTTTGATGCGTTTTGAATGTAGAAATAAATCCCACAAGATTTACCACAATCAATAGGGCTAACATTATAAAAATGATTGATTTAGAAGGCTCTAAGGTATAAATTAAAATGCAATTTATAGGAAGTAATATCAGTCCTGTGTAATTTTTGAAGGTTGTTTTCTGAAAGAGGTAAGAATCAATAAGTTCATCTATTTCAAAAATGCTGCCTATCAATCGTTCCAGTAGAATTTTTATCAAAAATAATACACCTACTCCAAAAAGTAACTTGAAAAATTGATTGGGATTAAACTCCGCAGCACTTACAAATGTCGAATAGACAACATAGGCAAATACCGATACCGATATGATCAGGTTTCCAAAGAGTAAAGCATCAAAGCCATCAATGAATTTTTGGTCTCGTGCATAAATCTTCAAATACTTAGAGTTTCCGATGACTGCTACAAAATCCTTAAACCGATGCGAAAACATATATTTGGATATGGTAAGGCAAGCCAACCCTAAGACAATGAAAAAGGTGAACCAATCGTTCGAAATGACATCTCTTAACATAATACAAAACTATGAAGAATTTCTTAGCATTTTATGTCAATTTTTGCCAATAATACACACATTTTGAAATTAACATTGTTTATGATTTAAAGACTGAAATGTTAGATTTTAAAAACTTACTTTTGTTGACATCTAATCATCATAGCCATTACTGCATTAATGCGAGATGCCATCGTTATCATACCAACATACAATGAAATCGAAAATATCGAAGCTATAGTCAATGCGGTACTTTCACAGTACAAACAATTTGACATTTTGGTTGTTGATGATAGTTCTCCAGATGGAACAGGAAGCAAGGTCAAGTCAATGCAAGACAAATTTGGAGATCGCTTGCACCTGCTGTCGAGAACGAGTAAAACGGGTTTGGGAACGGCATATATTGCCGGATTTAAATGGTGTTTAGAGCGTCATTATGACTATGTTTTTGAAATGGATGCCGATTTTTCACACAATCCAGATGACCTGATTTACTTGTATAATGCTTGTGCCAATGAAGGTGCAGATATGTCGATTGGCTCGAGATATGTTAATGGCGTCAATGTTGTAAATTGGCCTATGAGTCGCGTGTTATTATCGTATGGTGCATCAAAGTATGTGAGACTTATTACACGTATGAACATTTGCGATACCACAGCAGGATTTGTTTGTTACCATCGAAAGGTATTGGAAGCTATAGATTTGGATCACATCAAATTCGTAGGTTATGCCTTTCAAATTGAAATGAAATTTAAGGCCTACCTCAAAAAGTTCAACATTGTGGAGGTGCCTGTGATTTTTACAGATAGAACCAAAGGAAAATCCAAAATGAGCGGAAGCATTATTTCTGAAGCCATTTTTGGAGTTGTTAAAATGAAACTTAAAAGTATTTTTGGCAAATAAAATGAGCAATAAGATCACACTTATCAAGAATGCCAACATTGTAAATGAGGGTAAAGTCGTAGAAGGCGATATTCTCATTGAAGGCGAATTAATCAAAGAGGTTGCAAGTTCCATTAGTGCTAAATCTGCTGATGTAACCATAATTGATGCCGAAGGAAAACATGTATTTCCTGGTTGTATTGATGATCAGGTGCATTTTAGGGAGCCTGGTTTGACACATAAGGCTAACATCGAAACAGAATCCCGTGCGGCTTTGGCTGGAGGTATCACCTCATTTATTGAAATGCCAAATACAAATCCGCAAACAACTACGGTTGAAAAGCTAGAGGAAAAATTTGATATCGCTTCAAAATCCTCTTACGCTAATTACTCGTTCATGTTTGGTGGAACTAACGATAATTTGGATGAAATCCTGAAGGTGGATACTAAAACTGTTGCTGGATTGAAACTGTTCCTAGGCTCTTCTACCGGAAATATGCTGGTCGATAATCCGCAAGTTTTAGAAAAGATATTCAGTAGTACAGACATGGTGATTTCAGTCCACTGCGAAGACGAAGCGACCATTAGGACAAACCTTCAAGCGCATATTGACGAGTTTGGAGAGAATATTCCTATTGAAAAACATCCTATCATACGTAGTGAAGAAGCCTGCTACTTATCTTCTTCCAAAGCTATTGAACTCGCCAAGAAAACAGGAGCACGTTTACATGTCTTTCACTTATCTACAGGAAAGGAAACCAAATTATTCACCAATAAAATTCCTTTAAGGGATAAAAAAATCACAGCAGAAGTTTGTATTCACCACCTTTGGTTTAGTGATGAGGACTACGCAAGAAAAGGAACACATATCAAATGGAATCCTGCTGTAAAAACGGCAAAAGACAGAGCGCAATTATGGGAAGCACTATTAGATGATCGTATAGATGTGATTGCTACCGATCATGCGCCACATACAATAGCGGAAAAGAACAATCCATACACCAAAGCTCCTTCGGGAGGCCCTTTGGTACAACATGCCTTGGTTGCCATGTGCGAAATGTACCATCGTGAAAAAATTTCACTACCAAAGATTGCAGAAAAAATGGCGCATAATCCGTCCATTTTATTTCAGGTGGAAAAACGCGGTTATATCAAAAAAGGATACTATGCAGATTTGGCAATCGTTGATTTAAATAGTCCGTGGACAGTAAACAAAGACAATATCTTGTACAAATGTGCTTGGTCACCTTTTGAGGGCACGACCTTCAAGTCGAGAATAACGCACACTTTCCTAAATGGAAGCTTGGTATACAACAATTTTAAGGTTTTGGATGTAAAAGCCGCGAAACGACTAACATTTGATCGATGAGAAGAATCATTTTAAGCCTCATTATGATATCGCTTTTGGGTTGCCATTCTTCGGGAGCACCCGAAAAACCAGAGAATCTTATTCCAAAGGAAAAGATGGTAGATATCTTATACGATGTCTTTGTTTTAAATGCTGCAAAAGGATCGAATAAGATGATTTTGGAGGATCATGGTATTTATCCAGAGAATTATGTGTTTGAAAAATATGGTATTGATAGTTTACAGTTTGCTGAAAGTAATGCCTATTATGGGTTTTATGTCGACGATTATGAAATGATAATTGCCGATATAAAGACGCGGATTGACAATGATATGAAACACTATCAAAAGTTAGTTGATGAGGAAGATAAGCGCAGATTGCGAGAGAAAGATTCGCTTAGAAAGCTCAACGACACTATTAAAATTAAAGGCGTACCACAATTGAAACAAACTGAAAAAAAGGAACAAAATTAATCCCAAGGTTCATTTTGAATCCCTTAAATAATAATCAACCACTTCAGAAATCGAATGGTCAATTGACTTAAACCTAAAGTCTAAGGCCTTTTTAATTTTAGAATTGTCATAAACGGTTTTTGTCAAAATAGACTTGACCAGTTGTTTTGAAAGCTTCCTGCGTTTTCCGAAGAGTTTATGGTTAAGCCAATCCAATCGCCAAGCTATAGCTAATAACAATGGAGTTGCCTCTTTACGAATAGGAGGCAAACTAAAAGCTGTTGTGACTTTATCGTTAAAGGACTTAAACGATAAATTTTCGGCAATGACAATATAACGTTCATTTATAATGTCGCTAGACATCAATTGTAACATAGCATCGACCACATCCCAAACATCAACATAAGCGGTTGAACCTTTTGGATAATGTTTTAACCCTTTGTGAATTCGCTTAAATAAACTGCCACTTCCACCACCTTTCCAAAATCCAGGACCTAAAATTATTCCAGGATTCACAATAACCGCATCTACACCTTCCTGAGTGCCACGCCAAACTTCCAATTCTGCGCCATACTTTGTAATGGCATAAACACTGTTGTCTGCTTCAGGATTCCATTCGGTTTGTTCAGTGATTAATGTGTCTGGATGTTGTGCATTGCCAATTGCAGCAATAGAACTCACATAACATAATTTCTTTACATGATGTGAAATACAAAGGTTGACAATATTTGCAGTCCCCTTGATGTTTACCTTCCGAAGTTGATAGTATTTGTCGGGTTCAAAGCTTATAAATGCCGCACAGTGATAAACATAAGAAACGTTAGTAAAAGCAACTTCCAAAGCAGGAATGTCATTGATATTAGCTTCAACCCACTCAATACGATTATAGAATTCGTCAACAGCATCCGTATAATAGCCGAAAACCTTTTTAACCATTTCCAACTTATGGGCTCTTCTATAAATTGCCCTAACAGGCCTATTATTACTCACAAGTTCGAATAATAAGTGCGATCCAACTAATCCAGTACCACCAGTGACCAATATCATAGTGTAAATGTAGCCTTTTTTATGATTGTCTTTTGTCTTTTCCGCTATAAATCTATCTTTGCCTAAGATTTAAAAAAACAGAGTTATGATTAAGAATTTCGTAGAGGAATTACAATGGAGAGGCATGGTTCACGACACAATGCCTGGAGCCGAAGAGCACTTAATGGAAGCCATGCGCTCTGCCTATGTTGGCTTTGATCCTACTGCAGATTCTTTGCATATCGGAAATTTAGTCCCTATTATGTTATTGGCGCATTATCAGCGTTGTGGCCATAAGCCTTTTGCTTTGGTAGGTGGTGCAACAGGTATGATCGGTGACCCTTCAGGAAAATCAAGTGAGCGTAATTTGCTGGATGAGACCACATTGCGTCATAATCAAGAAGCTATAAAAAAGCAATTGGCCCATTTTTTGGATTTTGAAAGTGATGCGCCTAATGCAGCGGTTTTAGTGAATAACTATGATTGGATGAAGACGTTTTCGTTTTTAGGGTTCATACGTGATGTAGGTAAACACATTACCGTCAACTATATGATGGCCAAAGATTCGGTTAAAAATAGAATTTCGTCCGAATCCACTGATGGCATGTCTTTTACAGAGTTTACGTATCAATTGGTTCAAGGGTATGATTTTTTACACCTTTATAAAGTAAACAATTGTACGATTCAAATGGGAGGAAGTGATCAATGGGGAAATATCACCACTGGAACTGAACTCATTAGACGTATTGCCCAAGGAAAAGGTTATGCGATTACTTGTCCGTTGATTACCAAAAGCGACGGTTCAAAATTTGGTAAATCTGAAGGTGGAAATGTGTGGTTGGATGCCAATCGAACGTCACCATACAAATTCTATCAATATTGGTTGAATTCCAGTGATGAGGATGCCGAAAAATACATCAAGATATTCACGTTTTTAACTCAAGATGAGATTGACAACATTGTCAAGTCGCATCAAGAGGCTCCACATTTAAGGGAATTACAGAAACGTTTGGCCAAAGAGATAACGACATTGGTACATTCGGAAATGGATTTTAAAAATGCTGAGAAAGCTTCTAATATCCTATTCAGTAAAACATTTAAGGATGATATTAAGACCTTGGATGAAAAAACCTTCTTAGATGTGTTTGAAGGTGTGCCGCAAGCCGAGATTTCTAGAGAAGAACTCTCTGAAATAGATATGATTGGCGCTTTGTCTGCCAAGACAAACTTTTTAGCATCAAATGGTGAAGCACGTCGTGCACTCAAGGAAAATGCGATTGCAGTAAACAAGGAAAAAGTCAAGGAAGATTATAAATTAACGACTGACGATTTAATCAATGATACCTACATCATATTAAATAAAGGAAAGAAGAATACCTATATCATCAAGGTAAACTAAAAGATATGATTTGTTAAAAGCACCACGCATTCTGCCTTTCTTCATAAGGAATAAGCTGTTTTTTGCTTTGGCCTAAGTCGTGTATTTTGAAAAGACTACCTTTTTTTAGTAAAGTCCAATATAAACACTGTATCAAAAAGTGGTTGTGTATCTCTAAAAAGAAAAGCGTCCCATCGAGAGACAGGACGCTTAACATTAACCAATCAACTATTCGAAGTAACCGTTTTTCTTTTTCATTGAATTTTCATTCTATAACGTCGTACTTCAATTATTTGGTCGAATTGTTTTTGGTAACCTTACAGACTTTTGATTATAAAACCATCAAATTGCAACCTCTAATATCACTCGAATCGAATCGACCTATAATCTCAAAACTTCCATCGAGATTTACGCGACCTAGGTCTTGTGTAGCAATAAAAGAACACGAATTTATGTTTGCTAAATCAATGATATTTAAGCCTCCTGTTTTTCCTTGCTCTTGAAGACTTAATGGGTCTTCTGGATGGCGAGTGATGACTTTCATCCAAGGCGGACATCCAAAAATGCCGCTACCCTTGGAATAGGCCTGACTTAATAGTTCTGTCATTCCATATTCACTATGAATGTGCGTAACTCCAAAGCCATTTTTCAGTTTGGCATGCAACTCTTCACGGACCAGTTCCTTTCTACGGCCTTTCATGCCACCTGTCTCCATAACAATGGTATTTTGGAGTTGAAATTGATATGTTTCAATGACATCCAATAAGGCAAAGGAAACGCCTAAAAGCAGTACTTTTTCTCCCTTGGCATCCAGAGTGCGCAGTTTGAGTTGTAAGGTGTCTAGATCGTCGAGGTAGAACCCGCTTTCAGAATGCCTTGATTTGGAAATCAAATCGTTCACCATGTAAACCAATGAAGACCCTTTTCGTTCTAGATAATTTGGTAAAAGCGCTAGAATGACATAATCATGAATGTTTCCATAGGCTTGCTCAAATCCTAAAACAAAACTCTGTTCGTATAATGACAAATCGGTAACATGATGCTTGCTGGTCATCGCTCCTGTGGTTCCACTACTTGAAAATGTTGTTTGTACCTTCTCGTTGGAACTTACAACAGAGTGGGTTTTAAAAAACTGAATGGGTAAAAACGGAATTTGTT
This sequence comes from Bacteroidia bacterium, assembly GCA_030432635.1. Lineage (GTDB taxonomy): Bacteria > Bacteroidota > Bacteroidia > Flavobacteriales > Flavobacteriaceae > Psychroserpens. The sequence goes on along the minus strand of JAUIMB010000005.1, from coordinate 170,977 downwards.
CTACGGTATTGATATCACTGGGATGCTTATACAATAAATCACAAAAAGAGCGATAGACCGTATTGTGTTCAAACTGAAATTTGAATACGTCCAAGCACAACGCTTCAAACGCAGTTTCTGAAGTTATTGAAAAAATAGCTTCCTTGTGTATCATAAATGCAAAAATAAAAAAGCGTTGCCTTAGAGACAACGCTTTCAAATGCTATTCTAATGCGATTTTATTTAATCACCAACTTTTTAGTGATAGAAGCATCGCTTTGGGTAATCTTTAACACATAAACACCAGCGTTTAATGTTGAGACATCTAAACGATCATTGCTTAATGTTTCACTGATAACTTGTTTTCCTAAGATATCATATACTACAACAGAAATAGCGTTGCTATTGGCACTTGTGATGTTAACAAATCCAGTTGTGGTAGGATTTGGATATACAGAGAAGTTGTTTGTAGTAAAACTGTCAACAGATAATGAGAAACTATTAGTGTCTCCTGGAGTTCCTAAATCCCCTGTTCCGATATCGTTAGTTGCATCTCCCCAATTCATACCATCGTCATTGCTCACACTATCAAATTCAGAAACCGCTAATTCCATAGCCACACCAGCAGTGTCTGGGAAATCTGCATCATTGTATTGCACTTCGTCGATTATAGTACCACTACAGACGATTTGAACTTCATCTGCACCATTAGATAGGTTCACTCCACTATATTCATAGTCTACGGTAATACCACCATTTGATCCAGAATCGGCATTGATGCCAAATACAGCATATCCCATTGCAGGAACTGAGACAGAAGCCGCAATCGTGTGCATGTCTCCATCAAGATCTGAAATCACCCAACCTTGCATATCGATGGCAGAAGCCGTGGTGTTATAAACTTCAAAGTATTCTCCGTCACCATCGTTAACAGCATTCGGATTTTTCATGATTTCAGTGATGATGACATCACCAACATTTGGACAAGTGATTGTACCAATACAAACCGGACTGGTAATGTCTCTTGTGAAATCACAGCTACTATTTGCAGGATTACCTGTAAATGTAACAGTAAAGTTCGTACCTTCAGTAACACCAGTAATTTCGATAGTACCTTCAGCAACAGAAGATGGGTCGTCACCTCCTACAACACCAACTCCACCAGTATCAATAGTATAGGTTGTGGTTCCGCCACCTGTAAAAGCAAGTGTAGTTGTATAGGTGTCATCTGTCATATTGGTTTCAGTATCACAAGTAGAAATGATTTCTCCAACTTGGATGTCACAAGGGTAAGAAATACTAAAACTTGTGGTATCAGATGCCAAAACACCACCATCTACCAATTCGACAATAACGACAAACATATCGCCATCTGCCGTTGGATCAATAGTAAAAGGGCTTGTTACATCATTAGTGACTACAGGAGTTCCACCATTCGTGATTACAGTAACATCGACTGTTGATCCACCAGGAGCATTTTCAGTTGAAAACATAACATCCACAGTTGTTGTGCCTGCAGGTAACTCTGAAGAGTCAGCAGGTGATGAAATAGAAACTACAGGCGTTGTAGAACAACCTACAAAAGATCCTAACGTATCCCATCCGGAGTTTGAGGCACCAATATTCCATTCTGAAGTTGCGGCATCAGTACCAAAAGACCCTAGAGGTGTTGGGTTAGGACTGCATACCGATGTTTTTCTTGTTAATGTTGCATTTTGTGTACCATTAGTCACACCTGCAACAGCCCATCCTGAACCTGGGTCTTCACCTAAATCTCCCATTAAGTCAATAATCGTATAAGTGTCAGCGGTTGCACCAACAAGTGTTAATGCGAAGGCATCATCTCCATTACTCAAAAATTGGAAAGTTGTATCGGCATTTGCAAGAATTGTAGGGTCAGCATCTGGATGTGCTATAACATAAACATCACCATCGGCTAAAATAGTACCTGCTTCAAACGTAACATTATCAGGGAAATCAAATTCTCCAATTACATTACAGCCATTCGAACAAGAGGATAATGAATATCCACTTAAATCGACATCAGCACCTGTGCCGTTGTATATTTCAAGAAATTTATTGTCTGCACTTCCCTCACCATACTTACTGATCAATAAGTCTGTGGTTTGAGCAGTTGACAATGCTGCCATTAATAGGGTTGCACATAAAAAGTAAAGTTTTTTCATAATTATTTAGAATTAGATTGTATTATAAAAATTAACATACAAATATACTTAGTTTTTGCAGTTTTGGGTAATCTTTTGGAGACTAAATCGGTATTTTACATTAAAATAACATAGTGTATTGGAAATGTAAGAAAATAGAATGAATCGATTTGTTAGGTTAACTTAATGTTATGAATCTTAAGCTTGGTATAACATTTTGTTATTAATGGTATCTTTACGACTCAAAATGGTAATAACTTAATCTAATGAAAAAAAGGGATATTAAAATTTTGCTGGTTGATGACGAACCTGATATTCTGGAAATTGTAGGCTACAATTTATCGTCTCAAGGGTATCAGATAATTACCGCGGAAAATGGTGTTGAAGGTGTAAAAAAAGCAAAGAAAGAAAAACCGCAACTGATAATTCTAGATGTCATGATGCCAGAAATGGACGGTATTGAAGCTTGTGAACAGATAAGAAAAGTTCCGGAATTGAGTGAAACCATCATCACATTCTTGACCGCTAGAGGTGAAGATTACTCTCAAATGGCTGGTTTTGAAGCTGGTGCTGATGACTACATTACCAAACCTATAAAACCAAAGGTTTTGGTAAGTAAGGTCAAAGCATTGTTAAGACGACTAAAGGATGATGAAAAAACTGATGAAATCCTGAAAATCGGTAACCTAACCATCAATAGGGAAGAATATAAAATTAATATCAAAGGGAAAGAGCTCGTCCTACCAAGAAAAGAGTTTGAATTGTTATCTTTGCTAGCAACAAAACCCAATAAGGTGTTTAAACGTGAAGAAATCCTTGATAAAGTTTGGGGAAATGAAGTTGTAGTCGGTGGTCGAACTATAGATGTCCATATTAGAAAACTACGTGAAAAGATTGGTGACAAGAAGTTTAAAACCATTAAAGGCGTTGGGTATAAGTTTGTAGATTGATGCAAAACAAATTAAAAAAAACGTATAGGTTCGCTTTCAGAACGTCTCTGTACATCACTATTTTTTTAACGCTCTTATCGAGTGTTTTTTTGTATCTATTGCATTCCGTGGACATTTTGTATATCGTGGCCTTCGCCATCAGTACCTACGTACTATCATTTATTGTGATTCAATATCGTGTAGAGCGTTTTATTTACAGAAGAGTGAAGCAAATCTACGACGACCTTACACTTTTAGAGTCTACATCTTTACGAAAACAGCCTTTTACAACCGATATGGCAACGCTTACAGAAGAAATTGATAAGTATGCCAAAAACAAAAAACTTGAAATTGAAACCCTCAAAGTAAGAGAGGAATACCGAAAGGAATTTCTTGGTAATGTATCGCATGAGCTAAAAACACCTTTATTCACGGTTCAAGGGTATTTGTTGACCTTGTTGGATGGCGCAATTGATGATAAGAAAGTAAGCGAAAAGTACCTTAATCGTGCCAATAAAGGTTTAGAGCGCTTAATATATATTGTTAAGGATCTCGATATGATCACTAAGCTTGAGGTTGGCGATTTACGCCTTAACATTGAGACTTTCAATATCGTCGAACTGGTTCAAAACGTGTTTGACCTGCTCGAAATGAAAGCGTCCAAAAAGAAAATCTCACTGATGTTCGATATGGAATACGATCAGCCCATTATGGTACAAGCAGATAAAGAACGCATTCAACAAGTATTGACCAACCTTATCGTAAACTCCATCAAATATGGTGAAGAAAAAGGAACGACCGAAGTCAGTATTGAAAACTTGATAAAAAACAAAGTGATTGTTCGAGTAACCGATAATGGCGAAGGAATTTCTGAAGCCAATTTACCACGTTTGTTCGAACGCTTCTTTAGAGTGGATAAAAGTGGATCTAGAAAAGAAGGTGGTTCCGGACTTGGGTTGTCCATCGTCAAGCATATTATTGAGGCACATGATGAGAAGATTTATGTCGAAAGTGAACTTAACGTCGGAAGTGAATTTTCATTCACCTTAGAAAAGGCTAAATAGTTCATTCCAGTCAGGTTCATCACTTGTTACGGTTAGACCCTTATAGTTGTTAACTTCCGAAAGGTATGCAATGTTAAACGCATCCTGTTTGCAACTTGGTGTGTAATTTAGGTTTTGCAAATGTTGCGCAAGATATTCTTGCTCAAACTGTCCTGGTGTAGGAATAAAAAAGGCTTTTTTTCCCAGCTTTGCCAAATCCATAATCGTTGTATAACCAGACCTCGAAACTATTAAGGTGCTTTCATTGATGGTATCTTGCAATTGCTCACTAGTCATAAAGTTGTAGATGGTCATTTGACCTTCTTCGGAAATGTGTTGTTCTTCTTCAATCTTTCCTTTTACAAAAACCACCTTGCCATCGTAAGCTTTGAATTCGGATAAGAGCTTTTCTTCTAGGAGTGTGCGTTGTGGTTCTGGTCCTGAAAGCAGAACAAGTACATCATTGATGATTGGTCGTTTTTGTTTGGAAAAACGGCTCAGTGGACCAATATACTTTAGGGATATATCAGGAAGTTCCTGATGTCCTAATCTTCCACTTAAATTTGTCGCTCCAGCACTATCGGGAACCCAACATTCTTGGAAACGACGCATCACTTTTTGATGCAATTTAGAACTCAACCAAGTCGTGTTTCCGCTTAAAACCTCAAGCTGATGTGTTATAAATACACAGGGCAACCCTTTATGGTAGATTCCCAATCGATTGTCAGATATGATACCATCAATGTGGTGCCTAGCAATGATTGATGCTATAGCTTGCTTTTCCGCTTTGATGGCAGCAATTAGTTTAGGGGAATTCTGAAGTAGCTTCAACTTAAAATGCTTTCCTTTTTTAGGATAAGTGATTTGATATGATGGCAACTCAAATGAGATTATCTGTGGAAATTCCTTTTTCAATAGCTGCAAGGCTATACCATCACTTGCAATAATGGGTTCAAAATTATGCCTAAGTAGTGCATTTATAATTGGGATACATCGTGTGGCATGACCCAAGCCCCAATTTAAAGGTGCCACTAAAATTCGTTTCTTTTGCTGAATCGTTGTCATACATTGCAATCTGCATTTCAGGAAAAACAAAGTTAAAGCTTAAAATGTTTCCTTAATTTTACCACCGAAAATTGAAAGATAAGAAATTGTTAAATTCTTTACAGTGGGAAGTAAAAACAAACTCAAGCGATTTAAGGAAAACGAGACCTTCAGTAATGTGTATCAACCAAAACGGGATGAACTAATACAATCGCAATTTGCGCTCAAAGGCAAATGGAATGAACAGGTTTTCAAAAACGAAAATCCAATTGTATTGGAACTGGGTTGTGGTCGAGGCGAGTACTCGGTTGAAATGGCTCGGAAGTATCCAAATAAAAACTTTATAGGTGTCGATATCAAAGGTGCACGCTTTTGGAGAGGCGCGAAGACGGCTATCGAAGACAAGCTTTCAAATGTCGCTTTTCTGCGCACTCAAATTGAGTTAATCGATTATGCCTTTGCTGAGAATGAGGTGGATGAAATATGGATTACCTTTCCAGATCCTCAGATAAAATACAAGCGTACTAAGCATCGTATGACCAATTCTAATTTTTTAAAGCGATACAAGGCGATATTAAAACCTGAAAGTATCGTCAATTTGAAAACCGATAGTGAGTTTATGCATGGCTATACCCTTGGCTTGCTTCATGGAGCTGGTCATGAGGTACTTTATGCAAACCATAATGTATATCACCAAGAAGGAAGTCCCGAAGATGTCACAAACATCCAAACCTATTATGAATCCCAATATCTAGAACATAACAAACCAATTACGTATATTAGGTTTAAATTAAGATAATGTGAGCATTACTGTCATTTTTTTACTTGGATTGGTGATTGCACTTGTGGGTGTGGTTCCACCAGGTTTGCTCAATATGACAGCTGCCAAAATTAGCTTGAAAGATGGACATGGACGAGGAATCGCATTTTCCATTGGTGTGTGTTGGGTTGTCTTCCTGCAAACCTACATTGCAGCAATGTTCGCACGTTATCTCAATAACCATAGGGATGTTGTTGAAATCTTACAGCGCGTCGCCTTTGTCATTTTTGTGCTGATAACCATTTATTTTTTGGTCTTGGCAAAGTCCGCACCAAAACCCAAAATCGAGAATGAGGAAAACGGAATTAGAAGTCCGTACAGTCGTTTTTTTCAAGGGATGTTTCTCTCTGCCATTAATGTATTTCCGATTCCGTATCAAGCCTATATGACCATAACCATTGCAACGTTCGGATGGTTTGACTTTGAAAAAATCAGCATGCTTACCTATTGTTCGGGTGCAGCAACTGGAACTTTTGTGATGCTATATGTATACATTTTCTTCTTCGACAAGATTAAGGACAAGAAATTCACTTCACAAAAAAACATGAACTATAGCATTGGTATTATAACTGGGATTGTTTCTGTGTTTACCTTGATCAATATTTTGAAAGACCTGTAATGAAACCAGAAACACTTAATTTTTTCGAGCGTGTTTATGAGGTTGCAAGGTTGATCCCTTATGGAAGGGTAACCAGTTATGGTGCTATTGCCAATTACCTTGGAGCCAAGCGAAGTGCCAGAATGGTTGGTTATGCCATGAATGGCTCTTCAGGAAAGGATGTGCCTGCACATCGTGTGGTGAACCGAAAAGGATTACTAACAGGAAAACATCATTTTGATGGTACAAACTTAATGCAACAACTTCTCGAAAGTGAAGGCATTACTATTGAGAATAACCAAATACAGAATTTGGAAGCTGTATATTGGGATCCAGCGAAAGAACTTCAGTAAGCTAAGCTTTTATAAATGATTTTACTGTAGAGTTATCGTTTGTTTTGATGTTCAAGAAATAAGTGCCCGAAGCAAGGTCATTCGTATGTATTTCAATTGTATTTTCAGGACCTGTTCCTGAAAGTTCCTGAATCAACCTTCCTGAGATATCATAGATGCTAATGGCTTCAATAGCATGTTCTGACTTTACAAACAGTGTATTGAGCGTTGGATTCGGAAACAAAACGATTCCGTTATCAGCAATTTCAACATCCTCAGTGCTAAGCGTCGCAACCGTAGTTTCCGCCACATTGGTAATGATCGGGAAGTTAAAGTCGAAATAGATTTCAGCCTCGTTCTCAATGAGGTCGTCCAATGCAAGTGTATCCAAAGTCTTGATCTTGAACACCACATAGCCATCATTATTGGCATCGTCAAAAGGCAGGTTGATGTTTTCAAAAATGAACTCTACATAGTAGTCGGAAAAAAAATCTCTAGATCGGATAAAAACCTCATGACTTGCATCAACAACAACAAGTGTCGAAAGATCCAACGTGTTTCTATCGATATTGTCCTTTACCACAATGTTAACGGCATTTGCTGTTCCGGTATTCTCAAAACGGATTCTGTAGTGGAGATACTCACCAAGCTGTTCAGGAGAGATGGTCTCGCCTTCCAGACAGGTCTTGTCGTTTGGATCAAAGGAGTTGACAACGGTTTGGTTTAATGTAAAAGTATTATCAACTGGCGTTTCATCAGTTTCTGAAGAACTCACAGTAGCCTCAAAGACCAAGAGGTCACCATCATTAACAGGAGGCGTGTCCATTGGAGAGTTAATGTTCATGGTGAACAGAATCTCACGATTTTCAAAAGGATTTAAGTCTGCAAAATTCCAAGTGAGTGTATTTCCAGATTGCGAATCTTCATTAGGATTAGTAGATACCAAATCCATAAGGTCATCCTGAAAGGTCAAATCGACACTGCCAGATAAAGCCGTTGTCCCTTTATTTTTATAAATGAGTTTATAATAAGCATCGAACCCAGGACGCGCATCATCGATTGGAATGATTGTTATTTCTAGATCATTGTATATGCCATTTGGTGAGACACAAAAATCTTGCATGTTCGAATTACCATCTTCAGGAAATTCAATGCTAAAGCTAGAAGGCGATATTGAATAATACTCTGGGTTTTCAAATATTGGTGTGATGGTATGGTTACCATCTTGAACAGGAATGAAATAATCGCCAGAACTATTAGAGACAAAGTTACCATCTACCGATCCACTGGACACAGCAATGTTCAGATTAGAAATGACATCATCACTATCATCACAACCATTGTTATTCAAATCTAACTGTATGTTTCCTTCGAGAAGGAAATATTCACCACCTGGGAAATAATTACAATAAGAATTTACAACACAATCCGGAATGCTCGATGCTGAACCTTCAATATAGGATTGTTCGAAAGGATCAACACATATGAAACCCAAATCAGGATTATTTGTTAATACGACTTGTCCAAACAATTCTGGGTAGTCATAAATATTTGGAACACCATTTTTTAAAATTAAAGTAGTAAGTTGATTATTGCTAACATTAATACCGTGTTGTGTCATGTATACACTACTCAAATCAAGTTCAGAAAGTAAATTGTTTGAGCAATTTAAAGTGAAAACAGTTCCTAAACCAACATTTCCAGGAATTGTTCCGAAGGTCAATTCAGTAATTTGATTGTTCTGACAATTTACGCTTTCAAGTTGAGTCTGGTTTGTTAAATCCAAAGCGCCAATCAAATTATCATTGCAACTTAAATTTACTAGTAATGGATTATTTTCAAAGTTAAGTGATGTAATTAAATTATTTCTACAAGATAAACTTCGTAAATTAGGCAAATTATCCGTATTGATCGTAGTCAATTGATTATCTCTACAAATCAAAGTTAGATCACCAGAACTGTTTACATTTAAACTTTCCATTTGATTGTTGTAGCAACATAAGAGTTCTAGATTTGGTATATTACTTATTTCTAGGTTGGTTAATTGATTATCATTGCAATAAAGAACTCTTAGATTGCTTAATGAGCTGATGTTGTTGTTAATGTTGGTTAATGAATTATTACCGCACCATAATTCGGTGAGATTGGTAAAAAATTCAATGCCATCTAAAGACGATATAGAATTGCTACTAATATATAGCCCTTCAACAACTGCTTCTGCTTCTGAGACACTAATCTCTCCATCATTATTGGTGTCAGCATCTGAATCGCCATAATTAACACCGTCAGTGTCAACACAATTCGTGTTTACCAAAGCATTCTTAAAATTCGCATCTGGAATATCAATAATTTGTGCATTGCAGGTTAAACCTACAGTGGCAATAATGAGTAATGTGTAAAACTGTTTCATAGTGCTTTTATTCTTTTATAAAGGTTTTAATAGTTACGTTGTTATCAGTTATAATATTCAGAAAATAGGTTCCAGCAGAGAGCCTTTCAGTGTCAATTTCCAAGGTGTCTTGTGAGTCTTCATTTTTAATGTCTTCTATCAATCTTCCTGAGATATCATAAATAGCTACTTGATCTATGCTGTAATTTGACTTTACAAATAAAGACTGACTTGTAGGATTAGGAAATACCACAATGCTAGATTCTACCAATTGCACCTCATTGGTACTTAATGTTGCTACAGTAGTTTCCGCCACATTGGTAATAATCGGGAAGTTAAAGTCGAAATAGATTTCAGCTTCGTTCTCAATGAGGTCGTCCAATGCAAGTGTATCCAAAGTTTTGATCTTGAACACCACATAGCCATCATTATTGGCATCGTCATAAGGCAGGTTGATGTTTTCAAAAATGAACTCGACATAATAGTCTGAGCCATCGTCTACGGTTCTGGTAAAAAAGTCATGACTCGAATCCAATGGAACAAGCGTCGAAAGATCCAACGTATTTCTATCGATATTGTCCTTTACCACAATGTTAATGGCATTTGCTGTTCCGGTATTCTCAAAACGGATTCTGTAGTGGAGATACTCACCAACCTGTTCAGGAGAGATGGTATCGCCTTCCAGACAGGTCTTGTCGTTTGGATCAAAGGAGTTGACAACGGTTTGGTTTAAGGAGAACACATTGTCTGAAGGTGTTTCATCGGTTTCAGAGGACACAATCGACGCCTCAAACACCAAGATGTCATCACCATTGACAGGTGGTGTGTCCATAGGTGTATTGATGCTCATGGTGAATTCAATTTCTCCAATTTCAAACGGATTCAGATTGCTGAAGTTCCACTCGAGCGTATTTCCAGTTTGAGCGTCTTCCACTGGCACAGTGGACACTAAATCCATAAGTGCATCCTGAAAGGTCATCGAAACACTTCCTGATAATGTTGTTGACCCTTTGTTTTTATATAGGAGTTTATAGTCAGCATCAAAACCAGGACGCGCTTGGTCCATAGGAATCAAAGTGATTTCTAAATCATTAAAAATGCCATTAGGAGTGATGCAAAAGTCTTGTTCGAAATGACTGGTGTCAGACGGAAATGATACGGTCTGATTTTCAGGAGAAACATTGAAATACGACGGGTTTTCTATAATTGGTGAAAAGGAATAAGTGTCTTCACCAACATAAAAATTATAGACTCCAGAATTATTGGATACGACATTACCATCTGAAGAACTATCCGATATAGAATAAACTAAATTTGGTATGACATAATCTGTAGCATCACAGCCATCATCATTATTGTCAAAAAATGTTTGTCCGCTTATAGTATTGTATTCGCCACCAGGAACAAAGGTGCAATAAGTCGTGGTGTTATATGCACTTAAATAACTGGCTTCAAGTCCGAAATCATCAACACACATAACTTCTATAGGGTTATTTGAAAAATAATAAATTATGTGGTATTCCAAAAAATAGCTTATGTAGTCACCACTAATGCCATCTTTTAGATTAACCGTTTCCAAAGCGTTGTTTTGGGCTTCAATAAAATATAAACTTGTACCGTTAGAATCAAACGTGGTCAGAAAATTATTGCTAAAAGATAGTTCATTTAGCTCTGATAACTGATTTATATTTAGTTCGGTAAGTTGATTTAAACTACAGTTTATATTTTCTAGATTCAAATTTTGAGAAAAATCCAAAGAGGTCAATTCATTTTGACTACAATTAAAAATCTCCAAATTTGGCAAATCACTTAAGTCTAAAGTACTTATTTGATTACCTCTACAGTTTAACTCTTTAAGATTTGATAGATTTTCAAAATTAATACTTTGAATCGTGTTGAAGTAGTATTGTAGTTTTTCCAGATTTCCATTATTGGATACGTCCAAACTATTTAAACCACAACTGCCAACATTTAAATCAATGAGATTGCTTAAAGCACTGAGATCAATAGAGCCCAAATTATTACCAGCGCAAAGTAATGTTTGAAGTGTAGATGAATTTGACAAATCTAATGACGTGAATTGATTATTATAGCAAATTAAGGTTTCCAAAGCACTGAACGGACTTAAATCCAATGAAGCAATATTGTTATTTTGACAGTTTAGATACTCAAGATTGGTAAAGTATTGTAGTCCTTCAACAGTATTAATCTCGGCCCAAGAAGCACCATAAGGAACACCCACGTCCATCATTGTAACTGCTAAAGCTTCATTAAGGTCAATTTCCCCATCATCATTTGTGTCTGCATTATTATTCAGCAGCCCATCACCATCATTATCGACAGTGTTATTAGTGTTTACAAGTCTAGATTTAAACGCAGAATCAGGAATATCAATAATTTGAGCATTCAGGCTTGTGGTAATGGTCAAAAAGAGAAAACAGAATAGGTAAATATGCTTCATGGTTGGTTAGTTTTGTCTAAAGATAACTGATTTTGAGTACATAGACGATAGGGTAAGTTGTTGAAATTGTTGTTTTTATCCAGTTTTTTTGTCTTTTGTCGAAAAGAAATAGGATCAAATAGAGCTTCAATTTAGCATGTTTAAGTCATCGACCATCATTAAATAGTCGAAGTGAATTTCTACGAAGTTTACATAGATATAACTGTCAATGCTACCATAAGAAACATCTATCTAGCAAACTTCCATCTTCAAGCTTTAATATGTACCTTTGCATTTAGAATGATTCTGAATAGAAGACCTTGTCAGGTTGAGCATTATCGAGTTTAAAACAAATTTTAAACGAAGATAGCTTACATAGTAAGTCGAAACCTCTTTGGTTTTCAAAATTGTTTACTAGTTGAATTTATGAAATTAAACAAACAAGATATACTTAAAGCCTTAGAAACCATAACTGTGCCTGGCGAAGGACAAAATATGGTTGAGAGTGGAGCAGTCACCAATGTCGTTACTTTTTCCGATGAGGTGATTGTCGATATCACGATTAAAAATCCGAGTTTACAAGCGAAAAAACGGACAGAGGTCGATATTCTTAAAACCATTCACGAAAAGGTTTATGAAAAGGCCAAGATTAAGGTTAACGTAAAAGTCGATGCACCAGCAACACCAAAAACCAATACCATCAAGGGTAAACCGATTCCTGGTATCCAAAATATCATAGCCGTTGCTTCTGGAAAAGGAGGCGTTGGGAAGTCTACGGTTACTGCAAATATTGCAGTGACTCTAGCTAAAATGGGATTTAAAGTGGGTGTTTTGGATGCTGATATTTATGGTCCTTCGATGCCTATCATGTTCGATGTGGAATTGGAGCGACCGATTGCCGTAACTATTGAAGGTAAATCCAAGATGCGTCCTGTCGAGAATTATGGAGTAAAAATGCTGTCTATCGGTTTTTTCACAAAACCTGATCAAGCCGTAGTTTGGAGAGGTCCTATGGCAGCCAAGGCATTAAACCAAATGATCTTTGATGCTGCTTGGGGAGAGCTCGATTTTCTGTTGTTGGATTTGCCTCCAGGAACAGGCGATATTCACTTGAGCATTATGCAATCGTTGCCAATTACTGGAGCAGTTGTCGTAAGTACACCACAAAATGTAGCCTTAGCCGATGCCAAAAAAGGAGTGGCGATGTTCCAACAGGATAGCATCAATGTGCCAGTGTTAGGTATTATCGAAAATATGGCTTACTTTACACCAGCCGAATTGCCAGAAAACAAATACTATATTTTTGGCAAGGAAGGTGCAAAACATCTTGCTGAAGACCTAGATGTAATGTTTTTAGGACAGCTGCCTTTGGTGCAAAGTATTCGAGAAGCAGGTGATGTAGGTCGTCCTGCAGCGTTGCAAACAGCGACTCCTTTAGAACTTGCTTTTGAAACACTTACGCAAAATGTGGTTCAGGAAGTGGTAAGACGCAACGATAATTTGCCACCGACCGAAGCGATAAAAATAACCACTATGGCTGGTTGTTCAGCAGTAAATAAAAAATAAATGAGTACAGAAGAAATTAGAGACAATGTCGAAAAAGCCCTTGACGAAATTCGTCCCTTCCTTCAAAGTGATGGAGGTGATATTTCGCTGCTTGCCATTGAAGACGATAAGTTGGTCAAAGTACAGTTGCAAGGCGCTTGCGTAGGATGTAGCGTGAACCAAATGACACTTAAATCGGGTGTCGAGATGACCATCAAAAAATATGCGCCTCAAATCGAAAAAGTCATTAATATTGAGGCATAATTGGGCGTAACCGCAAGGGTCAGGCTTTCACTATTCGCTTCCTCCAGAGCTCAAAGCGTCTAAGGAAGAGAACTCAAACAAACCGTTCAATTGCTAAGTAATCACGATTTCAGATTTATTAAAATAAAATGGATGAGTAATCCTTCATTCAAACTGATAAATATCATTTAAAGCTAATATTTTTAATAAGACCTTTGTGTAGTCAAAGTCGAACTAAAAAAGCTCCACTATTGTAGAACATATTATGATAAAAACGGATATACTCATCATAGGTGCTGGACCAACAGGATTATTTACGGTCTTCGAGGCTGGATTACTAAAATTAAAATGTCATTTAATAGATGCCTTGCCACAGCCTGGCGGGCAATGTTCTGAAATTTATCCCAAAAAACCAATCTATGATATTCCTGCCTATCCCGAAATCTTAGCAGGTGACCTTACCGATAAATTATTGGAACAGTGCAAACAATTCGAACCAGGATTTACCCTTGGTGAGCGTGCTGACACCATCGAAAAGCAAGAGGATGGCACGTTTATTGTCACCACTAATAAAGGTACTAAGCATCAGGCTCCTGTAGTGGCTATTGCTGGTGGCTTGGGCAGCTTTGAACCACGAAAACCTCTCATTGATAATTTAGGTGATTATGAGGACAAGGGTGTGGAATATATCATTAAAAACCCTGAATTCTACACTGATAAAACGGTGGTAATAGCTGGTGGAGGTGATTCGGCATTAGATTGGAGTATTTACTTAAGTGCTATCGCAAAAGAGGTCACGTTAATACATCGACGAAATGAATTTAGAGGGCATCTAGATTCGGTAGAGAAAGTTCAAGAACTAAAAGATCAAGGCAAAATTAACTTAATTACACCTGCGGAAGTCATTGGTGTAGAAGGTAATGGGAAAGTGGAAGCTGTTGTTGTTAAACATGGCGCCAATACCTTTAAAAAGGAATGTGATCATTTTGTGCCACTCTTCGGACTCTCACCTAAGCTTGGTCCAATTGCAAATTGGGGATTGGAAATCGAAAAAAACGCCATTAAGGTGAATAATGCTTTGGATTATCAAACTAATATTCCTGGGATTTTTGCCATTGGAGATGTTAACACCTATCCCGGAAAATTAAAATTAATCCTTTGCGGTTTTCATGAAGCGACCTTGATGTGTCAGTCTGCATACCAAATTATTAACCCAGGGAAACGCTATGTCATGAAGTACACAACAGTTGCAGGTGTTGATGGCTTTGATGGCACGCGAAAAGAAGCTCCAAAGGCTGTGGTTAAGAAAATAGAGTAATGGAACAAGATATTCAGATCAAAATCACCGATAGAGAAGGTATCACCCATGAGGTTTTGGCACCAACAGACATGGCTATGAACCTGATGGAAGTAGTGCGTTCTTACGAATTAGCTCCAGAAGGAACCATCGGTATTTGTGGAGGAATGGCCATGTGTGCATCATGTCAATGTTATGTGATCTCAGACCATGAACTTCCAGAGATGCAAGACGATGAGGAAGCCATGTTGAGTGAGGCATTCTATGTTGAGGATAATTCTCGCTTAGGTTGTCAAATTCAAATTACACCTGAACTTGAAGGTTTGGAAGTGGAATTAGCACCAGAAAGTTAGTTGTTTTAAAACCAATCTAATCTTATTTCCGTAGGTATTGCCATAAGCAATTGTTTATTATGGCAGTTTTTGTAGTATACACATTAAAGCCCAATCATCATAGAATTCTATTTAAATGTGATGATAAGATCGAATTTGTTAGTAAGTCTTTTAACTCTAGAGTCGAATGCCTTCGAATGATTCGTCTAATGCGACGTATATGTCATAACGATCTATTCTATCACATTAAAAATTTAAGTTGTGGTAGTTGGTGTTACGAATTTATGGAGCCAAATAGTAATGATATATTGGGGCGAAGTGAAACCTATACAGATAAAATAACAGTGCTACATAAAATTTCACATATGAAAGCAAATGCTCGTAGGGCAAAATTAAAAAAGACTTAGTATCAACCGCTTGTTTTATAATCAATCAATTTTCTTGGGCCTTCCAACAACACCCTAACTATTTTTAAGGTACCATCGTCGGTTGTGGCAATCTGCCATTTGATTAAGGAAATGGCACCATTTTCAATCTCCAATCCCGTGATACTTCGAGGATGTACACAGCTTCCATCATTAAAGAATGCAATGTCGCCTGGTTCAGGAAAACGAGGTCGATGGGTATGACCAGCAATAGTGATAAGATTGTCGTTTTCTGCAATCCATTTTTTGGTACGTCGTTCAACCTTTATGAGTTCCTTGTAATTTTTTGCAGGACTTGTTGGATCAGCAATACCCATTACATTCAGTGGTTTCCATAAAATACGCACCATAAATCGACTCCATTTCCAAAAGAGATAATTCCACCAATCGGCTTGATGTCCATGGGTTAAAAATAACTCCTGTCCAGTTTCAGAATGCTTTAGAACCACAGCTTCATTGTAGGTAATGTCGCAAAAGAGCTCTATGTCCTCACCTGTTTTTGGGTCGAAATAAGTCGATAGGTGTTTTTCAACATAACTCGGGTCTCGATATACCATATCATGATTTCCCCAAATCATGTGCAAACGATTCTGCTCATGAAATAATTTCATAAGCATGTACACGTTTTTATGCGCATTAAAAACGGACTCAAACGAAAGATTTTCCCATAGTTCATCACCATCTCCCAATTCACAATAGCTAAATCCTTCAGCATAATAATGCTTTAATGCGTGAAAATAGATGTTTCGATTATTGGCAAAATCATCTGCAAAACTATTATCACCACGATGGCAATCACTAAACAGAATAAATTTGCTGCTGTTGTTAAAAGGAACAACTTTAGCCTCTTTATAAGCTTTGTCTAATCTTTTTCGTGCTGAAAACATTTAGTAAATGTAATTAAAAAATGCTCCTCAAATGAGAAGCATTTTAATATGGTGTTTTATTTGTTGACTTTCTTGGGATTATTTACTTGAACGCATTGAGTCCAGTAACATCCAATCCAGTGATCAGTAGGTGTATGTCGTGTGTGCCTTCATAAGTGATCACACTTTCTAGGTTCATTGAATGACGCATAATACTGTATTCACCTGTAATTCCCATGCCACCCAACATCTGTCTAGCTTCACGAGCTATATTAATGGCCATTTCAACATTATTTCGTTTTGCCATTGAAATTTGTGCAGACGTCGCCTTGCCTTCATTGCGTAATACACCTAATCGCCATGTCAGCATTTGGGCTTTGGTGATTTCGGTGATCATTTCAGCCAATTTCTTTTGTTGCAGTTGGAATTGGCCAATAGGCTTTCCAAATTGAATGCGTTCTTTACTGTAGCGAAGCGCAGTGTCGTAGCAATCCATAGCAGCACCAATTGCTCCCCAAGCAATACCATATCGAGCAGAGTCTAGGCATCCTAATGGTGCACCAAGACCCGATTTGTTAGGCAGTAAGTTGTCTTTTGGTACCTTTACATTGTCAAAAATCAATTCGCCAGTAGCGCTTGCACGAAGCGACCATTTATTATGTGTTTCAGGAGTTGAGAAGCCTTCCATGCCTCGCTCAACAATTAAACCGTGAATACGACCTTCTTCATTCTTTGCCCAAACTACAGCAACTTGACAAAACGGTGCGTTTGAAATCCACATTTTCGCTCCATTTAGTAAATAATGGTCACCCATATCTTTAAAATTGGTGGTCATGCCTCCAGGATTTGATCCATGATCAGGTTCGGTCAGACCAAAAGAACCCATCCATTCGCCCGAAGCTAATTTCGGTAAGTATTTTAGGCGCTGTTCTTCGGTGCCATACTTCCAAATTGGGTACATGACTAAAGAGGACTGCACAGACGCTGTACTTCTAACACCTGAGTCACCACGCTCTATTTCCTGCATGATGAGTCCATATGAGATTTGATCTAAACCAGCACCTCCATATTCTTCAGGAATATAAGGTCCGAAGGCTCCAATCTCAGCTAAACCACTTATAATTTGGTCTGGAAATTCAGCTTTTTGCGCATATTCTTCTATGATTGGTGATACATCACGTTTAACCCATTCTCGGGCAGCATCACGAACTAATTTATGTTCTTCGGATAATAATTCGTCTAAGTTATAATAATCAGGCGCTTCGAATAAATCTGGCTTCATGATAAAATCGTTTTGAAAAGTTTGTTAAAACACAGTATTAGGTAATGGTGTTTTATTAAAACAACATTGCGGGTCAAAAGTAACGAAAACGTTTTCAGATAACAATTTTAAAGCTACATTTTCAGGTAAAAATCCTTCGTTAATTGCATATAATCTTGAGTGTGTTGATGGCGAGCAGTTTCTATGACTAAATCTGAAGTGCTTACTTCGGTTTTTTGAAATGAGAATTCCATCAAGCTTCGTTTAATAGTTGCTAAAGGTGTGCCTTTGATACGTGTGATTCGTTTTGGAAATAACCCGATTTCAGAAGATAGAGCGATAAACTGTTGCTCCTCTGAAAAAGGTAAAATCAAAGAAAATATACCGTTTTCAGATAATAATTTGGAAACTGCATAAATCAAATGCTCAAAGGGCATAGCATCTTCAAATCTTGCCAAATCCCGTTGTTTGTTTTGTGTTTTAAAATCTTCGGTATAAAAAGGAGGATTGCATACAATCAAATCGTAGGTGTCTTCAATCTCCTGAACAAATTCTTGAAGAGAGGCATGGTAGCAAAACAATCGGTCATTCCATGGTGAGTGCTCAAAGTTATCCACACATTGTTCGTATGCCTGAGCATCAATCTCTATGGCTTCAATGACTTCAGCATGACTACGTTGGGCTAACATAAGCGACAAAACTCCTGTGCCCGCTCCAATATCCAAAATAGAAAATGGATGCTGATTTATGGAAGCCCAAGCACCCAAAAGCACACCATCTGTACCAATTTTCATGGCGCATTGGTCTTGACTAACTGTAAACTGTTTGAATTGAAAAGGCTTATTCATACTAAGTCTTAGTATTGCGAAGGTGATGATTGTGGCAATCTCATTTTTAGACGCATTATTTTGTTAGGAGTGACATCACTCATTCAAATACAAGTCAATAAGGCCTTCAGGTGTTTCAACTATAATGGTTCTGTTGGGCTTATCGACCTTTACAATGAACTCGTCGTTCATTGGGATTAAAATTTCTATGCCATTACGATCAATTTCAAAAAGTGACTGTGCTGTTAAGTCGTTAACCGCTTTGATAATTCCAACAGGTCCAAAATTCTTATCATCAATTTGAAAGCCGATGATTTCATGGAAATAGAACTTGTCGTCATCCAATTTCGGTAAGAATTCCAAGGGTAAGTACAAATCACATTTTAATAGTGCTTCGGCATCTCCTTCAGTGTCAACATCCTCAAATTTGATACGTAACAATTCTGACTTATGAAGTTGAGAGGATTCAATAAAAAAAGGCACCAAATTATTTCGAACTTCTACAAAAACTGATGCCATATTTTCATAAAGTTCAGGTTCATCGGTATCAAGTTTTACCAATAGTTCACCTTTGTAGCTGTACTTTTTTACAATTTTACCAAGAAAAAAACAGTCTTCTTTTTTCATATTGTCTATTCAAATGCAGTCGATAATTATTACTAAAGTGTCAGGTCGGTTAATTACATCTCGACTGCGCTCGATGCGACACTTAAGAATAAAAAAACTCCGACACATGGTATCGGAGTTTAAAAGTATAAAAAATTAATTTTTATTCTTCTTCGTTTGAAGCAGTCACTTCATCTTCAACTTGTGCTTCTGCTTCTGGTGCTTCCTCTTCAACAGGAGCTGCAGCAGCAATTCTAGCATCATTAACAGCTTTTTCAGCCGCTAAGGCTTCCGCTTTGGCTTTAGCTTTGGCTTCAGTTAATCCATCAGCTTTAGCTTGGATTTTTGCACCTTTTTCTTCTAACCATGCATCAAACTTGGCTTGCGCTTGTTCTTCAGTAAGTGCACCTTTTTTAACACCACCAGCTAAATGATTTTTAAGTAATGCACCTTTGTACGACAACAAGGCTCTTGCTGTATCAGTTGGTTGTGCACCATTTTGCAACCATTTTACCGCTCCATCAACATCTAATTCTACAGTTGCTGGATTTGTGTTTGGATTGTAAGCACCCAATTTTTCTAGGTATTTACCATCTCTCTTTGCTCGTGCATCAGCTGCAACGATCCAATAATAAGGTTTTCCTTTTTTACCGTGTCTTTGTAATCTAATTTTTACAGGCATATTATAATTAATTTGTGAGGTGCTCGACCTCGATTATTAATAAGGCCTATCCGATATTTCATTTATCTCTAATAGGCGGGCGCAAAGATACTACATTAATTTAATTCTCAACATTTTATTTGAAATTTAAGTATATTGAAATTTTATTATACTTTTGGGAGTCCTAATACGTTATATAGAATCTTTCAATTTTTGATTGTTAAAGAAGAAGAAAAACCATACTAATGAAAAGATTAATAATACTACTCATAACCGTAATAACCGTTTTTAGTTGTGGTGATGAACTGGAGTATAATACTCCTGCATTTCAAGGAAACAGGGAATATGGACTCTGGATTGCCGAGTATACCAACGCCTCGATAAACAATAATGGAGTTTTGACTATTGTTGGAAGCAATAATGTCGAAACCGTTGAATTGATAATTCCTACTGTAGCAGTTGGTAGATATATCCTTGGAAATGTGAATTCTCGAGAAGCACGTTACATAGATGCTGAAGGAACCGTTTACTCTACGAATAATGAACCTGACGAAAGCGTTTCCGTATATCCAGAATTAGGTTTTGTTGAAATAGATGAAATCGTCAATGGCACTTTTACTGGATCATTTCAGTTTCTTGCCTTTGATGAGGCTGGTCTCAATTCCATCGGTTATAATGAAGGCGTGTTTTTTAGAGTGCCTTTAGTCTCAGGTAGCATTCCAAACGGTGAACCAACTTGTGAAGAGGCACAAGAAGGCGCAGAAACTGCACAAATGGCATATGAAGCAACCTTTTCAACTCAATTGGAATATATCGACAGCCAGGCTTTTGTGACGGCATGTAACAATTATGTTAGTGCGTTGGAAATTCAAATGAACATTTGTGACGATCCTGATGGCAGTATACAAATGCTCATTGATGATTTAAACAATTGTGTGTTTCCTTGTGCGTATGCTGAACAAAATTCGGCCACAGCACAAGTGGCATATGAAGCAGCTACCATTGGGAATTATGCAGATACTTGTGATGCCTATGCCGCATATCTCCAAGAGCAAATTACCGCCTGTGGTGATGAAGATGGAAGTATACAGGCAATTTTGGACGATCTTGATTGTGGAGATGATGACAATGACGGTATTCCAAATATTTTTGAGGATTTTGATGGAGATATGAATTTGGACAATGATGATACTGATGGAGATACCATTCCAAATTACTTGGATGATGATGATGATGGCGATGGTGTTTTGACCATTTTTGAAACTACGGATAATGAAGGGAATCCTACCGACACCGATGGTGATGGTGAAGTTGATTATTTAGATGATGATGATGATGGTGACGGTATTTCTACGTCGAATGAGGATGCAGATCCAAATATGGATGGAAATCCAGATGATGCCCTGGATACCGATGGTGATGGTACACCAGATTATTTAGATGATATGTAAAAACGAAAATTAGAAAGTAAAAAGCCTAGACCATATGTCTGGGCTTTTTTTGTTAATAAACTTTAAATCTATGTTAAACCTGTTAATTTGATTGATTTTCCCTAGGTTTTTTCTTAGGTTTTATAAGCGATGTGAAACAATACGCATCTCAAAAAAAAGTATTGAAATTAAAATGTAAGAGAAAAAATGAAGTATTCAGAAGAAATTTCAAATAAGTTAAATGAATTGTTGGTCAAAAACTACGATGCCGAAAAGGGCTACTTGAACGCCATCGATAATATTGATAGTGACCGACTAAAGATGTTTTTCAAAAAGAGAGCGTCAGAGCGTAGCGAGTTTGCAAAAGAGTTAAGAACCGAAATCTTACAATATGGTGAGATTCCTGAAGACTCAGGAAGCCTAAAAGGAACTTTGCATCGTAATTGGATGACCTTAAAATCTGTGTTCAGTTCAAATAATGAAGAGGCCATACTAGAGGAAGCTATCAGAGGCGAAAAAGCGAGCCTGGAAGACTATAATCAACTCATTACAGAACCGAATATGCCGCCAAGTATCGACAAGCTCTTACTGAAGCATAAAAATGCCATACAGTCAGCTATCAATACAGAAAAGGTTCAAGAAGAACTCGTTTCCTAATCGAGAGATCAACTATAAAAAGTCAGCTTAAAAAAGCTGACTTTTTTGTTTACAATTGTTCATAACTTCACTTTACAAAAGAGGAGTTTCTTCGTAGTTTTATAAACTAGTTTTTATAGAATGGGTTTGTGCAAGTATTACTGCAAATCAACAACAACGTAACTTGATTTATGTACTTAATTTTTGATACCGAAACTACAGGATTGCCAAAACGATGGGATGCACCAATTACCGATGTTGATAATTGGCCTCGATGTATCCAAATTGCTTGGCAATTACATGACGATATGGGCAAATGTATTGACCATCAGGATTATTTGGTCAAGCCTGACGGATTTAATATTCCTTATGATGCTGAGAAAATCCATGGTATTTCGACCGAGTTAGCAGAGGAAAAAGGAGTTGCGTTAGAAGACGTTTTGAAAAAATTCAATGTGGCACTTTCAAAAACCAAGTTTGTTGTTGGTCAAAATGTTGGATTTGACCTCAATATCATGGGAGCTGAATTTGTTAGGACAGATATAGCCAATCAGCTTCAAAACCTACCCGTTTTAGATACCTGTACCGAGCATACTGCCGAATTGTGCAAAATTCCTGGTGGACGTGGCGGAAAGTTTAAACTTCCAACATTGACCGAGTTGCATCAGCATTTGTTTGATACACCTTTTGCCGAAGCTCACAATGCAACAGCAGATGTTGAAGCTACCACACGTTGCTTTTTTGAGCTTGTGCGTTTGGGAGAATATACCAAGGAAGAACTCGACGTTCAACCAGATTATTTTGAAAGATTCAATGAGGCGAATCCGCAAACCATCCAATTAATTGGCTTAAAGCACATTAATCTTAAACGGGAAAGTGCCAAGATTAATGAAAGACTACAAAAACTTCAGACCGATGAGATCTCAGAGGCAGAAATCAAAGTCAATATGTCTGATTTGGCTGATGTCGATTTTGTACACCTGCATAATCACTCACAGTTTTCAGTATTGCAATCTACCATAAGTGTAGCTGATTTGGTGTCTGCTGCAGCTGAACACAAAATGCCTGCGGTAGCCTTAACCGATCATGCCAATATGATGGGTGCCTTTCACTTTGTAAAAGCCGTTAATAATCATAACAAAGCAATAAAGTCGAAAATTTCCGAAGCAAAAGAAAAGGGAACACCTACTGATCTTAAGGAAATTAAGCCAATTATTGGATGCGAATTCTTTGTTTGTGAAGATCATAAGGATAAAACCCGAAAGGATAATGGCTATCAAATTGTGCTCATTGCCAAGAACAAACAAGGGTATCACAATCTTGCAAAGTTGTCTTCACATGCCTTTGTAGATGGGTTTTATTATCTGCCAAGAATTGATAAACAACTTATCGCACAATATAAAGAACATTTAATTTGTCTAACAGGTAATCTCTACGGTGAAGTGCCAAGTAAAGTGCTAAACGTTGGTGAGAACCAAGCAGAAGAAGCTTTGGTATGGTGGAAAGATACTTTTGGTGACGACTTATATGTCGAACTCATGCGACACCATCAGGAAGATGAAAATCGCGTCAATCCAGTGCTTATCAATTTGGCAAAAAAGCATGATGTTAAAACTATTGCCACAAACAATACCTATTACTGTAAACAAGAGGATGCCAATGCACATGACATTTTACTATGTGTGAAAGATGGCGAAAAACAAGCCACTCCTATTGGAAGAGGTAGAGGGTATCGTTATGGTTTGCCAAACCAGGAATATTATTTTAAGTCTTCCGAAGAAATGAAGGCACTATTTCGTGATATTCCAGAGGCCATTACCAATATCCAAGAGGTAGTTGATAAGGTAGAAGCATATCAATTGGCACGCGATGTATTGCTTCCTGCATTTGATATACCTGAGGAGTTTAAGGATGGTGCCGATATAGCCGATGGTGGAAAGCGTGGCGAAAATGCCTATTTGAGACACTTGACTTATGAAGGTGCTAAAAAGCGTTATGGAAAGGATTTGACCGATGAGGTTAAGGAACGATTGGATTTTGAATTAAGTGTCATTGAGAATACAGGTTATCCTGGATATTTTTTAATTGTTGAGGACTTTATTCGTGAAGCCCGAAACATGGACGTTTCGGTAGGTCCAGGTCGTGGTTCGGCAGCTGGATCTGTGGTTGCATATTGCCTGTGGATTACCAATATAGATCCTCTCAAATACGATCTGCTTTTTGAGCGTTTTCTAAATCCTGATCGTATTAGCATGCCAGATATCGATATTGATTTTGATGATGAAGGTCGAAGCCGTGTCATGGATTATGTTATCGAAAAGTATGGAGCCAATCAGGTGGCACAAATCATTACCTACGGAACCATGGCTGCCAAATCCTCGATACGTGATACCGCAAGGGTCTTGGACTTGCCACTTTTTGATGCCGATCGTATCGCCAAACTGATTCCAACCATGTCTAAACTCAATAAGATTTTTGGTTTAGATGAAAAGGAGTTAAGCAAAAAGTTTCGTGCTGAGGATCTCGAAAAAGTCAATCAATTGCTCAATATTGCCGATGGAGACGATCTTGAATCAGAGACCGTAAATTTGGCGCGAACCTTGGAAGGCTCAGTGCGTAATACGGGAATTCATGCCTGTGGAGTAATTATTACACCTGACGATATTACCAAGTTTGTTCCAGTGGCAACTGCAAAGGATTCTGATTTATACGTGACCCAATTTGACAATTCTGTTGTTGAGGATGCAGGTTTACTGAAAATGGATTTTCTTGGATTGAAAACCTTAACCCTAATTAAGGATACGGTTAAAATTGTTAAGGCAAAACATGGAATTCAACTAGATCCCGAAAGTTTTCCTTTGGATGATGAAAAGACCTACGAATTGTTCCAAAGAGGCGAAACAGTTGGTGTGTTCCAGTATGAATCTCCTGGTATGCAAAAACACCTGAGGGAACTAAAACCAACGGTATTTGAGGACTTGATAGCAATGAATGCCTTATATCGTCCAGGACCAATGGAATATATTCCAAGTTTTACCAGACGGAAACATGGTGATGAAGACATTGAATATGATCTTCCTGCAATGGAAGAATACCTCAAGGAGACCTACGGAATTACCGTTTACCAAGAGCAAGTAATGTTATTGTCTCAAAAATTGGCCGACTTTACAAAAGGTGAAGCCGATGTCTTACGTAAGGCTATGGGTAAGAAGCAAATTGCGGTTTTGGATAAGATGAAACCAAAATTCATCGCGCAAGCTGAAGCCAATGGCCATGATGCCAAAGTCTTGGAAAAAGTATGGAAAGACTGGGAAGCCTTTGCAAGTTATGCCTTTAACAAATCGCACTCGACATGCTATGCTTGGATTGCCTATCAAACGGCATATTTAAAGGCGCATTATCCTGCAGAATATATGGCTGCAGTATTGTCAAATAATATGAATGACATTAAGCAGGTGACCTTTTTTATGGAAGAATGTAAGCGCATGCGTTTGGACGTTCTGGGACCTGATGTCAATGAATCCTACTATAAGTTTTCAGTAAACCAGGATGGAGCCGTACGTTTTGGAATGGGAGCTATAAAAGGTGTGGGTCATGGTGCTGTTAAAACCATTGTTAAAAACCGAAAGGAGGATGGTCCTTATAAATCTATTTTTGATTTGGCAAAGCGCATCGACCTACGTGCTGCCAATAAGAAAGCCTTTGAGAATTTAGCATTGGCTGGTGGTTTTGATGGCTTTGGCGATACCCATCGTGCCCAATATTTTCATGATGAAGGTGATGGTATAACATTTTTGGAAAAAGCCATTAAGTATGGTGCTAAGCATCAAGAGAATGAAAACTCTGCTCAAGTGAGTTTGTTTGGTGCTTCAAGTGAAGTGCAGATTGCTGAACCTGTGGTGCCACCATGTGAAGAATGGGGAACCATGGAAAAGCTCGCTCAGGAAAAGGAAGTGGTAGGCGTTTATATTTCTGGTCATCCATTGGATGATTTTAAAGTGGAAATGCAAACGTTTTGTAACGCTAATATTGCCTTGTTCAACGAGCTGGAAAATTATGTGAATAGGGAGCTCACCTTTGGAGGCGTAGTTACCGATATCCAGCATCGTGTAAGTAAACAGGGAAAAGGTTGGGCTGCGTTTACAGTAGAGGATTACACAGACAGTTTTGAGTTTAGAATCTTTGGTGAGGAGTATTTAAAGTTTCGTCATTTTTTGGTGAAGAATAGCTTTGTCTATGTGAGGGCCTTCATTCGTGAAGGATGGGTAAATCGAGATACTGGCAAAAAGAGTGACCCTAGAATTCAGTTTAATAATTTTCAATTATTGCACGATGTGATGGATACCTATGCCAAGAAGCTATCCATACAGCTCAATATTAAGGATCTTCAGGCGAAACGTATTACAGTTTTACAAGATTTGCTCAAAATGCATCAAGGGGAAAAAGCGCTTAATTTCATTGTCTATGATAATGATGAAAAGATAAAACTGAACATGCCAAGTCGCAAACAGAAGGTTAAAATTTCACAAGAGCTTTTGGATGGCCTAGCCTATAATGATGTTAAGTTTAAACTGAATTGAATGTAACATTTCGTTTCAACTAGCTACACATCTGTAAATTAAAAATATTTCAGATATGAAAGCAACTCGAAACATGCTTTTAATTATTGGTGTAACAGGTTTATCGGCTGCCTTTTTTGGATTGGTTAATGGCGATGCTTTTAAAGATCAATTATTGACTATAGTTTGTGCATTGTGTTTGATTTACGGTTACTTTACAATCCACAAAACCGATACGTCCAAGCGCTAGGATGTTTTATGATTTAGGTAATTGTCCAAATGGTCCAGGGAATCATCCCAGAACTGCTCATAAAACTGTACCCAACTATTAATTTCCTTTAATGGTTTTGCGTTGGCACTGCAAAATTGCTCACGACCTTTTTTGTTTAAATGGATAAGTCCAGCATCCTCAAGGGTTTTTATATGCTTGGTAACACCTTGCCTGCTGATCTCAAACTGATTTGAAATTTGCGTGATAGACAATGCCGAACTGGCAATCACCAAGGCATGAAAGATCTCACGCCTTGTTGGATCTGCAATAGCTTTAAAAAGTTGTGTGATTCTATCCTGCATCGACCTCTTGTCTTAAATAATTAAAGAGTCCGTTCATGCAATTGTCCCAACCACCATCAAAGCTTTCGAACATGGCAACGGCTGTCTCTCCAGTATAATTTGTTATTCCAGAATGTTCCAAGTATAGTTTTGTGCCTCCAGGAACGGTCTCAAGTTTCCAGGTGACCGTCGTTTCGCCTGGTGTGTCTTTGACAATCCATGTGTAGATTAAGACATAAGGGGAAGCAGATTTAACCTCGCCTTGTATTTGAGAGCAGTCTTCGCCTTTGGAGTTGAAGGTATATTGATAACCAACTTCTGCTTTAAAATCTGCATCCAGAAACCAGGTCGAAATTTCGTTGGCTTTGGTAATGGCGTTCCAGACCTTATCGATTGGGTGTTTGAATACTTTTTCCTTTGTGATCTTATCTTTCATAATATTATAATTTGAATGAATATACAACTTGTTGGTTGCTAAAAATAAGGCAATAATTTTAATTACGCAACTTATTGGTTGCGTAATTAAAGCAGAACAGCCTGCGCAAAGGATTGCAGCGGCATCCTTTTTTTCAAGAAAAAAGATAAAGCGGAAAGCCTGACCCTTTTCCTGCAAGGTTTTTTTTAACCTTGTAGGAGTTAAGGGATGCGCCATAATAATACTATACATACACCCTATGCGTACATAATCAAAACAAATACTGCTATTGTAAGGTTTGGCAAAATTTTTGACTAATTTTGTGTATTAGTCAAGACATAGACTTATAACGAAAATAAAGTTAAACATATAGAGGAAAAAATTATGGCATTAGAAATAACAGATGCAACATTTGAAGAAACAGTATTAAAGAGCGACAAACCTGTAATGGTAGATTTTTGGGCAGCTTGGTGTGGACCTTGTCGAATGGTCGGACCGATCATTGATGAGATTAGTTCGGAATATGATGGGAAAGCCGTTGTTGGTAAGGTTGATGTAGATGCTAATCAGGAATTTGCAGCTAAATACGGTGTGCGTAACATCCCTACAGTATTGGTATTCCAAAATGGGGAAGTTGTAGGTCGTCAAGTAGGTGTAGCTCCTAAAAATGCGTATACAGATGCAATCGATTCTTTATTGTAGACTTCATTTGTAGATAATCTAAAAGAAATGATAAAAGGTTTGCCTTTATGGTGAACCTTTTTTTATTTTTAAGCAAACAAAATAATAATGACAAAAAAATCAAAAACCCAAGACGTAATAGATAGTAAATTATTGGAAGAGCGCAAAGTATTTCTTTGGGGAATGGTAGATGACGAATCGGCAAAACATGTTATTGATAGGCTTATGTACCTTGACTCACTCGAAACTAAGGACATTCACCTATACATTAATAGTCCAGGCGGTTATGTGACTTCTGGATTTGCGATGTACGATTGTATTAAATCCTTAAATAGTGATGTGTCTACGATTTGTACAGGATTGGCGGCTTCGATGGGATCTATATTGTTGTCTGTTGGAACCAAAGGAAAACGTTTTATCCAACCACATGCAAGGGTAATGATCCATCAGCCGAGTGGTGGTGCTCGCGGACAAGCAAGTGATATTGAAATTACAGCGCAGGAAATATTGAAAACCAAGGAGCTAAGTGCTCAAATATTGGCAGAAAATTGCGGACAGGATGTTGATAAGGTGATGAAGGACTTCAATCGTGATCATTGGATGGGAGCTGAAGAATCTGTCACCTATGGTATAGTAGATGCGGTTTTGGAATAAATCTTTAATATCACTATACTTAGAAACTTAAGTTGCAAGATTTCCATTTGTACGGAAAATGAATATGAATTTACAGGCAGAACTTAATAAAGCAGGCGGTTTTAAAAACCTAGAGCTTCTAGCCAAACAGGTCGTGGAAGGCTTTATAGCTGGTATGCACAAGAGTCCGTTTCACGGTTTTTCTGCAGAGTTTGCTGAACATAAGATTTATAATCAAGGAGAGAGCACCCGTCATATCGATTGGAAACTCTATGCTAAGACTGATAAACTGTACACCAAGCGTTATGACGATGAGACCAATTTGCGTTGTCACCTCATTATAGATAATAGTAGCTCAATGCACTATCCTGAAATGAAGGATTTTAGCATTACAAACCTGAATAAAATTGCGTTTTCAGCATTGGCTTCGGCAGCATTGATGCATATCCTAAAAAAACAGCGCGATGCGGTTGGTTTGAGTATTTATAGTGATACTTATGATTATTATGCTCCAGAAAAAGGTAGTGAGCGTCACCATCATATGTTATTGAGTGAATTGAGTAATATGGTGGTTTCAAAACAGCTTAATAAACAAACGGAGACCTATACTTATTTGCACCAAATTGCTGAGAACATACATAGGCGTTCACTGATATTCTTTTTTACCGATATGTTTCAAACATCGACAGATGATGTGAAATTATTTGAGGCCCTACGTCATTTGAAATACAATAAACACGAGGTGGTATTATTTCATGTCATTGACAAGCATAAAGAGCTTAAGTTTGACTTTGATAATACGCCAAAACGATTTATTGATGTCGAAACCAATGAGTACATCAATTTATATCCCGATACCATAAAGGAAGGTTATGAAACTGCGGTTGAGGACTACTTTAAAAGTATACGTTTAAAATGTGGACAATATCAAATTAAGTATGTCGAAGCCGATATCAATCAACCCTTTGATAAAATCTTGACGACCTACATGGTAGAACGACAAAAATTTGTTTGATTTTTGCAGAAAAATTATCTGAAATTATTTGTGATATAAAAAATCGAATGTATATTTGCCCTCGCAATTAAGCTACGGTCTGGTAGTTCAGTTGGTTAGAATGTCGCCCTGTCACGGCGAAGGTCGCGGGTTCGAGTCCCGTCCAGACCGCAAAAAAGCATCTCTATTGAGATGCTTTTTTTGTTTGTCTTTTTATGGAATCCACTATTCGATTGTATTGTACATTTGTTACAGCTTCAATCATATTGTTGCTTCGTTTTTGTAACCTTTGTTACTGTGATTGCGTAAAAAGGATAATACTTTTACAAAAATTGATGCGTTGGGATTTACAGTACATTGTTCACCTATTCTTTTGTTAGTATTTAATATGTTAATCGCAAAAGCGCTCGAAAAACCATAAATTGGCATATGATTCAAGAACTTAAAGACAACTATGGACATCTTTTTGAAGAAGGTCTACTTAATGAAATCAACCAAGTTGGCACCTTTAAGGAAATTCCAGAAGGATTTAAAATGATGGAAATCGGACAATATGTTCGAGCAATGCCCTTGTTGGTTTCTGGAGCAATAAAGATTTTGAGGGAAGATGGTGATGGTGATGAGCTATTGCTTTATTTTTTAGAAAAAGGAGATACCTGTGCCATGACATTGACCTGCTGTTTGGGTCAGACAAAAAGCGAAATTAGAGCGATTGCTGAAACCGATGCCAAGTTGATTATGATTCCAATTGAAAAAATGGAAGAATGGTCCGAAAAATATAAAAGCTGGAGAAGTTTTGTGTTCGAAAGCTATCACAATAGGCTCAATGAAATGCTAGAGACCATTGATAGTATTGCCTTTTTGAAAATGGATGAGCGGCTTTTGAAATATCTTTTGGAAAAATCAAGGATATCAAACGATAAAACCATTCATAATACACACCAACAAATAGCTTACGAGCTTCACACCTCTAGAGTGGTTGTTTCCAGATTGTTAAAAAAACTGGAAACCCTCGGAAAGATTGAACTCCACAGAAATTCTATAATTTTAAAGGATATATAAACCAAATCTGTAACCAATGTTACTGCCAATGAATTCTACACATTTTACATTTGTTGCTTTAAAGATCACCTTATGGAAGTAGTCGAAATATTGGGTTACGCATGTGCATTGATTATTGGAATCTCTCTTGGCCTTATTGGTGGTGGAGGTTCGATATTAGCAGTGCCTGTTTTGGCATATTTGTTTTCGGTCAATGAGAAATTGGCTACAGCATATTCACTTTTTATTGTTGGAGCCAGTGCCTTGGTCGGAGGTCTCAAACAACATTTTAAAGGTTTGGTAGATTGGCGAACAGCTGTGGTTTTTGGTATGCCTGCCATAATTGGTGTTTCGGTAGTGAGACATTATGTTGTTCCTGCTTTGCCTGATGTATTGTTCAATATTGGGAATTTTGAATTTACAAGACGCATGGCCATGTTTGGTTTGTTTGCAGCTTTGATGTTTCCAGCAGCATTTTCCATGCTCAAAACGCGTAAGGAAAAAAAGATTGAAGGAGACGTTAGGTATAATTACCCTTTAATACTTATTGAAGGCTTATTGGTTGGAGCAGTTACTGGATTGATAGGTGCTGGAGGTGGATTTCTAATTATTCCAGCCTTGGTGATATTGGCTAATGTTGAAATGAAAGTTGCAGTGGCAACGTCTCTGATAATTATCGCATTTAAATCCTTGCTGGGATTCTTTCTTGGTGATGCTTTTACCATGTCAATCGACTGGAAATTTTTGGCTGTTTTTACGTCGTTTTCATTAGTTGGAATTTTTATTGGAAGTTATTTAGGGAATTTCATCAACGGGAAGAAACTCAAAAAAGGCTTTGGCTATTTTATCTTTGTCATGGCGATTTTTATATTCTATATGGAGTTTGTCGTGAACCAATAATAAGGTCATTCTAGGGTTTTATTATGGTCTCTTTTATCGAGACCATTTTTTATGGAATAAATTAGATTTATGACAAATATCATTGTTTGTTAATTATGTTCTTTTGTGTAACCTAAGTCACTAAACAAAAGCTTCTTAAGTGCTACTTTTAGTCTGTTTAATATTAAAAACTTTTTAAAAATGAAAGTAGAACAAATTTATACAGGATGTTTGGCACATGCCGCATATTATATTGAAAGTAATGGTGAAGCAGCTGTTTTTGATCCTTTAAGGGAAGTACAGCCCTATATTGAAAGAGCTCAAGCTGATAAAGCTGAGATTAAATATGTGTTTGAGACGCATTTCCATGCCGATTTTGTAAGTGGTCATCTCGATTTAAAAAACAAAACAGGTGCAGAAATCGTATTTGGGCCTAATGCTAAGCCTGGATATGAGGCTATTGTTGCAGAGGACCATCAGATATTTGACATTGGAAACTATAAGGTTAAAGTTATCCATACACCTGGACACACTATGGAAAGTACCACTTATTTGCTCATTGATGAACAAGGAAAAGAGCATGGCATCATTACTGGTGATACCTTATTTATTGGTGATGTTGGTCGTCCTGATTTGGCGCAACATGTCATTTCTGATTTAACTGAAGATAAGTTGGCCCGACACTTATACCACTCATTGCGCAAAAAGATCATGCCACTTGCTGATGATTTAATTGTGTACCCAAATCATGGTGCAGGTTCAGCCTGCGGAAAAATGATGAGTAAGGAAACCACAGATACCCTTGGGAATCAAAAAAAGGTAAACTATGCCTTACAGAACATGACCGAAGATGAATTTGTAGACGCACTTCTTACAGGTTTAACAACACCTCCAGGTTATTTTCCACAAAATGTACTAATGAATATTAAAGGATATGAAAGTTTAGACACCATAATGGATCGAGGAACACAAGCACTTGATGTGGATACCTTTGAAACTGTGGCAAATGAGACAGGTGCTTTGGTTCTGGACACTAGAGATCCTGAGGATTTTGCAAAAGGATTTATCCCAAATAGCATCAATATCGGATTGTCAGGGAATTTCGCCCAATG
The DNA here is from genome assembly GCA_030432635.1 of Bacteroidia bacterium. Taxonomy (GTDB): domain Bacteria; phylum Bacteroidota; class Bacteroidia; order Flavobacteriales; family Flavobacteriaceae; genus Psychroserpens. The sequence goes on along the minus strand of JAUIMB010000005.1, from coordinate 138,243 downwards.
GGTTGGAGAGATGATTCCTAGTGTAAGGCAGGAAATCCTGCTTGTGACATACCAAGATAAAGTAGAAGAAGCAATCACCAGACTTGCTAGAGTGGGTTACGATAATACCATTGGTTATCTAAAGGGAGGTTTTGAGTCTTGGCAAAACGCAAAAAGGGATACTGAAAGTGTCAATAGGATTTCAGTTGAGACGTTTGAGCACATGTACAATTCAGATAATCCTTTGGTTATTGACGTTCGGAAAAAAAGCGAATTTGATTCAGAGCATGTCATTGATGCCATGAACATTCCTTTGAATGAAATCAATCATCACCTTTCTGAAATACCAAAAGACAAACCCTTCGTGGTTCATTGTGCTGGTGGTTATCGAAGTATGATTGCTGCTTCCATATTAAAGCAAAGGGGTTGGGTTGATTTTGTAGATGTTAGTGGTGGATTCAAGGAGATAACCGAAAAGACTTCAGTGGCAAAAACAGATTATGTTTGTCCCACGACGATGCTGTAAATCTGAGCGCTCTCAAGAAAAAGCCTTGTTCTCGAAAAATACAAGGCTTTTTGTATTGTAAAGTAATTCTTGTTATAAATCAACGACTCATACTTCGTTAAAAAATAGTGTAACATATGTTACTGTATATTATAGAATTATATTTTAATTTTGAACATTGTAAAATGTAAATTATGATAATAGAACAAATATATACTGGTTGCCTAGCTCAAGGCGCTTATTACATCGAAAGTAAAGGTGAGGTTGCCATAATAGACCCATTAAGGGAAGTACAGCCATACTTGGACAAGGCTATAAATAACAATGCCAAAATCAAATATATTTTTGAAACCCATTTTCATGCCGATTTTGTGAGTGGTCACGTTACTCTATCTAAAAAAACAGGTGCGCCAATCATATACGGACCATTAGCAAACCCTAGCTTTGATGCCATAATTGCCAAAGATGGACAAGAATTCAAATTAGGTGATATTACTATTCTAGCATTGCATACTCCTGGTCACACCATGGAAAGTACGGTATACTTGTTAAAAGATGAAAACGGAAAGGATCACGCGATTTTTAGTGGTGACACCTTGTTTCTTGGTGATGTAGGTCGTCCAGATTTGGCACAAAAAGCAGGAGAAATCACAGAAGAAGATCTTGCAAGTTATTTGTTCGATAGTTTGCGAAATAAAATCATGCCATTGGCAGACGATGTCATTGTGTATCCAGCTCATGGTGCAGGTTCAGCATGTGGAAAAAACTTGAGTAAGGAAACTGTGGATACCTTGGGAAACCAGAAAAAAACCAATTATGCACTTCGTGCAGACATGAGTAGAGCGGAATTCATTAAAGAGGTTACTGAAGGTTTGTTGCCTCCACCAGAATATTTTCCTTTGAATGTAAAACTGAATAAGGAAGGTTATGAAGATTTTCAAGAGGTGCTGAAACGCAGTGCCATTGCATTGTCACCTGACGCATTTGAAGCTGCTGCGAACGAAACTGAAGCTGTAGTATTGGATGTTCGTCATCAATCCGATTTCGTAAAGGGTCACATACCGCGTTCTATCTTTATTGGTTTGGATGGTAGTTTTGCGCCTTGGGTTGGTGCATTGATTGCAGATGTACAACAGCCTATTCTACTTGTAACACCTGAAGGTAGAGAAGAAGAGACCATTAAACGTTTGTCGCGTGTTGGTTTTGATAATACCTTGGGATATCTTGAAGGTGGATTTGAGGCTTGGAAAAAAGCTGCAAAAGAATACGATACTGTTAGTTCGGTTCCAGCATCTAACTTCAAAGATGCGTTAGATAAAAATGATGTGCCTGTATTTGATGTAAGAAAGGACGGTGAATTCCTATCAGAACATGTCATTAATGCACACCATACACCTCTGGATTATATCAACAATTACCTCTCAGAGTTTCCAGATGATGAAACATTTTATGTACACTGTGCTGGAGGTTATAGAAGTGTCATTGCGGCATCGATTCTCAAAAGTAGAGGCATTCATAACCTTATAGATGTTCAAGGCGGATTTAAGGCGATTAAAGACGCAGGAATAAGGGTGTCCGATTACGTTTGTCCAACAACACTCTAAAACAGGATTAGTATGACAAATTTAACGCAAGAACAATGGATTGCTCAACTAAAAGAAGATGAAAACGCAATTGTCATTGATGCTAGGAGACCAGATGAATGGGTTGAGGGTATTCAGGAAAATGCGTTGATGATGAACATCATGGACCTTGGCACATTTCAACAACAAGCCTGTCAACTAAATCCCAATAAGAATTATTATGTCTATTGCAGAAGTGGTGTTAGAAGTCTCAAGGCTTGTGAAGAGTTGGAACGATTAGGTTTAGATATAACATACAATCTTTTAGGAGGAATGCTGGATTGGCAAGGCGAAACAGTATTTCCTAATTGATGTTTTTTTTGGTTGGTTAGTGGTGAAAAGGAAGTATTGTTTTAATATTTCCTTTTTACTTTAGAAAAAAACAACATAAAAACAGACAAAAATATGTTCTCATTCAGATGGCTGCTTGGTCATAAATCTAAACGCAGTGACAATATCAAGAAATTAGATCCAAAGGCATTTAATGATGGTATTCAAAATCCTCATGTACAACTTTTGGATGTGCGAACACCTAACGAATATCAACAAGGTCATATAAAAAATGCCAAGCTTATAGATTTTTATGCCAATGATTTTAAAGCGCAATTATTATCCTTGGATAAAGACAAACCTATTTACTTGTACTGCAGAAGTGGAAATAGAAGTGGTAAGGCGTCAAAGCTTTTAAATCATTTGGGGTTTAAGGCGATTTATGATTTAAAAGGCGGAATGATAGCCTGGAAGCGACAATAAAATTGAACAGAAATGAAAACAACAGTTATCATTCAGAATTTAAAATGTGGAGGTTGTGCTCATAGTATTACAACCAAACTCAAGGCACTAAAAACAATAAGTGAGGTTGAAGTGGATGCTGAGACATCATCTGTAACAGTGGAATACCGTTCAAAAGAGGACATGCAGCTGGTTAAGGCTGAACTCCTTTCACTTGGTTATCCTGTTGAAGGTGATTCCAATTCTTTCATGACTAAGGCAAAATCCTTTGTAAGCTGTGCCTCAGGAAAATTGACTAATTAATCATGGGCAAGTTTTCAGAAATAATAACACAGGACAAACCTGTTTTGGTTGACTTTTTTGCTACATGGTGTGGACCATGTAAGGTTTTGGTGCCTATTTTGGAAGAGGTAAAGGATATCATGAAGGAAGAGGCCATAATTTTAAAAATAGACGTGGATAAAAATCAGACACTAGCCTCAAAGCTAAATGTGCGAGGCGTACCCACGTTGATCATTTATAAAAAGGGAGCTATTGTGTGGAGACAGTCTGGTGTGCTTTCAACAGAGGCTATTGTATCAAAAATTAAGGAATTTAGATAATGGATATATCCGAAACGTTTTGGAATGACCGTTATCTCAATAAGGATACGGGTTGGGATTTAGGTGTGATCTCAACACCTCTAAAAAAATATTTTGATCAATTAAACAACAAAGAGCAACGTATATTAATTCCAGGTGGTGGAAACGCACATGAAGCAGAGTACTTACATGAGCTAGGTTTCATTAATGTGTTTGTGGTAGATGTTTCTGAAAAGGCACTATCCAATTTCAAAACAAGGGTTCCTTCTTTTCCTGTATCACATGTGATTCACAATAATTTTTTTGAGTTGAACATGAGGTTTGATCTTATCATTGAACAAACCTTTTTTTGTGCCATTGATCCCTCTTTACGACCAAAATATGTTGAGCAAGCTCACCAGTTGTTGAATGCCAATGGAAAAATTGTAGGTCTTTTGTTTAATGCGCCTTTATATAAGGATCGTCCTCCATTTGGAGGGCATAAGGATGAGTATTTGGAATATTTTCAGCCATTGTTCAATATTGAGATCATGGAGCCAGCTTATAATTCTGAGGAAAGTAGAACAGGAAAAGAACTTTTTGTCAAATTACTGAAAACCTAACGACCTTTTCTTGACACAGCTTTTTTAAACCCGTAGGTGTTTTGCCCAACAAAATCTTTTGGAAAATTATCATCTCCCGGAAACCCAATTTCTATGGTACCACTGTCTTCAGGAATATAATTTGTTTTAAAAATATAATCCCAAAGACTTAAGCTAATTCCAAAATTCACACCATATTTACCTTCCGGAAGGTCGTAAGCATGATGGTATAAGTGCATCACGGGATTGTTGAAAATATACTTTAATGGTCCCCAAGTAATCTTAATATTGGCGTGGTTAAGATGTCCAATGGTTATCGCCATAAAATGCACAATGTAAGCCTGCTCTGGCTCAAAACCGAACAAGACCATGACAGCAAAGGTCTTAAGCGGTTTGTATAAAATGTTTTCCATCCAATGATAGCGCAAGTGTGCGGCAAAGCCCATTTCCTTGACACTGTGATGTACTTTATGAAATTGCCAAAGGAAAGCATATTTGTGAAGAAGGGTATGTGTAAACCACTGTACAAAATCCAACAGTATAAAAAACACAAGCAGTTGAAGCCAGGTTGGCCAAGTTTCAGGGTTTATAAGTGCCAAACTATTATCGTTAATTCCTAAGTCTGCAAAACCTAACTGCAGTATTTTATAGAAACCACTAATGGCAATAGCGAACAAGAAAAAATTAAAGAACATATAAAAACCGTCTAACCAAAAGTCCTTTCTAAACACGGATTGTTGTTTTCGCCACGGAAAAATGATTTCCAGTAACCAAACTATGATGGATATGACAATTAGTCCCCAAAAATAATTCGTATACCAAGGGACCTCAAAAATGATGGACTTCCACGTCCAATCTAATGTCCCATTAAAAGCGTCAGCAAATGCATTTATATATCTTTTCATAACCAATTATAAAATTGCCTCGATAAATTCCAATGTTACAAGATTAAAAAGGCTCATTAAAAGTACTTAAAAAATCATCAAGTTGGGTAAGCAATCACTGTCTGTAAAACTGGAAACAGGTTAGCATCAGGCGATGTGCTTTGTAGACCTTTATTGTGTCACTTTGACTTGGTATCTCTTTGATGTTAAGCCTTTTTGTAACAAATGTTACTGATGAGAAACGAAGTTACTGTTACATTTAAGAAATTTTAAAACTAACTAACAATGGGCAAACATCATCAAATTTTAATAATTGGAGGTGGAACAGCAGGTATCATGACGGCTGCTCAACTTTTGAAACAAGACAAAACGCTTGACATTGGTTTAATTGAACCTGCGACAACGCATTACTACCAACCAGCATGGACTTTGGTAGGCGCAGGAACCTATAATTTTGATAAGACGGCAAAGCCAATGGCAGATGTTATGCCAAATGGAGTGAGTTGGATAAAGGATTATGCCTCAGGTTTTAGCCCTGAAAGTAATTCGGTTTCGACCAAATCCAGTGGTAATATAACTTACGATTACTTAGTTGTGGCACCTGGTTTGACCTATGATTTTTCGTTGGTGCCTGGATTGGGAGATGCCATTGACAAAGGTGTTGTTTGCAGTAATTACACTGATCCAGAACACACATGGAATGTGATAAAGAACTTTAAAGGTGGCACAGCATTGTTTACGCAACCAACAACACCAATTAAATGTGGAGGTGCACCTCAAAAAATCATGTATTTGGCAGAAAGTCATTTTAGCAAAAGTGGCGTTAGAGCAAAAACAGATGTGGTTTTCGCTACCGCTGGAAGCGTTATTTTTGGTGTGAAACCTGTTGCCAAAACCTTGATGGAAGTAGTAGACAAAAAAGACATTAACTTACGATTTCATCATAAATTAGTTGCTATTGACGCAGACATGCAAATCGCTTGGTATGAACTAGGTAAAGATGTTTCAGCTGGAGGTTGTGTGGTGATGTCTGGAGAAGATGATAGTGAAGTTATTGATAAGGATTTTCAGTACAACTACAAAGATGTTAAGGTGACTATCGATGGAAACCGCTTCGGAATTCACTTTGACATGCTACATACAGCACCACCATCTGTTGCACCGAAATTCGTACAGAATTCATCTTTGGTAAATGAAGCCAAATGGCTAGATGTAAACCATCACTCCATGCAACACAGCAAATACCCGAATATTTTTGGTTTAGGTGACGTATGCGCTTTGCCAACTGCAAAAACAGGCGCAGCCATTCGTAAACAAGTCCCTATTGTAGTGGATAACTTACAGTTACTTATCAAGCATGATAGAATTGGTGGTAAATCGTACAATGGATATTCTTCTTGTCCATTAGTAACCGATTATGGTAAAATGGTTTTGGCCGAGTTTGATTATGATAAGAATTTTATACCAGACCCAAAATTAAAGCGTATGTTCATTTCTGATTCCTCAAAAGAGCATTGGCGCCTTTGGATGCTCAAGAAATACATGCTGCCGTATCTGTATTGGAATAAAATGCTCAAAGGGCAAGATGTTTAATGTTTTAAGTTTGATTCATGACAAATGATGTAATTTTGGTTACATCTTTTTTAAATGAGGTACCATGAAATATTTTAGATATATAATCATTATCAATATACTGCTTTTATTTGCTTGTAAGGAAAAACAACAAGAGGCCAATTCGCAAAATGCTGTGGTGTGTGTTGCTGCGATGAAAGATGTGATGTGGAAAGGAGAGCTTGGAGGAAAAGTACTCCTGGATACTTTGAATAAAGAAGGGTTATATGGTTTAGGTCCTGTTGAATATTTGAAGGGTGAGTTGCTCATTGTTGATGGAAAAGCCTACACTTCCCGAGTGCTTTCAGATTCGACCATGAAGGTTGAAGAAACATTTCAGGTTAAAGCACCATTTTTTGTCTACGGAAACGTACTCGATTGGTCAAGAGAAACCTTGCCAAAATCCATTAAAACCCTAAAGGATATGGAAGCATACATTAATAGCAAGGTTCAAGAAGTAACAATGCCTTTTGTTTTCAAATTAAAAGGAACGATCGAAAATGCAGATATACATATACAAAACTTGCCTAGTGGAACAAAAGTAAGCTCACCTAAAGAGGCTCATGTAGGACAGACGAACTATATGTTGGCAAATGAAATGGTTGATGTTATTGGATTCTATTCTAGAGATCATAAAGGTGTATTTACCCACCACGATACAAATATGCATCTGCATCTAATTACAGAAGATCGCCAGAAAATGGGACACCTTGATAGTGTGGTTTTTAAAGACGGAATGCAACTTTATCTTCCGAAATGAAGATCAATACCAAAGACATATCCTACGTAAGCATACAAATATTACTTTTTATAGCCTATGTGTTTGATGTTAAGATTCTTCCTTTTAAAACCTTCAAATGGATTTCAATGTTAGGCATAGTACTTTGCGTTCTTGGAGTTGCAATAAGTGTAATCTCTGTCCTTCAGCTAAATAAAAATTTATCTCCTTTTCCAGTCCCTAAACCAAACTCGAAGCTTATTATCAATGGTGTATATAGATATGTGAGGCATCCCATATATTCAGGGATTATACTCATGACCTTTGGGTACGGTTTATATTCGAGTTCGACTTATAAAATTGGCATTTCTGTCCTGCTTTGCGCGTTGTTTAGTTTAAAGTCCTCTTATGAAGAACAGCAACTAATGTATAAATTTCCAGAATATCAAGATTATAAAGCAATTACAGGACGCTTTTTTCCTAAATTAGGATAATGTAACTTAAGTTACTGACCTGAGAAAAACAATAATTTTATTTTTGTACAAAATAATAACATATGGATTGGATTTTTGAACCTTGGCCTTGGTATGTTTCTGGGCCAATGATTGCGTTTATCATGTTCTTGTTGATAATGGTTGGAAAAAGCTTTGGGATGTCATCCAACCTAAGAACGATGTGCACTATTTGTGGCGCAGGAAACAAGGCAGAGTTTTTCAAATTTGACTGGAAATCCCAAAAATGGAATTTGGTAGTAGTCTTAGGCGCAATTATTGGTGGTTTCATCGCTTCTAATTACTTGAGCAATGATGCTATGGTTGCCATCAATCCGAATACTGTAGAAGATTTAAAATCACTTGGCTTTGAGAGTGCTGGTTCGGCATATTTACCAACCGAACTTTTTGATTTTGCTGTTTTTTCAGATATAAAGGGATTATTGGTTTTGGTCGTTGGAGGCTTTTTGGTCGGTTTTGGGGCAAGGTATGCTGGAGGCTGTACATCAGGACATGCGATTTCGGGATTGAGTGATCTGCAATTACCGTCATTAATAGCAGTAGTAGGATTTTTCCTTGGAGGATTAATAATGATTCATTTAATATTTCCTTTAATCTTTTAGTATATGAGAACGTTAGTATATTTAATTATAGGAATTGTCTTTGGCATTACAATGTTCAAGTCGGAAGCAGCATCATGGTTCCGTATTTATGAGATGTTTAAGTTTGAGTCTTTTCATATGTATGGTATCATTGGCTCAGCACTCGTGTTGGGAATAATTGTAGTGCAAGGGATTAAAAGACTTAGGGTAAAATCCTTTTATGGTGAAGACATTTCTTTTTGTCCAAAGAACAAAAGTGTAGCTCGTTATTTAATAGGTGGAATCTTTTTTGGATTGGGTTGGGCATTGGCAGGTGCATGTCCAGGACCAATGTTTACCTTAATAGGCGCTGGATTTTTACCAATGTTGGTTGTTATAGTGGCTGCACTTCTTGGAACTTATATCTATGGCTTGCTCAGGGATAAATTACCACATTAAGGTGATGCAGTTAAATGCGATAACAAAATTTAATATATTGTTTGTAAAATAGTTTTAGTGTTTATACATTTGCTCCCGATTTTGGATTACACAAGTGTTGTGGATTCTAATGTTTAAAGTGATATAACGGTTTGGTAGTAACAGCTCACTAAAACTGCAAAGATTGCAAATTGAAACGTCAACTTATGTGCGTTTGGCAATTATAAAATGTTGTGTTGTTTGCCTCTAAAATAGTTGAGGCAAATTGTAGAAGTTCCCAAGAATATTGGGAATTCCAATGAAAGGCTTTCCTTTTCCTTGGTTCATCGAAGTTTGACGAGATGAACATTTACGAGTGAATTGGGATGCTTTTTTGTTTTTAGGTATATTGTATTGATGACACTTTTCATTTTTAACGATGTTCTTAAAAATATGAACACCATGAAAGCATTTAAGTATATCCTTTTTTTAGCAGCAATTGCATTTTTATTTGCATGAAGCAAAGATGATAATATCTGACAGCAAAATATGTATAAGATGAGTTTTCTAAACTGCGCTGGACTTTCAACACAAGCATTCAATAGAAGCTCAACTTATTAACAAGTAATGAACAAAAATCCCAAGAAAACATGCGCTTCATCGATGTAAAATAGCGTTTTATCGGATTTATTTTTGTTTTTCTTCAAATTTGTAGTATGTTTGAAGTCCTTCATAAGCCCCGAATATCTCTTATAAAGGAATTTTAATTAATCCATTTCAGTGTAACACCTAACACGTGTTTGCTATTCCCTCAATTTAGTAGGGCTTTTTTATGCCCAAAAGTTAATAATCCATTTTCCCTCAAAGTGGCATGTAATGCTGTGTTGTTATTAACATTATTAAAACTGAATTATAAATCCCTAAAATTGATTAAAATGAAAACCCTAAAAATTACTTTTCTATTATTGGCCGTTGTATTACTAACCATATCAGGACAGAGTAGTGAAACACTCGTAGAAAATAACAAACCTACTTATGAACAAGGCAGTTCAAATTACGATCTACTAGCTGTAAACAAGAAAAAGAAAGCGCTACAACAACAAGGGTAACACCTAGCAGTGCAAAAATAATTAGCCTTTGTGTGCAACGTGCATATAAAGGCTAAATTTGTTCGTAGTGTTCAAAATTATTCTAAATTTGAGATAATTTAATTATCTCAAATTTTGTATTTAAGAATTAGCTTATTCATTATTCTAGTTGTTCAAACTAATTTAATCTTCTCACAAAATAAATTAGCCAATGTTACTTTAGACAGTATAGCTAACCTTAGAAAACTTTCCCAAAACACAAGTTACTCTGTTGATGATCAAATCAGGTTTGCAGAACAAGCCGTTAAACTGTCAAGAGAACTAAATCAAGATTCTGTGATCCTTAAGAGTGGTAGAATACTGTCACTTGCTTATTTTCGTAACAATAAGGACAGTCTATATCTCAAAATAAATCACGAAAATATAAGATTGGCAAGTAGGATCAATGATTCGTCTTCCTTAAAAGTAGTCAACTCTAACCTTGGATCATTTTTTCATGGTAAAGAACTCAATGATAGCGCATTTTATTATTATTCTCGCGCATTGAAATTGTATTCACAGTCAAAGGATATCATCGGAGAGGCTAGAATATTACTTAATATAGCAGATATTCAAGAAACAGAGAAGGATTATGTAGGTGCTGAAGAAAATGCTGTTCGAGCCATAAGATTATTAAACACATTGGAGCCTAATGAGGCTAACAAAGAGCAATTATGGATTCTGAATAATCTAATCGGAATCATTTCACTTAAACTGAATAATTATGATAAGTCCCTCGAATATCATAACGAAGCTCAGACGATTGCCAATGACATGGAATTTGGATATTACAACAATCTATATTCTATAAATAACAAAGCTATTGTTTACAGGGAAAAAGGTATGATTGATACGTCGATTGAGTTGTATGAAAGTGTGATTTCTGAAGATAGTTTAGAATATTACGATGCCTCCTTTTATGCTATTACCCTTGGAAATTTAGCCTATACAAAATCCTTCAAGAGTGATAGAAATATTGACGAGATAAAACGTATTTTCCGATTGGGTGAGCGCATCAGTGATACCTTGGAAGATCCGCTGGCTAAACTTGGAGTTTCGATTGATTTTTCAAAATTCTACTTTGATATCGAGCAAAAGGATTCTGCACTTTATTATGCCAATAGAAGTTATCGTATTGCAAATGAAATTTCCAACAATGAATTGAAATTACAAGCGTTGGAATTGCTAGCTGATTTAAATGAAGGAGAAGTTACCAGAGCTTACCTCAAGGAATACATTAGATTGAACGATAGCTTGTTGAATGTTGAGCGCAACGGTAGAAACAAGTACGCTCGCATCAAGTTTGAAACCGACAAGATTGAAGAGCAAAACGAACGTATGTCCCAACAGTTAATATGGCTTCTTGCCATTTCAGCTGCGCTGGCAGTTACAATACTTTTGGTCTATATTATTATAACCCAACGTGCTAAAAATAAAGAGCTTCAGTTTGAGAAAGACCAACAAAAGGCAAATGAGGAAATCTATAATTTAATGCTCTCCCAACAAGATAAGGTTGACGAAGCAAGAGCCAATGAGAAAAAAAGGATTTCAGAAGAACTTCACGATGGTGTTCTTGGGCGCCTTTTTGGAACACGTTTGAGTTTGGACAGCCTCAATTTTTCTGATGGACAAGAAGCCATAAAGAATAGGGCAACCTACATAAACGAACTCAAAACCATTGAAAATGATATTCGGAAGATTTCCCATGATCTCAACACCGACTTTGTCTCAGGATCTGGGTTTATGGATATTGTTTCCGAGCTTATCGAAAAGCAAACTAATGCATACCAACTGCAGTCTTCATTTGATTATACCGATGAGATCAATTGGGAAACGATCAATAATAAATGTAAGATCAACATATACAGAATCATACAGGAATCACTTCAAAATATTTATAAACATGCCAATGCAAATCTTGTAAAAATTAGCATTCAATTAAAAAATAATGTAATTTGCTTATCCATTTCAGATGATGGTGATGGGTTCGATATCAATAAAAGTAAAAAAGGAATTGGGCTCAAAAATATTAATTCAAGAGTGAGTGAAGTGCAAGGGAAAGCAGAGTTTCACTCCACACTAAAAAAAGGGACAACGGTAGCTATTAAAATACCGTACAATATTTAGACTTCATGCAAAACATCCATATTTTGATGGTTGACGATCATCCTATCATTATTGAAGGATATCAAAATACACTGATGGCTACAAAAAAAGAAAACCAAACCTTGGTCATCGATACTGCAAATACCTGTGATGCCGCAAATATTCTTATGCAACGTGCATCTAAAGAGCGACCATATGATGTTTGTTTTTTTGATATTAGCTTACCAGCTTCGGAAGACGGACAGATTACTTCAGGTGAGGACTTGGCCAAAATTTCGCGCACTATTCTGCCTAATGCCAAGGTGATTATCTTGACCATGTTCAATGAATCGTATCGTATTCATAGCATTGTAAAGGAAATTAATCCTGATGGCTTTTTGATAAAGAGTGATCTTACGTCCAGTGAATTGGCTGAGGCCTTTCAGCACATATTGGTAGATCCTCCATATTACAGTAGTACAGTAAGTAATTTTCTGAACAAATCGGTAATCAATGATATTTATGTCGATGAGATCAACCGCAAAATCCTTCATTTATTATCAAAGGGTATAAAAACCAGAAGTCTCACAGAATATATCAATCTGTCTATGAGCGCTATAGAGAAGCGAAAAAAACAATTGAAAATACTGTTTTCAATTGCAGATGGAAAGGATGAAACCTTAATACAAGAAGCTCGAAATAAGGGGTTTTTATAGAAAAACCTCATAAACAATTCAAATTCTTAATCAGAATTACCATTCTGAAACCCTTGTCAATGCTGAAAACTACGGTTTTTCCGCATCAAGTTTACGGTTTTTCCGCAGCAAAAAATAAATCTGATTAAATATATTTGATTAATCAACAATATAATTTAGTTAATCCCTCTAAGTAATTTGTTGAATTAATAGCAAAGACCTGAGCCTAACATTTCTCAATATGTTAGGCTTTTCTTTTGTGTAAAATTGAGATTATTCGACTAGAATATTACGTGCTTATATTCGATAAACTTCACTATAAATAAACCTAAGAATATCATGGCAACGACAAACTTAATAAGGGTCGAAGCCAAGAAGCCTAGAAAGGATCCAAAAGCAGCTTTAATGGCTTTGTCCAGTTCACTTTTATTAATAAGTTCTCCAATCAATGCACCAATAAATGGTCCAATGATAATGCCACCTGGAATAGGCGACAGTAAACCAACAATTAGGCCAACGGTTGTGCCAATCATGCCTGCTTTAGTGCCTCCAAATCTTTTGGTGCCCATTGCAGGAATGATATAGTCTAATATCCAAATCACGAGCGCAATTATAAGCGTGATGATTAAGAATGCCCAATTCATGGGTATAACATCTGCCAAATGAAAAATGAGCAGTCCTACCCAACTAGTCAAGGGTCCTGGGAGTACTGGTAAAAAACTGCCTATAATTCCTAAAATCATAAAAAAGGTGGCCAAAATAACTAAAAATAGGTCCATGTATTCAATTTAAATGCTATCAATTAGACGTGAAACAACCTGCTTTGTTACATTTATAACTAAAAACTTAGTTTAAACTAAAATTTTAGTTATATTTGAAACGTTAAATCAAAACATAACTAGAATGCCAAGGATCTTAAGGGTCATCACTATATGTGCAGTACTGGGTTGTAGTTGGTCACTTGCAGCACAGCAAATGGCAGATACAGTTCAAATACCTGAAATAAAAACACCTCATTTTAAGCAAGAAGAAGGGCCAAAAGTTTTCATCGATGAGCTTCACAATAACTTCCATACGTTGAGTGGTAGATACCAACCATTTGGTATGTTGTTGCAAAAAGATGGCTACCGAGTCCATCCTTTGAAAGCATTCGACAATCTTGGACAAACTGACGTTTTGGTCATATCTAATGCAATAGCTTCAAAAAATTTAGGAAATTGGCAACAACCCATCCATGATGCTTTCACTAAAGCAGAAATTTCTTCAATAAAACAATGGGTTGCCAATGGAGGACGATTGCTCCTCATTGCTGATCATATGCCTTTTGCAGGAGCCACGAATACTTTGGCACAAGCTTTTGGCTTTGATTTTTGTGACGGGTTTGCACAGTTGAATATCCCAAATGGTCAACCAGATGTTTTTTCTGAGGAGAATGAACGCCTTTTAAGGACCCAAATTACCGATGGAACTTATGGAAAAGCACTTCGTAGTGTGACCACATTTACAGGGTCATCTTTTCAAATTCCCGATAATGCCATTGGTGTTTTAAAGTTTAAGAGTGGTGATATTTGTTTACAGCCTGAAATCGCTTGGCAGTTTGATGATCAGACTAAAACAGAGGATTTGGAAAATAAGTTTCAGGGAGCCATAATGGATTTTGGAAAAGGAAAAATAGCAGTTTTTGGTGAGGCAGCGCAGTTTACATCACAAAAAATCACGCGTCAAAATAGAACATTTTACACTGGATTTAAATCTGAAGTTGCTCCAAACAATATTGAATTTGTAAGAAATTTAATGCTATGGCTAAGTTCCTAGGCATAATAAAATAATAAAGGAAATGAAACAACTCACTAAAGCAGAGGAAGAAATCATGCAAGTGCTATGGCAACTTGAAAGGGCCAACGTTAAATCTATTATCGAACAACTTCCAGAACCTAAGCCAGCTTACAATACCGTTTCAACTATTGTAAGGATTCTAGAGAATAAGGGATTTGTTGATTATGAAAAACAAGGCAAAGGGCATTTGTATTTTCCATTGGTTAAGAAACAGGATTACAGTAACCAATCCATAACCAATTTGGTAGACAACTATTTTCAGGGTTCTTTCAAAAGTATGGTATCTTTTTTTGTCAAGAAAAATGACATCGACTTGAACGACATGGAAGCTATTTTAAAGGACATCAATAATAATAGATCTTAGTATGTTACATTATATTTTACAGGTTGTGACCTTCCAATTGCTCTTTTTGATCATCTATGATGTTTGTCTTAAGAAAGAGACGTTTTTTAATTTGAATAGAGTTTATTTGCTTCTTACTGCAGTACTTTCAATAGTTATTCCTTTTATAAAAATAGATCGTATTAAAACTGTCATTGCTAAAGATTTTGTGATCAATTTACCTGAAGTCATTATAGGGAATGCTTCTGAAAGAGTCAGTGCCATTGACCCTCAAATTGCGATGCAAGCAGGTATCAATATACAGCCAGAACCAATGTCTGTTTTAAATATCCTACTTGTTTCCGGAATGTGTATAACCACAACACTGTTCCTTATAAAGTTCATAAACCTCTTTTGGCTAATGTCTAAAAACCCTAAGCGTTGGAAGGGAAACTTGGTGATTGTAAGTTTGCGCAACAGTACAAAGGCGTTTTCATTTTTCCACTATGTGTTTCTGGGAGCACTATTAAATGCAGAAGAAAAGCAAACCATTTTAGACCATGAAACAGTCCATGTCCAACATAAGCACAGTTGGGATTTGTTATTCTTTGAACTTATGAAGATCCTGTTTTGGTTCAATCCTCTAATTTACATGTATCAAATTAGAATTGCAGCACAACACGAATTTATAGCCGATGCCAAAGCTGTAAAACGACACAACAGGTCTCAGTATTATGATAATTTGTTGACTCAGGTATTTGAGACACAGCAGTTTTCATTTGTTAACCCATTTTTTAAACAGTCATTAATCAAAAAGCGAATTCTTATGCTAAATAGATCAAAATCAAAACAAATCAGTATGCTCAAATATTTACTGCTCATTCCGTCGTTATTTGTAATGCTCGTCTATACATCATCATACGCGCAAGAACAAGAAACGCATCTTACGGAAACTATTGAAATTTCTGAATTGCAAGAACTGCCATCTAAGGAGTTGAAGGAGAGGTTGTACAGAGAACTTGTTGAAATGGAGGAAAACGGAAAGTCGTTTTTTGAAATTGCCAATTTTGTAATGAAAGATGAAGATGTTTACATAAAAACAAGAGAGCAATACTTTCGCTTTGAGGTATTTGTGAAATACATTTCTGATAGGACCTTAAAAACAAAATCAGAAGACGGAACGCTTACCGATAAAGACTTGGAATTATACCAAAACGTATCCAATGAGCCCAAAAGAACCTACAAAGAATATCTCGATTGGAAAAAAACTGATGAAGCAAAAGTCATATGGGAAAATCAGGCCAAGGGTGGTATGTTAAGATTGGTGGTCAACAAAGGAGGTAGTGGAATGACTGATGACGAAAAGAAAAGGTTTCAAGAGAAACTGGACTTGTTAGATCATGACGATTCCTACAAAGGATTGCTGGTAGTGCCCATTGAAGGTGGAGCTATCATACGAATAAACGGCATTAAAACCGATGAAATAATTGAGGTTTCCGAAATTGATAAATCCATAGACGTGCCTTTTTCAGTTATTGATGAGGTTCCAACGTATACGTTTTGCGATTCCTTAAAAACAAATGAAGAGCGAAAGACCTGTATGGTTGAAGGCATTACAAAGCATGTCACAAAAAAGTTCAATACAAAAATGGCTATGGAATTGGGTTTGACTGGTCGTGTGCGAATCAATGTGATATTTAAAATTGACGAGAATGGTTTTGTTAAAGACGTTAGAGCACGTGCACCACATCCTGATCTTGAAACCGAGGCCAAGCGTGTCATTGGTGAACTGCCGCAATTTATTCCAGGAAAACAAAAAGGGAAAACCGTAAATGTACCTTACAGTTTGCCAATAATATTCCAAGTAAATTCAGATGCTAAAACTTTCGATACTTCAAACCCAACAGATTCAACTAATTACGAGACTTTTGGGAAAGTGCTTAAAACAACCTCGAAAAATCAATCTGAGGGTATACCTTTTAGTACGGTAGATGAGGTTCCTATGTATGACTCGTGTGCTCAACATTCTACACAGGAAGGGAAAAAGCGATGTGTGGGTCAAGAGATCAGTCGTTTTGTTAATAAAGAATTCAATCTAGACTTAGCTTCAAAACTCAATTTGGTTGGGAAACAGCGTATCAACGTCCTCTTTAAAATTGATAAAAATGGAGTTGTATTTGGCGCAAGGGCTAGAGCACCTCATCCAGAACTGGAAACTGAGGCTATAAGAGTTGTCAATAGCTTGCCAAGGTTTACACCAGGAAAGATGAATGGGAAACCGGTAATTGTCAATTATTCATTGCCTATTCTTTTTGAAGTCACTCCATTTTCCTCTAATGATAACAAGAATTAAATGCGATTAGTTATCGTTTTAATACTAGTGTGTGTTATGTCTAAAACCGAAGCACAATCTTCGGTTTTAAATCGTGCAGATAGCTTGTATCGACATGGAAATTACTCCAAGGCCATTGAGGCCTATAAGAGCTGTCCTAATCCTTCAGAAGTC
Organism: Bacteroidia bacterium; assembly: GCA_030432635.1. GTDB lineage: Bacteria > Bacteroidota > Bacteroidia > Flavobacteriales > Flavobacteriaceae > Psychroserpens. Next base: position 120,970 of record JAUIMB010000005.1, on the reverse strand, counting down.
AATAACAAAATCGCTAGAGCCTATAATGCGATTGGGAATTTCGACTTGGCGTTAGATTACTTCAAACGTAGTGTTGAGGCAAATCCCAATGATGCGTTGGCACTTTATGAGTATGCAAAGCTTTTGGCCAAAACCAAGAAGTATGATACTGCTCTAGCCAGTTTCAATCAATTAATGAATCTCGACTATCGCAATCCTAATTATCACTACGAAATGGGATTGGTATTGGAAAAAATGAAGGATTCCACCGCTATGAATCGGTTTCGAGTAGCTTATGATCTCGATGCAACACACCAAAAGGCGATTTTTAAAATTGCAAAATACCACTTGATTAAACGTCAACATGTACTTTCGCATAAATACATCGACAAAGGTTTGGAGAGCTATCCCAATAATTTAAAGCTCATGAGTTTGAAAGCACAGAACTATTTTTATCAGGATGATTATAAAAATGCAAGGACTTGGTTTCAAAAATTGGTGGATTTGGGAGAGTCTTCAGAGTTTATCCATGAGAAATTGAGCAGCTTGCATGCTGAGTTTTCAGATTATGAATTGGCAATTGAACACCGAAAACTAGTTCTAAAATATAATCCGAATAATTCGGATGCCTTGTTTTTGATTGGACAATACTACGAACACCTAAAGGATTATAAACAGGCTGAAAGCTATTATAGGATGTCGATACAATTAAAAGACATTCCACTAGATCTTGAATACCAAAAATTAGGCTATGTGATGAATCGCCAGGATAAACATAAGGAGGCGATAGAAGCCTATAAGAAGGCTGTGCGTGAGAACCCTGAGAACATTACGGCATTATTTTTCTTAATTACCACAAAAGATAAGTATTATGAAGACATTGATACTAAAATTAAGCTCTATGAAGACTTCATGACGAAGCATTCTGAATCAGTATTTGCACATTTTGCCCAAGAACGCATTAAGGAGCTGAAACAGGATAAATTCTTGAAAGCTAAGAACTGATCACAACTTGAGCCAAGATTTGAAGATCAACTCTTAAACATTTCAGTAGCCTCAGGGTTATTATTTCTTTAAAAATTGTAATTTTCGGTTTCTAAAGAATACAATGAATCGAATTCTTCTTTTTCTATCAGTTTTAATCTTGACATCATGCGATTATTTCGACAAGAAGAAAGTCTATACAGAGGATTTGCTCGAGGAAGAACTGCAAACCTTTAATTGGAAAGATGTTGATGAATATCCATCCTTTGATTCATGTGACAGTATTTCAGGAAAGGAAAACAAAAAGCAATGTTTTGAAAGTACCTTGCGGAATATTCTAAACACCAATTTAGCAAAACATCAAATTATTGTCACTGAAGACATCGATGACACCATTCAACTGAAGATTACCATTGACCACAAAGGAAATTTTGAGATTAGTAATATCATCAGTAGTGAGTACACACGAACACAAATTCCGCAACTTCATGAATTACTGCGACAAAGTTTGGATTCGTTGCCTAAAATTTATCCAGCTATAAAACGGAGTCAGCCAGTAACAACTCAATTTAGTTTGCCTGTAATTATTAAAATCGAATAGCCAATTTCTGCATCAAACGCAAAATTTCCACATACAACCAAATGAGTGTGGCCAAAAGTCCCCAAGTTGCCAGCCATTCTTTCCATTTAGGTGCTCGATTTTTGTAGCGTTCAATATAATCGAAATCTAACAGTAGGGAAAAAGAGGCAACAATGGCTGCGATACAATTAAATATTATTGCAAACCATGAGGTTCCCCAGATGTAGGACTTAATGCCGAAGAAACCTAGAATCCACGAAATAATATAAACGACAAAAATACTAACGGCCGAAGTGATAATAACGCTTTTGAGCTTTTTTGTCACTACGATAATTCGTGTCTGGTATAGTAAGAGCATCACAAAAAATGTAACGATGGTAACACCTATGGCTTGGTAAGGCATTTCCGGGAAATGTTGATGTGCATATGCTGAAAAACCACCAAGGAATAAACCTTTGGCAATGGTGTATAATGGGACTAAAAATGGTGCCCAATGATGCCTAACGGAAATGACAACACTTATTATCAGTGAGGCTAGCATACCACCTAGCGTGAACCATTTCACTGGCATACCTTCGTCATTAAGTTTCCATATACAAGCTGTAATGGCAGCAATGACCAGAATACAGGTTAAGGATTTCAGAAAAATCCCAAAAACGGTCATTTTATGCGTTGATGCTTTCGGACCTTCCCAAAAAAATCCAGAAAAGACAGGATTGTTGGTTTTGTAATTTGTGAGACGCACTAAAGGTTGATCTTGTATCCTATAGAAAAATCAATTGGAAAATTACCTTGGTTATCAATAAGTATTGCAAACAATTCATTATAGGCTAAGGTAATGAAACTGTTTTTACTAACTTTAATATCGGCACCAATACCAAAAATCAGAGGTGCGTCAAAAGCGGTTTCACTAACTGTTCTACTTGAAATCATCCCATTGTCATTTGTTTCAATGGTAACGTTTGAAAAATTTAACGTCGCAAATTTTACATTAGCATAAAGACTGAATTTGGCCTTGTTAATTGCTCGAAAACGATAACCAAGCGCTAATTCGGTGGTGCTATATTGCAATTCGTCCTGTTCCAAAACATGTTTAATTTGAAAAAACGCAGCGTGTCTTGAAATTTGATCGACATCTAAAACTTCAAACTCTCCACCAAAATATGGTGTGGTTAGATTGTCAGGATTATTGATAAACGGACTGTTGGTGAGTCCGCCAAAAACACCAAGACGAAACATTAATTTATTGCGTTTGGCAGACGACTCATAATTTGAGTCTACCGATACATTATAACCGTCAATAAATTCCTTAAGACTGAATAATGTTAAATTCAATCGTTTAGTTGGCATACTTCCGTTAGTGAGCTCGTTGAGTAAGGTTTTATACTCCTCTTGGTATTTGCCATCCTTTTTGGTGTTTGTAAGTTCCAAGACCCTACCGCTCTCATTTCTTATAAAGTAGCGATACTTACCATCAATGATATTCCAAAGTAAATCAAGTTGGCCTTCAACTTCCTTTTTTAAGGTGTATTGTTCACCATCAACCATATAGAAGTCTTCCTGTTGTGCTCCAACAATTGTAAAGCTGAATACAAGAATTATTAAACAGATTAATTTTTTCATTAGAGAATGGGATAATGTTTATATGTAAAACTAACAAAAATAAATGACAACATTTATCTGTTATAGCGTCTTCCTTTCCATTTATAGCCTTTAAACATGGATACAAATGCAACATATACGTTAAAGAATGGGTAAATCAAACTCCCGAAGATATAAGAAGTTAGAATGGCTTCTTGACCAAAAAACCGAGCAGATTTATAGAGCAACAAGAAGTCAACTAAAAATTTGATGGTAAAGATATATATAAGGTTTTGAAGGGTTATGGTTTGCGTAATGTATAGTAATGGAAGACATACAACGAGTGCGTTCATGACCAATACAATAACCCCTGTTAATTTACCAAAAACATTATTATAACTTGATGTTTTTGAAGCCCAACGAACCCGTTGCGATTTTAGGCATTTTAAACTTGGTTGTGGAAGCGTTTTAACAGTCGCTTGTTCATGTAATAGATAGCTTACTTTTGATGAATCGTGTTTGGTGAATTTTTCCAAAAGAAAGATATCATCACCACTTGCCAAATGAGCGTTGCCCTCAAAACCATGAACACTCTCAAAAATAGACGCTTTATAGGCAAGGTTGGCACCATTGCACAAAAATGGTTTTTTGATACCAAAGCCACCAATAGTTGCACCTTGAAGACTCAAAAAATCCAAAGCTTGAAAACGCTCAAAAAAGGAGCTTACCTTATCTAGCTTTACAGGTGCGACCAACATATTCGGGTTATTGTCTTGGATGTAATTATCAAAAATATCAAGCCAGTATTTTGGGAATCTACAATCGGCATCTGTGGTTACAATCCATTCAAATTTGGCCTGCTTTATGGCTATGGAAATCGCATCTTTTTTAGCCGAATTTGTATACCGTTCATTGTTGATAATAGATACTTGATTTTTAATGCCACGTAAAGGTTTTCCTGAAAGCAATTTCTTAAGACGAGCTATAGAAGTATCCGTAGACTCATCATTAACCAAAATCACTTCGAAAAGATGTTCGGGATAATTCAATTGAGCAAGCGAAGTTAAAAGGGTTGGCAGGTTTTCAGCCTCATTTCGGAATGGAATGACTATTGAGAATTTGGTTTTTGCCTCAAGATCCCTCAGAATCATGGTTTGGATCTTATCGAACCCATAAATCAAGCTTCCTATTAGGATAACGTACGATAGGACAACAATAAAAATAACGATTACCATTAGGACGCTTCAGTTTTAGGAAGGTTAAAATTAAGCACATAATAGCTTCCGAAGATACTTGGTAATACAAAATTTAACAACCACATCATAGTGATAACACTCAGGATACTGAACTCATTAACACCTACAACTGAAAACAAGTACACAGCAACACTGCCTTTAATGACGACATCAAAAATAAATATCGACGGAATGATGGAAGCTAAAAGATACATGCTTGTAATTACAATCATCGCATTATAATAATTGACATTGATACCAAAAATTTGAAGTAAAGTGTAAAATTGAAAAGAAAAAATCATATAGCGTAGTACTGAAATTCCAAAAGCCTTTAACTGAATCTTTTTTGGCAATTGTTTAAAAAAAGTCTTCAAGCGTTCAATTGAAAACCCCTTTATTTGAAATTGATTTTGCCTTAAACCAAATAGGGTAAAAATACCAATAACAACTATCAGTACTACAAAGCGAGATATACCGTAATAATTAATGTTGAGCTCATATTTTGAGTGCATCAAAAACAACCCAACGATTCCAAAAAGAAGCGTGACTGACATTTGCATCATGTTTCCCAAGAGGTTCAAGAGCATGATGCGCTTCCGTTTTGCCGTTTCAAAATAAATTGCCTTGGCACCATACTCACCAATGCGGTTTGGTGTAAAAAGCGAAGCGGTTAAAGCACCCAAACTTTGTTCCATGGCATTTTTAAATGAAATTGACTGTACATAACCAACCAGAATCCTCCATTTAAGGATTTCAAAAAACCAATTAAAAAGTGTCAAAATGCACAAAAAACTAATGTTTTTGACAGAAAACGTGTGGTTTTCCCTTAGAAACGACCAAAATTGATAAAAATCCAAGTCTTCATTTTTTACTAATTTTTGATAGATGAAATAAAAAGCACCAACTACAATACTTAATTTAATAAGTACAAAAAAGAATTGTTTAGTTTTGTAAGGAAGGCTGCCAAACTGCATGCCCGAAAATAACCAATTAATTGTTATGACCTCAAATTATAAACTCCAAAAATTTAGTGTTGTCCTGATGGCCTTACTTTGTTTTACCGATGTTTGTGCTCAGCGTGATACTAATAAATGGAAGGCTCAAATCGCTCTCGGAATCAATAGTCCGTCGCAATCTGGTTTTGTCACTGGGTTTCAAGGGAAGTCGGTTAACTTCCCAACAGTGAATTTAGGGATACAACACATGTTTAAGCGTCAGTTTGGGGCAAAATTTGATTTTGGATTCAATAGGTTTTCCAACGATGGCAATTCAACCGAATTTAAGACCAACTATACACGGCTTAACCTTCAGTTTGTATACGATCCTACCGAATCGATAGGGTTTCTGCCAAGACGCCTTGGACTGGTTACTCATGCTGGACCAGGATATTCCTCGGTTAAACCGCTTGGAAATTATGGAGCAAATAAGGTGTCGCTAATTAATTTTATGGCTGGATTTGAGGTGCACTATGGCATCACGCAACGCATGTCGGCATTTGTTGATACCTCTTATATTTTGGGTTTGGGTTCTAAATTTGATCCGATTACTGAAGGCTATGGCTCCTTCAATGGTGATCTGTTGACGATCACGTTCGGACTCACTTTCTCCATTAGTGGATGTCAATATTGCGATTGATGGGTCAAGAAAAAATCATATTAGGGATTGATCCAGGAACGACCATTATGGGTTTTGGACTGATAAAGGTTGAAGGGAAATCGATGACCTTCCTACAATTGAACGAGCTAGACCTTAAAAAATATTCAGATCACTACCTTAAGTTGAAGCTCATCTTCGAACGTACTATCGAGTTAATCGATACATATCATCCAGATGAAATAGCCATTGAGGCTCCATTTTTTGGTAAAAATGTTCAGAGTATGCTCAAGTTAGGTCGTGCTCAAGGTGTGGCTATGGCAGCTGGGTTGTCAAGGGAAGTTCCGATTACCGAGTATTCGCCAAAGAAAATAAAGATGGCCATTACTGGCAATGGAAATGCCAGTAAAGAGCAAGTCGCCAAAATGCTACAGAGCTTATTGCAATTAAAGAAGTTACCGAAAAATCTGGATGCTACAGATGGACTAGCCGCAGCGGTTTGTCATTTTTATAATGAGGGAAGAGTTGAAGTCGGTAAGAGTTATTCGGGTTGGGCGAGTTTTGTAAAACAAAATGAGAATCGGGTTAAAAAGTAGATGTTCGGAACTGTAATTTTTAGTTGTCTTATCGAATAGCATGAGCGGCATTTATATTCATATACCATTCTGTAAACAGGCCTGTCATTACTGTGATTTCCATTTTTCAACAACACTAAAGAAGAAGGAAGAGTTAATAAAAGCATTGGCAAGGGAATTAGAACTTCGGAAAGATGAGTTCAAACACAGCTTTGTAGAAACCATTTATTTTGGAGGTGGAACACCTTCGGTTTTAAATATTGAAGAATTACAATTCTTGATTGAAAGCGTTTATAAGCATTATCAGGTGAGTGATTTTCCTGAAATCACCTTGGAAGCCAATCCTGATGATTTATCCACTGAAATTTTAGCAAAGGGAGACAGCATTTTTAAAGCCTACAAAGGAATAGGTGTCAACCGATTATCTATTGGTGTACAGTCGTTTTTTGAAGCAGACTTAAAACTGATGAATCGAGCGCACAATGGGCAAGAGGCAAAGGATTGTCTTTCTGAAGCGGTTAAATATTTTGATAATATTTCAGTGGATTTAATTTATGGTATTCCTGGACTTTCAAACGAACGTTGGAAAGCGAATATTGACCTTGCGATGAGTTACAACGTTCCTCATATTTCAAGCTATGCCTTAACCGTTGAACCAAAAACAGCACTCGAAAGTTTCATTAAAAAAGGGATCGTTGATGACCTTGATGATGATCAAGCTCAGGCACAATTTCAAATTTTGGTGGATACTTTAGAAGCTAATGATTTTGTACATTACGAACTTTCAAATTTTGGAAGGGAAGGGTTTTTCAGTAGAAATAATTCGGCCTATTGGCAAGGAAAACCATATTTAGGGATTGGTCCTTCGGCACATTCCTTTAATGGTCATCAACGCAGTTGGAATGTGCGTAATAATTCAAAATACACCAAAGCCATCGAAGCCAATGAATTACCTCTGGAAGCAGAAGTGTTATCTGTGACCGATAAATATAATGAGTATGTCATGACTGGACTTCGAACGATTTGGGGAGTTTCTCTCGATAAAGTGACCAGTGATTTCGGGTCGCAATACAGAAAATACTTAATAAAACAAGCTACACCTTTTATAAATCAACATTTATTGTATATTAAAGATGAAAAGCTATATGTTACTAAAAAAGGCAAATTTTTGAGTGATGGCATAGCTTCCGATTTATTTAAACTCAACTTATAATGTTAGCTAGTATTCAATATAATTCAAGAAAATTACAAATTGACTTGTCAAGACCTTTAGATATTTCCATTCCTTTGAGAGCTTCAAAGTCTAATGTCAATGCCTGGTATATTGAGGAGCCTAAAATAGAAGCAGTACAATTTGGTCAGGATGTGATGCGTGTATCAGAAGGTGCAGCAGTTAATTTCAATACGATTCAATTTAATCCTCATGCACATGGCACGCATACTGAATGCGTAGGACATATTACCGAAACATTTTATTCGGTCAATTCACAACTAAAAGAGTTTTTCTTTTTGGCTGAAGTGGTTTCCGTAGCTGCTGAAAAATCGGGTAAGGATACGGTTATTTCAAAGAAACAATTGCAGTTTGCCTTAGGAAATAAAAAACGTGATGCCATTGTCATAAGGACTTTGCCGAATATGAAAGATAAGTTGTCTTATCAATATTCCCATACCAATTGGACCTATATCGAAGAAGAGGCTATGGCATATTTGGTCAAAAAAGGCATCAAGCATATATTGTACGATTTACCTAGTGTTGACCGAGAGGAAGATGAAGGTGCACTTGCAGCTCACAAGGCATTTTGGAATTTTAATGGTAAGATCCGTAAGGATTGTACCATTACCGAAATGATTTTTGTGCCTAATACGGTCGAAGATGGTGAATATTTATTGAACCTTCAGATTGCGCCTTTTGAAAATGATGCTGCACCCAGCAAACCTGTATTGTTTAAAGTGCTCAATAATATTAATGTAACTTTATAGGAAAATTGGGTCTAAGGAAATAAGTACTATGGATACATTTTTTATCATCATTTTGAGCATTTTGGTTACCTTAGGTATCGTGACCATTGTGCGTCAATTCAGAATTAGAAAGCAAACCAATTCACAATCGATTATCTTATTGGACAAGATCAAGAAAGTCTGTAAGTTCATCACTGTTGAAGGTGATTTTGCTGAGATTTACCATTATGAAGATGTCAAACAGAAATTTCTCAGACTTATCACCAGCAAAAAGAAAGCGCTTGTGGTGATTAATGCAAAGGCTCACGTAGGTTTTGATTTGTCAAAAATTCAAATGGAATCTGATATCAAGACCAAAACAGTGAAGTTGTTTCATTTTCCGCAACCCGAAGTGTTAAGTATCGAAACCAACCTGAACTATTATGACAAATCAGATGGAATGTTTAACAAGTTTGAGGCTTCAGATCTTACCGAATTGCACAACGAAGCCAAGCTGCATATTATGAATAAGGTCCCTGAAAGTGGACTCTATGGGATTGCAAAGAAAGAGGCCTTGGAAACTGTGTTGCTCATCGAAAATATTGTTCAAACCATTGGCTGGAGGTTGGATTATTCAGCCTTGAAAATAGAAGACTCCGATAAGAAATTGTTAGAATGAATATAGAGGACTTCAGAAACTATTGTATGGCGAAAAAAGCCGTAACAGAACATTTTCCTTTCGACAATGACACGCTAGTGTTTAAAGTCCTCGGAAAAATGTTTGCCTTGGCATCACTGAAACGATGGGAAGAAGGCAATGCCTTCATTAACTTAAAATGTGATCCTGAATATGCACAAGAACTAAGAGCTGATTATGACAGTGTAAAACCTGGCTATCACATGCACAAACAACAATGGAATAGTGTGTATGTTCATAGTGGAGAGCTTTCAGTCAAGTTGATTTGTGAGTTAATAGACCATTCTTATGACATGGTAGTCAAAAGCATGCCTAAAAAGAAACAGCTAGAGCTCGACAAATTATAAGTGTTTTTAACCTTCAAGGTTTTTTTCTAAACTTGTAGGTCTTAATAGAAAATCTAAATTTAATTAACCTAATCTTTGTAAAAAAATCCATGAACGTACTCTCTATACTAAAAGAACGAAGTGGGAATGTTTGTGAACTTTGTGGTTCAGAAAGCGAATTGAAGCAATATACAATTCCTCCTTCCTTGAATGAAAATGTAGCCAACGATGTATTGCTGTGTTGTACGTGTTTAGATCAAATTGAAGGTACGGTCGACATGGATCCTAACCATTGGAGATGCTTAAATGATAGTATGTGGAGCGAGCATGTTGCAGTACAGATTATGGCTTGGCGTATGTTACAGCGATTGCGTAATGAAGGCTGGCCTCAAGGTTTGTTGGATATGATGTATCTGGATGATGAAGCTATGACTTTAGCAAAGGCAACTGGCGAACATGAAGATGAATCGAATAAAATCATTCATCGTGATGCCAATGGTGTCGTTCTACAATCTGGTGATGCAGTAGTATTGGTGAAAGACTTAAAAGTAAAAGGGTCTAGTATGGTTGCCAAGCAAGGTACAGCTGTTCGTAATATTAGATTAGATCGTGATAATGCCGACTATATTGAAGGAAAAGTTGATGGGCAGCAAATAGTAATCATCACACAATACGTGAAAAAGCTCTAATTATTTTTCTTTTTTAGAAAATCAAAGCTTAAAGGAATCGCAAACACCAAAAACAGGAATTTTCCTGTGACAATACCAAAAATGGTAATACATGCAAGGATGATGTACAAGAGCGTTTTATTAGACTGCGACATATACCAAAACTACAAATTATGTTAGAGATTAGACCAACTTGCGAACATTGTAATACAGCACTACCATTTGATTCTAAAGACGCCATGATTTGTACCTTCGAATGTACGTTCTGTAAAGATTGTGTTGAGCTCTTAAGAGAAGTTTGTCCGAATTGCGGTGGAAATTTCTCTGAACGTCCAATTCGACCAAAACAACTTCTAGAAAAATATCCTGTATCTACTAAGGTGGTTTTTAAGCCAGTGGACCTAGAGAAGCATTACAAGAATTTAGTTTCTGAATAAGCTAATCGCTTAATAACCTGTATTTTGTCGGTAAAAAAAGCCTAGTTATAAATGAAATCCGTCCAATTATACATTTAATCGAAAATCTACGGCTTCATTATTTTAAATTTGGATATTTACAAGGCGTGACCATTTAAGTTAAATTGTAATGGCATGAAAAATGATATTGATTAATAGATGTAAAACCTTATCAATATTAACCTAAATCTAAATATTATGTACCTAGAAATCACAAACGCAAACAACTTCTTTAAGGTTAAAGGAAGTTTAGATCGAAACAACATTCACGTATTTAAGAAAGAGTTCAGAAACATCTTCGAAAAAGTGAATGCAATTACTGTAAGTATTGAAAACTTGACCAGTATCGATCGTTATGGTGTTAATGCAATTGCCCAATTACACAATGAAGCTTTAGTCAAAAATAAGCGCTTATCGATTATTGGACTTGGACATGGTGATCTTTTCAACCATTTCAAATCTGAAGAAGCAGCAGCTTAACAAAACTACATTTCAATTTATTCACAGAGCATTTTTTTGATGCTTAAAGAACGCATCGGCTTGTAATTGCATAAGTTCTCGTGCTTTCTTACGCTTGTAAGTGTAGAGTTCGTCTTCTTCGGCAATATCACTGTAAATTCTGTTATTGAGTTCCTGATCGGTTCTTAGCAGTACTTGTCGTTCGCTGACCTTTTGTTCGACCCAAGTTTTAACAGCAGTTTCGGCATCCTCTAATTTGTAATCATATTCACCTTTAGGAGAGATAAGCTTAGCAAAAATTGGAGAGGTTTCGATGGCCAAAAATAGGAGTAAGATGAATAGCGACGGAAGAAAAGGTAATGCTCCTAAGGCGTTCACACGAGCCATTAAGCCGTCAAACCCATCAATGATAGGTTGTGTTGACTTCACCTGAGTATCATAATCTGTCTTAAGTTGTGCAATTTGAGTTTCTGCCCTTTCAATTTTGGCTTTATTGTCCGTTTTTAATTGTTGCAGTTCAGCAAGTGCAGCATCATGCTTTTCACGTTTTTCTTTATATACAGGACCTTTGCCCAATAATTTAGTGCCTGCAGTTCCTTCAGCTTCAGAAATATAAGTGTCATATAAGGCATTGACTTCAGTTTCCTTAGTTTGGATTTGAGATTGCAATGCAGAAATTTCACCTTCTAAACTTTCAATACTTGGCGTAAACCGTTCGGCAATTTGATCTTTGTTTGCTAAGGTAAGCTCATTTTTTTGCTCTAAAAGGACTTGATTGATTTCCTTTTCAAAAATCTTAAGTTCCAATGGTTTTGAAATCACGATAGCAATAATAACCGCAAGGATTAATCGCGGAGATGCTTGAATAAATTCATCTATGACATTGTTACGCTTCTTAATTGTTGAGACAATGAATCGATCAAGATTAAAAATTAATAAACCCCAAATAAAACCAAATCCGATTGCTGTATAAAGATTGTCAAACACCGTAAAAAGTGCATAAGAACAGGCAATAGTTGCCATGACTGCGGTAAAGAAGACCGTAGCTCCTATTCCAGCATATTTGTTTTGTTCGCCTATAGCACAGGACTCCAAAATATCGGTATCGGCACCTGAGCAGATGATGAAGAATTTTTTAAGCATGGTGATTTGATTTTGATTGATTGTCTATTAGAACGCAAAATAAGTCGATTTGTTACATGTTTTAACAGAAAAGACCTTTCCGTCATAAAAAAGAAAGGCCTTATATGGTATTGAAAATCAGTTCTTATTCGTTAATACTGACTATTATTGGAGGATGGACAAACCCTTTTGAATCCTTAATATCGAATAATTGAAAAGCACCTTTCTTTGGTAGTTTACGAAGTAGCACTTTGCCTTCCTCGTCAAGCGCGTTGCCAGTGATCGTTCTTGATGGTTGTCCAGGTACTTTGAGTTTGAAATTAATCACTTTCGCATCTTTTAAGCTCAATTTAAATCCGAAGGCTTCTTTGGTACTTAGACCAATCTGATCCTCTACAGGCGTCTTACCGTTAACTCTAACCACTTCGTTACTTTTTTGGTATTTCTGTTTTAAGGTTCTTTTCTTTTCAGGAGCTGGAGGAGGAGGAGGTGGAAAATCAGGAAATGGTTCGGCATTTTTTCTCTGGGTTTCAGACATCACATTGTTGTAGATATGACTGTAATAGTCAACCTCTTTCTTTTTAACGATTGGATATGCACTTTTACTGTTTTTAGCTTTGGCATTTTTCATCGCAGTATTGATTTTTTTTGCCCAAGCGTTATAGGCTTCTAATTGCTCTGACGTTGCACCATCCTGTTCATTCTCTTTTTCGGCAACCACACAAACTGAAAATTTTGACAAACCTTGATCTCTCAAATACTTTTGAATGCGTTTTGTGACCGATGACGTAATATCCTTATTAACATTCAATGTTGTTTTCAAGGAAATATTCATGTCATTTTCCAACTTATAGATCGACGCCAAATCATCAATTTCGATGATTTTATCATTGTAAAAGAGCTCTCCTTTTTGATTGAGATATAATTCAACTTCTGAACTAGTTGTTTCAGATGAACTTGTCATCACCATAGATTCAGGTTGAATTGGGTTGCTTGAAGTGATTGATGCAATTGTTTCTTTTTCTACTTGGATATGTTCTGTAAAACTGTAAAATAGAATGGCCAATAAAGGTAGAATCATAAGGCTTCTTAACCAAATGGATAATTTTGATGTTTGTGTTTTCATAATAGTAAATCGTTTTTTGATAGACGGATAATTTATGGCGTTAGCCATTTCGGTATTGGTACTGCTTAAGGTAAATTCCAAAAGTAATTCTTGGTATGTTGAAATTAGGGTTCCGTTATGCAGAACTGCACGATCTGCCAAGAATTCATGGTTGAGTTTAATGTCTCGTTTTAGTAAATAAATCAATGGGTTGAACCAAAATACGATTTGTAAAATTTCCAAAAATACCACATCAATACTGTGCATTTGTTTGGCATGGGTTTGCTCATGGAGCAATACCTCTTTTGGGATTTCGGCATTGTCATATTTACGCTTGTTAAGAAAGATATAGTTGAAAAAGGTATGAGGCGTTATGGGTTGTAAAAGAAGTACATTGATAAAGCCTTCATATTTATGTTTGGTATGGTATTTAATTCTTGAAATGATCTTTGTAAGGTTACGAGAAAATTTTAATAGGAACACAATGGCTCCAATACCATAAATACTCCATAGAATAAAGGGCAGATAGTTTACACGCTCTTCCACCTCATTGAGCTCTAAATGGTCAATGTTTGGGACAACTTCGAGTGTTTCAAATTCGGAAATTGCACTAGGCTCAATATATTCAACAATTGTGAATAGTGGAATCGCAATGGAAGCCACAATAGCACCCAACAAATAAAATCTTTTAAATTGATGTATGCTCAATTGCTCTAAGAGCAGTTTATAGAACAACATGAAAATTAACAGACACGCACTGAACTTTAGAATGAATACGATCATGGTTACTTATTTTTAATTTCATTGTCAATCAAAGCCTTGAGATCTTCCAATTCTTTTTTTGTAAGATTGGTCTCCTTGGTAAAAAAGGAAGCGAACTGCGTTGCACTGTCATTGAAAAAGGTTTTAATTAATCCGTTGACATGTTTGGAGAAATAATCCTTCTTTTTAACCAAAGGGTAATATTCCCTAGATTTTCCGTAGAGCTTATAAGCCACAAAGCCTTTGTTGATCATGCGCTTCAATAAGGTGGCAACGGTTGTAGTTGCTGGCTTAGGTTCAGGATAAGCTTCGAGAAGGTCTTTCATAAAGGCCTTATCCAATTTCCATAAATATTGCATGAGTTGTTCTTCAGTTTTTGATAATTGCATATTCTACAATTTTAGAATTAACTCTACAAATGTAGAATAAAAAAACCAACTTGCCAAATCACCTGGATGTATTTTGTTAAAATCCTTTATATTTGCTGAAAAATTGCCTACTATGAAGTGTCTTCAATTGACCGTTATTTGTCTTTTTCTGAGTGTGATATCTACATACGGACAAACCATACAAGATTTAATTAATGAGGTTGACTTAACCACCCTAACTCAAAAAGTCAATGAATTTTCAGGGGAACAAAGTACCGTTGTCAACGGTAATTCTGTAACGATACTCAATAGGCAGCAAGCTAATAATGATTTGGCAGCCGACTATTTGGTGGAACAGTTTGAACAATTGGATAACCTAACAATTACTGATCAGGCATTCAATTCAAATGGAAGAAATATCATTGCAACACAACTCGGTAAAACCAATCCTGATAACATTTATATTGTATGTGCACATTACGATACAGTGGCCGATTTTTGTGCCGACGACAATGCTACTGGAACAGTTGCCGTACTCGAAGTTGCACGTGTTCTATCATCTCAATGTCTAGACAACACAATAGTGTATGCGTTATGGGATGAAGAGGAAATTGGGCTTAGAGGATCGTCGTTTTATGCCAATCAAGCAGCTCAAAATGGTGATAATATCTTAGGTGTCCTTAATATGGATATGATGGGTTATGATGGTGATGCTCCTGGAACTCCTGGTGACAATGAGTTTGATCTTGATGTTCGCGACTTTGCAAATTCTGAGGACATGATGAATGACATCATAGCTGTGCTTAATAGTTATACTTTCGATTTGAGTGTGGTGACTGTTAATCCAGGAACATTCAGTAGTGACCACTCGAGTTTTTGGGTAAACGGATATTCGGCTGTGTTGCTCGGTGAATCTTGGGAAACAAATGACCAAACACCATTTTACCATTCTTCAGGAGATCGTGCCAATACGATTGATTTTCCGTACTTTCATGAATTGACAAAGTTGGTGACAGCTTATATGGCCACATCTGGTGGTTTGGTCGACATTGATAATGGCATTACACAAACTCCTTCAATGCTTACGGCAAATCAATCCTCAGCTTCTTACCAATGGATAGATTGTAGCACAGATTTAGCAATTTCAGGAGCAACTAGTCAGTCGTATGTGCCATCTGCAAATGGTGTTTATGCCGTTGAGGTTACTTCTGGAAATTGTACTGAGCGAAGCGCATGCGTTGTTTTCGATTCACTTGGCTTAAATGATTTTTCTGAAGATGAAGTAGAGGTGTTTCCGAATCCGGTTTCAGATGTGCTCCATATTGAAACCTCTATCAACCAAAACCTTGATTATAATCTGTATGATATTTCGGGTAAAGTTGTTTTGAAAGGAACTACCACTGATCGATTGAATGCGATTAATGTTAAATCCATTTCGAATGGTGTCTATTTTTTAAGCCTATGGTCTTCAGAAAAAAGAGGCACTTATAAAGTACTTAAGGAATAAGAAAGCTTATAAAGAAAGAAGTTAAAGCCACAACTCATGTTTCTCAAACTTAGTTGTGGCTTTCATTTTTTAGTCAAGCACTTAATTCAGTAAAATATTTGTAAAATAGAGGGATGGTTTCTATTCCCTTGAAATAGTTCCAAACACCAAAATGTTCATTTGGTGAATGAATGGCATCACTGTTCAAACCGAATCCCATTAAAATGGTCTTGCTTTTTAGTTCCTCTTCAAACAAAGCGACAATAGGAATGCTTCCACCACTTCGTTGAGGAATAGGCTTTTTTCCGAAGGTATCCTCGTAAGCTTTCGACGCAGCTTGATAGCCAACACTATCAATTGGAGTGACATAGCCTTGGCCACCATGATGAGGTTTTACCTTTACTCGAACGCCTTTGGGAGCAATACGTTCAAAATGCATTTGGAACAATTCAGTAATATTTTCCCAATCTTGGTGAGGTACCAATCGCATAGATATCTTTGCAAAAGCCTTACTGGCAATGACAGTTTTGGCTCCTTCTCCTGTGTATCCACCCCAAATTCCATTGACATCCAATGTTGGGCGAATGGAATTTCGTTCATTGGTCGTATAGCCTTTTTCTCCGTAGACTGCATCAATATCCAGTGCATTTTTATATGCCTCTAAGGAGAAAGGTGCTTTTGCCATTTCAGCCCTTTCCGCTTCGGAAAGTTCCTCTACTTTATCATAAAACCCAGGAATGGTAATGTGATTGTTTTCGTCGTGTAAAGACGCTATCATTTTAGTGAGGATATTTATGGGATTGGCCACGGCACCTCCATACAACCCAGAATGTAAATCTCGATTTGGACCCGTAACTTCAACTTCGACATAACTAAGTCCACGCAACCCTGTCGTAATTGATGGCACATCCTGAGCGATCATACCAGTATCGGAAATAAGAATCACATCATTTTGAAGTTTTTCCCTGTTTTCCTTAACAAAAGCAGAAAGACTAACACTTCCTACTTCTTCCTCACCTTCAATCATAAATTTGACATTACAAGGGAGTTGATTGGTTTTGGTCATGAATTCCAAAGCCTTGACGTGCATAAACATTTGTCCCTTATCATCACAAGCTCCACGAGCGAAAATAGCACCTTCAGGATGGATATCGGTTTTTTTAATGACTGGTTCATAGGGTGGAGAATCCCATAGGTCAAGTGGATCTGCAGGTTGAACATCATAATGGCCATAAACCAAAACAGTAGGAAGGTTTTTGTCAATTATTTTTTCACCATAAACTATTGGATACCCTTTAGTCTCACAAACCTCTACGCGATCACAACCTGCTTCTTCAAGACTGTTCTTAATAGCGTTGGCCGTTTTAATGACGTCATCCTTAAATGCTGGATCAGCACTCACGGAAGGTATTTTGAGAAGTTCGAGGAGTTCATTCAAAAATCTTTCTTTGTGATCTGATATGTACGACTGAATATGTTGCATTGAATTTGGTTTTAGATTCGTTCAAAAGTACAAAAATGAAGGTTATTTTTTTGGTATTAAAGTTATTAGAATATTGAAAACATTATGTATATTTGCAACCCAATTTAAATAAATTGGTAGTCTTGCGGATGTGGTGGAACTGGTAGACACGCTAGACTTAGGATCTAGTGCCGCGAGGTGTGCAGGTTCGATTCCTGTCATCCGCACTTCATTAAAAAAAGCTGACATTACATGTTGGCTTTTTTTTGTTAATCTTCAATTGATAAGCTGTAAAACTGCATGCCCAATGTAGCTTGGTTGTTATGGTCAAATAGTGTGGCGTTATCCCAGTGCGAGCCTTGCGCCCAAAGTGTTGAGCAGTTTGTGGACACCCAAGTTGGTTCCCAATATACCAAACCTTGCCCTCCAGCATTTTTAATTATGCCATGCAAATCTAATAGGTAATTATATTGCCCTTGTTGTGATGCAGGATAGCCATCAATTAGTGCGTCAGTTCCTAAAATGTTATTGGCAGTATCGATATTTTCCATAGTAAAAGGATAAGCCGTTTCAACAACCATTAATTTTTTATCGTATGTATTTATGAGTGTAGAAAAAGGGATATGGACATTATTAAGGTTGTATTCTGACCAAATAGGATAGTAGGAGAGTCCAATCCAATCAAAATCGGTAACATCATTTTCTGTCGCTTGTTCAAACCACCATAAAGCATTTTCAGGTTGAGCAATGTGAAGCATGACTTCGATAGTTTCGTTCTTAATAAGTGCGATGTCTCTCACGGCTTCAATAGCCCTGTTGATTAGTGTGGCATTTCTAGTCCAATCAATAGGCCAAGTCAATTCTCCTTGCTGAAGGATCATCGGATTGATTTCATTGCCTATTTGGACAATATCAGGTAGAAGATTTAGGCTGGCTAAATTATCTAAGGTGTCATAAGTATAACTGTAAAGTAATTCCTTAAGCGTATCTAAATTGTTAATTTCGCTTGCCCAAGCAGCTGGAATTTCTTGTTGCAATGGATCTGCCCATGTGTCACTGTAATGAAAATCCAAAAGTACAGACATGTTTAGGGCTTTGGCACGTTGTATGGTTTCTACGACATCATTATAATTGGAGTAGTTAGTCCATGAAGGGTTATGCCAAAGGCGAACTCTTATTAAGTTAGTACCTGCACCCTTAAATATGGAATAGACATCTTGAGTTTCACCATCTAGGTTCTTATAAATAGCACCACAATCTTCCATTTCATTTACATAAGATAAATCTGCACCAAAATAAAAATCAATGACTTGATTTTCTGGATCATTTTCTGTGGGATTGTCTATGCCATTTTCTGAATTGCACGACGATAGTAATAGCAATGCTATTATGTATCTGATAATGGTAATATCATTAATTAAAATCATATGGATACAGTTATATTCATGGTTACATAGTGTTATAATGTAACTAAAATTAAATACCTCCTTGATGATCAAGGAGGTATTTTTTAGACTAATTCAAATCACTAATTAAGTTATATTATAATTTAATAAGCTTCGATGTCAGGGTTTGACCACTGATGTTTTCTATTTTCACAAGGTATACACCTTGACTGATGTCAGAAATGTCAAACGAGTCATTCTGTGTAAAATCACCTGAATAGGACTTCTCTAATTTACCTGTAAGATCATATATCTCTAGGTGGTTCAAGTTTTTGTTCGTTTTAAACGAAGTATTTACAGGATTAGGATAGATACTGAATGTGCCAGCACTATTGATTTCGTCGGTACTCAAAGTAGCGACTTGGTTTCCAAAAATCCTAAATTGACCTGGAGCGATAGTTATTGTGGATGCACTATAAGTTGTACTTCCAGTTTCATCCATGAGATCATACCAATTACCACCAGTAGGGAAATTGGTGTTTATTGTTCGTGAAACAACATCAAAATTAGCTAAGACAATCACATTTCTTAATTCATTAGCAGGAATAGAAGTGTCAAAAATGTCAATCCTTGGTGTAAGATCTCCAGAGGTAATGGCATAATCACCCTCAAAGACAGCTTCATTAATTTTTAATGCATTTAACCTGGCCCAATCGTCATAAATCTGCCTTCTGTTTGTATCTGCCAACCAGTTTTCAGTCCATTGTGGTTGTGGTTTAGTATCTAACTTACAATCAGGATCATTTACAGTACCATTAAAGCAGGTGAAAATCGAGTTGTCCATCCCTAGAGCACCAAAGTGCCAAATCATTTTAGGTCCAGGAATTGTTATTGAAACAGCACCTAATGCAGACATTCTCGATAAGGCTGTATTTAAGTCCCTTACATTATGAGCGCCGTTAGAGTCATTGCCAAAAGCAATATTTCTATACATTAATCGCTCCTCATCATGACTTTCAGGATAACCCATGAGTCTTGGTGCGTTAAATCCTCGGCTTTGATGTCCCATTCGATTAATATTATTGTCACTGTTAAAACCCATAGTAAGTTGGTTATATTCATGGTTCATTATTCCCCACATCATGATACCTTTACTTACGGTCTCGTTCAGTCTGTAGTTTGCCCATTGCTGCTCTTCGTTATCATTTCCTAAATGCTCGAAGATAACGTAGTGGGTTTCATCCAAAGACCAGGAATAGTCAGCATAACTCCTCAACACATCCACACGATCTTGTTGATACACATTGGTACATCCAAAGTCTCCTCCAAAAGTACCATTGCCACAATTTTGTGTAAACCCTTTGGTTAAGTCCCAACGAAAACCATCGATGTTATATTCTTCAATCCAGTGTTTAACTACGCGTCTCGTATACTCTTGAGTTAACGGTTGTTGGTGGTTAAAATCGTCACCTACATTAAAGGCATGAGTTGGCAATTGATTAAAATAAGGACTATCTGAAGCTGGTCCACCCCAACCATCACCATCAGGATCGTCCATCCACATGCGTACCATCGGATTTCGTCCAAAAGCATGGTTTAAGGCAACATCCAATATTACTGCAATTCCGTTTTGATGGCATACATCTATGAATTCCTTGAACTTATCTGGAGTTCCATAGAATTTATCAAGAGCCATATGAAATGAGGTGTTGTAGCCCCAACTTTCATTGCCTTCATATTCCATGACTGGCATTAGTTGAATGGCATTCACATTTAAATCCTTAAAATAATCGATACGATCTATAAGGCTTTGATAGTTTCGGTTTGCATCAAAATCCCTAACCAATACTTCATATACAATAAGATCTTCTTTTTTAGGTTTTTGAAAATTTGTCACTTGCCATGGATATGGTGTTTGTCCTGTTTGTAGGACAGTTACCTCACGTTGTTGTCCAGAAGGATATTCATAAGCTCCACCAGCTCCTAAACCTGGAAATGAACTATTAGGGATAAAAGGGTCATCAAAAGGAGATAAGACTAAAGTTGAAAATGGATCTGCAGTTTTAACTAAAGCAGGAGAGTTTGCAATAGGATTGGTATCAAATACCCAATATTGATAGGTTTCAACTTGTCCTGGAGTCAATCCGTTTATTTCTAACCAATACTTACCCGATGAAGGGTCTCGCTTCATGACATCAGCGTTTGTAGGTGAGTAGTTGTTGAAACTTCCGGCAACCTGAATGAATTCTTTACCTGGAGCAGATATAACCAAAGTAGCTTTAGTTGGGTCAGCATCGTAATTAATTCCATCTTCCATTCCAGATGGCATACTTTGCTCGACAACTGTAGGAACAACAACAACATCGAAACTCGCTTCTCCAGTTTCTGTAGAACCCGGAGGCGTTCCAACGAATCGTACGGTTCCACTTTCAGTAATGTTGTTTATTGAGGTATTGCAAGCTGGAAATCCACAGTTTCCAGTAGCCACAGAAACGTTATTGTAGAAAACCTCGAAGCTTCCCATTACGGTGGTACTACCTTGAAAAATAATGTTTGCACTAACAGATAGGTTACTACCAGAATTTACAACGACCAAGTCACTTGTAGGTTGGGTAATATCGATTAGTACACTTCCAATCGGAAAGATAAAATCTTCACAGCCATCATCTTTCAATTCTTCCGTTCCATCGGCATTTCTGAATACAATACCAATTTGAGTGGCATTTTCGGCTTGCTCAGGAGTTAAACCGTAATAGTCTTGAGGTGTAATGGTTATGCTAAATGTTCCATCACCATTAGATGTCATTTCACCAATACCATCATCCTGTCCCCAATTTCCAATAACACTGAAGCCGAAAGCATTGGCGTTATCTCCAATACCAGAATGCATGTAAACCTTGGCAGGATTATTTAACCCGTTACAATTTGAATCCGTACTATTAACATCAACAGTAATTGTGACGGGTTCATCGACCTCTATAGCGCTCACGTTAAGAGAAACTTGACCAAAAGCATTAAGAGTACATAGGGTTATAAGTGTGAGTAATAGTTTTTTCATTGCTATATGTTATTTTAAAAAAAAGGCTATGCAAAACACATAGCCTTTTTTTAGTTCATATCAATTTAGTCTACTGAAATAGTTAAATTTCCAGTATCTACAGTTAGGGTATATGTCCCAGGTGTTCCATTGAAGAAGAAATTACTATCGCCATCCATAGCATTGATTAAATCAGAATCAATGGTATAGCCATCTCCTTCATAAGTTGGATAGTTAATTCCACTAGCCCACTCATTGTTAATAGTAAAGAATCTGAACGCATCATTCGTTAAAGCGACTTCACCAGAATAAACACCGGCACCAGTACAAGGTAAAGCCACAGGTGTATCCCATGACCAGCCAGCATCAACAACACCAGCACCAACTAGCCATAATTGTTCGAATTCACATTCTAATTGCTCTGGACCTAGTGTGATTGTTTTATTTATATCGTCAACGGTAAGGAAATAAGTACCAGGTGTTCCATTGAAGAAGAAATTATTATCACCATCCATAGCGTCTTCAAAATTAGCATCTATGGTGTAGCCATTACCTAAATAAGTTGGGTAATTTGTTCCAGATCCCCATTCATTGTTAATTGAGAAAAATCTGAATGCATCATTCGTTAGAGCAACATTTCCTGAATATGTTCCATTACCAGTACAAGGTAAAGCCACAGGAGTATCCCAAGACCATCCAGCATCTACGATTCCAGCACCAACCAACCATAATTGATCGAAATTACAATTCGGTCCCACAACTGGAGGTCCCAATGTAATTGTCTTTGCCTCAGTATCAACTTCAATAAAATATTCACCAGGTGTTCCATTAAAGAAGAAGTTACTATCACCATCCATGGCATTGGTTAGATTTGAATCAAAAGTATAACCCACTGCTTCATAGTATGGATAGTTTAATCCAGAGCCCCAATCACCGTTGATCGTAAAAAACCTGAATGCATCATTTGTAAGATTGATATTGCCAGAATACTTTGTGCCTTGTAGTGGTAACTCAACTGGTGTTGACCAATCCCACCCAGCATCTACAGCACCAGCACCAACAACATAAAGGATAGGTGCCAGTTCAACACTGTAAGGTGTCACAGTTATGGTTACGGGTTCTGAGTAACGTTCCATATTACCACCATCCATTTCAATTGTAGCCTTGACTCTAATATCCAAACTTCCGGCTTCTTCAGCAGCAAGTCCTGCATTAAGCACATCTTCATTAAATTCTTCATGAGTGCGACTTGCAGATGATAAAGTTACTGGAGCAGCAAAGTCACTTCCATTTTCAGCAATTTGAACCTCATAAATGACATCAACAGTACTGTTATCACCAAAATCAGGATCATCCCATGTCACATTTATAGCTTCATCTTGAGGAGTTGTTTCCAAAAGAACCAAAGTAAATGTGCTATCTGGTGCTGTCACTACAGGAGGTGCTTCTGAGTAAGAAGAAACACTGAAACTAACACTATTTGAAATTTCAGATCCTGAGATAACTCTCATAAAAACGGCAAATGGTTCAAAAGCATCAGCACCTTCTCCAAGCAAAATACTGTTGAATTCCCCAACAGTCATGGTAAAACGATCTGTCGTTGAAGACCCTATGACTTCAGGACTTTCAAATAAAGCATCTGGTGATAACTCAACCATATAGTTGCCTCCTGAAGTTAATTGGTCATTCCAAACAATTGTAAATGCTTCATTATCCGGGAAATTGTAATTTAAATTGATATTTGAAATCACAGGTTGTAGAAGGGTAAATGTTGCATCAGGTGTGGTGATCTCAATACTCTCTTCGGTTTCACAAGCTGCGAATGCCAAGAATATACTTAGTAATAACGCAGTTAATTTATTAATTTTCATAGTCAATTTTTTTATAAGTTAAGTGGGATCATAATATAATCTCCAGTAAGGTCATTAAACCAAACTTCATACTCGTCTTGAACAGCAACTGGAATACTTTCTCCTCCTTCGGTAGCTACTCCTGAAAAAGCATTTGGAGACGCCCAAGTAGAGCCTGTATTTGTCATTATTTGTAATTCTCCCGATTGTACTAGCATCACATTTTCGATGTACCAAATATGACTGTCAAAAGAAGATTGTGTAAATGCTGCATCAGCATTGACGCCTGACCCTTGTAACGTCATACTTGTGAATGCCGTAGAACCTGTTTCATCATATGGATCCATGGTATAGGTGTTATCAGAGAAATTCACTGTAAATCTGTAATAACCATCTGCATCGACCCCAAATCGACCAGGATCATTATCTTGGGTTCCAGGGTTACCTGCTATAGTTCCCGAAGACATAATGTCGTCGCTACCTTCATTAGCTGAAACACCCCATTGTGGTTGCCATTGGCCTCTAATCTCTAAGAGTTTAAACCTACCATCATCAAAACCACCACCACCTTTGCTAAAGAATCCGGTGTAGGTATAAAAGTTATTGTTTTCAGCATCTCTAAATAGAGGAGGGTTGTTATTGTTGTTATCCCAATCTGCAGCAGTTCCATTTCCTACGATATAGAAATCTTCAAACACATAGTTAAAGTAAGGTTTTACGTCAAAATTGATAACATTAGAACTTACAGGTAAACCATTTTGGCTTCCTAATGAACTTTCAATCTTTGCAAATAGTGTACTGAATTCAAATGGTGGAAGTCCGGCGTTTCCAGCGGCAGAATTGAGTTCATTTACTGAAAGGGTGGTAGACGTAGTTCCAACGACAGATGCTACCACTATTGGATCGGTGAACGCGTTATCTGATGCCACCACAAGCGCATAATTTTCTGAAGCAGGTTGTCCATAATCGGCTTCATTCCAATTGAATGTTATTGCTGGATTACCTGGGTTTGAGGCATCCAGTTCAATCATGGTAATTGGAAGCTCAGCTAATGTAATTGGTTGAGTTTCTGTTGCAGTAAAAACCTCGGAGTCATCTTCACAAGAACTCATGAAGCATCCAAATGTCACCACTGCTAACAATAGCACTATATTTTTAATGTTGTTTTTCATTTGTTTATATTTTTTAATATCCAGGATTTTGGGTAAGATTTGGATTTGTCGATAAACTCAAATTAGGTATTGGATAGACGTTGAGATGGTTTGGTATTGCGATACCATTACTTCCATTTCCTTTCCATGCCCAATTGTAGTTTCCTCCAGTATAGAGCCCATATCTTATAAGGTCTTGTCTTCTATGTGCTTCCCAATGCAATTCTCGCGATCTTTCGTCAAGAATAAATGGCAATGTCAATTCATCATTAGAAATCATATTAGGGTTGCCAGCTCGTGTTCTAAGAGCATTTACAAGGTTGACGGCTTCTGAAAGTGATCCGCCACCACCTCTTAAATGTGCTTCTGCATACATTAAGTATACATCGGCCAATCTGAATAATGGGAAATCGGTATCAACAAAGGTTTGGTCTATACCTGGAGTTCCATTGGTCGTCACATTAGCATACTTCTGAATGATATAGCCTGTATCTCTGTCAGAGATATCAACTATCCCAATAGGTCTGCCTTCAGAAATAATAGTATTTCTATCATCATTTATAAAATCTCCACCTTGCCATAATTCAGCAAATTCTCTACGTACTCTAAGGGCTCCTCCCCATCCTCCTTCAGATACTCCAACTTCTAAACCATTGACTTCAAGGCTTCCAACAGAACCATTGACCATCACTGTAGTTGGACCGAAATTTTGGGTTCTAAAACCATCTGATACAATAGGGAAGATGATTTCATTTCGAGCAGAATTAGAATGGTTGTCCGCTATAAAGTTATGTCTATACTCATTTGCTAACATGTAATCAGCATCAAGTATTTGTTGGCAATACGCAAGGCATTGGTCATATTTGTCTTGTCCAGAACCTAAATAGACTTCAGCATTGAGGTATATTTTTGCCAACAGCATTTGTGCTGCACCTCTATCAGCTCTTCCGTATTCATTGTCACCTGCAGGAACTAGATCATTCTCTATTTCCAGCAATTCACTTTCAATGAATTCAAAAAGCTGTGCTCTATCATAAACCGGTAAAATCGCATTGATTTCGGTTGCATCGGTTGCAAAGTTTGCTTTTCCGAAGAGGTCCATTAAATAATAATAGGATAATGCTCTCAAGAATCTAGCCTCGGCTCGAAATTCTGCAATTTCTACTCGAGTTTCTTCAGAAACACCTCGATCGTTTAGTTTCGCTTCTGTGGTTTCATTCAAAAAGTTGTTAGCAAACGCAATTGTTAAGTGGGTTCTACTAAACATTCCCAGAATGAGTGGGTTTTGAGCCGTCCAAATATTACGTTGTAATTCTCTTGTTCCTGGATCATTTTCATACGACCAGATCATTTGATCTGCAGCCAAGGTTTGCATATATAATAATACACGGCCAAACTGGCTCGTTCCCGCATCAATTCCTTGTATGTTAGAATTAAATGGACCTGTGCCACTTGTTAAGGCTAAGTTGCCATATACGCCAGCCATAGCTTGTTCGTATGCACCTTCGGTTTGAAAGAAATCCTCACCTAATAATGTGTCATCGTCATTAGGTGTAATGTTTAAGTCATCTTCACAGGAGTTAAAGGTGAACACAAACAAAAATAAAAATGAGAGGACACTAATTTGTTTTATTCTTTTTTTCATAGTTTTTTAAAATTTGATATTAGCACCTAATAATATATTTCTTGGTCTAGGGAAGATAATGTTATCTATTCCATTAAATACTTCCGGATCTAAACCGCTATATTCTGTTATTAAAAATACGTTTTGCATACCAGCCCACAACCTCACAGATTCAACTACATTAGATATGTTTTGGAAAGTGTAACCTAAGGTAATGTTGTCCATTCTTAAGAATGATGCATTCTCGATATAAGCATCAGAAAGAATTACATCTGAGGTTCTTTGGAAATTTGTATCTAAAACGGATGTAGGGATGTTTCCTAACACGGAATTATCTTGCAATAATTCATATTGCGCTCTAGATGAACTAACGTTGTTATACACATAGTTGCCAATGTTAGCTCTTAAATTGAAGGCTAAATCGATATTCTTATAGTTCATATTAGTTTGAAAACCTAAGATAACATTGGCATTTGGGTTCTCTTTTATGTATCTATCATCACCGTTAACAATATTATCGCCATTTAAATCGGCATAAGCGCCTTCAATAGGGTTTCCTTGAGCATCGTATAACTGCTTGTATACATAGAATGAATTTGGAGCTTGGCCTTCTTGAAGAATCTGAACGGTTCCTCCAGTACCTCCTGCAATTCCTCCTTGCTCAATATCCTGACCGTTAGGAAGGCCAGTGACTTCCCTGTCAATCAATGTCGCATTAAAATTGAAATTCAAGTTAAGGTCTTCCTTTCTAATCACGTCCACATCGGTTGTAAATTCTAAACCTTGGATTCTCAAATCACCAATATTTTGGATAATTCTATTCGTATAATTACTTGCATCAGGTACAGGCCCTTCTAGAAGCAAATCTTCTGAGTTTTTCTGGAAAGCATTTATGCTCCCTGAAATGCGGTTGTCAAAGAGTCCGAAATCAATACCAAATTCTATAGTTCTTGTTTCTTCCCATTTTATGTCAGGATTAGTACCAAGCGGTATTGTTGCAGGTACAAACGAATTTCCAAATTGGTATTGGGAATTAGCTTCACCAATTTGATATTGGCTGAGGTAGATAGACCTGGCTGCAATATCTTGCTGTCCAGTATAACCATAACTTGCTCTCAATTTTAAGTCTGAGATGGTGCTAGAGTCTTTAAGGAAGTCTTCCTCACTAATTCGCCATGCAACAGCTCCAGAATAAAAGTTTCCAAATTGATTTTCTTCACTAAATCTTGAAGTTCCGTCACGTCTGTAAGTTCCTGTAAGCAAGTATTTGTCAAAGAATGTCAAGTTTAATCGCCCAATGTATCCTAGGTTTACAATATCAGGATCTGCAAACGAATCACCTCTAGTTAAAGGGTCAAACTGATTTGATGTGAAGAAACCATCATATGTAAATACCTGGTATGAGTATCCAGCGGTTAAATCAGCTTCAATGTCACCAAAATCCTTTTTATAATTAAAGTATCCATCTAAAGATCTATTAACACGAATTTGGTATTCTACAGAGTTATCTGCTTTAACATCATCGTTGGTTGCAAATACCGATCTATTGTTTTGCCAACCAGAAGTTTGATCAAATCCTAAATTAAGTACCAATCGTAACTCAGGAAGAAAATGAAATTTGTAATCGAAGTTTAGGTTTCCATAGAAACGTTCAGCGTCACCTTGATTATTTGTTTGAAGTAAAGATGCAACAGGGTTTGTTGTTCCTAAAAGTAATACTTCTCCATCTCTATGTTGGTAAAATCCACCAAATGGAGAATCTGGATCATACACAGGTTGTGTTGGGTCATAGCGCAATGCTGCACCGAGGTTCCCTTCACTAGCAAACCTGTTATCCTCAAAAGACATATTGGCATTTAAGTTGACTTTTAAGTGATTGTCAAAAAAGGTTGGGTTCAATGCCAAGGATAAGTTACGTCTTTGGAATTTTGATGTCAATAGGGCACCTTCTTGGTCAGTTACACCAAAAGAAAAACGCGTAGGTAACACATTGAATAATGAACCTCTTAAAGTTAAATTGTGTATAGAAGACACGGTCTCTCTTAGTACCTCGTCTTGCCAATCGGTATTGGCATTTCCTAATAGGTCAGTATTTAAAGTAGTGTTGCCATTGATGGGCTGAGAATTCACTAATTCTCTAAACGCATCTGCTGAAAACACTTCAATTCTATCGTTAAATTTTCCAAATGTATATTGCAAATCATAATCTGCACTAAACTCGGTTTTACCTTTCTTGGTAACAATGATAATCACACCGTTGGATGCTCTTGAACCATAAATTGCTGTTGCAGAGGCATCTTTTAAAACAGTAAAGGATTCAATATCGTTAGGGTTAATGGTTGCCAAAATACCTCTTGAACCTCCAATGTTATCATTGGTGATAGGGAGCCCATCAATAACAATTAATGGATTATTCGAAGCATTTATTGAGGATCCACCTCTAATTCGGATTTCAGAACCAGATCCAGGCGCTCCACTAGTATTGACTGAAACACCAGCAACACGACCTTGTAATAAGTTTTCAGGAGTCACAATGTTACCTTGGGTGAAATCTTCAGCAGTTACCGATTCAATAGAACCTGTTGCATCTTTTTTGGTAGTCGTACCATAACCGATCAAAATAATTTCATCTAATTGTCCGGCATCTTCTGTCAATGTTACGTTTAAGGGAGATTCGCCATTAAAGGTGATTTCTTTTGTGGCATATCCAATATATGAGAAAACAATAACATCGCCTTGATTGGCAATAATAGAGTAATTTCCATCAAAATCAGTCGATGCTCCTGTTGTCGTGCCCTTTATAACGATATTTACTCCAGGCAGCGGCAGTGCGTTAGCTTCATCGGTTACCGTTCCTGTCACAGTGGTTTGTCCAAAGATTGTTGCAGGTATTAAAAAAGTCAGTAACAGTAAGCTATTTAAAAATGTCTTCATAAAAAATTTTTAAAGTTAATTGCTTGAGTTGTTAGATTATATTTTCACTTCTAAACGTTAAAATTATGTAAAATTTAGGTACATGCAAGGTTAAGGAAGCGTCACAGCAGACCGAAAACGTTTTCGTGTTAAAAACTTTTTAAATTTTAACAATATTGACTAAAAACTTGAGGAAAAATAGGGATATCCTAATTAAGTACTATCTTTATTTGGATTTTCTAAACCTAAAAATAATAAAAACGAGTGAAAACTAGCGAATTTTTCTTTTAGTTTTGAAGCTGGTTTATTTGATAAAACTAAATTGAACAGGTTCCCTAAATGAAGCGAAAAATTACTTTAAAACAAATAGCAAAAGAGCTTGATGTCTCTATTTCTACAGTATCAAAAGCACTTCGAAACAGTGTTGAAATTAGTGAAGACACGCGGCTGAAAGTTCAGGCTTTTGCGAAACTCTATAATTATAGACCCAACAATATAGCCCTTAGCCTCAAAAACCGAAAAAGTAACACAATTGGGATTATTATTCCTGAAATTGTACATCACTTTTTTTCTAAGGTCATAACAGGTATCGAGTTGGTTGCCAATAAAAGAGGCTACAATGTTATCGTTGGACTTTCAAATGAATCTTTTGATAAGGAAGTCATCAATATGCAAATGTTGGCCAACGGGAGTATCGATGGCTTTATCTTGTCAATCGCAAAAGAAACACTTCAACAACAGGACTACCATCATTTTAAAGAAACCATTAATCAAGGAATGCCTATCGTTATGTTTGACCGTGTCATCAATGAAATACCTTGTGATAAGGTTATTGTTGATGATGTTAGAGGGTCGCGTAAAGCAGTCGAAAAACTAATCAATAATGGTTGTAAAACCATTGGGATTATTACAACGAAAGACTACGTGAGTGTTGGTAAATTGAGGACACAAGGGTATTTGGAGGCGCTTGAAGATCATAAGATCGAGGCAGAGTCTTCATTGATTCTTAAGGTTGATGATAAACTGCTTTCTGAAAACCACCTAGAATCCTTAGAGAATGAAATTAGCAACCTCTTTGAGACCAATCCAAAAATTGATGGGATTTTTGCCGTAAACGAGCTCTATGCAGTTACTGCGATTAAGGTTGCGAGAAAGTTCGGATTGGAAATTCCGAAATCGCTTCAAGTCATAAGTTTTACTGATGGCGTGCTCTCAAAACATTCTATGCCAAGCCTTACTACAGTAAGTCAACACGGACAAAAAATAGGAGAAAAAGCAGCTGATTTGTTGATTAATAGGTTGGAACAGGAAGAAGCCATTGAAGAAGGCGAAGAGGTATTCGAAACTGTTGTCATCGAAACCGAATTAATTGAAAGAGAATCGACCAAATGATGCTTTTAACATAGATTAAAAAAAAACTTTACTATATTTACCGCCTAATCAAAACTTATATTTTCACTTCTACACTTAAGTTTTGATAAGTTTATCGCTTGTCAATAGTATTAATTAAGACATACTATTATGAAAAAGCGCACGCTAGGGTTTTGGGAAATCTGGAACATGAGTTTTGGTTTCCTTGGAATCCAAATGGGTTTCGCCCTACAAAATGCCAATGTCAGTCGAATTTTTCAAACCTTGGGAGCTGAAGTTGAAGACATCCCAATTCTTTGGGTTGCTGCACCTTTAACAGGTTTAATCGTTCAACCCATTATCGGATATTTTAGTGACCGAACATGGCACCCTAAACTTGGTCGACGTCGACCTTACTTTCTTGTTGGAGCTATCTTGGCTTCACTCGCATTGTTTATAATGCCAAATTCACCAGTGCTATGGTTTGCTGCTGGAATGCTATGGATTATGGACGCCTCCATCAATGTTTCGATGGAACCCTTTCGGGCCTTTGTTGGAGATAATTTACCAGAACACCAAAGAACTAAGGGGTTTGCCATGCAAAGTTTCTTCATTGGTATTGGTGCTTATGTCGCTTCTAAACTCCCAAACATTCTAACTTATTTTGGTGTTGCTAATACAGCTCCTGAAGGCTTTATTCCTGATTCAGTTAAATATTCCTTTTATATAGGAGGTGCTGCTTTTTTAGTTGCTGTATTGTGGACCGTGTTTCGCTCTAAAGAATATTCGCCAGAGGAAATGAAAGTTTTCGAAGAACAAGAAAATAAGGATAATCCCTATAAGAAAGAAGAACGGCCAGAAGCATGGTACATTTCGAATGGGAATTCACACATGAAGAAGGGAGTAGCACTTTTTATTATAGGAATGCTTGCTACTTATGCTATTTACCATTATGAATTGAAGAAAGATTTGTATGTGCTTACATTAGGCTTGATAGCTCTTGGTGGAATTATTCTAATCATTTCGGGAGTGATGCAAAAAGCTAAAAACTATGATAATGGCTTTGTTACAATTGTAAACGATTTTCAATTCATGCCTAAAGTCATGAAACAATTGGCCTGGGTACAGTTTTTCTCTTGGTTTGCTTTGTTCTCTATGTGGATTTACACTACAAGCGCTGTTACAGAGCACATCTATAAAACAACCGATACCACCTCAGAAGCTTATAACCTAGGTGCAAATCAAGTAGGCGAAATGTTTGCAAACTACAATATCATAGCGGCTGCAGTTGCGTTCTTGCTTCCACTTTTGGCAAAAAAGACCAGTAGAAAATTTACCCATTTTTTGGCATTGGTCGCAGGAGGTTTAGGCTTAATGTCTATCTATTTTATAAGCAACCCAACCACCTTCACTGTTGAATGGTTGCCCATGATTGGAG
Organism: Bacteroidia bacterium; assembly: GCA_030432635.1. Lineage (GTDB taxonomy): Bacteria > Bacteroidota > Bacteroidia > Flavobacteriales > Flavobacteriaceae > Psychroserpens. Next base: position 88,847 of record JAUIMB010000005.1, on the reverse strand, counting down.
TTGGTATCGCATGGGCCAGTATTTTGTCAGTGCCTTATGCCATGTTATCAGGAGCGCTTCCCGCATCAAAAATGGGATATTACATGGGTGTGTTTAACTTTTTCATAGTCATTCCTCAGTTGGTTGCAGCTTCAATTCTAGGGTTTTTGGTGTCAAAGTTTTTTGATAACCAACCTGTTTATGCCTTATTGGTTGGAGGTGCATCAATGCTATTGGCTGGAATATTGTCGTTAACTGTAAATGATAAAGCAACTTTAGAGATCAATGGATAAAAAAGGATTCATATTCGACCTCGATGGTGTTATCGTAGATACTGCAAAATACCATTTTTTAGCTTGGAAAAAATTAGCTAATAGTATTGGTGTAGATTTTACTGAAACACAAAATGAACAACTCAAGGGTGTGAGTCGTATTCGTTCATTGGAGAAAATTTTGGAATGGGGAAATAAAACCCTATCAGAAGATGAGTTTAATAGACTCATGAGTTCAAAAAATCAAGATTACCTCAATTATATAGATGCAATGGATGCGTCCGAAATTCTTCCTGACGTATCTAAAACCTTGGACTTTTTGATTGAAAACAATCAAGCAATTGCCCTAGGTTCTGCTAGTAAGAATGCTAAACCAATTCTCAAAAAAGTCAGTCTTTTTGAAAAGTTTGAAGCTATTGTTGATGGCAATGATGTTTCAAAGGCAAAACCAAATCCAGAAGTGTTCCTTATCGGTGCGCAACTATTAGGTCTTAAGCCAGAAAACTGTATCGTGTTTGAAGATTCCGTTGCAGGAATTCAAGCTGCAAATACAGCCAATATGTTGAGTATTGGCATTGGAGAGGAAGACGTGTTGCATGAAGCAGATTTTATTTTTAAGGATTTTACTGAGATCACCCAAGAATTTATTGAAGGGATTATCTCAGGAACCACTGTTAAACAACCTAAAAACAACCTGTCAATTAAAAATTGATGTATTAAAAAATGAATAAGAATTATATACAACCAGATAGTTGGTCAATTATTGAAGAAGGCTTTAATCCCAAGCATGTAAAATCTTCAGAAAGTTTGATGAGCCTTGGAAATGGAGCCATGGGCCAACGTGCAAATTTTGAAGAACAGTATTCAGGCGATACGTTTCAAGGAAGTTATGTCGCAGGTGTCTATTATCCTGATAAGACAAAAGTTGGATGGTGGAAAAATGGCTATCCAGAATATTTTGCCAAAGTATTGAATGCACCAAACTGGATAGGCATCAATATTGCTATCGATGGAGAACCATTGGATTTAGCAAAATGTAATTCGGTTGAGAACTTCAGAAGGGAACTTAATATGAAAGAAGGTTGGTTGTCCCGAAGTTTTACAGCGACGCTTCAAAATTTCATTGAGATAAGAGTTGAAACAAAGCGATTTTTGAGTTTGGATATTGATGAAATAGGAGCCATACAGTACAACATAACACTTGTTAATAATGATGCACAAGTAGAGTTTTCACCTTATTTGGACAATGGAATTACCAATGAGGATTCTAACTGGGATGATAAGTTTTGGGATGTACTCAGTGTCAATCACGACCAAGAGCAAGCCTTTATTGTATCAAAAACCATGAAAACACACTTTTATGTGTGCACATCAATGCAAACCCAAGTATCGCTTAATGGAAAGGTTTTAAAACAAAACAAAACAGTGAACGACGCCATAGATAAGATTGCATTTACCTATCAAAACCAGGTGGCAAAAGGCGATACGATCACCTTAACAAAATTCGGTGGTTATGTTTCTGACAGAAATCACGATAAAAACGAGCTGATTTCGGTAGCAAAAAAGACACTTAATCAGGTATTCGAACTAGGATTTGATGCCTTGCTCGAGATGCAAAAAAAGTCTTGGGCAAAAATTTGGGATATGGCAGATATTACCATCGATGGTGACGTTGCTGCCCAGCAAGGGATTCGCTTCAATATTTTTCAGCTGAATCAAACCTATCTCGGAAAGGACGCTAGACTCAATATTGGTCCGAAAGGCTTCACAGGTGAAAAATACGGTGGAAGTACATACTGGGATACCGAAGCCTACTGTATTCCATTTTATATGGCAACCAAAGATCAAAATGTTGCCAAGAGCCTGTTGGAATATCGATACAACCATTTAGAGAAAGCTATTGAAAATGCCGAAAAACTTGGTTTTTCAAATGGTGCTGCACTCTATCCTATGGTTACCATGAATGGCGAAGAATGTCATAACGAATGGGAAATCACTTTTGAGGAAATTCATCGTAATGGTGCCATCGCATTTGCCATCTATAATTATTTCAGATATACAGGTGATTTTAGCTATATCCCAGAAAAAGGCTTGGAAGTTCTTGTCGGAATTGCAAGGTTTTGGTATCAACGTGCTTCCTTTTCAGAAGCAAAGAAACAATACGTCATTTTAGGTGTAACTGGCCCAAATGAATATGAAAATAATGTCAATAACAATTGGTATACAAACTATATCGCAAAATGGTGTATTGATTACACCCTGAAAACAATTCAGAAAGTCCATGAAGGTTACCCTGAGGAATACGCAAGAATTATGGGAAAAACCAAATTGTATGACAATGAGTTAACCCATTGGAAACAGGTTGCAGATAACATGTATTTTCCTTTTTCAAAGGACAAGAATGTTTATTTACAGCAAGATGGGTTTCTGGATAAAGAATTGATTACAGTTGCCGATTTGCCAAAGAGTGAAAGACCAATCAACCAAAAATGGTCTTGGGATCGCATTTTGCGCTCGCCTTACATAAAACAGGCCGATACACTGCAAGGATTCTACTTTTTTGAGGATCATTTTTCTACTGAGGAATTGGAGCGTCATTTTGATTTTTATGAACCGTTTACGGTTCACGAAAGTTCACTGTCGCCTTGTGTACACAGTATTCAAGCTGCAAAATTGAACCGAATGGAGCAGGCCTATGAGTTCTATCTGCGAACCTCGCGTTTAGATCTTGATGATTATAACCACGAAGTAGAAGAAGGATTACATATTACTTCCATGGCAGGTACATGGATGAGTATCGTAGAAGGTTTTGGTGGTATGCGAATAAAGAACGACATGCTATCCTTTGAACCTAAAATTCCAAAACAATGGAATGGATATTCGTTTAAAGTGAATTTCAGAAATCAAGTTGTTAAAGTGAATGTCTGTCAAGGTATTACCCATTTCGAACTCGAAGGTACTGCCGATTTGGATATTTTGGTCGACGGAAAGCAAGTGACTATAAGTCCGAATAATTTGGTAACGGTTTAAGTATAAGTCTTAATATAAACACAGTATTATGAAAAAAATCAACGGTTTAAGTTTCTCATTATTGATGGTGATAACACTGTGTTGTAAAGAAAATACGCAAGAGCATTTAAAAACTCATAACGATCAATCCACGTTTGTAGCTCAACATGATATCGACCGTATCGAGCCACCAAACTGGTGGATTGGTTTTGAAAGGGATACATTACAGTTATTGGTAAAGCATACTGATATTTCTGAATATTCGCCAAGCATTTCTAAATCTGGTGTATCCATCGCAAATGTCACCAAAGGAGAGAATAGTAATAACTATTTGTTTATTGATTTGGTCATTTCAGAGCATGTGTCTGCAGGAAAATTCAATATCACATTCCAAAACAGCGATAATGACGAATTGATAGCAACTTATGAACTGAAAACACGTTTAAAACCTTCTGAAGATTATCTCGGATTTGATAGTTCTGATGCAATATATTTAATTACACCTGATCGTTTCGTTAATGCTAATACATCCAATGATGTGGTTGAAACAATGAACGAAACACATATCGATCGATCTGATAATTATGCCAGACATGGAGGTGATATCAAAGGTGTTGTCCAGCATTTGGATTACATCCACGATTTAGGGTTTACTGCAATCTGGCCGCAACCATTGCTTACCAATGATATGAAGCGAGGCTCTTATCATGGATATGCCATTACCGATTTATATCAAATTGATCCTCGTTTTGGGACTTTGGAAGACTACCTAGATCTGTCCCAAAAGATGAAGGCCAAAGGCATGAAACTTATTATGGACCAAGTTGCCAATCATTGTGGATTAGAGCATTGGTGGATGAAGGATTTACCATTCAAGGATTGGGTAAACTTTCAGGATGATTATGAAAAACATAAAGACAACTGGACTTGGGAGAATACAACAACTTCGAATCATAGGCGAACAACCAATCAAGATGCCTATGCTTCCAAATATGATAGTGATGGAAACTCAAATGGTTGGTTTGTTTCTGCAATGCCAGATTTAAATCAGCGTAATCCTTTTATGGCAACATACATTATCCAAAATAGTATTTGGTGGATTGAAACGGCTCAACTTGGTGGTATACGTCAAGACACTTATCCATATCCAGATAAGGAATTTATGAGCGATTGGGCTGGTGCCATCATGACCGAATACCCTAACTTTAGTATTGTTGGTGAAGAGTGGAGCTACAATCCACTACTCATTGGCTATTGGCAAGATGGTGCAAATAACAAAGATGGTTATGATTCTAATTTAAAGTCAACCATGGATTTTGCCATGCAACGTCAAGTTGTCGAAGCGCTTAATGACAAAGAATCCTGGGACAAAGGCTTGGTAAAGATTTATGAAGGTTTAGCCAATGACTTTCACTATGTGCGACCGAAGGACATTATGGTTTTTCCAGATAACCACGATATGAGCCGCATTTTTACCCAATTGCATGGGAACATAGCTCATACAAAAATGGCTTTGGCAACCTATGCACTTATGCCAAGAATTTTTCAGATGTATTATGGCACCGAAATTTTAATGAATGATTTTGAAAAACCTGGAGACCATGGTTTGATACGCACCGATTTTCCTGGTGGATGGGAAGGTGATACTAAAAATGCGTTTACTGCTGAAGGCTTGACTGTCGAGGAAAAAAACATGCAAGCTTTCATAACCTCCTTAATGAATTACAGAAAGCAAAGCAAGGCTATACAAGAAGGTCAAACCATTCATTTTGCACCTAAAAACGGAATTTACATACTCACCCGAACATTTCAGGATGAAACGGTTGTGTTGATTCTTAACAAAAATGAAGAACCCATAAGCCTCGAACTAGACCGATTTGACGAACTGGGTCTTAGTGGAAAAACCTTAAAGGATATTATTTCAAATGAAACCATGACTTGGGATGATACTATGGAACTGAATACAGAAGGGCCAATACTATTAACGACTAAAACAGAATAAATGAAATATTGGAGTTTGTTGATAGTAATAGCATGTTTTGCATCTTGCAAAAAACATGAAAAGGAAGTTCAAGTTGCTGAAACGAATGACATGATCAATTTTCAGCAAGTAAAAGCCATTGAATTATCATCTGGAAGCCTTTATCGTGTTGATAATTTTCCGTCTAAATTTATTTCACCTAGACCTGTTGATGTTTGGTTGCCTGAAAATTATACCTCAAATAATACCTACGACGTGCTATATATGCACGATGGGCAAATGCTTTTTGATGCAGAGACCACATGGAACAAGCAAGAATGGAAAGTCGACGAATGGGCATCAAGACTCATGGGTGAAAGCGCAACAAGAGACTTTATTGTGGTTGCTATTCACAATATTTCAGAAATTCGTTGGCAAGATTTGTTTCCCGAAAAAGCCTTCGGTTTTATTGATAAAACGGTTCGTGATTCTATTCAAGATATTTCAGGAAATACCGATTTTAAGTTGAATGGTGATGCATATCTCAAATTTATTGTTGACGAACTGAAGCCTATGATTGACCTGACCTATTCGGTGCACTCAGATAAGGAACACACGTTCATAATGGGTTCCAGTATGGGAGGTTTGATGTCGATGTATGCCATTTCAGAATACCCTCAGGTTTTTGGTGGTGCAGCTTGCATATCTACACATTGGGTTGGTGCAAAACCAATGGGTAATAACCCTTTCCCAGATGCAATTTTCAGTTATATGGACGAAAAACTACCAAATGCTGGCGCTCATAAACTCTACTTCGACTATGGTGATCAAACACTCGACGCTCACTATCCGCAATATGCGCCTAAAGTAGACGCTATTTTGAAGCGTAAAGGTTATACCAATTTCGATTCAAGAAATGTGTTCTTTGAAGGTACAGATCATTCAGAGAATTCATGGAATCAGCGTTTAGATCAGCCTTTGATGTTCTTATTAGGAAAATAATTTAGAGAGGTAACATGATGTACATAACCAACATATTGAAATTTATTACAAGTCTATTTGTTTTTCTGTGCATGCATGGGATTACTGCTCAAGTCACCATTGTGGTTAATAAATTGCCTGAAGATACACCTGACAATGCTCCTATTTTTGTTTCTGGTGATTTTGAAGATTGGACTGGCGGACAAGAGCAATACCAACTTCAACAGGTAAACGGCATGTACCAAATTACCATGCCAAAGACTGAAAGCTTATTGTTCAAATTCACACAAGGCTCATGGCAATCTGTGGAGTGCAATAAAAAAGGAGAGGCGATAGATAATCGCACTTATAGATCAAGTAAGGAAACCGATACAATCTATGCTGAAATTGAAGGTTGGACACATTTGTTCGATAGTTCAAAAGCATCTACTGCAACTCAAAATGTGTCTGTCATTGCTGAAGATTTTTATATGCCACAACTCGACCGAAAACGTCGTGTATGGATTTACTTGCCGCCAAATTATCAAAGCTCCCAAAAAGCCTTTCCTGTGGTTTACATGCACGATGGCCAGAATCTATTTGATGAAAATACCTCGTTTTCTGGAGAATGGCAAGTAGATGAAACAATGAATAAATTGTTTAGGGATAAAAATATGAGTTTTATTGTCGTTGGAATTGATAATGGAGGTGATTCCCGATTGGACGAATATTCACCCTTCAAAAATGAGAAATATGGTGGTGGAGAAGGAGACGCCTATATTGAGTTTATTGCCAAGACACTAAAGCCTTACATCGATAACAATTACAAAACCTTAAAAGATAAAGCCAACACTGCGATTATAGGCAGTTCAATGGGTGGTTTGATATCACATTATGCTGCAATAGAATATCCAAATGTCTTCGGAAAGGCTGCCGTGTTCTCTCCTTCGTTCTGGTTTGCACCAGACAAGATATTTGATCATGCCATGCGTAGTGCAAAACAAGAGACGTCCAAATTCTACTATTTAGCAGGTGGAAAGGAAGGTAGGAATGTGAGTTTTAGTGAAATCAACCAAACGGTCAAGGATATGAATCGTATGGTTGATTTGCTTAAATCCCAAGGTGTCCCAAGCAAACACATCCAATCGAAAGTAGTTCCTGAAGGTGAACACAATGAAAAATTGTGGCGTGATGAATTTGAAGAAGCCATGGTTTGGTTGTTTCCCGAAAAGGTAAAGCAACGCGAATTTATATCAGCTATCCAGCAAGACTCAAAACTGGAATTACAGGTTTCTGATGGGCACTATAATATTCAGTTTTATGCTAAGGATATTGTAGAAACCACCTTTATTCCAACTGGAGAGACTGTCATGAGTAAGTCACATGCCGTAGTTATGAAGCCGTCAGATATTAAGGCAAATTTGGAGGATTTTGAAGAAGGACTATTGTTTTCTTCGGAAGGTATTTCAGTTCGCATCCAAAAACAACCTTTTAAAATTTCTTATGACTACAAAGGAGAACCAATGGTTTCTGAACGCAATGGATATCAAAAAAACGATGAGTTTGAGACCATTCAATTTGGTATAACGACTGATGAAATCCTTTATGGTGGAGGCGCAAGAGCTTTAGGAATGAATCGTCGAGGACATCGTCTACGATTGTACAATAGAGCACATTACGGCTATGAAACCGAATCGAAGCTCATGAACTATTCAATGCCAATCATGATGTCGTCCAAGAAATACATGTTGCATTTTGATAATGCACCAATTGGTTTTTTGGATTTAGATAGTCGAACAGACAATACAATAACTTACGAGACCATCTCAGGACGCAAAACCTATCAGGTCATCGCTGGCGAATCTTGGTTTGACATTGTTGATAATTATACCAATTTAACCGGAAAACAACCTATGCTGCCACGTTGGGCTTTGGGGAATTTTTCAAGCCGATTTGGTTATCATTCGCAACAAGAAACCATCGAGACCATCAATAAATTTAGGGAAGAGAATATTCCTGTTGACGCCATTATTTTAGATCTGTATTGGTTTGGGAAGGAACTCAAAGGAACTATGGGAAACCTAGAGTTTTTGAAAGATTCGTTTCCTAATCCGAAGCAAATGATTAAGGATTTGGCCTCAAAAAATGTGGAAACTATTTTAATTACCGAACCTTTTGTACTAACCTCTTCAAAGCGATGGAAGGATGCTGTGGAACAGAACGTATTGGCCAAGGATTCCATTGGAAATCCTGCGACCTATGATTTTTATTTCGGAAATACTGGAATTATTGATATCTACAACCCAAAAGGCTACCAATGGTTTAAGACGATTTACAAAGAGTTGTCTAGCATTGGAGTAAATGGAATTTGGGGAGATTTAGGCGAACCTGAAGTCCATCCATCTTGGGTGCAGCATGCCACAGGAACTGCCGACGAAGTGCATAACACTTACGGCCATGATTGGGCTAAGTTAGTCTATGAAGCTAATTTAGAAGCCAATCCTGAGCGCAGACCTTTCATTTTAATGCGTGCAGGTTATTCAGGATCACAGCGCTATGGAATGGTGCCTTGGTCTGGCGATGTTAACCGAACTTGGGGAGGCATGCAAAGTCAGCCTGAAATCGCATTGCAAATGGGTATGCAAGGTGTGGCTTATATGCATAGTGATCTCGGTGGATTTGCTGGTGCCAATTTAGACGATGAACTTTACACGCGTTGGTTGCAATATGGTGTATTTCAACCTATCTACAGACCACATGCTCAAGAAGAAGTTGCAAGTGAACCGGTTTTTAGGAGCAATAAGGCCAAAGCAATGGCCAAGGAAGCTATCGAATTACGCTACCGGTTGTTACCGTATAATTATAACCTTATGTTTGTTAATAACCAGACTGGAGCTCCTTTGATGAGACCTTTGTTTTTTGAGGAGGAAAACAATAAAATGCTTCTCGAAGATGACAGTGTGTATTTTTGGGGACTGGATTTTTTGATTTCACCAGTAACTTATGCCAAGGCAGAAAAACAGACCATTTACTTTCCAAAGTCCTCCAATTGGTTTGATTTTTATACGGCAGATATATATAAAGGAGGAACCGTAACTGCCTATGATATTCAAGAAAATACCATTCCAACCTTTGTTAGAGGTGGTGCGTTCATACCAATGAGTAAAACAGTTCAGTCTACGGCAGCATACAATTCAAATGAATTAATACTACACTACATGTTTGATCCTTCATTGCATGAAAGTGAACGCAACTTTTATAATGATGATGGAGCGACTGTAGACGCTTATGAAAAAGGAATGTATGAAATTTTGAATTTTGAGGGTGAGCAAGACAAAGGATGGTTAGAAATAGAATTCGAAGCTGAAATTGGAAAACATTATCAACCGCAAGACAAGCATATTACCTTGATCATTCATAATATAAGCGAACTTCCAAAACGTATCAAGGTCGGAAATAAAAAAGTCAAGGGTGTATTTAACGCCAAGAAGAAGCAACTAAAAATTCCATTGAAATGGAATACTTCCAAAGCAAAGGAAGTTAAAATTAAACTAAAGTCGTAAATCCAATGAGACACTGTAAAATTAGTATAACTGCATTCATGGTACTTGTTTTTTTCGGGTGTAAAAACGAAACGAAAGAAACAGAGAATATCACTAAACCTAAAATTGAAATGAAGAAAAAGCAAGTCGTTTATCAAGTCTTTACGCGTTTATTTGGAAACACAAACACAACTAATAAGCCTTGGGGAACACTTGAAGAGAATGGTGTTGGTAAATTCAATGATTTTACGGATAAAGCCTTAAGTGAAATCAAGGATTTAGGTGTTACACACATTTGGTATACTGGTGTGCCTCACCATGATGTCATTACCGATTATACAAAATTTGGGATTTCTAATGACGACCCAGATATCGTAAAAGGTCGTGCAGGTTCACCTTATGCTGTTAAGGATTATTATAATGTGAATCCTGATCTAGCTGTAAATGTAGAGCATCGTTTACAAGAGTTTGAAGCCTTAATCAAACGCTCGCACAACGCTGGACTAAAAGTAATTATTGATATTGTTCCCAATCATGTGGCACGCAACTATCAAAGTTTAACGAATCCGGAAGGGACTACAGATTTTGGAGCTGAAGACGATACGACGGTTTCTTATGCCGTAAATAATAATTTTTATTACAATCCTGGAGAAGCATTTAAAGTTCCCGAATGGCAGAATGGGTATCAACCACTTGGCGGAGAGAATCATCCTATGGCTGATGGAAAGTTTGATGAAAATCCAGCTAAATGGACAGGCAATGGTTCACGTGCCTCACAACCTAATATGTATGATTGGTATGAAACCGTCAAAGTGAATTATGGGATTTCACCTGATGGGAAAAAAGATTTTGATGAATTACCTGAAGGCTATGATAGTGAGGATTATAAAGCACACTTCGAGTTTTGGAAAGATAAAACGGTACCTAGTTCATGGGTGAAGTTTAAGGATATTGCCTTGTATTGGACATCAAAAGGTGTTGATGGTTTCCGCTACGATATGGCTGAAATGGTGCCTGTTGAATTTTGGAGTTACATGAACTCACATATCAAAATGGAAAATCCTGATGCGTTCTTGTTGGCTGAAGTCTATAACCCGAGCCTCTACAGAGATTATATCAAAAAAGGAAAAATGGATTACCTCTACGACAAGGTTCAGTTATATGATACACTTAAGCATGTGATGCAAGGTCATGGCAAAACGGATAACATTCCGCCAATTCAAGATGACCTAAACGATATCGAACACCATATGCTACATTTCCTCGAAAACCATGACGAGCAACGTATTGCAAGCCCAGATTTTGCAGGTAGTGCAGACAAGGGGAAACCAGCAATGGTGGTTTCTGCAACGATAAGTACGTCACCAACTATGGTATATTTCGGACAGGAATTCGGTGAACCTGGAGCTGAAGATCTGGGTTTTGGTGATCCAACACGAACCTCCATTTTTGATTATGGTTCTGTGCCAAGTATGGTTCGTTGGGTAAACAATAAACAATTTGATGGAGGGCAATCAACACCTAAAGAAAAAGCACTGCGAGACTTTTACAAGCGATTGTTGAATTTAACACTCAATAGTTCAGCTTTGTCTGGAGCATATCAAGACATTCATTTGTATAATCAACAGCATACCGAGTGGTATAATGATAAAGTGTTGTCCTTTGTACGATGGAGCAATGACGAAAAATTAATAGTTGTTTCCAACTTCAATGGAGAAAACACCTATGGCTTTGAGTTACAATTGCCAGAGGATTTAGTGTCTAAATGGAATCTTTCCAATGGAAATTATCCTGTCATAGATCAGTTATATGGCCAGTATAATTCAACCCTGAATGTGGAAAATGGAAAGGCACAGGTGCGAATTGACATCAAGCCATTGCAGTCCTTTATTTTAAAGATTGAAGATTAAAGAAAGAGATATGAAAAAAATAATTGCGATAGCCATTATCCTGATGAGTATGGGTTGTAAACAAAGTCAAAAAGTGACAAACAACGACATGACGAAAACTAAAAGTGAACAAACTGCTAAAGCAACACCATTTATTTGGGAAGGTGCAAACCTGTATTTTCTGTTGACAGATCGTTTCAACAACGCAGACACTTCCAATGATCTTAATTTTAATAGAACCAAGACACCTGGAAAATTAAGGGGTTTTGAAGGTGGTGATTTAAAAGGTGTGACTCAAAAAATCAATGAAGGTTATTTTACCGATTTAGGTATTAATGCCCTATGGATGACACCTATCGTTGAGCAAATCCACGACGGCACAGACGAAGGTACTGGAGTTTCTTATGGATTCCATGGTTATTGGGCCAAAGACTGGACCAATCTCGATCCCAATTTCGGAACAATGGAAGATTTGAAAGCTTTAGTGCATGCAGCTCATAGTAAAGGTATTCGAGTACTCCTGGATGCTGTGGTCAATCATACAGGTCCTGTGACCGAAAAGGATCCCGTTTGGCCAGACGAATGGGTGCGCACCAATCCACAATGTGCCTATGATAATTATGAGAATACAGTGACTTGTACTTTAGTCAAAAACCTTCCAGATATCAAGACCGAAAGTAATGATGAGGTGGAATTACCTCCACAATTGGTCGAAAAATGGAAAGCCGAAGGTCGCTATGAGCAAGAAGTCGATGAGTTAGATGCGTTCTTTAAACGAACAGGTTATCCACGAGCGCCTCGTTTTTACATCATGAAATGGTTGTCAGATTACATAACCGATTTTGGGATTGATGGCTATCGTGTCGATACGGTTAAACATACCGAAGCCTATGTTTGGCAAGAATTCAGGGAGATATGTGATGCTGCATTTGTTGAATTTAAAAGGAATAATCCTGATAAAGTATTGGATGACAATGGGTTTTACTTGGTTGGTGAAGTTTATAATTATGGAATTTCAGCAGAAAAGGCCTTTGACTTTGGCGATAAAAAAGTGAACTATTTTGACAAGGCTTTTAATAGTTTAATCAATTTTGAATCGAAATGGAATGTCGCCCAACAAACCAAGGAACAAGTGTTCAAGCGATATAGTGATGTTTTACATTCTGGGTTGAAAGGCTATGGTTTATTGAACTATTTAAGTTCCCATGATGACGGACAACCATTCGATCCTGAACGAAAGAAGCCTTTTGAAACAGGGACGCTGTTGTTGTTAACTCCTGGAACATCGCAAGTGTATTATGGTGATGAATCAGCAAGGTCATTGAAGATTGAAGGCACCCAAGGTGATGCAACATTGCGTTCTAACATGAATTGGGAGGCTATTGCCAATGACAAAAAAACCAAAACCATCTTGGCACATTGGCAAAAATTAGGACAATTTAGAGCGAACCATCCTGCAGTTGGCGCTGGAAAACACCAAATGTTGACCGAAGTGCCTTATGTGTTTTCAAGAATGTACTCTAAAGGTGATTTTAAAGATGAGGTTGTTATTGTGTTGGATGCTAAAAAAGGAAGAAAAATCGTAGATGTCTTCAATGTGTTCAAAGATGGAACCAATTTAAGGGATGCGTATTCCAATAAACAAGTAACCGTCGAAAACGGAAAGGTTACCATAGATTCAGAATTTTCAATTGCCTTATTTGAAAAGATTTAAAAAAATGTCATGAAAAAGCTAACTCTACTAGTTGTACTTCTTGTTCTTATGGCTTGCGGTTCTTCCAATAGGCACAGTGTTTTGGTGACAAATTCACCCAAAGGTACACTTAAATTGAGTTTTGAGCTGTCTCAGGAAGGCAGCCCTTTTTATCGTGTGGAACATGGAAACTCTGTTATTGTTGATACCTCATATTTAGGTTTTGAGTTTACGAATGCGAAGGCATTACATACTAATTTTATAATCGCAAATACATCCACAACAAGTGTCGATGAAACTTGGCAAATGCCTTGGGGAGAACAGCTGGATGTAATTAATAACTATAATGAATTGAGGGTTGAGCTGGAAGAAACTTCAGGATTAACCCGAAAGATGAATATCGTTTTTAAAATCTATGACGATGGTATCGGATTTCGCTATGAATTTCCTGAGCAAGATGGCTGGACCGAAGCATTAATTAAGGAAGAGCATACCGAATTCAATCTGACAAAAGATTACAAGACCTTTTGGATTCCTGGAGATTGGGAGATTTATGAACATACCTATAAAACCACACAACTGTCTCAAGTAGATGCTTTGAAGTATGTCAATCATCCCAATTTAGCTCAAACCTATATTCCTGAAAATGCTGTCAATACACCTGTTACTATGGTTGGAGATGACGGGATTCATTTAAGTTTCCACGAAGCTGCACTTGTTGATTATTCAGGAATGACTTTAAAGGTAGACCCTGAAACGCTTACATTAAAAAGCCATCTGGTTGGTTCAGAGAATACAGGTTATAAAGTTAAACGAAACCTTCCGTTTTCTACACCATGGCGAACCATTCAAATAACAAACAATGCTGCTGATTTGATTGCATCTAATTTGATAGTAAACTTGAATGAGCCCAATAAATTGGAGGATATTTCTTGGTTCAAACCCAAAAAGTATTCAGGTATTTGGTGGGAACTACATCTAGGAAAAACCACTTGGGATATGGCCTCTGGTCGTCATGGAGCAACAACAGAAAATACCAAACGCTATATCGATTTTTCAGCAAAAAATAACATTAATGGTGTTTTAGTAGAAGGTTGGAATACGGGTTGGTCTCAAGATGAAGGCGGTTTCGATTTTATAACGCCTTATCCTGATTATGATCTTAAAAATGTGGTACAATATGCCGAGGAAAAGGGTGTCGAACTTATAATGCATCATGAAACCTTTGGCGATGTATCACGTTACATACAGCAACAGGATACCGCTTATGCCTTGATGCAGAGTTTAGGTATAAAGTCCGTAAAGTCGGGCTATGTGTTCAAATTAAAGCCTGAAGGTGAATACCATCATGGTCAATTTATGGTTAACCATCATAATGAATCTGTAATTAAAGCTGCGAAACACCAAATTGCTATTAATGCTCATGAACCAATTAAAGATACAGGTCTGCGACGTACTTATCCAAACATGATTACGAGGGAAGGACTACGCGGACAAGAATTTAACGCTTGGGCAGAAGATGGTGGAAATCCTCCAGAGCATCTGCCAATTGTGGCTTTTACTAGAATGTTGTCTGGTCCCATTGATTATACACCTGGAATCTTCAATATTAAGTTTGATCAATACAAACCAAACAATCAGGTCAATACAACTATTGCTCAACAACTGGCTTTGTATGTTGTGATTTATAGTCCGATTCAAATGGCAGCCGATTTAGTAGAACATTATGAGGCTAATCCAAGACCACTACAGTTTATAAAAGATGTAGGTGTAGATTGGGAAACCACTAAAGTGCTCAATGGTCAAGTTGGAGATTATGTGACTATCGCTCGAAAAGAGCGTCAAACAGGTAATTGGTTTTTGGGAAGTATCACAGATGAAAATCGAAGAAGTATAGAAGTGAACTTTGACTTTCTTGATGCCAATCAAGACTATATCGCTACACTATATAAAGATGGAAAAAATGCACATTGGGATGACAACCCATTGGATATAGAGATTGAATCCCAGACAATAAACAAAAGCTCCAAACTTACATTGAACTTAGCCGAAGGTGGTGGATGTGCCATAAGTATAATTAAAAAAGGAGAATAATGAAACGGATCGTGTTAATTGTGTTGTTGATGACTTCGGCTGTAGGATTGTCCCAAGTTGGGATAGGGACCACAACACCTCAGAGTACTTTGGATATCAATGGTAACTTATCCATAAAAGTAGTGACATTGGTTGGAGGTGATTTTGCAAATAAAACCCAAATCGATGATGGTACATACATTAATCTTCAACCAAATAATGGAGGTCCTAATCCTGGGAATGATTTTGAATTGCCCAATGCTGGAGATGTGCCTGGTCGTATATACATTTTAAGGAATATTACCGATAACCAAACAGCATACATCTATACCGCAGGCGGACTAATCTTTACAGGAGACAGTAGAACGAATTCAGCCGAACCTTATCCCATGGATCCTGATGCAGATGCCAATGGAGGTTCACCTTCTAAAACCATCATGGTCATAAGTGATGGAACCAATTGGACCTTCGGTTACTTTCATGGCATATAATATTCTCACCCAATATAATTAACATTTTACCTTGTAACATTTTGTGTGTAAGAAAGTCTTATTAAAAGCGACTAACCTTTTAATTCGTAACTTTGCATGTACTTAGATGTTAGTATGAAAGATATTAATGATAACATTGAATCTCCTTTTAGATTAAAAGTGAGCTTTAATAAAATTCTTAACCACTATGAAGATTTGTCACAAAGTGAAGATCAATTCATAGCGGCTAAGGCACGTCGTGTTCTGAAAACAGCCGAAGGGTTTCCTGAGTTACGTGAAGGGTTTAGCAATCCAGCTATTTTGAAGGAAAGAGAAAAGGAAATTCGTGTTATTCTTCAAGATTCGTTCAGCCCAATTCTTACCAAAAACGAAATTAAAACAGCGTCAGTTCCATTTCATGATTTGATCTTTAACTCATCGGAACGTTTCAAGAATATCATAAAGGAGGCAGGCGAAGACTTTCAATTGAATATAAAAAACATGCCAGAAGACGATAGGTATATTGTGGCATGTGCTATTATTTTGGCATTCTGTCATGGGCATCATATTAATTTCAAGAGACCATTTTATTATGAAATCCCAAATGCCAACGGAATTATGCAGTACTACAAAATATTGTATAATGCCGATTTTACGGAGATTATACCAACAGAAAATGCACCAGAGATAACCCAAGATGATGTGGACGAGTTGTTGGATAATTTTGAAAATATTGAACTTTGGAAAGAAAAATTTCCACCAAACAGTTACACGTTTAAAGGCTTTGTGATTTCTAACATCTTTAATGTAACTGACGACCAATCCATATCGAATATCAAATCTTCACTGATTGGAGAGGATAAGCGTAAGGATAAAAGCTTTATGAAAGGGTTTTATGAAATCTTTCAATCCTTATTCGGTTTTAAAAATCTGGAGATCGGTTTTTCCATCTACAACAAAGAAGCAGATACTTTTGAACGCGTTTATGGCGTCGGGATGAATAGTTTCTTACTGGAAGACATGGAAAGTAAATCTTGCGTGGATGCATTGTGCTCATGGTCTTACCAACGATTGCTTCAAGAGAAAGCTTACTTTTCTGTATCTGATGTAGATAGGGTCTATAAACAATCCGATTGTAATCCACCTCACATACAAGCGTTACATAATCAAGGTTACAAAAGTGCGATTTTTGCACCTATTGCCAATGATGAAGGGTTAATGGGTATTCTAGAAATTGTCTCAACAGAAGCTAAGGCATTGAACAGTATTAATGCCAATAAGTTAATTGATGTCATGCCATTTATTGTAACAGCTGTTGAACGGTCGAAGAATGAAGAGGAAAACTTAATAGAAGCCATTATTCAAAGTGAATGTACATCCATCCATCCAAGTGTGCATTGGAAATTTGTTCAAGAAGCAAGACAATTTATCAAGGACGATTGGAACGGAAAGGATCCTAGTTTCAACAAAATAGCATTTGATAATGTCTACCCTTTGTATGGTCAAATAGATATCAAGGGATCATCATTAGCTAGAAACACGGCAACTCAAAAGGATTTGAGGATTCAGTTGGAATCCATAAAGACCATAATAAGAGCAGCTTGTGATATCGAAAAACTACCGATATACGAACAATTCTTATATCAAATAGATAATTATCTCAAAGGGTTGAAAGATCATTTTCAAGTTGATAGCGAACAACAAATCTCAGCCTTCATTGCCCAAGATATTGATCCAATACTAGAACACTTGCAAGATAATGGAACCTTAAACGACATGGTCGAGGCTTATTTTGAAAGTATTGATGACAAGGTCAATGTTCTCTACAAACACCGAAAGGATTATGACGATACCATAGCAATGATTAATAAGGATATGGCTGCGCTTTTGGATAAAAAACAAGTTGATGCCCAAGCCATGTATCCACATTATTTTGAGCGCTTCAAAACAGATGGTGTTGAACACAATATGTACATTGGTGAAGCCATTACCAAGGAAGACTCATTCAATCCAATCTATCTGTATAATTTAAGATTGTGGCAACTACAGGTTATGTGTGAGATGGAGAACTCATTCTACTTGATGCAATCTAGTTATCCTGTAAAATTAGATGTGGCCTCAATGGTGTTGGTATTCAATCAACCGCTATCGATAAGCTTTAGAATGGATGAAAAACAGTTTGATGTTGATGGGACTTACAATGCGCGATATGAAATTGTTAAAAAGCGCGTAGATAAAGCATATATCAAAGGAACTACTGAGCGTGTGACCCAAAAAGGTAAAATCAGTATTGTTTATTCTCAAAAACAAGATGAAATAGAATATTTGAGATATATCAACTTCTTACAAGCCAAAAACTATCTGGATGATGATGTCGAAATCGTTGAATTGCAAGATTTACAAGCGGTTACTGGTTTAAAAGCAATTCGCGTAAGTGTACTGTATCATAAAGATCAAGATGATAAGTCATTTTATACTTATGACGATTTGATGAAGGAAATCAATGTTTGATGTGCCGAACTCCTAATGCAAAACATCTTCAGGCCTAACACCAGAGTACTGAAAGGCAATAGCAAAGGCAATCACACTTACCACGATTCCGATCATAAAAACTGTGTAAGTGAGTCGTAACAGCCCATATTTTCTATTTAGGACTAAGCCTAGAAAGTATAAGTCCTTGGTCAGCGAACCGTACAGATAATCTTTGTCTTGCATCATTTCTCGCATAGCCCATTCGAATTCATCAAGTTTCATCTTGTGGAAATTTCCAAAGAATAAGAGGTTGACCTTCTTATTGGCAACGTCTTCTTTGGTGAATTTTCCACTGGTTACATTTGGTCGAGTTGCCATGACAGATAGGACGATTGATGCTACCGTAAATCCAGCAAAAATTACTGTCGGCCACACCAAGTATTGATTTGAGGGATTATCCAGTTTAGATACTAGATTTGACAATACCAAAGAAATAATAATGGCGTTTACAGAAAGTAATATATTGGCCTTGGTGTCTGCGATGTCACTCAAGGTAATGTGATTTCTAAGGGCTACTCTAAACATGGTCTCAATCCCTCGATCAGGCAAATCCAATTTATGTTTCTTAAACTGTAATTCGGCTTTTTTTTGCTTAAGCTTTATGGTGTTTTCCTTTATTTTGTTTTGGCTTTGAATAAGATTGGCCAAATTTTTCCCTTTACGCTTCTCCCACTTTTTAGCAGCAATATTTGAATAAAATGTATGATTGGTTAAAAACTCTATGTTACTATTTAACCAATCTGGTTTAGATATCACTTTGTCTTGGGTCAATTCGATTTCCTTTCGGAGTAAAGACGCATAATCATCATATTTTTTGCTAGACACATGCGCACAATCAGCATCACGAATAAAACCTTCCATTTGATTTTTAGGTTCGTAACCCATTTTAGTAGCAAGGATTATATCTGAGACAGCCGAAATGATGTTTTGGTCTACTTCATGACTTTCAAGAAAAGCCTTTGCAATACTTACGCTTTCATCTTCATGACCTTCAATTGTTTTTGTAAAACCAGTATCGTGAAACCAAGCCGCAATCTTCAAGACATTTTTATCCAGATCACTCAAATCACTGTCTTCAATAAGTTCATCTATCTTTCCAACAACCCTTTGGGTGTGTGCCAAATTATGATAAACAAAATTAGGGTCTAAATGATCATTCAAATAACCAACTACATATTGCTCTACCGCTGCGACTAGTTTTTCCATAAAACGATTCTGTTTAATTGTAAAAATACTAAACTTTAATGAATGCCTTGGTTCTAAATTGTATTGCTAAAAAACGAATAGCGTCAGACCTCACAATAAATTTTGTACCTGTAATTTTTTTAATATTTTGAGACTAATTTTAGGACGTTATGAATTGATACGTGT
This sequence comes from Bacteroidia bacterium, assembly GCA_030432635.1. Taxonomy (GTDB): domain Bacteria; phylum Bacteroidota; class Bacteroidia; order Flavobacteriales; family Flavobacteriaceae; genus Psychroserpens. Next base: position 69,097 of record JAUIMB010000005.1, on the reverse strand, counting down.
CACCTAAGTTTATAGTCATCAATAGAACCAAAATGAAAATAAAACCCAAACATACATTTATTGAGTCACTTCCTGCAGACCCTTTGTTGGAAAATTATAGACGACAGGTAAACGCAGCTTGCTATTCCTATGTCAAGCCAAGACAAACCAGTGCTCCAAAAATCATCCATGTTTCTCACGATATGGCCAATGCTCTTGGACTTTCCACAAAGGATACACGTTCTTCTGATTTTGCCAATTTATTTACAGGAAACACTGTTTTACAACAAACACGTCCTTATGCCATGTGCTATGGTGGACATCAATTTGGACAATGGGCTGGACAATTAGGCGATGGTCGTGCGATTAATTTATTTGAAGTAGCGCATCAAAATAAACAATGGACTCTTCAGCTTAAAGGAGCAGGAGCAACACCTTACTCAAGAAGTGCAGACGGATTGGCCGTTTTACGTTCATCCATCAGAGAGTATTTATGTAGCGAAGCAATGCATCATCTCGGTGTCCCGACGACTAGAGCATTAAGTTTGGCATTGACTGGTGACAAGGTACTACGAGACATGCTGTATGATGGAAATTCAGCCTATGAAAAAGGTGCGATTGTTACAAGAGTAGCACCTTCATTTTTACGGTTTGGCAGCTATGAGATTTTTGCGGCAAGACAAGATCACAAAACCTTAAAAACACTGGTTGATTTTACAATTAATCGACATTTTTCATTTTTAGGAAGCCCATCCAAGAGCACATATGCTAAGTTTTTTGCGGAAGTCGCTAAACGAACCCTTAATATGATTGTCCATTGGCAGCGTATTGGATTTGTTCATGGTGTAATGAATACTGATAATATGTCTATCCTTGGTTTGACCATCGATTATGGACCCTATGGTTGGCTCGAAGGCTTCGATTTTGGATGGACTCCAAATACAACAGATAGCCAACATAAACGCTATCGTTATGGAAATCAGCCCAATATTGGCTTATGGAATTTGTATCAGTTGGCAAACGCGCTTTACCCTTTAATTGAAGCAGTTGAGCCTCTTGAAGCGGTATTAGAGCAATATAAAGTCGATTTTGAAAGTAAGTCCTTAGAAATGATGCGTTTAAAATTAGGCTTAGAAAAGCAGATGGAGTCTGATGTGGAACTTGTTCAAAATCTAGAAGAAATACTTCAATCGACAGAAACTGACATGACATTGTTCTTCAGGAATTTAAGTCTTTATAAAAAAGGAGACTATTTAAACGGGTTGACAGTAATCAAGGATGCTTTCTATAAACCTCATGAAGTAGCTGAACATATTGCTCAATCTTGGAGAGGTTGGTTTAAAGCATACGATGTCCGATTGGAAAAAGAAGTGCATTCTGATCAAGAACGTCAGCTACAGATGAATACGGTAAATCCGAAATATGTGCTGCGAAATTATATGGCGCAACTTGCCATTGATGATGCCAATAAAGGTGATTATGAGCTCATTGATGAATTGTTTCAAATGCTAAAACAACCTTATGATGAACAACCTCAATATGAAAAATGGTTTGCTAAACGACCTGATTGGGCAAGACATAAAGTAGGATGTTCGATGCTATCCTGTAGTTCTTAAAATAACAAACAAAAATAAAACCTATCAAACGGTTATTTCTACTATTTCAATTCTATGATACAACCTCTAGCGTTGAAAGCAATTTAAACACTAAATGTAATGAAAAGTCAGAGATTGCGTATAACAAATTCAAAAGGTCATGGCCTTAATGCTTATTTAGAATTACCAGCTAGCCAAAAACCAAATCACTTCGCCATATTTGCACATTGTTTTACGTGTAGTAGCTCATTAAATGCTGTAAAATATATTAGTCGAGCTTTGTCGAATCACGGGTTTGGTGTGGTTCGATTTGATTTCACGGGTTTGGGACGTAGTGAAGGTGAATTTGCAGAAAGCCATTTCTCAGCCAATATAGATGATTTAATTGCAGTCAATGATTTTTTGACAAACTATTATGATGCACCTTCACTTATGGTCGGTCACTCATTAGGCGGTGCAGCTGCCATTGTAGCTGCCTCAAAACTCACTAATATTAAAGCTGTGGCTACAATAGGTACACCCTCTAACATTACTCATGTTAAGCGTTTGTTCTCCCATAAAATTGAAGAAATTGAAGAGAAAGGCGATGTTGAGGTCGATATTGGTGGTCGACCTTTTAGAATTGATCAGTCCTTTGTTACAGATTTCGATAATACCGATTTGCCTGTGATTGTAAAATCACTTAGAAAGCCACTTCTCATTATGCACTCACCACTTGATACAATTGTGGGTATTAAAAATGCTGAAGATATATATCAATGCCCATCACCCTAAAAGTTTTATTACACTTGATAACGCAGATCATCTATTGTCAAAACAGGAAGATAGTAAGTATGTTGGTGATATGATTGGGTGTTGGGTTAAACGTTATTTTGAAACTAAAGCGCATAAGATGCTAGATGCTGAAGGTGAACAACTGGTGGCACATTTGAATTTGAAGGAAGATAACTTTACAACGACGATTCAAACATCTGCTCATAGTATAACTGCTGATGAACCCATTTCAGTTGGAGGTGATGACTTTGGACCTTCACCTTACGATTTGTTGAGTGCAGGATTGGCGGCTTGTACAGCAATGACGTTGAAATTATATGCAGAAAGAAAACAATGGGATTTAAAGGAGGTTTATGTTTATGTAACCTATTCAAAAAAACATAGTGATGATCTGATGTTAGATATGGAAAAGCCGATGCGTATCGACCATTTGTTGAAGAAACTTAATTTTGTGGGTAACTTAAATGATACCCAAACGCAGCGTTTAAAAGAAATCGCTTCAAAATGCCCAGTACATAAAACGCTTCAAAATCAGGTGGTTATAGACACGAAACTCTTGTAGGTTATGATTACTCTGAACTAGAAAATCAATTCATTCAATAATTGATATCTTTAGGCTTGCAAACACAGAATGATTTCAAGATACTGTTTAGCGAATAACCTCAAAACCAACCGACAATAATGATATATAACTCAAGAACCATCTTATTTTTTATTTGTTGCTTGATGTTTAATGCCTGTGCCACATTCAAGCCTCAATATAGAAATAAGGAAACAGCGGCTTCTTTTCCACCGAAGGATATTAAACATTCCTTTTATTTAATTGGAGATGCGGGAAATTATGAACATGGTGCTTCGGCTCGTGTGTTGGAGGCTTTCAAAAATGAACTAAATTCGGCTTCTGGGAATAGTACTGCATTGTTTTTAGGTGATAACATCTATCCTATTGGTTTTCCAGATAAAGACAACAAGCATAGAGAGTCTGCCGAACGTTATATTAAAGCACAAACCGATGTGGCTCAGAACTTTAAAGGACGTACTGTTTTTATACCTGGAAATCACGATTGGTATTCAGGAGTCAAAGGGCTTAAGCGCCAAGAAAAGTTTGTTGAGGAGGCTCTAGGAAAAAATACGTTTTTACCTGAAGATGGATGTCCGATTGAGAAAATTCATGTTACCGAAGATATTGACCTAATTATAGTTGATAGCCAATGGTATATTACCAATTGGAACAAAAAGCCAACCATTAATGACGAATGTGATATAAAGACTAGACAAGTCTTTTTAAATGAATTTAGTAGTCTTATCAAAAAAGCTAGAAGCAAAACCACTATAGTTGCAATTCACCATCCCATGTTTACTAATGGACCTCATGGTGGCCAGTATGGTGTAAAAAACCATCTAACACCTCTTCCAGGTATAGGTACATTGATTCATGTATTTAGAAAAACTAATGGATTATCAAATGTAGATTTGCAAAACACACATTATAATGAACTAAAACAGCGCTTGGTTACTTTGGCGCAAGAGAACAAAAAAGTCATATTTGTATCTGGCCATGAGCACAGTTTGCAATATTTGGAAAAAGACAACTTAAAGCAAATTGTGAGTGGATCGGGATCTAAAACCACAAGAACACGAAATGTGGGAGCCGGACTTTTTGGCTACGGAACTCCAGGTTATGCAAGACTGGATGTCTTTGAGGATGGTTCTTCCTACGTGCGGTTCTACTCTGTAACTGATGATAAAATAGTATTTGAAACTGAAGTATTGCCACCCGATTTAAAAGTGTATGAGGCATACCCTGAAAAGTTCCCAGATACTGTTATGGCTTCCATTTATACTGAAGAAGAAACCAAGGCTTCAAAAAGTAAGGTCTTTTTTTGGGGTGAACGTTACCGCAAATACTTTAGTACTAAAATAAAAGCGCCTACAGTTAATTTGGATACGCTTTTGGGCGGATTAAAACCTGTGCGTAAAGGTGGAGGTAACCAGTCCAAATCACTGCGACTTGAAGATAAAAATGGAGCGCAATACGTGATGCGAGCATTGCGTAAACAAGCGTTGCAATATTTGCAGGCTACAGTTTTTAAAGACCAATACATTGAAGGTCAGTTTGAGGATACAGCAATTGAAAATTTATTACTTGATGTCTTCACAGGATCACATCCTTATGCACCTTTTGTAATTGGAGACTTAGCCGATGCTGTTGATGTCTACCATACCAACCCAATCTTATATTATGTGCCGAAACAAGATGCCTTAGGTGATTTCAATGATGACTTTGGAGGTGAGCTTTATATGATTGAAGAGCACACGTCAGAAGGTCATAGCGATCTTGCTAGTTTCGGTTTTCAAGATGAGATTGAAAGTACCGATGATATGATCAAAAAACTGCATAAGGATGAAGATATCGTTATTGACGAAGCATCCTACATACGTGCACGATTATTCGATATGTTAATAGGTGATTGGGATCGTCATCAAGATCAATGGCGTTGGATAGAATTCAAGGAAAACGGAAAAAAAGTGTTTCGCCCATTGCCAAGGGATAGGGATCAGGCTTTTTCCATTATGGGAGATGGTGCCTTATTGGGTACAGCCATCAAACTGATTCCAGCAGCACGTTTACTCAGGGCTTACAGTGACGATTTAGTGGATGTGAAAAACGTGAACGTTGAACCTTACCCACTCGATATGGAGCTCATCCAACATTCTGGTAAGGAGGTTTGGGACGCTCAAGTAAAACTAATTCAGGAAGGTACTACCGACGAAGTTATAGAGAAGGCATTTCTAAATATGCCAGAGGAAGTTAGAGATGAGACTGTTGAGGAAATCAAACGCAAATTAAGGGCGAGACGTGGGAATCTTCAAAAAATTTCTGACCGTTATTATCAACTCATTAATAGACTTGCTGTAATTAAAGGCACCGATAAAGATGATTGGTTTGATATTGAGCGCTTACCTAACGGACAAACTAAAGTAACCGGATACCGCATCAAAGGAGGTGAAAAAGCAGACGTATTCATCAATCGAACCTATAATAAATCTGAAACCAAGGAAATTTGGATTTATGCCTTGGATGATGATGATGTATTTCATGTTTTTGGTGAAGGAACTAACTATATCAAGATTCTTTTACTTGGTGGGCAAAATAATGACACCTATAATATTGAAAATGGAAGTCGGATAAAATATTATGACTATAGGTCAAAACCGAATACTTTCACGACCAACAAGGGAAGCCATAGATTGACAAATAATTATGAAACTAACGTCTATAACTACAAAAAACTCAAAAATGGCGTCACACAAATTCTACCAAGTATTGGTGCTAATCCTGATGACGGATTTAGAATTGGAGCAGCAGTAACAAGAACCGATTTTAATTTTGAGCGAAATCCTTTTTCTTCGCGTCATAGTTTAAAAGCTGAATACTACTTTGCGACAAATGGATTTGACATGAACTATAATGGTGAGTTTGCTAATGTCTTTTTTCAAAATGTGAATTTTGCGATTGACCTCCAGTTCAATAGCCCAAATTATGCGACCAACTTTTTTGGCTTTGGAAATGAGACACCAAATTTTGAGGCTGATGAGGATGATGGTTTTGATACCGACTTAGATTATAATCGTGTAAAGATTAGAACATTTAGAGCGACACCATCATTAGTATGGCGAGGTTTTTCAGGATCAGAAGTTATTTTGGGACTATCTTATGAATCGAACGAAGTAGAACGAACAGAGAATCGGTTTATTGAACTTTTAGCTCCTGATGATGCAGTATTTGACCATCAAGATTTTTGGGGTATCGATGTGAAGTATAGTTTTATAAATAAGGACAGGGAAGCATTTCCAACGTTGGGATTCAAAATAAAAATGCAAGCTGGATACAAGAATAATGTCTCTACCGAAAAAGGCTATACCTATATCATTCCAGAATTAGGATTCGATTATAAGTTGATTCCTAGCGGTAATTTGGTTTTGGCTACCAACTTTAGAGGCCATTTCAATATGGGAAATGATTTTGAATTCTATCAAGCTGCTACGCTTGGAGCAAATAATGGGCTTCGTGGCTATCGTAATCAACGCTTTACTGGAAAAAGAGCGTTTGTACAGTCGACAGATTTACGATTAAATTTAACGCAAGTTAAAACAGGATTGATTCCAGTGTATTTAGGTGTTTACGGTGGAGCCGATTACGGAAGGGTATGGTTGAGCAATGATGACTCCAATAAGTGGAACAATTCGTTTGGAGGTGGTGTTTTTATTAACGCAGCCAATTTGATCACTGGCAATGTCTCAGCATTTAATAGTGATGACGGCTTGCGATTGGCCTTTAAATTGGGATTTGGGTTCTAATGGGAATGTGGATAATTATCGTGTAGGTTATTTTAAGTCAAAACGATATATGTTTCCACCTTCATGTTTTGTCTTTTCATCCGTGATTAAGACTTCATTTTTACCAATGATATTAATGCCTTCTTTTTGACTGTCATGTTCAAAATCAATGCGCTCAAGGGTTCCGTTAAAAAAATCATCACCAGTATAACCGCTGAGTTTCCAAAGTTTATCATGGTTAAGCAGAACGACAAGTTTACCATCGTCACTAATGTCGGCTGAAGTCACTTTGGTATGTTTTCCTTTTAACTTGATTTCTGAAATATAAACGGCTTCGTGATTTCCAATTTCATTTGGAACCTTGATCAATTCACATTTTTTGTGATCCTTACTAAAGATATAGAAAGCTTCATTGTAGAGGAAAAACGATTCGAAATCTTCAGATTTCATCGTGTCGGGCAACTTGAAACTTATCACTTGTGCAGTGGTGGATTCATCGGCTTTGTCAGGTTGTGATACTTTATATATGGTGAAGTTTTTACGCTTCTTAGTATTGTTTCCAAAATCACCAATATAGATATTCCCTTCGGAATCTGAAGTTAAATCCTCCCAATCGATATTTTGAATATTATCAATGTCCAAATCTATGATAATGTCTCCATTGGTGTTCAATCCATAAAGGTTGTTTTTGTTGCCAGCATCTTCAATAACCCACAATAATTTTGAGTTTGAAGTGGTCTCAATGGCTGATGTTTCTTTTAGACTTGATGGTAGATCGGCAATGACCGTAAGTTTACCAGTTTGGCATGAACTTGTTAAAAGTACAGCCAGAATAAGGAGTTTAAAATGTATGTGCATAATGTTGACTTCTATAAACAAGCTATAATTTTTCTTCAAAATTAAAAATCTATTGTCTTAAAGATTTTATAAAACTCAATTTAATAAACGTTCTAAATTGAATTTTAATATTTTTATAGTTATGAAAACACCACTCAAAATTGGACATCGAGGTGCAATGGAATATGTTCCTGAAAATACCATTGCATCAATTGAAAAGGCGCTCGAATTAGATGTCGATGCTATAGAAATCGATGTTCATAAATGTGCTTCCGGAGAGTTGGTGGTATTCCACGATTTTACGTTAGATCGCATGACTGATGGTACAGGGGAAGTTTCAAAACATTTGTTGTTTGATCTTAAATTATTGAAGGTTCGCAACCGATTTGAAATTCCGACGCTGCAGGAAGTGCTGGATTTTGTAGATCAAAAGTGCATCGTGAATATTGAGCTAAAGGGTAAGGATACAGCAAAAGAGGCCTGTAAAGTCATCAACGAATATGTTGAGAATAGAGGTTGGTCGAGCGATAGTTTCATTCTCTCAAGTTTCCAACATCACGAGCTTGAAGCTGTTTTCAAAATTAATCCCAATCTTAAGCTCGCGGTTTTAACCAAAGCCAATGTCACAGATGCTGTAGCGTTTGCCAAAACCATAAATGCCTATGCCATACATCCAAATGTGGCTTTATTAACTCATGCCAATGTTAAATTAGCGCAAGAACAAGGTTTTAAGGTCATTACATGGACTGTTAATGATGATGATACCATTGCGCGCATGAAGCAGTATGGTGTGGATGGCATTATTTCCGATATTCCAGATCGATTATGAAATCGTATGATGTCATAATTGTTGGCGGTGGAGCTGCAGGTTTTTTTGCTGCCATAAATATTGCTGAATTAAATCCAAAATTGAGTATTACAATTCTTGAACGAGGCAAGGAAGGCCTTCAAAAAGTTAAGATTTCTGGAGGTGGACGATGCAATGTCACTCATGCTGAATTTGTTCCTTCGCAATTGGTGCAGAATTATCCGAGAGGAGAAAAGGAATTGTTGGGACCATTTCATAAGTTTATGACAGGAGACACTATTGCATGGTTCGAACAACGAGGTGTCGAATTGAAGATTGAAGATGATGGTAGAATGTTTCCTATATCAAATACCTCCCAAACCATCATAGATTGTTTTCTAAAGGAAACCAAAAAGCACGAGATTGAAGTTTTATATAACCATGCCGTAAAATCGATACGTGTAGCTAAAGGAAAAGGTGTTAGGGTGAGCACAGCCGAAGCACCACATGCTCATACAAATTTTCAATTGGTAACCAATCAAGGCGAATTCACTACAGAAAAATTGCTTGTAGCCACAGGAAGTAACCCAAAAATTTGGGCGCTGTTGGAAGGTCTTGGTCATTCAATTGTCAAGCCTGTACCATCATTGTTTACCTTCGATATTAATGATAATCGCATTAAGGATATTCCAGGTGTCGTAGTAAAGGATGTTGAAATACATGTTATTGGTTCCAATCTCATGTCTGATGGTCCTCTGCTCATTACACATGTGGGAATGAGTGCGCCATCAATACTTAAGCTGTCTGCTTTTGGTGCGATTGAACTGGCAGCATGCGACTATAATTTTGAAATTGAAATCAATTTTATCAAACACAACTTTGATGATTGTTTGTTGCAATTAAAACAAAATAAACAGGATTTTGCCAAGAAAACCGTGGGCAAATCTGCACAATTTGATTTGCCCAAGCGTTTATGGCAACAATTGGTTGTAGCTTCTGGTATAACAAATGAAACGCGTTGGGCAGATGTCAATAAAATACAATTGGAAGCGCTCTCCAATCAATTGACCAAGGCTAATTTTAAGGTTACTGGAAAGAGTACCTTTAAGGAGGAATTTGTCACTGCAGGAGGTGTTAATTTAAAAGAGCTTAACTTTAAGACCTTTGAAAGCAAGGTTTGTAAACATCTGTTTTTTGCTGGAGAAGTGTTGAATGTTGATGCCGTTACAGGTGGATTTAACTTTCAGAATGCTTGGACAAGTGCTTATATTGCTGCAACTTCTATAGTACAAAAATGAATACGTATATTGTTTTACTTAGAGGAATTAATGTTGGAGGACATAAAAAAATACCGATGGCAACATTACGTGAATTGCTGTCCAAATCTGGATTTAATAATGTTAAGACCTACATTCAAAGTGGAAACATTGTGCTTCAGTCTCCTAAAACAAATGCTTTTGTAGAAGATCGGGTTAGGGATGCCATTAGGTCACATTTCGGATTTGAAGTTCCAGTAATTGCGAGAACAAGACCACATTTGTTGAATAACTTTCAGGATTGCCCATTTTCCGATGACAAAAAGGAAAATAGTTATTTCGTACTCTTAAATGATGTGCCAAGTAAGGATTTGGTTGAAGAAGTACGAGCGTCCATTTCTTATGAAAATGAAGAATATCACATTGTTAAGGATTGTTTGTATTTTTTTACATCAATGGGTTATGGAAAATCAAAATTCAATATGAATGCCTTTGAAAGGAAACTTCAAGTTAAGGCTACAACTCGAAATTATAAGACCATGGTAAAGTTATTGTCAATGTCTTCAGAAGACCAATGAATTACTTATTTTTGCTGAAGAATTCAAATCATGACTGCACAAGACTTTATCCCAAAACCATACACTAAAAAGTTAGATAGCGGAAGCGTCACTTGGTCTTCTCCAAGTAATATCGCTCTCGTAAAATATTGGGGAAAACGTAAAGATCAAATCCCTGAAAACCCATCAATCAGTTTTACTCTCGATTATTGTAAAACGATTACAACACTGTATTTTTCAGGGAAAGAAGATCGTAACGAATATTCCTTTGAAGTCTATTTGGATGGCGACAAAAAAGACGATTTCAAACCTAAAATTGAGACGTTCTTTAAGCGAGTAGAACCCTATTTACCTTTTTTAAGAGATTATCATTTTAAAATAGAAACCTCTAATTCCTTTCCGCATAGCTCAGGAATTGCATCCTCAGCATCTGGAATGAGTGCCTTGGCCTTGTGTTTAATGAGTGTTGAAAAACAATTTTTCACTTCGAGCGCAGTCGATAAGTCTCATTTTTCTGATGACTATTTTAACCAAAAAGCCTCCTTTTTGGCGCGTTTGGGTTCGGGTAGTGCATGCCGAAGCCTAGAAGGTGATTTGGTGGTTTGGGGTAAGCATGATAAAATTGCAGGAAGTTCAGATTTGTTTGGTGTGAAATATCCATATGAAGTACATCAAAGTTTCAGAAATTATCAAGACACTATTTTACTCGTTGATAAAGGAGAAAAGCAAGTGAGCAGTACTGTCGGACATAACCTGATGCATGGACATCCTTTTGCGAAAAAACGATTTTTGCAAGCGCATGAACATATGGAAAAATTAATGACCGTTTTTAAGACTGGAGATCTAGATGGTTTTATTTCCATTGTAGAAAGCGAAGCATTGACGCTGCATGCAATGATGATGACCAGTATGCCGTATTTTATTTTGATGAGACCTAATACCTTGGAGATTATCAATAAGATTTGGATTTACAGAAAAAAAACCAATTCCAAGGTGTGTTTTACTTTAGATGCAGGTGCCAATGTGCATGTACTGTATCCAGAAAATGAAAAACATCAAGTGTTGCAATTTATTCAAAGAGAATTGATTGTACATTGTCAACACGGACATTATATTTGTGACCAAATTGGTTTCGGCGCAAACCAAATAGAAGATTAATACGTATATTTGTTAAAGCAAATGGCTATTTATCAATGAAAGGACCACTTTTTTATTCGAAAATTTTACTCTTTGGTGAGTATGGAATCATCAAAGATTCTAAAGGATTATCTATTCCGTATAATTTTTATAATGGCGCACTTAAATCGGATGACAATGCGTCTCAAGATGCGATAAGATCCAATCAAAGTCTGAAGGGATTTGTGGAGTATTTGAAAGACATAGATAAAGCCTTGGTGACCTTTGATATGGAAACTTTGGAAGATGATGTAAATGCAGGAATGTATTTTGATTCCTCGATTCCTCAAGGATATGGTGTGGGTAGTAGTGGTGCTTTGGTCGCTGCGATTTACGATAAATATGCCCATGATAAAATTACGGTTCTTGAGAATTTAACTCGTGAAAAGTTGTTGAAACTTAAAGCTATCTTTTCTGAGATGGAATCGTTTTTCCATGGAAAATCTTCAGGACTTGACCCATTGAATTCCTATTTGAGTATTCCCATTCTTATCAATTCAAAAGATAACATTGAAGCTACAGGAATACCTGCTCAGCAAACCGAAGGTAAAGGTGCTGTGTTTCTCTTGGATTCTGGAATCATTGGTGAAACAGCGCCAATGGTACGTATTTTTATGGAAAACATGAAGCAGGAAGGCTTTAGAAGCATGCTGAAGGATCAGTTTATTAAACATACCGATGCTTGTGTGGATGATTTTCTCAAGGGAGACATCAAATCACTTTTCAGAAACACAAAACAACTTTCCAAAGTTGTCCTAAGTCATTTCAAACCAATGATACCAAAGCAATTTCATGAGCTTTGGAAGAAAGGCATCGAAACTAATGACTATTATTTGAAATTATGTGGTTCAGGAGGTGGAGGATATATCCTTGGATTTACTGAGGATATCGATAAAGCAAAACAATCACTCAAGGATTATAAACTGGAAGTGGTTTATAATTTCTAGTAATCTACACGTCACGCTGAGCGTATTCGAAGCGTCTCATTTCAATACATGAGTATGTTGACCCGAAGACAAAAACACATCTTACTAAAATTCTTTAGTATGTTTTCTGTTGTTCGAGGGTATAACATCTTGGTTGTCGTTGTTGCCCAATATCTTACTTCGGTTTATATTTTGGCCCATGACAAACCCCTTAAACATGTCTTGTTCGATGTCAATCTTTTGATGTTGGTATTGGCTTCTGCTGCAACCATAGCAGCTGGATATATCATAAATAATTTTTATGATTCGGAAAAGGATTTGATCAATCGACCCAATAAATCCAAGCTGGATCGCTTGGTGAGTCAAAATACCAAATTGTCATTTTATTTTGTGCTCAACTTCTTGGCAGTGATTTTTGCGAGCTACGTATCATTCAATGCTGTATTGTTCTTTTCAGTCTATATTTTTGGGATATGGTTTTATTCACACAAGCTAAAGAAGATGCCGTTTATTGGGAATTTGACTTCGGCAATATTAACCATCACGCCATTCTTTGCCATTTTTCTGTACTACAAGAATTTTGAAACGGTCATTTTTGTTCATGCCATATTTTTGTTTTTAATCATATCGATGCGAGAATTAACAAAGGACCTTGAGAACATGCAAGGCGACCTATTGCTTAATTATAAAACGATTCCTGTAATTTATGGTGAAAAGGCCTCTAAGGTCATGCTAACATCCTTAATTGTCTTAACTGGAATTCCTGTATATCTTTTGCTCAATTATTTCAACATTGGTCATATGTATTGGTTTTTTTATTTGTCGATAGGACTATTACTTGTGTTTTTGGTTTTTTTGTGGAGATCAAAGACCAAAACCCATTATTTGATCCTGCATAATATTTTAAAATTCATAATTCTAGCAGGTGTCTTCAGTATTGTTTTGATTAATGTGAATGTCGTATTAAACCGAATTTGAAGCAACGCCAACTTGTGTGACAATTGCAACATCATTTGTTAATTAATTCGACGATATTGCTAACTTTGCAGCAGAAAACGTCATGGTATCAATGACTAAAGACCACAAGCATGGGAAGACAACAAGGACGAGGGGAAAAAGGAAAATCACCAGCAAGGAAAAACTACGCTAAAGGAAAGTCCGTTCCAAAAACAAAAGCATCAACTTCGAAGTCATCAAATTCAGATGAGATACGACTCAATAAATATATAGCAAACTCTGGCGTATGTTCACGAAGGGAAGCAGATATGCATATTTCCATAGGTAGCGTGACCGTTAACGGAAAGGTGGTGACAGAAATGGGATACAGGGTGAAGCTTGATGATGAGGTGCGTTTTGATGGTGCTCGAATCAATCCGGAAAGGAAAACTTATGTGCTGCTGAACAAACCCAAAGGCTTTGCTACGACTACCAGTGAAAGCAAAGGCAGAACGGTTATGGATTTGGTAGCCAATGCCACCAATGTTCGTATTAAGCCAATTGGTCGTTTGGGAAGAAATTCTCTTGGGTTATTATTGTTTACAAATGATGATAAGGTGGTGAAAAAATTCACGAACAGTAAGAATGGTGTTGTACGACTGTTTGAAATTGAATTGGATAAAACCTTAAAACATGAGGATTTCAAAAAAATTCAGGAAGGTTTAAAAATTCAAGGAAAGCTGGTTGCTGTTGAAGACATCAGCTATATCGATGGTGAACCAAAACATAAGATCGGACTCAAGATCAAAAACACAGGAAATTCAATTTTACATACCATATTTGACCATTTAAAATATGAAATCGTTCGTATAGATTGTGTTCAAATTGCACATTTAACCAAAAAAGATTTACCTCGTGGTCATTGGAAACACCTAACACAACAAGAAATCAATACCTTGATGATGCTTTAGTTCTACTAGATAACAGCAATGTTATTTTTTTAGAACGTTTTGAATGGATATTTGACCATCAACGGCTGTGATTTGTACTAAGTAAAAACCGTTGCTAAAATTCGAAATATCAATTCGGTTTTCATGGCTTTTTGATAGTACCAATTGTCCAAGGCTATTATAAATATCTATTGTTGAAATTTCAAATTGGGATTCTATATAGATGATATCCGAAGTAGGGTTTGGAAATAGTGAAAATAAGTCTTGATGATACTCATTCAATGAAAGCGCATCTACCACTTCTGTTGAAACCGTATTGGTTTGAATGGGCTCATTAAAATCAAAATAAATATCCACAACATTGTTCATGATATCTCCTATATTGATATCACCTCTAGGCTTAATTTTATAGGCTATAAATCCATTTGACAATGCTTCGTTTTGGGATTCTGCAGGTAGGTTTATATCTTCAAAAATGAAATCGATGTTATTATCGTTTGTTATTTCTACACGACCAAAATGACTCATGTTGAGAAGTTCAATAGTGTTCCAGTCTAAATTACTATCTAGTACATTATTCACAACAACATTTTCAGCAAAATCAGTTCCTGTATTCTGGAACCTTATAACATAATGTAGGTACTTATCTATATCTTCATATAAGATTTCATCACCTTCTAATACAGTAATGTCATTTGGATCGAAAGAACCTCGAACCGTTTGTTCAAGATTGAAAGTGTTGTCTTCAACCGTATGGTCACCTTCAATAGGAGTAACAGTAGTTGTAAAATTCAAAACATCTCCAATGTTAACGGTTGGTGGTGCAAAAACGTTACACTCAATGGTGGCAGTTAATGTTGAGAAAGGCGCAAGATTGAAGAATTGAAATAGAATCGTATTGCCAGAGGTTGGTAAATTGGTGACTTGAAGCTTATCATTATCAAATTCAATTTCTACACCACCACTTAAAATAGTCGTGCCTTTATTTTTAATGAGTACTTGATATTCAGCCATAAAACCTGGTCTCGCGGCTGTAACTGGGATAAGAGTCACATATAGATCATTTATGGTTTGCGAAGATGATACGCAGAAATCTGTGGTATCTGTATTGCCAAAACCTGTGAAACTAGTGACTTCAGATTCAGGACTTACATCAAAATAATCAGGTAAGTTTGTCGTAACACTCGTTGAAAAATCACCTTCTCCTACGTATAGTGTATATGAACCGTCATTTTGTGTAAAAGTTTGGTAATTACCACTCTCATTGTTGCTAATAATCATGGTATTGCCAACAGCTATATCCGCCACATCATTCGGATCACAACCATCATTCATGAGGTCAAAACGAATATTACCTGTTATTGCATTAATGTTATTTAGTGTTAAAGGGCAATCATCAGTAAAAGTAACTGGATGCCCTGTTTGGTTAATGTCTTCAGCAAAAGTAGTTGTCAAATCATCGATACAAACCAATTGTAAATTCGGTAAATCTTCTAATGGACCTTCTCCAACTATATAATTATCATTATTACCATTCTGAAGGTTGATATAGGTTAAATTAGGGTTGTTGTAGCTTACCATCCAACCCAAACTAGACATATTGCTAAGATCAAGCTCAGAAATTAATGTATTATCACAATGTAATTCAAATATATTATCATTGTTGCTTAGGTCTATTTCTGTGATGGGATTGTTGCCGATTCTTAATGTTTCTATGTTTGAGTTATTGCTAAAATCAAACATCATGATATTATTGCTTGAGCAATCTAAACTCATAAGTTGAGTGTTATTAGTTACATCTAGTGTTGTTATATTATTTCCTGAACAACCTAGTGTACTTAACGATGGCATGTTACTGACATCCAATTCTGACAGATCATTATTGTCACATCGTAGTATAATCAAGGCATTGTTGTTAGATAAGTCAATATTGTCAACTGTCCCATTTGTAAAAACCAAAGTTTCTAACAAGGTGTTGTTACTAACATTTATACTATTTAACGGACAATTCCAGGCATCAAAACTTGTAAGAAGCGTGTTTGCACTCAAGTCTACAGAAGTGATAGGATTGCTCTGCATCCTAATTTGTGTCAAATTCACAAAGGCTTCAATACCTGTTAAATCACTAATGTTTTCAAAACTTAAAGACAATAATGTTGTTACATTTTCAGCTTCGGAAACTTGAATTTCATTATCATTATTCAGATCGATTGGTGGATTATAATTCAATAGTGCATTCTTAAAATTCGGATCGGGAATACTCACAATTTGAGCATTAATTGAAGCCACTGTTAGCAATAGGATTAAGAGTAATAAATTCTTCATAGGATGGTAAACTAGACTTTAACTTTATTGAAATTATTCAATGTGATTAGGATAAGTTGTTAATGCAAAATAGGAAATTTTAACTGAATTCTTAACATGTTCCTCAAAACTAACGTGACACATCAAAAGTGTAAGTAGATATCAATCTGTCATTGAGATAAAAATGAACATCGTAAAACCCACTATGCTCAAACCGATGGGTAAAGGAGAGTCGCTTGTTTTCAATCACAATATTGTCAATGGCAACACGTCTACTATGAAATCCATTGTCGATATCCAATCGGACTTCACCTGGAGTCACTTGATATAAAAGCTCATATTGAAACTTAATGTGCTGTGATGTATTAATGTTGTTGCTAAAGTGTTCGGGAGCCAAATGCAAATTTAGGTTTGTATAAGCGTTGCCATACAAAATAGGCGTATCCAAAAAGGCTTCAAAGGATGTCTCAGTGTCGGTAAGCGACCATCTTGATTCCAACGGAAAGTGGTTAATGGCGAACAACTCAGGATGTGCCAAAAAGTAACCGTCATTATAATTAAAGGTGAAGATATTGGTGTCTGGATCTGGAATTCCACTTGCCCAAGTAGGATCACACAAGTACCATTTTCCATTGAGTTTAATGGCATTCCAAGTATGGTTGGGAGGATCTTCGGCTTCAATAGTGGTCATGCTTGTTTTTCCGTATCCATGAACCATCCTACAATCGAGATTTGCGAGTTTTGACAATTCTTGAACTAGGTAAGCATAACCCGTACAAATGGTGCGCTTTTTTTTCAAAAGCTTGTCGAATATTTTGGTTTTGAACCGATCGTTCCACAGTTTAAGTTGTAGGCTATCGTTTTTGAACTTAACCCGTTTTCTTTTGTTTCTGCTGTATAGATCATAGTCATTGGCGATATTCGTGCATACCCATTTGTAAATAGCTCGAAATCGTTCAACATCAGTATCTAGATCTTGAGTGAGCTTAAAGGCAAGTTGTGGTAAATTATCAAGACCTTCATTGTTGCAGGACAAGGCAATACTATCGGCTTTTTCAAAATCGACATGATCAAAATCTGATTGCTGTGCATAACCTTGCACTGCCACAATAAAGAGCAAGATGTATCTCATAGATACAATTTCCGTAAGGTTGAAAAGACAGCTTAATTGGAACGTTTTGACCTGTATGGTTTGTCAGAATTAGGAGCTCCCATCATTTCAACAAATTCTGATGTCATCATCAAATTGATAAATGTGTTTTTAGGAGTTACTTTGATTTCTTGATTTTCAAAACCTAAAAAACTGAACACCAATACGTCTCCTGAACTCAGAGCCTGCGGAAAAGTAAACATCCCGTTTTCATCGGTAACTGCTCCAACTTTACTGCCTTTTAGCACGATATTCACACCAGGTAAAGGGCCTTCATCATCACTAACCTTACCCTTAACCGTTAATTTCTGGTCTGCAGAACTTGTCATGTCATTCTGCGTGTTCTGTGCATAGGTCATGTTGCTATTAAGACCTACCAACATTACGATAATTAAACTGCCTAAAACCTTGGCAATACGATTTGTAGTTATTGTTTTCATAATTCTATATTTTGTAATATCAAATGTATACGTTGTTTTAAAGTTATCAAACCCATGTTGAGTTATACGGCTATTTTGCAAGGTAAAACAGTCGTTTTAATGAGTGAATTATAAAATTAAATATTAAAAAATAATTCGGCTTATATATTTCGTTAAAATTAATTTCAAAAAAAGTACAAAAATGTTTTGCGAATCAAAAAATAGACTACATTTGTCTCGCTTTTTGGGAAACATTGTCAAGAAGCCATTTAGCTGAACAAATTGAAACGTGTTTTTACGTTCGGGTTTTTGAAGATTAGGAAGTCATATTCAAAAGCCGCTTATAGATTAAGCAACCGAATTTTAGAGCTAACTTCCGCTTACTACATCTTAATGAGCCAACATTTGTTTGGCTTTATCCCGACCACTCAACCTCAAATACAGGTTTGAGATATTGTGTTTAATTTTTCGTCTAATATCTAGTATTTGATAAGCATTACTATTGATATTTAATTCTTGTTGGCTTAACCATTTGTTAACCATCACCAATTACATTTAATTTTTAAACACAATAATGAACACAAAATATATCGATTTGGTTAATCAAACCTTTGATTTTCCTCAACCTGAGTTTGAGCTCAAACAAAAAACTTTGGAGTTTCACAACATCAACCTGATGCAATTGGTTGAGCAATACGGAGCACCTTTGAAGTTTACGTATTTGCCACAAATTTCTAATAATATCAATCGTGCAAAGCATTGGTTCGCCAAAGCCATTGAAAAGCATGATTATAATGGCAAATACCACTACTGCTATTGTACCAAAAGCTCTCATTTTAAACATGTTTTAGACGAGGCGCTCAAAAATAATATCCATATTGAAACGTCTTCTGCCTTTGATATCGATATCGTTGAGGCTTTAAAGGCCGAAGGAAAAATCACCAATGATACTTATGTCATCAGTAACGGATTTAAACGTGCGCAATACATCACCAATATTGCGAGATTGATCAACAATGGACATAAAAATGCGATTCCGATAATCGATAACTATGAGGAAATCGATTTGTTATCAGATGAAATCGAAGGCAAATTCAATATTGGTATTCGAATTGCTTCTGAAGAAGAACCAAAGTTCGAATTTTATACATCGCGATTGGGAATTGGCTATAAAAACATTGTCCCATTTTACAAAAGTCAAATCCAAAAAAATGAAAAGGTCGAACTGAAAATGCTTCACTTTTTCATCAATACTGGGATTCGTGACAATGCCTATTATTGGAACGAGTTGACCAAATGTCTAAAGGTATATACCAACCTCAAAAAGATTTGTCCGTCGTTGGATAGTTTGAATATTGGAGGAGGTTTTCCTATAAAAAATTCCTTGGCCTTTGATTTTGATTATGAATACATGGTTGACGAAATTGTCAACCAAATCAAATTGGTTTGTGAGGAGGAGGACGTTGATGTCCCAAATATTTTCACTGAATTTGGAAGCTTTACCGTAGGTGAAAGTGGAGGAGCAATTTATGAAGTATTGTACCAGAAGCAACAAAACGACCGTGAAAAATGGAATATGATTAACTCGTCGTTTATCACAACACTTCCAGATACTTGGGCCATCAATAAACGTTTTATCATGTTGCCAATCAACCGATGGCATGATAGTTATGAACGTGTCTTATTAGGTGGTTTAACATGTGATAGTGATGACTATTACAACAGCGAACAGCACATGAATGCCATTTATCTTCCGAAGTATAACAAAGAGAAACCATTATACATTGGGTTTTTCAACACAGGAGCATATCAAGAAACAATTGGTGGATTTGGAGGGTTGCAGCACTGCTTGATTCCTTCTCCAAAGCACATATTGATTGATAAGGATGACGACGGAAATGTAACAACAACAACATTTAGTGAACAACAAAAAAGTGAAGACTTACTTAACATTTTAGGATATTCTAAAACATCGGAAAAATTAGAATCGACAAAGGACAAATTAGAAATATCACTACAATAATGACAACCATGAATAAAAAAAATTACGCAGGAATAGACGATCAATACGCTAAACTTGATAACGCAAAAATAGTATTGATCCCAGTGCCTTATGATGGCACTAGTACTTGGCAAAAAGGAGCTGATAAAGGTCCGAAAGCGTTTTTGGAAGCTTCTGAAAATATGGAATTATACGATATCGAAACCGAAACAGAAGTTTACAAACAAGGTGTGTTTTTAGCCGATCCAATAACCGAAAGTTCTTCACCCGAAGCCATGGTTGAAGCAGTTCATAAAACGGTAAAGAGCTACATCAAGAAAAACAAGTTTGTGACCACATTTGGAGGAGAACATTCCATTTCAATAGGTACGATTAGAGCCTTTAACGAAAGTTTCGACAACATTACGGTTTTACAACTTGATGCGCATGCCGATTTGCGAAAATCGTATCAAGGTAGCGCATGTAATCATGCTTGTGCGCTTTATGAGGCAAGCCAAACCACTAATTTAATTCAAGTGGGAATACGCAGTATGGATGCTATTGAGACAACAGTAATGGACGAGGATAAAACGTACTTTGCCCATGAAATGGCCGATGATGATAGCTGGATGGACAATGCCATCGATCAAATGACAGATAATGTGTACATCACCATAGATTTAGATGTGTTTGATCCTTCAATTTGTCCGTCAACAGGAACTCCAGAGCCAGGAGGTCTGCTTTGGTACGAAACCCTAGACTTTTTACGTCAGGTTTTTGAGGAAAAGAATGTCGTTGGTTTTGATATTGTAGAATTATGTCCAAACGAGTACGCAAAGGCATCTGATTTTCTTGCCGCAAAATTATACTACAAATTGCTAACTTATAAGTTTTTAAATGAAGATGCTGATGAAGATTTTGAAAGTAATTTCAATGCGATGACATCAAGTATTCATAAATTTTCTAAATTCGAGGATGACGATGATATCTAAAGGACCAATATCACAGTTTGTTGAAAAGTATTATTTACATTTCAATGCAGCAGCTTTGGTAGATGCCGCAAAAGGCTATGAAGACCAATTAAATAGCGGAGCAAAAATGCTCGTGTCTTTGGCTGGAGCAATGAGTACTGCAGAATTAGGAAAGATTTTTGCTGAAATGATTCGTCAGGATAAAGTGCATATTGTATCTTGTACAGGTGCAAACCTTGAGGAGGATATTATGAATCTTGTGGCACATTCCCATTATAAACGTGTTCCAAACTATCGAGATTTGACAGCTCAGGATGAATGGAATTTGCTGGAGAAAGGATTGAATCGTGTTACGGATACTTGCATTCCTGAGGAAGAAGCCTTCAGAAGAATACAAGAGCACATTGTAAAAATATGGAAGGATGCCGAAGCGAATGGTGAGCGCTATTTGCCACATGAATACATGTACAAATTGTTGCTTTCTGGTGTGCTTGAAGATTACTATGAAATTGATGTGAAGGATTCTTGGATGTATGCAGCAGCAGAAAAAAACCTGCCAATCGTTTGCCCAGGTTGGGAAGACAGTACCATGGGAAATATTTTTGCCAGCTATGTGCTCAAAGGCGAATTAAAAGCGAGCACTGTGAAATCTGGAATTGAATATATGACATTTTTGGCCGATTGGTATACCGAAAACTCTGAAAATGGGATTGGCTTTTTCCAAATAGGAGGAGGTATTGCTGGTGATTTTCCAATATGTGTGGTGCCAATGTTATATCAGGATATGGAACGTACAGATACACCATTTTGGAGTTACTTTTGTCAGATAAGTGATTCGACAACAAGTTATGGATCCTACTCTGGAGCTGTACCAAACGAAAAGATTACTTGGGGAAAATTGGATATTAATACACCTAAATTTATAATAGAAAGTGATGCTACAATTGTTGCGCCTCTCATTTTTGCTTATCTTTTAGACCTGTAACTATGAATAAAAAAGACAACTTGAAACGTGTTATTGTTGATTTTAAAAAGTTAACACCAGAAATTTTGGCTTTATTGGTCGAAAAGTATCCTCATGGATACGATGATGGCCATGTGATTTCCTTCAGAAATGCCAACAATGAAATTGTTGAAGCTGTTGAGGTAACCACAGAGGACACAAAATATTTGGTGAAGGTCAGTACCAAGCTTGCAGTGACCATGGAGAATTATGATGAAGACGATTATGAGGATTTTGATAATGATGACCCAGAAGCTGTTCAAGATCCAGATTTAGATCCAGACGAGATGTCTGATAGTGACTAATGTACAAGGTACTTGCTTATCAAGTTGCTGACGCTATCAAGGTTAAGGATGCGAAGCAACAACTGGATTGGACACTCTTATTTCAAGACAGTGACGAGTTGTTCTATGCGTATGATACGCATAAATATATTTACCTTTTTCAATACGGAATGGTGAGTTTCTTCAATGCGACTTCTGAAGAAATCCATCATATATTAGACAAGCTCAAACCTTTTTGTAATGCCTATTTGGCTGAAAAACTTTCAGAAGAAGTCAATGTCAGCATTGAAGATGTCGTTAAGGTAGAGTTTGATAAAATCGTACTTTCTGAAATTAATGCTGAAATGATTCGCTTAGTGATGCTAAACGCATCGCAATCGGTGGCATTGACAAGGTATTCTGAAATTACTGAAGCATTGCTTTTTGAAACGAATGAGCATACCAAATATTTGGAAAGAAAGGGGAAATTGGACATTTCTGGAACGAAACTGAAACGCTTTATCGGAAAAGCCTTGAACATCAAGAACAAGATTTCGGAAAACCTATACATTTTTGATGCTCCTGATATTACTTGGGATGACGAGTTGCTCAATAAATTGAATTCAGATTTAAAGCAAACCTTCGACCTTAAGGATCGCTATCATCACATTCATGACCGTATCGATATCATAAAGGAAAACCTAGAACTGTTCAAGGACATCATGGATCATAAGGAAAGTAGTAAACTGGAATGGATTATCATTATCCTCATTTTGGTTGAAGTTGTCGATATGTTCATTTTAAAGCTCTTGTAATTGGATAACGGCAAAAGTCAAGGCAGACTCAATATCTACTTTGAAATCAGATACTTGTAAACTCAAAATAGAAAAATTTTTATCATTTAACTTGAGATAATATCGTATCTTTAATAGAGGTCAATATGGCTTCAAGATGTCACAGTTCTAGAGTCTTAGGAGTAAAACAGTGACCTTAGGTTAGATAATGATGTGATCAAAAAAACGTTTAACTTTAAATTAAATACCATGGAAGCAGCATTTCATATCTCACTGCCTTGTATCAGTGTAAAAGAGACGAAGCATTTTTACCATCAGATCGTTGGCGCATCTTTAGGTAGAACAGCTGATAGTTGGGTTGATATCGATTTGTTCGGTAATCAGCTCACTTTCATTAGAGCAAAGAAATTTAATTTCACAAACCCTAGTTATGTTTTTGAGGGTAAAATTTTACCGTCTTTCCATTTTGGAATCATTCTAGAGGAAAAACCTTGGAAAGAGATCTATAAAAAATTGGAGAAAGAGGAACTTAATCTTGTAGACAAGACCGTATTCTTAAAGGATAAGTCAGGAGAGCACAAGTCCTTTTTTGTAAAAGACCCTAATGATTATATGTTAGAATTTAAGTGTTTCAAAAACGCTAAAAATGTATTTAAATCTTAAACAAATTGTGATAAAACCTTTCAATAGCAACAACATATTTTTTCCACGGTTATAACTGATAAAGTTTATACTAAAAGCGCTTACGGACTTGAGGTGGCTAACTTCCGAAGACCAAACAAAAATTAATCTTTAATATAAGTGCAAGATGAAATCAATAGTAGTTATAGCAACCCTAACGTTTTTTGTAATACCAATATTTATACTGACCTCGTTATTCTATCAAAGTGAGGCAGAAACCTTTGAAGGTGTTTTTGACGGAAAGGAAGACTACGGTTATAATTTTATAGGTGTAGATGAAGAAGGTGATGAGTATACAATGACGTTCCAAAATATCAAACCTGCCCTTCTGAAATCTTACGACTTACAATCTGATGAATTCATAGGCAAGTCGTTTGTAGTTGATTACACCATAGAGATTGAAACTGAAATCGACGAAGATGGATACGAAGAAGACATCGAATCCTATACAATCATTGCGTTAAAGCAAAAGAAGTAAATTATAAAAGGGCTGTCGGGAAAGTGATGGTTTTGTCATTCTGAGCGTCTGGTTCACCAAAGCTTCAGCGTAGGCGAGGCGGTGAATCTTAAAATGAATATGTTACATTTTTTATGGATGCTTCATTTCATTCTGAAAGACACTTTTCTGATAGTCTTTTTTTTTTTAGGTGATAGGAAAATCTCCCAAATAAACACTGAGAAAACCACAAGATATTCAATAGCAATAATCCATAGGTTTTCAGATTTATCTGCACGATCTACATGTATATATGCCAAGTAACTCAAGATGACCACGAAACTCCAAACCAAAGGGTATTTATAATTACTGAACACACCTAATATTAGTAATGTGGCAATATACCAAGGATGTACAGTTGTACTTAAAAACAAATACACCGAAAACACAAGAAGCATATTGCTAACTAACGATTTTGTGTGCAATGGTATTCGGAATAATGCCAAGCAAACCACATATGAAAAGATGATAAAAGCCAAAGTTTTGCCAATGACTTCAATTTCGTTATAACCTGTAATCCAGTATCCAATTTCACGTATTAAATAATACACGCTGGCATTGAACTCAAAATTGTTGAACCATAGTGCTACGGTTTCAGTATAGTTAGTTATAAAATCATTGGAGAAAAAAGGTAAGAAAAGTAAAAGTGTAGTGAGCCCTACAATCATATAAAATTTGAGAAGTGCTTTGAAGTCAATTCGAGTCGTGCGTTTGGAATCTACGAGATCATTTGGTTTTCTGAAATATTGGAAGAACAATGGTAAAAACAATAGTGGCATTAATTTCACGGAAATTGATAAGGCAAATGTTAAGGCAGCCCATTTCCATAGCCCTTTTTGAAGCAGGTATAAACTCCAAACCATAAAGAAAATCATCACACCTTCAAAATGAAGATTGCCTGTGAGTTCTATGATAATAAACGGATTGAGAATGTACCAAAAGATGCGTTTTTCAGGAATTTGAAATTGTTTAAGCACTTTTCTTCCGAAGTGCAAAGTCCCAAAATCGGCTGCTATAATCAACAAACGTAAAGCTACAGCCGAGCCTAAAATACTTTTGCCAGCAAAGAGACCAGCTATCATGAAGCACAACTGGTTGATAGGAGGATAATTGGTAAAGTGACTTCCGTTAAGTGTGCCCATTCCAATATAGAGTTCTTGTGCCTGAGATACGGGAAAATGACCTGTATTGATAAAGGCTTCTGGAGTGTACAAGTATGGGTTAAAACCTTCCCAAATCATACGTCCATCCCAAATGAAGCGATAGAAGTCCTGGGATAAATTTGGTATTGCCAGAATAAATAGGGCTCTAAATCCGAAAGCAATCATGGTCAGGAATTTTAGGTTGCCTTTCGAAAATTTCAGGAATAACAAAAACACCAACCACAACAAGGTGTAAAGTATAATGAGTTTCGTATAGTCAGTTCTCACTAAGTCATAAGCAAAACACCAATAGAGAACTGAGCTTACTAATGTAAGCACTAAAGGAACTTTATAAAGTTTCCAGAATTGCATTATACCTTAGATGAGAGTGATTTGAAAAACACATAGCCAAATCCGAGAAATAGCATCAAATGAAACGGAAACAATCCAAAATCACCACCTTGGTCACCAACAATGAATGCACTATACAAACCAAAACCAAAATATAACATGAGTAACCCTTCGAGAATAACATGAGGCGATAGGCTTTTACGAAGGTATTTATTGTCTTTCCAGGAATCTCTAATCGTATTGATGTTGAATTTTGGCGTACGTATAAATTCACTTCGTTTGCCGATATGGCCTTCGAGAACTGCAATGGAATTATGTAAGGAAAAGCCCATGGCTACTGAAAAGAAGGTGAAAAACATACCGATGTACCCAAAGAATTTTTTAAAACCACTACCATAAATCTGTCGGTACATAAACCAATAGCACACAAAGAAAATAACCGTACTCATGACAAAAAAGCTCATAAAGTAAAAATAGAATCTCAAATGCGCATATTCATTTTTAATGTACAGCATTGGGATGCTCAAAACAGCAACAATGAACACATTCAAGAACATCGTACTATTGAGTAAATGCAAGAGACCATGGATTTTAGTCTTGGTCGATATATTTTTAGATTTTATAACACGCCAAAGCATCTTTCTGAAATTCTCGGCACCACCTTTGTTCCAACGAAATTGTTGTGAACGTGCCGCACTAATGACTACTGGCAATTCGGCAGGAGTTTCGACATCTTCAAGGTATTTGAACTTCCAGTTTTTCAACTGTGCACGATAACTGAGATCCAAGTCTTCGGTAAGTGTATCACCTTCCCAATTGCCAGCGTCGAGAATACATTCCTTTCGCCAAACACCAGCTGTTCCGTTGAAATTTATAAAATGACCTTTCGAATTTCTGCCTACCTGTTCTAGCGTAAAATGCGCGTCGAGTGCAAAGGCTTGGATTTTGGTAAGAATGGAATAATTACGGTTAATATGGCTCCAACGGGTTTGGACCACACCAATTTCTGCATCTTTAAAATACGGAATGGTACGTTTTAACCAGTTTTTCTTCGGAAGGAAATCGGCATCAAAAATTGCAATAAACTCGCCTTTGGCATGTTTTAGACCTTCCTTGAGCGCACCTGCCTTAAAACCCGTTCGGTTTGTTCTGGTAATATGTTTGATATCAAGACCTGTGGCAGCTAATTGCTCAATATGCGCTTTTGTCGTTGCGACGGTTTCATCAGTGGAATCATCGAGTACTTGTATTTCAAGTTTGTCGTTTGGATAATCGATAAGTGCAATATTATCGAGTAAGCGATCCATGACATACATCTCATTGAATACTGGCAACTGAATCGTCACTTGAGGCACCTCATTTGGATTTGTTAAGTCAAAAGTGTCGCAATCAGAACGGTTTTTTTTAGAGGATAAGTAGTTGTAAAGCAGATTCAATTGTGCCAAAGCGTATAAGAAAATCAGCAATATGGCAACAGTGTAGATGACGATGATGATTGTTTCAAGAATCATGCTTTAAAACTATATTTGAAAATCCAACCTAAGATTTTAACGCCAGCAAAGATAGCACCTTTTACGGTACCTGAAACTTTTGAGGTTCCGATCCTATTACGATAATTCACAGGAATTTCGGTATAGCTGAGCTTTTGTTTTAGGGCTTTAAGCTGCATTTCAATGGTCCAACCGTAGGTTTTGTCTTCCATATCGAGTTGCAGAAGCTTATGGTATTTGATAGCTCTAAACGGTCCTAAGTCTGTAAACTTTGCTTTAAAAAACGAGGTCATTAGTGTCGTGGCAAGCCAATTTCCGAAAATTTGAGGTATGGTCATCGCACCTTTTTCACGTAAGGATTTTACCCTAGCACCAACTACAAAGTCAATATCATCCTGAATAATCGGTTGTACAATTTTGATCAGTTCTTCAGGATAATCACTGTAATCACCATCAAGAAATACAATGATGTCAGGTTGCTGAGTGTGGTCTAAACGAGCGATATAGTCCATCCCTTTTAAACAAGCATGGCCATAGCCTTTTCTAGGTTCTACCAAAACGGTTGCACCAGCATTTTTGGCGTTGGTTTCGGTATTGTCGGTAGAGTTATTGCTTACCACAATTATTTCATCAACTATTGAAGGAATATCATTTATGACATGCGCAATAGAGGATGCTTCGTTAAAGGCTGGAATGATAACTTTTATGATTGGCATTTATAGTTGGATTCTAGAAACAAAAGTACGTGTTTAGATTATTTCTGATTGACTAAATCCATTAAGTCCACATCATTTCCTAATAATATTTCAGTTGGATTGATACGTCCTTTCATACGGTCGTTTTCTAGTTTTAAAACACCTCTAGGGCACACTGCCGAACAAATCCCACACCCAACACAACTTGAGCGTACGATATTTTCTCCTTTTTGAGCATATGCGCGAACATCGATTCCCATTTCACAATAGGTCGAACAGTTTCCGCAGGAAATACATTGGCCACCATTTGTGGTTATTCTGAATTTTGAAAATAGTCGTTGCTGAAAACCTAAAATGGCAGCCATTGGACACCCAAAACGACACCATACGCGATTTCCAAAAATAGGATAGAAACCCGTTCCGATAACTCCTGAAAATACGGCTCCAATAAGAAACCCGTAAGTGACGCGCAAGGTTTCAGCCTCGAATAGGAATAATTTGGTTTCAGAACTGAACAAGTGCATCCCAATAAGGATTAATATAATCACAAAATATCCAATGGCACCATAGGTTGCATCTTTGCCCAATTCATGACGTTTGAATAGCATGGTTAGTGCAAAAATCAGTGTCAAGAAACCAACAATCAATATCAAAAACACCTCTCTGGTTAACCAATATTTTTCAGGATCGTAGCCCAAATAGGTATAGATAACAGCAGTGGTCATCAATACAACAAACACCAAAACACTATGGATTACCCAACGCTCCACTTTCCAGGCAAACTGACTTTTATCACTTAAATGCCTAAAAGGATCACCTGCAGTTTCAGCTAAGCCACCACATCCACAAACCCAAGAGCAGTACCAACGTTTTCCATATTTGTAGGTTAAAATTGGCGTTATGACAAACACAGATAAGATGCCAAAAACAAGCATGGCCATACCAATACTTCCAGCATTAATAAATGCATCAATACGATATTGCTCAAAGTTGTAGTAGTTTAAAGGCCAGATGTTTTTTAAGTCGTAATAAGGTAAGTCGGAGTTCATCACATACATAAACTCTGGAATCAAAAAGGCAAAAGCCAATTGAAAAAACATCACTGAAACCGTCCTGATTTGCTCGTAGCGATTGTGACGGTATTTTAATAAAAACTTATAGCCAAAAACAAGAATAGCCACTGTGTATAAGGTACCATAAACAAACCATTGACTTGCAGGTCTTCCACTTAACCACTGACTTAAAGGGTCAAATAAGGCAATCAAGCCTGTGTTCTCTGCGCCATCCGTTCCAGCACCTAATAGGCCTTCATAAAAGTATAACACGATATAAAAGGCCGTAAGAGCAACTCCCGTAATCCAGCCTAAAACACCTCTTGATGATATAGATTTGAACCAAACACCATGGTTTTTTATGCCTTTTTCCTTGGTAAGATAGGCATCATGGGAAAAAATGATAGTTCCTAGGACAATGAGTGTTAAAGACAAACCTAACCATACCGATACATTTGGAAATTGCAGATTAAAAAGTGCCAATATTAGGATGAGGAGTCCGACAACACCCAAACCTATAGCTGTTTTTTGTTTGATGGATATATCTAAAGCATCAGGTTTGGCTAAAGACATGCTAGGATTTAATTTATTGCTCATGTAAAAAGGATTGTAGTTGGTTCTTGTATGCGTTTAGGATGACTTGTTCATGATGTGTGTATAGCTCAGGGTCAAAATTGGCTTCAGATAAATGCTGAATGACATAATCCACTTGGCGTTGTTCGGTTAGCCATCGATCAAAAACCTCATGTCGCATTCTAATCCCAAAGGTGTTAATGCCTAAGAAGGTTTTGGTCTCTTTATGGTATGCAATGGTGATGCATTTGGTGTCGTCGTTGTGTTTCCAATGGAAATGTGCCTCGTAATCGGGACGTCCTTTTTTTCCGTGAACCCATCCATACGTTTGATATTCAATATCAAAAAATTTAGCTGAGTTGAACCAATGTCCTGGTTTGTACGGAATCCGATTTCCACAAATGGTTTGTGCCAAGGTTTCACCCATCATTCTGCCTGTATACCAAACTGCTTCAATAGGTCTGCGATTGCCAATGGTTTCGCGTTGTTCAGCACAATCACCAATAGCATAAACATCAGGAACACTTGTTTCCAAATAGCGATTAACCATGACACCTCTTTCGGTTTCAATTCCAGAACCTTCTAGAAAAGCAATATTTGGTGATACTCCAGCGGTTAAACCGACAAGATCACAAGCAATATCTTCATCGGTTTCTTCAATAATGACCGATTTGACTTTGCCGTTTTCATCTGATGTGATGGCCTTCAAATTGCTCGATAAACGCAAATCGATATGGTGTTTTTTGATATGTCTATTGATCATGGCACTTTCTCCTTCAGGTAGTACACCATTCCAAAAACTAGATTCTCGAACCAAAAAAGTCACAGGAATACTCCTAGAACTCAGCATTTCGGCTAATTCGATGCCTATCAATCCACCTCCAACAATAACCGCACGTTTGCAGACCTTGTTATTTGGAGCATACTTTTCAAGATTTTCTAAATCCTGTTTGTGGTACAAACCCATAACACCTTCAAGATCTTGTCCTGGCCACCCAAACTTATTGGGCTTGCTTCCAGAGGCAACAACCAGCTTGTCATATCGCATTGTTTCACCTTCTTTAAAATGCAACGTTTTGGTACTCGTGTCGATTGCATCAACAAAAGCTTTTTTCAAATTGATGCGATTTTTCTTCCAAAACCAATTCTCGTATGGTTGGGTATGATCAAATGTCATATGTCCCATATACACATACATCAATGCTGTGCGAGAGAAAAAGTATTCGGTTTCTGCCGAAATTATGGTGATTTGTTTTTCGGAGCGTTTTCTAATATGCCTTGCAAGGGTCACACCAGAAATGCCGTTTCCTATGATGACGATGTGTTCCATACGTATTCCAAACGTGTAAAGGTTGATTTTAGTTAGTATTGAATACTTAGGTCGAAGGTTTTGTTAAATCCTTATAGACCAAATCTGAATTTCCTTAAATTTAAGCAATATTTATGTCATGAGATACCTCCGAATAAGCCTATGGTCATTGTTTTTAATCGGTTGCTTTGCAACAACACCAGAGCAGGAGAAGATCAACGGTTTGAGCTTTGTGGCTTCACCTGATGCTATCGAGGAGACCCACACAAAACCTGTTGTAGCTGTTGGTGCAAACTATTGTGCCATAATGCCTTTTGGCTTTATTCGTGATTTATCACATCCTGAGATCATCCATAATACAGATCGCCAATGGTATGGTGAAACACGAGCAGGCGCAGAACAGAACATTACGGAACTCCATAAAAAGCATATCAAAATCATGATAAAACCTCAAATTTGGGTTTGGCATGGTTATTTTACTGGTTTTATTGAAATGGATTCGGAAGAAGATTGGAAAACCCTCGAAAATTCCTATTCCAGTTTCATTCTCGAATATGCAGAACTTGCCCAAGAGACTAATGCAGACCTGTTTTGCATCGGAACAGAGCTTGAAAGTTTTATAACCCATAGACCTAAATTTTGGGATAAACTAATCCAAGACATCAAGTTGGTTTATAAAGGCAAATTAACCTATGCGGCTAACTGGGACGAATTCAAACGAACTCCTTTTTGGGACGAACTCGATTACATTGGTGTTGACGCTTACTTTCCTGTTAGTGAAGAGAAAACACCTACTGTTGAAGATTGTAAAGCTGGCTGGCAAAAGCATAAAGTTATTTTAAAATCAATTTCCGACACCTATAACAAACCGATTTTATTTACAGAGTATGGTTACCGAAGTATGGATTACGCAGCTAAAGAGCCTTGGGAAAGTGATCACACTATCGAGTCTCTAAACTTTGAAGGACAAAGCAATGCTACTCAAGCCCTTTTTGATGAGTTTTGGAAAGAAGAATGGTTTGCAGGCGGATTTATTTGGAAATGGTTTCACGCTCATGATCAAGTTGGCGGTTTAAATGACAATCAATTTACACCTCAGAATAAACCAGTAGAGCACATCATAAAGACAGTTTACAGTCAAAATTGAGCTGTAATGACTAATTCAGTTTCCTCGAGATTATATGTCTTGACGTAATGTTTTAAACATGCTTTCGTCTAAGCTTTCATTGACATTATCAAAACTGAAACCTGTGACATGAAGCTTTTATCGGTTCTTATTGTAATTTTATTTTGTTTGGGAGCCTCTGGTTTTGCTCAAGAGACAAAAATCTCCGAAGTCATCATAAACGGAAATAAACGTACAAAAGCTAAATTTTTAAAGCGATTGGCCTATGTAAAGGAAGGAAGCTCTCTAGATTCATCTAGGATTGCATCAGACGTAAGGCGCTTTAAACTATTGCCTTCGGTTGCAAGTGCTTCTTATGAACTCAAAAAAGATCAGGATGACAACTACATGCTTATCTACACGGTTGTTGAGAATTTTGCGATTATCCCAGGACTTAAAGTGTCACAAGATAACAATGATGGTTTTGCTTACAGACTGTCTGTATTTGATTTTAATTTTCTTGGACAAAATCAAATCATAGGTGCTTTTTACAGTAAGGATGTTTTTGATTCCTATGGTTTTATTTGGGAAGCACCCAATCTCATCACACGAAAAATTGGTATAGGTGCCGATTATCAGAACAATGTGTTGCAAGAACCTATTTTTTTTGCTGACAAAAGAGATGTCAATTATAAATACAATAGTAGAGCTATGGCGTTGCGTTTTATGTATGAACACAATTTCAATAATAGATTTGAATTAGGGTTTACCATAGCTGATGAAGATTATAGCTATCTCGAGGGTGAATTGCCTGAAGATTTTCCTCAAGAGCTTAGCGTAAATAGAACATCTATAACTGCCGAATATGAATACAATAACATAACTAATGAATTTCAATATGTGGATGGTTTTAGAAGTGTTTTTACTTCAAGCTTTACCTTGATGTCGGAAGGAGATAATGATTTGCTGCGCAATTTTTTTATCGGAAGGAATGACTTTGAATATTTTAAGCGTGTTGGCAAAAAAGGGAATTGGGCCAATAGGTTACGTTTAGGTTATGCCACTAACGACACGACACCTTTCGCACCATTTGCCTTGGACAATCAACTCAACATACGCGGTGTTGGCAATACGATAGATAGAGGAACGGCTTCAGTGGTATTAAATATGGAGTATCGTCACACATGGCTCGAAATAGGATGGTTTGCCATGCAATCGAATGTCTTTGTGGATGCAGGAACATGGCAGGATCCAGGAGGCGATTTAGGCGATTTGATATCAGGAAAAAATGCAACTTTATTTTCAGGGTTGGGCTTAAGGTTAATCCACAAACGTATTTTTAACGCTGTATTTCGGATTGATTATGGACTAAGTTTAGGTAAAAAAGCCAATAGTGGAATTGTATTCGGAATTGGACAATATTTCTGAAACCTTTTATTTCAAGCATTTTAAATCGCACAGCACTTAAGGTTTAACAAAATCTTAAACCATATACGCATCCAATCTTTTAGCTAACTTTTACATTTGTAGCAAATGAATACACATCTTTTATGAGAACACTAGCAATTGGAGACATACATGGCGGACTAAAGGCTTTGAAGCAGCTTATTGAACGCCTTCAGTTGACCAAGGAAGATACGCTTATCTTTTTAGGCGATTATGTTGATGGTTGGAGTGAATCTGCTCAAGTGATTCAATATTTAATAGCACTTTCAAAGACTCACAATTGTGTGTTTATCAAAGGGAATCATGATGCTTGGTGTGAAGATTGGTTGGCATTTGGAGTTGACAGTCAAGCGTGGCTACATCATGGTGGTAAGGAAACTATAGAGAGCTATAAAAGCGTTTCTGAAGAAGATAAGAAAGCGCACCTTAACTTCTTTGAAGCCATGCACATGTATCATATTGATAATCAAAACCGATTATTTGTACATGCTGGATTTACGTCTGCCCAAGGTGTTGAAGGTGAACATCAAATACAAAATTTTTATTTTGATCGGACATTGTGGGACATGGCTTTGACAGCGAGCAAATTTCTAAAAGAACACCCAGATCAATTTCCTGAACGTCTCAAACATTACAAAGAGGTCTATATTGGTCATACTCCAACCTTGTATTATGATAAGGTACAGCCCATGCAAGCTGTTAATGTATGGAATATAGATACAGGAGCTGCTTTTACAGGTAAGTTATCTGCCATAGATCTAGATACAAAGGAAGTGTTTCAGAGCGATCAGGTCATGACTTTATATCCAAACGAAATAGGACGCAATAAATAGCCGATCTGTATCGTTGTTTTTAAATCAATCGAACAATTTATCATATCAATAAACGTCAATGGCCTAGTTTTTATATATTTGCCACTTAATTTTTAAATGATGAACATGAAAACTTTAAAATTCTTTTTGTTTGTAGCGACAATATTTACGCTATCTGCTTGTAGTAGTGATGATGATAATGGTGGACCAGTTCAAGTTGCGTTAACCATTGATAACCTAACGGGTACTTTTGAATTTACCTATTATGAAGGGATGACTGAAACCACAGGTACTGTTCAAGGAAATACTGTGACCTTGGCAACGACCACCTATTTTGGTGATACATTTACGAATGCAAGGACAATGTTTAACTCTGATGGGACTTATGAAAATTCAGGTAGCTTTAGGATTACAACTACAACTAATGTTATGGGACAAGATCCTATGACAGAGTCTGAAATTATTACTATCATTGATTCTGGAGACTATGTTGTTAATACTGAAGGTCGAACTATCAGTTTTGATGGAAATTTAACTGAAGTTATATATTTTGACGGTACTAATTTGAGCATTAGAACTACAGACAATTACACCGATGAGAATGACAATGACGTTAGTGAAACTGCAGAATATCGTCTGGTAAAAATGTAAAATCGTATTTACAATCTTAAAGAAAAGCTGCCAAAATTGGTGGCTTTTTTTGTGCGCTAAGAAATGTGCTTGTTGTAGTAGGCGAGCATTTCATCGGCTGTTGCTCCAAACCATCGTTTGACATAAATGGCCCAAAAATGATATTGTAGTTTCCAAATACCGTGTTTTCGGTACAATCGCGCTGAAGTTCTTATCTTTTTGTTGATGACGACAAATTGCTTTCTGGCGTAGAGTTCGTTGATAAGGATATTGTCTTCGTATATGATATAATCTTCATCGTAACCACCAATTTCATCAAATAGTGCACGCGTTATAAACTGACTTTGATCTCCACCTCGACAAGCACGCCATGAAAACTGTGTCAACCAACTGGCCAATCGCAACCACCAATGATCACTGTCAAACTGTAATCTAAAGCATCCTGCTTTGTGCCCTTGTTTCACTTCAGAAATAATATACGAATCAAAGTGCTTTGGAGGAAACGAGTCTGCATGCAAAAAATAAAGAATAGCTCCCTTCGCTTGGGTTGCACCAAGGTTCATTTGTTTAGCTCTGCCTTTATTAGAGTTTAAAAGGTTGACGCCAGGTAGGTTAGAACTCATGTTCATGACCAGGTCAGTCGTTCCATCAGTACTTCCACCATCAACGATAATAATTTCCGTAAGGTTGTCTGGGTTGGAATGCTCAATGAGATGTGCTATCAGATTGCCAATCGTGCCAACTTCATTT
The DNA here is from genome assembly GCA_030432635.1 of Bacteroidia bacterium. Classification (GTDB taxonomy): domain Bacteria; phylum Bacteroidota; class Bacteroidia; order Flavobacteriales; family Flavobacteriaceae; genus Psychroserpens. The sequence continues at coordinate 33,566 of JAUIMB010000005.1, read as the reverse complement.
AAAACAGGTATAATTACACTAATCATATCACTATTTACGGTATATCTAAGTGCACAGTTTTAATCATTCAAATCCCAGTTGTAGTCCAAGTAGCTTTTGTTTGCCTTGTCGGAAATTTTAACATCTGAATATTGATTCAGAAAATCAATCAAATTGCTATCCTTTGTTTTGAAGTCCTTACCGAACCACTTGAAAATCTTTGAAATCTTGATGCTGTCTTCAGAGAGTTGGTTTTTTGAGCCATCAGATAAAAATGCTTTTGTTGCTTGTGTCAATTGTTCGTCTAGACCTTCTGCAGTAAACGCTTTGTTTTGAAGTTTTGGGCAAGATACCGATGCGCAAACTATTGCAAAATGAATTCTGGGTTCATTCATTTTACGTAGAATTTGATGCTCAATATGATTTAGGCTTAACCATTTGTCGCCAAATTTCCACAAACGTTGATCCCATGGATCCTTGATGTCCTTTATACTTTCTAAGGGATGGCTTCTAAGAATCAAATCGACGGTTAGTGCATTGTACGCATTAATCCAAAAGGCCAATAATTCGTGTGGTGTCCTGTTTCCTGTTTGGTTCAGTTTTTCATATGTCATTTGAAGAATCCGTACATATCCTAGGAGTTCTCTGTGGTCTTTCTTAAACCCTAAATAATCAACTTTTCCATCATTCGAGACATGCTTCTCTAATAGTTCATCCCATAATTGATGCTCTGTCAAAGTGCGTTGTGTCACAGTTTGGGTAAACGCTTCCTGTTGCGTGCCATGAGTTGAAGGTAATGAGTGTTCTTGTTCATGATTTCCAGTGTTTATAGTTGCTTCGGCTTCAGAACCAACAATCTCATCAACTTTTTGCTCTTGGTCTTTAGTGTCTTTTTCATAATTGCTTTCCACCGAAACAGGGTGTTCAGAAACCATTGCTAGTTCTTTTTTTTGCTTGTTCGATTCAACAACTTGTTTGGTTCCGCAACATGAGCTGGAAAAAAAGATGACCATGAGTAGTAAAAGGTATTTCATTCCTTTGATTGTTATTTAGGATTAGTCCCTTATGAACCTTATAACTTACATTGCCGATTTGTGCACTGAACATTTATGGCAGAACTAGCTTGACTTACCGATAAGTATTGATCGAACTTTAGCAGCAGCCTCCACCATCATAATGAAAAGTCGATTCGCTGATGAAAATATCATCTCTATCCAAATCTTGAAGCGCTTTTGCAGTTTTATCACAAATGGCCAGTGGTTGATTCTTTAGGAGCACATGGCCAGCGTTATCATCAAAATAATCATCACTACCAAAATATATGGCAGCTTTTCCTGTAAACACGCAAGGTCCATCTGCTGGCATAGGATCTTTGATGGCTGCTACTTCAATAGATTCTATATAAATGATCTCGTCAGTTGGATAGTGTTTAGGATCTAAAATACGATAGGGTTTTCGAGCTCTGATTTCAATGGTCCCAAATCCAGCATCTGTTAGTGCCTTTACATATTCAGCAATTGGTAAACTGCCACTCAAGCACAATGCTCTCAAGCGGTCGTCGTTACGTAATTTATTATTCATAGGTTGCTCACAAGTTGGATCACTCATGACCAATCGACCATGTGGTTTTAAGACACGGTACATTTCAGCAATGGCCTTTTTTAAATCCTCAGCCTTAAAAATATTGAATAAGCAATTTTGCGCAGCCACATCAATACTGTTGTCCTCAAGAGGAAGATGTAGTGCGTCTCCCTTTTTGAGTTCTACAAATTCAGATTTGAACCAATCGTTTTGTGCTTCAGCTTCCTTAAAGTTTTTGCGAGAGGCTTCCAGCATTTCATCTACCATATCAATACCAACGACACCTCCTTTTTGGCGATTAAAATAAGCGAATTGCAATAGTTCCATGCCACCACCAACACCAACATAGAGTGTCTTCGGATTATTGGTCAAATCACGAGCATGAACCGTGGAGCCACAGCCGTAATTCATCTCTTGCATAATTCTTGGTATTTTTAAACCAGGAAGTTCCCAAATGGGATTGGTTGTGCAGCAAAGTCCAACATCTGGAGTTAATGCAGCCTCCTTATAAACGTTGTATGTGGTATCCAAGTAACTCATTTTTTTGTTTGGTTTAATGTTAAGATAGAACGTCCTGCGACTTTCGAGTTAAGATTTTATATGAGTGAACGTTTGCTATAGACGCTTTATCAACTCTGTAAATAATGTAATCATATCAGGTTCGGCTTTTGCAGCCATAGCCATGATGTCAGTAATATTTACTGGTTTGAGGTCATTTGGATCACATTCATCTGTAAGAACTGATATCGCAGCCACTTTCAAATTTAAATGATTGGCAACAATTATTTCAGGAACAGTACTCATACCTACAGCATCGGCTCCAATGATTTTCAACATTCTGTATTCAGCCCTAGTTTCAAGTTGAGGACCTACAACTGAAGCATATACACCTTTGTGCAACGTTATGCCATTGGTTTTGGCAATAGCCTCAAAAGTAGCATTGATATTGGCATCATAAGGCGCACTCATATCGGTAAATCGTTCACCTAACTTTCCAACACCCTTAAAAGCTAGAGGTGAACTTCCTTGTAAATTGATATGATCATCAATTAACATAAGTTCTCCCTTTTTGAAGTTGAGGTTAATGGCACCAGCAGCATTAGATACCAATAATGTTGAAATCCCTAATTGCTTCATCACACGCACAGGATAGGTGACGTCTTGTAATGTGTAACCCTCGTAAATGTGAAAACGACCTTGCATGACAATAACCTTCTTGCCTTCCAAAACACCATAAATCAATTTACCCTTATGGAATTCGACCGTAGCTGTTGGAAAATTGGGAATGTGGTTATAACTCACTTCCTTGATGATTTCCAATTGTTCAATAAGTTGTCCAAGACCTGTGCCTAGGATAATGCCAATTTCAGGATTGTCAAAGCCTTTGGATTTCAGGTATTTTGCTGTTTCTTTAATAAATTTAATCATTCAATTGCTGTATTTTTTCTTGTAGTTTTTTGTTTGATTTGTAAAAGTTCGAGGTAGTCAAGTCCTCGAAGGTGTCAATGTCATTTAGTGTTTCCAAAAGGTGATGCTTGATACTGTGCTGTTTAAGTTCGTTGAGTGTAATATTCAGTAAACTGGGTTGACTCCAAGGCTTATTCTCAAACAACATGGTATTAAGGTTAGACATACCAATGAGGTAGTAGCCACCATCTTCAGCAGGACCGAATACAATGTTGTTGTGATTTAAGGCTTCAATGCCTTGTAGAATGTGATTTGCTGTAATATCTGGTAAATCTGAGCCAATAAGAACAATCTTCTTGTAGCCAGCTTCAAACCCATCTTTGAATGCATTTTGCATACGCTCGCCTAAATCTTTACCACACTGAACTGTTTTATAATCGTTTTTCCATTTGCTTTGAACAACTGCATCTGAAAAATAAATGTGCTTGTCAATATCTAATTGTTCAGTAGCATTTTCGGTGATTTTTACCAATTCGGAGTAGACCTCAAAGGCTCCAACATTGCCAATGGTTTTTGCTAATCGCGTTTTGACGGTTCCGAGTTTGATATTTTTTACAAAGACAATTACTAGTGCTTCAGTCATAAATTTTAGTACCATTTAATAGCCATGGACTCCATTCTTCTGAATAGGCATGAACATTTTCGGTAGGTTGTCCATTAGCATCATAAACCGTGAAACCCTTGTTTTTCCATTCAAAAATACCACCATACAAATTATAAACATTCGTATATCCTAATTTTTTTAGTTGTTCGCCGATAGCTTCAGATCGAATACCCAACGAACAATACACGACCAATTTGACAGATGTATCAGGAATGGTTTCTTTTATGTTTTCAATATTGAAATCTGAATAGCCAATATAAATGGCATCCTTGATATGACTTACATTGTACTCATTTTGTTCTCGAGCATCCAAAATAATAGCTTCTGTTTTTGGCATCGCCAATTCCTGAACCGATATATAAGGAACACTCATCGAATTATGTTTGCTCAAAAGCTCAGTAATGGTTTCTTGTCCATACGAAAACTGAAATATTGACAAACACATAAAAATGGTAAGATTTCTGAAGAAGTTCACATAGGACTTACCCTTTTTCAAGTTTGTTTGAAAGACAAGCAATCGAAGTATTGGAGACGCTATTTTCATTTTATGGCTTAGCATTGGGCATTTGAGATATTTATCAAGCTACTGTGCCTTGACAGCTACTGCCAGCACCAGCTGTACAACCATAGCAATGTTGGGAGATAACAATATTCCTTCCTTTGAGAAGCGCTTCATTGTAGTCTGAAATATGTTTTACTTTACCATTGACAGGAAGTTCAAGCATTTGGTTAAAATCACAATCGAATAAATAACCATCCCAACTTACCGAAAGCGTATTGGTGCACATCACATTGGCTACTGCTGAAGGATTATAGGCCTCTACCAATTGATACATGTAATCTTCATAATTTTCTGAAGCAATCAGGTAATCCAAAAAACGACTAATTGGTAGATTGGTAATGGCAAACAAATTATGGAAATGAATACCGAAATCATCCAGTAATGCGTTTTTAAAATCTTTTTCCATTGCAGTTTGGTCACTAGGTAAAAAAGCACCTGAGGGATTATAGACCAAATCCAGGCAAAGATCACTATCAGGCATACCATAGCCAACAGCGTTGAGTTCTTGTAAAGCTGTGATGGACTTGTCAAAAACACCATTGCCACGTTGTTTGTCGGTTTTGCCTTTTGTCCAATGTGGCATTGAACTTACCACATGAACCTTATGTTTTTTAAAGAATTCAGGTAAATCATGATATTTTTTATTGGCACGTATGATGGTGAGGTTGGACCTCACAATAAAATCCTTGATACCAGCTTTGGAAGCTTCTTCGACAAACCACCTGAAGTTCGGATTCATTTCTGGTGCACCACCAGTTAAATCCAAGGTGTGAGCTCCAGTGGTCTTAATGACATCCAAACACTGTTGCATGGTTTTTTTTGTCATGATTTCCTGACGGTCTGGACCAGCATCTACATGGCAGTGATCACACACTTGATTGCACATATAGCCAACATTTATCTGTAAGATTTCCAGCGTTTTAGCTTTAATCGGGAATTGGTTGGTCTCGGCAATCTTATCTTTAAACTTTGGTAATGCTCCACTTTGAAAAATACCATTGGATAAGATATCTAGTTGTCGATTGCTATTTGCTAAATCGCTATGTCTTTTTTTTAGGGACTTTGTTGCCATTAATCGTGCTCTGTGTTTGTCAATCTTACTTACGTGATAACTCGCGTATTGGTTTTGTTTTAACCATCAAGTTTGTTCACCTTGTTCATCATTTGCACACCATGTACCAGTGTTGCACCACTTTTTATAGCAGCACCAACATGAATGGCTTCCATCATTTCTTCCTTGGTCACACCACGTTGAAGGGTATCTTTTGTGTACGCATCAATACAATATGGACATTGTTCGGTATGGGCTACGGCTAAAGCGATAAGTGCTTTTTCACGAGCAGAAAGGGCACCTTCCTCGAACACTTTTCCGTAGTATTCAAAAAATTTGTTGCCAAGTTCTTCACTCCATTCTGTGATGTTTCCAAACTTTCTGAGATCTGTAGGATCGTAATATGTTTTAGACATATATTGGGTTTTAGGATTTGTAAGAAAAGAAATATAATATTTTTTGTCGAAGTTAATTCCCAATGATTACAGAAAATTTCAAAAGTTCTTGAAGTAACATAAATATCAAGATAGAACGACTCAATATTCTGTTTTATCTTCTTTTTTTGTCCACTCCTGAAAAGGTGTTATGGCAATTTCACGCGCTAATTGCTCAAATGGAATACTACGCTTATCATAAGGTAAAGGGATTTCCTTGTAGATAAAGGCATCATCGAACCCAATATTAGCAGCATCAACTTGGTTGCTCCCATAGTAAACTTTATCTGGTCGAGCCCAATAAATGGCACCCAAACACATTGGACAGGGTTCGCAGGAGGTGTAAATTTCACAACCATCCAATTGAAATGAATCTAAGTTTTTGCAAGCATCTCGAATGGCAGTGACTTCTGCATGTGCTGTTGGATCGTTGGTTGAAGTGACCTTATTATTGCCTCGGCCAACAATTTTTCCATCTTTAACTACAACGCATCCAAAAGGACCTCCTTCATTATTGTTCATCCCTCTCAAAGCAGCATCCACTGCTTCTTTCATAAAATATTCTTTGTCGTTCATTGATATAATTGGCTTTAAGATTAACGCTTCAAAAGTAGTCATTTTTTAATGTCAATCTAATACATCCTTTGAGGCAAAGCTTACTTAGGTTTTAGTTTAGGTAAATCTTCAGGACGAGTATTTTAAATGAAATTCCGTTTTAAAAATTCATTTGCATTTATGTAGAGTACTCTGTCGATTATCTCATTGGCAGATATTTGGTTTTGAGCTTGATATTGTGATTTGTGTACACTGAGATATGTTTCGGCTTTTTCAATGAGGAATGGTTTTATGTCTTCGAGATTTTCGGCTGTCCATAACCCTTTAATCGGGTTTACGATACCATCAAAATCTGAACCTATTGCCATGGTTTCCCAGCAAAAGAGGCCATGCTTGTCCAATAATTCCGCAACATGGCGAATTTGCCTCCAGATCAAATCCGACTTATTTCTGTAAAGCCGTTTTCGGCTTGGCCAGTAGATTCTTGAACTTCTGATGGCGCTTTTGTTGGCGATACGCCTTTCGTCTAATTGCAAACCAAAAATGCCTTTGGATTTGGCTATGCGGAGAATTTCAGAATCGTAAAAATTGATGTCATCCTCCCTAAAATATTGAGACTGTTCTCCACTCGATGTATCGGGATCTTCGATTGACATTCTACCATTGGCAGCACCATGACTAACTACAATTGGAATGTTTTCTGTGGCATAAGTTGAGTCTAGAAGTTCGTAAAATGTGGTTCTTGACGCTCTACTCATATGTTTGATGTCTATGAGGATACGTTTGTTGTTGGAGTTGTCCAGCAATTTATGGATTACCTTGAAGCCCAATTCGGTCACTCCTGTATCGAGGCCTCTATTTTGGTTATCCTTAATTGCACCAATATTGATGCTCCTGGCATGCCCACAAATTTCATTATAAAAATGATGTGCTAGAGTAATAAAAAGAGGTTTGTGTTCCCAATTTTTTACGGTATCAATGTTGTGCAATACGGTTTCCTCGTTAGCCATGTCCTTATCTTTGTCTAGACCTGTTTCGAAAGCATGAGCACCTTCAATTGTAGGTACAAGACTGATGATTCTTCGATCTGAGGTCGAGCTCTCGATGTTATTGGTAATGTCTGTATAATTTCTAACCATGCGATAGGTAAAGGTCACACCTTTTATAACCTGTGCATAATTGTGCAGTTGCATATAATAGTCGTATTCATCATTTAGATCCTGGAAATAGCTTTTGTGATTTCTAAGGTTGTCGATTCGTTTTTGGCTTACTCCAGCGGCTAGGTTTACCAAAAGATCGGATATACCTTTTAGTCCGAGTATTTTGTCTTTAAGGAAGTGTTTTTCAAATGGATACAATGAGATCACAACTACCTTGCAATCGGTTCTCGCCAAGGCTGTCATATCAGTTTGGGTAAATTTCGTCAGTGTTAATACTCGATTGACCTGGCGTTCTAGAAAATTGGGTGGACTATAATGCCATATGGAGTTTTTGCGACCACTGTTGAGGTTGTTTAATTTTTGAGGATTGTATTTAAAGCTTTTTCCATAGGGTTTTAATGAGGGATGACAGTGTAGATCAATGTATGAACTTCCCATAATATAGTATTTTGTGAATATGATTAATAGCTTATATAATGCTATTAAGGTATTCATTTTTTTGCAGATTTAATAGTAATTTATTCTAAAAGATGTAGTTTAGAACACTCATTATCATAATGTTGACATGGTGTATTTTATCTTGTTTTTTGCTCTGTTGGGTTTTGTGGGCTATGTGTTTTATAAACGAAATGCCAAGAAAGCAAAGCCTTTTCCTGCACATTGGCACCCTATGTTGCTTAAGGAAGTTGAATTTTACAGAAACCTTGAAATGAAAGAGCAACTCCGTTTTCAAAAACGTATCATGCAGTTTTTAAATGAAGTGTATATCGATGGTGTTGATGTTGAAATCACCGAGCTCGACCAAATGCTCATAGCATCAAGCGCAGTTATTCCTGTGTTCGCTTTTGAAGAATGGCATTATACTACGGTTACGGGTATAATCTTATATCCAGATAATTTCGATGAAGAATTTCAGTTTTCAACCCAAAGCCAAAATAGGCGCATTGCTGGAGTTGTTGGAACGGGTCGTCTAGAAGGCAAAATGATACTGTCTAAAAAAGCGCTTCACCATGGATTTAAAAATAATAATGACAAACGCAACACAGCGATTCACGAATTCGTTCACCTAATTGATAAAATGGATGATAGTATTGATGGTATCCCTGAAATTTTGATGCAAAACTCATTCACGATCCCTTGGCTAAAATTGGTACATGATAACATGGAAAAGATCAATAAGGATAAATCAGATATACGATCTTATGGAGGAACAAAACAATCGGAGTTTTTTGCCGTTGCTGCAGAATACTTTTTCGAAGAACCGAAACTAATGAAACGTAAGCATCCAGAATTATATAAAATGATGTCAGCATGTTTTCGGCTTAAGATTTAATAAGATAGATAAGAATAAAACCAAAAAACCCGATTCCTAGAAATCGGGTTTTTGATGGTGGTGCCTCCAGTACTATTTTTTACTTTAAGCTATGTTGACTTATTTGAACTCGATAAGTCTGTATCTCTTGTTATAATTGAATTAATTTGGTTAATTAAATAATTTATCTACTTTTGAAATAACAGCAAATAAACATTATGTTGTCCCCTTTGTTGTCCCTTTTTAATTTTTGAAACTTAATGACTAAAGTAATAAATTCAACCTCTGGTACAATTAAATATAGATTGAAAGATACCAATACCCAAAATGAGACGTCAATTTTGTTAGATTACAGTTTTGGTAGAAATAATCGAATTAAATTTTCAACGGGATATAAAGTGAACCCCAAAAATTGGGACAAAACCAATCAGAGAATAAGAGCTGTTTCGACAATAAAGAATAGAGAGAAAGTCAATAGTGATTTAATGCATTTTTCCTCTGAGTTTACAAAAGCAATTTCTGAACTTGAAGAGGAACAAAAAAGTGAAAGGGAGATACTCAAATCACTTTTGCAAAAAATTATTAGGGGAGAAGGGAATACAAGTGTAGATATAAAGACGTTTTTCCAATTTGCAGATGATTTTATTTACCATAAAGAAAGTCAATCAAAAAATCTCAGTAATGTAAAGTTGAGTCCAATTACGGTACGATCTTATAAGCAAACAGTAAATCGAATAAAAGACTTTGATTCTGATTCTAAATTCGGTGTCGACTTTAATACAATTGATCTTAAATTTTACTACACGTTTGTTCAGTATTTGGAGAAAGGTAATTATTCTACTAATACCATAGGTAAGCATATAAAAAATCTAAAAACTATTTTAAATGCGGCTACTGAAGATGGGTATAATACAAATTTGAAATATAAACACAGAGATTTTAAGGCGGTTTCAAAGGAGTCGGTTTCCATATATTTGACCGAAGACGAAATAGAAGCCATTTATAATGTAGATTTATCAAAAGCAAAAGATTGGGAATTGGCTAGAGATATATTTTTAGTAGGCTATTATACAGGACAACGAGTTTCGGATTATAATCCCCTAGAAAAAGAACAAATTAAAAAGTTTCAAGGTACTGAGGTTATTGAATTTAGACAGAGAAAAACAGGAAAAAAGCTATTTGTTCCGCTACATCCAAAATTGAAGAAAATTTTTAAAGAGCGTTATGATGGTAACCCACCACCAGAATTAAATGCACCTGACATCAATGAATTTATAAAAGAGGTTGGTAGGAAGGCTAAAATTGATGACTTGATTTCAATAGAAAAACAGCAAAATGGCAAAATAGTAATGGACCTAGTGCCTAAATATATTCTTATACAATCTCACACGGCAAGAAGATCATTTTGTACTAATGCATACTTGTCTAAGATGCCTGTAATTGATATTATGGCAATAAGTGGTCATTCAACCGAGCGGGAATTCTATAAGTATATTAAGGTTACACCTCAAGAAAGAGCTGTAAAAATTGCAGAAAGTAAATTTTTCAGATAAATCACATGAATTATAAAGATGTTTTTGCATTCAGAGATGAAAAAAATCAAAGTGAGTTTTCGCTTGTTGATTATAGTTATTTAGTTGATAAATATAATGACACAAAACTTAGGCTTGATGACAACTTCAATCTTAAATATTTTTTATCTAAGTTTATTTTGGAAGTTGATGTGTTATGTACTAAAGATTTTTTAGAACATCATTTTGACTACTGTGATGATTTTGAAAAATACTATACAGCTCTAGAATTAAAAGTTGTTCCGACAGTAGAAAATGTAATTGAAGACTGTCAACTTTTGCAATTGGGTATGAGCTATTATAATGAAATACCTCTTGAAGATGACTTTGTTCATACAGAAGGTCTGATAAAAAAACATAAGTTCGAGAACAATTATTTTAAACATTTTACAGCGGCCACAAACAAAAAACAAGAGTTACAAAAGAAATTAGAATTACTAAAGAGATTTATTGAAGACTATAAAGCCCCTCCAAAAGTTTCTTCATTAAAATGGCTAGCAGGTCCTTCAGAATTAGGAGTGATAATAGAGGAGTTGATTACGAAGGGTTACTTGGATGCACCAAAGAATAGAGGAGAGGTTAATAATAGGCAATTGGCAACGGAATTAATAAGAGTTTTTAATTGTGATGAAAATGTTGCTTTAAGTTCTTTGCAAACATATGTTAATCCAGCAAGCCGAAAACATAAACAGGCAAAAGAGAACTTTCCTTTTACACTTTTTCCCTATAACAAATAGGACGAACTAGATTAGTAAAGTATATATACTCGTGTATACTCTAAAATCAGATGTTTTATTTACAGTTACTATAGATTTGTGATGTTTATTAATCAAATAGAGCATCATGGAATCAAAAGAAATAAGAATATATAATTTATCGCCCGATGAGTTCAAGGAGAGTGTTTGTTCCATTCTTAAAGAGTTGATGCCTCAACAGAAAAAGAGCTCAGGGAAACTTCCATTTACAGAAGAACTTTTGACAGTTGAAGAAACTCTTAAACTCTTAAAATGCTCAAAACAAGCCTTGTGGAATTGGCGTAAAAACGGAATCCTTCCATCTTACCGTCTTGGTAACCGTGTCTATTACAAGAAAAGTGACATTTTCAATAAACTAGTTAAGCAAGTTTAAAATGATTGGATATATTATGCTATCTAGGGATATAATAGAATGGGAATGGTATCATAGTCCTAACGTATTTAGACTTTATATTCATCTACTATTAAAAGCCAATTTCAAACCTAAGAAGTGGCAAGGGCAAGTAATAAAGCGTGGTGAACTAATTACCTCAATTGGTCATTTATCCTCAGAATTGATGATTACTAATCAGTCAATTAGAACAGCACTTTCCAAACTCGAAAGTAGTGGTTACATAATTTTGAGACCAACAAACAGATATACGCTCATATCCCTTGTTAATTATGATAATCTTCAAACTTTCACATCTAAGAGTAACAAAAACAACAGCACTCAATTAACAAGTCGCCAACAATCAAATAACAAACAACTAACAACAACTAAGGAAAGGGATAAAGTAAATAAGGTTAATAAGGAAAAAATAGAGGAGAGACGTGAAAATTTCAAAAAACAAGTTTTTGAAAACTCTCAATATGATTTAAAAATATTAAATAGTTTTTATAATTATTGGAGCGAATTCAATAGCAACAAATCAAAAATGCGATGTGAAAAGGATGGGTTTTTTAATGTGCAAAAAAGATTGGAAAGATGGGGCGCAAACGAAAGAGTCAAAAATGTCAAAGGTGGAGGAAACTTTACTGAATCAAATAGATAAGAATGGAAAAATTAAAAGGTAAACTGGAATGTGATCTTATTCTAGAGAAGATTAGGAAAAACGCAATGAATCAATTGAAGTCAAATATAATTGAACATCCTTACAGTAAAGAACAATTATGGAAGTGGTTTTTGTGTTGTTTTAATGAAATTCATAGCAAACCATTTCAATATACGAAAGAATATATGCATACGAATTACGCTGCAGTTTTTAAGTATTTTCTTAATGACAAATCCTTTTTTAATTGTCCAAATTTATATAAACATAAGTTGGCTCCCAATTTCAATAAAGGCTTGATGATTGTAGGCAAAGTTGGTTTGGGCAAAACACATATTATGCAAGTTTTCGAGAAGCTCTTTCATAAATATAAACCAAACAGCTTTAAAATCATAGAAACGTATAGTGTAGTTGAGGAGTATGAGTCATTAAAAACCCCAAAATGTAAACAAGACTTTTACAAACGATATAGTCAAGGCACTTTACTATTTGACGATTTAAATTCAGAACGGATAGCAAACAATTTTGGAAAGGTCAACGTAATGAAGGAGATAATTTTTCGAAGACACAATAATGGATGTAAAACACATTTTACCATGAATCCATTTCCAGGTTTAGAAGAGTCACCTTTGCAAAATCTTTTGCAATTACAAGATTTTTACGATGCTCGAATTGCGGATAGGCTTTTTGAGATGTGTAATTATATAACAATTAGAGGAAAAAGTAAAAGAGTATAAAACGTTAAATAAAACTTTATTTAACAGATTAGAGTATAAACTATCAATAATTATGGGTGAAACATGTTTTTGTAAGCATTGTCAACAACAATTTGTTCAGAGCCGAAGCAACCATTTGTATTGTAGTCCTAGCTGCAGGACAAAAGCTAGCTATAAACGTAATAACTACAAATACGTTTCTGGACATTATGAAAAAAGAGAACAGTTAAAGGCTTTAAACTTACCTTCAATAGCAAAAAATGACGAAATAGTATCGGCGGTTCAATCATTAGAAAGACGCATAGAGCAATTTGGTAATCATAAAGGTATTGGAGCAAATTCAGTAAAAGACGCTGCACTGGGAACTATGGCAGCTGATGCAAGTGTGTATGCGATTAAAAGTTTGTTGGCACCAAAGTCATTACCCGCTACAAGAGGTGATCTCATGGAATTAAAACAAGAGATAAATAATTTAAAAATCTTGTTAAATATGAAGTTGTGAAAATTAATAGAAACTAACATTCTCTTTGGCTCGTGTTATTGCAGTATATTGAAATCTCAATGAAGGCATAAAAAAGGAATTGATAAGAACTTTGTCCCATTCACCACCTTGTGCTTTGTTACATGTTATTGAATGTCCATAAGTCATTCTGATAGCGCCAACATATCTGTCATCCCAGGGCCTTAAGCTTTCTCGATACACTTTATTTTTTTTGAACCGCTCATGGCGTAAATGATTCTCCTGCTTTGCGGTTAAACCTGCAGGATTAGAAACAGTATCTAAAAGAACATAGTCATCCATTATTTCTTCTTCTCCTTTTAGGTTCTTTGAAATTATTTGAATGGGTGCAAATCTTAAATTTGCAACAATTTCAGTTGTACTAAGATCAATATTTTTTACTCTGACATGATCGCCACTGTAAAGTGTAAACCCATTTCGTTTCCATGTTTGAGTAACTAATAACAAATCGTCATTCTCAATAATATTGGCATTTATACCATATATTTTTGTTCTCACATTATTGTTAAACATTTTATTCATATTATGAGTTGTGCCAATAGATATAATTGAATCTTCGCCATTGGCCAAATAATCCAGAACATAATCCCGAGTGGCATCTTCAACAGATTGCTTTTTTATGCTTTCATATTGAATAAACTTCTGGTTATTTGCAATACCTTTTCTAAGCGAGTTCGCATTTTTTAGTACATAGCTACCGTCTTCTTGTCGCTTAACTTCAGTTAAAATTTTTGCATCACCTTTTAAATTGAAATGATTTATTAGATGTTCTTTTGAAAGTGCTAAAGATTCCTTTTCATTTATTGGAGGGAGTTGATTGTTATCACCCAAAAATATAATTTTATTGCTTTGATTACCACTTTTCACGAACATAATCAAGTCCGTCAATAGTGCGTTTTTAGACTGGAATAAACTGTCTTTATCTTGTAGAGTTTTTGAGGCAATCATTGAAGCCTCATCGATAATAAATATATTAAAGTCTTTAACGTCATTTTGTTTTAAAACAAAGTTGACTTGACCCGTGTTAGGGTTGGATTTAACGTTATAAATAAGTGAATGAATTGTACTGTTTACCGTTTTAGATTTTCTGCCTAAAATTCTGGCAGCTCTTCCAGTCGGAGCGGCAATATTGTAAGCAATAGATTTTGTATTTAAGTAACCAATTAGTGCTGTGGTGATAGAGGTTTTTCCTGTGCCTGCTGCACCACATAAAATAAAGAAGTCATCTTTGTTTTCTTGCTTTACAAAGTCCGACATACCAAGTAAGGCAGCCTTTTGTTCGGAAGTTGGACAATCAAACTGTAAATGGTCTAATATAGTTATTGGATTCTTCATATTGCATTGCTTTTAATGATTTAACAATGCAAATAAAGATCCTATTTGTGCAACATATCCACACACATTTAAACTGTTTCAGCTATTTTTTTAATTACACCTGTATAGAAACCTAATGCTGAGAAATCGGATTTCTTGTGGAATAATAAAACAGAATCAACGTATTTACTGTTTTTTTGCGAATCTCTATGGCTTTCGTTGTTTCTTACATTTATTAAATTACTTATCGCTGAGTGATTCGATTTTTCCCATATCACAAAACCTGTTTCAATCATCCAATATGTTACCTTTGCCCATATGTTTACCTTTTCGATTGGATTCCTTTTACCTTTTTGAAAAAAACTAGTATGCGTTGTAACTATAAATTTCGGGGCATATTCATGAGTATATTTCTTGTTGTTTTTTTCTATTTTATCGTGAGCATTTGTTGTTCTAGCATAATAATTCAAGAGATTTTCCATTTGATAAAATGCAAACAGTAAAAACCGATCAATTCGATTTATGCTCTGGTACCAGCACATTTCGATGTAATCGTCTGCTAGTTGTTTTTTTAATTTTTTATCAGTGATATCACTATAAAAAATATTGCCTTTTAATTTAAACTGTTTCTTTTGATATTTTACAAATTCTGGAAAATTTTCGAACCCGTTGTCGGATGTCAGCTTTTGTATTAGGGCTCTTTTAAACCATTTATTTTCCTCTCGTTCACATATATCAGAGATAAAAACAAGTAATTTTTCTAAGGATTCTTTATTCGTTTTACTCATTTTTCAGCTGTGTATAAGTTCATAGCCTTCTCCAGGCCTTCAGTAAAAATTGTTTCTATAATAACATTAATATCTTTGTTATAATCGTTTCTGTTTTCTTCAGCTATAGTAGGTGAAATAAAGTCTTCTACAGTGTAACTTAATTTTAATGTCGACGCCTCAGTCAATCTATCAAAACGCGTTTTTAATTTTAAATAGGTCGTGTTCGTCTCCCCTTTTATCATTTTTAAATAAAGTAATTTGCCCTCGATTACCATAAGCATATTTGGCTTAGATTTATTCATCTCACCTTTGTTCTTAATGTATTTTTTTAAAAACAGTTTATATGCCGTATCATAATCTTTAGATTCCAAAAAGTAGATCCAATGTCTTAGTTCTTTTATGTAATAATTCGGTGTATTTACCTTATCGTTAACTATTAAACCAGTGACCTCTTGTTTATAGCCTCTTTTTTGAAGACGAATCTTTTTTTCATTAATATGAAAGTTTTGTGATTTAATAATACGTCTCAATTCCTGATCAAAAGTACTATCACTTTCAAAAATAGCTTCACGTTCTCCTTTGTCTGTTGTATAGGTGTTGTGCATACTACTGAACGTAATGTCATCAGCATATCTAGAGTATACCAAACCAAAACGTTTTGATAAACCCGTTAATTGAATATCTAATCGTTCACAAATCGCATTAGTTAATATAGGAGATGTAGCTGCGCCTTGTGGTAGAACAGAAATGGATTGAGTGGTCCATTTATCGTCTATAAGCCTTTCAACCTGCCTTGGAGTACAACAGACCCCTTTGATCATATTTGCAATATGTTTTCTGTTTTGAGTAGTACCTAAATTAAATGGTTTTGCTGTAAGTCTTCCCCAAATTCTTTTTGCATCAATACTTGGAAAGAAGTCTTTTAAATCTATGTTATAAACATAGTTTTTGCCTATATGATTTTTGGCATTATCAACAATTGATTTATCAATAACAAAACCAAAAGCATTTTTATGAGGTTCATAAATTGTACTCAAAATAACATTTAGACATTTTTGAAACTCTTTAAGACCTTTAATAGGAGCATGAATGGTTCTGGTTTTGCCAGATTTTTTTTTGACCTCAAAGGTCTTGTAAACTTCTTTTTCTCGAGTTTTTTTGATTTTATTTATGTTAATGTAGAAATTGAGTTGCTTTTCTGTAAAAGGAAAAGCTTTATCCCCATAGATAACCGATTTAGTATAATTAAGCAGGCTTAAAAAATCAGGTTTGCTATCCATGTTATTGAATAGCTTTTTGATTTCTTTTTTTTGGATTTGGTTTGTTTTCATAGGTAATTATACTTTGAAAAACAACCGAAATTGTATACTCTTTCTTTATGTATGATAAAATTGTAGCTTTTAAAATTTAATAATTATAATAAAATAAATATTTGATCATAATTCTAAAAACTTCATTTAATGTGGTTACTTATAGGTTTCTACAAATTACACCTTAAACATTTTGTTGTAGCGAACTACAACTATCTGCCGAATACAGCAGACTACCTATCCCGAAGAATAGGCGGATCAATATTTTAATTTCGGTTGTTTCAAAGAACTCTGCAAATATTACAGGTAATAATGCACTCTATTTGCGCTCATAAATATAAACTACTAAAACGGATTAGAAAAACCATGATCACCATACCATTTGCAGAGGTAAATATCTGTGATTTCGCCATTACTCATAGCAAAAAATACTGTAAAATGTAAGTTTGAATTGTTACCAATAAATTTACAAACATGCAGATTACAATTACAGCCTAAACAATAATCTAGATCCAAGTAAAATTCTGAGTCACCACAGATTTTATGCTTGCGAAACGTCTCATTTAACATATCAATGAACTTGTTCTTACCCACATCTGCATAGTCTATGTCATTATCAAATAATTCATAGAGTCTGCTGGTATTCATATGCATAACAGCTATAAAAATGTTTACAAAGTCATCATTTTTCCTGACCGATTCAAAGTCTTTTAAAGTAGTCATTCCTTTTTGTTTCCTGTAAGAATAAAAGGCTTATGTGCACTGATTGTGCTCAATAGAAATTTCTTACAATTACCTTGCGGTCTTGATTTATTTTTGTCATCTTTAGTGCAGGTATAGTGCACACATATATGTTTAGTTTGCACCTATAAATTATTCATAACCATGGCGACAAATAAAAATGCAATTATTAGGTATCAGGCATTAGATAAATGTTTTAGAAACCCTGGTAGAAAATATTATATTGATGACTTAGTTGAAGCCTGTAATGAAGCCTTGATGGACTATGATGGAGATAATTCTGGAATACGGAAACGTCAAGTTTATGATGATATACTCTTTATGAAAGATTCGAAAGGATATGAAGCTCCAATCGAAGAATTTAAAGATGGTAAAAGAGTATATCGACGATATTCCGATCTAAATTTCACC
This sequence comes from Bacteroidia bacterium, assembly GCA_030432635.1. GTDB lineage: Bacteria > Bacteroidota > Bacteroidia > Flavobacteriales > Flavobacteriaceae > Psychroserpens. The sequence goes on along the minus strand of JAUIMB010000005.1, from coordinate 15,722 downwards.
ATTAACAAACAACCAATCAACGAGTTTGAAGCCAACCAGCTGAGAGAAACACTCTTGACATTAAATCGATTTAAGGGCATGCCTCAATTTGAGTGGGTTAATGATATTACCACACGTTTAGAGTTTAGTTTTGGTTTGTTGTCAGAATCAGAAAGTGTTATTGATTTTGAAAATAACCCTTATTTGGAAGGATTAGATTTTTTGTCGGAGCTATACAAGGCCATTGTCTATAAAAAGACACTTAACATAAAAAGTAAAAGTTTCAGTAAAAAAACATCTGAAACTTTTGAAGTATGTCCATATTATCTAAAACAATACAATAATCGATGGTTTCTTTTTGGGCTTAATTTAGAGTCAAAGAAGCTATATAAAAAAGCAATAGATCGTATTGAGAGTATTGAATATTCTGGTACTGAATTTTTAGAGGCTAAAATTAATTTTGACGAATACTTTGATGACGTTATTGGTGTAACCGTAAACAATCAAGATCCAGTTAAAGTTGTATTAAGAATAGACAAAGATTTATGGCCTTACATTAAAACAAAACCATTTCACCCAACACAGTCAAGTGGTGATATAAAAAATACGGAATCCCTTAAAGCAGGTTGCATTGATATTTCTATTTTAGTAATTCCTAATTATGAATTAGAGACAAAAATTTTAGAACACGGTGATAAAATTGAGGTCCTAGAACCTAAAGATTTAAGTGGTAAAATTGCATCTAGATTATTAAAGGCATCAAAAAAGTATCAGAAATAAATGGAGAATATTAAAGTTTCAAATTTTAGGAAAATAAAAAATTCATGGCAATTAGCTCTAGCACCCATTACGTTTTTTACTGGAACTAACAATTCAGGGAAATCTACAATATTTAAATCCATGTTACTTCTAGAAGATTTTATAAAGTCTAATAATCATTTTCAATTAGATTTTAATGGAGGTAATCAAAGAAAATATAAAATTGATTCGTATTCAAATGCAGTAAATCGAAATAATAGAAATAATCTAGATTTAGATATTAAGCTAGAATATTATAATAATGGTCATAATATTTGCCTAATATTTAAGCCAAAAGATATTGATGAAGGTATTATATCTAAAGGGAAATTAAAACTTATTGAAATTTCAGAGATTGATAAGAAGAATAAACTAATTATTGAGAATACTGCAGCCGATGATTATGTGTTAAAATTAGATTTAGATTTTTTGTCAGAACCTATTAAGGACTCTGAGAAAATGGAATTGGAAGAGCTGGTATTGATTCAAACGCAGAAAAATCTGCTCGAATTAGACATTCTTGAATTAGATAAAGTTAAGAAGGAGAGTGACAGGATTAAAGGACATCTTAGAGAGATTAATTCAAAAAAAGCAAAAGATAATGGGAAGGATGAGTCAGGTATTAGGTTAAATAAAGTCCTCAGGGAGTTAAACATATCTTTTGATAGAGCCATAGATTTTCTTGATTCTAAGGGAGTGGTGATTGAAAAAAAAATATCGGCTAAAATAGGAAATGATATCTACGAATTACTTAGGAAAGAGTTCATGTTAGATTCGAAGAGAAAAAATACTTCTCATGAATTGAACGAAGATAATCTGATAGATCGCTTAAAAAATCTTAATAAAAATATTATTGATTTAACTAAAAGCATCAATGATGCTAAAAAGAGAATTTCTGAATTAAACAAAAAACTTAAACTAGATCAAACTCTAAAGAAAGACAAAGTTGTTTTAATGCCAGAATTCTCGCTTACTGACTTTCATAATGATTATTTAACTATAGAATCTGTAATTAGAAACATATTACCTAAGTACCTTGTGGAGGAGCAATCTTTGTTCGGGAAAACAGATGAATCAATTGAGATTGAGAAGGCATATAAATTTGGTGAGAAAATTAGAAATATCATGCGTTTTTCGGTCGATCATTTAAGTCCGCATCGTAATACACAAACGCGCTTATATATCAATAACAATATGTCTTCAGATATCAATGAAGTCATAAGAGATCATTCAATAAACCCGTTTTCTAAAACTTCTAAGGCTGGTAAGTTTTTAAAGAAATGGATGAGAGAATTTGATATTGGTCAAGATTTTAAGATCAAACAAATTGAAGGCGTTGCAACTCAAATAGAGTTAACAGATAATGGACTCAAAGTTAACCTTGCAGATAAGGGATTTGGTGCAGGGCAAATATTTACGATTCTTTTTAAAATTGCTCTAATTATTGACCTAAAAGTGGATGATGTTAGGAAAGAAAAAAAAGGTTTGAGACATGTGGGTTTTGAAGAATTTATGCATACAATTCTAATTGAAGAGCCTGAGGCAAATCTGCATCCAGCATTACAGGTTAGATTGGCAAATTTATTTCTTTACACCTTCAAAGAATTTGGTATAAAATTTATTGTAGAAACACATTCAGAATATTTGTTGAGACAATCTCAAGTTCTTGTGAAAGAGCATAATGAAAAAGCATTGGATTCATCGGACATACCTTTCATAGCTTACTATTTTGAAAAAGATGATTTGCCTTATTCTATGGAGTATAATCAAGATGGCAAGTTTTCAAATGAGTTTGGTCCAGGTTTTTTTGATGTAAGTGCTAATCTAGCTTTTGATATTTTATAGTATGGATATTTACATTGATAAAGCTAATTTACTTTCCTTTATTAAAAGCAAGGACAATCCGCTCTTCGAGGATTGCAATAAATTACTCAAAAAACAACTAAATGTTTTTTTTAATTTTCCTAAGGAAGAATTAAAGAGTAGTAAATTATTAATGCAGTGGGTCACAACGCTCAGTCAGGGCTGTAATCCAGATACAGTCATTGAATTTGACTATAAAGAACCAAAAAGACCACTAAAGTCAAATTCTTCCATTGGGTTTTGCGAAAAAAAATTATCAGCAGTGTATTTACTGGAAGATGAAGAAACAGCAAAATTTAAAAATTCGGGTTGTGTGATTGTTGGTGAGGTGGGAGAAGAAATCGAGGTATTTAATAAGTTATTTGTTGGGCAAAATGATTATGGGTTTGAAAAGAAACTAAGAATCAATGGGCCTGCATTTAAGAATTGGACAGATTTAGAACTTTACGCCTTGCCTCTAACAGATATAATAATCGTAGATCCTTATATAGCATCAGACGCGAGTTTGTTTTCAAGTAATTTAGTAATGGTTTTAAAAACCTTAGCCTTAAAATCAAACTCAAAGGTTAATGTTGTTATTTACACAAATAGAGCTCAATGCGTTTCTTACGATCAGATTAGTCCGGTGGTGAGGAAGGCAATAAAGGAAGTAACAGGAGTAAAACCTAAATTCACTTTGGTTACTTACAGAGATCAACGCGGTCAGGATAGTAAAGCAGAGCATGATCGTACAGTATTAATGAATTATTACAGAATTTACTCTGGTGATACATTAAATTATTATGATAGTACAGGAAATATGATTACTAAAGGAAGAGAATTGAGTTTTTCAAGTTTAGCTAGCTATGACAATTTTAATTTGTCTAGAGAGTTAATTCGAGATTTACAAAAGCATATAGACTTTTTTAAGGTGAATGATAACGGTATAGAAGGAGATAAAGTGTCTAATTTTTTAAACTTTAATTAAGTGTGCGTGTGCAGTGCACACATCAATCATAGATTTGTATTATACAAAAAGAAAACACTAAATGAGCAACATTATTAACAAAGTAGACGTAGGTTTTATATGGCGTATCACAGATGATGTCTTGCGAGATGCCTTTAAGAAAAATGAAATAGGCGACGTACTATTACCTTTTGTGGTCATCCGCAGGCTAGATTGTATGCTAGAAGACGTCAACGATAAAGTAAGGAAAAGCTACAACGATTTTAAAGTCAAAGTAAGCGAAGACAAGCTAGATCCTATCTTAAAAAAAGCCTCTGGTGGTTTAACCTACTACAACACCTCAAAGCACACGCTAAATTCACTTAAAGACGAACCGCAATACATTGAGATTAACTTTAATAATTACCTCAATGGGTTTAACCCAGAAGTGCGTGATATTTTAGAGAGCTTTCAGTTTGATAAGATTATAGCTAGACTCGTTAAAAACCGTTTGCTTTACGAAATGATTGATGCCATATGCAAAATAGACTTGCATCAAGATAAGATAGATAATCACTCTATGGGTTATGTCTTTGAAGAGTTAATCCGTATCTCTAACGAGCAATCTAACGAAACAGCAGGAGAGCACTTTACACCTCGAGATGTGATTGCATTAATGAATACCATCATCTTTACACCAGAAAAGGATGAGCTATGTAAACCAGGTATTATCCGTACAATTTTCGATCCTGCTTGTGGTACAGGTGGCATGGTAAATCTTGGAAAAAACTATATTTTAGATGAGCTCTGTAGAGACAGTAATCACAAACCAACCATACTAACCTATGGCCAAGAGTTAAACGAGCAATCTTGTGCCATTGCAAAATCAGAGGCACTGATTTCAGGTGAAAACCCACGCGATGTAAAACACGGTAACTCGTTTACGGATGACCAATTTCAAGGCAGTCATTTTCACTATATGATGGCCAATCCACCATATGGAGTTACCTGGAAAAAAGACAAAAACTTTATAGAAAATGAAGCTTTAAATCCAGCAGGTCGTTTTTACGCAGGTACACCACGGACAAGTGATGGGCAATTGTTGTTCTTACAACATATGATTTCTAAAATGGATAAAACTAATGGTTCTCGTATAGGTGTTGTTACCAATGGTTCACCACTATTTACGGGAGATGCAGGTAGTGGTGAAAGCGACATACGCAAATGGATTATAGAAAACGATTGGCTAGAATGCATCATCGCTTTACCAAAAGATTTGTTTTACAACACAGGTATTAATACCTACATCTGGTTTTTAACTAATAAAAAGGCCGAAAACCGCAAAGGGAAAGTACAACTAATTAATGGAAATGCCACTGAAGTTGTTGGCACCAATGCCAAAGGCAAGGAAGAAACCGAGCATATTTTTGCTCGCTCTAATAAAAAAAGTCTAGGGAACAAACGTAACGAACTTACCGAAGCTCATATTGAGGCCTTATTAGAATTGTACACCAATTTTGAAGAAAACGAGCATTGCAAAATCTTTGATAACGACGATTTTGGCTACTTCCAAATTACGGTAGAGCAACCATTGTATAAGGATGGTAAAATGGTAATGAGCAAGGGCAATCCCAAGCCAGACACAAAGAAACGTGATAAAGAAAATATACCTTTAAGCCAGGATATAGAAACCTATTTTGATAACGAAGTCTTGCCACACGTACCAGATGCCTGGATTAATTACGATAAAACGCGTATTGGCTACGAAATTAACTTTACCAAGTATTTCTACAACTATACACCTTTACGACCTGCAAGCGAAATTAAAACCGAGATTATAACCTTAGAGAATGACATTGCTAACCTATTAAAAAAATTGATTAGCTAATGGAAAAAGCATACGAGACATATAAGGATAGTGGAGTAGAATGGATTGGTAAAATTCCTGAGAGTTGGAAGAGCGTCAGTTTAAAGTGGATTAGCAATATTACTAAAGGAAGAAAACCTAAAGTTGATTATGATGAAAGTTGTGAAAATCTATTGCCATATTTGTCAATGGAATTTTTAAGAAATAAAACTTCAAACCCTACTTATGCATCAATAGATGAAAAAGGATTAGTGTTTGTAGATGATGGGGATATTCTCATATTATGGGATGGTTCTAAAGCAGGTGAAATTGTGAAAGCTAAAAAAGGTGCACTTTCATCAACTATGGCAAAAATTGACTTAACAGATTCTGATTTTGAGTCAACTTATCTTAATTATTTATTACAACTAGGTGAAAAACATATTCAAGAGAATACAATTGGTATGGGTATTCCTCACGTTAGTGGTGATGTTTTAAAAGGCTTAAAAATGTTATTGCCACCAAAACAAGAACAAACCCAAATAGCCGCTTATCTCGATTACCATACCCAGTTAATAGACACCTTAATTAGCAAAAAAGAAAGCCTTATACAAAAACTACAAGAGCAACGACAAGCCATTATTAATGAAGCGGTAACCAAAGGATTAAACAAAAATGTAGCCTTAAAAGACAGTGGTATTGAGTGGTTGGGTAACATTCCAGAGCATTGGGAGGTTACTTCAATAAAAAATATTTTAGATATTCCTATTACAGATGGACCTCATACGACACCAAAGTTATATGACGAAGGTATTCCTTTTATTTCAGCTGAATCTATAAGAAATAATGAAATTGATTTTAATAGAAAGAGGGGTTATATTTCTGAAGAAGATTATGAATTGTTTTCCAAAAAATATACTCCAAAAATTAATGACATTTATATGGTTAAATCTGGAGCGACAACAGGAAATATTGGTATTGTTAAAACAGAAGAAAAGTTTACTATATGGTCACCTTTAGCTGTTTTTAGGGCAAAGGGTGAAAAAGTTTTTTATGAGTATTTATTTTATTACTTACAATCAAGTTTATTCAAATATCAAGTGGAGTTAAATTGGAGTTTCGGAACGCAACAGAATATTGGTATGGGCGTTTTATCTAATTTAAAAATTTCTTATCCATCAGTTGCAGAGCAACAAAACACTATTTCATTTATTAAAAATTCTGCTTTAAAAATTGAAATTAGCATAGAAAAAATTCAAACTTCTATCCAAAAACTCAAAGCGTATCGTCAGTCTTTAATTAGTGAAGCAGTGACCGGTAAAATAGATGTTAGGGATTGGGAACCTAAAACTAATTAAATGAAAATTGAGTTTAAAGAAAATGTTAGAGAAGATATCAAGAAATCAGTTAATTCTGCGATTAGTTTGTTAGATGATATAAAAGTGCAAGGCTCAAATAGATTTGATGATATAACTATTTGTATTACTTCCGATGATGATTTTTTGTGTGAAATTATTTTTAATCAGCTTATACGAATTAGTCAAAAAACAATTGATATTATAAGGGCTTTAAGTATTGCTCATTTATCCTTTTATGATATTTATTGCAAAGGCGTTAATCCTGAAGGACAGAACATTGAATTAAAGGATTCAAAATGGGATGATTCAAAAACAATGTTGACTTGGGCCACTGACAATCTTAAACAAAGTACTTTTACAGAGTTACCGATTTGCAAAAGAGAAATTGAAACTTCTGAGTTTGTTGATGCTTTTAAATATTCTCTGTTGTTTTTTGTTTCACATGAACTCTTTCATTCTGTAAATAATGGGAAGTTCGAACAACCAATTGAAGAGGAAAGACAATGTGATTTTGATGCAACGTTGTTCTTAATGAACTCATTTAGTGATAATGATTATTTACTAAAAGCAAAAGGTGTTGCGTTAGGTTTAATGTTGTTAAATGTATATGGTATTCATAGTGATGATTTTGATGGTTATAAACACCCTTTTACTTATAATAGAATCATTGATAATTTATCATTGATTTTTGGACCAGAAAATGATAAAATATGGGGATTTGTTGTTGCACTATTTGCACTTCATTTAACTGAAAGAGGAATTAAGCAACCAACAAAAAAGTTCGAGAATTTTTATGAATGTATAATAGGGTATAAGGAAATTTTAGAATCTTCAATAACAAAGAATTAGTTATGGCATCAGGCACTAAAGAATTACATTTCGAAGAACATATAGAGAATTACCTAGTTAATAAGGTTAATGAATATCATGTAGTATCACCAGATTTGTATAACAAAGATTTATGCGTTATACCAACCGATGTTATTGCTTTTATAAAGGCAACTCAACCTAAGAAATATGAGGCCTTAAAAAAGCAATATGGAGAGGCATTAGATACTAAAATAGTTGAAAATGTTTCTAAAAATATTACTAAGAATAAAACACTCGACGTACTTCGTAATGGTATAAAGGATAGAGGTCAAAAACTAGGTTTAGTTTATTTTAAGCCTGCGAACAATAAAACACCAGAGCACGAAGAAGCATATGCTAAAAACCGTTTAACCATTGTACGTCAATTAAAATATTCTAATAGAAATAACAATGAGATTGATATTGTACTATTCATTAATGGTATTCCTGTAGTTACAGCAGAATTAAAAAACACATTAACAAATCAAAGGCATCATAATGCTATAAAGCAATATATGCAAGATCGAAATCCTAAGGGAGAACCGTTCTTGGAGTTTAAGCGATGCTTAGTTCATTTTGCTGTTGGCACAGAGAAAGTATTTATGACCACTGAACTAAAAGGTAAATCGACATACTTCTTGCCTTTTAATAAAGGTTTAATAAATGAAAACCCAAACGGATTTGCAGTGGCATATCTTTGGGAAGATGTCTGGAGAAAGAATTCCTTGATGGATTTGGTTCAAAACTTTATAAGTGTTCAAACGGATAAAGAGAAAGTATATAATCCAAAAACCAGAAAATTAGAAGAGAAAAAGTCTACTAAGTTATTGTTTCCTCGTTTTCATCAAAGAAGAGCCGTACATCGTATTTTAAATGCCTTAAAAACTGACGGAACAGGTAAGAACTATTTGATACAACATTCTGCTGGATCTGGTAAATCAAATACCATAACTTGGTTAGCCTATCGATTGGCAAATTTTTATCAGAATTATACAGATTCTAAAGCGTTATATGACTCTATAATCGTAGTTACGGATAGACGCGTATTAAATAAACAAATACAAAACAATATTCGTCAATTAGATAATACACCAGGTGTAGTAGCTTATTTAGATGAGAAAACTACGTCCCAAGATTTAAAAGATGCCATTGAAGCTAAAAAGCGAATTATAATAACGACTATACAGAAATTTCCAATAATATCAGACGTTGTAGGTCATTATGCAGACAGGAATTATGCGGTTTTAATAGATGAGGCGCACAGTTCTCAATCTGGTGAATCATCAAGGCATATGAGAAAAGCACTAAGTTTAGAAAAGGCAGCAGAGGAAGAAGAAGATGTTAAAACAGTTGATGAAATTATTGCAGATGAGATTTCAAAAAAAGGTCAGCAACCCAATATTTCACAGTTTGCGTTTACGGCAACACCAAAACCTAAGACCTTAGAGCTATTCGGTACTAAAATTAATGGTAATATTGAGCCTTTTGACGAGTACACCATGGAGGAGGCTATTAAAGAAGGCTTCATCAAGGATGTTCTTAAAAACTATATGTCTTTTAAACGTTACTACAAACTGGTAAAACGCACAGAAATAGAAGATAAAGAGTACGAAAAGAAAAAAACAGTCCGTGTTTTAGGGAATTATGTGGATCTACAGGACCATGCTATTGAAAAGAAAGCACGCATAATGATAGAACATTTTGCAAGTCAAACACAAAACGAAATTCAGGGTCAGGCAAGGGCAATGCTAGTGACTAAATCGCGATTGCATGCAGTACGTTTTAAACGTAAGTTTGATGAAATAATGAGTGAAATGAAATTGCCTTATAAAGCATTAGTCGCATTCTCAGGTACAGTTCACGATGAAGAAACTGGTCAGGATTATACAGAATCCAGTATGAATGAGCTTGGAGGTAGAGTAAGTATTCCAGAAGCTCTTAAATTACCTGAAAATCGAATATTAATTGTGGCTAACAAATATCAGACAGGTTTTGATGAGCCTCTATTGCACACCATGTTTGTTGACAAAAGTTTAGGTGGAGCAAATACGGTACAAACCTTATCGCGATTAAATAGAAATCGTAGAGGTAAGGATTCTACTATGGTTTTAGATTTTGTGAATGATCCAGATAAAGTGCGAGCAGATTTTCAGCATTTCTATGGTAAGAACTTTATGGATGAAGAGAATGAAACAGATCCAAATAGTTTATATGACGTCCTGAACATAATAGAAGGGCAAAATATGTATTATGATAGTGAAGTAGAAGATTTTGCGAAAATATTTTTCTCAAAGAAGGATGACTTTGAAAAACTACAACCGATTTTAAATACTATATCAACCAGATTTGATGAAGAGCTTGAAGAGGAAGATAAGTTAGTCTTTAAAAATGCTGTGAAATCATTCACCAAAATATATCGATTTTTAAGTCAAATCATAACATTTACAGATGTTGAACTAGAGAAAAAGTATGTTTTTCTAACAGCCTTGTTGAAGAAACTACCTTACGTGCAAAGTAATTTGCCACTAGATGTTGTTAATGATATTGAGTTAGACAGTTATAAAATACAACATAAATTTACTGCCGATTTGGAGTTAGAATCTGGTGATAGCGAAGTCGAAGGAATGAAGCCAGGAGGATCAGGTCAACTAAAGGAAGATGAATTGGATTTCTTAACAAAAATTATCAAAGTTCTTAATGATACATTTGGGTTGGAGCTTACAGATGAAGATAAAGTTGATTTTAATAGAGTAAAGAAGAATCTTTATGATAACGAGGAATTGATGGCTTATTTTAATAAGCAAAACTCTAAAAATAACATTAGAGATAAGTTTGATGAAGTTGTTGATAGTGAATTTTTAAACTTTATAAATACGAAGCTAGATTTTTATAACAAAATGACTGATGAAAAGGCAAATACGCTTTTTAAATCGATGATGTTTAAAGAGTTTTATGATCGGGAAGTAAGGGGTATTGGTAAGTAGAATAATAATTATGAATGCAAAGAATGTTTTTGAAATTGTAATGGCCTTGGGTAAAAACGAACAATTTCTATTATTAAAAATGCTTAAAAAACATATTGAAACAAATGAGGAGGTAAAGAAAAAAAAGCCAATTTCTGAAAATGAAATTGACAGTTATCTCTTAAAACATGTCTTTAATATTTCATTATGATAGGTTCTTTAATTCGTTGAGCTTAATTATTAAAAGAACTGCCAACTTTATAGCTTCGGAATAGAGCCTTCTTATAATACTAAACAAATGTTGAAGTTGTTTGTGGCAAAGACGATATATAAAAAATGAATGTAAAAGTTATAAGTTGTACGTTTCAAGAATTATTAAATACTTGTCACGATAATATTCCAAGTTCAGATATTTGCGGACAATTATGTATTCCAGAATACCAGAGACCTTATGTTTGGTCAGAAAAACAAATAGATAGGCTTCTGGATGATTTTATCGAGTATAATGAATCAAAAGACATTGATAAGGCGCTATTCTACTTAGGTAGTATTATTATACATCAAAAAAAAGATAAGTTAAATATAATTGATGGGCAACAACGAATTACTACCATGTTGTTAATTCAGGCCTTAATTAATGAAGAGTTAAACACAGGAGTAAAATATACTTCCCCCGTTAGTATTAAAAATATAAAAAGAAACTACAGCTATTTAAAGAGTGTTAAATCAAAGGACATCTTTAAGTATGCTGACTCTAACATTCTTAATGAAATTGATTTAAATTCTGTTAATATTACATTGGTGGTTACCAGCACAGAAGATCTCGCATATACTTTTTTTGAAACTCAAAACACAGGAGGAGTTAGACTGAGTGGATCGGATATTATAAAGGCTCATCATTTAAGGGCTATTAGTTCAAAAAAAATTATTGATTACCAGGCAAGGAAATGGGAAGGTATAGAGAATAAGATTATTGAAGAAATAGTTCAAAATTTAACAAAAATCCGCTTTTGGGACAATAGAAATTGGAGGCTATTTCCATTTTATCGTGATTCAAAAGGCATAAAAGAGGTTTTAATAGAGGAATTTACTGAGAGGACTAAATCCCATGGTGATGATATTTCATTTTACTATAGCGCAGTAATTAATAAGGGTGATAGGTTGATGCAAATGCATGAAAGCCATATAAAACAATTAAAACAACCTTTGTCTGACGGTAATAATACCTTAGATTACATCAGTGATTATGTAAATCTGCACCAAGTATTGTTTAGTAAAACAGAAAAAGATCACAGGGTGAGTGATGCATTTTATAAGTTTAATGATGAGCTTATGCATGGTCAAAATGGAACTTTGTTCTTAAAGGAATTACTAGAGATTTGTATAGTTGCCTATGTCAGCAGATTTGGATTTTTTAGACTTTATGAATCCAGCCTTTGGATGTATAGGTTCATTTACTCATTAAGAGTCTCTTTTGGTCGCAATGTTAGGGAAGACAGTATATTTAAGTTTGTTTATGAGAATCAGTTAATTGATAATATCTTAGAGGTATATACGGTTGACGAATTGTTATTCTTTTTAAAGAAATTTAAATACCAATTTAATACTGAAAATACAGGAATTGGCCAATCTAAGGATAAACATCTTTGTACCCTAAAACAGTACTTTAATACTTTTGAAGGTATAGGTTATTATGAAGAGAATCCCAAAGATTTCGATAAAACATTGATAAGTGCTATAGTACTAAAACTAAAAGAAGGACATTATTATGAATAATAAAAGGTTTCATACTTCTGTTGTTAATCTAGAAAAGCTTCAGTCATATCAGTTTGTTGTTCCAACATATCAGAGACCTTATGTTTGGGGAGATGAACAATTAAACAAGCTACTTTGGGATTTTTATAAGTCGTTTTTACATGATAGAGAAAGTAATTATTTTGTAGGAACTATATTAACTAAAGAAAACGGATCGGTAGCTGAATTGATTGACGGTCAGCAACGATTTACGACTTTATGGTTGACAGCTTTCGTATTTTCGATAAAAAAGAGCAATTCGGTTATTGAAAATTTTTTGACTAATGAAAAAGGGTTTTTAAAATTAGATTTTGAAATAAGAACAGAAGTTCATGATTATTTTGATAGTTTATTGAAGGAAGATGAAGGGAGTAAGAGAAACGTAATTGAAAGTGACATTATCGTAAAATTCCCTTATTTAAAAAATATTGCAAATGCATTAGTTACAATTAATGGTATCATTGAATCTATAGATGAGCAAGATCTATTGGGCTTTGGCGATTATATCTACCGAAAGGTTCAGTTTATAAAAAATGCAACCCCATCAAAGATTGATCTTAATAAGTTGTTTTCAACTATAAACAGTGCTGGTATTCAATTGGAACAAACCGATATTATAAAAGCAAACTTACTGAAGAGAATAGATAAAAAGGTAATGTACGGTAAGATATGGGAGGCTTGTGAGAATATGAATAATTTTTTTGAACGAAATGTTCGAAGCTCATTTCCTAATACTGATTGGAAGTCGGTTAATCTGAAAAATTACACAGAATTCGATGAAGATGTGTTTTTATACGAAGATTTAAGCCATACCACGGATGGTGAAGAAATCATATTTAGTATTGATGATATTGATAAGATTTGTGATGGGGAATATCAAGAGAGTAAAAAGGATACCTTTAAAGAGGATAGAGTTTCAGAAGAAGTATATTGTCGATCTATTATAAACTTTGGGCAATTATTATTACATACTTATAGGCTGCATTTGAGGTATGAAGGTAAAACTGATTTTGAAGGTACTTTTCATGTTAATCGTTTAATTGAGGTGTTTGAAACTCTAGAAAATGTCGAAGACACAAAAGAGATTGAACGATTCTTTTTATTGCTATGGGAAGTGAGATTAACTTTTGATAAACACATTATTAAATGGATTACTGACGTTGATACTAAAATAGAGCATTTAGAATTAATGAATATCAATAAAAATTCTGATAATTATTATACTAGAACTAAGTATGAAAGTTCTGAAATGCTTATGCTGCAATCTGTATTATATTTTACAGGAGATTATTTGAGGCAATTTTGGTTAACACCTTATCTAGGGTACTTAATAGATAGCGAGCACGACTTCGATGGAAATTCCAAACATTGTCTTGAAGTATTAGAGAACTATGATAATCAACTATCGTTGTGCACAAAAATAACTGATAAGGAGGCTTCGTTAGAATTATTATCCAATGATTTGAATGTTGATTTCGACATTTTTACCTATTTAAACAAGCCAAATGGTACAAAATATAAGCATTACTGGTTTCAAAAATTGGAATATATTTTGTGGAAAAATTGGAAATTTGATGAGACCGATGAGTTTAAAAGTTACAGAATTACCTCAAGAAATTCAATAGAACATATTTATCCTCAAAACCCTGAAAATATTATAAAGAACCCGGTAATAGAACATGAATACTTGCATTCATTTGGTAATTTGGTTCTATTAAGTGTTGCTCAAAATTCAGAGTATAGTAATAAATCCGTTGATGAAAAAAGAAGTAGGTTTAAGGGAAAAAACACATATGATTCTTTAAAATCATATTACATTTTTAATGAATATGGTGAATCATGGACTGAAACTGAAATAGAAGTGCACAAAAATGAAATGGTTACATTAATAAAACAGCACTATTGTCTTGCATAAATTTTTACTGTCTTCCTACCCATGGTTTTAATTCCTGACGCAATTGATGCTCCAGCTGAGTTAAAAGAAACTGTTTTATTTCTTTAGGACATGATTTAACTTCATCGGGAAGATTCCAATAGGAGTATTTAATGTTGTTGGGGTTGAATTTTTTTCTTCCATTTAGTTTTAGACTGTAGGTTGAAATTTTGTCATTATGATTAATATGCTCATTTAGTCGCTTTCCTAAGTTTTCAGATTTTCCAATGTAAAAAGGATACCACCTTTCCTTATCAATCGGAATATAGTGATTGAATCTTCTTTTTATAACCTTTGGATATTTGTCATAGTTAAATTGTATCCAATCTTCACAAAGACTTTCATATGTATAAACTTTAGATGGTTTTATATAAAAAATATAAATCCCATATTTATTTTTTAGACTTTCATATCTAAAGTTGCTTATCGGAAGTTGATGGTTTTGGAAATGGTTCTGGATACACTTCGTCGTATGATTATTATCAATAATAATTTTCGTTTCTGCCCAAAGTTTTTCAAATTTTTTTAAGAATGATACAATATCTGTCATTAAAAGTTTTTATTTAATACAATTTAAAGAAATTAGTCGTATCTGGTTTATTGTTCTAATCCTCTTCGTTATTTAAGCTGTCATTTTTCTAAATATATGAGGAGTGGATTTTTTCAAACCGATAATAAGTATTTGAGCTAATAATTTACGACTATAATTTTAAAATTCTGTAAGAATATGGCTTAATATCTAGCAATTTCAAAATAGTGATGAAAAGATGCTTTTGGATTTTATGGAATTAAGATTGTGGTTTCTGGCGAACGAGAATGGAGAAATCAAGAGACTAATGTACAGAATAATTCAATGTACGATATTCAGTAATAATTAAGGTGGTATAGTTTCGTATCTATTAATTTGAAAGTTTGGTGATAATAAAAAACCCTTGACTTTTAAGTCAAGGGTTTTTTTATCCTTACTACTGTTTAATTATTCTAAAAATTCCGGTACGGTTTTCATCATCATAAATTTTGATTAAGTATGGTCCTGATTCTAGATTACCTAAATTAATTGAACTATGGTAGGATTTTTGTTCTAGAACTTTCTTACCGATCATATCATATACTTCTATTTTAGATAATGTTAAACTTGTATTCTGATTAGTAATATTAACTAGGCTTGAAGTGGGGTTCGGGTATAATATAATACTCTCACTTATGCTCAAGTCATTTAAACTTAATGTCGATTGATAAACCTGAATCACAAATGTATCAGTGAATGTGCCTTGGTCTGAGGTTATAGTTAATGTAAATTCAACACTCATTGTTGGTGCATCAGGAGATACCAGAATGTCAAAATCAGGACTGTCATCAATAGTACCACCAGCGATATCACCATATGAACGATCATCATCTGTAATTGTGATGT
>JAUIMB010000040.1 GCA_030432635.1 Bacteroidia bacterium | reverse complement strand
CCACTGAGGAAGGCGAAATTTTGTTCGACAATGTCAACATCAACTTGGCAAAAGGAGATAAAATAGCCGTTATTTCAAGGGATTCTAGGGCAACCTCGGCCTTTTATGAAATTATCAACGGAAATAAAAAGGCGGATCACGGAAAATATAGTTGGGGGATTACAACTACGCAATCCTATTTACCTGCGGATAATTCCAGTTTTTTTACCCAAGATATCAACTTGGTAGATTGGTTAAGACAATGGGCAAAAACGGAGGAAGAGCGCGAAGAAGTTTATATCAGGGGTTTTTTGGGTAAAATGTTGTTCAGTGGAGAAGAGGCCCTTAAAAAGTGTACCGTACTCTCTGGGGGAGAAAAAGTCAGGTGTATGTTAAGTAGGATGATGATGCTCAGAGCAAATGTGCTTATGTTGGATGAACCTACGAACCATTTAGATCTGGAAAGTATCACGGCATTCAATAATTCCTTAAAGAATTTTAAGGGAACGGTGCTCTTTACCACCCATGATCACGAGTTTGCACAAACTGTTGCCAACAGAATCATAGAATTGACACCAAAAGGCAACATTGACCGATATTCTACGTTTGATGAATATATGTCGGACAAGGCATTGAAGGAACAGAGGGGCAAGATGTATGCTGTTCCTGCGTAAGGAAGTATAACCCAAATCAATACATCATGAAGACCTACACCTACAGGGTCGGCATATTGCTGATGGCTTTATTTCTCGCATGCAGTAAACCTGCCGCAGAGCCCCAAGAGAATGAGACCCCTTTATCTATTGAAGCAGATTATACCCTTTTTATGGATCAAAACGGTGTTTTGGCGACTCAAAGTATCTTATCATCTGAAAATGGAATGGTACTAGAAGCTCATGATTCGAATTTCCCATCATTTCCATCAACAGAAATTTCCTATGCAGATGAAAATACATTTAGTTTTTTTGAAGTCACATCGGATTGTAAGGTAAAGGTTTTAAGGTATGATTTTGATTCTGGTGACTATCAATTGATAGAAACCTTTTTGAATTTAAATGCATGCGACTTAAATATTACAGCCATCGCACACGATAACACCCATGTTTTCCTAAGCTTTATTAAAAGTGAAGTAGGTAAATCAGATGCTTATTTCGTTAGGATTATCAATTTGAACGATACCGAAAGTGCAGTTGATGTGGAGCTTGGTTTAAAACCTATGTACTTGGTTCCCAGTCAGGAAAAAGTATTTGTACTTGCCCATGACGTTGAAATTACCGATGAAAATGGAGTCATTGTCATAGATATCAATGGTCAATCTACTGTTTATGAAAAGCTAATTGGATTTAATGCGAAGAAAATCTTTAAGGCACCGGATGGCAATATCGTAATCAGTTACCCAGAACTACATACAAAAATGAACAGTAGTACTTTTGAGGAGCTGTATACTCAATATGGAGAGACACTACGTCCCAATTTATACGCATCCACATACTATGAATTTGATTCGACCGATAAGTTGTACTATACCATGAACACAGAGGATA
>JAUIMB010000039.1 GCA_030432635.1 Bacteroidia bacterium | reverse complement strand
CGAATCCTAATTATCCGTCAGCCTTTGCCGGAGATGCTTATACAGTAAGTACAGGTGGCAAAATTGGTGGAGCTGCCGGAGAAGATGTTCAGGAAATGGATGTAATTGTTTGTTTAGTTGACAATGCCGGAGGTGATCAGGCAAGCGTTGGAGCTTCGTGGAATGTGATTCAAAGCAATGTTTCGCAAGCAACTGAAACTATTGCAGGAATAATCAAAGTGGCTTCACAGGCTTTGGTTAATGGTGGAATAGATGATTTGAGTGCCATTACCCCTTTGAAACTGAAAACACTTTTGGATTCAAGACTGGCGACCGAAACACTTATCGGCTTAATCGAAATTGCGACTCAGGCAGAAACCGATTTAGGAGCTGATAACCAAAGAGCTATTACGCCATTGAGATTGAAAACTCGATTGGATAATTACCTTAATAGGGAATCACTCCTTACCATCACGGCTGAACAGATAGGAACGACCATGTATCATACACCGGGAAGAAATCGCTATTCAGTAGTAAATGGTAATATGATACTGATTAAAGACATTCGATTAAAACGTACCGGTGGAACTGGTTCTGTTGCTGCATGGGTAATGAATTTCCCAAAGCCTAATAACAGTCCAACTGGAGCTTTATCAGGGACTTTAACTAGTAATCAAGGTGAAACTTTCTTTTACAACATTGATGGTAATGGAAGGGTATCAATATTTGGAAATTTTATAGATCCGAACGATGAATTGCTTTTCAATATTCATCCTTATATCGCCAAATACCCAATTGAATACGATGCTACTTCACCTGCTTAAACGATGACTATGGAACTATGGAAAATAATAACGCTGATTTTAGGAGCTACCGGATTTTGGAAGCTGCTTGAAATCCTTGTTCGCCTACGTACCGACAAAAAAGTGAAGTTAGCAGAGGCTATTAACCTGCATGCACAGGCAGAAAATCAGATTGTTGCAAATTGGATACAGTGGTCGCAAATGTTAGAAAAGAGAATCAAAGAATCGGAGGAACATACAGAAGCATTACAAAAAGTAATAGAGAACCAACGCAAACGCATCCAAGATTTGGAGAAAAAAGTGGTTCACATGGAAAAACAGAATAAGGAATTAATTAACGAGCTAAAACGCATAAAATAAGTACGTCATGAAGGAGAATAAAACAATGAACATCTTGTTTGCAACATTTATGGTATTGTCCATTGCAAACATTTCAATCAATCTTTTGAGAATGAAAAAGAGCTGCAAATGCCAAAGCGGTGAAAGCGGTGGTTGTAGTTGTCAAAAACAAGCATAATCAATGGCAGTTCAGGTAGATAAAAAGGTAGTCTTTATGGGGGTTGGTATCCTTGTGGGTGTCATTGGTATTGCTATTGCAAGTCGTTGGCTTTACAAGAAATTGGATATTCAAACCAAGTTAAAGCTCCGTCAACTTCGACCTGAAGTAAGAAAGAAGGTCGAGAAGTTTCTTATCAAAGCTCAAAAGGCAGGCATCCCACTTAAAGTCACCAGTGCCTATCGTGATTGTGAAGA
>JAUIMB010000038.1 GCA_030432635.1 Bacteroidia bacterium | reverse complement strand
GACGGCATTGGTGGGTTTAGTCTATGCTGTGATTCTGTATTTCATTCGGGGGTATGAAGTCAAACATATCGAAGTACTGTTTCAGTCCTTCGTTTTTGCCTTTGTTTTTCACAAACTCATTTTAGATGGATTAGTCCGCTATATCACAGGTAAAAGAACGGATTACAAAACGCTAAAGGAAAATGAAAATGCGACTTAGCTATGCCGTCTTGTTGCTTTGGCTGATGACCATAATTGGGTTTTTATGGTATTGGAGCTCAAAGGATAGGTCGGTTAATCCAAACCCCAATTACGAGCAGACCATCAAGAAACTGGAACAGCAAAACGACAGCCTCTTAGCCATCAATCAGGGTTTGCAAGAGCAAATTGTTGAGCAACTAGAAAAACAAGAAGGCATTAAAGAAGAATTGAAAAAACGAAACAAGGATTTAGAACAACTCAAATACAGAAAAAGTGAAAAGATTAGGGCTATTGGCAATTATGATAATGATGAGCTGTATCGGTTTTTCGCAGAATTTGAAACCGACAGTTTACACCATTCAGAGTGATACACTTTTCTGCTTTACTGTAAGTCAAGCAAAAGTAATTGCAATTGAACTGGAAGGCAAAAAGTATCAGGACAGCATTGCAGTTGAGCAATCTACCCAACTGGCTTTGCAAGATTCTTTGATTCAGCAGCAGGATTCAACCATAAAGCTGCTTCAAAGTCAGGCGATAAACCATCAAAGCATCATTGCCAATAGTCAGGAAGTGAACAATGAGGTAAATCTGCAATTGGGTTTTCTAAAAACAGAAGTGAAACGACATAAACGAGATAAGATATTCCTAGGAACCGGACTTGGAGTAAGCATTGGAATTATAGGAATCTTAGTCATACTTAATTAAAGAATTATGAGTGCAATTGGTGGATATAGCAGCGATGTAAACCTAAACGATTTAAACTATGTAGGTGATTTTCCGGTGGAAAATAGCCTCGGTGGTTTTGGTGTTACTAGCGGTGTAACAGATGACTATGTGTTAGAATTAGATCCTGCATTGAAAAATGCCTACCGACAAGGATTGAGTATTCAGGTGAAATTCAATCATGGTAATTCAGGCGTTTCAACAATCAATATCAATGGTAAGGGAGCGGTTCCAATAATGAAAGCCGTGAATGGTGTATTGGTAGATTTAGCTTCCGATGATTTGGGAACTATCAACCACTATCTATTGCTATTTGATGGCACTTGCTTTCAAGTGGTGGCAGGTTTGAAGTCAAGTATAGAAACGGCATCAGAAACCGTAGAAGGAAAAGCAAGAGTTGCAACCATTGAAGAAGTCAATGCCGGAACAAGTAATTCAACTTTTGTTACCCCTCAAAAGCTTGCAAGCTATGTAGCAGATAAGGTAACAGGACTTTGGGAAAACAAAGGAACCATTGACTGTTCAGCAAATCCTAATTATCCGGCAGCCTTAGCCGGAGATGCTTATACGGTAAGTGCCGGAGGTAAAATTGGTGGAGCTGCCGGAGAAGATGTTCAGGAAATGGATGTCATTGTTT
>JAUIMB010000037.1 GCA_030432635.1 Bacteroidia bacterium | reverse complement strand
AATATGCGCTTTGTGATGATGACTGTATTTGCAGTTTGGAAGATAACCACATTCATTTCTTGTGTACTAAATGCGAGAAAACCTATTGCCTAAAGGATACCCCTATCACAACTCCGAGTTTACCAAATGGATTTAGAGCAAACTTTGCCAATTATCTGATTGAAGGCATTTGTTCTACATGTACCTAAACTTTGCAATGGCATTGCACTCCTTAATAGCTTGCTTTGTGTTCGAATTAAAACTTGAACATGAAGCACGCATTTCTATTACTTTTCATTCTACTTAGCGTATCTGCTATTGCACAAAACAGCATTTACTTTCAGGTAAATGATGAAGAAGGTGAAAGCCTCATTGGTGCAACTATTGTTATTGATGGAACGACAAATGGTGGTACAACAGATGCGGAAGGCAAGTATCACTTTCAAAATATTCCAAACGGCTCAATCAACTTTGTTATAAGCTATGTTGGATATGAACCGCAATCCAAAACACTCCTTTTTCCTGAATCAGATGGTAAAACGATTGATATTGTCATGGAATCCGGTGAAGAGCTTGAAGAAGTAATTGTGTCTGCTACACGTTCTTCAAGAACAATAGAGACCATTCCAACACGTATAGAAGCTGTAACTCTAGAAGAGCTTGGAGAGAAAGCCGTAATGAACTCAAGTAACATAAGCATGGTACTTAGAGAGTCTCCAGGTATAATGATGCAACAAACCTCTTTGAGTTCAGGAAACATGAACATACGTATTCAGGGACTTGATGGTAGATATACCCAAATGCTCCGTGATGGAGCACCTATATATGGCGGCTTTGCAGGTGGGCTATCAATCTTACAGATCCCGCCACTTGACTTAAAGCAATTTGAAATCATTAAAGGTGGAAATTCAACACTCTACGGGGGTGGTGCCATTGCAGGTATCGTAAACTTGGTTTCCAAAACCCCAGAAGAAGAACCTGAACTTACCATAATGATTGACCAAACAAGCGCATTGGGAACTACAGGAAATGTCTTCTATGCACAGAAGTATGGAAAGTTTGGACTAACCATGTATGGGTCAGGAAACAATCAAATAGCATTCGACCCAGATGATGATGGTTTCTCAAACATGCCTCAATCACAGTCTCTCACTTTAAATCCACGATTGTTTTATTATCCCAGCAACAACACAGAAGTTTCGCTTGGTGTAGGAGCAACCCTTGATGAAAGAACAGGTGGAGATATGAAAGTGATTGATGGCAATCCTGAGATAGAAAATGTCTTTACGGAAGTAAATAAATCCGAAAGGTATAATTCTCAATTCCTATTGAAGAACCAAAAGGAAAACCGTGAGATAATTTTAAAAAATAATATAAGCCTGTTCAACCGGGAATTAACTATTCCCGACTATCTATTTGACGGACAGCAGCTATCCAGTTTTTCAGAAGCATTTCTAAAACTCAACAAATCAGATGAAAACGAATGGCACTTAGGAGTGAATCATTATTACGAGTCTTTTACAGACAACAATCCTGATAGCCTTGGCTCTCAGGATTACACATT
>JAUIMB010000036.1 GCA_030432635.1 Bacteroidia bacterium | reverse complement strand
TGTAGGTGATTTTCCGGTGGAAAATAGCCTCGGTGGTTTTGGTGTTACAACCGGTGGAACAGATGACTATGTTTTAGAATTAGATCCTGCATTGAAAAATGCCTATCGACAAGGATTGAGTATTCAAGTGAAATTCAATCATGGTAATTCAGGCGTTTCAACAATCAATATCAATGGTAAGGGAGCGGTTCCAATAATGAAAGCCGTGAACGGTGTATTGGTGGATCTAGCTGCCGATGATTTGGGAACTATCAACCATTATCTATTGCTTTTTGACGGCACTTGCTTTCAAGTGGTGGCAGGCTTAAAGTCTAGCATTGAAACAGCATCAGAAACCGTTGAAGGAAAAGCAAGAGTTGCCACGATTGAAGAAGTCAATGCCGGAACAAATAATTCAACTTTTGTTACCCCTCAAAAGCTTGCAAGCTATGTAGCAGATAAGGTAACTGGACTTTGGGAAAACAAAGGAACTATTGACTGCTCAGGGAATCCTAATTATCCGGCAGCCTTAGCCGGAGATGCTTATACGGTAAGTGCCGGAGGTAAAATTGGTGGAGCTGCCGGAGAAGATGTTCAGGAAATGGATGTCATTGTTTGTTTGGTGGATAATGCCGGAGGTGATCAGGCAAGCGTTGGAGCTTCATGGAATGTGATTCAAAGTAATGTTTCGCAAGCAACTGAAACCATAGCAGGGATAATTAAAGTGGCTTCACAAGCCTTGGTGAATGGTGGAACAGATGATTTGAGTGCTATTACACCTTTGAAGCTAAAAACACTTTTGGATTCAAGACTGGCGACTGAAACACTTATTGGCTTAATCGAAATTGCTACTCAGGCAGAGACGGATTTAGGAGCCGATAACCAAAGAGCCATTACGCCATTGAGATTGAAAACTCGATTGGATAATTACCTCAATCGAGAATCACTACTCACCATCACTGCTGCACAGATTGGTACAACCATGTATCATACACCGGGAAGAAATCGCTATTCGGTAGTAAATGGAAATATGATACTCATAAAAGATATTCGATTAAAGCGTACAGGTGGAACCGGTTTTGTTAGTGGTTGGATGATGAACTTCCCAAAACCCAATAATAGTCCAACTGGAGCTTTATCAGGAACATTGACTAGCAATAAAGGTGAAACCTTCTACTATAATATTGATAGTAATGGCAGGGTGTCAATTAATGGAACCTTTATAGATCCGAACGATGAGTTGCTATTTAATATTCATCCTTATATCGCTAGATACCCAATCGAATACAATGCTACTTCACCTGCTTAAACGATGACTATGGAACTATGGAAAATAATAACGCTGATTTTGGGAGCTACCGGATTTTGGAAGCTGCTTGAAATTCTTGTTCGCCTGCGTACTGATAAAAAAGTAAAGTTGGCAGAAGCTATCAACCTACATGCTCAGGCAGAGAATCAGATTGTTGCAAATTGGATACAGTGGTCGCAAATGTTAGAAAAGAGAATTAAAGAATCGGAGGAACATACAGAAGCATTACAGAAAGTAATAGAGAACCAACGCAAACGCATCCAAGATT
>JAUIMB010000017.1 GCA_030432635.1 Bacteroidia bacterium | reverse complement strand
AGGAACAAGCGATGATTTCATCGTAGGACGTAACGCGCCATTGACATATTTAACGCTTAGCTTAACAAGCAACTCTAATGTGTACGCTACTGATTTCTATTTCAATGCAGATGCAAGTGAAGGGTTTGACCTAGGATATGATGCTGCTATTTGGGGTGAAACAGCGCCTGCGTTCTCTATCTATTCCAGATTGGTCCAAGGTGATGCTGGTGAAGATCTTGCGCTGCAAGCGCTTAAAGACACTGACCTGACTAACGTGACAATCCCATTGGGTGTCAATGCTAGCCAAGGTGAGCAGATCACTTTCAGTATCCATCAATCAACTTTACCTGAAAATGTTAAAGTGTACCTTGACGATACCGTGAAGAACACCACAACCTTGCTCAACGAAGCTGATTACACTATCACGCCTTCGTCTGACCTTTCAGGAACTGGACGTTTCTTCTTGAGATATGAGGAAGATGCGCTTTCTTCTGTCGATAGCGAACTTGGTAAGTTGGATATCTATTCTTTGAACGATTCCAATGAACTAGTGGTAAACGGAGAAGTAGCTGACAACGCGACGCTAAACCTCTTCGATATACAAGGAAGAATGGTAATGACCATAGAACTTGACAGTGCTCTGTTACAGAACCGTATTGACGTGACAAACATCAATGCTGGTATTTACCTTGCTACTGTTAACAGTGACGGTCAAGAGATTACCAAAAAAGTGATAATTGAATAATTTTTAAAAAAATAGTTCAAATAATTATTGCATTAATTAAATTTTATTATTTTTGACCTTTATATTTTTAGAAAATGAAAAACATAAATAATCCACAAGATCAAATCACTCGAAAGGAAGCCATTAAAAAAATGGGGAAATATGCTGCCTTAACGGCCATAGGAACTTTCATTATTTTAAACCCTAAGAAGGCGCAGGCGTCGTCTCCTCCAGATCCAGGAGGAAACCCTTTTGACTAAATCATTGAACGTTTTGAATACGAAGGTTATTCCTAAGTTAGTTCAAAATATAGATGAGGATAACGTAATTTTATGGTTTGAAAAATCTAATAATTATGTAATCACGTCAAAAATACAAAGTGATTTAATTACACTATATATGAATCCCGATGAAAGTCGGGATTCATTTGTTCATTATTTATACGAAAACATGGGCATGTCAAATAATGATGCCAATGCAATATGTAATGACATAGAACTCTTTGTAGGCAATTTAAATATCAGTAGTGACGATGACACTCAAGCAATTGCAGACACCCCAAACATTCCTGATGGCAATATTAGAAATTCGTATGCCTTTTATGGAAAGACAATAAATATAAATTACGAATCAGAACTTATAAAAAGTTTGATTCATCCTCAAATAGTGCATCACAACATTACTCCTTCCAATGAATGTGATGTTTTATTTGATGTTTTTAAATCCAATAACGATTTATACCTTGCGAAAAATGGTAATATCGTTGGGAGCTATAAAACAGAATCGTTCCATTTTCTTCAAGGTCGATTCGCTCTAGAACTCACAAATAGCATACACAGCACAAAAATAGATAACTGGATAGCAACCTTCCACGCTTCAACAATTTCCAATGGTAAAGAAGCTGTCATGATCATAGGAGATTCAGGAAATGGTAAAAGCACGCTGTCTGTATTACTTATGGCCCACGGATTTGATATTCTATGTGATGATTTCACACCGCTCTACGAAGACAATATGGAATTACACCGCTATCCTGCAGCTACGTCCATAAAAAAAGGAGCCTTTGATGCCTTAAAACAATATGTTGAGAACATCGATAAACTTAAGACCCATACTAGTGGACCTAAAAAAGTGAATATCAAATATGTGCCACCCATTTTGAGTTATGATGATCTACAATCAAGTTTTCCATGCAAAAACATAGTATATGTTAAGTTTGATGCAAATGCAAAGAGTAGCTTCAAACCTGTTTCGCCAGATAAAATACTTCAGACTTTAATTCCCGATTCTTGGGTATCACCTAAGGAAAAACATGCCTTAAAGTTTATGAATTGGTTAAAGGATATCAACAGCTTTGAACTAAGGTATTCTGACAATGACTTTGCGATTTCCAAGTTTGAGAGCCTTTTCAAAGATTCATAAAAGATTTAGTACTTTTAAGCTCCTAATTTTATCTTTTGCCTTCAATACAACACAAATATAAAGAGACCTTAGTACTCATTGCAGATATACTGAGTTTTAAAAACCCTATTGAACAATTAGTACAAACATTAGAATCCCAAACTATTGACTGGGAACAATTTGTAGTCGTCGCTAGTGATTTTTTGGTACTTACAACTTGCTATTGCAGATTAAAGGATAAGGAATTGACGCATTACCTTCCTGAAGATTTAGTTCTTTATCTTGAAGAAATCACTGTCATTAATAGAAATAGAAATAAAACGCTGCTATCTGAAATCACTAATATTTCAGTACTATTAAAAACCAATCAAATCAACCATGTGTTTTTGAAAGGAAGTGCATTCCTACTTAAAAACCTTTACAATGATCCAGGAGAACGTATGTTAGGTGACATTGATGTCTTGGTGGATCCAGATCAGCTCGATCTTGCCTATACGCTCTTAACAGACAATGGTTACAAAGGAACTGAAAGGGGCATAACGTCCAAATACTTTGATTACAAACATTTACCAAGACTACAATCCGATAAATTTTTGGCCGCTGTCGAAGTCCATCGAAAAGTTACTATACAATCTTTTAATGGTTTGTTGGCAACAGAAGACCTATTAAACGACAAACAACTTGCACAAAACATAAGTGTACCTGCAAACGACCATCTTCTCTATCATACCATTTTAAATTTTCAAGCCAATGACTTAGGTTATAAATACAGTAAAATTAGCTTTAAGTCTATTTATGATGTTCTCATTCTAAACAATGCGTACACTTTTAATTTGAAACCCATCATTGACCGTCCTTACTTTAAAAATTACTTTTCAATTGCTAAGATTTGGTTTACGGATTTCAAAACATTCAGGTCTAATCGCGTTGCAAATACACTTTTTCTATTAAAATTGAAATATCCCTTTTTAAGGAAGATAATTGATTTAATTATTAGCAAGAGTACTTATATTTACGTCATAATAACAAGTCGAATATTGTTCTTTTTCAAGAATAAAAACTATAGAAAAGATCTTTTTAAGGACTACAAGAGAATATTAGGATTCAGAAAGCTTAAAAAATCTTAACATAAGTTTTTAAATGTGATATGTTTACTGTTTCTTTGTATATCAGTGCTTAAAGCCTATATTTGAATCTAAGAATTTCATACAATGAGAAAACTAATTTTATTTTTGGTGCTTGTTTCGTTAATCGGATTTGACGCTTCTTCTCAATCAAAGTTTGCTGATAGAGTCAATGATGATGTTTGGAAACTAAGCATAGGTGTCAATGCTGTGGGTAGTTTAGGGGAAAGACAGCCTTTCTCTCGAATAGATGAGTTTGAATTCAACCGTCCGTTTGCCATAGGTGTTGAAGGTCGTTGGAATAAATATTTCTATATTGAACAGGATTTTACCATGAACCAATTCGATAGCGAAATAGATAATGGCCAACTTAGAGAAACATTCAACTACTATTCTACCAATACCTATTTGAAATATTATTTTTCAGAATCACTTTTCAAAAATGCTGATTGGATTGACATGTTCGTGGGTACAGGTCTTGGATTATTTATTGTAGAAGAAGTTAATGGTTCGGGTAATGCCTTACTTGGTGGAACACTATGGATCAAACCTAAATTTGGTGTTAGATTACAAGGTATTGCCAAGTTTGCATTTGACGCAAGTGATAAAGTTTACGACAACAATCACTTCCAATATACCTTTCAACTCATATTTAAACTGTAAGACTTACATATAACATTGAATAGACATTCCCTATAACAGTTGTTTTAGGGAATTTTTATTTATATAAAATCTGAAAACCGGTTAAAACATGACAGGATAGGTCTTGATCACAATGAAAGGAAGTAGTTAAGTCTTTTAATACCCTTCGAAATTAAATCCGAGCATACTTTTAATCTTTCCATAAATACCAGGAAAATATTCCTTGAACTCCATTGGCGATTCGATAAAGGTTTCAATCAGTACAGACAAAAACTCATATTGATTGGTATAAGCATAATCCCGTAAAAATTTAGACCTTATGAGTTTAGTTTTTAACGCGTCATCAGCATCCAATTTGTTTATGAGTTCGACATAAGAATTCAAAAAAATAGCTGCACTTGTACTGTAACGTCTCACTTGCATATAATAAAAATGAATGGCATGCGTAAATTCATGTACAGCCAAATTTAAATTATCATCGGCAATGGCATAACCATGTAGGACATCTTTCCAAGACAACACCAACGCTTTATAACCTAAATTGAACTCCCCTTTGTGAAGTGTTTTATTGGTTTGTGAATAAAATTCGTCAGGATACAAGATCACGCGTTCAACAGATTTAATTTTATAATCCCGTAAGCCAAAGGTTAGTTTTACCAAGGTCGCAGCAATAATGGTTTTCATTTCTTCAGTAACAGTTATATCCTTACCTATGAATTCAATTCGATTAAGGATCTGAAGGACTCTATGCTCAAAATATGATTTATATCTTGGTGACAATCTATTATAAAACTTGATATACTCAATCAATACATCAGTTTGAGCAATTGTCAAGGATCTCTTTTTGAAGTATAAATGATTGTAAAATAATGACTTCTTAATATATTCAACATAAGCCATTTCAAAAAAATAGAATATTCTCGTTACACCCAAATAGACAAAAAAGCCACCTAACAATATCGCAGCGATTATGATGACCAATCTAACAACCTCAGGGTTTTCTTCCTGATGTTGGCATAAAAACATGAGAGTCTTGGTCATTTCATTATGGGCTTTTCGGTAGTAATTACGTTAAAATTAGTATGGATGATATAACTCACAATGCGCTCCTGAAAGTTTTAAAAACCGTGAATCCAAGCAAACCGTCCAAATTAATAGTATGCAGCTTTGGATTGGCGACATAAAGTCGCCTTTCCTAGCAAAGCTCCGCTTTGAAAATCAAAAACCCTAGCTTACAAATTCAAGCAAACGGTTCAAATTAATAGTCCGCAGCTTTGGATTGGCGACATAAAGTCGCCTTTCCTAGCAAAGCTCCGCTTTGAAAATCAAAAACCCTAGCTTACAAATTCAAGCAAACGGTCCAAATTAATAGTCCGCAGTTTTTGGATTGGCGACATAAAGTCGCCCTTCCTAGCAAAGCTCCGCTTTCAAAATCAAAAACCCTAGCTTATAAATTCAAGCAAGCTTGATTTAACGCTTGGGTTTTTGATTTATTCGTGACCACGGTAGGATTCAAACCTACGACCGCTGGAGCCGAAATCCAGTGCTCTATTCAGCTGAGCTACGTGGCCTTTGGATATTTTATGATAACTTGGCCTTGACTATTGTGGAAATCGTTTTTCCATCAGCACGTCCAGCCAATTCCTTATTCACAATTCCCATGACTTTACCCATATCCTTCATACCTTCTGCTCCAATTTCATCTATGGTCATAATAACAACTTTTTCAATCTCTTCTTCAGAAAGTGCTTCAGGTAAAAATTGACTGATAACTTCTGCTTGATCTATTTCTGGCAATGCCAAATCCTTTCTATCCTGTTCTAAATATATAGCGGCACTATCCTTACGCTGCTTCACTAACTTTTGAAGCAATTTAAGCTCGTCTTCTTCACTCAATTCTTCATTGCCTCCTGAAGATGTCTTAGCCAATAAAATTGCAGATTTAACCGCTCTAAGAGCTTCAAGGGCAACTTGATCCTTTTCTTTCATAGCTGTCTTCATCGCAGCCATTACATCATTTTGCAAACTCATGGTACTTAATTTAATTGAATTGCGAAGATATAAAAACTAAAAGGTTTTGACCTATTTCTTTAGATTGAAAATCATACTATCTGTTTGAAAATCAAAAAAAACCCGAAGCGCTAATTAACGCTTCGGGCTTGACAAAGTGTGAAACACTAAACTAAATTTGCTATTAATCTACGTTGTCGTGTAAAAATGAATTGTTACTTCTCAACTGAATATCATCATTATCATCAGTAGTTACGGAAGTTCGGGAAGCATTGGTTTCCGAAGAGTGCTGTGCATCCTCTAAATTCACACCTTGCCGCTTATATGCTGGTTCTTTTTCAATTTCATCTATTTTTGCCGTATTGAACTTATAATTGAAGTCTTTCATCTTACGTCGTCTTTCATCTGCTCTTTCTTTTAAAAGATCTG
The DNA here is from genome assembly GCA_030432635.1 of Bacteroidia bacterium. Taxonomy (GTDB): domain Bacteria; phylum Bacteroidota; class Bacteroidia; order Flavobacteriales; family Flavobacteriaceae; genus Psychroserpens. Next base: position 49,357 of record JAUIMB010000017.1, on the reverse strand, counting down.
AAATAGGACTGTTCATCGGGTCAATCTCTTCTGAAGGGCATTCTTCGTTCAATTCTGGCGCGACAGTCTTTTTCTCAAAGACAATCTCATCTTCAATCTCTGGCTGAACTTTAACTTTAGCTTCACTTTCTTCATTCATTGCAGAATCATAAGTCATGAAGTCATCAAGTGCATAACGTGTTTCACCTTCTTCATTAGCCTCGGTCACAGGAACAACTTCAACATGCTCCTTTACCTCAAAATCCTTCACCTCCTCGTCAAGCGAAAAGACAGTTTTCTCTTCATTTACCGCATTTTCCTGTTCCAAATTGTCTTCAGGTGCTCCAAAAGCCAAAGGTAAATCGAAGGTTAATGTGATTTGCTCTTCTTCAATTTCATCAACTTTAGGTTCATCTGGTGAAGCATCTATTGGCGTAATTACAAAATCATCCTCTTGCACAGTTTGGGTTTTGTAGTCTAAAACCTCATCATATACAACATTAATGTTTTTGATAATTTCTGTCGTAGCTATTAAATCTGTTTCAGAAGTATCTGAAATCTGTTCAATCGCGAGATCGTCCTCTTCTTCATCCAATAAAGTATGTACAACTACGTTTGGAGTCTCTTCGTTTTCTAAAACAATATCTGGAGTAATAATGGCAGGATCACTTTCCTTGATATTAACATCTTCACGATCATCCTCTAAAGCATGAACTACTTTTTTTTGCTCAGTATTGGAGATTTCGTGTTGTTGATCAATATCAAATCCGGTTGCAATTATAGTCACGGAAATCGATTCCTGTAATGACTCATCTTCACCTACACCCATAATGATATTGGCACCATGACCAGCTTCATTTTGGATGTGATCGTTAATTTCACCAATTTCATCAATTGTGATTTCCTGAGATCCTGAAACTATAAGCAACAGCACATTTTTAGCTCCAGTTATTTTGTTATCGTTAAGCAATGGAGAATCCAATGCTTTCATTATAGCTTCTTGAGCTCTAGCTTTTCCAGAAGCCGTAGATGATCCCATGATAGCTGTACCACTGTTACTCAATACGGTTTTAGCATCACGCAAATCGATATTTTGAGTGTAATGGTGTGTGATAACCTCAGCAATTCCTCGAGACGCTGTGGATAATACTTCATCTGCCTTTGAGAAACCTGCTTTAAAACCAAGGTTTCCATAAACTTCACGTAATTTATTATTGTTGATTACGATTAAGGAATCTACGTGTGAACGTAAGGTTTCAATACCTCTTTGTGCTTGTTCAATTCTGGTTTTTCCCTCAAATTGAAACGGCATAGTTACGATGCCTACAGTTAAGATATCAAGTTCTTTCGCCAATTTTGCAATAATTGGTGCAGCTCCTGTACCAGTTCCACCACCCATTCCCGCAGTAATGAATACCATTTTAGTATTGGTATCTAGCATACGTCGCAAATCTTCTAGACTCTCAACGGCAGCTTGCTCGCCTACTTCTGGATTTGCACCTGCTCCAAGGCCTTCGGTTAAATTAACTCCTAATTGGATTTTGTTCGGGACACCACTGTTTTGCAGTGCTTGAGCATCGGTATTACAGATGACGAAATCAACACCTTTAATACCTTGTAAGAACATGTGATTTATGGCGTTGCTTCCACCACCTCCTACTCCAATCACCTTGATGACGTTTGATTGGTTTTTTGGTAAATCAAATGCAATATTGCCTAACTCATTGTTACTCATAAAATATCTTTTATTGAATTTATTTATGTTTTTTCAAGCAAGTCAACTTACCTGAAATCTTGTTTCTTTTCTTTTACTCTGCGTTATCTAAAAAATCCTTAACTCGTTCTGTCAACTTATCCAAAAACGATTTACGCTCCTTTTTAGGGGTTTCGACAACTTCATTTTCCTCAGGAATGACATGGTCTTCAGAATGGTTTTCGATCGCATGCTCCATTTCCTCAACTTCCTTTTCTACACGTTTGCGTTCCTGACGCTTCAATCCGTCCATTACCAATCCTACTGCTGTCGCAAATAACGGACTGGCAATATCATCGTCACTCTCACCAGCCAAATGCTCATTTGGATACCCAATTCTTGTATCCATTCCAGTGATATACTCCACTAATTGTTTCAGGTGCTTTAATTGGCTTCCTCCACCAGTAAGTACAATCCCAGCAATTAATTTTTTCTTTTGCTCTTCGTGACCGTAATTTTTGATTTCCACATAAACCTGCTCAATAATTTCAACTACACGAGCATGAATGATTTTTGAAAGGTTCTTCAAGGTTATTTCCTTTGGTTCACGACCACGTAGCCCAGGAATAGACACAATTTCATTGTCTTTGTTTTCTCCAGGCCATGCAGATCCGAATTTAATTTTCAACAATTCAGCTTGCTTTTCTATGATGGAACAACCTTCCTTGATATCCTCTGTCACAACATTGCCACCAAATGGAATCACAGCTGTATGACGAATGATGCCATCCTTAAAGACTGCTAAATCTGTGGTACCGCCTCCAATATCGATCAGCGCTACACCAGCTTCCTTTTCTTCCTGGCTCAATACTGCATTTGCAGATGCCAATGGTTCTAAGGTTATTCCTTCCAGTTCTAAACCAGAACTTTTGACACATCGACCAATATTTCTAATCGAGGACACTTGACCTACAACAACGTGAAAATTGGCTTCCAATCGTCCACCATACATTCCGATAGGCTCTTTAATTTCAGCTTGACCGTCAATTTTATATTCCTGAGGCAGTACATGAATAATCTCTTCTCCTGGGAGCATAACCAACTTATGCACTTGATTGATTAGACGATCAATATCCTCTTCATCAATAACGACTTCAGAATTTGCTCTGGTGATATAATCACTATGTTGTAAACTACGTATGTGTTGACCTGCAATACCTACGGTTACCTCTTCGATTTTCGCATTAGCTTCGGCTTCGGCTTCCTGCACAGCTTGTTGAATCGATTGAATGGTTTGGGTAATATTGTTAACGACACCTCTATGTACACCTAAACTTTTGGATTTTCCAATTCCTAGGATCTCCACCTTTCCATAATCATTTTTACGACCAATCATTGCCACAATTTTAGTGGTTCCGATGTCGAGTCCTACCGAAATTTTATTATTCTCCATCACTTACTTTTTGGTGCAAATCACTTGCTTATCAAATTTTAGGTTAACCAATTTATAGCTGTCCAGTACGTTATCCTTCATAGCCTTTTTATAAAAGGCCTTTAAATTGTTTATTTTTTTATCCAATGCTTCTAAATGACCCAAATGGATTTTAAAATCATGGGATCGAAACTTTAAATCTATGGTCTTATCGTCGTTTTGCTGAATACCGACAACATGTTTCATTAAAAACGCATCTTCTTGAATTTTCTGGGCAATCTTGTGTATGTTATCCAAATCATTCTTCTCAACCTTTCCAGTAACCAATGGCACACGTGCCGTGTAATTTGTTGACAATGGCATAAACGAGCCTGTTTCATCAACGTAATAAGATGCATTCGCGCTTACTCTCGCTATAGGTTTTTTTTGTTCAATTTCAGCAGTGATTAAGCCATCAACACTCATAAACACTTGTGCTTCCTTAATCATTGGATTGGCATATAGGGCAGATTCCAATCCGTTCAAATCTATAATTTCTTTAGGCTTATCTGTAACACTCTCTTGATTTTGTATTAACAATTTACTAACAGCCTCATGAGTGATAAATAGGTTGTCATCTCCTACAAAATTTATTTTTGGTGCTGCTACCATTCTATTGGAATTTCTCACTGTTGAAAACGCATACAAGAAGCCTACGAACATGAGGAGTAACAAAACTTTTATGTAATTATAATTAACTCGCAATACTCAAGGCATTTTTAATATGTTTTACTTCTTCTCCTATATCACCAGCTCCAATGGTCAATATTACAGATGCTGTCGATTGTTTTATAGCATCGATCAACTCTAGCTTTGATACCAGTTGTTTATGACTGTGATCTATTTTATCTAACAACCATTGTGAATTAATTCCGGAAATGGGCTTTTCTCTTGCTGGATAGATGTCCAACAATATAATCTCATCGAACTTGGAGAGGCTTTGGGCAAAATCATCTGCAAAATCTCTTGTTCTACTGAACAAATGCGGTTGAAACACGGCCAACACCTTTTTATTTGGATACATTTCCCTTACGGCTTGATGCACTGCATTAATTTCAGCTGGATGATGGGCATAGTCATCAATTAATACAAGGTCGTTGTTTTTAATCTGATAGGTAAATCTGCGCTTCACTCCCTTATAGGATGCTAAAGCTTTGGCGAGCTGCGGTTTAGGGATACCATATTCTACAGTCATCGCCAAGGCTATTAATGCATTCGACAGATTATGTCTACCAGGTAGGTTAAATTTGAAATTTTCGAGTAGTGTATTAGGTGTCTTCACATCAAATACATAACTACCATTCTCTATTTTTATATTTTTTACTGAATAGTCTGAATCGTCCTCAATGCCATAGGTTATCCCTGAAATTGGCAAGCCATTTTTGACAAACAGTTTTCCGTTGGGTTTTATTTTTTTTGTAAAATCCTCAAAGGATTTTATCAATTCTGAAGCATTTCCATAGATATCCAAATGATCTGCATCCATTGAAGTGATACAAGCATAATTTGGTGAGAGTGTTAAAAATGAACGGTCAAATTCATCAGCTTCAACAACCGTAACATCAGTGCCATTAAGAATTAAATTTGAATCATAGTTTTCACTAATACCTCCTAAAAAGGCCGTAACTTTCACATTGCACTCATTCAACAAATGCCCCAAAATGCTTGTTGTTGTTGTTTTTCCATGTGTTCCTGCTACAGCCATGCAAAATGTTTGCTTAGTAATTTCCCCTAAAACCTTAGAACGCTTCAATACCTGAAACCCGTTTGACAGGAAGTAATTTAATTGCGCATGTTCCTTTGGAATGGCAGGAGTATATACAACAAGACTCATTTCAGCATTTAAAAAGGAATCTTCAATGATATGGGCATCATCTTCAAAGTGAATTGTAACACCTTGTTTTTTAAGTGTATCGGTGATTTCAGATGGTGTTTTATCATAACCACCTACTGTCAGTCCTTGAGCAATAAAATAACGCGCCAAGGCAGACATTCCTATTCCACCAATGCCAATAAAATAAACGCTATGTATGTTTTCTAAATTCATTTCTTCTGAAGTAATTTCTCTACTTCATCCACGATGTCCTTTGTGGCATTTACAAATGCCAATTTTCTTATATTTTTTGCTAATTCTTCTCTTCGTTCTTTGGAGTCCATCAGATTCAAAAACTGACCTTCAAATTCTTCTTCTATATCTTGTTCCCTAATCAAAATAGCCGCATTTTTTTCTGCTATGGCCATTGCATTCTTGGTTTGGTGGTCTTCTGCTACATTTGGTGATGGAATAAACAAGACAGGTTTACCAACGACACACAATTCAGAAACCGAAATGGCACCTGCTCTTGAAATTATGACATCTGCAGCAGCATAAGCCATATCCATGGTACTTATAAACGGATGGACTTGCACAAAATCAAGATCATTATATTGTTTATAACGATCGTAATACAGTTTTCCACATTGCCAAAGGACCTGAATATTTTGTGACTTAAAAAAGTCTAATTTTTCTTCGATGAGCTCATTGATTCGACGTGCTCCTAAACTTCCACCCAAGACGAGCAAGGTATGTTTGCTATGAATTAATGAAAACGCATCTTTACCTACGATGTGTTTATGCTCTACGTCCAATAAATCCTTTCTAATCGGATTTCCCGTGAGTACTATTTTATGTTTAGGAAAGAAATTTTCCAAACCTTCATAAGCCACACAAATCTTATCGACTTTTTTAGAAAGCAACTTATTTGTGATTCCAGGGTAGGAATTTTGTTCCTGAATCAAACTAGGGACACCTTTGGAGATGGCAGTTTTTAGTAGTGGTCCACTTGCAAACCCACCAGTACCTATTGCCACATCAGGTTTAAACGTATTGACAATCTTTCTGGATTTCAACAAACTACTCAACAATTTAATCGGAAACATTAGATTTTTGAGAGTTAGCTTTCGCTGTATTCCAGAAATCCATAGCCCTTCAATATTGTATCCAGCCTGAGGTACCTTTTCCATTTCCATACGATCTTTAGCACCAACGAACAAAAATTCGGCATCAGGAAAACGCGACTTAAGTCCATTCGCTATCGCGATGGCTGGATAGATATGACCTCCCGTTCCTCCTCCTGATAGTATAATTCGATATGTTTTGTTTTTATTCAATGCTTTGAATTTCAATATGCCGATCGACTTTTACTTTTTTACCTATATCGTTTCACTTAAAATTTCTAAGGGATTACCCTCTTTAATCTCTTGTTCCTTAATTTGTTCACGTTTAGCACTGACACTCAAAATGATTCCAATCGCCAAACAGGTCATCCAAATAGATGTACCTCCACTACTTATTAGTGGTAATGTTTGTCCCGTAACCGGAAATAGCTCAACAGCAACTGCCATATTAATAAGTGCCTGAAAAATTATAGGCAAACCTACACCTAGCACCAATAGTTTTCCAAAAATAGTATCGGACTTTTGGGACACAATAACAATTCGGAACAGCAACCAAGAGTACATGATTAGGAGAAACAAGCCACCTATCAAACCATATTCTTCAATAATAATGGCAAAAATGAAATCGGATGATGATTGCGGCAACACATTTTTTTGCGTGCTTTTCCCAGGTCCTTTTCCTTGTATTCCACCAGAAGCTATGGCTATTTTTGCATTTTCTATTTGGTAATCGGCTTCAGTATCTTCACCATTGGCAAAATTTTCTATCCTGCTCATCCAAGTATCGATGCGATTAGGCATCGCATTGGGAAAAGCCTTGGCCACCAATATGAAAAGCGTCAATCCCACAAGACCAGTACCAATGATTACCGCTAAATATTTTAGAGGATAACCACCGATAAAAGACAACATCATTACCATTAAAAAAATAATGGCTGTTGTTGAGAAATTAGCAGGTAGTATGAGCATCAATATCAGAAATACTGGTACCCAAAGTGGTAATAAGGTTTCAACGAAAGTCACCTTTTTATCTTGAATTTTAGATAAATAACGTGCCACATATACCATTAACACAACTGAGGCTAAAGTCGACGTTTGAAAAGACATTCCGATAAACGGAATCTGTATCCATCGACTAGCATTGGCACCACCAATGGTAGTTCCTTGAAGCATTGTAATTACCAGCAGTACTATGACTATCGGAATCATAATCATTGATAAGCCCCTGAAATAACGATAAGGAACTTTATGAACACCATACATAATAGCAAAACCCAAAAACAAATGCATAAAATGCTTTAAAAAGAAGCTAAACGTGTTACCTGCTCCACCAACATATGCCAAGTTGCTGGCTGCACTATACACAGGAAGAAATGAGAAAATTGCCAACAAAGCTGCAATTGCCCAAATCAATCGATCTCCTTTTATGTTTTTGAATAATGCTTGCATTAATTTTAATTTCTCTTGTTACATCTCCTCTTGGAATGGAGCGATGAACCTATAAAACAGATTCCTTATGTTAACCTTTTATTTTATAAGTTTCTAACGGCATTCTTAAATTGACGACCTCTATCTTCATAGTTTTCAAACAAGTCAAAGCTCGCACATGCTGGTGAAAGCAATACGTTATCTCCTGCATCAGCAACCTTGTAGGCAATCTTTACAGCTTCGCTCATAAATTGTGTTTCAACAATGATATCGACCATGCTCCCAAAACTTTCCATCAACTTTTTATTATCGACTCCCAAGCAGATGATTGCTTTAACCTTTTCATTTACAAACTGAAACAGTTCCTTGTAGTCGTTGCCCTTATCGACTCCTCCAACAATCCAAATCGTTGGTGCATCCATACTCTCCAGCGCATAATAGGTCGCATTAACATTGGTAGCCTTAGAATCGTTGATATACTGTACTTTATTAATCTTAAGCACATGCTCCAAGCGATGCTCGACACCTTGAAAATTCTCCAAGCTTTCACGTATGGTCTGCTTGCGAATTTTTAATAAATGTGCTACTGTGGATGCAGCCATTGCATTCTTGATATTGTGCTTCCCTTCTAAGGTTAAATTCTTTGTTGGCATAATTATTTGGTTGTTATCTATTGTTATTTTAATGTTGTTATTATCTAAATAAGCACCATTCTCAATTGGTTTTTCCAGCGAAAATGGCAGCATGGTCGATTGAATCGAATGTGTTTTTATCCAATTGGAAATCACCTCATCATCTGCATCGTAGATGAAATAATCGTCCTTGGTTTGGTTTTCAACAATCCTAAATTTTGAGGCTATGTATGCTTTAAAGCTATACCCATAGCGATCCAAATGATCAGGAGTAATATTGGTTAGCACTGCGATATATGGTTTAAACTCGATGATATCATCAAGTTGAAAACTGCTTACTTCCAACACATAATTTGGATAGTCTTCTTCCAATATTTGTTTTGCAAAACTGTCGCCTATATTTCCTGCCAATCCAACGCGCAACTCCTGCTTAAGGAGATGATGCGTTAAGCTTGCTGTTGTTGTCTTTCCATTACTTCCTGTAATAGCCACTAGTCTCGCATTGGTATAATGCGCTGCAAACTCGATTTCAGACATTACTGTTATTCCTTTAGACTTGATCCGTTTTACAATTGGAACACTATCTGGAATGCCTGGACTTTTCATGACAAGGTTGGCCTTCAGAATACGATCTTCAGAATGCTTTCCTTCCTCAAATTCAATCTCATTATGTTTAAGAACTTGCTTATACTGTTTTTGTATTTCACCTTTATCTGAAACAAATACTTCAAAGTTTTTTTCTTTTGCTAAAAGCGCTGTACCAACACCACTTTCCCCTCCACCTAGCACAATCAGTTTCTGTTTCATTTTCATTTTTTTATAACTGTAAGGCTATTAAACCCTTGTAGGCCAATACTCACTATCGAATCTTCAGTGTAACTATGGAAATTATCGCGAGTAGAATTCCCACAATCCAAAAACGTGTTACAATTTTACTTTCGTGATATCCTGATTTTTGATAATGATGATGCAAGGGCGACATTTTAAAAATGCGTCGACCCTCACCATATTTTTTTCTTGTGTATTTGAAATAACTCACCTGCATCATGACCGATAGATTTTCGGCGAGAAAGATTCCACACAACACTGGAATAAGCCATTCCTTTCGCACAGCGATGGCTATGACTGCTATTATTCCACCAATAGTTAAGCTTCCCGTATCACCCATAAACACCTGAGCTGGATAAGCGTTATACCATAAAAATCCGACGAGCGCTCCAACAAATGCTGCGATATAAATAGTGATTTCCTCAACCCTTGGGATATACATGATGTTGAGATATTCTGAAAAGATGATATTACCAGACACCCAAGCAAAAATGCCAAGTGTAAGCACTATAATTGCAGAAGTTCCAGCTGCCAACCCATCGATTCCATCCGTTAGATTTGCACCATTAGAGACAGCAGTGATTATTAATATTGACGCCAAAATGAATACCAACCATGCATAACTACCAAGATTTGGGTTAATCCAAGTGATTAGACTTGCATAATCAAATTCGTTCCCTTTAACAAAAGGAATCGTGGTTTTTGTTGACTTTTCTTCAGTATCAAAAAGTTTAGAAGCTTCAATGTCTGGGTTTTCAGTTAATAGTACCTGCTGTTGTTCGATTGGTAACTTTTCCTTTATTGTGACATCTTCATGAAAATAAAGTGTAAATCCTACAATAAGTCCTAATCCAACTTGTCCCAAAACCTTGAACCGTCCCTTTAAACCTTCCTTATTGTTTTTAAATTTCTTGATGTAATCATCTATAAAACCAATTACTCCCATCCATAGTGTGGTGACAATCAGCAGAATAATGTAAATGTTTTCAAGTTTGGCGAGGAGTAGTACAGGAATTAAGGTTGCCATAATTATGATGATTCCACCCATAGTTGGTGTACCGGCTTTTTCGACTTGACCTTCCAACCCAAGATCACGAATAGTTTCACCGACCTGCTGTTTTTGAAGAAACCTTATGATACGTTTACCAAATATCGTAGAAATCAGCAATGACAGGATAATTGCAACAGCAGCCCTAAAAGTCAAGAACCCAAAAAGAGATGCTCCTGGAAATTGGAATTGTTGTTCTAAATATTCAAATAGGTAATACAACATTTTATTTCTGCAACTGTTTTAAAAATTCTGTAACGATTTTATAATCATCAAAATCGCTTCGTTTTCCTTTGACTTCCTGATAGGTCTCATGACCTTTACCTGCTATTAAAATGATGTCGTTGGTATTGGCCAACTGACATGCTGTCTTTATTGCTTGCTTTCGATCGACAATAGACATCGTTTTTTTGAAATTTTGAGGCTCAACACCTTTTTCAATGTCTTCAATGATAGTTTCTGGAATTTCACTTCTTGGATTATCACTTGTAAACACCACTTTGGTACTCAAAGCCGATGCGATGTGACCCATTTTGGGACGTTTGGTTTTATCACGATCACCTCCACAGCCCACAACTGTAATGAGTTGCTCATTATTGGTTCGAATACTATTTATCGTTTCCAATACATTTTTAAGCGCATCAGGTGTGTGTGCATAATCTACGATTGCTGTGATTTTATCTTCAGAAATAAAGTATTGAAAGCGTCCGCTCACGCTCTCTAGCTCACTAATCAATCTCAAAATCTCAACACGCTCGAGTCCGAGTAAGTCTGCAGCACCATATATGGCGGTTACATTGTAGGCGTTAAAACTTCCTATTAGTTTAGTCCAAAGCTCATTTTCGTTTAATTTCAGAAGCAAGCCACTGAATTCATTTTCTAAAACTTGAGCTTTATAATCGGAATAGGTCTTTAAAGCGTAAGTATATTTTTTGGCTTGGGTATTCTGTAGCATGACCAAACCATTTTTATCATCAATATTGACAAGTGCGAATGATGTTTTCGGTAGATTATCGAAAAAGGATTTTTTCACATCGCGATATTCAGCGAAGGAGCTATGATAATCTAGATGATCATGCGATAGGTTTGTATAAATACCACCTTCAAAGCGCAAGCCATCTGTTCTATTTTGATGGATCCCATGTGAACTCACTTCCATAAAACAAAACTCGACACCTTCATCATTCATTTCCTTCAAGTACTTATTTATGGTCAATGAATCTGGAGTTGTATGTGTGGCATTGTATTCTTTGTTATCCACCATGATCTTTACGGTAGACAGAAGCCCTACCTTGTATCCAGCTTTTTTGAATAACTGATACAACAATGTAGTAACTGTGGTTTTACCATTAGTTCCAGTAACAGCAACCAAGCGTAAATTTTCCGAAGGATTACCGTAGTAGTTTGAAGCCATAAAGGCCAATGCCTTGCTAGAATCATCAACTTCAATATAAGTAACTCCCTCAATCAATGTTGAAGGCAACTTCTCACATACAATCCCTATTGCACCTTGTTCAATCGCTCTATCAATATAATCATGCCCATCGACGGTCACACCTTTGACAGCAACAAAAGCATCACCTTTTGAAACCTGACGCGAATCAAAGTGCAAGGTATTGACCACCACACCAGTGCTTCCTACTACTGCATTAATGGTAACCTTGTATAATATGTCCTTGAATTCTGGCATTAGCTTTTTAAAACAATGACTTGATTAGGTTTAACTTTAATTCCTTTATCAATAGATTGGGACCTTATAGTTCCAACACCTTCGATCTTCACCTTAAGTCCCATATTTTCCAATAGTGCTAAAGCATCCATTGCTGGAAGTCCGACCACATTTGGCATGATCGTTTTATATGTTTGTGCCGTTTTGTAAAACGACTCATACGCCTCATCAACTTTTGAATCAACTACCTCTAGGGATTCCACTTCATCAATAAGAGGTGTTTCCGTGTATATTTTTTGGGCAATACGTTTAAACACAGGGCCAGAAACGTCTGCTCCATAAAAACCTACCTTTGTACTCGGTTTATGAATAACTACAATGCAAGAATATTTTGGATTTTCAGCAGGAAAATATCCAGCAAAAGATGAAATATACCTTGGGTCTTTTGTCCAATCTTCCATCCAATATTCGGTTCTGGCTGTTCCAGTTTTTCCAGCCATGGAAAAGTTTTCAGAATACATGCGACGACCTGTCCCACGAATGACCACATTTTTCAAAATCTCCTTGATTTCATTCAAGGTTTTCTCTGAACATATATTTTGATGCAAAACCTCCTTTCCAAAAACTTCAACCTCTCGATCAAATTCCTTTACAGCCTTTATAAATCGTGGTTTTACCATTTCACCATCATTAGCTATGGCATTGTAAAAAGTCAAGGTCTGAAGAGGTGTCATATGAAGGTTGTAACCATATGCCATTGACTGAAGTGCAGCCCTACTCCAGTTTTTATGACCAGGTTCTGGAATATCTGGCTTTCCTTCTCCCTTTATGGATACCCCAAGAGGCTCGTGAAGTTTCCAACTTTTCAAACGGTTGATCAACTTTTTAGGATTACCCGAATAGTGTTCGTCAATAATCGTTGCCAAACCAATATTTGAGGAGACCTCCAATGCTCGTGCTGCTGAGATCTTTCCGTAGCCACGAGAGTCGGTTATTGGTCTATTTCTTTTAGGAAAATACTTTGAACCCATTTTGGTATCGACAACCGTTGAAGTATCAATAACCTTGTCTTCCAAAGCCGCCATAAGAGCCATCACCTTAAATGTAGAACCAGGCTCGTGAGACTCCCAAACCGCATAGTTTCGTTTTTCGTAATAGTTTCCGTTTTCGGTTTTTGCAAGATTAGTAATGGCCTTAACCTCACCCGTTTTCACATCCATTACTACAGCACAACCATGTTCCGCTTCATATTTTTCCAATTGGCCCAAAAGTGAGTGATGCGCTATATCCTGAATATTAACATCGATTGTAGTGTATACATCCAAACCATCCTGAGGCTCGACTTGGTTGTAATCGACAATTGGCTTCCATTGACCGTTACCAATTTTCTGTTTAAGACGTTTTCCATTAACGCCTTGCAGGTATTTTTCACCGAAAGCACCATCAATTCCTGCTCTACTGACATTTCCATCTTCGTCATAGCGTTCATAACCAATAGATCTTTCAGCAATTCCACCCATAGGATGCTCACGCCTTGTGGTTTGCTCAACGATAAGTCCACCCTTAATCGCTCCTAATTCAAGCAATGGGAAACTGCGCAATCTTAGATAATCGGAATAACTTATATTTCTGGCAAGAAGGAAATAGCGGTTTTTATTATTTCTTGCCTTTTTAATAGTATTTTGATGGTAGCTAGAAGGTTTTCCCGTAAATCTAGAAAGCGAATCGCCCAGTGCCTTAATGTACTTATTGAACACATCTTGTTTTGCCTGTATGGCATCGATTCTTATATCGTATTTAGGAATTGATGTCGCCAACAAACTACCGTCAGCAGAGTAGACATTTCCTCTGTTTGCGGGAATTTCAACATTTTTTATAGTGCGTTGTTGAGCTAGACTTCGGTAGGCATCACCCTGAATAAACTGAATACTGCACAACTTGAAGACGACAGCCAAAGCGAAGACAAACATACTGCCAGCTACAAAATACAATCTGTTTAATATGTGCGTTTCGGTTGTTGCCACCTTATTAGTTGTGTGATTTTACTTTTATTTTTTTTGGCGGAATCTCGGATATCTTGATTCCTTTTTCTGCTACTTTATTAATAATAGACGACTCCATTTTGAGCCGCATTAATTTTGAACGACCATCCACGAATGCAGATCGCAGTTCTTTGGCCTCATTTTTAAGTCTCGCAATCTTATATACTTTTTGATCTGCACTATGAGAGCTAGCGATCATAATAATGGCCAATACCGAAATGAATATGATAATCCTCCAATTTTTAAAAGAATCGTCACTCACTAAAAATTTTCCTCTCAGTATGCTATAGATACTCTTCTTCACTTCTTCTCAAATAAATTATAGCCGTTCGGCTATTCTCAGCTTTGCACTTCTAGCACGATTATTAAGAGCTATTTCGGCAGCCGTTGGAACAATTAACTTTCCGATTTTTTTAAGAGGCACCTCAAAGTTTCCAAATACATCACGCTCTGGTTCACCTTCAAACAATCCGTTTCTTATAAATCGTTTCACTAATCGATCTTCCAACGAGTGGTATGAAATCATGCTCAACCGTCCGCCTTTTTTCAATATTTCTGGTGTTTGCATTAAAAATTCTTTCAGCACTTCGATCTCTTGATTCACCTCAATACGTATTGCCTGATAGATTTGAGCTAACACTTTATTTTCTTTCTTATGGTTGAGAAACCGCTTCAAGATCGCCTTCAACTGCTCGCTTGTTTTTATGTCTCCATCGCGACGCGCTTCAACAATTTCCCTAGCCATCGCTGGCGCTTGCCTCAACTCACCATACCGAAGCAACACCTCTTTAATCTGGACTTCGTCATAATCGTTAATCACATGATATGCCGAAAGTCGATCATCTTGATTCATTCGCATATCCAAGTTTGCTTCAAATCGAGTAGAAAATCCGCGTTCTGCCACATCAAACTGATGTGATGAAACACCAAAATCAGCAAGTATACCATCCACTTCCCTAACACCATAGAACTTTAAAAAACGTTTGATATATCTAAAATTCTCATTGATGAGTGTAAAACGATCATCATCGATTGTATTTAAAAGAGCGTCTTTATCTTGATCAAAAGCGAACAACTTTCCTTCTGGCCCTAAACATTTGAGAATTTCACGACTATGCCCACCACCACCAAAAGTGACATCTACATAGACACCTTCTGCTTTAACATTTAAGCCATCTATAGTTTCCTTGAGCAAGACTGGATTATGATAGGCCATCGTCATTATCATCTTGTCCCATGACCTCTTCTGCTAAATCAGCAAAATCACCAGTCGCATCATCAATTGCCTGTTCATACTTATCCTTATCCCAAATTTCAATGATATTGATAGCTGAAGCCACCACGACGTTTTTGGTTATCCCTGAAAAAGCCACAAGATCCTTAGGAATCAATAGGCGTCCAGCTGCATCAATTTCAATTTGCTTCAACCCAGCTGTAAACCGACGAATAAAATCATTGTTCTTCTTTTTGAATCGATTGAGTTTATTCACCTTTTGCATTAACACTTCCCATTCACTCATTGGGTACAGTTCAAGGCAAGGCTGAAAGACAGCACGCTTAAGCACAAAACCATTTTGAAGCACAGGCAGCAATTGTTTTTTTATCGCTGAAGGCATCATTAGACGTCCTTTTGCATCTACTTTACACTCGTATGTTCCGATTAAAGGGTTCAAATTGATAGGGTTAACCACATAAACGATTAAGAGTCAAATATATTGAAAATTATCCCACTTTTTACCACGATATCCCACTTTTGTTGATAAATTTATAAATCAAGTGAAAACCTGAGTGATATTTTTCAATATCAGCCACTGTAATTTCCTTACTATCAATAGAATAAACATTCAGCTTTTATTCCCATTTTCATTGTTAACATCTTCTACATTACCACAGTGTTGAAGTGTTGGAATAAATTCATTTCTTTTAATTGAATTACCTATATTTGTTTTTGACCAAATGACTGAATCATAAATGGCGCACCGTTTAAAAAAGGAGAAAGACTATAGATATATCGAGGTTGGGGAAGGCACTCCTATTATTGTGCTTCATGGTTTAATGGGTGGATTGAGTAATTTTGATTCTGTGACCGATTTTTTCAGTGCAAAGGGCTACAAAGTACTTATTCCTGAGTTACCAATTTACACCATGTCCCTTCTTAAAACCAACGTAAAGAGTTTCGCCAAATATTTGCATGATTTCATCGATTTTAAAGGGTTTGATGAAGTTATTCTACTCGGAAATTCTCTTGGTGGCCATATTGGACTGTACCATACCAAACTTTATCCTGAAAAAGTAAAAGCATTGATCATTACAGGCAGTTCTGGGCTTTATGAAAGTGCCATGGGTGGTGGTTACACGAAACGAGGTGACTATGAAGTGATCAAAAAGAAGGCACAGGAAGTATTTTACGACCCTGAGGTTGCGACCAAGGAAATTGTAGATGAAGTATTTGAAACTGTAAACGACAGGAATAAACTCATTAAAACACTAGCGATTGCGAAAAGTGCCATTCGTCATAATATGGCAAAAGATTTACCAAAGATGAAACTCCCTGTATGCATTATTTGGGGAAAGAACGACACAGTTACGCCTCCAGAAGTTGCCGAAGAATTTAATGACCTATTGCCAGATTCAGATCTTTTTTGGATTGACAAATGTGGTCACGCAGCTATGATGGAACATCCTGACGAGTTCAATGAGATTATGGACTCTTGGCTTAAAGGCAGAGAGATCGCACCTTAACTTAAATGTCCTTTAACATACTTTCTAACACCAATAATACAACACCCACTTGTCGTGGAAAATGAATATGGTTATAAAAACTGCTGAATTTGTTGTTAGTAATTCTGATGTGGACAAATGTCCAAAGCATCAACTTCCGGAATACGCATTTATCGGAAGAAGCAATGTTGGAAAATCCTCATTGATCAACATGCTGACCAATCATAAAAATTTAGCAAAAACTTCAGGCAAACCAGGAAAAACACAATTAATAAATCATTTTCTAATTAATGAAAACTGGTTTTTGGTTGATTTACCTGGTTATGGTTACGCTCGTGTTTCGAAAACAGCTAAAAAAAAATTCCAAAAGTTCATCACCAATTATTTTGAACAACGTCAACAGTTGATTTCTGCATTTGTATTAGTCGATATCAGACATAAGCCACAACCAATAGATCTCGAATTCATGGCATATTTGGGCATTAATCAAATCCCTTTTTCAATTATTTTCACAAAAGCTGATAAGTTAAAGCCTTTGGCTATTGAACGTCATGTAGATGTGTATTGTAAAGAGTTGCTGAACACTTGGGAAGAACTTCCAAACTACTTTATAACTTCCTCATCAAAAGCTATTGGTCGAGATGATGTGCTACAATTTATTTCAGACACGAATATTGAAATAGAGTCTATGCGTTAAGATTTCACATCCAACGCGTCACGCAAGGCATTACCCACCAACATAAATGCCATGACCAAAATCATGATACATAATCCAGGAATCAATGCTAGATAAGGCTTTCCTAGTATGATATAGTTGTAATGATCCTTTATCATAGCTCCCCAACTTGCCATAGGTGGTTGTGCACCAATACCTAAAAAACTTAGGCCACTTTCTATCAAAATAGCTGCCGCAAAATTCGCTGCCGATATGACGATAATTGGAGCCATAATATTAGGCAATATATGCTTGGTCACGATACGATAATCACTAAAACCAAGGGCTCTTGCAGCTGTTACATATTGCATTTCCTTGGCACTTATGATTTGACCTCTAACAACTCGAGCTACTTCAACCCACATAGTCAATCCCACGGCAATGAACACTTGCCAAAATCCTTTTCCCAAAGCTAAAGTAATTGCTATCACAAGCAACAATGTAGGTATAGACCATGTGACATTTATGATCCACATGATAATGGCATCTACTTTTCCACCATAATAACCTGCTATACTTCCCATGGAGATTCCTATAACCAGTGAAATAAATACCGCAATAAATCCGATCGAAAATGAGATTCTTGAACCAACAAGAACACGACTTAGCAAGTCCCTTCCGTATTTATCCGTACCAAAAACAAAAGATTTTTTATTAATGAATGACGCATAATTACCATTGGGAAAGACTTCTAAATCCATCGATTTTTCTTCGCCAACCAAACCATCGACAGCAAACTCAGTATACATCAGTTTATCTTCAATTATCTCATAATGTGAAATTGGTATCTCAACATTCACATTGGTTTTACCAAAAAACCATTGGGACATTATGTTCTGTTTTGATTGATTCTCGGAAGGAACACTGAGCATTTGCACTTCAAATCCAGGACGCTGTGAATGGATGGATAAGTGCATTTGATTGGCGTATTGGGAATTATCTGGTGCAATGACGTAAGCAAACACAGCTAGAAGCCCTATGATGACGATAATCCAAAAACTCAAAACGCCCCAAAAATTCTTTTTGAATTTTCGGAGCGCCAAAGTTGTTAATGAGTCGCTTGAATTGCTCATTTTAATTCTTTACAGAAGTCGACGTCGCTAATTTTTTGATTTCATATGTCATTTTAAGATCATTCAACACATTTAGCGCTTCTTCGATATACACATCCTTACTCAGGTTAGCATGCCATCGTTCTCTCTTTTCCTTTAAAACCGAATCCTTGTCCATCATTTTCAACTCATATGGCAATGATTGGAACGTTAGATCTGTCGTGTATTCTGATAGTTTTTCAAATCGTTTGGATTCCTCTTCATTTTTATCCAACGTTTGTTTATATGCTTCATAATTCAAGGAATACAACTCTCTATCCCTAATTTTCTTTACCCATTGTGCATTAGCATCTATAAGCTTAAGTTGCTCATTGTTAGCCATGCGTTCCTTGCTTTTCGCAATGGTAGTATCATAATCATAATAGCTTCCCCAAATACTGTAGTCTACTGCATCAATCTTGTCCCACTCCAATGGGTTCTCTTGATCTTTTTCGCCAATATCAATATAGCTGTAACGATCTGGCACAACAACATCACTTTTTACGCCTTCCAACTGTGTTGAACCACCGTTGATTCTGTAGAATTTCTGTGTGGTAAACTTTAGTGCTCCCATGTCACCATTACTATTTTGTCTCACAATTCTATTAAGATCCAAAACATTTTGAACGGTTCCTTTTCCATAGGTTTGCTTACTACCAATTACGATGGCTCTTTTGTAATCTTGCATAGCAGCAGCCAATATTTCTGAAGCCGAAGCCGAAAGCTCATTCACTAAAATTACCAATGGACCATCCCACACTATAGATCGATCACGATCCTTTAGGACTTCCTTAGGCTCACCAGCGGTTTTCACCTGAACAACTGGTCCTTCATCTATAAACAAACCAGCCATATCAACAACTGTTTGAAGTGAACCTCCTCCATTATTCCTTAAATCAAGTACCAATCCTTCAACACCTTCTTCCTTTAGTCTTTCGATTTCCAATTTGATATCGGATGCAGCATTACGCTTGTTATAATCTTCAAAATCGACATAAAACTTTGGGAGATTGATAACGCCGAACTTTTTGTCATCCTTGATCACTGTTGACGATTTTGCATAGGTTTCCTCGAGCTCGACAATATCCCTTGTAATTGTGATGTCCTCAATGGTACCATCAACTTTTTTTAGGGTCAAGGTCACATTGGTACCTTTAGGTCCCTTGATAAATTTAATGGCATCGTCGAGTCTCATACCAACTATGTTTAGCGCTTTTTCCTCATCTTCTTGGCGAACCTTCATAATTTGATCTCCAACCTCCAATTCATTTTGTCTCCATGCTGGTCCACCGCTAATGATTTCATTAACGATGATGGCATCCATTTTTTTCTGGAGTCTTGCACCAATACCTTCAAAATTACCAGACATAGCGACATCGAAGCGATCTTTGTCTTCTGGAGCAAAATAAAAGGTATGCGGATCGAACTCTTCAACGATAGCATTGATGTAAACCGCAAACCAATCTTTTCGCTGACGATCATCAATAAAGTCATAGAGTTCATCCAACGAACGTTCTGTAAGAGCTCTCGCATCAGACTCCAACTCCTTTTTAGTTTTATCTATAATGGATTTCTCATTATTTTCGGCAGGCTCAATTTCTGAAGGATCTTGATTCTTGGCATTTTCCTGATCTGTAATCAAATCATCATAATTGGCGATTGTTGAGAACTTCAATTGTTTTCTCCAACGCTCTTTCATTTCCTTTTTAGAAGCAACATACTTTAGGCTCTCATAATCGGTAGAGAATTCCTCATTCTTAGTAAAGTCAAAAGGCTGAGACAGCACCGTTTTGTACATTTCCTTGGACTCTTCAATACGCTTCAACAAACGTTCATGAGTTAAACTAAAAAAAGACACATCGTAAGCACTAATTTGATCATCCAAATCATGTTTAAATGCTTCAAATTCCTCAATATCAGAAGCATAGAAATAGCGCTTAAAAGGGTCTAACTGCTCTAAATAATCATAAAATACACCTTCAGAAAAACTATCATTGAGTTCTTGAGGATTGAAATGACCTTCTTCCAATACATATGTAATCAACTGAACCAACAGTTTGTCTTTATTTGGATCTTGAAATTTTTTAGTCGTAAAACTGCATGAGGCGAATGCCAAAAGCAGCACTAAGAGTAGTGGCTTAAAGTTCCTTTTCATCATATTTTCCATAGTTATTTGTAGACTTTTTTTACAAGAATTAAATCCTGAAAAGTAGGTTAATAATTTTACTAAAATAAAAGAAAAAACCATGCCATCACAAATAGGACGCTACTAATTTTTTGTTAAACCTCCATATATAGGATTTCCCAAGGTGTTTCATTACTTTTGTCTTTAACCAAAACTAAGTCATTTTATGTCTAAAAAACCTCTTATTCTTGTCACTAACGATGATGGTATTACAGCTCCTGGAATTCGTGCCTTGATCAGTGTCATGAAGACCCTTGGAGACGTTGTAGTAGTTGCTCCTGACAGTCCGCAAAGTGGCATGGGTCATGCCATTACAATAAACTCCACTCTTCATATAGAACAGGTTTGTATTGATGATGGACCACAAAAGGAATACAGCTGTTCTGGCACTCCTGCAGATTGTGTTAAATTAGGTGTAAAGGAAATTTTGAAGCGCAAGCCTGATCTTTGTGTCTCAGGGATCAATCATGGTTCAAATTCATCAATCAATGTCATTTACTCAGGAACGATGAGTGCTGCCATTGAAGCAGGAATAGAAGATATTCCAGCCATCGGTTTTTCACTTTGCGACTACAATTGGAGTGCAAATTTTGAACATTGCAAGTCTTTTGTCAAGATTATTGCTGAAAATGTTCTTGAACACGGCTTGGATAGCGGAACCGTATTAAATGTAAATTTTCCCAATTTGGAATCGAATGACATTAAAGGCATCAAAGTATGTCGTCAAGCCAGAGCCAATTGGGAAGAAGAATTTGACAAGCGTCAAAATCCTTATGGTAAAGATTATTATTGGCTCACAGGAAAATTTGTAAATTTAGATCATGGTGAAGATACCGATGAATGGGCTTTGGAGTATGGCTATGTTTCTGTTGTACCAATACATTTTGATTTGACCGCACATCATAGTATTCAGAAATTAAACACATGGAATCTCAATGAGTCCTAAACATCTCATCATTGGATTGATTATTGGGTTAGCTGCCAGTGCTATCGGTTTAGTGTTGGCATTGCTTTTTTTCGGGACAGGACATTCCATTATGAATTCCTTAAATATTGCGATTAACCAAGGTATATTTACCAAATTAATGAGCATGGGAGCAATTTTAAATCTTGCGGCATTTTTCCTATTGCTGCAGCGTCATGAAGATGAAAAGGCCAAAGGTGTTTTGATTGCAACCATAATTGTTGCACTCATTACTGTTATCATTAGATTTTTTTAAGTCATAATACCACTGTGAAATATTATATAATTGCTGGCGAAGCCTCTGGAGACTTACATGGTTCCAATTTGATGAAAGCCTTGTTACAACAGGACGTTGAGGCCGATTTCAGATTTTGGGGTGGTGATTTAATGCAATCGGTTGGAGGTACTTTGGTGACCCATTACAAAGAGCGTCAGTTTATGGGCTTTGCTGAAGTTATCATGAACCTTCGGAAGATTTTGGGATTAATTAAATCCTGTAAAACAGATATTGAACAATACAATCCTGATATTATCATTTTTATTGATAACTCTGGATTTAATTTACGAATTGCCAAATGGGCTAAATCGAAAAATTACAAGACGCATTATTACATTTCCCCTCAGGTTTGGGCATCACGAGCAAGTCGTGTTGAAAAAATAAAGCGCGACATTGATGCGATGTATGTCATTCTTCCATTTGAAAAGGAATTTTATGCCAAATATGGTTATGATGTTCATTTTGTTGGACATCCACTGATTGATGCCATAAGCGATCGAACACAAGTAAGTGAATACGAATTTAGAGCTAATCATGAGCTTTCTGACAAACCCATTATTGCATTATTACCAGGAAGTCGAAGGCAGGAAATCACCAAAATGCTCGGTATAATGCTGAGTTTGGTTGATGATTTTCCTGAATATCAGTTCGTCATTGCAGGTGCACCTAGCCAAGACCATAGTTTCTATAAGCCTTTCATCAAACAAGACAATGTTGCCTTTATTTCGAACAAAACCTATGATTTGCTTAGTGTTTCAACAGCCGCTTTGGTAACATCGGGAACCGCAACATTGGAAACGGCTTTGTTTAAAGTCCCTCAAGTTGTTTGCTACAAGGCCAATGCAATAAGTTATCATATCGCCAAACGAATCATCACGCTAAAGTTTATTTCACTTGTTAATTTGATTATGGACCGAGAAGTGGTGACCGAATTAATTCAAGGAGACCTTAACAAAAAGCGACTGAAAAAGGAACTTGAACACATTTTAAATGAAAATACTCGAATCCAACTGTTTATTGATTACTATGACTTAGAGAAAAAACTTGGCGGAAAAGGTGCAAGTACCAAAGCAGCCAAGCTAATTTATGAAAGCTGTACTCAAAAGAAGTAAAAAGGTTCGGGTATTAGTAATTTTTCTAAAGGAGTATAAATCAAAATTATACTCATTACAATCAAAACTACCTTAGTAAAAAAAGACACCTTTTTTTCTTTAGTGTAAGTTTCTTCTATACTAAGCGTGTATTGACTAAAATCCAAATTATCACTTTCAGGCAGTCTAAAAGGTTCAGGATTCATTAACTTGTAAATTATTAGGTAGAATAAAACAACAGCTAGCATTACTAGAGTACCAATCATGGATATTGGTGTAAAACCATCCCACATCCATTGATCAACAATATTAAGACCAATAATTTCCATTTTGATTTATTATTGACTATAAAGTTAATAAAAAACTGTATTCTAATTTTCATCACTGTAAATAAGTTTGTTGAAAACCCGAGTCTCAGTAAAATATCATAAAGTCATAAATAATTACTTTTAGGCATTATTTTGAATTTCCATGAAAAAAATTGCCCTTCTACTACTATTAATACTCTGTTTTTCAAGTTGTAAATCCAAAAAACGGATTGTAACTAAAAAGACAAGAACATCGCAAACCCATGACAAACGTAATACAATCCCAACTGCGTCATCTAAGGACATTCAGAATATCATTGACTATGCCAGAAGTTTTACAGGAACTCGCTACAAATATGGTGGTACAACCAAACGTGGCATGGATTGTTCCGGATTGGTCGTCACCGCTTTTGGCAAGGAAAATATTCTTTTACCAAGAACAACATCAGAGCTTTCCAAACAAGGAGAATGGGTTGATGTCAAAAAGGTTAGGGAAGGTGACCTATTATTCTTTGCCACAAAGAAAAACAGCAGGAAAGTCAATCATGTGGGCATTGTTACTGCAACTCGACCAGGTTATGTTGAGTTTATCCATTCCACATCCAGTCGAGGTGTGATCACCTCCAAATTATCCGAACGCTATTGGTATTTAGCTTACGTGCAAGCAAGACGAGTTATGTAGTTTATTTTCTATATAAATAGAATATTTACTATATTGAAGTGTGAAAGCACTCAATTTTCTAATTATCAAGCTCACTCTGTGTCTTATTTTAGGCATTGCGCTATCACATGTTGTGCGCATAGACGTGAAATTTAGTTTGTGCGCATTTTCAGTCGTATTCTTGGGTCTACTTATAGGTTACTTCGTCGCTTTAAGACAATTCAAAAAGACCATTTGGTTTGGATTATTTGCCTATCTAACGACGGTAAGTTTAGGCAATCTGAGTTATTGCTTTCATCAACAGCAAAATTTCAGAAATCATTACAGTCATTTTATCTCCGAAAACAACAATAATCAAGAGCTGTTGAAGTTTCGAATAAAAGAACGATTGAAGCCAAGTCGTTTTCACAATAAGTATATCGTTCAACTGATTGCAAAGGATAACCATTATGTAATCGGCAAGCTGCTATTAAATGTAGAAAAGGATTCAACACTACCCATGTTTAAAGTAGATGATGTCATGGTTGGTGTTTCACAATTAATTAAAATCAATAAACCCTTAAACCCAAATCAATTTGACTACAGCGCTTATTTAGAAAAACAATCCATATTTCATCAAGTCTTCGTCCAACAAACGTCTCTATTAAGACTTCAAACAAAAACAAATTCGCTATTGGGATATGCTGAAAAACTACGTCATCGGATCAATACCAAATTGAAACTTTACAATTTTAAATCGGATGAGTTAGCAATTATCAATGCTTTGCTTTTAGGACAACGTCAAGATATGAGCAAAGACATCTATGACAATTATGTCAATGCTGGAGCCATTCATATACTAGCCGTTTCGGGTTTACATGTAGGAATTATTTTGATGATATTGAACTTCTGTCTGCAACCCATTGAACTTATAAAATATGGAAAGCCTATAAAGGTGTGCTTACTACTTCTTATACTATGGAGTTTTGCTATTGTCGCTGGGCTCTCGGCATCTGTGACTCGAGCAGTGACCATGTTCAGCATTGTGGCTATAGCCCTAAATTGGAGACGACCAACCAACATTTATAACACCTTAGCCATATCTGTTTTTATATTACTGTTGTTTAAGCCTATGTTTTTGTTTGATGTAGGGTTTCAGATGAGTTATATGGCCGTTTTGGCCATCGTGACCATTCAACCCATAATCTATAAGTTATGGCGTAGAAAATGGAGGTTGTTTGACTATTTTTGGCAGATTCTTACTGTAACCATTGCTGCACAATTTGGAGTGATTCCGATAAGTTTATACTATTTCCACCAATTTCCCGGATTGTTTTTTGTGTCCAACCTAATCATCATTCCTTTTTTGGGATTGATTCTGGGTTTTGGAATTTTAGTCATCGTTTTAGCCCTTCTTAATGGTCTTCCAGAACTTATTGCTAATGGCTACGGAAAGATAATCCGTTTGATGAATAGTATTGTTTCTTGGTTATCAGAACAAGACGCTTTTCTTTTTCGTCATATTTCCTTTGACATCGAACATGTAGTC
The DNA here is from genome assembly GCA_030432635.1 of Bacteroidia bacterium. Classification (GTDB taxonomy): domain Bacteria; phylum Bacteroidota; class Bacteroidia; order Flavobacteriales; family Flavobacteriaceae; genus Psychroserpens. Next base: position 24,089 of record JAUIMB010000017.1, on the reverse strand, counting down.
GTTTGCTATCTCTTGTTGGTGTCTTCGATAGTTCTTTTCAAAAAAAGAAGTTTTCATACCCTTTCATTTTTTTTAATTTCCATTCTATTCGCCCAAGGTGTTTGGTTTTACTCCAAGTATAAGCGTGCTAATTCTGAATTTGTCATTTTCCATAAAAGTCGCTATAGCCTATTAGGCCAACGCAGTAATTCTAAACTAAGGACTTTCCACAATTTCGATAGCATGATATCTGAAAGTGACCAGATTATCGACAAATATAGAGTAGGGAATTTTATTACGGATTTTAGTGAAGACAGTTTACAATCGGTTTATCGATTTCGTAATAAAACCTTTTTGATTGTTGACAGTCTGGGCGTTTACAATGTAAAGTCATTTCGACCAAATTACATCATACTTCGGAATTCACCTCGTATCAATTTAGAACGCCTGATTGACTCATTAAACCCTCAACTCATAATTGCCGATGGCAGCAATTACAAATCATATGTTGCGCGTTGGGAGACAACTTGTGTAATACGAAAACTCCCTTTCCACCACACAGGTAAAAAGGGAGCTTTTATATTGAAAAACAAGTCTTATTCTGACTCGTTGAATTCTGGTTTAAATGCGAGGTAGTAATCATTAAATTCTTCTTGAGTTGTGATGCCCTTGTAGTCATCACTCTGAAATAACTTTAGGTAAAGCTCTATTTGCTGAGGCTTCATATACCCTTTAATCGGCTGAATGGTCTTTCCTTCCTCATCAAAATAAACGATGGTTGGATAAGCCCTAACACCTAAGGCACGTGTGAGTTCGTGAACGCTATTTCTTCGATTTTTGAGTTCTTCCTTAAACCCAGGATTAGCATATGTTTTCCCGTTAAAAGTCACTGTGTCATTACCTTCGGCATTGAATTTTACGGCATAAAAATGTTGATTCACATAATTAACCACATCTTTATTGTGGAAGGTATTTTTATCTAACATTTTACATGGGCCACACCAATTGGTATAGACGTCCATCATAATTTTCTTTGGGTTTTTCTTTTGAGCAGCTAAGGCCTCTTCAAAAGACATCCAATTAATTTCTTGCGATTGGGCTATGGCAGTGGCTGATGAGATCAACACGGCTGCGACTACTAAAACTAATTTCTTCATACTTCGTTTTGTTGCAAAAGTTATTCCGAACTTACAAAAAATGCTCCTAACACGGAGCATTTTAGGTTAATTTAACGGTATTATTCGATTATCTGACACCATGCATCAACCGTTTAAGAACTGGATTTAGCACCATTGAAACAACTCCTACTGCGGCAGGAACCAAAGTAAAAATCAAGAAAAAGGTACTCAACGAATACTCTTCAGTAATTTTATCGATCATACCTCCCATTTTTCCTGCTGATTTTTGACCAATGGCAATGGCTAAATACCAAATACCAAACATAAATCCAATCATTCGACCTGGAACCAATTTACTGAGATAAGAAAGTCCTACAGGTGAAATGCACAATTCACCCATAGTATGGAATAAATATGCCAAAATTAAAAATACCATACTTACTGATGCGGTTTTTGCGCCTTGAGGAATGCCCATGGTTCCAAAAACCAAGATTCCGAAACCAAGTCCCAAAAGAATTAAACCAATACCATATTTCATGGCAGCACTTGGATTGTATTTACTTTCCCACCATTTAGAAAACAATGGCGCTAAGGTGATAATAAAGAACGAATTCAGAATTCCAAACCAAGATGCAGGTACTTCAGTAGCATCTTTACTGAATTCCTTGTTTATTTTATAGAAAACAATGTACCATAAGAACGCAAAGGACAATGCCAAAATGATATTCGAATATGGAATCTTTGAATAGGTTTTCTTGAACAACAAATACAGGACCCAAGTTATAATAGCTAAGGGTCCAACTGTTAATATTAAATCGATAATTTTGAAAACCATGGCAGAGTTCCCTGTTAGAGCACGTTCAGTATAATCTCTTGCAAACAAGGTCATTGAGCCCAAGGATTGTTCAAAGGCAGCAAAAAAGAATACCGTGAAAATTCCGAAAACTGAGACTGCTATGATACGATCACGAACGATTTTTGAATACCTAGATATTCGGGAAATAATCAAGAATAAAAACAAAGCCAAAGCTATAAGAATAACCGTATTTGAACCGTTAAGGTTTCCTAAAGAAAATGGTAGCAAATCAACACCTCCTATTATAGATAGAGGGTCATTGAACAAGTATAACAATCCACCCAAAGACGACAGTGCAATCAACACTTTATCCAGAGTTGTAAACGGGTTTAACTTTTCGTTATCGTCGTCCCTAATATGCTCTGATGGAGCTTCTTCATTAATGTTTTGAGGTAATTCAACCTCATGAACTTTAGACGGCTTTTCTCCAATCTGACCAAATAAATTCTTGGCCAACCAAAATTGAATTAATCCTAAAAGCATGAAAATTCCTGCCAATCCAAACCCATAACTCCAGCCTACATTTTCTGCCAAGTAACCACAAAGCATCATTCCAAAAAAGGCTCCAGCATTAACACCCATATAATAAATGGTATAGGCACCATCTTTTTTGGACTCCTTACCTTTATACATTTCAGAAATCATGGATGTCATATTCGGCTTAAAAAAGCCTGTACCAATAATCAGCAAAGCCAAACCAAGATACAAAGACCATGGTGTCTCAAAAACCATAGCGGCATGACCTAGCATCATAATGAAGCAACCAATGATTACAGCCCACTTATAGCCTGTATACTTATCGGCTAGCCACCCACCAACGATTGGTGTTAAATATAAAAGCGCACCATAGGTACCAATCAAGGAAAGTGCGTGTTCACGTGGCCATTCCCATCCAGGATTAGCATCAATTAAGGGAGCCGTAAGGAACAACACCAAGAGGATACGCATTCCATAGAAAGAAAAGCGTTCCCACATTTCCGTAAAGAAAATAACAAACAACCCAGCAGGATGCCCAATAACTTTGTCTTTAAACAGATTTTCGATATCAGTATTCATAAAAGAAAGTATTTAGTTAGAAAGTAGAAACCCTTATGACAGTACTCACATGGGCTTGTTTAAAATATTTCTTAGTTGTTAAGATCAGAATCAGCTAGTTCAAAACCTTCCGTTTCATCACTATGCATTTCACGTTCATTATCTTCGGCACCATGGGTCAAACGTTTCAAAGGTTTGAGCAGCAACAAAACAAGGAATCCAAATATTACAGTAAAGACTGTGATTCCAGAAAAGATAGCGTATTCTCCAAACTCTGAAGCCGATTCCCCAATGACACCAGCAACCTTATTTCCTAAACCTGTTGCGGCAAAATATACACCCATCATCAAAGAGGCATACTTCACAGGCGCCAATTTTGTAATAAAAGACAATGCTACAGGAGAAGAACATAGTTCTCCAATCGTGTGAAATAAATAAGCCAATACTAACCATTGCATCCCTGAGCTCCCATCTGCATTATACTCTGCAGCAGCAAAAATCATAAATACGAATCCTAACCCCATAATCATAGTTCCAATGGCCATCTTGAATAATGATGAGGCCTCTTTACCCTTTAATTTTCTTTTGGCCCAATAACCTGCTACTAAGGTTGCAAATATTATAATAAAGCCAGCGTTTAAACCTTGGAACCAAGTGGCAGGAACTTCCCAGCCTAACAAAGTTCTATCTGTTTTAGTTTTAGTATAGATACTCATTAGGCCACCGGCTTGTTCAAAAGCTCCCCAGAAAACTATAACAATGAGGAAAGACAATAAAAGTACTAGATACCTGTCTCGTGACACCTGTGTTTCTAGGTTTTTATATATCATCATCATAACTCCAGCAACTAAAGCAATAAATGTATAAAGTGCAGTATATCCCCAACTATCTACTCCAGAATAATTAAATCCAGCATATACGGCATAACCAATAATTAATAATACAATAATTAAATTAAGTGGTGATTTCATTAAATCTCCAAACAACTTAACCAGTGACACATCTGATTTCTTGTCCTCTGCGGTAGGTTTATTCCCAACATTAATCAAATATTTTTGTCCATACATGTAAACTATCAGACCCAATAGCATAGCGATTCCAGCAAGTCCGAAACCATAGTGCCATCCAATTTTTTCACCGACATAACCTACAATAAATGTAGCTAAAAGAGACCCTAAATTTATTCCAATATAGAAAATACTAAATCCTTTATCGCGTCGAATGTCTCCTTGTTTATATAGACCTCCTACCATAGTAGAGATATTTGGTTTTAGCAACCCTACACCTAAAATAATTAAAGCCAAGCCAGTATAAAATGCCCACATGGGTTCAAATGCCAAAATACCATGACCAGCCACAAGAATAAGTGCGCCGTATAAAACTGCTTTCTTTTGTCCAAGTATCTTATCAGCAATCATTCCGCCAGGAATTGACATGACATAAACCAACATGGTATACCACCCATAAAGCATAATGGATTCGGAATCTAACCAGCCTAAACCAGGATTATCAGCTGTAGTCTTCTCAACTAAGTACAACGTTAATAAGGCGCGCATACCATAGTAGGAGAAACGTTCCCACATTTCAGTGAAAAATAAAATATACAATCCTATGGGATGTCCCCAAAGTTCTCTTTGGTGTGGTTTGAGTTCTGTTGTTGTCATAATTATAGTATTAGTTAGTTATGTTATCCTTTGATTTTGGCATTTTCACTTTTAGGAGTTTCTGTTTCCTCTCGCTCCTTTCCTAAAGTTTCATGAATGAAATTTGTCATCTTTTTATAAAGGTGCAAACGTGTATTTCCGCCATAAATACTGTGATTTTTGTCTGGATATATCATCCATTCAAACTGTTTGTCAGCTTGAATCAATGCCTCTACCATGCGCATGGTGTTTTGTAAATGCACATTATCATCTCCTGATCCATGAATCAACAAAAAGTCACCTTTAAGCTTACTGACATGATTAATAGGTGAATTTTCATCATACCCATTTGGGTTCTCTTGAGGTGTGGCCAAGTAACGTTCGGTGTATATGGTGTCATAAAATCTCCAGCTCGTCACAGGAGCGACAGCAATTGCCATAGAAAAGGTGTCATTGCCTTTAAACAAGGCATTGCTACTCATAAATCCACCATAGCTCCAACCCCAAATACCAATATTATTTTCATCTATATAGGATCGTTTTGCCAACAATTTGGCTGCGGCAATTTGATCTTCAACTTCATATTTGCCCAACTCATTTTGAGTTACTTTTTTAAATTCTGCTCCTTTAAATCCAGTACCTCGTCCATCAATACAAACAACGATATAACCTTGTTGTGCTAGATGCTGAAACCAATAGTCATTGACACCGTTCCAACTATTTGTAACCTCTTGGGATCCTGGACCAGAATATTGGTACATAAAAAGTGGGTATGTTTTGGTTTCATCAAAATTGGCTGGTTTGATCATCCACATGTTAAGGTCATTCCCATTGACATTAATGGTACTGAACTCTTTTTGGGAAGTCTTGTAATTAGACAACTTCTTGGCCAATTGGTCGTTGTCTTTAATACTCTTGACCACATCTCCTGAAGTTGAGTTGTTTAATGTGTACTCTGGAGGATTGGTTGCACTCGAATAGGTATTGATAAAATAAGTAAAATCCGCACTAAATGCTGCTGAATTTGTTCCAGTGTTTTTGGTCAATCGTTTTTTATTCTTGCCATTAAGCCCAATCGAGTACACACTACGATTAATAGAACCATCTTCGGTAGATTGGTAAAAAATGCGCTTTGTTTTCTCATTGTAGCCATAATAATCTGTCACTTCCCAATCTCCATTGGTCACCTGATTAATCAATTTACCAGACTTTGTGTAATGATAGATGTGATTCCATCCATCTGCCTCACTGGTCCATATAAAGCTATTATCCTTAAGAAAAGTCAAATTAAAGGTCACATCAACATAGGCCTTATCTGTTTCAGCCAATACCAACTCACCTTTATGGGTTTGTGCATTGATCATCCATAAATCCAATTCATTTTGATGCCTATTCATATATTGTGCACTTAACACATTGGCATCTTTTGTCCATTGTATTCTTGGAATATAGAAATCCTGATACGCCTTATTAAGCTTTACAGCATTTGATGAATCTGAATTCAAGTCATAAATATGTAGTGAGACCACGGAGTTTGATTCGCCAGCCTTTGGATACTTAAATACAGTTTGTGTTTGATATAACTGTTGACCATAGACATCCATGGAAAACTCCGGAACATTGGTTTCATCAAAACGGATATAGGCAATTTTGCTACCATCCTTATTCCATTCAAAGGCACGAACAAAACTAAATTCCTCTTCATAGACCCAATCTGTTATCCCATTGATAATTGTATTCTTTTCACCATCAAAAGTGATTTGTCTAGTTTGACCCGAAACCAGATCCTTCACATAAAGATTATTGTTTAAACCATAAGCAATTTTGGATCCATCAGGAGAAAACGTAGGCTCTTGAACTTTCTGCTCTGCCACTAAGATTGTGTTCATATTGGTGGTATCATACACATAGTACTTACCTAATGTTGAGCGTCTAAAGATCGACTCGACATTGGTTGCCAATAGCACTTTGCTTTCATCATCGCTAAATGTATAATCAGTGAAATAGGTAATATCGTCTATGTTTACCGAATTGACTAAGGTTTTTACCTTGGATAAGGTTTCATAATCATAAATATCGATTTTGGAAGCTCTATTTTCAAAGTTCAACACTGAATATTGCTTTCCATTATTCATGGAGTGCAAAGCTGCCATACGTTCGGTCCTGAAGGTTCCGCTCCATATCTCTTCCAAAGTGATTTCTTGATTTTGAGCTAAAACCAGAGTGCTCACGAAACAAAAAAGGATTGAAATTGACCTATATAAACGCATTGAATGTTTTTTGATAAATTAATGCCAAGTTTAGTAAAAATTATGCAAAAACTGTAACGATTGCATGTTAAATGCACAATATTATACCAACGCATCAAGAATAATACCAATTACGCTTTGAGAATAGTATCTTTGCATTTGTAACCAAATTACAAACCAAGCGGCTCAACACATAAGTTTTAGTAGATGGCAAAAACGATTACTGGCTTCTCAAAGTTATCAAAATCCGACAAAATTGATTGGCTCGTCCAAACATACTTTGGCGATTCGCAGTCGGCCAAAGCCCTTATGAAGCAATATTGGAACTCTGATAAAAAGCTTCAAATGCTTCACGATGAGTTTATCGAAAACACAATAACCAATTACTACCTGCCATTAGGTGTTGCGCCAAACTTTCTCATTAATGGTAATGTTTATGCCATTCCTATGGCCATCGAGGAAAGTTCTGTTGTAGCTGCTGCAAGTAAAGCTGCTAAGTTTTGGTTTGATCGTGGTGGCTTTAAAGCTAAGGTGATTTCCACAGAAAAAATCGGACAAGTCCACTTCACTTACGATGGCAGTTTTGAAGAATTAAGCACCTTTTTCAAGACGATAAAACCCATGTTACTTAATGAGGTCAAGCCCATTTCAAAAAATATGGAAAAACGTGGTGGAGGTATCTTAGATATTCTGCTATGTAACAAATCCGACCTTTTAGACAATTACTACCAATTGCATGTAACTTTTGAGACATTGGATGCCATGGGAGCCAATTTCATCAATTCTTGTCTAGAACAGTTTGCCAAAACCCTTAAATCTGAAGCGAAACATTCACTCGATGGCAATTTAGACATCATCATGAGTATTTTATCCAATTATGTACCTAATTGTATTGTTAAGGCTGAAGTGAGTTGCGCTGTTGAAGACCTTTCTGACAATCCGAATATTTCTGCTAAACAATTTGCAGAAAAATTCATTCAAGCGGTTCGCATTGCTGAAGTTGAGCCTTATCGTGCTGTTACTCATAATAAAGGCATAATGAATGGTATTGATGCAGTAATTATGGCAACTGGTAATGACTTTAGAGCTGTTGAAGCTAGTGTTCATGCCTATGCTTCAAAATCTGGCAAATATCGTAGTTTAACCCATGCCGAAGTCAATAACGACACCTTTAAGTTCTGGATAGAAATCCCATTAGCCCTTGGGACTGTAGGAGGTTTGACAAAACTACATCCCTTAGTGAAATTGGCTTTGGAAATGTTAGGCAATCCTTCAGCAAAAGATCTCATGAAAATTGTTGCTGTAGCTGGATTAGCCCAAAATTTTGCTGCACTAAGATCTCTAATCACTACAGGCATTCAAGAAGGTCACATGAAAATGCACTTGATGAACATTCTCAATCAAATGGAAGCAACAGCAGAAGAAAAAGAAAAAGTCGTTGCCCATTTCAAAAACAATACCGTAACCCATAGTGCTGTGGTTTCAGAAATAGAAAAACTACGTCGTTAAATGAAACGTTTCTACAGCCATGGTAAATTATTGCTCACTGCAGAATATTTAGTTCTAGATGGTGCTTTGGCATTGGCGATTCCGACACGATTCGGACAATCCTTAACCGTAGAAAAGGACAAATCCAAACATCTGAAATGGACAAGTTACAACCATCAAAATTCTGTTTGGTTCGAAACTGAACTTATACTTGAAAAGAATGGGATTTTAAGATGTGATGACACCAAAAACCCAATTACCGAACGGTTGCTTGATCTATTGCTGAAAGCAAAAACATTGAATCCCGACTTTCTTGGTGGAAATCACGGCTATCATATCAAAACAGAATTAGAGTTTCCTGAAAATTGGGGACTTGGTACGTCATCAACGCTCGTTAACAATATTGCCAAGTGGGCAAAAGTTGATGCTTACGATCTTTTGGAAGCGACCTTTGGAGGCAGTGGCTATGATATTGCATGTGCTAATTCAGGTGGTAGCCTCACCTATCAGTTGCTGCACAAAATTGGGATTTCAGACGCTACTCAAAGTACCGTAGAACGCTCTATCACCAATGTAGATTTTAATCCCTCGTTTAAAAACCACATCTACTTTGTACATCTCAACCAAAAACAGAATAGTCGCAAAGCAATTGCACTTTACCGCAATAATAAACGGGAGTTATCGGACTCCATTTCCGAAATAAATACAATCACAAAAAAGATGATTGCTTGCGATAATATTCGTGATTTTCAAGAACTCATGCAAGACCATGAAATGATTATTTCAAGGATTTTAGGTACAGAGACCGTAAAAGAAAATCTCTTCGGTAGCTTTGAGGGTAGTGTAAAAAGTCTGGGAGCTTGGGGTGGCGATTTTGTAATGGTTGCTTCAAATGAAGACCCAACCCATTATTTCACGCAGAAAGGATTCAATACAGTACTAAGCTATTCTGAAATGTTTGGTTATTAAACCACCTTCAACTTTTTGATGACTTCGATAAAAAAAGCCTCACAAATTGTGAAGCTCTTTTTAATATTTAGTTTTCTCTTTTTAATAGAAGGTTGCACGATTATCCTCAATATCGGCTGTCTCCTTTAAAGCATTGTAAACCTTGGTTTGTGCTGCATTGGTTCTGGTCGTACTCAAACGATTTGCGATGGCCTGATAATTATCAAGTTTTGTGACTTCATTTATCTTGGTCACAGTCACCATAAAAACACCACGATTCCCATCTATTAAACCAGAGGTTTCTCCTTCTGCCAATGAAAATGCCACACCAACCACTTTTGGTTCAGAACCTGCACCAGTTAAGGTTGGGGTTTTCATATTTACTGCAGAAGATACCGCTGTAGATTTTCCTTGGTTTTTAGCAACTTCATCAACTGTAGTTCCCGTAATCTTAGCTCGAATCATTTCGGCTTTCTTCTTGTTACGTATTTCCGTTAATGCTGAAGCCGACGCATTTTCAGGATCCATTAATCCTTTTTTAGTGATTTTCGTTACTTGTGCTACAGCATATCCACCACCAGGAATGGTAAAACGTCTATAATCACCAACCTTGGTTCCATCTTCAAATGCCCAACGTACAATTGGTCGTTGACTTCCAATACCTGGAATATTTTCATCTAATATCTTTATCCCATTAACAGGTTTTACCTCAAGTCCCTTTTCTTTGGCCACCTCCTGAAAATCGCCATCTTGTAATGCGATCTCAAGTTTAGAAGCTTCTGTAAAAACATTATCTATGGTTTCAGTTGAAGGCTCGATCTTTTTAGCAATGGTAGCCGTTTTTATAGCTCTAGAAGATCCTTTTTGATCTAATATTTCTATGATATGGTATCCAAACTGGGTCTTAACAACTCCTATATCTCCAACATTATTCTGGAATTCGAAATCACTAAACGGTTTTACCATTTGTGTACTAGGGTGAAAATCGTATTCACCACCATTATTGACACTTCCTTGATCTGATGACAATGCAGTCACCAATTCAGGGAACTTAGAACGATCAGCCTTTACAACAGCCAACACACTATCAGCTAAAGTTTTTGCTTCAATTTCAGTTCTAGTAACATCAGCAGTGACACGTGTTGCACCTAAATGTGCGATCAAAATATGACGAACCTTAGCAGAATCTGGTATGGTAGTTTCCTCAACGACTTTGGTCAATTTCATCATACCATTATCCTTATAAGGACCATAAACACCACCAACATTCAAATTCATCAAAGTATCAGCTACCGCAGTTGGTAGTGCCGACTTTTTTACAAAAGTGTCACTGTAATTCTCTTCAGATTCACCAATATAACTTACATAGTTATTGATATCTGCAGTTTTAACTTGGGTGAATGGCAGAATGGTATCGTTCTTACCATTGCTATCGTTGAACTCCACTTTTCCAGAAATGAACTTATTAAACTCTGCCTTTAGGTTATCTTCGTCAGCTTTACTAGGTTCTTCCTTGAACTCTACAAACACAATATCACGAGTTGCCTCAACTTCATACTTTTCCTTGTTCTCATTGATATAAGCTTTAATGTCTGCTTTGGTCACTTCTACCAAACTGTCATTAATTGAACTGTAAGGCACTTGAACATAGCGAAGGTCTCTTGAAGAGTTCTCTAAAAGGTAATCGACTTCTGCTTCGTTCAAAGTTGCATTTACACCAGCTTTTACCATATTGTAGAATGCTCGTTCCTTAGCACTAACCGCAATCGAGTTCTCACTGTTAACCCAATCGTTATAGTTTAACTGAAATGTACCAAGTGTTGCTCTTTCTGGGTTTATCGCTTTTAAGTTAGCTACAAACTCTGTAAGTTTATTTTCATCAAAAAGTCCAGCTTCGTTTTGGAATTCCACATAACTTGAAAAGTTTTGTTCCAATAGGTCTTTCATCTGGTCTTGCTCAACTGTCAAACCCAATTCATCAAACTGTGTGTTCATCACTTCACGACGAACTTGTTGATCATAAACCCTATTCATAGTTTGTGTTGATGTTGAATTTGGTAGCTGTCTTTGCATGTTCTCGACTCGATTCATGAAGTCAATTCTATTGATGTTCTTGCCATTTACAGTTGCAACCACATCTTGAGAACCACCAAACAAGGCATCACTATTTCTAAACAAATCGGTAAGTACAAATGCGAATAACGCCATTGCAATGATAAAAATCAAGAACAGTGAACGTTGTCTAATTTTATTTAAAACTGCCATTTTAAAGTATATTTTATCGAATAATAAGTTGGCGAAAATACCATTTTCTATCAAATAATAAAAGGAGTTTCAGGTTTTTATTACCGATTTTTATTGGGTTTTGTCGAATGATGTTTTTTGAGATGTTGGAAGCGAGAAGTAGGGAAACAATGAATAGGGATTTTAATTAAACATCCTAATGCTTTAAGAAGGACAAAACCATCAGTCTTCCTCAATGATCTCTAATGCAACGACATCAATTTTTGTAGAAGACACCTCCAAAACCGTAAACTTAAAGTTCCCAATGATAATTTCTTCCTTTTCTTTTGGAATACCTTCGGTTTCGTTTACAATCAAACCACCGATCGTTTCATAGGTCTCTTCCTCAGGAAGGTTGAGCTTATAGGTTTCATTGATATAATCTACTTCCAATCGCGCTGAAAACAAATAATTTTTATCATTTACTTTTTCTTCGATAAGCGCAATACTATCGTGTTCATCTTCAATTTCACCAAACAATTCCTCAACAATATCCTCAATCGTCATGATGCCTGAAGTCCCTCCATATTCGTCTATGACCACTGCGATACTTTTACGTTTTTTGGTAAGGATATTAAGCACATCCTTGACCAACATCGTTGCAGGAACAAAAACTACTGGCTTCGTCACGGATTTAATACTCCTAGGCTGCTTAAAAAGGTCGAATGAATGAACATAACCCAGAATATCGTCAATATTTTCCTTGTACACCAAGATTTTAGACAAGCCCGTTTCAATAAACTTTTCACGTATATTATTTACCTTATCATTGACCTCAACGGCAACAATTTCTGTACGTGGCACCATGACTTCACGTGCTTTAACTTCGGAAAACTCCAAGGCATTCTGAAAAATTTGGATCTCGCTATCGACTTCCTCGTGCTCTTCCACAGATTCCATTTGCTCACTGATATAATTTCCCAATTCGACCTTTGTCATGGCCAATTGAACGTCTTCGCCTTCCGTTTTAAAAAATCCTTTCAAAATCTTATCTGATAGCCAGATGACAAATGATGACAAGTTCCAAAACAAGAGATAGAACACATAGGCCGGAAATGCAAAAATCTTAAGAAACGAATTGGCATAAATTTGAAAGAACACCTTTGGAAGGAATTCAGCAGTGAACAATATGATTAGCGTCGAAATAATGGTTTGTGTCAACAAACTCAAATCGGAGAGCAAGGCATTGACGATTTGATAGTTTGATGGCAGCATCGATTGAAACCAAGCCACCAAGACATCACCCATCATAAATCCATAAACCACCAAAGCGATGTTATTGCCAATAAGCATTGTCGCAATGAATTTCGATGGTTTTTCGGTAAGTTTGGTAAGTATTCTAGCTAAAAAATCACCTTGTTTCTTCTCTATTTCGATATGAATCTTATTCGAGGACACGTAAGCGATTTCCATTCCGGAGAAAAACGCCGAAAGCAATAGCATGACGATAATGATGACAATGCTATACTCCATTAGAACTATTTATTTCGGTCTTCAAACTTTTTCCGGAATCGTTTTCTGAAGAAAAACATAAAAATTGCCAAGGCCGCAAACACCAATGAGATAATTACTCTACTGTTATCCTTACCTATGTTTGTTAACGCATCATAGATAAACAAAACGGCAAAAAAAAGGTAAACGTATTGAAAAAACTGAAGTAGCTTCATGCGTTGATTTGAAATTATAGTACAAAGATAAAGATGTTTTGCAAACTTATTCGGTTGCCATCAATCTTTTAGGATCATCTCACCTCTTCCTTCTAGTATCGTATAATTCTTGAACTTAGTGTCGGAGTCAAAAATATCGCCATGGCCACTGTTTGCAGTAATTGATTTTAAGCGGACAGGTTGATTACTAAACAACCATTGGCGTTTTTGGTCATAGTACATTTGCTCGGCAAACAAACTATCCTTTTGAGGCGTGATAAGGATGACATTACCTTGTAAATCGATAAGGTCGGTTTTATTGTAAACAATACCATAATCGGCCAAGACAATGTTCTTTTGATTGTTTTCATCATAAAGCGACAAGCGAACACCATCGGGAAACTCAGAAAAGGAAAATTCACGGTTGGAATAGTCTAGCATTTTCGGACTTTCGAGATTGGCTATAACCCTTCCGATAGAATCTTCGGCTTCAGTATACTTTAGATTGATGTTCTTGGCCTCACCCATAGGTTGATTTTGTAGTACACCAATTTGCTGTACTTCCTTAAAATTGTTTTTACATGAAAAAAACATAGTCACAACAATTGCTGTGACTATGCTAAATTTTATATGTAAAATATGAATTTTCATTTACAGTTTTGGCACTTTTACGCTTCCTCCAATCCAGCATCCAATATTTATGGTTTGCCCTTCATTTCCTTTTGAAAAAATATCTGATCGAGATGGCGCATTAGCGTTATAAGATGCTGCCGCCTGATTGGCTGCTTTCTTTAAACTTGGATCAACATTTCCTGCTTTCAAAGCTTCCTGAGCTGCATACCAGAATACGGCTCTTTTATTGAAACTGTCATCACCGCAATTATTTGCACTCTTAGCATACATCGCAGCAATTTGCAAGTGAGGTGTTCCATCGGAAGGATTTAATTTAAGTGCTTCCCTATAATAAGTTCTAGCTGTTCCATAGCTACCACGCTTTTTGAAACCACTTGCAATTCGTTTTGCAAGACGTGCTTTTTTAAAGGTATCTGTTTCAAGTTCATAGGCTTGCTTGATATAGCTATCCCCTTCACTAGTCTTACCTTCCTTATATAGGATTGAAGCTACGAAGTACTTTGTATCTGCCGAAGGCGCTGTCGCATCATAAGCTTTTACCAAGTCAATATACAATGGATCATCTGTACATTCTTTGTTATACATTCTACTTACGGCTCTTTTCAACCAAGTCGCATCATTTTTGTAAGTAGGAAAATCCTTTTTGTATAATGGAATCAGGTTTTCACAATTAGCCAACTGACCTAAATAGGTATCTAAACTTCCTGCAACCTTTTCATTGGCTTCAAGTTTTTGCTGATAGAATTTCTTATACTTAACTTCTTTCTTGTCTAAAGCTTTTCCAGCCTCTTCCTTTTCTATAAGCTTATTTAAGTCTTTAGAGTACTTCTCATTCAAGTTTTCCAATTGATCATTGACATCATCATATTTATCAAAAACTTGTTGAAGTTCAAATTCCTTAGCCTTAAATAAATCTACAGTTTTAGTAAAATACACATAAAGACCCTTGGTGTTGGTGAAATTGTCCTTGTCTTCGGTATATGCTCTGTGAAAGGCATCATAAACCTGCTTATCACTTAGGCCTAGAAGTTTTTGGTGCTCATACTTTTTAACACCGATATCTTCAAGTATTTGACCTAATTTGTATTTTGATGGAAAATTTTCCCTTGCTTGATTCATAAGCAGGAAGAAATCTTCTACATAAGCCTTTTGTTCTGCACCAGTAGAGTTATCAATTTTATGATCTAAAATCTTTTCTCCATATTGATATATTGCTCTGTTGAACTTAGGACACTTGTTTCTTACCTTCATCCAAGGCTCATAGGCTTCATCATACTTCTTGCTCTTAACGTAGTCGGTCATCAAGGTCAAGTTCAGCATACACTCCTCATCTTGCTGAGCAAAACCGAAGCTTGTTACCATGAACAAAGCTGCTATGATTAATGTGATTTTCGTTTTCATTTTCTTTTATTTTACGTTAGTTATATTTTCGTTTTTGGAACCATCTATCATTTAAGGACAGACTTAAATTAAAGTTGAAAAAGTTTTCCTGTATCAGATTTTGGTCTGTCGTTCCACGTTTTCCGAACTCAAATCCGAGATTCACATTAGAGAACACCGTTCCAACTGGTAAGCCTACTCCAAAAGATATGCCAAACTCGTTGATTTTTTCACCATTGATCTCCAACCCAGTGTTCTCAAAGTGAAATCCAGCTCTATAAGTCGCTCGTTTCAAATAACTTGAGAACGAATTATAATCTGGCGTATAAAATCCTCCAAAAGATATATTTGAAGCATTTACAAAATTAGTGTTATTTATAGAAACGATAGGATTAGAAAATGTGCTGGTATTTTGAAAGGTATATTCGGTGCCTACGAACCATTTTCTTGGTACTCCGATTCCAGCACCAATCGAAAACCTAGATGGCAACTTCATTTCAGTCTCATCTAGACCTTGCGCTTGAAGATCGGCTTCCACTTCATTAACCACAAACTCTTGACCGTTTAACTGATTAATTACTATCGTAGCAAACGAACGTTCGTTAATGGATGACAAGTTACTTTGAGGTGCATAAGAAACACCTGTTTGCAGCTCTAACTTTTCACTCACCATAGTTTTATACGTCACACCAAGATTAATGTTAAGTCCGCTTAAATCTGAACGATTACTTTCCCTTGTTTGGTATTGCACAAGATTTCCTTCTTCATCATAAGCAAATTCGACTACACTATTTTGAATGTTCCCGAAGTTGTAGTTGATATCTATACCTGCGCTCAACTTATCTGTAATTTGGTAACCCAATCCAAAAAACGCCCGATTTACACCTCCTTCACCTCGATACCTATTTTGGATGACTCCATTATTGGAATCTTCTAACCTATAGCCAACAGATGTATATGGCACTAAACCAAAACCAACACCAAATTTTCCAATAGGCATCGACAAAGCCAAATAGTCGAAGGTGGTTGCACTAACTTTCTCTTCACCTGAATTGGCCTTCAATGTCGAACTGTTATGACTTCCGGCTACGGAAAACTTAACAGGACGGCTTTCTTCGTTCCATAATTTCAAGTTTGGAGACACATAAGCTGCAGGATTTCGCAAGTTGACATGAATACTGTCAGTATAAATACTCAAACCTCCCATGGCTCTGTTTTCGACGGTTCCTTTGAATTTCAAGCTTCCTATTCCATAAAATGAATAAGGCGATGCTGTTCCTTCTTGACCATAAGATTGCAACGCAACAAAAGCGATTAAAACTACAACAAGCTTCTTTATCATTATTGAGAGTTATATTCTAAAATAAAGTTCAAACCTTCCAAAAGAAAATTTGAGTTGGCAAATATGCTATTTTTTAATTGGTTTGACAAGAATTTGGCATCTCCACCTGTTAAAATAACTGTTAAATCATCATATTTTTTAACATAGTCATCAATTGCTCCATCAATTTCCTTTAAAACACCAAACACCACTCCTGAATGAATGGAATTCTCGGTAGAATCGCCCAAAATGGTCTTGGGCATTTCGGTATTTAATAACGGAAGGTTTGCGGTCAAATTATGAAGTGTTCTATATCTAAGTCTAATTCCTGGTGAAATGGCACCTCCTAGATACTCATTTTTGGTATTGATAAAATCATAGGTGATGCAAGTTCCTGCATCGATAATCAAGACATTTTTGTCAGGAAACTGTTCAACAGAAGCACTCACCAAGGCAATTCGGTCAACACCTAATGTAGTAGGTGTTGCATATAAATTTTTAAACGGTAGTTGAAGTTTATGGGAAAGCTCCAAGACATGTACATGCGCTTTTAGATAGGAAACCTGTTCTGCTCCCAACTTCCCAACAGAAGACACGATGGCTTTGTTAACCTTTGGAAACTCGTCGAGCACTTCCAATACCATAGTTTGAAAATCAGCGACTTTTCCCACGAATCGTTCTAATTGCCTACCATGATCGTACACGGCAAACTTCACAAAAGTGTTTCCTACATCGATGATTAGATTCATAATAACTTAAAGCGGTAAAACTACAAAATAGGTCGACATATTGTCTTGGCCATTAACCAAATTATAACATATTCCCATTACAGAACATAGTTTTGATCTTTTTCGCTTATTTTTTTAAGTTTTCATTTTGGTAATACTAAAAATGGGTCTATATTTGCATCCGCTTAATTAAGCTAATTGGTGCCTTAGCTCAGTTGGTAGAGCAAAGGACTGAAAATCCTTGTGTCCCTGGTTCGATTCCTGGAGGCACCACTTTTAAACCCTATAAATGCTTCATTTATAGGGTTTTTTAGTTTTTAAGGGACAACATTAGGGACATTTTGATCATTGTTGTTTATTCCTTAACTTTAGGAAGTTATGTATCATGTAATTTATAAATATTATGATTCTTTTTTAAAACAAAGAGATCATTTCAAAGTCCAAAGAGCCATATTAACTGATTTATTTCACGAATTAAAAATTGATAAATCCAGTAAAGTATTGGATGCTTCATGCGGAACTGGAGAAGTACTAAATTCAATATATAAAGATAAGTTTACTAACGTTTATGGCAACGACATTTCATCCGAAATGCTCAACATCGCTGTAAGCAAAAATTCAAATATAAAATTCTATAACCACGACTTTTTGAACATCAATGCAATCGAACAGAGATTTGATTTAATATTTAGTTTAGGAAACTCTTTTTCCCATGTTAAGGATTTTAATGCATTAAAAGATTCCTTAACCTCAATTAAAAAAGCACTTTCAAACAAAAACTCTTATGTTGTAATTGACTATCGACTTTGGGATGTTTGTGGAAATGTGTTAACGCAAAAAGAAAGAACAAAAGAAAAAATCCTTAAAACATTGAATCCAATCCAAGTAAATAACAATTCTTATAATATATATGAGGAAGTGAGTGAAGATGCTGACAGACAATATGTAAAATATTCCATCGAAAATATAAAAACTCAATCTATAGAAATTAATGAAGTTTCATATTTGAAATTTAGTATTAATGAATTTATTCAATGCGCTATAAAAGTCGGATTCCAAGAAACGATTACATATTACAAATACAAAGGCACCTATCCTTATGTAATCACAATATTGAAAAATAAAAACACATAAATAAGAGCCTAAAATCTAAGCTTTAATTTTATTTTTTACTACTCAAGATTTAGCAATCCTAATCCACTTATAATTTTTTGATATTCTTTTTCAAAGTCACTTTTATTGTCCTCTAAACAGGATAGAACTTTATCTTCATAGTCAATTGGAAATCCATGATTAATTTTTGGAGGACAAATATGCTGCCTACCTTGGATCCTACTATTTTCCCAAATTTTTCTAATATCCATTGTATTTAAATCACCCTTTATAGATTCTTTAGATTCATATCCTGTACATGGTCTGACATCACCAGTACTTGGTATATACAAGCCATGTTCAACGTCATGACATTCCTTTGTCCCTAAGTAAGCACCTACATCACTCTTTATTCCCAACATTTCCATAAAGTGCAAGATCTTTGCATGAAGAAATACCCTTTCTTTAATACTAGGTGTATTGCTTTTGAAATAATCAGCATCAACCCTGCCAGTAACCATATAACTGTTGAAAATAGGGCTTACACCTAAACATTGAAAAAGTACATAACTGACCGGAAATTCCATCATGTTAATTTTTGCTATTGGAGCTTCAATACCAATCCTAGATGGGTTACTATTGGCAAATCCAATATCTAAGAATCTTTTTAATCCAAGAGTACTATGAGTATGATGACCTTCAATTCCAGTCATACCATTATGGACATCATCATTTAAAGCAGAAAATCCTTGAATTATACTTACCTTATTGTTGAAAAGTCTTTCGGCAAGTTGATAACCATCATTAATCCCATATTTCTTATAAATTAACCTTGAATGATCATCATTTCCTATGACATGACCGCGAGTAAATAAAACGGTTGTTAGATCCAAATCCGCCATTTCTTCAACAAACTCAAGAAGGTAACTACTTTCTGTTGGCTCGCCCCTACCAAGCAGACGTATCGCTTTTAATCCAAGTTCTTCTTTGGCAATTTTTATCTGCTCTATCAATCTAGCTTTATCGAGTCTCTTCCTTAGTTTTGGGAAAGAAGGGTTGGCTCTTTTTCTTCCACGCTCAATATCTATTTGTCCACTCATGGTGTAACAATGTGAACAGGCACGCGAACAACCATTGTCTTCTAAATCTAAATTGATGAAATATAACTTAGAATTGTCCCTGTTAGCCTCTAATTCTTCTTCTGTAGAATTCCAACCATCTACATAGTTTTGAAATGTACTAGGGAAATCACCAGATTTATATTTCCAGTTAACATCTAGTTTGTTTTTTATTTCTAAGGCCTTATTAATTGTTTCCTCAGTAGTAATAGAAAATGCACTTTCACTTGCCTTGTATCCATAAACATGCTCAGGTGTCATCTTTATAGGTGAAAATTCTATCTTTTTTGCCTTTGAGTTTTTAGCTTTAGTTGTTATCATAATTTGAAAAATTCCCTGTATTTTGTCATTGAATTTATAACTTCATCATATAATTCTGATTTA
The DNA here is from genome assembly GCA_030432635.1 of Bacteroidia bacterium. Taxonomy (GTDB): domain Bacteria; phylum Bacteroidota; class Bacteroidia; order Flavobacteriales; family Flavobacteriaceae; genus Psychroserpens. Next base: position 4,188 of record JAUIMB010000017.1, on the reverse strand, counting down.
GTTTTTTTATCAATCTCTTTGAAAAAACTGACCTCAGCACTCAACAATAATTCCATATTTACTTTTTTGACCTCAAAAAATGCGCCAAATTCACTTTTCTTCCAATGCATTCTATAACTAAAGTCCTGACAATATTTTAAAATATCGTCAAAATCAGTTAATCGAATAAGTCTATTAGCTCCCGAGGTATTTTCGGGATATGCTAAATAAACTGTGTTATGTATATACTTATCTTCATCTTCATTTTTCACTAAACCTGAATTATATAACCAATCTTCCATTACTTCTTTGGCACCATCGAGATCTTTTGTTTTCTGTTTTCTTATTACATAGTCCTGCGAAAAAATATTTAAGATTTTTTGAGGAATAACTTTATCATCATTTTGATAACTAAAAATATAGGTCTCTGCCTCTGTCAAGACATTGATAATTAAAAACTGAAAATATTGTTTAAGTTCATTTATTGAAATATCTGGCACCAATTCTTTCGATTTCACCTTTTTCAACGGTAATGAAAACATTCTTACAATTTCGTATTCATATTTCCTCAATTGCGTATTAAATCGATAAAAATAACTCAGCATCTCGTCTTTATCATGTGGCTGAAGATATTCGAGGTAACTTATTACACAATAGAAGTAAAAATCTATATCAATATCACCATTAGGATGGTCAGTAATTATTGATCGTAGATCTTGAGGTGGCAAATTCTTTGCTTCACCTAAGAAAGTGTTCAATTTAGTAACTGAATCAACTGGCTTATCAGATGAAAAATTCAATAACGCTACATTCTCAACCAAATTTGATAAATTGTATAATGCCTTATTTAATTCAAAACCAGCTAATTTATTATAATCACCAAGGTCGATTGCATCTATACCTATTTGCTCTTGAAGTTTTTTTAATTCCTCTCTGATTTTAGACCAATGGCTCTGTATTACCATTCTACCTAGCTCATCAACAATTCCAATTTTACCCTCTGACGGTTGAAGCAATTCATCAGAAACTTTAATTGTCATAGAGTAATCCATTATCAAAAAGCCAATCTTATCTAAAAAAAGTTTAATTATCCAATTTGCTGCTCTTTTGTTTTTTAAGAAGTCTTCATCTATGTACAAAATAATTTCTCTAGCGTTCTCTTTTAGCATTGGTATCAGCTCAGCGTAAGTTATCGCGCTAATATGAAGTGACTCATAAAATGAAAGCCCGATTTTATCCTGTTCTGGTGGAACCATACTGGCATATATAAGCAATGAGTTATCCAATAAGTTATTTCGAATGTCTCCCCATGCTTTATTAAATGCATATTCCGATAGCGCCTCGATAGAACTTTCACGATACGCATAAAACTCTTTTTCAGATTTTAAATCTGAATGGAATAAGCCTCTCAAGAAAGAATGACTTAAAAGTACTCCAACTTCATTTTCAATGGAATCGCAAATACCTTCATAATTTTTAGGGTTACTGTTAAAATTGATAGCGTTTGGATTAGGTGTCAGGTTTTCAAATCTCAATCTGACTGCATTTAATAGTTGCTTTAGTTCCTGTTTGTGCACTTTGATATCTGCCATTAATTTTTTTGACAAAAATATAAGAAAAAAAGTTATTACAACGATTTATCAAGTTGTTCCACGATTAATTTTCATATTTACATTAATTATTATTTAATTTAGTTTATATAAATTATTATATAATATTTAATATTATATTATATGAATAAAAATTAATATTGCGAGTTGCCTCAACGCACATATCACGTAAGATTTAAATCAAGAACTATGTGCTTTACTAATTTTTTCAAATCAAAGAATAAACAAGCAGGAACAAAACAGAACTCTAGTCAAAAGAAGCTGCAATGTCTTTCATTTACAACTCTTCCTGTTTTTTGGATTCTAGTTTGGGCAACGTTTTTTCCAATTCAAATATCAATAATTTCTAAAATCAATAATGTTATGAAAACAACTACTATTAAAGTCGCTACACCTTTAGTCATGGCTATAAAAGCACTTTTATTAATATCAATTGCATTGATTTTTATGTGTGGTTCTTTAGGATTCGCTCAAACGAAAGTAGACAGCGTTTACCTTATGAACTACGCAAGACAATTAAAGCAAGAAAATGATGCTATGCTAAAAAAAGCATCTATTGACAATGTGCCAGAAATAATTCGTTCTGGCGAATCTATTCTCAGGTTGGCTTATTTTGACGCTCAAGGTAAACCAGTATATGAGGCTGACCATAATGAAGACGCTGTTACAACTATATCTGCCAACGAAGTTCATCAAGGTGGTAACTTAAATTTAGATTTGAGTGGTCATGGTTTTTTAGGCTTTGTCTGGGAAGTCGGTGGCATTCCAAGAGTAACACATCAAGAGTTTGACAATAGAGTATTTGCTGGTGAGTCAGATAACACCTCTAGTCATGCAACTCACGTTACAGGAACTATTGTGAACTCAGGTGTACAAAATGATGCAATAGGATTTGCCTACGATGCTAATATTATCGCCTATAATTCAGGTAATGCTGAATCTGAAATGGCAATGGAAGCCGCTAATGGCGCGATAGTATCAAACCACAGTTATGGTGTTATTTGCGGATGGCATGATGGTGAATGGCGTGGTGATCCATCTATATCTACACAAGAAGATTATAAATTTGGTAGATACGACCATAGAGCTGTAGAATGGGATAACATCACATTAGCTAATCCATTCTATACTATCGTGAAATCGGTAGGAAATGATAGAAATGATACTGGCGATGGTTCATTTCCAGATGATGGTCCTTTTGACACAATTGGACCTAGAGGGACAGCTAAAAATATTATTACCGTAGGAGCTGTGGAAGATTTACAAAACGGTTATACAGGTTCCCCATCTGATGTTGAAATGACCACATTCTCAGGTTGGGGACCGACTGATGACGGTAGAATTAAACCCGATCTAGTAGCAAATGGACGATCGCTAAAATCTTCAGATGATGACCATGATAGTGATTATTCTACTAAAAGTGGTACTTCTATGTCCGCACCTGGTATTACAGGAAGCGTAATTCTTTTACAAGAGTTAAATCAAGACTTACATGGTAATCAATTAAGGTCAGCGACTGTAAAAGCTATTTTAATTCATACGGCTGACGAAGCTGGCAATAGTGAAGGCCCAGATTATCAATTTGGCTGGGGATTAGCAAATATTGAATCGGCTGCACAATTAATGCTTGACAATGAACAAACTCAGAATATAATTAGCGAGAATACACTACAGCAAGGACAAACATATACTGTAGATGTTACCGCAGGTAATGAGCCTCTAAAAGCCACTTTAGTGTGGACAGACCCAGCAGGTATTGCAGCACCTGCTGTTTTGGATTGGACAAATTCCAATCTTGTAAATAATCTAGATTTGCAGATAACTAATAATGGTAATGGCAATAATCATTTCCCTTGGCAATTAGACCCACAAAACCCTAATAGTCCGGCAACACGTAACTCATCCAATTTTAGAGATAATGTGGAAGTGGTATTTATTGAAAATCCAACGCCAGGAGAAACATATACTATAACTATTTCACACCAAGGCAGCCTTCAAAATAATTCGCAGGCATTTTCATTAATTATAGAAGGCAGTGATAGCGGCAATAGTTCAGGCAATGCTGATTTAAGTATCTCTACAGTAGAAATTGACGATGATGCGAGTGGAGGTAGTGATGGTGATGGTGATGGCCAGATTGAACCTAACGAAGCTGTTGAGTTCAATATTTTTATAGTCAATTCTTCGAATCAAGAGGCTACTAACGTTGAGGCTGTACTGTCACTTAGCAATCCTAATCCGTACATCACAATTACAGATGATGATCGTTCATATGGTGATATCGCTGGTGGTGCTATTGATGACAGTCCTGATTTTGACATTCTGGTATCTCCTGATGCACCAACAATGAGTGTTGAATTTACATTAACCATAACCTCAGATCAAGGTACATTCACTGATACATTTGTGATTCAGGTCTTCGGTAATAGCTCAGGTAATGCTGATTTAAGTATCTCTTCAGTAGAAATTGATGATGATGCGAGTGGAGGTAGTGATGGTGATGGTGATGGCCAGATTGAACCTAACGAAGCTGTTGAGTTCAATATTTTTATAGTCAATTCTTCGAATCAAGAGGCTACTAACGTTGAGGCTGTACTGT
>JAUIMB010000035.1 GCA_030432635.1 Bacteroidia bacterium | reverse complement strand
GGGAAAAAGATTTAAAAGTGGATAAGACAAACAAAGAACTTCTTGAAAAAGAGCTCAAAGTATTGGATTACGAACAGCATGTTTTACTATGGAATTTAACTCGATGGCATTTAGCCAAACCTTCCGATAGGAAAGAGAAAAAGCTCAAAAATTTGGCTTTGCAGCTAAACGAATCGGGTATAGAAAAGCATGCAGCCCTCAAACAGATAACAGATATGCTCCAATCATAAATGCAAGAATTATGGATACAGGAATTATTACAGAAATAGCGACACAAATTATGGGATATGTGAAAAGCCTTGATTGGGCTTACATTCTCACTTTTATCATTATCGGATATGGTATCAACTCAGAAAAGTTCACCAATCAGATCAAGCAGAAAACCAATATTTCTTCCAAGCGAAGATACCGAACGGCATTGGTCGGGTTAGTCTATGCCGTGATTCTGTATTTCATTCGAGGATATGAAGTTAAGCATATCGAAGTACTGTTTCAGTCCTTCGTATTTGCCTTTGTTTTTCACAAACTCATTTTAGATGGGTTAGTCCGCTACATCACAGGCAAAAGAACGGATTACAAAACGCTAAAGGAAAATGAAACTTCAGAGAAGTTCCATCAGACCATTGAAAAAACAAAGCAAACTGATGAAAATGCGACTTAGCCATGCAACCTTGTTGCTTTGGCTGATGACCATTATAGGTTTTGTATGGTATTGGAGCTCGCAGGACAGGTCGGTTAATCTAAACCCCAATTACGAGCAAACCATCAAGAAACTGGAACAGCAAAACGACAGCCTCTTAGCTATCAATCAGGGTTTGCAAGAGCAAATTACTGAACAACTGGAAAAACAAGAGGGTATAAAGGAAGAACTAAAAAAACGAAACAAGGATTTAGAACAACTTAAATACAGGAAAAGTGAAAAGATTAGGGCTATTGGTAATTATGATAATGATGAACTGTATCGGTTTTTCGCAGAATTTGAAACCGACAGTTTACACCATTCAGAATGATACACTTTTCTGCTTTACGGTAAATCAGGCAAAAGTAATTGCAATTGAACTGGAAGGCAAAAAGTATCAGGACAGCATTGCAGTTGAGCAATCTGCACAACTGGCTTTGCAAGATTCTTTGATTCAGCAGCAGGATTCAACTATTAAGTTGCTCCATAATCAAGCGATCAACTATCAAAGCATCATTACCAATAGTAAAGAGGTGAACAATGAGGTAAACCTGCAATTGGGTTTTCTAAAAACAGAGGTGAAACGACATAAACGAGATAAGATATTCCTAGGAACCGGACTTGGCGTGAGCATTGGACTCATAGGAATCTTAGCCATACTTAATTAAAGAATTATGAGTGCAATTGGTGGATATAGCAGCGATGTGAACCTAAACGATTTAAACTATGTGGGTGATTTTCCGGTGGAAAATAGCCTCGGTGGTTTTGGTGTTACAACTGGTGGAACGGATGATTATGTGTTAGAGTTAGATCCTGCATTGAAAAATACTTACCGACAAGGATTGAGTATTCAGGTGAAATTCAATCATGGTAATTCAGGCGTTTCAACAATCAATATCAATGGTAAGGGAGCGGTTCCAATAATGAAAGCCGTGAACGGTGTATTGGTGGACTTAGCTGCCGATGATTTGGGAACCATCAATCATTATTTATTACTATTTGATGGGACTTGTTTTCAAGTAGTAGCCGGTCTAAAATCGAGTATTGAAACGGCATCGGAAACCGTTGAAGGAAAAGCGAGAGTTGCCACGATTGAAGAAGTCAATGCAGGTACAAGTAATTCAACTTTTGTAACCCCTCAAAAGCTTGCAAGCTATGTAGCAGATAAGGTAACAGGACTTTGGGAAAACAAAGGAACTATCGACTG